>JAKOMT010000024.1 GCA_022241475.1 Microvirga sp. | reverse complement strand
GGGCCTGTCCAAGGGGTGCATCCTGTCGCACCACAACCTCGTTTCCAACGTCATCCAGTCGGAGCTGTGGCACGAGCCGGGGGTACGCGGCCTGCCGGCCGGCCAGCAGACGAACACGATCTGCGCCTTGCCGCTGTATCATATCTTCGGCTTCACGGTGAACATGATGCTGTCGATGCGGCAGGGCGGCTGCAACATCCTGATCATCAATCCGCGCGACATTCCGGCCGTCATCAAGGAATTGAAGGCGCAGCCTTTCCACCTTTTCCCGGCGGTCAACACGCTGTTCGGCGCCATTGCGCGCCACCCGGATGCGAAGAGCGTGGATTGGTCGGCCCTGCGCATATCGGTGGGCGGCGGCATGGCGGTGCAGGGCGCGACGGCCGATCTGTGGAAGGAGATCACCGGCTGCACGATCTGCCAAGGCTACGGTCTATCGGAAACCGCACCGGTAGCCTGCTGCAATATCGTGACCGCGAAAGAGTATACGGGCACGATCGGCTATCCGTTACCGTCCACCGATTGCAGGATCGTGGACGATGAAGGCAACGCGCTGCCGGTGGGCGAGCGCGGCGAACTGGCCATCAAGGGTCCGCAGGTGACGGCCGGCTACTGGAACCGGCCGGAAGACACGAAAAAATCCTTTACCGCAGATGGCTACTTCCTGACCGGCGATATCGGGGTGATGGACGAGACGGGCGCCACGAAGATCGTCGACCGCAAGAAGGACATGATCAACGTCTCGGGCTTTAACGTCTATCCGAACGAAGTCGAGGACGTCGTCACGCGCATGCCGGGCGTGGTCGAGGCCGCGGCCATCGGAATCGAGGACGAGAATTCCGGCGAGGCGGTGAAGCTCTTCGTGGTGAAGAGCGACCCCTCCGTTACCGAGGAATCGGTGAAAGCCTTCTGCCGCGACAATCTGACGGGCTACAAGCGGCCCAAGGTGGTGGAGTTTCGCGACGAATTGCCGAAGACGAATGTCGGCAAGGTGCTGCGGCGCGAACTGCGCAACTAAGGCCGGTGGCAGCCTTCGGCGCCGCTGGCTTGTGCCGGCGGCTTCTCCATGTCTTAATTCCGGTGTGGAACTGGCACGGGCTGCCAGGGGGCTGCGGGGGAGGGCTCTTCGCGGTGCGATGAGTTTTTTGTCCCGCTTTGGGCGATTTGGCCTTTTCATTCATCGAACTGTCGCTTATATCCGCATCACCGCAGCGCGAGACGCGCTTGCATCGGTGACGCGGGGTGGAGCAGCCCGGTAGCTCGTCAGGCTCATAACCTGAAGGTCGTAGGTTCAAATCCTACCCCCGCAACCATCTTTACTTGCGACCCCGTAGCCCCCGCTGCGGGGTTTTTGCTTTGCGTGGAAATCGTAAGGATTCCAGCGAGATCGCCCTGAACGGCGATCTCCACCTTGCCGTCGACCGGCGTCAGCTCGATCTGATCCACGAGCGAGCGCAGCGTGTCGGCGGCCTCGATCCGCTTCCCCTCGTCTTCGTCCTGCAGGGCGTCGTAAAGCTGTTGGACCCGCTTGCGGTATTGCAGTGCCATGCTCGGGTGCAGCAGGGGTGGCGGCTCGTCGGCTTCGGCCAGGAACAGTTCAAGTTCCTTCTTGCGTTTCTCAATCGCCACCATCTTCGCGTTGAGCGCGTCAGCGGCCCCACCCTTCAGTATCAAATTGAGGAGGGTCTCGAGTTCCCGATCGATCTTCGCAATCTCCGCCTCGGCCGACGCGATCTCGGCGCGGCCCTCCATGCGCAGCCGGTTCATCTCCTGCGTGAAGACCTCGCAGAAATGGGTGAAGAGCTCCGGATCGACGAGTTTGGTACGCAGTGCGTTCAGCACACGCGCTTCCAACTCGTCGCGGCGGAWGTTGACCCGGTTGTCGCAGGTCCCCTTGTTGCGCGCCGTCGCACATCCGATCAGCGTCGCCGAGATCGCGGAATAGCCGCCACCACAGCAGGAACATTTGGTCAATCCCGAGAAGAGGTATTTGGGGCGGCGGCGGGTATTGATCCGGGAGAGATCGGCCTCGCCGTTTTCCTTCCGGGCGATCTTGTTCTTCTCMTGCCGCGCCTTCACGGCGTTCCAGAGATCGTCATCGAGGATGCGCAGCTCCGGCGTTTCCTGGATGACCCATTCCTCTTCCGGGTTGGGGCGGGCCTGCCGCTTGCCGGTGTTCGGATCCTTGACGAAGCGCTGCCGGTTCCAGACGATCTTGCCGATATACATCTCATTGTTGAGGATGCCATTGCCCCGTTTCGGGTTGCCGTTGATCGTGCTGAACCCCCAATCGCCGCCTGACGGAGCGGGAATGCCTTCCTTGTTCAGGGCGAAGGCGATGGTCTTGGCCGACTTGCCGGCGGCGTAGTCGCGCAAGATGCGGCGGACCACCTCGGCCTGGAACTCGTTGATGGTGCGATCGCCGCGGATCGGCTCGCCGTTCGCATCGAGTTTCTTGACCACATCGTAGCCATAGGCATTGCCACCACCCGATTTGCCCGCCTCGACGCGGCCGCGCTGCCCGCGGCGGGTCTTGTCGGCCAGATCCTTCAGGAACAGCGCATTCATCGTGCCCTTGAGACCGACATGCAGAT
>JAKOMT010000012.1 GCA_022241475.1 Microvirga sp. | reverse complement strand
CAAAAAACAAATCAAGCGCTTCGCGCTTGTCTTTCGCCGGCCCGGTGGCTCGAGCGAGGAGCATAAAACCCGATCCCATCTCGAACTCGGCCGTTAAACTCCTCAGCGCCGATGGTACTGTGTCTCAAGACACGGGAGAGTAGGTCGTCGCCGGGCCCGCAAAAGACAAGCACAATGCACAAGCCAAGCCATCATCCTCACGCAATCACAAACCCTCCGCGGGGTGGAGCAGCCCGGTAGCTCGTCAGGCTCATAACCTGAAGGTCGTCGGTTCAAATCCGGCCCCCGCAACCAAAAACAGCACAAAACCCCGCCCCAACAGGCGGGGTTTTGTCGTTCAGGGCCCGCGCGCCACGCGCCCGGCCGCCGCCAACAGCCCCAGAATGCGCGCGAGGGCGCCCCGAAAAAGCAAAGCGGTTGTTCATCGGGCGCGCCATGCTGATCATCGCGCTCCGCGCTCGACAATACTCCATCCGCAGGGCTCGCAGTGAACTGGCGCGGGCCGTCTTTCAGCCAAACCCAGATTCCGGGCCACGACCTCAGGCCGGAAGGGATCATGGCCTTAGGTCGATATCGTTGCAGCGCGCCGATAGCCCGGCCCCTCCATCGCGGCGTTGAAGCGGGAGGAGTTGGCGGGCGCTGAGGCTAGACCGCAGGCGATCGGATACCGTCTGAGCGCGCGGAGCGTCCAACGAATTTGCTCAGGATCAGCAACGTCCAGATGAGCGGCCCGAGGAAGATTCTCGACAACAAGGCGATGACGAGACAGGCCGCCAGATAGGCCGTAAACGCTCCCAGCCACGCCGGGAGGCCGATTTGCTCGGCGATCCACCCGGCGGCGTTCGGAAGGAGGTGAGGTCGCGAGATCGCGACATACGGAAGCGCGACGACAGAGGCCACGCCGGCTGCGGCGCCCACGGCGGAAAGAGACTGCAACGCGCCTCTGCCTGACGCTCGCAAAGTCGCCATCCGGGCTGTTCCTCGAGCCGCCGACGCCGCCGGCGTCTTCGCAACGCGTAAGGCCTTCGCTGCGGCGCCGACGCCGCCAACCACGACCGCGGCGTCGAAAGCGGCCCAGCCGATCTCGCTCCAGTTGGGCAGGCGTTCGCCACGGGCGATCACCCTTTCCAGATCGGAAACGCCGCCAAGCACCAGGCTCTTCGCGCCGAACAAGGTGCGCGTGAATTGCTTGCGGACCGCCGTTCCGCCGACGATCTCGAATTCCGACAACATCTCGTGGCCGCGATCCTTGAGTTCGTGGATGGCGAGAAGTCCGTATTGCTCGGGGGAGATCTCGGCGAGTCCAAACCCGAACTGCTGGTCGCTCCACAAGCGCGACAAGCCCTGTCCGATCGTTTCCTGAAGCCGATATTGCGACGATCCGTTCGTCACGAAATAGGCGATAACGGGCACGACCGGATGACCGAAACGGTCGAAAACGTCGACGAAGTCTGCGTCCTCGCCGTATACGAGGAACACTCTTGCCGCGTCGTCCCCGTATTTCGCCGCCGCCTCCGTCCAGCCGAGACCGCCCGTCACGCACGCTGCGAGCACCCACGGCGGAGCCAGCTCCACTGCCCTTCTGCTGAGCGGGCAGCGCGAATCATCGACGCTCGTCTCCTCCTCGAGCGCGGCTCGCATGACTGCGTCCTCGAAAGGAACGCGATCCCGCCATTCCCATCGCAGCGTCAACAGGACCGCAATGGCGAGCGACGCCGCCAGCAGATACCTCATTTTCACCAGAAAACCCTTCCGCATGAACGGCATGTCGCGCCGCGCCGGGACCGACGGCTCAGATAGTCACGGATACGGCGAGGATGTGGTGGAAATTTGCCGATCTGCGAACCGATTTCGCCAACGCGGAAGGTTGACGAGCCAGTGCGGCGACGATCACGAACGCCGCCTCGGACAGATGCCGCTGGTTTGCGCTATCGAAGCCAGCTCCACGTCGCATGGGTGCGCGAGGCGCATTTGCCGTCGCCGCCGCCCATGACGGCCATGAGTTCGGCCGGAAGCTGCAGCGAGAAATGGCTGACCTCTCGGAGTTCGGTCTCGGAAACGACGGTCAGTTCGTAGCGCGCCTCGACGCTCCCCATGTCACCCATCGACTGCTGGATGAGCCTCGCCCGCCAGCCGCCGGGGCCGGTCTTCTCCCAGTCCACGCGCATGGCGGAATCCTCCATCAGCGGGGCGGGGTGGAACGGGTCGGCGAAGGTGATGTCGCGCGTGGCGGAACGGCCCTGCATGCCGGCGGCGCGGATCTGGTCGGCGAGCATCGCCGGGCAGCCTTCGAGCGCAGCGCCGCCGATCGCCACCGTCCACACCCCGTCGGCTTCAACGGGCGCGAGCTGCGCCAGCTCCTGATGCAGGCTGCGCGCATAGTTGAAGAACAAGCGCCATTGCGGCGTGAGAGGCGTCGCGCCACGCAGCATGACGTTCAGTCCGCGTGTCGCGGCGGAGAGATGGACGCGCGGAACGGACACGTAGAACCCCTCGGTGGGTTCGCCATGAAATCTGACGACGCCGGGGACATCGCCCGGATCGGCATAGACGAGTCCCGACGTGAGTTCGGTGCGCTCGCCGCCTCGCTGCTCGATTGCACAGCTTCCGGAAAGCGGTATGTGGAACATCACGCGCTCGTCGGTGTCAGCGGCGTGCGTCGGCGTACGGATCGCCGTCGACGCGGAGTGACGCCCATATCCGACGATCAGGTTTTGCAGAACGCCGATCGTCGTTTCGGACTGGAAGGAATTGGGATCGTCAGGAATGAAATCGACTTTGGTTATCGCCGACACCACATTCTGAAATTCCTCGACGCGCCGGGAGACCTCGAAGTCCTGCGAACGTATCGATAATACTGTCACGCGCCCCTCCCCGAATGATCGTCACCCGCATCGCATGGCCTGAGATCCTAAGTTCCTCCGACCCGAGGGAGAGTCCTCGGTTTCATTTCTGACCTCAGGCGGAAAGATTTTCCAGCGTGGATTTAACCTGGCCGGCAAGAGACGCGCTTCTCGACGGCGGAGTTCGTCAATTCGCCGACGGGGGTATTCGCATCAGACAGGGCGCCGACGAGCCGCCGATCGAGCCGCACGGGAATGTACGCCCGCCGGCGTGACGCGCCATTCCCTGATCTCTGCGTCGACGTGACGGCCCGACCCGGGAAAGCGCCCGAGGGCCGATCGGCTCCATGCGCCTTGAGGCGAGACGGCGGAGGTGCTTCCCTGAGATCCGCCGACAAGAGCGACAGAGGAGGAACGCACATGACCGAGGGCGTCAATCGCCGCTGGCTTCTGAGGGAGCATCCGGAGGGGATGCCCTCCGTGAACACCTGGAGCATGAGCGAGGAGCCCGTCGCGGAGCCCGGACCGGGACAGATCCTCGCGCGCGTGAAGTGGCTCTCCGTCGACCCCTACATGCGCGGCCGCATCAGCCCTGCGAAGGGCTATGTGAAGGGCGTCGAGATCGGAGCGCTCATGCAGGGCGGAGGCGTCGGCGAGGTCGTCGCCTCGAGGCATCCGGACTGGAAGCCCGGCGACATCGTCGAGTCGATGGCGGTGGGCTGGCAGGAATGGGCGCTGCTCACGCCCGCGCAGGGCGGCGTCCACCGGATCGATCCGGCGCTCGCGCCGATCCAGAGCGCGCTGTCCTGGCTCGGAATGCCGGGCATGACGGCCTATTTCGGGCTCCTCGACGTCGCCCGCCCGCGCCCCGGCGACAACGTGGTCGTCTCGGCGGCGTCGGGGGCCGTCGGACAACTCGTCGGCCAGCTCGCCAAGGCCGCCGGCTGCCGCGTCGTCGGCGTCGCCGGACGGGACGACAAGCTCGCCTGGTGCCGGGAGATCGGCTTCGACGCGACCATCAACTACCGCGACGCCGGCGATCTCGCGAAGGCGGTGGCGGATTCCTGTCCGCGCGGGGTCGACGTCTTCTTCGACAACACCGCCGGCCCGATCCACGACGCGGTGATGAAGAGCCTCGCGAACGGCGCCCGCGTCGTGCAGTGCGGCCGCATCGCGCTGGCAGGCCAGGCGGGCAAGCCGGACATGGGAGAACGCTTCCTCGGCCAACTCATCGTAACCCGCGCCAGCATCCACGGCTTTCTCGTCTTCGACTGGTATCACCGCCGCGACGAGGCGCTGAACCGTCTCGCGGCTCTCGCCGCCGACGGCAGGCTCAGGACCCGCGAAGACGTGCTCGACGGGATCGAGCGCATGCCGGAGGCCTTCATGCGGCTGATGGAAGGCAAGAACTTCGGCAAGCAGCTGGTCAGACTTCCCGACTGAGGCGACGCGGCTTTCCGCGCGCCGCCCGGCCCCGACCCTCGGGGCCGGGGCCTTTCCGCATCGAGGGGACGGCCAGCGGCGGGCGTCGCGGCGCGAGGTCTTGCCGTCGATGGCGACGATGTCGGGATCATGCTCGGCGAGATCGGCGGCCCAGCCCGCGAAGCACTCCGCGAACACGGGCGCCGGGAGCGCGTTCATAATGTCGTTGAGGGTGTCGTGCGAGGGGCGCGCCGTGCGCGAAGGGCCGGAGCCGGCGCAGGAAGTCGAGCTTGCGCGTGGCGCCGACCCGGAACGCGCAGCGCGATCGTCCTCCCCGCAAGCACGGCCCCCGCGGCGAAACCCCGAGCTAGGCGGCCTGGTTCTTGATGTAGTTCGGCGCCGCGAACGTCTGGACTTCCCCGTTCCAGAAGGCTGACGCGGAGCGCAGGTAATACAGTCCGGTCTGAATCACGTCCCCGTAGGCGCACGCGCTCTCGCCGTCCTGAAAGACGCGCCGTTTCAGCTCCTCGTCGGGTTCACGTCCCGCCTGCAGGAGACGCGCGGCGAGAATCGACGGGTCGTCCGCTCGGTAGAAGCGCGTCTTAATGCCGAGCTCTTCCGCCTTGCGCGGGTCGCCGTGATTATAGACGTGGAGCCAGCGGCTGACTTTCACCGGCAGGTGTTGGACCTTCTCGAAGAGATTGTCGAGCCACTGCTCCATGTGCTCGGAATCGGGCTTGAGCGTGTGAGAGGACAGGATCGTGCGCTGAAACATGGCCTGGATGACCTGCTCGAAAGCCTCGTCGTCCGGCGACGCGTCGGCCATGAAATAGCGCGAGAACGGCTTTTCGCGTCCCTCCAGATAGACCTGCCGGAACACTTCGGCGTCGAAATAGGCGGACGCCTCCTGCGTGCGTGCGATGTCGTCCTTGCGAGCTTCCTGAACGGCGCGCGGACCCTGCATCGCCGCCATGATCTCGCTCCAGTCCGATCCCCCGGCGTCCGTCAGGATCGGCTTCATGACGCGGTCGCAGGCCTGGTGGATCAATCCGCCGAGAACGAAGGCGACGTTGCGCTGGTTGCGCTCCCTCGCCTCGGGCTGATCCCAGCTGTCGCGCGCGTTGCGCAACGTCGGCTCCATCCAGACCGACCCGCCTCGCGTCAACGTGCCAAGGCGGGCCTGCTCGGCGCCGATCTCCATGACCTCCCGGAAGTCGGGATGGATCTTGGGATCGATCTGGGCGAGGCGACGGCAATCGTCGAAGGTCGCCCAGTGGGTCAGCATATCGGACATGATTATTTCTCGGCGAGTTCGGTGGTGGACTGATCTGGAAGGCACCGGCAGTCCCGGGCGGCGAAGCTGATGAACGTCTCGCCGCGGGCGAGCGTCTCGTGGGTCACGACCTTTGCCTCGCCGAGCGGCGTGTTGCCGAAGACTTCCGTATCCTCGCCACGGTAGAGCGCGGAAATCGGGCTGAACGGCAGCACGATTTCCCTGTCGTCGGACGGCTCGGGCCGTCCGTTGGACAACTTCACGCGGTTGGCTCGGACGAGGACCGAAACGCGGTCTCCGGGGGCGAATGAATCCTGATTGGCGACCGGCACGGATACGCCGTTGTCGAACTCCACGACGAGCGGCGCCCCAGGGCTCGCCGGGCCCGCCTTGATCCGCCCGGCGAAGCGATTGACGCCGCCGATGAAGTCGGCGGCGTAAACCGTGGCCGGGCGCTCGTAGATGTCGCGCGCCGACCCGTCCTGCTCGACCTGACCGGCCCGCAACAGGACGACGCGATCGCTCAGGGACAGGGCCTCCTCGTGATCGTGGGTCACGAGGATGGTGGTCAGATTGAAATCCTTGTGGATCTTCGCGATCCACGCTCGCGCGCGCTGGCGCAGCTGGACATCGAGGTTGGACAGCGGCTCGTCGAGCAGCAGCACCTTCGGTCGGTGGATCAGCGCCCGGCCGATCGCCACGCGCTGTTGCTGGCCGCCGGAAAGCTCGAACGGATAGCGCGCGGCGAGGGCGGCGAGTTCGAGACGCTCGAGCATCTCGCGGCCCTTGGCCTCCCGCTCGCTCTTGCCCATGTGTCGGACGCGCAAAGGATAGGTGACGTTCTCGATGACCGTCATGTGCGGCCAGAGCGCGTAGGACTGGAAGACGTAGCCGACGTTGCGGCGATGCGTCGGAACGTCGGTTCCCGCCCTGACCGAAAAGACGGATTTCTGCTCGATGCCGATCTCGCCGGAGCTCGGCTGGTCGAGCCCCGCGATCATGTTCAGCATCGTGGTCTTGCCGCAGCCGCTGGCTCCCAGCAGCGCCGTGAAGGAGCCTTCCTCCAGCGACAGCGACACGGACGACAGCACCTCGACGGGCCCGTAGCGCTTGCTGATATCCACGAGTTCGATCATCGCTGTCATATTACCTGCGCCCGTAAATGAAGACTGCTAGCGGGATGAGAATAACAAGCTCGATGCAGGCGAGAGCAGCGAGGTAGCCGAGGAAGCCAGAGAAGTTCAGTTGCAGCATCGTCGTGCCGATGACTTCGGTTCCCGGCCCGAAGAGGAAGGCGGCGGACGAATATTCCTTGATGAAGTAGACGAAGTAGAGGACGAACGCGGCGAACAGCGCCCCCTTCGTCAACGGCAACGTAATGTCCTTGATCGCGACCCAGCGGCTGGCGCCCGAGGCCCTGGCGGCGCGATCGAGCTCCTCGCCGATCTGGAGAAAGCTCGGCGCGGTCGCGCCGAAACCCGTCGGGAAATTGCGGATGAAGAAGGCGAGGAACAGGATGATCAGGGTGTTGCGCAGATACTCCCCGCCGGGGAAAAGGATCATTCCGTAAAAGAAGCCCAGGCCAACGATCAGACCGGGGATCGCTCTCGGCATGGTCGCGATCTGCTCGATCGCCCTGCGCACGCCCGGCGTGGACCGATAGGCGAAGAGGGCCGCGAGAAACGTGATGGCGACGGCGACGACGCCGCCGATCGTCGAAATCAGGAGAGAGTTGTAGATACTGCGGATGTACTGCTCATAGCCCAGGATGGCGCCGTAATTCTCGAGCGTCAGCACCTGCCGGATCGGCAGAAGCGGCGTCAGAATGCCGGTGAAGGAGCGGAGCACGAGAAAGATCGTCGGGATCACCAGCGTGATGATCGCGTAGACCCCCAGGACGATGGAGATCGCGATTCCGCCAAGGCCGATCTTGCGTCTGGCGAGCGTCTGACCCTTGCCGCCGACGGTCACGTATTTCCGGC
Organism: Microvirga sp.; assembly: GCA_022241475.1. Next base: position 62,267 of record JAKOMT010000012.1, on the reverse strand, counting down.
TTTCGCCGATCATCCGGCTCTGCGCGTAGTCCCTCGCGAGGAAATCCATCCAGTTCTGCGGGGCCGCTGCGAGAAGGATATCAGCGGGTAGTCTGGACGGTAATCCAGGGATACTCGGCGTTGAACGCCTTGATGATCGGATCCCACGCCGTGACGGAGATATTCGAGTAGATGAGAAGTCCAGCTTCCGACTTCGATCCCTCGATCGTGGTCGAGTAGTCGGTGGGATAATAAGCCGGCGGCTCGGCTATAGCTTGGCTTGTGAAAGCAAAAATCGCTCCAACAGCCAAAAGATTTCGCAATTTGCGACTTATCGGGTTCCTCCCATTTATTATGGTTTTCCGATATTCTGCCATTGCCCTACGGCAGATGCGGAGTTATTTAGGTTCTAAGCGCAATTAAACTTGTTGTAAACACCCTTACTGGTCCGAATTGGGTGCGTGACCAGTTATCGCGACTTGCGAGCGGGCGTGACTTAGGCTTCTCCGAAGATGTCGGGTCGAGACGGAACTATTCTGGCCTTCCGACGCCCAGATCGAGCCGCATTCGCTTGAAAGTCGAGCATCGCGTACTGAGGGGGCATGAGTGGGCCTCCACGCCTCACCAGTCCGGGATCGGCTCGGGGCTGGCGTTCGAGAGGACGCTCGCGCAGAGATTTTCGATCGTCGTGAGCGCCATGCCGGGATCGGCGGCGGCGCTGGCGAGGAGGCGGTCGACGACCGCGGCGCGCACGGCGCGCGCCGAACCGGTGTCGCCGCGGGTGTGAAGCGTCAGATGGATGTAGCCTCCGGCCTGCGCCTGGGCCTGCGCCTCCTCGCCGAAGGCCCGCTCGGCGCGGTCGGGCGTGTGCCGGCCGGCGTAGAAGGTCGCGTCGGTGAGATAGTCGAACACGGGCAGTTCGACGAGGCGGCGTCCGCCGCCGGCGTCGAAGAGATAGGGCGCGTCGTCGTCCTGGAAGCTCGAATCGTAGACGAAGCCGAGCTCGGCCAGGGCGACCAGCGTTTCTCGCGTCAGCAGTCCGTTCGTCGCGCGAAAGCCGCGCGGCCGCTGGCCGGTCACGGCTGCGAGCGCGTCGGCGTCGCCGGCGAGCGCGTCGAGCGCCGCCGGGCCGCGCGGCGCCTGCGCCGAGACCGGGGAGGCCTGGAGGCCGATCTCGTGGCCCTCGCGCAGGATCGCCTCGAGCAGGGGGCCGTGGCGGCGCGCGTCGTCGGCGCTGACGAAGACCGTCGTCGTCACGGCGTGGCGGTCGAAGACCTCGAGCAGGCGGCGGACGCCTTCGCGCGCGCCGTAGCGCCCGTAGGAATAGCGCCCGAAGATGCCGGCGGCGCCGGCGTTGGCCGCGTCGATGGTCTCCACGTCGAGATTGACGGTGACGACGAAGGGCGCGGGGGAAGGGGACGAGAGGGAATTGGACGAGGGCGAACCGGGAGCGCTCATATCCGCACCTCCTCGAACTGGTCGGGATTGGCGCGGACCCATTCGGCGAGTTCGGCGCAGGTGAGGGCGACGACGCCCTCGTGGGCGAGCGCGTAGGCGAGGACCCGCTCGGTCGCCGCGGTCCGGGACGGCGTGCCCGAGCCCCAGCCGCAGCGCGGATGCACGCTCAGCAGGAAATAGCCCTGCTCGGCGTAGATCGCGTCGAATTCCCGCCGCCAGACCTCCTCGACCTCGGAGACCGGCGTCATCGAGTAATGGTACCAGGGATGGTCGTCGAGGCTGAACGTGTTGTTGGCGACCTCGACCATCGGCGCGCCGCCCTCGCCGAGATCGAGCATGTAGGGGGCGTCGAAATCCTTGTCGCTGCAATCGTAGCGGTAGCCGAGCGCGGAGAGGACGCGCAGCGTCGTGTAGGTCTTCTGGCCCGAGGGCGAGCGCCATCCGACCGGGGGGCGGCCCATGAGGTCGGTGAGGATCTCGTGCGTCAGGGTCAGGCGGCGCTCCTCCTCCTCGGGGGGAAACAGCGTGCGCTCGTGCAGATAGCCGTGTGCGCCGATCTCGTGGCCGCGCGATGCGATCTCGCGGATCGTCTCGGGATAGCATTCCGCGTCGAAGCCGGGGACGAAGAACGTCGCCTTCATGCCGAGCCTGTCCAGCATGTCGAGATGGCGCGGCGCGCCGGCGCGCGCGGAATAGCGGCCCGTTGAGCGCGCGCCGAGCGGCGCGAATCCCTGTCCGACGTCGTGGGAGGGGCCGTCGAAATCGATGGTCATCACGACGACGCAGCGAGCGCCGCCCGGCCATGACGGGCGAGGGAGCCGGAAACGGGCGTCTCCATCCCGCCGGAGACTGCGCGTAACCACGGGATAAGTCTGCATGGTTCCCCCTGACTTCACCTGCTGCGGCGCGCGACGGCGCCGGGGCGTTATGGTCGCCGGTGATTTGACTTTGATAGCCCAATGACTAGTCTGCCATCAATAATGATATTCCGTATCGCAATTCGATACGGAGCGGATGGCCGCCGAATGGGGATCGCATGAGGGTGGGGATCGCATGCGCGATTTGAACGTTTGCCTGTCATTCGACTTCGACGCCATGTCCGGAATGGTGGCGCGGGGCCTCAAGACTCCCACGCCCGTTTCACGCGGCGAATTCGGAGCCGTGGCGGCGCCGCGAATTCTCGATCTTCTGGCGAAGTGGAACATCCGCTCGTCCTGGTTCACGCCGGGCGTCGTGGTGAAGACGTATCCCGAGATCTGCCGCCGCCTGGTCGCCGAGGGGCACGAGCTCGGCAATCATGGCTGGACTCATATCCCCCCCGCCGATCTTGCGCCGGAGGCCGAGGAGCGCGGTCTCGTGCGGGCGAGCGAGGCGATCGCCGAGATCGCGGGCAGGGCGCCGCGCGGCTACCGCTCGCCCTCATGGGATCTGAGCCCAGTCACCATCCAGTTGCTCATCAAGCACGGGTTTCTCTACGACAGCAGCATGATGGGGCACGATCATTCGCCCTATTTCGCGCGCGCCGGCGACGTCGTGAGCGACGAAGAGCCGATCCGTTTCGGCGAAACGACGGCGCTCGTCGAAATGCCGATCAGCTGGTCGCTCGACGATTTCCCGCACTTCGAATATCTGCGCATGCCCAACAGCCTCGCGCCGGGGCTCGCGAACGCCAATCTCGTCCTCGAAAATTTCATCGCCGATTTCGACTACATGGCGCGGACCGAGGAATGGGGCGTGCTCACCTATACTTTCCACCCCTTCGTCATCGGGCGCGGGCATCGCATGATGATGCTCGAGCGGCTGATCGAGACGCTCGCAGAGCGCGGCGCGCGCTTCGTGACGATGGAGCAGGCGGCGGAGATTTTTCTCGCCCGGACCCGGGCCGACACGCAGGAATGAACGACGTGATGAAGACCTTCAAGACCAGCGACGGCGTCTCCCTCGCCTATGACGTCGACCACTTCGCAAGGCCGTGGGGCGAGACGCCCACGATCGTGATGCTGCATTCCGCGATGGGCCATTCCGGCCGGTTCTTCGCGATGGTTCCGCCGCTGCTTCCCCATGCGCGCGTCGTGCGCGTGGATCTGCGCGGCCATGGGCAGTCGCAGGTTCCGGGCGACGATTCCGTTCTCGACATGGCGCGGCTCGTGCAGGACGTACGCGAGCTGCTCACGGAGATCGACTGCCCGTCGGCGCATTTCATCGGCAACTCCGCCGGCGGCTACATCGCCCAGAACCTCGCGCTCACCGCTCCCGAGACGGTGCGCAGCCTCGCGCTGTTCGCCGCGCCCCCGGGACTGCGCAACAGCCACGCGAGCGGCTGGATCCCGCGCATCCAGCGCGAGGGCCTACGCGGCTTCCTCAAGGACACGATCAGCGACCGGCTCGACCTCGACGCTGTCGATCCGGGCCTCGTCGAATGGTTCCTCGACGAAGCGGCCAAGAACGACACGGCCTGGATCGGACGCTTCGTGAGCTACATGGCGACGCAGGATTGGGGCGATCAGGTGCATCGCATCGCCTGTCCGACGCTGGTCGTCATCCCGGGTTCGGAGACGGTCGGCGGGCTGGAGAATTACGAGGTGATGAAGCGCACGATGCCCGATATCGAAGCGATCGTTTACACCGGCCTGCCGCACAATATCTGCGACGGCGTGCCGGAGCGTTGCGCCGCCGACGCCCTCGCGTTCTTCCGGCGCCGCTTCCCCAAGGAATTCGGCTGATGCAGTCGCCTCGTTCCATCTTCAACCGTGACGTCATCGCCGGGCTGCTCTTCGTGGGCCTCGGCGCCGGCGCGATCGCCATCGCGTCCGGCTACCCGCTCGGAACGGCGATGCGCATGGGGCCCGGATACTTTCCGATTCTGGTCGCCGCGATGATCGTGGCGCTCGGTCTCGCCGTCACCGTCGCCGGATTGATGCGGGGAGGGGGCGCCGAGCGGTTCGGAGCCATTCCCTGGCGGCCGCTCTTCTGCGTGCTCGCGGGCGTCGCGGTCTTCGCCCTGACCATCGGGCGCTTCGGTCTGATACCCGCGGTGACGGCGATGACGCTCATCGCGCGCTTTTCCGAACCGATGGGCTCAAAACTCGAACTCGCAGGGCTCGTCGTCGCGCTCAACGCGGTGGCCTACGCAATCTTCATCTACGGTCTCAATCTGCCGCTGCGAGTGGGTTTCTGGTAATGGACATTTTCTCCAATCTCGGCCTGGGCCTCAGCGTCGCGCTATCTTTCGACAACCTGCTCTACTGCCTGACCGGCGTCACGCTGGGCACGATGATCGGCATTCTGCCGGGCGTCGGGCCGATCGTGACGATCGCGGTGCTGCTGCCGCTCACCTACGGCCTGCCCCCCGAGGGCGCGCTGATCATGCTGGCGGGCATCTATTACGGGGCGCAATACGGGGGCTCCACGACGGCGATCCTCGTCAACCTGCCGGGCGAACCGTCCTCCGTCATCACCTGCCTCGACGGCTACCAGATGGCGCGGCAGGGGCGCGCGGGACCCGCGCTCGCCATCGCCGCGATCGGCTCGCTGATCGCCGGCTTCTTCGGCGTCGCGCTGACCGCGATCCTCGCTCCCGAACTCGCCGAATTCGCGCTGCGCTTTTCCGCTCCCGAGTATTTCGCCCTGATCCTGATGGCTTTGTGCGGCGCGGCGGCGCTTGCGCGGGGCTCGCCGCTCAAGGGCGGATTGATGGCGCTTCTGGGCGTCATGATCGGCATGATCGGCATCGACGTCTCGTCCGGCTACACGCGCTTCACGTTCGGCCAGCTGTTCCTCATGGACGGGATCGATTTCGCCATCGTCGCGATGGGGCTCTTCGCCTTCGCCGAGATCATCGCGATGCTCGGGCGCGGACATGACCGGTCCGTCGCGAACATCGAGGTGAAGAGCATCATGCCGACGCGGCAGGACATGCGCGATTCCCGCGGCGCGATCGCGCGCGGCACGGCGATCGGCTCGTTCTTCGGCCTCCTGCCCGGCGCGGGCGTCGCGACGGCGGCGTTCGCGGCCTATGTCTTCGAGAAGCGCGTCAGCAAGCACCCCGAGCGGTTCGGCACGGGCGTCATCCAGGGCGTCGCGGCGCCCGAAGCCGCCAACAACGCGGCGGCGCAGGCGTCCTTCATTCCGACGCTGACGCTCGGCATACCCGGCAGCGGCACCATGGCCCTGATGCTCGGCGCGCTCATGATCCACGGCATCTCGCCGGGGCCGAGCGTCATGACCAAACACCCGGATCTGTTCTGGGGGCTGATCGTGAGCATGGCGATCGGCAACATCATCCTCGTCATTCTCAACCTGCCGCTGATCCGCTTCTGGGTTCTGCTGCTCAAGGTGCCCTACCGGGTGATGTATCCGGCGATCCTGATGTTCTCGTGCGTCGGCATCTACAGCGTCAACAACAGCGTCACCGACGTCGGACTGGCGGCGTTCTTCGGCTTCGTCGGCTACCTCTTCATCAAGCTCGAACTCGAGCCTGCGCCGTTGATCCTCGGCCTCGTTCTCGGGCCGATGCTCGAGGAGAATTTCCGCCGCGCGCTCGTCATTTCGCACGGCGATCCGACGATCTTCTTCACCCGTCCGATCAGCGCGGCCTTCTTCATCCTGACGGTGGTCTTCATCGTCGCGATGGTGATCCCCTCCATCCGAAAAACCAAGGACAAGGCTCTCCAGGAGGAGGCCGTCTGACAAGAAGAAGAGTGAAACACCATGAGCGAACACGCGACTTTCACGACGAGCGACGGCCTTTCGATCCACTATGTCGTCGACGACTTCACCGATCCGTGGCGCGAGGCCGACACGCTCATCATGCTGCATTCGGCGATGTCGAGCGCCCGGCGGTTCTATTCGCTCGTCCCGACGCTCGCGCGTCATTTCAAGGTCGTGCGGATGGATCTGCGCGGACATGGCGAGAGCGAGGTCCCGGGGGCGGATTCCAATCTCGACATGCCGCGCCTCGTCGAGGACGTGAAGGAACTGTTCGACGCGCTGGGTCTCGAGCAGGCGCACCTGCTCGGTAATTCGGCGGGCGGGTACGTCGCCCAGAACATGGCCTTCACCCATCCCGACCGGATCAAGAGCCTGCTGCTCTTCGGCTCCACGACGGGCCTGAAGGGAACGAACGCCGTCACCTGGATCCCGCGCGTCCAGCGAGAGGGCCTGCGGCCGTTCCTGACGGATACGATCTCGTACCGCTTCGACGCGGATACGGATCCCGGCCTCGTCAACTTCTTCCTCGACGAGGTGGAGAATAACAACATCGGCTTCATCGCCCGCTTCATTCCGCTGATGACGACGGTCGACACCGCGCCTGATCTGCCGAAGATCACCTGTCCGGTGCTCGTCGTCATTCCCGGCAAGGAGGAGGAGACGGGCGTCCGCAATTACGACGCCATGCGAACCCAGATCCGCGACGTGACGGTGCGCAATTTCCCGGGCGCCGCTCACAACATGATGGATTCGATGCCGGACGCCTGCGCGGACGTCGCGCTCGAATTCTTGCGCAAGCGGTTTCCGGCCTGAGGCCGATCAGGTCGAGCATCCCCCGTCCGTGGGGATGCTCGCGACCGTGATCATCCACGACTCGTCGCCTGTGAGAAACACCGCGATCGCCGCGATGTCCTCCAGGCGACCCACCGGCACGGAATTTTTCTTCACGGCCCGTTGCGTCCTGCCTTTTGGCGACAGGGCCCGGCGCGCCGATGGAGCGCACGACGTGGTCTGACAGGACGCGTCCGGAGCAGATGGCCTCGCCGCGGATGCTCTCGCGCACATGCGCTCCCGACAGAGCCCGCGCCCGCGAGCGCGTGTCGCCCCCCTGCATCGCCTTATCGTAGAGAGCGATCTCGACGTGGGTGACGTGGCTGTGGGTCTGGTCGGAGAAGCCGGCGCAATTGAGCAGCGCGTCCAACGACCAATGACCGAGACGCACGCTTCGCCGGCGCGTCGCACGGCGTCTTCATCCCCGATACCGGCGGTGAGCGCGATCGCCTCGCCGCCCTGACCTGAGATGGTCTCGGCGACCCGGCCGAGGCCGCTCGTCATCGCCAAAGAAAAACGGCGAGCGCCTTGATGGACGCCCGCCGCAGTCGATCAGATATACTGTTGTTCTTATTCCGCCTTGATTTCGGCTTCCTCGACGACCCGGATCCAGCGATCCGCTTCGCCCCGGATGTGAGCGGCGTATTCATCCGCAGTAGAGCCGATACCAACGAAACCGAGGGGCTCGATGCGCTCGGCCACGGCGTCGAGCTTCATGATCTCCTGAAGGGCTCCGCTCACCTTGTCGACGATGGCGTCGGGAGTGCCCTTCGGCGCGAGAAGACCCCAGTACGTGCCGGCTTCCGAGACGTCGGCGTAACCGAGCTCGGCCATGGTCGGGACGTCCGGAAGCGCCTTGTTACGCTCTGCGCCCGTGATCGCGATCGGGATCAACCGACCGGCCTCGATATGCTCGCGCGACTGGCTGACGCCCGAGAACATCAAGCCGACGTGACCGCCGAGAACGTCGGTCGTGGCGGGCCCGGCGCCGCGATAGTGAACCGGCACGAACTGCGTGTCGGTGACGCTCATCATGAGTTCGAGCGCCAGATGCGGCGGGGAGCCGTTGCCGCCCGTGGCGAAGTTGATCGTGCCGGGCGCGGCCTTGGCCCTTTCGAGCAGTTCGTCGAGCGTCGAAACTCCGACCGACGGATGCGCGACGAGGACGACCGGGCCGGAAGCCAGAAGGCTGATCGGCTTCAGGTCTTCGAACAGGTCGTAGGGGAGGCTGCCGTAGAGCGCGAGATTGATCGCGGCCGACGAGGAATGCATGAGCAGCGTGTAGCCGTCGCCGCCCTGCGAGATGGCGTAGACCGAGCCCACCGCCGAGCCGCCGCCGCCGCGGTTCTCAATGACGAATTCGTTGCCGAGCTTCTCGCTCATGTGCGGAACGACGAGACGCATCAGGTTGTCCGTGCCGCCGCCCGCCTCGAACGGAACGACGACCGTCACGGCCCGCTCCGGATAATTGTCCGCGCTTTGCGCAACGGCCGTCTGCGCGCCGAGCGCGATCGCCGATGCCGCAATTGCCGCCTTCAGAATGTTCATGGCTTTCATCGCCGGTCCCTCTTCCCCTCGATTGTCGTGTTTCGACCGCCATCAGATCCCGGAGGCGCCGACGACGGTCTCGTCGTTCTTGCCCGGCCTCGATCTGTATCGCAATACGATACTACGTGTTATTTTGCGACTTGAAGATGGCGGAGACGCGTCGTCATGTCAAACGTGATCCTTCGGCGCGAGGTCAGACGTGGTTGATCTCGCCGGCGGCGGCCGCGACGAGCGGTCCCATGCGCCGCTCGAAGTCTTCGGGCGACCATTCAGTCGTCGAGCCGGCGATATGAAGGGCGCCGACCGGCCGTCCCTCGTGATCGGTAACCGCAGAGGCGACGACGATTTCGCCGGGCCTCCACTCGCCGACCTGCAACGCATAGCCCTTGGTGCGCGCCCGCCGGACTTCGGCGAGGATAGTCTCGGGATCGGTGAGGGTGGTCGGCGTTCGCTGTCGCCGGTCGCTGCCGTCGAGGATCGTCATGGCCTCCTCGTCGGACAGGCAGGCCAACAGCGCGCGCCCCCCCGCCGAGGAGTAGATCGGCACGCGCTTGCCCACGAGCGCCGCCGACAGCGCTTCGCGCTTCGACTGAAGGCGGTAGACGTAGATCAGGTCGGGGCCGTCGAGAATCGAGAGGTCCACGCGTTCACGCGCGGACTGACGCAGGTCGACCATGATGGGCGCGGCGCGCACGATCAGGGGGTTGGAATGAAGATAGGCGAAGGACAGATCGAGCACGCGCCGTCCGATCGCGTATCGACGCGTCTTCGGATGCTGTTCAAGATAGCCCAGCTCCTTCAGCGTGCGCGTGCAGCGCTGCGCGGAGCTCTTGTCGAATCCCGTGATGGCGACGAGGTCGCTCAGGCTGAGATAGCGATCATGGCTGCAGAACGCCTCGAGGACGACGATCGCCTTCATCAGCGATTTGACGCTGCCTACTCCGGGCTCGCGAGGCGCCGCGATCTGGGCGCTGGCCGACACTTCGGGGGACGTCGCGTCTTTCGGCGCGCGGCGCGGGCGGGGTGAGACGGCGGAATCGTCGGGGCTGTTTGACAAGGCGAAACTCCGATGACATCATAAAATTAATGAGACAAGGTATCGCAATTCGATACTACTGCCAACCTTATCGCGTCGACTTGGAGGATCGGGAAGACCGACCTTCGTAGGATGACCTCTCCCCCTGAAGGAACCTCGATGGAAGCCGCGACGGCGCGCGCCGTGGACGAACAGATCCTCGGTTGGCTCGATTCTCAAGACGATGCGATGGTCGAACTCCTCGGGTCCATCGTCAACATCGACAGCAACAGCTACGACAAGGCCGGGATCGATCGCTGCGGCGATGCGATCAGCGCCTTCTTCCGCGCAAATGCGCTCCCGGTCTCGACGATACCTCTCCAGGCGCACGGAGACATCCTGCGCGTCGAGGCGCCCGGCGGACGGGGAGGGCGCCCGATCCTGATCCTCGGCCATCGCGACACGGTCTTCCCCACCGGCGACGCGGCGCGCCGGCCCTTCACGATCCGCGACGGACGCGCCCATGGTCCCGGCGTCGCCGACATGAAGGCGGGGCTCGTCGTCAATTGTTTCGTCCTCGCGGCGTTCGCCCGTTTCGGCGGCGCGCCGGCTCCTCTCGTGGGGCTGGTCACCGGCGACGAGGAGATCGGCTCGCCCGCCTCGCGCCCGTACATCGAGGCGGAAGCCCGCGGGGCGCTGGCGGTCTTCAACGCAGAATCCGCGCGCGCCAACGGCGATTTCGTGGTGGCGCGCCGAGGCTGCATCTTCATCGAGATCGTGGTCGAGGGCCGTTCGGCGCATTCCGGCGTGAATTTCGACGACGGCCGCAGCGCCGTCGAGGCGCTCGCGCGCAAGATCACGGCGCTCTACGGGCTGACGCGGCGCGACGATCTCGTGACCGTGAACGTCGGGCAGATCGCCGGCGGGCAATCGGTCAACACTGTCGCGGCGAACGCGAGCGCGCGGGTCGATCTGCGCTACTACGAACCCGCCGACCGCGCGCGGCTCCTCGGCGAGCTCGCGAGCATCGTCGAGGGCTGCGACGCGCCGGGTACGACCGCGCGGTTCGAGATTTTCGGCGAGTTTCCCCCGATGAACGAGACTCCCGTCTCCAGCGCTCTCGCCGACCTGTATCGCCGGAGCGCCGCGCAGGCCGGGTTCGAGACGCGCGGCGTGTTGACGGCCGGCGCTGCCGACTCCAGCTTCACCGCCGCAGTCGGAGCCCCCACGCTCTGTGGCCTCGGGCCCGTCGGCGGGCGCTATCACAGCGAGGATGAATACATGGAGGTTGCGTCGCTGGCTCCGCGAGCCAAGGCGCTCGCACTCACGATCGCCAGCCTCGGCGAACATTTTTCTCTGGAGTCCTCACGATGATCGCCCCGTTTCCGCTCGTCGACGTATCCGGCTCCCCTCACGAGCGCGGCGTCATGCACGGACGCCAGGCGCGAGAGCGCATCCTGGTGGGCATCAGTCACTACGTAGCGCAATTGAAGACGCTCGACCTCGACGCGGCCGGGCTGCGCGCGGCGGTGGAGGCGTTCCTGCCCGTCGTCGAGGGCTTCGATCCGGCCTATGTCGAGGAGATGCGCGGGATCGCCGAGGGGGCCGATGTATCATTCGAGGAGATCGTCCTCATCAACGCCCGCACCGAGGTGCTCAAGCTCGCCGAGCGCCGGCAGGCCGCTTCGGCCGATCCCGACGGATGCACGGCGCTCGTCGTCCTGCCCGGGGCGAGCGCCGACGGCGCGCTCATCCACGCGCAGAACTGGGACTGGAAGCGCGATTGCCTCGAGAGCTCGATCGTCTTGCGCATCCGCCGCAACGACGGCCCGGACATTCTCACCTTCACCGAGGCCGGGGCGCTCGCGCGCACGGGCTTCAACGCCGCGGGCGTCGCGATCACCGGTAATTATCTGGAATCGGACCGCGACTACACGCAGATCGGCGTGCCTCTCGCGCTGATCCGGCGCAAGGCGCTCGAAAGCGAGCATCCCGCGCTCGCCATGCGCACGGTCTACGTCACGCCGAAATCCGCTTCGAGCAACATGATCGTCAGCCACGCCTCGGGGATCGCCATCAACTTCGAATGCGCTCCCGACGAGACTTTCCAGGTGCATGCGCGCGACGGCGTCATCGTCCACGCCAATCACTGGATCGCGCCTGCGGCGCTCGCCAAGCTGCGTGACAAGGGCGTCGCCAACATGCCCGACACGCTGTATCGCGACATCCGCGTGCGCGAACTCCTGCCCATAGGCCCCGGCGCGATCACCACGGATCATGTCAAGCAGGCGCTGTTCGACGACCGGTTCACGCCTTGGTCGGTCTGTCGTCCGCCCCGGCCGAACGTCGCCGGCGTGATGACGGCGACTGTGGCGATGTTCGTCATGCAGCCGGGACGCAACATCTTCGACATCGCGCCCCTGCCAGCCCTCAACCAGGAATTCACGCGCTACGCGCTTTGATCGGTCACTTCACTCGGCGGCGGCGCGGTCCTGCTGCGCGCCGTCGAGCAACAGCGCGTGCAGATGCCGGGCGATCGCGCGCATGCCGAAGACGCCGGCGCGCGCCTCCGCTTCGCTGATGTAGTTCGTGTTGGTGTTGACGTCGTAGACGAAGCGCTCGCCTTGCGCGTTCTCGATCACCTCGATCCCGGCGACGCCGACGCCGTTCGCAGCGAGGAACGCTTCGAGGGCGGGAATATCGGGGTTCGCATAATCCGGGATAATCTCGAACTTGTGCGACGGGGCGACGGCCGGGCAGGCCTCCGCGACGCCGGTCGGCGCGATCTCGCAGGCGTCGGCGGGGATTTCGAGCCGCAGGGCGCGGGCATCGCCGGTCACGCTTCGAGGCGTGACGGGTCGACCCTCAATTTGACGACGAGGCCGTCGGGAGCCCAATCGTATTCGATCGAGCCGCGCAAATGACCGGTCACGCTACGCTCGACGAGTTTGCTCCCGTAGCCTCGCTTGCCCGTAGGCGCCTGGGGCGTGGGGCCGCCGCTCTCGGTCCAGACTATGGTGACCGCCTCGTCCTGCGCTGACGATGAAACGTCGAGAGTGCCGGTATCGACCGACAAGGCGCCGTACTTCAGGGAATTGGTCGCCAGTTCATGCACGACGAGGGCGAGTACGGTCGTCGCCGCGTCGCCGACGCGCATTCGAGGCACGGAAACCCTGATTCGCCCGCTGAACGCGCCAAGATCGTCGTAGGGCGCCAGGAGCACCGACAGCAGATCGCCAAGGAGCGCCGAGGCGCCCTTGTTCTGTCCCGGCACGGGGCGCACGAGATCATGCGCTCGACCCAGAGCCGTCAGCCTCAAGGTAAGTTCATGGGCCATGTCGGACGTGGTCTTGGCCGAGCGCGACGTGATCGCGGTCAGGCCGGAGGCGATCGCCAGCAGATTTTTGACCCGATGGCTCATTTCGCCAGCCAGAAGCTCGCGTCCTTCCTCGGCCTGCTTGCGACCAGTCACGTCGATGAAGATGCCGAACATGATCCGCCTGACCATTCCAACATCATCGCCTTGACCGCGCGCAGAGATCCATTTGAGCTCGTCGCCGATCATGATCCGGAAATCGATCTCGTACGGTCCGATCATTGCGCGGGTGGCGTTGAACGCCGCACGGACCCTGTCGCGATCGGCCGGGTGAATGTGCGCGGAGAGATCCTCGAAATTGACGTCGATACCGCGGGGCACTCCCCATAGATCATAAGCGGCGTCGTTCATCGCGAGCGCATCGGTGTCGACGTTCCAGGACCAGAGCGTGACACCGGCGGCTTCTATCGCTCGAACCAGATTTTCCGGTTGCCACAACAGGGGCTTCAAGGTGTCGGCTGTCGTTGTCATCGAAACTCCGGATGCCGAGGCGCGCTTTGTTCCGTGCTTACTCGCAGATTGTATGGATTCTGACAACTGCGGAATATGGGATTGTAGACAGTATGCAGCATCGCGATTCGCTCGCCGCAACCGGTGGTGAGCGCGCAGGGATTCGAACCCTGGACCCACTGATTAAAAGTCAGTTGCTCTACCAACTGAGCTACGCGCTCTAACCGCGCTCGAAATAGGCCCTTGCGATCTGGCGGTCAACCGTAAAGCGGCGGAAGCCACCGCGTATCGGTGGAACGCTTGACGAGGCGGCGCGGCGAACGCACTTCGTTCGCGTGTGCGCGGATCGCCGCGCGAATCGCAAGCGGAGTGGACGCAAGTGGAACGGATCAGGGCGTTCGTCGAGTCGCGCATGCTCGAGCGCGTCATCATGACGTTGATCATCGTCAACGCCATAACGCTCGGTCTGGAGACCAGCGCGTGGGCGATGGAGAATTTCGGTGGGCTGCTGATGGTCCTCGATCGGGCGATCCTTGCTGTCTTCGTCGTCGAAATCGGGTTGAGGCTGGCGGTCTACCGTCTGGGGTTCTTCCGCAGCGCCTGGAACATCTTCGATTTCGCCGTGGTCGCGGTCGCGCTGGCGCCGGCCACGACGACGTTCTCGGTCCTGCGCGCGCTGCGCGTTCTGCGCGTCCTGCGCATGATCACGATCGTGCCCTCGCTCAAGCGGGTGGTCGGCGCGCTCGTGGGCGCGCTTCCGGGCATGGGCTCGATCGTGCTGTTGCTCGGGCTGCTCTTCTACGTCTTCGCCGTCATGGCGACGAAACTGTTCGGGCAGTCCTTCCCGGAATGGTTCGGCCACATCCCGGCCTCGGCATACACGCTGTTCCAGGTCATGACGCTGGAAAGCTGGTCGATGGGCATCGTGCGGCCGGTGATGGAGGTCTATCCGTACGCCTGGGCGTTCTTCGTGCCCTTCATTCTCTGCACCACCTTCACGATGCTCAACCTGTTCATAGGCATCGTGGTCAACGCGATGCAGAGCGAGCACGAGGAGGCCGTGCAGGAGGAAAAGGCGGAGCTGAAGGCTGAAGAGGACGCCGCCCGGGCCGCGGCTCAGGAATCGCGCGACAACCTCGCAGACGATATCCGCCGGCTGCGGGCCGAGATCGCGGAGCTGCGCGGCGCCCTCAGGGCTGGAGAGGGCGCCGCGTAGGTTCCGTTCAAAGCGCCTTGAGGTGCCGGATCGGGCGGCCCGGCGCGATCATCTGCGCCGCGCTCGCGATGCCCTGAGCGTCGATGCCGTAGTGGCGATACAGGTCCTGAAGCGTTCCGGTCTGGCCGAAATGCTCGACGCCGAGCGAGCGCGTGCGGTGGCCGTGGACGGCGCCGAGCCAGCCGAGCGTCGCCGGGTGGCCGTCGACGACGGTCACGATGCCGCAATGGCGCGGCAGGCGCTCGAGCAGGCGCTCGATGTGGCTGCGAGCGTGGACGAGCCCGCGCTCGCGAGCGCGCTGGGCGGCGGTCCAGCCCGCGTTCAGGCGGTCGGCCGAGGTGATCGCGAGAAGGCCGACGTCGCGGCGATCCTCTCCCATCAGGCCGATCGCCTCGATCGCCTCCGGCGCGACCGCGCCGGTATAGGCGACGACCACCTGCGCGTTCGGGCCGGGTTCGCGCAGCCAGTAGGCGCCGTCTACGATCCCTTGAGCCAGCTCCGGCGTCATCGCGCGGTTGGGTTGCTCCAGCGCCCGCGTCGACAGCCGAAGATAGATCGAGCCGCCGGTCTCGTCGCGCAGCCAGGTCCGCTCGTCCGGTTCGCCGGAGCCGTCGCGCTGCACGTATTCGAAGGCGAAGCGCAGGATGGTCGACAACTCGTCGATATAGGCCGGCTCGAAGGCTGCGAGGCCGTCCTGCGACATGCCGATGAGAGGGGTGGCGATCGACTGGTGCGCGCCTCCCTCCGGCGCCAGCGTCACGCCGGAAGGCGTGGCGGCGAGGATGAACCGGGCGTCCTGATAACAGGCGTAATTGAGCGCATCGAGGCCGCGCGAGATGAACGGGTCGTAGAGCGTGCCGATCGGGATCAGGCGCTCGCCGAAAAGCGAATGCGACAGCCCCAGCGCGGACAGCTGGATGAACAGGTTCATCTCGGCGATGCCGAGCTCGATATGCTGTCCCTCGGGCTTGAACTCCCACGAGAAGGTGGAAGGAATGCGCTCGGCCTTGAAGGTGTCCGCCAGGCTCTGGCGGGCGAAGAGGCCGCGCCGGTTCACCCAGCCGCCGAGATTGGTCGAGACGGTGACGTCGGGCGAGGTGGTCACGATCCGATCGGCGAGCGGCTCGTCCGAGCGCGCCAGCTCGTTGAGGAGCAGTCCAAAACCCTGCTGCGTCGAGAGCGTCGTCTGCCGGGGCGTGGTCAACTCCGCCGGAACCGGGATCATCGGAGACGTCAACTGGCGCTCGCCCCTGGATCGGAAGGGAACGCGGTCGAGGAACGCCTGCAACTCGTCGGCGTCGATGTCGAGGCCCTCGAACTTCTCCCATTCGTGGCCCGGACGAACCTTGGCGCGCTGGCGGAATTCCTCGAACTGCGCGGGCGTCAGGAGGCCCGAATGGTTGTCCTTGTGACCGGCGAGCGGCAGGCCGAAGCCCTTGATCGTATAGGCGAGGAAGACGACGGGCCGATCGTGGTCGATGCCCTCGAAGGCTTCGAGCAGGGTCGGCAGGTCATGGCCCGCGAGGTTCGTCATCAGGCGGCCGAGCTCTTCATCGGAGCGCGCCTCGACCAGGCGGGTGAGGGGGCCCTGATCGCCGAGATCGTCGAGCAGCCGCTTGCGCCACGCCGCGCCGCCTTGAAAGGTCAGCGCCGAATAGAGCTGGTTGGGGCAGCTGTCGATCCAGGCGCGCAGCTTGTCGCCGCCCGGTTCGAGGAAGGCGCCTTCGAGAAGCGAGCCGTATTTCAGCGTGACGACGTCCCAGCCGAAGGCGCGGAAGATCGCCTCGAAGCGGGCGTAGAGGCCTTCGCGGATCACGGCGTCGAGGCTCTGGCGGTTGTAGTCGACGATCCACCAGGTGTTGCGCACACCCTGCTTCCAGCCTTCGAGCAAGGCTTCGAAGATGTTGCCCTCGTCCATCTCGGCGTCGCCGACGAGCGCGATCATGCGGCCCTCGCGGCGATCCTTCGCCCAGCCGTGCGCCTTGACGTAGTCCTGCACGATGCTGGCGAACAGCGTCTGCGCCACGCCGAGGCCGACGGAGCCCGTCGAGAAGTCGACGTCGTCGATATCCTTCGTGCGCGAGGGATAAGATTGCGCGCCCTTGTAGCCTCTGAAATTCTCCAGCTTCTCGCGCGTCTGCTTGCCGAAGAGGTACTGGATCGCGTGATAGATCGGGCTCGCGTGCGGCTTCACGGCGACCCGGTCCTCGGGCCTGAGGGCCGCCATGTAGAGCGCCGTCATGATCGTCGCGAGCGAGGCGGATGACGCCTGGTGGCCGCCGACCTTGAGCCCGTCCACGTTCTCGCGGAGATGATTGGCGTTGTGGATCGTCCAGGTGGAGAGCCAGAGGATCTTCTTCTCGAGCTCCGCGAGGTAGCGAAGACGGGGATCGGTCATTGGTTCGGGGCCTCCCGGTGCATGGAGCTGCGGCGCTTTTCGCACGATCGATATAAGTTAGAAAACAGACGCGGTCATCCGCAACACGGCCCGTTCACTGTTCGCGCTCTCGCACGGGAAACCGGGCGTTCGTGGCGGCGATGTCGGACAGCGTCGGCAGGCTCGCCTCGTTTCCGAGGCGCTGGACGGCGTGCGCCGAGGCGGCCCGAGCAAAGGCGAAATGCTCGGCCCACGTGCCCTCCGGATTGGAAAGCGCGGCGAACACATACGCCCCGTGGAAGATGTCTCCGGCGCCGTTCGTGTCGATGACGTCGTCGGGGGGCACGGCGAGCGCTGGCATGTGATGCTGCGCGCCGGTCTCGTCGTACCAGACCATGCCGCGCTCTCCGAGCGTCACGCCGCCGATGCTGACGCCGCGCGTTTTGAGATAGGCGAGCATCTGGGCGGGCGTGAGTTGCATCTGCTCGCACAGACGCTCGGCGACCACCGCCACGTCGACGAAGGCGAGAAGCTCGTGCGTGTTGCTGCGCAGGCCGCCGCCGTCGAGGGAGGTGAAGACGCCGGCCTCGCGACAGGTGCGCGCGTAGTGCAGGGCCGCGTCGGGCTGGTGTCCGTCGAGATGGAGCGCGCGGCAGCTCTGCAGATTGAGCGGCGGAAACGGATGGAGATACTCGTCGTCGCGACAACGCACGATCGCGCGGCGCCCCTCCCGCGGCATGATGAAGGACAGTGACGATTCCCGCACCTTCCGGTGATGGATGCTGATCCCGTATTTCGCGGCCATGTCGATGAACATGCGGCCGAGCCAATCGTCCGCGACCGAGGTGAGCAGGTCGGGCGCGACGCCGAGACGGGCGCAGGCGAAGGCGGCGGTGACGGCGTTGCCGCCGAACGAAATCGCATAGTCCCGCGCCACAGCCTTCTCGTCACCGGTCGGAATTGAATCCGCCAGAAACGTGACGTCGATATAGGTCTGGCCGATGAACAGGGCTTCCAAGACGCGGCCTCCTTCGCTGGCCGCGCGCTCGGGAATCGGGACGTCGGTCGACGCGGCGCCTCCAGACGAAACGGATCGGACCGATCTGGCAAGTCCGAGGCGCCCAGTCCGAGGCGCCCAGTTCGAGGCGCCCTGCGCGTCGGCGTCAGGCGAAGATATAGGCCAGGAAAGGCACGCTCACGACGCTGGCCGCAGCCAGGCCCGCCGCGAGCATGGTGCGGTCGTTGCGCGCGGCGAACCGTCGCAGACGCCGCGCGACCAGCTTGGCTTCCGCTCCGGCGACGGGCTGCGCCAGACTGTTGATCACCACGTGATCGAGGCCGAAGAAGGCGGAGGCGTCGGACAGGCCCGGACTCGCATAGCCTTGGGCGCGCAAGACGCGATCGCTGTAGGCGATATCGATCGGCGAGAGACGCTCGTCGGGCGCGCAGCGTTCGAGGAGGGTCGCCCAGCGTTCAAGACGCTCTCGACGGGTGAGGATGGCGCGTGGGCGATTGGGCGCGGCGGGACCGCCCTGCAGGCGATCGGATCCGACATTGTCCATGGCGTCCTCCCTCGCTGTCGCTCGACCCCCGAAGAATTATCCCCTGAATATCCACAAGATAAACTAACACATGCGGCGAAAATTCGGCAACCCGGGTCGCGGGGACTGCGAATTATTCTTGCAGTGCAAGGTAAGCGCCCGCGATCAACGCGAACTCGCCGGCGAGCACGCCAGCGATGACTGACCGCCGGACCGCAAAAAATGTAACGACTCCAACGGCGACCGCGCCGAAGCGGACGATCGCCGGCGCAATGACGAGGGCGCCGCTGGGCGACGCCAGAAGCTTGACGACGACGCCCGCGAGCAGCGTCGTCGCGACCGCTCGGACCCAGGTGATGACTTCCGAATCCTCGCGCAGGCCGCGCGCCAGCAGCACGGCGAGGGCGCGCCAGATTTCGCTCGGGAGAAACCCGACGACGATCAGCAGGATGTAAGGCCAGAGCGGCGCGATGGCGACGTCGAAAGCGGTCATCGGCGCGTCTTCCCGATGAGATAGGCGGCGGTGCCGCCGACGAGCCCGGTGAGCAGGAGATCGAAGTCCTTGCCGGCGACGTAGCCGAAGGTCGGCGCCAACACCGCGCCGAGGGCCAGCGCCGACCATTCGAGGCGTCCCCGCGCCCCCGCGATCAGCGAAATCGCGAAGAACAGCGGCGTCAGGAAGAGCAGTCCGGCCGCGAAGGGCGGCGCGACGGCGGCGGCGGCGTAGAAGCCGACGCCGGTCAGCGCGGCGCTGGTGAAGAGGCAGGCGTTGGCGAAGCCGAGGAAGTACCCGACGCGCTCGTCCGGTTCGATCGAGGGTAGGCGGCGCATGTTCTCGATCCAGACCATCACCGCGACGTAGTGGGCGACGAGCAGCTGGATCAGCACGCCCTGACCGGGACGGCGGATCAGGGGCAAGAGCGACATCGTCATCGGCAACAGCCTGATCGATGACAGACCGACCGCGATCGCGATCGCCGGGAGCGCCGTTCCGCTTGCGAGCCCGCCGTAGAAGATCACCTGGGCGGGCCCGGCCCAGATCAGGATCGTGGACAGCACCGCCGCCGCGAACGGAAATCCGACGCCTTCGGCCAGCGATCCGACGCCGAGAAAGGCGAAGCCCACGATCCAGGCCGGCAACGAGAGGGCGTCGATCACTCCGCGCAGGAACGGCGCTCTGCGCGCGGGGCTTGCGGCCTGGTTCATGCGGGGTCTCCGGAAGACGCTGGGTCCATAGCCGGTCTATGCGGTCGGCCGCCCGCGCTCAAGGCCGCCCGGCGCGCCTCGCCGATTGGCCTTACGCCCGGAGCACGAGGGGAGCGTGACGGCCCTTGCGGGATGAAGTGATTGCGAACCACCCGGAAATCGGGATAGCTGCGCGCGCCGCCGACCGGTTTCAGCGTTTCGAGACGGACCGAACCATGTCTGATTCCCTGCCCGATCCTGTTCCCGCAGCCAATCCCCGTTCCTGCCTCGCGATCGTTCTCGCTGCGGGCGAGGGGACGCGGATGCGATCGTCCCTGCCGAAGGTGCTTCACGCCATCGCCGGACGTTCGATGGTCGAGCACGTGCTCGCCGCCGTCCGCGAAGCCGGAGCGGGGCGTATCGCGGTGGTCGTCGGCCCGGATCGCGACGATGTCGCCGGCGCCGTCCGCAAGGTCGCCCCGGAGGCGGAGATATTCATTCAGCGCGAACGGCTGGGCACCGCGCATGCGGCGCTGGCGGCCCGCGAGGCGCTGGCGCGAGAACCCGTCGACGACGTCATCGTCGCCTTCGCCGACACTCCGCTCGTGGACGCCGCGACCTTCGCGGCGCTGCGAGAGCCCCTTGCGGAGGGCGCCGGGGTCGTCGCTCTGGGCTTCGAGGCCGCCGATCCGCACGGTTACGGTCGCCTGATCCTGGAGCGGGACCGGCTCGTCGCCATCCGCGAGGAGAAAGACGCGAGCGACGACGAACGGCGCATCCGGCTCTGCAACGCCGGTCTCATGGCCTTCGACGGGGCGCACGCGCTCTCGCTCATGGAGAGCGTCGGCGCCGACAACGCGAAGGGCGAGTATTATCTGACGGACGTCGTCGGCCTCGCTGTCGAGCGCGATCTTCCGACGCGCGTCGTCCGGGCGCCCGAGGCGCTCGTGCAGGGCGTCAACGACCGCGTTCAGCTCGCCGCCGCAGAACAGGCGATGCAGCGGCGATTGCGCGAGCGCGCCATGCGCGAGGGCGCGACGCTCGTTGACCCTGACACCGTTTACTTCAGTTTCGATACGCAGCTCGCGCGCGACGTCGTCGTCGAGCCCAGCGTCTTTTTCGCGACCGGGGTGACGGTCGACGAGGGCGCCGTCATCCACGCATTCTCCCATATCGAGGCCGCGCGGATCGGCGCCCGCGCCGAGGTCGGCCCCTTCGCTCGTCTGCGCCCCGGCGCGGAACTCGGCCGCAAGTCGAAGGTCGGGAATTTCGTCGAAGTGAAGAAATCGGTCCTCGGGGACGGCGCCAAGGTCAATCACCTCACCTATATCGGCGACGCCGATATCGGCGCCGGCGCGAATGTCGGCGCGGGAACGATCACCTGCAATTACGACGGCTTCGCCAAGCACCGCACCGTGATCGGGGAGGGGGCCTTCGTCGGTTCGAACAGCTCGCTCGTGGCGCCCGTCACCATCGGCGCCGGCGCGTATGTCGGTTCCGGCTCCGTCGTGACGCAGGACGTGCCCGCCGACGCGCTCGGGCTGGCGCGGGGCCGCCAGATCGTCATCAAGGACTGGGCAATCGGCTTTCGCGAGAAAAACGCGAAGAAATAGAAGCGAATCTGCAACAAACCGTCAGATAAGTTGATTGGCGCGCTCCGCCTGCGATCGGCTAGCGATAGTCCGGTTCGTAGAGGCGGACGTGGATACGCCGGCGCTTCTGGACGCGCCGGCCGGAAAACTGGGAGAACGCGCGGCATGTGCGGCATCGTCGGCATCATCGGAACCAGCGCCGTCTCGGGACGCATGGTGGACGCGCTCAAGCGCCTCGAATATCGCGGTTACGATTCCGCCGGCATCGCGACGTTGATCGACGGGCGCATCGAGCGCCGCCGCGCCGAGGGCAAGCTGCGCAACCTCGAGTCGCGGCTCGAGACCCGGCCGCTCGACGGCGTGATCGGCATCGGCCACACGCGCTGGGCGACCCATGGACGGCCGACCGAGTCGAACGCGCATCCGCACGTCACCGAACGCCTCGCCGTGGTTCATAACGGCATCATCGAGAACTTCCGCGAGTTCCGCGACGAGCTCGAAACGGCTGGCGCTGCGTTCGAATCCGAGACCGACACCGAGGTCATCGCCCATCTCGTCAGCCACGCGATGGCGGGCGGGCTCGATCCCGTCGCGGCCGTGACGACGATCCTGCCGCGCCTGCGCGGCGCGTTCGCGCTCGTCATCCTGTTCCAGGGGCGCGACGACCTCCTGATCGGCGCGCGCCGCGGCTCGCCGCTCGCGGTCGGCCACGGCGAGGGCGAGATGTTCCTTGGTTCGGACGCGCTTGCGTTGGCGCCGTTCACCGACCAGATCACCTATCTCGAAGAGGGTGACGTCGCGGTGCTTTCCCGGACCGGCGTTCGGATCCTCGACGATGCGGGGCGCGACGTCGTCCGCGTCAGTCAGCAAATTCACACCGGGACCTTCATGGCCGAGAAGGGCAACTTCCGGCACTTCATGGCGAAGGAGATCCACGAGCAGCCGGAGGTCGTCGCCCGCACGCTCGCGCATTACGTCGATATGGCCGACGGCGTCACCACGTTCCCCGGCGGTGAACGGATCGACTGGACGAAGCTCTCGCGCATCACGATCTCGGCCTGTGGAACGGCTTATTACGCCGGGCTTGTGGCGAAGTACTGGTTCGAGCGTTTCGCGCGCATCCCCGTCGAGATCGACGTCGCGTCGGAATTTCGTTACCGCGAGGCGCCTCTCGACGAGAACGGGCTGATGATCGTGGTCTCGCAATCGGGCGAGACGGCGGACACGCTCGCGTCGCTGCGCTACGCGCGCGACAACGGCCAGACGATCCTGTCCGTCGTCAACGTGCCGACCTCCTCGATCGCCCGCGAGAGCCATGCGATCGCTCCGACGCTCGCCGGTCCCGAGATCGGCGTCGCCTCGACCAAGGCCTTCACCTGCCAGCTGACGGTTCTCTTCGCGCTGGCGCTTCAGGCGGGCCGCGCGCGCGGCAAGCTCGACGTCGCCCGCGAGCGGCAGCTCGTCTCGGCGCTGATGAGCGTTCCGGCGCTGATGAACGAGGCGATGAAGCGGGAGCCGGAGATCGAGCGACTGGCGCGCGAACTCTCCAAGGCGCGAGACGTGCTTTATCTCGGGCGCGGCACGTCGTTTCCGATGGCTCTGGAAGGCGCGCTCAAGCTCAAGGAAATCTCCTACATCCACGCCGAGGGATACGCCGCCGGCGAACTCAAGCACGGCCCGATCGCGCTCATCGACGAGAGCGTGCCGGTGATCGTCGTCGCCCCGCACGACGATGTGTTCGAGAAGACGATCTCCAACATGCAGGAAGTCGCCGCGCGGGGCGGCCGGATCATCCTCATCACGGACGCGAAGGGCGCGGCGGCGGCGGGCGTGGAGACCATCGCGACGCTCGTCATGCCCGACGTCGACCCCGTCGTCGCGCCGATCGTCTACGCGCTCCCGATCCAGATGCTCGCCTATCACACGGCGGTCGTGATGGGCAAAGACGTCGATCAGCCGCGCAATCTGGCGAAATCCGTCACGGTTGAGTGAGCGAGGCCTGGGCCGACGAGCGCGGCCAGGCGTCGAGCGCTCCATGCGAAGCGGTCGCCGTTCGGGAGAACGACGACCGCGAGTGTTCTCAATTGTGCCGCGACCAGGCGGTCAACGGACCATGTTGATCGTCGCTTCCATCATCTGCTGCGCCGTGGTGACGACGCGGGTGTTGGCGCTGTAGGCCTGCTGGGTGACGATCATCTTGGTGAATTCCTCCGCGATGTCCGCGTTCGAATCCTCCACTGAACCGCCGATCATGCGCGCCCCGTCGGGCGAGAACACGGGCTCGCCGGATTCGATCGTCTGTTCGAACGTGCCGCCGTCTCGCGCCTTCAGGGCGTTGGGCGCGGCGAACTGCGCCACGGCGATGCGGGCGATCGTGAAGGCCTCGCCATTGGAATAGATCCCGGATATCCGCCCGTCGTTGGAGACGGAGAGATCCTGCAGCACGCCGGCGGGATAGCCGTCCTGCTGGAGGCTGAGCCCCTGGATCAGGTTGTTGGGCACCGCGAACTGGCGAAGCCCCGATCCGCCGACCGCGAAGGCGAGGCCTCCCGGAATGGCCTGACCATTGATCGTGGCGCCCGCCGGGAAATCGAAGTCCGATGTGGCCAGGGTTCCGTCGACGTTGAAGTTGGCCTCGCCGAGCGCCGTCCACATCGGATCGCCCGGCGCTGCGCTCGCGTCGTTCTGGTAGAACAGGTTCCACTGGTTGTCGTCGACCTTCGCCCAGCGCAGCTGCACATCGATCGGCGCGCCGGCGGCGTTGTAGACGACGACCGAGCCGCCGCTGATCGAGCGATTGAGGAAGTCGGCGGATTCGGAACCGATGACCGGATTCTGCGGGCCGCCCGGCACGTAAGTCCGCGGGCCCCCGAAGGGCGCGTTCGGCGCGGCGTCGTAGAGCGTGTCGGAATTGGTGTTGGTGAAGTTGTTGGTGCCCGCCGTCATGGGCAGAACGGCGCTGTACTCTATGCGCTGGCTGGCCCGCGCGGGCACCGTGGTGTCCGTGATGCGCAGGATGCCGTTGGTGCTCGTCACGAGCCCCTGGAGGTTGATGGAGTCGCCGCGCAGAAACATGCCGGCCCCGTTGACGAGGAACCCATCCTTGTCGAGCTGAAAATCCCCGCGACGTGTGAAGAGGTTGCTGTCGCTGAACAAGGGCTGACCGTCGCGGAAGCCCGCGATCTCGCTGACGGAGAAAAAGCCCGAACCGTTGATCGCGACATTCGTGGCGACGCCCGTCGGCCGGATGTCGCCCTGCAACGTGATCGCCTGATTGGACTGGGCCCGCACCGATCCGGCGATGGCCTGGTTGAGGGGGCGGTCGATGACGAGGTCTACGAAACTCGTATCCATCCGCTTGTAGCCGACGGTCTGCGAGTTGGCGACGTTGCCGGAGACGTTCTCCATCGCGTAGGACTGCGCCCGCAAGCCGGCGACCGCAGTCTGAAGAGCACCGAAAATACCCATACTGAACTCCTGAACGCACGCCGAAATCGCAACAAGCTGAGCAACGGCCGTGCCATCCGCGGTCCACGATGAAAAGGCGTTGAGTCACAAGGGATCGGGAAGTCCGCTGGTGCGCCCCGCCCGCGTTCGACGAGGCGAGTCCGCGATCGTCCGGTCCTGTTTTGCCGGGCGGACGGCAGAAAATGCCGGGTTGGCCGGCCTTCGCGCCTTTGGGTTAACGCCTCGTTAACTGCGGGCGATGTCTCCTATTCTTCAGCGAATCCCTCGAACGAAAGCTCGACAAGCCATGGCCGCGACAGCGCAACCTCCCGCCGACGCGATGGCCGCCGCAGCGGCTGCAATCGCTGCGGCGACCGGTGGCGGCGGGGCCGAAGTCGCCGAGTTCGAGGGGCTTCCCGGGCCTCAGCGCGCGGCGCTGTTCCTGTTGATGCTGGGCGAGCAGCACGGACGGACGATCTGGGCGATGCTGGATGAAGACGAGGTGCGCACGGTGTCGCACGCCATGGTCCAGCTCGGCACCGTCGACGCCTCGACCGTGGAGCGGCTGATCGTCGACTTCATCCATCGCGTATCGAATTCGTCGGTGTCCGGCAGCGTGGAGCGCACGGAGCAGCTCCTTCTCAAGGTCTTCCCGCCGGATCAGGTCGCGACGATCATGGCGGAGATCTACAACACCTCCGGAAAACGCATCTGGACGCGGCTGTCCCAGATCGACGCGGAGATTCTCGCCAATTACCTGCGCAGCGAATATCCCCAGACGGTCGCCGTCGTGCTCTCGCGGGTGCGCCCCGATCACGCGGCCCGCGTGCTGACCATGCTCCCCGACGACTTCGCGATGGACGTCGTCAACCGGATGCTCAAGCTCGAGGCCGTGCAAAAGGAGGCGCTGCATCACATCGAGGAGACGCTTCGGCTCGAATTCGTCGGCGCCGTCGCGCAGACGTCGCGTCGCGACGCCCACGAGATCATGGCGGAGGTGTTCAACGCTTTCGATCGACAGACCGAGACCCGCTTCCTATCCGCCCTCGACGACGTCAATCGCGAGGCGGCAAAGCGCATTCGCGAACTGATGTTCACGTTCGAGGACCTCACCAAGCTCGACGCGGGCAGCGTGCAGACGCTCATGCGGCAGATCGACCGGGACGTGCTCTCCCGCGCGCTCAAGGGCGCCCCCGAGCCCGTGCGCGCCTTCTTCTTCGCCAACATGTCGCAACGCGCGGCGAAGAATCTGCTGGAAGAGATCACCGGCCTCGGCCCGGTCCGCCTCAAGGAAGTCGATGAAGCGCAGCTCACGATGGTCAACAAGGCCAAGGAGCTCGCCGAGGCGGGCGAGATCATGATTTCCAAGAACAACGCCGACGACGAACTGGTCTACTGATCGCGGCGGTCTTGCAACACGGGCGCTTCTGGAGCATATCCTCATTGTTGCACCCGCAACAATTTAGAGTGTTTCCAAACTGGCTCCCGCCGATGATCGTCTGTTCTTGCAACGTCCTTTCGGATGGCGACGTGCGCGCCTGCCTCGGCCCCGGACCTGACTGCCCGCGAACGCCGGCTCAGGTTTATCGATGCCTCGGGTGCAGCCCGCAATGCGGGCGATGCGCCCGCACCATCCGGTCGATTCTCCTCGACGCCGGAGCGACGCCCTCCGGCTGTGACGGATGTCCGGCGGTCTGCAGCGCCCACGAACGTCAGGACTCGGCGCTCGTTGACGGTTAAGCTCGGAGCTCTGCAACCGGACGGCAAGCTCGCGCGTTGGCAATCCGACGCCGGTGTGCGGCGCACAAGCAAGGAGTTGTCATGAAGGGCGACAAGAAGGTCATCGAATATCTCAATCGCGGGCTTCGCAGCGAGCTGACTGCGGTCAGTCAGTACTGGCTGCATTTCAGGCTTCTCGACGATTGGGGCTTCAAGGACCTCGCGAAACAATGGCGCAAGGAATCGATCGAGGAGATGCAGCACGCGGATCGGTTCGTGGAGCGCATCCTGTTCCTCGAAGGCTTCCCCAATCTGCAGGAGCTCGATCCGCTTCGCATCGGGCAGGATATCGAGGAGATCCTGAAGAGCGACCTCGCGGCCGAGGTCGAGGCCCGCTCGCTCTATCTGGAAGCCGCAAAGTATTGCGACAGCGTGAACGACCGGGTGTCGAAGAATCTCTTCGAGGCGCTCGCCGCCGACGAGGAGGGGCACATCGATTTCCTCGAGACGCAGCAGGAGCTGATCCGTCAGGTCGGCGTGCAGCTCTACGCCCAGAAGCACTTGGGCGGGCTGGAATAACGCGCGGCCCCCAACCGCGCCGATAGCCCGGCGGTCGAGGCCTCAGGCCTTCGGTCGCGCGGGCGCCGCCAGATAGATCACGAGGGTGATCGCGAGCGCGCCGGCGAAGGCCATGAACAACGTCGCGTAGGTCGTCGCCGGGTCCGCTCCGGCGTCGACCTGCGACTGCACGAACATTCCGGACAGCCACTGCGTCACGCCCGCCCCGGCGATCGAGGCGAAATTCAGGAAGGTGACGCCCCTGCCGATGAGGCGGCTCGGGAAGAACAGCCGGCCATGGGCGATGACGATTCCATAAGTCATCCCGAACCCGCCGACCGCGCCGATGAGCGCGACCGCCAGGACGGCTCCTCCTTCGCCGAAGAGCGCGACGACGACGTAACAGATCACCGTGATCACGCTGCCGATGACGACCGTCCGCTTGGGATCGCGGATCATCCGTTCGATCGGGCCGTAGGCGAGGGCGCCGAGCGTCATCGCCGCCGCCATGATGAGGGCCGCATTGCCCGTCTGGGTGGTCGTGAAGCCATGAACGTCGGAGAAGTACGGCGCGATCCACAACCCCCGCGTCGCGACGACGACGGCGTAGCTGACGAACATGATGGGCATGATCAGCCAGACGCCCCGCAATGCGGCGATTTCGACGATGCCCGAAAAGATTCCGCCGCCGGCTCCCGTCTGCTCGGCGCGCGGAGGATCGCGCAGGAAGAGGAAGCAGACGAGCGCGCTGGCGGCGGTGATCGCCGCGATGCCCATCATGCTCTCGCGCCAACCGAACGCTTCGACCGCCAGCGCCAGCGGCGTCGCGCCGAGCATGTTGCCGAGCGAGCCGAAGCCGATGATGAAGGACGACATCATCGCGAAGCGCTCGGGGGGATAATTGCGCGCGAAGAGATAAAGCGAACCCATGAGAATGGGTGAGCAACCGACGCCAATGGCCGCCATGGCGATGAGTGAGGCGTAGTAGCTGGTCGCGAGGCTCATCAGACCGGCCCCGATCACGGCGACGACCATGAACCCGGCGATGGTGCGACGCGGCCCGATGCGGTCGAGCGCATAGCCCACCGGAAACTGGGCGATCGCGAAAGTCGCAAACCAGATCGCCGACAAGGCGCCGAGTTGAGCCGCGTCGAGGCCGAGGTCGCGGCTCAGATCGCCCGCCACGATCGCGAGGAACGCGCGGAAGAACTGGCTGAGGATGTAGGCGAAGAGAAGAACGAGAAAAATGCGCATCGATTTCGCCTCGCCTTCCGGGTGGCGCTCCGGACCTGTCCGCATTGGGATGACCGGGACGCCGCAAGCGGCCCGCTTCAAAGCCAGTTATCGCAGCCCAAGGGCTGACTGCAACCCTCGCGAGCCGTGCGCTGACTAAAAAATGGGCAAAGAAAAAGGCCCGCATGCGATATGCGGGCCTTCGCTTCTACAGCAACGAAGCGCCGTAAACGGCGCGAGGCTTCAGTATCCGTCGCCGGTCTCGATCGTGGCGGCTTCGCGGCCCTTCTGGCCGTCGACGACGCCCATCCGAACCTGTTGGCCTTCGACCAGATCCGGAAGGTTCGCGCGCATCAGCACCGAACGGTGGATGAACACGTCCTTGCCGCCGTCCTCGGCCATGATGAAGCCGAAGCCCTTGGTCGGATTATACCACTTCACGGTGCCGTTGAGCTCCACCGTCGGACCTGCCGGGCGGGCGGGGGCGCCGCCGCCGAAGCCGGTCGAGGGCCGGGGCCGGCGAGCGCCGAACCCGTCATTGTCGCCGAACCGGGCGCCGCCGCCGGGGGCTCCGAAGCCACCGGGGCTGCGGGGGGCCGGACGAGCCTCCGCAGTGCTGGTGTCCGCAGTGAGAACCTCGACGACCTGCGGACCCTTCTGCCCCTGAGCGGTGCGGACGGTCAGCTTGGTTCCGGGAAGGAATTCTTCAAATCCCGCAGCCTGGACCGCGCGGATATGCAGAAAGGCGTCGCCGCTTCCGTCGCCGAGTTCGACGAAGCCGAAGCCTTTCTCGGGGTTGAACCATTTCACCACCGCGTCGGCCTCAGGGCCGTCGGAGAAACGCGGCGACGACGACGGCTGAGCGCCGAAAGAGCTGCGTTCCGCGCGCGGCTCGTAATAGTCAGGCTGGCTCTGACCAAAATCGTTATCGAACCCCCGACGGTTCGAATCGCGGAATTCCTTACCTCGACCCATCTAATCTCTCGCTTTGGAGCTGCTTCAACTCGGACACCCGTTCACCGAAAAACGCGTATAGGCCGACCTATTCAAGGAAGTCTTTACGACAGTCTGTAGGCGACAAAACTGATCTTATTGGACGAACTCCAAAGCACCGGCGATGTCATTCATCAAAGTACGTGAACGAAGGTCCCTGCCTGCGCTTCAGGCGCAAGCCCGATACAATTGCAGGAATAACCCGTTTTTGTAAAGCGCCTGATTCGGTCTTCGCGCCGGCGCACGCGAAATTAAGCGATCATGGAGAAGCCGGTTACTCGCGATCGAGCGTTTCCGCCCCTGCGGGGACGGCTCGCTGAAATATTTGGCTCCGGATTTATTCGAGTTTTTCGACGCGCCCCCCGTAGGCTCGCGAGAGCGGGACGGGTCGACAATCCCTGCGGGTCGTGCGACCAACGGCGACGGAGGCGCCCCGCTGCCGGGTCGAGCCCTCCGACCCACGAAAGCGCCACGCGTCCGCCGGTTTCCCATGTCCGCCCCCGCGAGCACAGTCCCCTCACGCTCCGAGAGCCGCCGATCCGCCGCCGAGTTTCGCGACTGGTTCGCGACGCTTCGCCGGATACACGCGGCGGCCGGGCTCATGGTGATCGCGCTGGTCTCGTTCATCTTCTCGATCGTGATCGAGCCCGGACCCGTGTTCCAGCTCTCCCTCGCGGCGGCGCTCGTGCTGCTGCTGTCTCTCCCTCATGCGGTCCTCGACCAGTATTCCGCGCTCGTCGCGCTCAAGCCTCGCCTGGGAGGCCTCTGGCCCCTCGGCTTTCTCGCCATCTATGGCGGATGCACCATCGCCGCATTGTTTTTGTGGGTGCACGTCCCCGCCGCCGCGGCCGCGCTTTTCCTCACGCTCGCCGCTCTGCACTACGGCCTGGCCGATCTCGCGGATCGAGGCGCGATGCGCGCGCTCGAACTCGTCGCTCGCGGCTTCGCGCCGTTCGCGCTCGCGGTCTTGTTCAATCCGGAGGCCGTCGCCGGGCTCCTCGGCTGGTTGATTCTCGACATGCAGGGCGGCGGGGCCTTCGTGTACGAGCGCGCCTTGCCGGCCGCGATGCTTTGGCAAATCGTCTGGGCGATCGTTGTCGCGCGCCAGTTGTACGTGGCGATGACGCGTTCACGGTGGCGCCCCGCTCTCGTCGCGGCCGAGATGTCTCTGCAGGTTCTCGCCTTCGCGACCCTGCCGCCCCTGATCGCTTTCCTGCTGTTCGCGACGCTGTTGCACGCGCCGCGACACATCTTCGACTTCGCGCGCCGAAACCCCTGGCTCGGGTATCCGTCGCGGACGCTGCTGCGCGTGATCCGGGCGACGGTCGTTCCCACGGCGCTCGCGATCGTCGGGATCGCGGCCACCGGTTACTGGGCGTACGGCGCGTCCGCGTCGGACACGCAACTCCTGCGCATGGCGATATGGCTCGCGACGGCGTTTTCCGCGCCGCATGTCGTCTTGACGTTTCTCGCGCTTCGGCGTTTCAGCGGTCTCATGGAGACCGAGGCGCCGGAGGAGACTACGATCAGTCGATGACGTAGATCGAGACCTGCGCGACCCCGCTCGCGATCATGCCGAGGCGCTGCGCGGCGCCTTGCGCCAGATCGATGACGCGCCCGCCCGTGAACGGCCCTCGATCGTTGATCCGGACGTCGACGGATCTACCCGTAGCGTCGTGAACGACGCGGACGCGGGAGCCGAAGGGGAGGGTGCGGTGGGCCGCGGTCATCCCAGAGGGGTCGAAGCGCTCGCCGTTCGCGGTGCGTGAACCATGACGATAGAAGGACGCCTTGCCGGACTGGAGCTTGGCGCCTTCGGGAAGCGCGGAGTAGCTGGCGGATTGCGCCGAGCCCGGCTTCTCGGCGGCCGCGTCTGGCGAGACGCAGGCGGCAAGCGCAAAGAGAGGGGCTGCTACTAGCCCTCCGCGTAGAAACGAAATCATTCCGTGATCCSGAGTTGTTGCCGACCTCTGCTTTATTTCGATGGCGGCAGGCCGAAATGCGGCGTAAATCGGACGAATTGCGGCGGCTTGACCGTGAGCCTGAGGATCACTTCGTCTGAATGCTGCGCAGATACGCCACGATGGCCCCGACTTCCTCGGCCTGGAAGCTCAATTCCGGCATCTGCGGCGAACCGTCGTGACCGACCACGATCCCTTCCGCGAGAGCCTCTTCGAGGCTTTCGACGGGGTAGCGCTCCGAGAGCGTCCGGAAAGCGGGCGCATTGGCGACAGGGCTCGCGCCGGACGCGCCCACGGCATGACAGGACGCGCAGTTCGCCTCCACGAGCGCGCGCCCGGCTTCGACGTTGAGGGCGCCGGCTTCTTCGAGCGCCGAGAAGCCGAAAAAGCCCGCCGAGACGAGGCCGGCGAGGGCTGCGGCGCGTGACGCTTGTCCTATCCGCATGGCGTGGCTCGTCCTCTGGTCAGGCCCAGCCGATCCGAAGGGCGCTGACGGCCCGGTCGACGGCGAGGGCGAAAAGGGTGCAGGAAATCACGGCGGCGAACGCCAGGCCGCCGGCGCGATTGCGCAGCAGGCGAAGCTGGAACAGAAGCTCGCGACCGAAATAGCTGAGGCCCAGCGCGACGAGCAGGAGCACGGGCAAGGTGAAGAGATAGGGACCCGTCGCGATCGCCTTCGGGCTCGAGGGATCGATCAACGCCATGATGTTGGCCACCCACGGCGCCTGAACCGCCGCATATAGCGCAGCGCCCCACGAGAGCGCCGTGACGACGGCGAGGTGGGTCACGAGCTGGCGATGCACGCGGGTGAATTCGGACGCAGGGGCGGGAAACACGGCGAGGATCCTTCGATCGTTGCAGCGCAATAATCGACCCCGGCGGTTAACGCCGCATTAAGGTTGACGGTTCCAGGACGAAAAAGGCCCGAATACGAAAGAGGCCGCCGGAACGGTTCCGGCGGCCTCTTTCGGGAAGCTTGTCAAAGGCTCGACGGCGTCACGCCTCGGCCTTGTCCATCATCGCGATGAAGCGATCGAAGAGATAATGGCTGTCGCGCGGTCCGGGGGACGCCTCCGGGTGATGCTGGACCGAGAAGGCGGGACGGTCGGTGAGCGCGACGCCGCAATTCGAGCCGTCGAAGAGCGAAACATGCGTCTCGACCGCGTTCGCCGGAAGCGTCGCCGGATCGACGGCGAAGCCGTGGTTCATCGAGACGATCTCGACCTTGCCGGTCGTCTTGTCCTTCACCGGGTGGTTCGCGCCGTGATGGCCCTGGCCCATCTTGACGGTCTTGGCGCCGATGGCGAGGCCGAGCATCTGGTGACCGAGGCAGATTCCGAAGGTCGGGATTTTGCGATCGAGGATCGCGCGGATCGTCGGAACGGCGTATTCCCCCGTGGCGGCCGGATCGCCCGGGCCGTTCGACAGAAAGACCCCGTCGGGCTTGAGCGCGACGATCTCCTCGGCGCTCGCCGTGGCGGGCACGACCGTGACCTTGCAGCCGCCGTTGGCCAGAAGCCGCAGGATGTTGCGCTTCACTCCGTAATCGATGGCGACGACGTGGTGCTTCGATTCTCCACGCCGGCCGTAGCCGCGGCCGAACTCCCAGGGGGTCTCGCTCCACTCGTAGCCCGCCTTGGCGCCGACGAGCGGTACGAGATCCTGCCCCGCCATGTTCGGCAACTGCGTCGCGCGGCGCTTCAGTTCGTCGATGTCGAAACGCCCCTCCGGATCGTGGGCGATGACGGCGTTAGGCATGCCGTTGTCGCGGATCAGCGCCGTAAGGGCGCGCGTGTCGACGCCGGTGATCCCGACGATGCCCCGCGCCTTGAGCCAGGCGTCGAGGTCGCGGCTGGCGCGCCAGTTCGACGGCCGGGTGATCGGCGCCGCGAGCACGACGCCGCGGATCGGCGAGGCGGCTTCGGCGTCCACCGACTCGGTGTCTTCCTCGTTCGCGCCGACATTCCCGATGTGCGGGAAGGTGAAGGTGATGATCTGCCCGGCGTAGGAGGGATCGGTGAGGATCTCCTGATATCCGGTCATCGACGTATTGAAGCAGACCTCGCCGGCGGATGCGCCCGTCGCGCCGATGCCGTAGCCTTTCAGCACGGTTCCGTCCTGGAGCACGAGCACGGCCGTGGTCCGGGCTTCCGCCCAGCCTTCTTGCGTCGGATCGTCTTGCAGCATGGCTGATTTCTCTAGTATGTGCGGAGGCCGTCCGGCGCGCTCGCGCGCGCCGCGTCGCGAAGGCCATCGCTCGGGCGCCTTTCCGGCGTGACTTAAGGGCGCGGCCGCGCGGCGTCAACGCCGCTCAGGCGGGATAATTGGAGAATTCGATGTTGCGCGAACGTTTCATGCAGGAACTCAAGGATGCGATGAAGGCTGGCGAAAAGCGCAAGCTCGCGACCATCCGGCTGATCCAGTCCGCGCTCAAGGACAAGGATATCGAGGCTCGCGGCCTCGGCAAGGAGCCGACATCCGACGAGGACATCCTCGCGCTTCTCCAGAAGATGGTGAAGCAGCGCCAGGAATCGGCGGCGATCTATGCGGCCAACGCGCGAGAAGAGCTCGCAGCCCAGGAGAACGAAGAAATCGCGATAATCTCGGGCTTTCTGCCGACGCAGCTCGACGAGGCGGAGACGCGCGAGGCGATCCGCGCTGAGATCGCCGAGACGGGCGCGTCGTCCATGAAGGACATGGGCAAGGTCATCGCGGCGTTGCGCGGAAAGTATGCGGGACGGATGGATTTCGCGAAGGCGAGCGGCGTCGTCAAGGAGCTTCTCGCCGGCGGATGACGCAGGAGCGCCCGGCCGTTCACGGCGCCGGGCGCTGGTCCGTCATCACGAGGTTGACGCCGCCGTCGGCGCGCGGGAGGACGCGCCGGTAAAAGCACGAGCGGCGTCCCGTGTGGCAGCAGCCGCCGTCTCCGGCCACCCGCACCCGCATCACGATCGCGTCCTGGTCGCAATCGACGAGCATTTCTTCGACGCGCTGGATCTGGCCGCTGGTCTCTCCCTTGAGCCAGAGCGTTCCGCGCGAGCGGGACCAGTACCACGCCTGACCCGTCTCCAGCGTCTTGGCGAGGGCCTCCGCGTTCATGTGGGCGACCATGAGCACGCCGTTCGTGTCGGCGTCGACGGCGACGGCCGTGATCAGGCCGTTCTCGCCGAAGCGAGGCGCCAGCACGTCGCCTTCTTCGAGAAGCTCTTTGTCGGTCGTCCGCGGGAACAGCATGTCGGTCATACTCACCTCTCGCATCGGCCAGTCGCAAAAAAGCGCCCCCGACCGGAGCCGCAGGCGCTTCATGAAGGCCGATGCGCTCGATGAGTCAACCTTGTGAGATCACCGCACCGAGGTGCGCAATTGCGTGAAGAAGCGAACCTGCTCGGCCGGTTCGTCCTTGAAAACACCGGTGAATGTCGTCGTCACCGTCGACGATCCGGCCTTCATCACGCCGCGCATCGACATGCACATGTGCTCGGCCTCGATCATGACCGCCACGCCGCGCGGAGCGAGCGCGTCCTCGATGGCGTCGACGATCTGCGCGGTCATGGTCTCCTGCGTCTGGAGCCGACGGGCGTAGATGTCGACCAGACGCGCCAGCTTCGACAGGCCCACCACGCCCCTGGACGGGAAATAGGCGATATGCGCCTTTCCGTAGAAGGGCACCATGTGGTGCTCGCAATGCGAATGGAACGGAATGTCGCGCACGAGGACCATGTCGCCGTAGCCCTCGACCTCCTCGAACACTTTGGAGAGCGCCTCCGCCGGATCCTCTTCATAGCCGGCGTAGAGCTCCCGGAACGCCTTGGCGACGCGCTTGGGGGTCTCCAGGAGGCCTTCACGCGCCGGATCGTCGCCCGCCCAGCGGATCAACGTGCGGACGGCCGCCTCGGCTTCCTCGCGGCTGGGGCGTTCGATGACGGACTTGTCGGCGTCGACCATGGTCTGACGCGTGGACAAGGACTTAACCACAGCATCCATGTGGAGCCTCCCGCTCTGGCTGTATAGCGACGCTTACGCGCGCTGCGACGCGTCGGACCACAGGGGTCCGAATGTCGCGACGTCTGGCCGCATCTCGCCTGACGATCAGGAAACGCCT
This sequence comes from Microvirga sp., assembly GCA_022241475.1. The sequence continues at coordinate 26,976 of JAKOMT010000012.1, read as the reverse complement.
ATGTTGAGGATGCGTCAATCGGAAGGCGCCCGGCGCGCCGGGCCACAGCGGGTTCCACCACAATGCTCGACGACATCTACAATCGGCGAATTCTCGAGTTGGCGGCCGATATCCCGAGGCTCGGACGTTTGCCCGCGCCGCAGGCGAGCGCGACGGCGCATTCGAAACTTTGCGGTTCGCGGGTCACCGTCGATCTCGTCATGGACGGCGACGTGGTCGCCGATTTCGCCCACGACGTGAAGGCCTGCGCGCTCGGTCAGGCGTCGTCCTCAATTATGGCGCGCCATGTCGTCGGAGCGAAAGCGCAGGAGTTGCGCGAGCTGCGCGAGACCATGCGCCGGATGCTGAAGGAGGGCGGACCGGCGCCCGGCGGCGACTGGGAGGAGTTGCGCGTGCTCGAACCCGTGCGGGATTTCAAGGCTCGTCACGCCTCGACTCTTCTGACGTTCGACGCCGTGGTCGACGCGGTGAACCAGATCGAGGCGGGCCGGGTCGCCAAGGCGGGCTAGGGACCGCCGGCCCCTACGTACGCTGGTCCTCGTCGGCCTGGTCCTCGTCGTCTCGGGCCTCGTCGTCCTGATCGATCTCGAGCGGCGCGAACAGGTCCGAATCGTCCAGAGGCTCCTCGTCGTCGCGCAGCGAGACGTCGTCGGAGGGGGAGGGGATGCTCAGCCCGACGGGGATGCGGCCGTCGATGAAGCCGGCGCCCTTCAGTTCGTCGAGGCCCGGAAGATCGTCGATGCGCTCCAGGCCGAAATGGTCGAGGAAGCCCGGCGTGGTGCCGTAGGTCACGGGCCGTCCGGGCGCCCGGCGCCGGCCGCGCAGCCGCACCCATCCGGCTTCGATCAGCGTGTCGAGCGTCCCCTTCGACGTCGAGACCCCGCGAATTTCCTCTATCTCGGCGCGCGTGACCGGCTGATGGTAAGCGACGATCGCCAGCACCTCCGTCGCCGCCCGCGAGAGCTTGCGCGGCTCGGGAGCGTCGCGCACGAGGATATGCGCGAGATCCTCCGCCGTGCGGAAAGCCCAGCGCCCGTCGATATGCGTCAGCGAGACGCCGCGTCCCGCGTAACGGCGCGCAAGATCGGCGAGCACGCGCTGGACATTCGTCGAAGGCGGCAGCCGCAGCGCGATCTCGTCCGCGGATAGCGGGGCGGCGGAGGCGAAGAGCAGCGCTTCGACGATCCGCACCCCCTGCGCATGGTCGCGCGCGTTGATCAGCTCGACGTTGATCAGCTCCGCGATGGCGCGCATGTTCGCTTCCTCGGCCATCAGACGGCGGCCTCCGTCACGGGCTTGATCCAGAGCGGCGCGAAAGCCCTGTCCTGCCGAAGCGCCAGCCGGCCCTCACGGGCCATTTCCAACGAGGCGGACAGGGCCGAGGCGATGACCGTGGCGCGCTGTTCGGGCGTCGCGACATAAGCGGCGAGGTAGGTGTCGAGGCTCATCCAGTCGACCGTGTGGCCCAGAAGCCGCTCCAGCGCCTCGCGCGCCTCCGCGAGCGACCAGACGAGCCGGCGCTTCATCGTGATATGCGTGGTGAAGCGCTTGCGCCGCTCCTGCGCATAGGCCGAGAGCAGGTCGTGCAGCGTCGCGTCCCAGACAGGGCGATGGCGGACGCGCAAGGGCTCCGGCGCGCCGCGCGGGAACATGTCGCGGCCGAGGCGCGGGCGCGCCTCGAGCAGCTTCGCCGCCGCCCGGATCGTCTCCAGCCGCTGCAGGCGAAGCGCGAGCGCGGTCGCGAGATCGGCCGCCGATGGCTCTTCGCCCTTCGGGGGCTCGGGCAGGAGCAGGCGGGATTTCAGATAGGCGAGCCACGCCGCCATGACGAGATAATCAGCCGCGAGTTCGAGCCGGCGTTTGCGCGCGGCTTCGATGAAGACGAGGTATTGCTCGGCCAGCGCCAGGATCGAAATCTTGGAGAGGTCGACCTTCTGCCGGCGCGCGAGTTCGAGCAACAGGTCGAGCGGCCCCTCGAAACCGTCGACGTCGACGACGAGCGCCTCCTCGGCGTCACGCGCGCGCCGGGGGCGTCCTTCCTCGAAGTCCAAAATCTCCGCCATGATTCGGCGCCGGTCCCATCAGGAAATCCCTTGCGGGAACCGTCACAGAATCGCGCGTTCAGGCCCGGGCCGCAAGCAGTGCGTCGAGTTCGGCGCGCGCATCCACAGGATCGAAGGCCGAATCCGCGCCTTTTCGCAAGCGAAGCGCTCGTTCGGAGCGCCTCGCGGCGTCGGGCGTGAGCGGCGGCGCTTCGGACGCCACGGCCAGCATCTCATCCATCGCGCCGCTGCAATGGAGCGCGAGATCGCAACCGGCGACGAAGAGGGCGCGGGTTCGCGAGGCGAAATCCCCCGCGAGCGCCTGCATGCCGACGTCGTCGCTCATCAGAAGGCCGTCGAAGCCGATGTGGCCGCGAATGATCTCGTCGATCACGCGGCGTGAATGCGTGGCGCAATTCTCCGGGTCGATCGCGGAATAGACGACGTGCGCCGTCATCGCGAGCGGCAGGTCGGCGAGTTCGCGGAAGGGGGCGAAGTCGCGGCGCTCAAGGTCCTCGCGCGACGCGTCGACGACCGGGAGCGCGAGGTGACTGTCGACGCCCGCGCGGCCGTGGCCCGGGATGTGCTTAGCGACAGGCAGCACGCCCTCGTCGAGCAGGCCCTGCGCGGCGGCGCGGCCGAGGCGCGCGACGATCGTCGGATCCTCGCCATAGGCGCGGTCGCCGATCACGTCGTGGGCGCCCGCGACGGGAACGTCGAGCACGGGCAGGCAATCGACGTCGACGCCCAGCGCGATGAGATCTCGCGCGATGAGCCTCGCGCCCAGGCGGGCCGAGCGCTCGCGCAGGTCCATCGGCAGCGCCGGATTGGCGTAGGCGCGCCCCGGGGGAAAAATCGGCCAGTGCGGCTCGCGCAGGCGCTGGACCCGCCCGCCTTCCTGATCGATCAGGATAGGCGCGTCGTGGCCGGCGGCCTCGCGCAGTTGCCCGCAGAGCGCGCGCACCTGCGCCGGGTCGTCGATGTTGCGTTTGAACAGAATGAAGCCCCAGGGCTTCGCGTCGCGGAAGAAGGCTTTCTCGGTCTCGTTCAGGGCGAGGCCCGAACAGCCGTAGATCGTCGCGGAAAGGGTCATCTGGACGCCGTGCTGGCTTTGAAAAGGCCAGCCTCGCCGCTCGGACGAGGCTGGCGGGATCGGATCAGTTGCGGGCGACGAAGCAATCGCCGCCGGCGCCCTTGATACGCTCGCACAGCCCGTTGGCGTCTCCGAGAGCGTAGGGCCCCACGCGCACGCGGTAGACGGTCGAGCCGTTGACCTCCGCGCGCATGATGATGGGCGCCGCGCCGCCGAGAAGGCTCGAGTAGCGGTCGCGGAACTGGGCGAAGGCCTGTTCGGCGCGCGCCTGCGTGTCGCGGATGCCGAGCTGCACGGCGTATCCGCCGCCGACCGCCGTCGGCGCCGCCGTGACGCTGGCGGTCTGCTGGGGCGCGGGAGCCGGCGCGGGCGCTCCGGTCAGCGCGAGCGGCGCTGCGGGCGCGGGCGCAGGAACGGTCTGCGGGGGCGCGACGGGGATCGGGGCGGCTGCGATCTCCAAGGGGGAGGCGGGCTCCGGGGTGGGCGTGGTCTGCGCGGCCGGCGGCGCCGCCGGCGCCCGCCACGGGGCGGACGGAACGTAGGACAGGGGCGCGGCGTCGGAACGCGCGGCCTGATCGCCGGACGCCGAGGGAGCCTGCATGAACGCCGCCGATTCGTTGCGCACGATCGTGCCGTCGGGGCGCACGGTGACCGTGCGCACGCGCCGCGGCTCGCCGAGCTCGGCGACGGCGGCGGAGACGGCTGCGGACGGCTGCAGCTCGTCCGGCGGGGCGATTACGCCCGACAAGGCCTGCGCGATCGGATCGTCCGCGCGGTTCTGCTGCGAGGCCGCGGGCGCCGGGAGCACGACGCGCGGGGACTGGCGCGCGACGGCGGCCACGTCCACAGGCTGCTCTTCACGGTCGGCGATAAGGGTTTCCTCCTCGCCGGCGCGCTCGAAGATCTGGCGGTCCTGATCGGGAATTTGCACGCCGTCGGGGTTCTGGGGCTCTACCTTGAGCGGCCCATCCTCGGCCAGAATCAGCGGCGGTTCGCCCGTCGCGCCGCGATCGTCGGAGAGGACGAAGGCGGCGGCGACGCCGACCACGGACAACCCGAGAACGGCCCCGACGAGGACCAGGCGCTTGCGGCCCCGGCGCTCGGGCTCGTGCGCCATGGGACGCTCGTCCGCATAGAGCGCGTCGTCGGCGTAGGGCGCTTCATCCGCATACTGATCGTAGGGGGCTTCGTCGGCGTAGAGTTGGTCGCGACCGTCATGCGGCGCGGCGTAGGCGGGCGTGGCGTAAGCCGGCGCCGCGTAGCGGCGTGATCCGGCCGCCGGTGGCTGCGCGGGATAGGCCGCGTTGGCCTCGTCCATATAGCCGTCGAACTCGCTCGGCTGATGGGTGCGCGGGTCTCGATCGACGTAAGTTTCATCGTCGTAGCCGACGTCGTTCGGGGAGCCGGGGTAGGGCGCCTGAGCCTCGCTCGGCCAATCGGGCGATTCGCGCCAGTCCGGGGCCTGCGGCTCTCGCCATTCCTGATCCCGTGAGGCGTGTTGATCGTGGCGCTGCTCGCCCGCGTAAGGCTGCGCCGCGTAGGGATCGGGCGCGCCCGGCTCGTAGGGCGCGTACTGGTCCGCCGCATAATCCGCGGTCGTGCGCCTGTGACCGGGAGCGGCGCGCGCGAAAATGTCGTCCATCTCCGGATCGATCCGGCGCGGCTGGACGCCGGCGCGGTCGGCGCTCAGGATGGACCGGAAGGGATCGTCCTGGCCGACGATCCGGGCGAGTTCCGCCAGCGGGTCGTTCTTGGCCTGCCCCGGTCCCGCCGGCGGCGCATAGGACGAGGGTTGCGTCTGCGGAGCCGTCTGGCGAAGCTGACGCTCGATCTCCTCGAGATCGATCGCCAGACGCTTTTTCGCGGTATCGGACATATGTCTGGCCTCTCGTCGATCGCGCGGCTTTCGGGCCGCCACCGGAAGACGCCGACCGCTAGCGCATTTCGTCGGGCGCCGTCACACCAAGAATACCGAGACCGGAGGCGATTACGCAACGAACGGCGTGCGCAAGCCCGAGTCTCGCTCTGGTCGACTTTTCATCGGTTTGATTAACAAACCGTAATTGCGGCAGGTCTTTGCCCTTGCTCCAGAATTGATGGAGCTGGCTCGCGAGCTCGTGAACGTAGAAGGCGATCCGGTGCGGCTCATGGGCCTTGGCGGCCGCTTCGACCACGCGAGGATATTGCGCGATCTTGCGCAGCAGCTCGATTTCGGCCTCGTCGGCGGCCTGATCGGTCGTCGCGGAGGCGAGGGCGGCGGTCGAGAAATCCGCCCCCGGAAACGCCTCGCCCGCCTGCCGGAAGATCGAGGCGCAGCGCGCATGCGCATATTGCACATAGAAGACGGGGTTGTCTTTCGACTGCTCGACGACTTTCGCGAGGTCGAAATCGAGCGGCGCGTCGTTCTTGCGAAAGAGCATCATGAAGCGAACGGCGTCCCGGCCCACTTCGTCCACCACCTCGCGCAAGGTGACGAAATCGCCCGAGCGCTTCGACATCTTCACCTGCTCGCCGGCCCGCATCAGCTTGACCATCTGGCAGAGCTTGACGTCGAGCTCTCCGGCCCCGTTCGTGACGGCGGCGACCGCGGCCTTCATGCGCTTGACGTAGCCGCCGTGATCGGCGCCCCAGACGTCGATCATGACCGGAAATCCCCGCTCGAACTTGGAGCGGTGATAGGCGATGTCGGCGGCGAAATACGTGTAGGAGCCGTCCGACTTCAGGAGCGGACGGTCCACGTCGTCGCCGAAGAGCGTCGCGCGAAAGAGCGTCTGTTCCCGATCTTCCCAATCCTCGACCGCCGCGCCCTTTGGGGGCGGCAGGCGTCCCTCGTAGATCAGATCCCGCGCGCGGAAATCGGCGATCGTCGCTGCGATCTCGTCGGTCTCTCCCTGGGACAGGGAGCGCTCCGAGAAGAACACGTCGTGGCTGATATCGAGCGCGGCGAGATCGTCGCGGATCATCTCCATCATCGCGTCGATGGCGGCGTCGCGCATGAGCGGCAGCCACTCCTCCTCGTCTTCGATGTCGAGGAGGCCGGGGCCGTGGATCTCGGCGAGCGACTGGCCCACGCCGACGAGGTAATCGCCCGGATAAAGTCCTTCGGGGATCGCCCCGATATCTTCGCCGAGCGCCTCGCGATAGCGCAGGAAGGCCGAGCGCGCGAGCACGTCGACCTGCGCTCCCGCGTCGTTGATGTAGTATTCCCGCGTCACGTCCTCGCCCGCGAAAGCGAGGAGATCACACAGGGCGTCTCCGAAGACCGCGCCGCGCCCGTGGCCGACATGCATCGGCCCCGTGGGATTGGCCGAGACGAACTCGACGTTGATCTTGCCGCCATCCGAGCGCGCGCCGCGTCCGTAATCGAGCCCGAGCGTGATGACGCTGCGCAAGACCTCCGCGTAGATCGCGGGATCGAGACGCAGATTGATGAAGCCGGGACCGGCGATCTCGGCGGAGGCGATGCGGGGGTCCTCGCGCAGATCGGCCGCGATGAGTTCGGCCAGCGCCCGCGGATTCGTCTTCGCCTCCTTGGCGAACACCATCGCCGCGTTCGTCGCGAGGTCGCCGTGGGCGGGATCGCGGGGCGGCTCGACGACGGCGCGCGAGACGTCGATCTCCTGCGGCAGGGAGCCGTTCGCCCGGAGCCTGTGGAGCGCCTGCCCGACGCGTTCCTCGAAGATCGAAAAAAGGTTCATCTGCCGTCCGTTCCAGCTGTCGGCGCCGGGCGACCGGCAATTGCGGCGGCCTCGTCCGAAGCGGCCTCTTCTCATGAGACGCCGTTTTCTTCAAGCGTCGGGGGACGGGCGCGGACACAGCCGCCGCAGGCGTGACACGGCTCGCGCGATCTGGTGTAAGCTCGCGGTCATGCGATACCCGCCCTCTGTCCTCGACGAGATCCGCGCCCGGCTGCCCGTCTCGGAGGTCGTCGGCAAGCGCGTGCGCCTGAAAAAGGCGGGGCGGGAATGGAAGGGGCTCTCGCCCTTCAACGCCGAGAAGTCGCCCTCTTTTTTCGTCAATGATCAGAAGGGCTTCTATCATTGTTTTTCGTCGGGGAAGCATGGCGACATCTTCGATTTCCTCATGGAGACGGAGGGTCTCAGTTTCCCCGAGACGGTGGAGCGGCTGGCGTCGGAAGCGGGAGTCCCCCTGCCGAAAGTCTCGGCGGACGCTGTGCGCGAGGAGAAGCGGCGCACCGGGCTTCACGAGATCATGGAGATGGCGGCCGCGTTCTTCTCACAGGAGCTTGCGGGCCGGCGCGGGACGAAGGCGCGTGAATACGTCGAGCGGCGCGGCCTCGACGCGCGCGTCATCGAACGCTTCCGCATGGGCTACGCCCCCGCCGACCGCTTCGCCCTGCGCGATCACCTCGCCGGCAAGGGCGTGCCGTCGGAGGGCATGATCGAGGCGGGATTGCTCGTGACGGGCGACGACATCGCCGTGCCCTATGACCGCTTCCGCGACCGGGTGATCTTTCCGATCTGCGATATTCGCGGGCGCGTCGTCGCCTTCGGAGGGCGGGCGCTGTCCGCCGACGTGCCCGCGAAGTACCTCAATTCGCCCGACACGCCGCTCTTCCACAAGGGGACGATGCTCTACAACGCGCATCTGGCCCGCAAGGCCGCCCACGAGAAGAGCGCGGTCGTCGCGGTCGAGGGCTACATGGACGTGATCGCGCTGTCGCGGATGGGAATCCACCACGCGGTCGCGCCGCTCGGCACGGCTCTGACCGAGGATCAACTCGCCGGACTCTGGCGGATGGCGGACGAGCCGGTGCTCTGCTTCGACGGCGACAAGGCCGGGCGGCGCGCCGCGTTCCGCGCTCTCGACACGGCGCTCCCGATCCTGCCGATCGGGAAATCGCTGCGGTTCGCGATTCTGCCGGAGGGACGCGATCCCGACGACATCGCTCGCGACGGCGGCGGGGCTTCCGCGATGACGGCGTTGCTCGACGCAGCGCTGCCGCTCGTCGACGTTCTCTGGGCGCGCGAGCTGGAGGCGGGCGAACTCGATACGCCAGAGCAGCGCGCCGCTTTCGAGCGCCGCCTGCGCCAGGCCGTGCGCGCCATTAAAGATGAGACGCTCCAACGGTATTATCGCGACGAGATCGAGGCGCGCCTTTCGGCGCAGTTTTCGGGGGCGAGGCGGCGGCGCAACGACTCCCGCCCGGCCGATTCCGGCGGGGCGAGGCGAGGGGGCGGGCGATTCGCTCCGAACGAGCCACAGGGCTCCCTGCTTCCCAACGGATATCGGCCGAGCGCCGCGTTGCTTCGCAGCGGTCTGTTCGCCCGAAAGTCCGATGACGTCGGACAAGGAGCGCAGCCGCGCGAGGCGATGATCGTGAGCGCCTGCGTGGCGCACCCGCATCTCCTCGGCGAGCACGCGGAATTGCTTGCGGACCTCAATCTCGCGAGCGCGGAAGCCCGCGCCGTCTTGCGGGCGTTGCTGAACTACGCGTCGGAAGACGACGCGCCCGAGCCGGATCTCCTGCGCGCGGCTCTGGCCCGCGCCGGCCTCACCGACGCGGTCGACGCGCTGGCCGGGCGAATTGTGCCCAGCCTTCGCTGGATACTCGACGGATTCGCGGATCCCGTGCGCGTGGGCGATGCGTTGATTGACGCGATCACCTTGCATCACGACGCATACACGCTACATAGCGAGCTTAAGGCGGCCGAGCGCGCGTTCGCCGAGGACGGCAGCGAAGCGAGTTTCGCACGATTGTGTGATATACGGACGCAACTGTCCTCGATCAAAGGCGCGGAGGTCGACCGGGAAGACGGTTAGAGCCGGTTCGAAGATCGGGGTGGAGACGATCGCGGACAGCGATATCGATGCAGGCGTTGCTGCGGGCGGCGGATCTTGCGATCCGGCGCCTTTGTCGGCTTTTCCGGTCTCGACGTCGCTGCGATGGTTAACGGTTTGACAAGCCGGCTGATGTTTGATGTGCGCGACTCGGGCCTCATCTGGTCGGGCGCACACTCAGGCGGGCAGGCTGACCGACGCGCGGGCATCGGGCGCGGGCTGACAGGCGTTAGGAATTCTTGAATGGCGACGAAGGCGACTGAGACGACTGAAGCGGCTCCCGAGCAGACCACGGACGGGCCTTTGCTCGACCTGTCGGACGCCGCGGTCAAGAAGATGATCAAGACCGCGCGCAAGCGCGGTTACGTCACCTACGACGAGCTCAACGAGGTCCTGCCTTCCGAGGAATTCTCGTCGGAGCAGATCGAGGACGTGCTCGGCCAGCTCAGTGAAATGGGCATCAACGTCGTTGAGGCGGAGGAGGTCGAGGAAGGCCAGGCCGAGGCCGAGGGCGAGGAGGAAGCCGAGGGCGGCGATCTCGTTGAAGCCACCACGACCCGCGCCGTCGCGACCCGTCCCGAGACCACCCGCGAGCCTACCGACCGCACCGACGACCCGGTGCGCATGTATCTGCGCGAGATGGGGTCCGTCGAGCTGCTGTCGCGCGAGGGCGAGATCGCCATCGCCAAGCGCATCGAGGCCGGCCGCGAGGCCATGATCGCCGGCCTGTGCGAGAGCCCGCTGACCTTCCAGGCCATCATCATCTGGCGCGACGAACTCGTCGAGGGACGCGTGCTGCTGCGCGACATCATCGATCTCGAAGCCACCTACGCCGATCCGGAGGGCAAGGGCGCGACGAAGGCCGAGGACGCCGTCGCGCCGGCGGAGGCTGCCCCCGCGGCCGCTCCCGGTGAACCCGCCGCGGCCGAAGGCGAAGGCGATCTCGACGACGACGACATGGACAACAACGTCTCGCTCTCGGCGATGGAGGCTGAACTCAAGCCCCGCGTCCTCGAGACGTTCGACCGCATCGCCGACAACTACAAGAAGCTGCGCCGGCTCCAGGTCGAGCACGTCGAGCAGCGGATGCAGAACTCGCAGCTCACGCCCTCGCAGGAGCGCAAGTACAAGAAGCTGAAGGAAGAGATCGTCGTCGACGTGAAGTCGCTGTCGCTCAACCAGAATCGCATCGACGCCCTGGTCGAGCAGCTCTACGACATCAACAAGAAGCTGATCTCCCACGAAGGCCGCCTGATGCGCTACGCCGAGAGCTTCGGCGTCTCGCGCGAGGATTTCCTGCGCAATTATCAGGGCCACGAGCTCGATCCGAAATGGCTCCTGCGCGTCTCCAAGCTCGGCGGCAAGGGCTGGAAGGATTTCGTCGCGCAGGGCAAGGACCAGATCTACGAAATGCGCGAGCAGATCCAGACGCTCGCGTCAGAGACGGGGCTCGAGATCTCCGAGTTCCGCAAGATCGTCCACATGGTCCAGAAGGGCGAGCGCGAAGCCCGTCAGGCCAAGAAGGAGATGATCGAGGCGAACCTGCGTCTCGTGATCTCGATCGCCAAGAAATACACGAACCGCGGCCTGCAGTTCCTCGACCTCATCCAGGAAGGCAACATCGGCCTGATGAAGGCGGTCGACAAGTTCGAGTACCGCCGCGGCTACAAGTTCTCGACCTACGCGACCTGGTGGATCCGGCAGGCGATCACGCGTTCGATCGCTGATCAGGCCCGCACGATCCGTATTCCGGTCCACATGATCGAGACGATCAACAAGATCGTGCGCACCTCGCGCCAGATGCTCCACGAGATCGGCCGCGAGCCGACGCCGGAGGAGCTTGCCGAGAAGCTCGCCATGCCGCTCGAGAAGGTGCGCAAGGTCCTCAAGATAGCCAAGGAGCCGATCTCGCTCGAAACGCCGATCGGCGACGAGGAGGATTCGCATCTCGGCGACTTCATCGAGGACAAGAACGCGATCCTGCCGATCGACGCGGCGATCCAGTCGAACCTGCGCGAGACGACGACGCGCGTTCTCGCATCGCTCACCCCGCGCGAAGAGCGCGTGCTGCGCATGCGCTTCGGCATCGGCATGAACACCGATCACACGCTCGAGGAGGTCGGCCAGCAGTTCTCGGTGACCCGCGAGCGTATCCGCCAGATCGAGGCGAAGGCGCTGCGCAAGCTCAAGCATCCCTCACGCTCGCGCAAACTGCGCAGCTTCCTCGACAACTGAGCCGCCGGGGGGCGAAGCGACATGGTGAGGAGCCCTGACGGCGAACCGCGCGGCGAACTCACCGTGCGCACCCTCGCCATGCCGGCCGACACCAACGCCAACGGCGACATCTTCGGGGGTTGGGTGCTCTCGCAGATGGACCAGGCGGGCGGCATCGCCGGCGTCGAGCGCGCCCGCGGCCGCGTCGTCACGATCGCGGTCGAGGCGATGACGTTCATCCGCCCGGTCAAGGTCGGCGACGTGCTCTGCGTCTACACGGAGGTCGAATCCGTCGGGCGAACCTCGATGCGCATCCATATCGAGGCCTGGGCTCGGCGCTTTCGCGAGGAGCTGCGCGAGAAAGTGACCGTCGCGACGTTCACGTTCGTGGCGATCGACGATGAGGGCCGCCCGCGCCCGATCGATCCGCCCGCGTCTCAGGCGAGCGCGTAGCGCGCCGGCGGGTCGACGTAGGTGTAAGGCAGCAAGCGGGAGAAGGCGTCCCGCAGGATTCCGTAACACTCACACGAATTCCGCAAGAGCCCGTCCAGATCGACGCATTCGATCACGCCGCGGCGATAGCGGATCAGCCCGCGGTTCTGCAGATTGCGGGCCGCCGCCGTGATGGTCGTTCTCTGAACGCCGAGACTTTCCGCGAGAGCTTCCTGCGTGAGCGGGATCGTATCGCTGCCGGTGCGGTCGCGACAGGTCAGAAGCCAGCGGCACAAGCGCTCCTCGACGGAATGGAGCGTCTTGCAGGCGATCGATTGCGCCATGAGGATCATCGCCGCTTCCGTGTACCGGGTTCTGATGTCCTGGAGACCGGGGGAGGCGGCGAGGATTTCCCGGAACACGTCGGCCCGCACACGAAGCGCTCGGCCGGCGATCTGCACGACCACCCGGCCGATCGACAATCCCGAGCCGGACACGGTCACGAGGCCGAAAGCCCCTTCACGGCCGACGGTGCAGGTCTCCACGAAGCCGACGCCGCGCGCGCGGCTCTGTATCGCAAGGATCGCGCTCTGTGGAAAATAGATGTGGGAGACGGGCTGCTCGAATTCCGCGAGCGCCTCGCCCGGAAGCAACGTAACCGGCTCGAGCCATGGCATGAGGCGACGCAGTTCGTCGGGCGGCAATGCGATCAGGATGCGATTTTTATCTTTATCCATATCGAAGATGCCGGCCGGTTCGCCGATACCCCGCTCGTCCGCTCGATTTTGGCTTGCGCCATCGGACGGCATCGGTCGACTCCTTTTCTTGATTTGCATGGCCGAATTCAAAATCGGCCTTGCAATATTTTTCTTATGTCCCGGTATCCGAGGATGGCAATACAATTGGCACTAGTGCGGCTAACTGTCAAGAATTGATCGGACCAATCAACCAGACATGCGTCGATCTCGAGGTTCGGCAGGAGAAGGAATTCCGGCTGTCTTAAGCGACTTGAGCCGCAATCACCGCAGACGGACGGCAGCGCCGGCAGTTCCCGAAATGCATTTAGAAATTGTGTTCAGCCAGCAATCATGCAACCGAATATCCGGTCCGACGAACGATCAAGATCAGTGAAATATCCTATGATAGGAAGATAAGCGTTGACAGCGTCACGCTGTCGGGCTAGGGTCGCTTCATGGTCGATCGGTGCGCCTATGAGGCGGCGTCGCTTCGACTTCTCATTTGCATCGGAGTGTCGACATGCCCGCAGCGCCTTCGGCGAGGCGCGGGCGCCCCGCCGCCGTTCTGAGAGCTGTCGCGCGATTCCTTTATGAAAACGGCGTCGGCGACGTCGAACAGGTTCGAGCGTTTCTCGGACTGGACGGCGCTTCATTCGCACGATTGCGAGCGGCCGAAGACTGGGGACGGCGACGCCCGACGCCGCGCGCGCGGACGCTCGCCCTCTACCTCTCGGCGTTCGGACGCGCGGAGGCGGACACCGATTCAGGGTCGCCTCCGACGGCGGACGCCAGACAAATCGCGCAGGCCCTGCGACGCTTTGCGGCGGCGCGGCTCGCGCTTCTGGCGGAGGATGCAGGCGGGCGGAGCGCCGCGCGGGACGTCGTCGATCTCACGCGCTGTCTGAAGGAGCTCGCGGCTCTGGAAGCCGCCGCGGAAGCGAGGGAGCGGAGCGAAGCGCATGCGGCGGACGTGGCCTCCGGAGCGTCATCTGACCTGGCTGAGATCGTTGCGCTTCAGGTTGAGCGCCTGCATCGACGAAGCGGAGCGAGAGACGATCTGGAGGCTCTGTACCCCCCAGACGAGGGCGCTGCTGGAGAATGAATGGCCGTTGGCCGCTCGCGACGACCAGCTTCCGCCGGCCTTTCGCCGGCAACGGCTCACTCTGGACGATCTGGCTGGTGCTCGGCGGGCGCGGCGCGGGCAAGACCCGGACAGGTGCTGAATGGGTGCGCGGGATGGCGATCGGCGCGCCCTGGCTGACTCGCGCTCCGATCGGCAAGTTCGCTCTGATCGGGGAGACGTTCGCGGACGTTCGCGACGTGATGATCGACGGCCCCTCGGGGCTTCTCGCGATCCATTCCCGAGCGGAGCGCCCGACATGGACCGCGACGCGGCGTCGGCTCGAATGGCCGAACGGCGCCGTGGCGCTCGCGTTCTCCGCGGACGATCCCGAGAGCCTTCGCGGTCCGCAATTCGAGGCGGCGTGGGCGGACGAGGTCGGCAAGTGGCGATACGCGGACGCGGCCTGGGATCAGCTGCAATTCGGACTGCGCCTCGGCGAGCGCCCACGCGAGGTGATCACGACGACGCCGCGCGCGATTCCACTTCTGCGACGCCTCGTCGCCGACCCCGCCATCGCCCTGACGCGTTCGCGGACGCAGGACAACGCCGGAAATCTCGCTCCCGCCTTCCTCGACGCCGTGGTCGGACGCTATTCCGGCACGCGGCTCGGCCGGCAGGAACTGGACGGGGAGCTGATCGAGGATCGTGCGGACGCACTGTGGACGCGCGATCTGATCGAGGCGTCGCGGAGCCTCGATCACCCTCCGCTCGCGCGCATCGTCGTCGCGGTCGACCCGCCCGCCTCCTCTCGCAGGGGAGCGGACGCGTGCGGGATCGTCGCTGTCGGCGTCGATGACGGCGGCGTCTGTCACGTTCTGGCCGACGAGAGCGCATCCGGGCTCAAACCGCACGCCTGGGCGGCGAGGGCCGTCCGACTGTATCGCCGCCTCGAGGCCGACGCGCTCGTCGTCGAGGTCAATCAGGGCGGCGAGATGGTCACCGCCGTGATCAACGAGGTGGATTCGGGCTGCGCCGTGACGCCGGTGCGGGCGACGCGCGGCAAGCGCCTGCGCGCCGAGCCGGTCAGCCTCCTCTACGTGCAGGGACGGGTCCGTCACGTGGGCGCCTTTCCGGCTCTCGAAGACGAGATGTGCGACTTCGGCCTCGACGGTCTTTCCGGGGGGCGCTCGCCCGACAGACTGGACGCCCTCGTCTGGGCCATCACGCACCTCGCCCTCGACGGCAAGGCCGATCCGCGCCTGCGCGCGCTCTGAGGCGCGCGCGTTCGATCCGATCAGGAGACCAAAATGCTCGATCGTTTGCGCGATTTCGCGCGCTCCGTCACGCCCGGCCGCAAGGCGTCGCGCGTCGGCCCGGCGATGGCGTTCTACCATGGCGGCAGGCCGATCTGGACGCCGCGAGACTACGCCGCTCTCGCCCGCGAGGGGTTTCAGCGAAACCCGGTCGTGCATCGCGCGGTGCGGCTCGTGGCGGAGGCGGCTGCCTCGCTGCCGCTGATCCTGCGCGACGGCCATCGCGAACTCGTCGACCACCCGGTCCTGCGGGTCCTGCGCCGCCCGAATCCGCGCGAGAACGGCGCCCGGCTCATGGAGAGCGTCTACGGGCATCTGATGATCTCGGGCAACGCCTATATCGAGGCGGCGCTGCTCGACGCCGAACCGCGCGAGCTCTACGCGTTGCGGCCCGACCGCATGCGCGTCGTCGCCGGCGACGACGGCTGGCCGTCGGCCTATGATTACGTCGTGGGGTCCCGCACCGTGCGCTTCGCGACGCCGGACGAGGGCGTCGCGCCGATCCTGCATCTCACTCTCTTCCATCCGACGGACGATCATTACGGCCTCTCTCCGATGGAGGCGGCGGCGACGGCTCTCGACATCCACAACGCCGCCGGCGCCTGGAACAAGTCGCTCCTCGACAACGCCGCGCGGCCCTCGGGCGCGCTCGTCTTCGCCGGGGCCGCGGGATTGAGCGACGCGCAGTTCGACAGGCTCAAGGGCGAGCTGGAAGAGACGTATCAGGGCGCGCGCAACGCCGGCCGGCCGCTTCTGCTCGAAGGCGGGCTCGACTGGAAGCCGCTCTCGCTGTCGCCGAAGGAGATGGATTTCGTGGAGGCGAAAGCGGCCGCCGCCCGCGACATCGCGCTCGCCTTCGGCGCGCCGCCCCTGCTGCTCGGCCTGCCCGGCGACGCGACCCATGCGAATTACGCGGAGGCCAATCGCGCCTTCTATCGCCAGACCGTCATCCCGCTGGCGCAGCGCACGGCGCAGGCGCTGGCGCAGTGGCTTTCGCCCGCCTTCGGCGCCGAACTGACGCTCGCGCCCGATCTCGACGCCGTCGAGGCGCTGGCCTTGGAGCGGGAATCGCTGTGGCGGTGCGTGGGGGCGGCCGATTTCCTCGACGCCGACGAAAAGCGGGAGGCCGTGGGCTACGGCCGCCGCGCCGCACCCCCTGGCGGAGGCGAGCGATGATCCTCGAAACGCTCAACGCGCTCGCCGCCGCGTTTCTGGAGAAAGGCGATCTCGGGCATCTCGCGCTGCTCGGATGGGCCGCAGCCGCGAGCGCCTTCGCCGCGAGCCTGCACCGCGAGGCCGCCGCCGCAAGCCGACGCTTCGACGAGTTCATCCGCGAACTCGCGAATTTCAACCGCCGACATTCGGGAGAATGCGATCCATGAACAGAACCCGCAGGAAGAAAGTCGGCGCGCCCTCCGAGCGCGCCGGACCGCCACGCGCCGAGGCGGGCGGCGGGGCTCGCGAGACGTTCCGAGCCTTCATTCGCGCGCTGGAGAAAATCGACGGGGGCTCGGGCGACAATGGCCGGGCCCCTTTCCATTCGAGGGAGGGCGCGCGATGAGGGCGTCGTTTCCAGCGGCGCCGGAGATCAAGCTTCTCCCCCACGCGCCGGCCGTCACGACCGAGGACGGCGAATTCGAAGGCTACGCCAGCCTGTTCGGGGTGCCCGACCTCACACGCGACGTGGTGCGGCCGGGCGCCTTCGCGGGAAGTCTCGTGAAGCGCGGCGCATCCGGCGTGCGGATGCTCTGGCAGCACGATCCGGGCGAGCCGATTGGCGCCTGGCTCGATATTCACGAAGACCGGCGAGGCCTGTTCGTTCGCGGGAGGCTCAACATGGCGGTGGCGCGGGCCCGAGAGGCGCACGCCCTGATCCGCGAACGCGCCGTCGACGGTCTCTCCATCGGCTTTCGCGTGCAGCGCTCGACGAAAGAGCGTTCGACGGGCCGGCGCATCCTCGAGCAGGTCGATCTCTGGGAGATTTCGATCGTCACCTTTCCGATGCTCCCCGCCGCCCGCGTCTCGCACGTGAAGGGCGTCGACAGTCTCGCGCTCGCGATCAGCAAGGCCGCCGGGCGGCTGTTCGGGCGTCCCGACATCCGCGCCGCGTTCCTCTGAGAACGCCTCGGCGCGCCTCGTTCCTCCAACCGAGAGATCTTTGATGACCGACATGACCAGCCAGACCATCGAAACGAAATCCGCCGACGCGCTTGCGGCGTTCGACGATTTCGCCCGCGCGTTCGAAGCGTATCGCGAGACGAACGACGCGCGTCTCGCCGAGATCGAGAGCCGCGGCGCGGCGGACGTGCTCGCCGAGGAAAAGCTTCGACGCATCGACGACGCTCTCGACGAGACCAAGAGCCGCATCGATCGGCTCGCGCTACAGCGGGGACGTCCGCCGATGTCCGCGGAATCCGAGCGCGACGACGGCGTGAGCCTGCGGCACAAGGGCGCCTTCCACGCCTATATCCGCTCCGGCGAGGCCGGAGGCCTGAAGGCTCTCGAAGCCAAGGCCTTGTCCTCGGGATCGGGGCCGGACGGCGGCTACCTCGCGCCGGCCCAGGTCGAGGCCGAGGTGCTGCGCCGGCTCTCCGTGCTCTCCCCGATCCGCGCCATCGCCGGCGCCCGCACCATCTCCAGCGGCCTGTACAAGATCGCACAATCGGCGAGCGGAGCGGCGTCGGGCTGGGTGTCGGAGACGGCCGCGCGGGTCGAAACCGCGTCGCCGTCGCTGGTCGAGATGAGTTTTCCTGCCATGGAGCTCTACGCCATGCCGGCCGCGACGCAGACGCTTCTCGACGACGCCGTCGTCGACATCGATCAGTGGATCGCCGACGAAGTCGAGACGGCGTTCGCCGAACAGGAGGGCGCTGCGTTCGTCACCGGCGACGGCGTGGGCAAGCCTCGCGGCTTCCTCGACTACGACACGGCGGACGAGGCGGCCTGGACCTGGGACAGGCTGGGCTTCGTGGCGAGCGGCGCCGCGGGCGCCTTCGCTGCCGCCAATCCGTCCGACGCGCTGGTCGACCTCGTCTACGCGCTCAAGGCCGGCTATCGCCAGAACGCGAGCTTCGTCATGAACCGCAAGACGCAAAGCGCGATCCGAAAGTTCAAGGACGACAACGGCGTCTATCTCTGGCAGCCGCCGGCCGGGCCGGGGCAGAACGCCACGCTCATGAACTTCCCCGTCGTCGAGGCCGAGGACATGCCCGACGTCGCGGCGGATTCGTTCTCGATCGCCTTCGGCGATTTCCGGCGCGGCTATCTCGTCGTGGACCGGGCCGGCATCCGGGTGCTGCGCGATCCGTATTCGGCCAAGCCCTACGTCCTGTTCTACACGACGAAGCGCGTGGGCGGCGGCGTGCAGGATTTCGCGGCGATCAAGCTGATGAAGTTCGCGGCCTGATCAGGCGAGCGACGGTTCGGGCGATCAGCATGGGTCGCCCGAGCCCGTCACTCGGCCCAGTCGATCCATTCGGAGCCGCGCCCTGTCGGCGGGGTCGGCAAAGACGCGTTGAAGCCGTCGATGGCGCGCAATTCGCGTGATCGCGCAGCGATCCAGTCGAGGTGCGGGGCCAACGGCGTGATGGCCGTCGATCCGCCGCAGGCGGTGCGCGCCGCTCCCCCGGTCGCGCCGCTCGACCAACTGACGAGGCCCAGCAAGACATAAGCGCCGGGATCGCCGCGCAGGATCGGTCCGCCGGAATCGCCCTGACAGGCGCCGGCGCCGACGCGCTCGGAGTTTCGTTCGCTGTCCGATCCCATCAAGACCGTGTTGCCCATGCGGATTTCGCCGCGCAGGCGAAGATATGTGTAGCGCAGCACGCGGGCGCTGGCTCGGCTGCCATACGCGGTCGTGCCGAACCCGGCGATCGTGACGTCCTCGCCCTCGTTGGGTCGAGCGACCGTCGCCAGCGAGAGCGGGATGAATTGGCGGCCCAGGGGCGCGTCGATGCGCAGCAGGGCGAGATCGACGCCGGGCTGGCGCCTCGGTGGAACGCCGGCCTCGAAACTCGGATGCAGAGCGGTCGCGACGGCGTCGCGCCTGATCGTTTGAAATCGTCTGTCGAGCGCAAAGACGCGGTAGTTGGCTTCGGCCAAAAGGCAATGCGCCGCCGTGAGGACGAGGTCCTCTTCGATGAGCACGCCGGTGCACATTTCGCCGAGATCGCTTTCGATCCGCACGACGAAACCGCGCAGATCGTTTGGATCGGTCGATTGCGCGCCACGCACGATCGCATCCGCCGGCGCGGCCGCCGCAAGCGAAAGGACGAGGGCGATCAGAGCGGCCGGGCGGAGGTTCATACATCAGTCTTTCGTGGTTTCACGCCCGATACAAGCAGCGAATGCGGCGGCGATCAGCGCCAGCGCGCAGTGCGGCTCCAGCGCATCAGCGCAGCGTCGATCCAGGCGCGTTGCGGGCCGAGACGGACGCCCTGGCTGAACTCGCCGCAGGCGCGCCCGCCCGTGCCGCTGCTCCATGTCGTGACGGCGAAGACCGCGCCGTCGGGGGAAGCGATCGGGCCGCCGGAATCGCCCTCGCAGGCGCCGCGGACCTCGTCGCGCGGAGCCGACAGCCAGACCAGCACGGCGCTCGGTCCATAGGGCTCCACGACGGGCAGGTCGACCCGGTGGAAGGCGCCGGTCATGCGTCCCGACGTATCGCGCTCGTCGCGCGTGCCGTAACCGCCCAGCGCGGCGACGGCTCCCGCGCGCAGATCGGCGCCCGACAGGATCGCCGGTTCGAAGCGCGCCGGCAACGGCTGCGACACCCGAAGCAGCGCCAGGTCGATCGAGCGTCGGCGCGTGCGGATCGCGTCGGCGTCGTATTCGGGATGAACCAGGATATCGGCGACCTCGAGCAGGACCGGCGTCCCGTCGTCGGCGCGGAAATGCGCCCGGTGTTCCGGCGCGCGGGTCACGCAATGCGCCGCCGTGGCGATCACGTCGTCGGCGACCACAACGCCCGAACACACACCGCCGTTCGAGGCGAGGACCATGATGGTCGACGCGGCGAGCGGCCCGTCGTCGAGCGCGCCGCCGACGACCGCGAGAGCATGGGGCGACCACGCGAGAAGGCCCGCCGCCACAGCGACGGACGCCGCGCGGCGGCTGATTCGGAACATTCGCAAGAAGGATCGCATCACATGATTCCGATACTCGTCGCGGCCCCCGCCGTCGAGCCCGTATCGCTCGCACAGGCGCGAGCCTATCTGCGACTTGACGACCCGGAGGCGCCTTCCGCCGAGGACGGGCTGATCGAAAGCCTCGTCGTCGCCGCGCGCCTCGCCGTCGAGGCGGCCACCCGGCTCAAGCTGATCGCCCAGACCTGGCGGATATCGATCGCCGCGCAACCCGCGAGCAGGGCGATCCGGCTGCCGCTCGCTCCCGTCGCGAGCATCGCGGAGATCCGCGTCTTCGACGGGGCCGGGCTCGCGAGCGTCGTCGAGCCGGATCGCTATCGCTTGCGGCGCGGCGCCCAGCCGCCCCTCGTCGAACTGGAGCCTGGCTTTCCGTCCGCGACGGGCGGGATCGAAATTGACGTCGAGGCCGGCTTCGGACCCGACGCCGGGAGCGTCCCGGCGCCGCTGCGCCAGGCGATCCGCGCGCTCGTCGCGCGTTGGCACGAAAATCGGGGGGACGGGCGAGGCGACGTGGATGCGGCGCTTCCCTCCGACGTCGCGCTTGCGCTCGCGCCCTACCGCGCCCTGCGGCTGCGCTGAGGCGCGATCCCCACAGAGCGAGGAGAAACGCCATGCCGCGCAGCACCATCGGCGCGCGCCGCCGACTGTTCATCATCGAGACCCCGCTCGACGCGCCCGATCACTTCGGAGGTTTCGTGCGCAGCTTTCAGCCCGGACCACTCGTCTGGGGCGCGCTCGAACCGATCGCCTCCGACGAGCGGCGCGAGGGCGGCAGGATGGAGGAGGCGGCGACGCATCGCGTCCGTATCAGGCCGAGAGCGCCCTTCGCGCCGGGCTCGCGACTCGCGCTCGGACCGCGACGCTTCCGGATCCGGTCGACGCGCGAGTCCGACGGAACGGGCCGCGAGTTCGTCTGTCTCGTGGAGGAGATCAAGCCGTGACCGGACCGATTCTCGCCTTGCGCAAGGCGCTCGTCGCCCATCTCGGAGCCGACGAGGCGCTCCTCGCCACGATGGGCGGGACGCTCCGACTGCACGAGGAGCCGCCGCGCGGCGACGCTCCCGTCTACGCTCATTTCGGCGACGCCCGGGCCGAGGATTGGTCGGCCGTCGGGCAGGAAGGCTGCGAGCAGGAGCTTGCGATCATCGTTCGCGCGCGGCCGGGATCGGCGGCTCTGGCGCTCGCCTGCGCGGACCGCATGGCGGAGCGCGTTCACGAGGCGTCGTTTGCGCTCGAAGGGCATCGGCTCGTCAATCTGCGGGTGCGCGCCTGCGAGATCGCCCGCGACGAACGCAACGGCTTCGTCCGCGCGACCTTGCGCATCCGGGCCGTCACCGAACGGCTCTGACGCGCGGGTTTCTCAGGAAAGGATCGGAACATGGCGGCACAGAAGGGCAGGGATCTTTTGTTGAAGATCCACGGCGGCGAGGGGTTCGTCGCGGTGGCGGGCCTGCGGGCGCGACAGATTGCGTTCAACGCGGAGACCGTGGACGTCACGCATGCGGAATCCGTCGGGCGCTGGCGCGAATTGCTCGGCGGCGCCGGCGTGTTCCGCGACGCCGCCTCCGACGCGCTGATGCGCGAAGCCTTCTTCGACGGCGGCGTGCGCGAGTTCCGGATGGACATCCCCGATTTCGGCGCCATCACGGGAGCGTTCCAGATCGTCGCGCTGGAATATCGCGGGGACCATGCGGCCGAGGTGACGTTCGAGATCGCGCTCGAATCCGCCGGCGCCCTCGCATTCGAACCGGCTTGAGGAGGCGCGGATGGCCAATCGAAGACGGGGCGAGGCGGAAGTCGAGGCGGACGGGCGCGTCTACAGGCTGCGTCTTACTCTCGGCGCCCTCGCCGAGCTCGAAGATGCGTTCTCGGTCGACGATCTGACGGCGCTCGCGGACCGGTTCAACACGGGGCGGCTGGCTTCGCGCGACATCGTCGCTATCCTCGGCGCCGCCATGCGCGGCGCGGGTCACGCCGTCAGCGACGCGGATGTGGCGGCCATATCGTGCGAGGGCGGCGTCGCGCCGCTCGCCGAGGCCGCTCTTGCGGCGCTCGCGGCTGCGTTCGGAGCGACGTCGGCGGACCCTCCGCGGGCGCAGGCGGAATGAGCGAGGCGGCGCCCGCCGCCTTCCCCTGGGAGGAGGCCCTGGCCTTCTGCCTCGGCCGCCTGCGCTGGAGACCCTGCGACTTCTGGGACGCCACCCCGCGCGAACTCGCCGCCGCGCTCGGCGCCGTCGCGGCCCCGGGCCGCGCGCCCGACCGCGACGATCTCGCCGCGCTGATGGCGCGCTTCCCGGACGGACCCGCCCGTCGATCCCCCTGAATTCCGGAGATGAGCCATGGACCCGACGCATCGCCAGGGCGACGAGCGCTATGATTTGCAGCGACGCGCCGAAGAGATGGAGCGCCTGCGCGCGGTCTCGGAACGTCTGGGGACGAGCCTCGCCGACGCCTTCGGCAAGGGCGCGGCCGAGGGCGGGCGCTTCGACCGCACCCTGCAGGGATTGCGGCGATCGCTCGTCGATTTCGGACTGCGCATGGCGCAGGCGCCATTGCAGCAGATGATCCGGCAGAGCGTTTCGACGCTGATGCAGGGCGTCGGGAGCGGAGGCGGGCTATTCGCCGCCGGAGGCTCAGCGCAGCAGGGCGTCGTGCGTCCCTTCGCCAAGGGGGGCGTGGTCGCTTCGCCGACTTATTTTCCGATGCGCGGAGGAGCCGGGCTGATGGGCGAGGCGGGACCGGAAGCGATCATGCCGCTGGCGCGGGGCGCGGACGGGCGCCTCGGCGTCGCCGCTGCGTCCGGCGAGCGCCCGGTCACGATCACCGTCAACATCGCGACGCCGGATGCGCAGAGTTTCCGTCGCTCCGAAGCGCAGGTCTCCGCCGCGCTCGCCCGCGCCGTGGCGCGCGGTCGGAGGGCGACGTGAGTCTCACGCCGCGCCGAGGATCGCGGCGATCTCATCCTTCAACTGCATGCGACGCCGCCGGAAATCCTCTTCCGTCTCCTCGGAGACCGCCTCGACGCGCGTCTCCATCCGGTGAACCGCGCGATTGAGTTCGTGATATTCGGCCGCGAGCCGCGCGAACCGCGCGTCCGCCTGCTTCAACTCGCGAATGAGCTCCGCATGCGCGGGGAATTCATCGGCGAGTTCGTGGGGCGCATGGGCCATGGGGTCGTCCTCCCTGCGTCAGCGTCTCCGACATGAGAGCCGATCGCGCCGCCGTCGGCCTTGATCACAGTCAAAACAGCGCCGATTCGGGAGCGGTTTCATGGATCAGCCCTTTCACGAAGTCCGGTTTCCCCTCGACGTCGCGCTCGGATCGCGCGGCGGACCCGTTCGGAGGACCGACATCGTCGCGCTCGCCTCGGGCGCCGAACAGCGCAACGCCCGCTGGGCGCGCTCGCGACGGCGCTACGACGCCGGGCTCGGCGTGCGCGACCTCGATGCGTTGCACGCGGTCATCGAGTTCTTCGAGGAGCGGCGCGGGCGGCTCATCGGGTTCCGGCTGCACGACCGGATGGACTGGAAATCCTGCCCCCCTTCCGCGTCGCCGAGCCCCCTCGATCAGCCGCTCGGCGCCGGCGACGGGGAGCGCACGGTCTTCCGGCTGCGAAAGACCTATGGCGGCGCCTTCGCGCCCTACGAGCGCCCGATCACGAAGCCTGTCGTCGGAACAATTCGGATCGCGGTGGACGGGCTGGAGATCGCTGAAGGCGAGGCGTTCGCATGCGACCCGGCGACCGGGCTCGTGACGCTCGCGACGGCGCCCGATTTCGGCAAGCTCGTGACCGCCGGCTTCGCCTTCGACACGCCCGTGCGCTTCGACGTCGACGAGCTCGATATCGACCTCTCCGCCTTTGAGGCGGGGGCGGCGCCGCGCATCCCCATGATCGAGATCGCGCCCTGAGCGCAGGAGTTCTCATGCGAGACATTCCCGAGGATTTCGCCGCGCATCTCGCCGGCGAGACGACGACGCTTTGCCGATGCTGGCGTCTGGTGCGCCGCGACGGCCTCGTGCTCGGCTTCACCGACCACGACGTGGACATCGCATTCGGCGAGACGACATTCGCCGCCCGCACGGGGTTGGAGGCGGCGGAGGCAACGGCGGAGCTCGGCTTCGCCGTGAGCGGCGGCGAGATCGCGGGCGCCCTCGTCTCGGCCGGAATCGCCGAGGAGGACGTCGAGGCGGGGCTCTACGACGATGCGGGCGTCGAGACCTGGCTCGTCAACTGGCGCAAGCCGGAGCAGCGGCTTCTGCTCGATCTGCATTCCATCGGCGAGATCCGGCGCGCCGACGGCGCTTTCGTGGCGGAGTTGCGCGGCCTCGCGCACAGGCTCGACGAGGAGCGCGGGCGTCTCTACCGCGCGGCTTGCGCAGCCGATCTCGGCGACGCCGCCTGCGGGGTGGCGATCACGCCGACGGAAGGGGCGGTCGTCGAGACGGACGGGGCGGCGACGCTCTCGGCGCCGGCGCTGGAAGGCTTTGCGATCGACCGGTTCACCGGCGGGGCGCTCACGTTCACGAGCGGGGCCAACGCCGGGGTGAAGATCGAGATCCGGCTGCACCGCGCCGGCGGGGCGCTCGATCTCTGGCGCAGGACGCCGCGCCCGATCGCGCCGGGCGACGCGTTCGTCGCCACGCCCGGCTGCGACAAGCGCTTCTCGACCTGCCGCGACCGCTTCGGCAACACGATCAACTTCCGCGGCTTCCCCCACATGCCCGGCAACGACTTCATCCTGCGCGTTCCGCAACAGGGCGAGCCGGGGCTCGACGGCGGGAGCCTGTTTCGATGACGCCGCGTCAGGCCGAAATCGTCGCGGCCGCGCGTGGCTGGCTCGGCACGCCCTATCGCCATCAGGCCTCGCTGAAGGGCGTCGGCTGCGACTGCCTCGGGCTCCTGCGCGGGGTGTGGCGGGAGGTCGTGGGGCCGGAGCCCGAGCCGCCCGGGCCCTATTCGCCCGACTGGGCCGAAGCGGGCGGGCGCGAGGCGCTGCTATGCGCGGCCGGCCGGCATCTGCGGCGGCTCGATGCGATCGAGCCCGGCGCGGTGGCGCTGTTTCGCTGGCGAGACGGTTCGCCGGCGAAGCATTGCGGCGTCGCGACGTCGCGCGAAACGGTGATCCACGCCCATGACGGCGCCTGCGTCGTCGAGGTTGCGCTCGCCGGCTGGCTCCGGCGCGGGCTCGTCGCGGTTTTCGCCTTTCCCGAAAGGATTGCCGCATGACGACGATGATCCTGCAGACGGCGGGCGAGGCCGCCGGCGGCGCGCTCGGCGGGCCGCTCGGCGCCGCCATCGGGCGCACGGTCGGGGCGCTGGCGGGGGCTGCGCTCGACGACGCGCTGTTCGGCGGCAAGGGCGTGAGCCGCGTCGTCGAGGGTCCGCGCCTCGTCGACATGGACGGGCTCGCCTCGACCGAGGGCGCGCCGATTCCGCGCCTTTTCGGGCGCGCCCGGCTCGGCGGCCAGCTGATCTGGGCCACGCGGTTCGAGGAGCAGGTCAATGTCTCCGTCGAGCGAAGCGGCTCGCGCGGCGGCAAGAGCCTCGGAGGCGGCGGCTCGGGAGGGAGCGTCACGACCTACGAAGTCTCCTACAGCTATTTCGCCAATGTCGCGATCGGCCTGTGCGAGGGGCCGATCTCGTTCGTGCGCCGGGTCTGGGCCGACGGGCGCGAGGTTGATCTCACCCAGGTCGCGATGCGCGTCCATCGCGGGTCGCCGGACCAGGCGCCCGATCCGTTGATCGTCGCCAAGGAGGGGGCGGCGAACGCTCCCGCCTATCGCGGCCTCGCCTATGTCGTCTTCGAGCGACTGCCGCTCGATCGCTTCGGCAACCGCGTGCCGCAATTCACCTTCGAGGTGGTTCGCGCGCTCGACGGCCTCAACACTATGGTTCGCTCCGTCTGTCTCATCCCGGGCGCGAGCGAGTTCGGCTATGAGCCGGTCGGCGTGATGCAGGCGATCGGCCCCGGCGCGACGCGACCCGACAACCGCCATCAGTTCCAGGCGGGCAGCGACGTCGTCGCTTCGCTCGACGCGCTTACGCAGCTTTGTCCGAACCTGCGCAGCGTCTCGCTCGTCGTCAGCTGGTTCGGCGATGATCTGCGCGCCGGCCAGTGCACGATCGCGCCCCGCGTCGAGATTCCGGTGAAGCAGAGCGACGGCGCGCAATGGTCGGTCGCGGGGGTGACGCGCGAGACCGCGCGGCTCGTGACCTTTGCGAACGGCAAGCCCGCCTATGGCGGCACTCCCTCGGACGCGAGCGTCGTGGCGCTCATCGCGCATCTGAAGGCGCGCGGTCTGAAGGTCGTCCTTTATCCCTTCGTCATGATGGACGTGCCCGCCGGCAACGGCCTGCCCGATCCGCATACCAGCGCAGCCTCGCAGCCGCCCTATCCCTGGAGGGGCCGGATCGTCTGCGACCCGGCGCCGGGAAGGCCGGGCTCGGCCGACGGGACGGCCGCCGCCGGGGCGCAGGTCGCCGCGTTCTTCGGGAGCGCGTCGCCGGGCGAGGGCGAGTGGAGCTTTCGCCGGCATATTCTGCATTACGCGCAGCTTGCCGCGCAGGCCGGGGGAGTCGCGGGCTTCGTCATCGGCTCGGAGATGGTGTCGCTGACGCGCGTGCGCTCGGCTCCGGGCGTCTATCCGGCGGCGCAGGCGCTCGCGACGCTCGCCGCGGACGTGCGCGCCGTCGTCGGCCCCGCGACGAAGATCGTCTACGCCGCCGACTGGACCGAATACGGCGCGCATGTGCGCGACGGCGGCGACGAGGTGCGCTTCCCGCTCGATCCGCTCTGGGCGCATCCCGCGATCAATGCGATCGGGATCGACTAGGTGGATTCAATCGGTCGTCGCAACAACTCTGTGGAGGGTGGTCGCGATGGCGGGTCGAAGGCGTTCGGATCGGTGTATTCGGGGTAAGCTGAGGTCGCCCGGTCGACCGGGGCTTGTCCGACGCGATGATCTTCGGCGGTTCTGGGCTTTTATCGCCGACGGGCTGTCGAGTGAGGACGCGGCGATGGCAATCGGGATATCGCAGCCGGTCGGCTATCGGCTGTTCCGAGCGGCGGGCGGAATGGCGCCATCTCATTTGTCGCGCTCGTCGAAGCCGCTCTCCGGGCGGTATCTCGGCTTTG
>JAKOMT010000023.1 GCA_022241475.1 Microvirga sp. | reverse complement strand
TGGATCATACCGCCGGCGTTTACCTGATGGATGCCGAGAGCCAATTCGTCGGCACGCTCGACATGCACGAGCCGCGTGAGATTCGATTGCAGAAGCTCCGCCGCCTGGCGGGCGAGATTGGCTGATGGAGTTCTCCAGTATCGGAATAGCGACGGCTTTCGCCGCAGGTGTCGTATCCTTCCTGTCGCCCTGCGTCCTTCCGCTGGTGCCGGGCTATATCTCCTACGTCGCAGGCCGCACGATTAGCCCGGATGGCACTGCGGCCGATGCCGAATTCAAGGCGGCAAGCCGAACTCTCGGCCTCAGCCTCTGCTTCGTGCTCGGCTTTACGACCGTGTTCGTCCTCCTTGGGGCCAGCGCAACCGTGTTGAGCCGGCTCCTGCGCATGTATCTTTTCGAAGCGAACCTGATCGGAGGCGTAATCGTCGTCCTCTTCGGTCTGTTCACGACAGGCCTCGTACCAATGCCCTGGCTCAATCGTGAAGCGCGGTTCCATGCCAATCCGGGCAGCGGAAGCGCCGGCGCGGCTTATCTCCTCGGTCTCGCTTTCGCGTTCGGCTGGACTCCCTGCATCGGACCAGTGCTGGGCGCGATTCTGACCCTGTCCGCCGCCAACGCCACGGTCGCAAGCGGAACGACGCTGCTCGCCGTCTACTCGCTCGGCCTTGGCCTCCCTTTCATCTTGGCCGCTTTGTTCATGCGCGGGTTCATGGCGCGGATGATGTCGATGCGCCGTACTGGCCGGGTGCTCAAAATCGTCGCTGGTGGGGTGATGGTGGTGATGGGCATCGCCATGATCACCGGCCATCTAACCAGCTTTGCGATATGGCTGCTCCAGACTTTCCCGGCCCTCGGCCGGATCGGCTAAGCCGGAGTTTAAAGGACATTTGGACATGCTCAGGCTCGGCCTTCCCATCGCCCTTGGCGGATTTTTCCTTGATCAGGCGACGAAGTGGTGGGTCCTGAACCATGTTATGAACCCGCCTCAGGTCATCCCCGTCACCGGCTTCTTTAATCTCGTGCTCGGCTTCAATACCGGCGTGAGCTTCGGATTGTTCGGCCAGGCGCCGGCTTGG
This sequence comes from Microvirga sp., assembly GCA_022241475.1. The sequence continues at coordinate 2,387 of JAKOMT010000023.1, read as the reverse complement.
CTCCTGATGGCGTTCACGCTCGCTATAGTCGCTGGCCTCCTTGTCTGGATCCATCGAAGCGACAGCCGCCTGACGGCATCCGCCCTCGGGCTCGTGGTTGGGGGGGCGCTCGGCAATCTGCTCGACCGGCTGCGGCAGGGTGCGGTGGCGGATTTCCTGGATTTTTACATTGGCAGCTATCATTGGCCCGCCTTCAACCTTGCCGACGTGGCGATTGTCTGTGGGGTCGGGCTTTTGCTGGTGGAGAGCGTTCTGGCACGAGGCAAAACAAAGGCTGCATGAACAGAAGTCCTCGCCAGCTATCCGAAACTATCGCCGCAAAATTCCCGGAACCTGCAACGTAGCGGGCTTTAGAAGTAGTGCGACATGGCAATGGCTCGGGCGGGCTTAGCCGCAGCAGGCAGACGCTCTCGTCTGCTGCGCGCGATGCCTCGGCTTGCAGATTGCGGGGCGCGGGCTGAGACGCACAATCGTCCGGTCTTTCTCGATCTCGATTCCGGCCCCGTCATAGACCTGCATCGGCTCACCGGGCCGGCTCACCTCCCATGTCAACCGCGCGTCCGTGTCAAGCTGGACCCTGCTGCCGACCTTTCCCAAGATTGACCGGAACTTGGCGACGGTCATCGGCATGCTGCCTTCGGTCGGGGGAATATCCTCGACCTGCAAGACCGTCTCCCGCCACGCATCGGGATTGCCGCCGCAATCGAGCGTGACGAAGGAACCGGCCTTGACCTCCGTGATGTGATAGCCGGCCTGCACCTGCTGCCCGTCGCCATAGGCGAGCACAAGAACCTTGTCGGCATGGCCCTCCAAAATATCGAGGATCGCCCCGAGCGAGGCAACATCAGGAAATTCTGTGATTAAGGGGCTGGCGTAAGCGTTCATGTCCGTGTATCCATGATTCAACTACTCTTGAGATGTTGAGGCATACATGAACGAAAAGCAAGCCCTCTCTGCCTTCGCGGCGCTCTCGCAGGAAACCCGGCTGCGCATCGTGCGCCTGCTGGTGACGGCCGGCCCGGAAGGGATGCCGGCCGGCGCGATCGGGGAAGCGATGGACGGCGCATCGTCGTCGCGCATGTCCTTCCACCTGAGCCACCTTGAACAAGCCGACCTCATCGAGTYGCGGCGCGACGGGCGCTCGATCATCTACAGCGCCTCCTATCCGGCGCTGTCCGGCCTGCTCGAATTTCTCATGCGCGATTGCTGCCAAGGCCACCCGGACGTGTGCAACCCGGCAGTCGCCGCGCTGTCCTGCTGCAAACCGACGAAAGGCGTCACCCATGCCTGAGCCTATGGCCAATCACTCCGATAGAATCTTCAACGTGCTGTTTCTTTGCACCGGAAATTCCGCCCGCTCGATCCTTGCCGAAAGCATCTTGAACAAGGATGGTGCGGGTCGCTTCCGGGCCTATTCGGCTGGAAGCCAGCCCAAAGGCGAAGTGAACCCGCTCGCCCTGAAGGTACTCGAAAGCTACGACTACCCGGCTGAAGGCTTCCGATCGAAAGGATGGGAAGAATTCTCCGGCCCCGACGCGCCGGTGATGGATTTCGTGTTCACCGTCTGCGACAACGCGGCCGGCGAAGCCTGTCCGGTCTGGCCGGGCCAGCCGATGACCGCGCATTGGGGTATCGAAGACCCCGCCACCGTCGAGGGCACCGAGATTCAGCGCATGGCGGCTTTTGTCACGGCGTTTCGCTACATGAAAACCCGGATTTCGGTCTTCGTGGCCTTGCCCGTCGCCAGCCTCGATAAATCGTCGCTCAATATGAAGCTCAACGAAATCGGTCAATCCGAAGGGGCAGCCTCGCCCCGCTCTGGCGCGGCGTGAGGCAATCCATGGATGTCATTGTCTACCACAATCCCGATTGCGGCACCTYGCGCAAYACGCTCGGCCTGATCCGCAATTCCGGCGTCGAGCCGCATATCATCGAATATCTGAAAACCCCGCCCTCACGGGCGCTGCTCGCGCAACTCATCGAGCGCGCCAGCCTGACGGCCCGCTCGATCTTGCGGGAGAAAGGAACGCCCTATGCCGACCTCGGCCTTGGCGATCCAGAATTGAGCGATGACGCATTGCTCGACGCCATGATGGCGCAMCCGATCCTCATCAATCGCCCCCTCGTCGTCACCCCCCAAGGGGTCAAGCTCTGCCGACCGTCCGAAGCCGTTCTTGATCTGCTGCCCCCACAACGGGGCGAGTTCGTCAAAGAGGATGGCGAGCGGATCATTGACGAACATGGACGGCGCGTTGCTTCCGCCTGACTTTCAGCCTGCGATTGGAGAATACTGATGGCTTCCCTCAAGCCAGCTTCCCGCCTTGGTTTCCTCGACCGCTATCTGACGGTGTGGATTTTCGCCGCGATGGCACTCGGCGTCGTGCTGG
>JAKOMT010000022.1 GCA_022241475.1 Microvirga sp. | reverse complement strand
CGTAGTAGCGGATCATCTTCGCCGAGACGCCTGATGCCGCCGCTGCTTTACCGATGTTCATCGCTGGTTCCTTTCTTCGACTTATGTAGGCGCTTCTTCGGGCGTAAAAAACACGTCCGCATGTATGTCCTCGCCGCGCAAGCCCAGTTCGCGAAGCATGATGCCGGAAGCATCGATCATGGCAGGCGGTCCGGCCATATATGCCTTCCAGCCATTGAGGTCCTGCACGTCACTCACGATCGCATCCGTTACCAGGCCGGTTCGGAAGTGATCGGATCGGCTCACCTCCGAAAGCACGGGCATGAAGGTGAGGTTGTCGTAGGTGCTCGCCAGAAGACTGAAATGAWCGACGAGATAGAGATCACGTTCCGTCCGTGCCCCGAAATAGAGATGGATCGGCTGCCGCAGGCCGCTTGCCAGCGCCGTTTCGACAATCGACTTGATCGGCGCCAGTCCCGATCCGCCGGCGACCGCCAGAATTGGACCCGTATGCTGTTCGCGCAGAAACGAACTGCCGAGCGGCCCGCGAACCGAAACCTCGTCGCCGACCTTGAGTGACCTGGCGACGTGTTCGCTCGTCGCTCCACCGGGCACATGCCTGATGTGGAATTCGAGATGGTCTCGACCCGGCTGGTTCGCCATCGAATAGTCGCGCGCCGGAACGCCATCGAACGTCACCTGCGCATACTGGCCCGCCTTGAACGCGACGGCCTCTCCCGTTTCGACCTCCAGCCTGATTTGCCGGATGTCGTGGGTTGCGTCATCGATCGCGACAACCCGCGTGCGATAGGTGCGGACGGGAAGATCAAGCTGTTCTTCCTCCTCATCGAGCCATGCGACCGTGCAATCCGTGAGCGGCTGCGCGCGGCATGCAAGGATCAGTCCCTGAGACCGCTCATCGTCCGTCAGGGCAAAGCGCGTGTGCGGCAGAAGATCGACCTCGCCGCTGACCAGTCGGGACTTGCACGAGCCGCAGCGGCCCGAACGGCATCCATGAGGATATGCGATCCCTTCTTCTAGCGCTCTCTCCAGAATGGTTCGGCCATCCGGCACGTCGATGATGCGCCCCGCCTGCCGAATTTCGATTTGTCTTCCCATGACAATCTCCCTCAGGCGGCGCCCGATGACAGGGCTTCCGCCAGACGAGGTTTCTGGTCAGCAAAGGTGCCATAGAAGACCYGTTCGTTGACAATCGTGATCGGGGCAACGCGCACGCCGGTCCGCGCTTTCGCCTCTTCGGCGATCTGCGGATCTGACAGGTCACGCTCTTCGAATGGGACACCCTGGTCAGCAAGCCATCGCTTGACGGCATGGCAATCGGGGCAGGTTGGCGTGGTATACAGCACCACTGACGGAGTTCCCGTATTGGTCATCGCTTCATTCCTTTACATGTGGCGAGCCTGCCGAAGCAGGCTCGCCTGTTTCTCATTCCGCAGGCGCAAGTTCAGGCTGACGGGGCCGGACTGCGCCGCTTTCCGCCTGCGCGGGCGCGCGGAAGGTCTTGAGCCTCAGCGCGTTGCCGAGGACGAAGACGCTCGACAGGGCCATCGCGCCGGCGGCAAAGACCGGCGACAGCAGGATGCCGTAGGCCGGATAGAGCAGACCGGCGGCAAYGGGGATCAGAGCCGTGTTGTAGGCAAAGGCCCAGAACAGGTTCTGCCGGATGTTGCCGATCGTCGCCTTGGACAGTGCGATCGCGTTCGGCACGCCTTGCAGGCTGCCCGACATCAGCACCACGTCGGCTGCCTCGATGGCAATGTCCGTACCCGTGCCGATGGCAAGGCCCACATCCGCTTCGGCCAGCGCCGGAGCGTCGTTGATGCCATCGCCGACGAAAGCGACCTTGCCATGCTGGGCTTTGAGGCGGCGTACAGCGTCGACCTTGCCGTCCGGCAGCACTTCCGCCACCACCTCGTCGATCCCCAGCCGAGCCGCGATGGCTTTTGCCGTGCGGGCATTGTCGCCGGTGATCATCGCGACCTTGAGGCCGAGATCGTGCAGCGCCTTGATCGCTGCGGGCGTCGTCTCCTTGATCGGRTCGGCCACGGCGATAATCGCCGCGAGCTTGCCGTCGATGGCGGCATAGAGCGGTGACTTGCCCTCATTGCCGAGACGTTCGGCAATCTTGGCGAAGGCAGCTACGTCGTGGCCGAGGTCTGCCATGTAGCGGTCAGCGCCAATCTCGACTTGGCTGCCGCCGACCATGGCCTTGACGCCGAAACCCGTCACCGACTCGAAGTCCGACACGGCCGGCAGCGGGATGTCCTCCCCGGCGGCCGCATCCACGATCGCACGGGCGATCGGATGCTCCGACTTCGCTTCGACGGCCGCAACCAAACCGAGGACATTTGCCCGGTTGAATCCGATGGCCAGTTCCAGATCGGTGAGCGCAGGCTTGCCTTCGGTCAGTGTGCCCGTCTTGTCGACGGCGACGACCCTGGCGTCCTTGAGCAGCTGCAACGCTTCGCCCTTGCGGAAGAGCACGCCCAGTTCCGCACCGCGGCCCGTGCCCACCATGATCGAGGTCGGCGTCGCCAGACCCATGGCGCAGGGGCAGGCGATGATCAGGACGGCGACGGCATTGACCAGAGCGAAGGTCAGCGCGGGCGACGGGCCGAACCACATCCATGCGGCGAAGGTGAGGATCGCTACCGCAAACACCGCCGGCACAAAATACATCGTGACCTTGTCGACCAGCGCCTGGATCGGTAGCTTTGAGCCTTGCGCTTCCTCGACCATGCGGATGATCTGCGACAGCACCGTGTTGCCGCCGACCGCCGTCGCACGGATGGCAAAGGCGCCCYTCTGGTTCACCGTTCCGGCCACGACCTCGCTGCCATTCGTTTTGGACACCGGGATCGGTTCGCCCGTGATCATCGATTCGTCGACATAGCTCTGGCCTTCGATGACCTCGCCATCCACCGGGATGCGATCGCCGGGACGAACCTCGACGATGTCTCCCGACAGCACGGCGTCGATCGGCAGTTCGATCGTCTTGCCGTCCCTGCGCACGCGCGCCATCTTGGCCTGAAGGCCGACGAGACGCTTGATCGCCTCGGAGGTGCGTCCCTTGGCACGAGCCTCCAGCAAACGGCCGAGCAGGATCAGCGTCACGATGACGGCGGCAGCCTCGAAATAGACGTTCACCGTTCCGGCAGGCAGGAAACCGGGCGCGAAGGTCGCGACCAGCGAATAGCCATAGGCGGCGAGCGTGCCGACCGCGACCAGCGAGTTCATGTCGGGGGCGAGCCGCCACAGGGCGGGCAGCCCCTTGTCGTAAAAGCGGATACCCGGAACGAACAGGACGATGGTCGTCAACACGAACTGGATATACCAGTTCGTCTGCATGCCGATGGTTGAAGCGATCAGGTCATGCATGCCCGGAATGACGTGTGAGCCCATCTCCAGGATGAAGACAGGCACCGTCAGCACCGCCGCGATGGTGAAATCGCGGGTCAGTTCACGACGTTCCGCTTCCTTCTTTTCGGTACGATCATCCGTCTCGCCCTGGCTGGTTCCTGCCGCCGTGGCGATCACCCTGGCGTCGTATCCCGCGCCYTCGATGGCAGCCACCAAAGCCGCCGCATCGGCGCTGCCCTGGATCGTGGCCTTCTCGGTCGCGAGGTTGACGACGGCATTAGT
>JAKOMT010000021.1 GCA_022241475.1 Microvirga sp. | reverse complement strand
CCAGGCGCGGGGCCTTGAGCCTGGACAGGAAGTCCTCGATCGAATCGGTCGGGACTATGTTCTGGCCGATCTCGCCATTCTCGTCACGAAGGGCATAACCCTTCTCGACGGTACGGTTGTTGACGGCGACCTTGAAGCCCTTCTCGGCCATGTTGAGCGCCAGATTGGCCCCCATCGTGCCGAGGCCAAGAACGCCGATATCGGCAATACGCTCGCTCATGATGCGACTCCGAGTTGCAAATTCTGCGGTTGTATCGAACCTGCGGGAGCTGCCGTCAATCGCCAATGCCGCCGCCGCGGGGAAAAGCCGTCCCTGCCGCTCAGATTTCCACCAACCTGTCCGGTATCTCGTTCAGGCCGGCATCGTCCTGCGGGAAATGCTGCGCCAGAAGCGCCCCGGCAGCCGCGACGGCTTCCACGAAGCCGTCTGAAAGCCGGTCGTCGCGGCCTGCGCGCGTCAGCGTATCGACGATCCCGGTCCATGCCTCGGGCGGGACGCGCGCGGCGATGCCCTCATCGGCAATCACCTCGGCGTAGTGCTCGGCTTCCGACAGGAATAGAAGAACGCCGGTGCGTCCCGAAGTCGATTGCAGGTTATGCGCCAGAAACTGCTCCCGGGCGACGCGGGCCGCAGCCATGCGGGCCAGGAAGCCCGGCACGAAAAGGCGGCGCAGGCGCGGCACCGCGCGTAGCAGCGCCAGCAGAAGGCAGGCGCCGACGACCTGCCCGAAGGCAAGGTCCAGCGCGGCCACCTCATGGCCGGCCAGCGCTGCCACCAGCGCGGTCAGCAATCCGCTGACGATGCAGAGCGCCAGCGCCACCGCGTAGGAAATGGGCGTCACATCGGCGCTGGCGCGGGCGAAAACGGCGTAGATCWCTCCGCTGGTGCCATTCTCGGCACGGGCGATGGAGGCTGCCACGCGCTCGTGATCCTGCCTGTTGAAACGAAGCGGCATCTGGCCCTCTCTCTGTTACCAGCTTCCGGAGGCGCCACCGCCCCCGAAGGAGCCGCCGCCACCGGAGAAGCCGCCTCCGCCGGACGATCGACCGCCCCAGCCGCCGCCGGCCATGCCACCGCCCCAATATCCTGCGCTGCCGCGCCCCCGTCGGCCCGACCGGCCGCCAAACTCCATCCCCATGAAGCGGCGGCGTCCGCCCGGCAGCTTCCGGCCGAAGACCTGCGCAAGCAGCATCAATGCCATCGGGCCGAAGGCGGTGACCAGGATGAACAGCACGACGGCAAGGCTGACCCAGTCGTCGACACCTTCGCCGTTCCAGCCGGCATTGCGCTCGGCGCGGGCGCGGACTTCGTCGGCATTACCGGACAGGATCGACACGATCGCGCCGGCGCCGGCATCGATGCCGCCGGCAAWATCGCCGGCACGGAAGCGCGGCAGGATATCGTTTTCGATGACCATGCGCGACAGCGCGTCCGTCAGCGTCCCTTCCAGCCCGTAGCCCACTTCGATACGCACCTGCCGCTCGTCGCGCGCAACCAGCAGGAGCACGCCATTGTCCTCGCCCGCCTGGCCGATGCCCCAGTGCCGCGCCAGCCGGTTGGCGAAATCTGCGATCTCGTAGCCTTGCAGGTTCGGCACCGTCGCAACCACGACCTGATCCGAGGACGTTGTCTCATAAGCGGCGAGCCGGCTTTGCAGCGCCTCGACCTGAGCACGCGTCATCATGCCGGCCGTATCGACGACCCGTCCACTGAGAACCGGAAAATCCTGCGCAGGTGCCTGCGTAGGCAATAGGGCAAAGGCGAGAGCGGCGAGCAGCACCAACCGCCCGGCCAGGGAGCGCACCATCAGCGCGAACGCGGCCATGGGGGCTCTCTCAATTCGTGCCGAAGTTCACGCTGGGTGGGGTCGAAGCACCCTCCGTGGCCTCGAAAGCCTGCATGGGCTTCGCCTCGGGGTAGAGGATACCGGCGATCCAACGGCCAGGAATGGTGCGCAACTCGGTGTTATAGACGCGCACCGCCTCGATGTAGTCGCGCCGCGCGACCGCGATCCGGTTTTCGGTGCCTTCGAGCTGGCTTTGCAGCGCCAGAAAGTTCTGGTTGGACTTCAGGTCCGGATAGCGTTCGACCGTCACGAGCAGGCGTGAGAGCGCGCCCGACAACTCGTTCTGCGCGGCCTGGAACCGCTCGACCGCAGCCGGGTCCGTCAACTGGTCGGCGTTGATGGTGGTCTGCGTTGCCTTGGCGCGCGCTTCCACGACGGCGGTCAGCACCTCGCGCTCCTGCGCGGCGAAGCCACGGACCGTTTCGACAAGATTGGGAATCAGGTCCGCGCGGCGCTGGTACTGGTTCTGCACCTCGGCCCAGGCAGCCTTGGCCTGCTCCTCGTAGGTGGGCACGTTGTTGACGCCGCATGCCGCCAGCAGGGGCAGCAGCATGGCCAGCATGAAACAGGCGAGCGGGCGCGACGCAGGTGCGCGATGGAGGGCGGTGACATTCTGCATGAAACGATCGCCTTCGGCTGATGAACGAGCCCTGTATACAGGTGTTGGGCCTGCGCTTGTAGTCCACCAAAAACGTGTCAACCGAAGAAGAGCTGTCGACCGAGGCAGACCACAAGCAGGATGATGCACCAGAGAGATGCGGAAGCGGTCACGATCCACACCAGGTTGCTCATGCAAGGCGTATCCTTTTTAGCTCCGCTTGGCGCCTATTGGACACATAACCCGTATACCGATTGCAAATCGACAGGGTTTCCAAACAGCAAAGATCGCCGGCTTCCCGCACCGCAACAGGCAACGGGATCGAACTCCTTTCCAGATCGTTAATGGCGTCGAACACCCGGAGGGCGTCGTCCACGCCGCAAGGGTCATTCGAATGAACAGGAGTTGGACATGAAGCGCATTCTCGCAGCCGCCCTCTTCGCCCAGGCCACCTTGCTGGGTGCCGGCATCGCCAACGCAGCCGATATCGGAACCTATGCCCCGGCCGAACCCTACCCCGAAGCCGTCGAGCGCGACGGTGTGCGCATCGGCTACCTGACCTGCGATGTTGGCGGCGGCGTCGGGTACGTTCTGGGCTCCGCAAAATCGCTGGACTGCACCTTCCAGTCGACGACCGGCGCGCGCACATCGGAAGTCTATACCGGCGTGATGCGCAAGATGGGCGTGGACCTCGGTTTCACGACGCGCGGCCAGCTTGTCTGGGCTGTTTTCGCCCCGACGGCAGGCTACCACAAGGGGTCGCTCGGCGGCGTCTATCAGGGCGCGACGGTGGAAGCGACGCTCGGCGCGGGCGCCGGCGCAAACCTTTTGATCGGCGGGACCGCCGGCTCCATCCAGTTGCAGACGATCAGCGTCAGCGGCCAGCTGGGCCTCAACGCTGCGGCCACGGGAACATCCGTTACCCTGACGCCTGCTGCGTGACGTTGCGCAACGCCATGCCGCGCCGATGGCGCGGCATGGCGGTTTATAGACCTAGCGGCGCAGGCGCGCCGCATGCCATGCGATATGATCGTCCATGAAGGTCGAGATGAAATTGTAGGAGTGKTCGTATCCCTCCCGCATATTCAACGTCAGGGGGATACCGGCCTTTTCGCAGGCGGCCTTCAGCACATTCGGCTTCAAACCCGTTTCCACGAACTGGTCGGCGGTGCCCTGGTCCACCAGGAATTCGGCAAAGCGCTTGCCGTCTTCGATCAGCAGGCAGGTATCGTAGGCGCGCCATGCCATGGCGTCGTGGCCAAGATACTTCTCCAGCGCGGGGCGCGACC
>JAKOMT010000020.1 GCA_022241475.1 Microvirga sp. | reverse complement strand
GATTGCCCTGTTCGCGAAATGCGAGGGCCGCCCAACCGGTACGATCCGCTGCGAATAGGACTGCCGATGCAGAAAGCCCTCGCCTTTGTTGAAAACAATCTCCTGCTGCTGGCCGTTGTAACGGCCGCGCTTGGCCTGCTCGTCCCTTCGCTCGGCATGGTCCTTGAAAGCGGCATAAGCCCGCTTCTGGCATTGCTGATGCTGGTCATCAGCCTGACATTCGACGCTCACGCCGTGAAGCTGGTTTTCCGGAAGCCGAGCCGGCAGCTTTGGGCGCTTGGCCTCGTCTATGGTCCCATGTCGCTCGCCGGATGGCTCACCGGGCGGCTGTTCTTCGGCTCTGGGCCGCTGGCCGCCGGTCAAACCCTTGTCGGCACTCTGCCGACTGACGTTTCCGCTCCGTTGCTGGTCCTGCTCGCACGCGGCAATGTCGCCCTCGCGGCGGTCCTCAATGCGGTCAACACAGTGCTTTCGCCCTTCATCGTGCCGATCCTGTTCCTGCTTCTCACCGGAATCGAGCTGCAAGTTCCCATCGGGGCGATCATCATGGAATTAGTGCTGATCGTGGTGCTGCCACCGTGATCGGGGTCTACCTACGCACGCGATACCCGGAAGCGGTCGGCCGACACGATGGCCTCTATCCCTCTCTTGGTTCGGTGCTCTACCTGCTCCTGCTTCTGGCGGTCGTGGGTCCAAACGCCGAAACAATCCTCGGCTATGGCTGGTTCGCCCTCCTAATCGCGCTGGCCGCGCTCACGCTGAACCTGATCGGCTATGCGGTCGGGTCCATCGCAAAAGTCTTTGTGGCCGACCGGCAAGAGCTGATCGCCTACCTGTTCACGGTGAGCAAAAAGGAGTTCTCCATTGCGGCGGCGTTCGTAGCGGCGTCCGGGTTGCCCTCGGAAATCGCCGTGCCTGCCGCCTTCTTCGCTGTGATCCAGATGATTACGTCACCGATCGCCGCAAAGATTTTGGCATCGAGAGGCCCGGCGCTGCGGTGAGCAGTCATTAGGTTCTGGCTGGCAGCGGAGACAGGCTCTCTATTATCCTACAATCTGCGACCAGCCCGCATCCACACTGGTCTATCATCCTGTCCAGTTCCGACTTGAGCGCAGTTAGGTCTTCGATTTTTCGCTCGACTTCCTTCCGGTGCTCCTTTGCAATCGCATCAATCGCCGCGCAGGACTGCGAACGATCGTCGGCCAGCTTGAGAAACTCCCTGATCTGATCGAGCGAGAAACCAAGCTCGCGCGCACGCCTGATGAAGCTGAGGCGGTTGAGGTGGCCCGGYTCATATGCACGGTAGTTGCCATCGGTACGCGAGGGTGCGGGCAGGAGACCGTTCTTCTCGTAGAACCGGATCGTCTCGACCTTGGTCCCCGTTCGTCTAGCCAATTGGCCGATCATCAGAATTCTGTCGTTCATCTCTTGACCCTATAGTTACTACAGGGTCTATCTACAATGTCACATCGGGAAAGTCGAGGTGACATCATGGCGGCAGCGAGCCCTTACAGACTGCGTGTAGAAGGCATGGACTGCGCCTCCTGCGCGTTGAAAATTGAAACGGTGATGCAACGCCTGCCGGGCGTTAGCGACATTCATGTCAGCTACGCCAACGAGACGCTCGCATTGCAACTGGATGAGGACCGTACGGCTCTCGGCACCATTGAGCAAAAGATCCGAGCGCTCGGYTACACACCAGTGATCGAGCAGACCGAGGCAAAGGCGAGCCCACCTCGGAAACGCAGCACGGAGGCGTGGTGGAAAGGCAGCAAGGGTCGGCTTGTGCTCCTTACCGGCGCGTTGTTCATCCTTGCCTTCGCCCTCGCGCGTGTCCTGCCCGAATCGGAGCAATGGCTATACTCGGGCGCTGCATTGATCAGCATCATCCCGTTCGCGAGGCGGGCGGTCGCCGGCGCGATGTCCGGCTCCCCCTTCACCATCGAGACGCTGATGACGGTCGCGGCACTCGGCGCGGTCGCCATCGGCGAGGCCGAAGAAGCTGCTGTCGTGATCTTTCTGTTCGCAGTGGGCGAATTGCTTGAAACCGTGGCGGCCGGCCGTGCGCGCGCTGGCATTGAAGCACTGATCGATCTCGTGCCTCGGGCCGCGTTCCGCGAGCGTGATGGTGTTGTTGAGAAGGTCGCCGCAGAAGATCTGGCCGTCGGTGATGTTGTCGTTGTTYGGCCTGGTGACCGTGTGCCGTCTGACGGCACGGTGATTGACGGCGTTTCTGAGGTCGATGAGGCCCCGGTGACAGGCGAATCCGTGCCCGTGCTGAAAGAAGCCGGCGCAAACGTCTATGCCGGCAGCATCAATGCAAATGGCGAGTTGCGGGTGTCGATCAGCCATGTCGCGGCCGACAACACCATCGCCCGTATCATCCACATGGTCGAGGAAGCCCAGGAATCAAAGGCCCCGACGGCGCGTATGATCGACCGTTTCAGCCGCTGGTACACGCCGGGCGCGATGGTCGTCGCGGCTCTGATCGTTGTCGTGCCGCCGCTCGCCTTCGGCGGTGACTGGATGACATGGGTGTATCGGGGTCTCGCGACGTTGCTGATTGCTTGTCCCTGCGCGCTCGTGATTTCCACACCGGCGGCTATTGCTTCGGGTCTTGCCGCCGGTGCGCGTCAGGGACTGTTGATCAAGGGCGGCGCGACGCTGGAAACACTTGGCAAGGTCGTAACCGTTGCCTTCGACAAGACGGGAACGCTGACGCGTGGCCACCCCCAGGTGACGGACATTGTGCCGATCAATGGTGATGAGAACTCCGTCCTTGCCATCGCGGCGGCCGTCGAGCGCAGCACCAGCCATCCTCTCGGGATTGCAATCGTGGAGGCGGCAAAGGTGCGGGGGCTCGAACTGCCCGCCACCTTCGGGGGCGGCGTTGCCACACCCGGCAAAGCGGTCACAGCGCGGTTGAAGGACGGCTTCGCTTCGGTCGGGTCTCCCCGTCACGCCGCCGAACAAACGGGCCTCGAAGAGAGCATCGTTGACACGATCACCGGGCTGGAGAGCCAGGGCAAGACGGTCGTCGTGCTCATCAAGGGCAAGACCATCGAGGGATTGATCGCCTTGCGCGACGAGCCGCGCGACGACGCTATCGAAGGTGTGAAGCGGCTGACAGATCGCGGCGTGCGCCCTCTGATGCTGACCGGCGACAACAAGCGCACGGCCGACGCCATTGCGGCTCATCTCGGCCTTGAGGCGAGCGCCGAACTTCTGCCCGACGCCAAGCTCGCCGAGATCGGCCGCCTCAGGGCTGATGGACCGATTGCCATGGTGGGAGACGGTATCAACGACGCTCCGGCGCTCGCTGCTGCCTCCGTTGGCGTTGCCATGGGTGCGGGCACCGACGTCGCGCTGGAAACCGCTGATGCCGCGCTGCTCAGAAACCGGGTGACGGGTATCGCTGATCTCATCGGATTGTCGCAGGCGACGCTCGGCAATATCTGGCAGAACATCGCAATAGCGCTTGGTCTGAAGGCTGTCTTCCTCGTGACGACTCTATTCGGCATTACCACGCTCTGGATGGCCATCCTCGCCGATACGGGCGCTACTGTCCTCGTTACGGCCAATGCGCTGCGCCTGCTGACCTGGCGCGGCACCCGCGACAAATGAGCTTGAACAGTGCGCACATGCAGGTCRCGGCTTCCACTTCTCGCCAARAAAGCCGAGGTATAATTTATGAGTAATCAGTCCCAGGGCAGTGCCAATTCATCCGAGAAGAGCGAACAATGGGCGCTCGCATGGGTACTTGCGATTAATACTGCCCAGGCAG
>JAKOMT010000011.1 GCA_022241475.1 Microvirga sp. | reverse complement strand
GCCAACCCCGAAAGGCCAACGAAAACAGGACGCAAGGACAACGCCGACCACGTCTCTCCTTCTTCCAAACTACAATGTCAAAGAGCACATCCGAGCCGAAACCCGCCGCAAAACCCGAACAACGCAACGCTCGAAAAATGCCGGAGCGATCCAGCCCTCAAACGTCAGCGCTATCCAGAGGAAGCGAAGCCGCCGGAAACGCGTCTCAGCGCCGGCGTCGATGGGGATGTTCTAGTCCCGAGCGACTCAGCTGTCAACTCGCTTCATGACGTTTTTTCGACATTCGCCCTCAGACGACGCCGGGGCCGTGGGCTCCGACGTCGTTCTGCGCGAGAGCGCCGCATCGTCGCTCGCGGACGTGAAGAGTTTCGGCAAACCGAATCCGACCAGAACTGTCCGCGTCTCGAAGGGACTGCAGAGCGCGGAGAACCTCATCGGCTGCGTCGACGTCGTGGCGGCGCTCGCCCGCGGGGCCGGCGCCGTGGCGAGCGCTATTGGCGGAGGTGGCCGACACGGCGGCGGCGTCCGCGACCGCAGCCGTCATCCCCACCGGCGAGGACGCGGCGCAGTACGCCGTGCGCCCTCTGTCGGAGGAGGAGTTGGGCCAGGTCGAGGAGGAGGCGGCGACGTGAGCCAGGAAAAACGGAGCCGAGAAAAAACGCAGCCAAGAAAAAACCCCGGTCCGCGAGGACCGGGGTTCTGAGTTGTTCGCGGGTCTCGAAACCCGGGTTCGTCCGTTAGCGGCGAACCCTCGTCACTCCCGGTTGCCCATGAGGGCCAGCAGGAACTGGAACATGTTGATGAAGTTCAGGTAGAGCGACAGGGCGCCCATCACCGAAGCGCGTCCGGCCGTGTCGGCGTCGAAATTGCCGTAGAGGTACATGTCCTTCAGGCGCTGCGTGTCCCACGCGGTGAGGCCGGCGAAGATCAGCACGCCGATCACCGAGATGACGAAGCCCATGGCGCCCGAGGCCAGGAACATGTTCACGACCATCGCCAGGATCAGGCCGATCAGGCCCATGACGAGGAACGAGCCCATGCCCGAGAGGCTGCGCTTCGTGGTGTAGCCGTAGAGGCTGAGACCGCCGAAGGCCGCCGCCGTGATGAAGAACACCTGCGTGATCGACTGGCCGGTGAAGACCAGGAAGATCGACGACATCGACACGCCCATGAGCGCGGCGAAGACGAGGAACAGCATCAAGGCCGTCTGCGGCTTGAGGCTCTCGATCTTGAAGGAGAAGAAGAAGATGAAGGCCAGCGGCGAGAGCATGAGCACCCAGCGCAGCGGACTCGTGTAGATGGCGGCGCCGAAGGCCGTCAGCGCGAGGCTGCCGTCCGGCGCCGTCGTCGTCGCAAGCATGTAGGAGCCGAGCGCGAGCAGCCCCGTGACCGCCAGCCCGAGCACCATGTTATTGTAGACGCCCAGCATGAACGCGCGCAGGCCCTGGTCGATCTCGACCCCGGACCGCGCCGCCGTCGCGCCGTATGCGATTCGATTCTGCTCGTTCGTCTGCATCGTATCCTCTGTGAAGATCCGCGATCCGCGCGCCCGATTGCCACTGGTCGCGCGAACCCCTCCTGCGCCTCGATCGGCGTTGCCAGCAATATGTGCTCTGACCCGTTCCAACGCAAGGCTTTTCGGCGTCGCGACGGGCGAATCCGAAGACTAACCGACCGCTCCGCCGCGGCCCGCGAGGCATTATACGCAGTCGAAACGTAAAAATGTCGCGGCCCGCTTACAAACTCCGCAAGTACGGCGCGGGCTTCTGGTTCAATATTCGCAACGTGCCGAGGAGTCCGAGCGCAATAGTAGCCACGATGGTCAGCGCGGCCGCAACGATCACGCCGCCCCAGATGAAGACGAAATCGAGCTGCATGATCTGCGTCACGATGACATAGGCGGCCAGACCGCCGGCGGCCATGCCGAATACGGCGGTCGCCAGCCCGAGCGCGCCGTACTCCAGCGCATAGGCCGACAACAGCCGCCCGCGCGTCGCGCCGAGCGTCTTGAACACGACCGCGTCGTAGAGACGCGCCCGGTGCCCGGCGGCGAGCGCGCCGGCGAGGACCAGAACGCTGGCGGCGAGCGCCACGCTCGACGCGCCCCGGATCGCGAGCGCGAGCTGACCGACCAGCGCGTCGACCGCGTCGAGCGCGTCGCGCACCCGCACGCTCGTGATCGTCGGGAAGGCGCGCCCGATGTCGCGCAGGAGCGCGGGCTCGCGGGAACGGTCCTCATCCTGCGCGAAGGTGAGCGTCGCCAGATGCATGTGCGGCGCGCCGGCGAAGACGTTCGGCGAGAACACCATGACGAAGTTGATCCCGAGCGATCGCCACTCCACCGTGCGCAGGTTGGCGACTCGGGCGGAGACGTCTCGGCCGAGCACGTTCACCACGACCTCGTCGCCGAGGGAGAGGCCGAGACCTTCGGCGATTTCGGAATCGAAGGAGACGAGCCGCTCCTGCGTGTCCGGCGCCCACCATTCGCCGGCGACGAGGCGCGAGCCTTCCGGCGGCTCGGATGAATAGGTGATCCCCCGGTCGCCCTGCAGCACCCAGCCGACGTCGTCGGCGGCGCGGATCTCGTCCGCCGGCACCCCGGCGAGGGAGACGATCCGGCCGCGCATCATGGGAACGCGGTCGAGCTCCCCCTCCGGCGCCTGCTCGGCCATGAAGCTCTCGAAGGCGTCGACGTCGGCCGAGGCGATATCAACGAAGAAGAAGCTCGGCGCGACCTCCGGCAAGGTGTCGCTGAGCTGGCGCCGCATGTTGGAATCGATCAGCGCGAGCGTCACGAGGAGCGTGACGCCGAGGCCGAGCGACAGGACGAGGGAGGGGGTGAGCGCGCCCGGCCTGTGGATGTTGGCGAGCGCGAGGCGCGGCGCGGCCGCGCGGGGACGCGGCAGACGGCGCGCCAGCGCCATCAGCCCCTCGGCGACGAGCCGCAGGAGAATGAACGCCGCGACGATCGCGCCGAGGAAGATCAGCGCGACGCGCCGGTCATACGCCGCCGCGACGCACAGCCAGAGCAGCGCGGCGCCGGAGAGGACGGCGATCGCGACGTAGCGCCAGCGCGGCCAGCGGCGGTCCCGGTCGACCTGGTCGCGGAAAAGATGCGTGACCTGGATATCGTGCGCGCGTCCCAGCGGACCGATGGCGAAGGCGAGCGCGATCAGGATCCCATAGAGCGCCGCGATCCCCAATTCGCCGATCGCGAGCGTCGGCGCGATCGGAACGGGCAAAATGTCGCGCAGCGCGGCCGCCGCCGCGAAGGGGATCGCCGCCCCGACGGCGAGGCCGATGACGACGCCCATCGCGGCGATCAGCATGACCTGCGTCAGGTAGATCGAGACGACCTGCCCGCCGGGCGCCCCGAGGCTCTTGATGGTGGCGATCGAGTCGCGCTTGCGCTCGACGAAGCCGCGCACGGCGTTGGCGACGCCCACGCCGCCGACGATCAGGGCCGTGAGCCCGACGAGGGAGAGAAACTGCGCGAACCGCTCGATGTTGCGCTGAAAGCCCGGATCGGCGTTGAGCCGGGAACGGACGCGCCAGCCGGCTTCGGGCGAGTCCGCCACGACGGCGTCGGAAACCCGTGTCAACGCCGCGTCGTCACTGGCGCCTCCGGGCAGCGCGAGCCGGTAGGTCCAGCGCACGAGGCTTCCCGGCTGCAGCAGGTCGGAGGCGCGCAAGGCCTCGACCGACATCAGCATGCGCGGTCCGAAGCCGATCCCGTCGGCGATGTTGTCGGGTTCCGAGACCAGTCCGGCGCGCAGGACGACTCGGGCGCGGCCGACGGTGATCTCGTCGCCGACGGACAGGTCCAGCCGCGCCAGCAACACCGGATCGACGACGACGCCGAAGGCGCCGTCTTCCTCGGCCAGGGCCGCGCGAAGGTCGACGGGCGGCGTCGTCTCGACGGACCCGATGGTGGGATAGGCGTCGTCGACGGCCTTGATCTCCACGAGCGCGGAGCCGTTGTCGCCGGCATGCGCCATGCCGCGCAGGCTGGCGATGACCGAGACGGAGCCGTAGCCCTCGAGGACGGCGTATTCCGCCTGCGTGGCCTCGCGCTGACGTAACGAGAAGGCGAGGTCGGCGCCGAGGATGGTGCGGCCCTCGCGCGACAGCCCTTCCGTGAGCGAGCGCGACAGCGAATTCACGCCGGCGATCGCGGCGACGCCGAGCGCGATGCAGGCGAGAAACACGCCGAAGCCGCGCAAGCCGCCGCGCATTTCACGGACG
This sequence comes from Microvirga sp., assembly GCA_022241475.1. The sequence goes on along the minus strand of JAKOMT010000011.1, from coordinate 87,952 downwards.
GCGAGGCGCAGCGCGAGCGGCCATTTCAAAGGAATCGGAACGCGCGGCCCGCGACGGGGAAGCATTTCGGAGACGGGAAGAGATCCGTGCATGACGGCTCAGGCCCCCGCCGCCAGAGAATGATCGACCTGGGCGGATTCGGCGGCGTCCTCGATCCGTCCGGAGCGCAGGCGCACCGTGCGGTCGCAGGATCGCGCCAGAGCCTGATCGTGCGTGACGAGGATCAGCGTCGCCCCCCGGTCGCGCTTGAGCGCGAAGAGGAGATCGACGATGGAGCCGCCCGTCGCCTCGTCGAGATTGCCTGTCGGTTCGTCGGCGACGAGGATCGCGGGATCGGGAGCGACGGCGCGCGCGATCGCCACGCGCTGCTGCTCGCCGCCCGAGAGCTGGCTCGGATAATGGTGCAGGCGCTCGCCCAGGCCGACTGCGCGAAGCTCCTTCTCGGCGCGCGCGAACGCGTCCGGGATGTCGGCGAGTTCCAGCGGCAGCGCCACGTTTTCGATCGCGGTCATGGTCGGGATCAGGTGGAAGGACTGGAAGACGATGCCGATGCGCCGCCCCCGGAAACGGGCGAGCGCGTCCTCGTTCATGCCGGAGAGATCCGATCCCTCCACGATCACCCGTCCGCCGTCGGGCCGCTCGAGCCCGGCCATCGTCATCAGCAGCGTCGATTTTCCCGAGCCCGAGGGACCGACGAGACCGATCGCCTCGCCGCGCTCGACGGACAGCGAGATGCTCTTGAGGATGTGAACCCGCGCAGCGCCCCTCCCCAGGCTGAGATCGACGTCGTGCAGTTCGATGGCCTTGTCCGACATGCGGGGATGTCCAATCTTAGTGTCAGCAATCTTTGCGGAAGTGGCGCGTTGCGCCGCCGTCGCCAGTCATATGGGAGTTTACGCGTGTCCCGCCAGCCCGGCCCGTTTCGCCGCCTCGTCTTTCTCGCCCTCGCCCTCGCCGCCGTCGGAGCGTCTCGCTCCGGCGACGTCGCCCGGGCCGACGAGGCCCTCACGATCGTGGCTCTGGGGGATAGCCTCACGGCGGGCTACGGCCTGCCGGCGTCGGATTCCTTCCCCAATCAGCTGGAGGCGGCGCTGCGCCAGCGCGGGCATCACGTGAACGTGATCAACGCCGGCGTTTCGGGCGACACGGCCTCGGGCGGGCGCGACAGGCTCGACTGGTCCGTCCCCGACGAGGCGGACGGGGTGATCGTCGCGCTCGGCGCCAACGACATGCTGCGCGGCCTCGATCCGGGCATCACCGAACAGGCTCTCGAGACCATCGTCGCGCGGCTCAGGGATCGCGGCTTGGGCGTGCTCCTGGCCGGGATGATGGCCGGTCGCAATCTCGGTCCGCAATATGTCGAGCGATTCGACGGAATCTATCCGGCGCTCGCCGCCCGGCACGGGGTCGGGCTGTATCCGTTCTTCCTCGACGGGGTCGCCGGCGAGGCGGCGTTGAACCTCGACGACGGCATCCATCCCAACGCCGAGGGGGTGGCGATCATGGTCGAGCGCATGTTACCGACGGTCGAGGCTTTCATCGCGAGCCTGTCCGCTTCGTAACGGCGCCGTCGCGCCCTCCCAGTTCGGATCTCTCCCCCATGGAATACCGTCCGCTCGGCCGCACCGGCCTGACCGTCAGCGCCATTTGCCTCGGCACGATGACCTATGGCGAACAGAACACCGAAGCCGAAGGCCACGCCCAGATGGATTTCGCGCTCGATCGCGGGATCAATTTCTTCGACACCGCCGAACTCTACGCCATCCCGCCTAAGGCGGAGACGCAAGGGGCGACGGAGCGGATCATCGGCTCCTGGTTTTCCGCGCGCGGAGCCCGCGACAAGGTGATCCTCGCGACGAAAGTCGTCGGCCGCTCGGTGAACACGTGGTTTCGCGACGACGGCTCGCCCGCGGAGCTCTCCCGCGCGCAGATCCATGAGGCCGTCGAGAAGAGCCTGAAGCGGCTGCGCACCGACTATATCGACCTCTACCAGATCCACTGGCCCGACCGGCCGGTGTCGGCCTTCGGCTCGAACGCGACGATCTTTCGCAAGTGCGAGGGGCCCGAGCACCCCATCGAAACGACCCTCGACGTCCTCGCAGAGCTCGTGAAAGCCGGCAAGATCAGGCATTACGGGCTGTCCAACGAGAGCGCCTGGGGGACCATGCGCTACGTGCATCATGCGGAGGTCTCGGGCGCGCCGCGGCCTCAATCGATCCAGAACGCCTATTCGCTCGCGAACCGGACCTTCGAGATCAACCTCGCCGAAGTGGCGTTGCGCGAGGATGTCGGTCTGCTCGCCTATTCGCCGCTGGCGCAGGGGTATCTCACCGGCAAATACGCGGACGGCGCCGTTCCGCCGGGCTCGCGCAAGGCCCTCTTCAACCGGCTTCAGCGCTACGAGAAGCCCGGGGCCGACGAGGCCTTCGCGAAATACGTGGCGCTGGCGCGCGAATTCGGCCTCGATCCCGCCCAGATGGCGCTGGCCTTCGTGAATTCACGGCCTTTCGTGACGTCGAACATCATCGGGGCGACCACGCTCGCCCAGCTCGAGACGAACGTGGCCTCGATCGAGGTCGCGATCACGCCCGAACTGGAGGCGCGCATCGACGCCATCCATCTCGAACACTGCAATCCGTGCCCCTGACCGCGCGACGCCGGGCCTCTCAGCCCCAGAAGCGCCGCTTCAGGGCCTCTCCGGCGGCGAGCGCCGCTCCGGCGAGTCCGGTCTCGGGGCGTGAGGCCGTCTCGACCGACGGGGCAGGCGCGGCGCGGCTCGCGGCGTGGCTCTTTTCCGGCTCGGCCGGGGCGGCGATCTTCGGCTTGCGCGCCGCGACGGGGACCGGCCGCCCGCGCGAGACCGCGAACCGGACCACGCGCTTGGCGGTGTCGGGCTTGAGGCGCTGGAACACGTTGTAGGCTTCTTCGAGCAGCTCCATCGAGGGCTGGCGCGCGCTGCGCTTGGCGAGGAGCGATTTGAAATTACCCCAGCTCATTCCCGCCGCCGAGGCGCAGAAGAGGATCGCGTCGAAGCGCGGGGCGTAGAAGGCGTTGACCACCTTGCCGATGTCGATCCCGATGATGCTCGCGATCGCGGCGAGGACGTCCTCCATCCGGTTGCGTTTGATCCACTGCCCCATTTCGGAATCGGTGATGCCCTGGTCCTTGACGCGGGCCGCAACGAACTGCCGCGCCATCTCCAGATCGGCCGGCATCAGCTCGCGGCCGCGATCGGGGACGAATTTCTTCTGCAAGTCGGCGATGACCGCGTCGATCGCCGATTCCATCCGCTCGCCGAGTTCGTCGACGAGGCTCCGGCGCGTCTTGTCGCGCACGGCGTCGGCGAGCGCCGTCGCCTGCTCCGGGGTCAGTTCGCCGCGATAGCTCAGCGCCTGCTGGATCTCCTCGTCGTCCTGCGAGCGGCGCATCAGCGCGGCGAAGCCTTCTTCGGAGAACAGGGCGCCCTCGTTGACCGCGAGCGCGCGCAGGGGGTCGGTCTCGTTTCGGGCGATGATCGAATCCGTCACGCGCTCGGATAGGGTCGGCCGACGGGCGACGGCGAGAACGTGCATGGCGCTCTTGGTCTGCACCACGAGAACGAGATCCTCGTCGCACAGGCGCGGCGAGCGCATGAGAACGGGCGTCGCCACCTCGTACGCGTCGTCGAAGGCGAAATCGCGAACGACCCTGAACGGCGCCGTGGGCAGATCGGCGAGGCGCTCCGAGACGGCGTGGCGGACGCGGAAATCCACGTCCGCGGCGAGGCTCATCATGATGTCGTCGAACGCGCCGATGACGTCCTCGTCCAGCCGGCGCGCATGCTCGACGAACAGATTCGTGATCTGTCTGAGCATCGAGCGGCGACGCCGGGCGTCCGCCCTGGCGATCGCGCCCTCGATATCGTCCAGCATGGATTCGGCGGCCGCCATCAATCAACCATTGTTACAAACCTTCCGATACGTTAGGCACAAATGCGTTTCATAAAAATGAACCGGACTCGCGACCCGGAGGCCCGATCACGCCCTTTTTCCGCCGTTTCTCGGCCGATCGAGCCGATGGCTGTTGAAGACGCGCCCTCTCCCGGCGGCGGCGCTTGCGTTCGCAGGATCCCGGGCGACAATGGTCCGCGTAAGAACGACGGGAGGCGCGGATGCCACGCTTGTTCGCCGGGTTGGAGATTCCACCCGATGCCGTCGAGAAGCTCTCCTGGCTGCGCGGCGGCCTTCCCGGAGGGCGCTTCGTCGATCCGGCCAACTATCATCTCACCTTGCGCTTCATCGGCGACGTGGATCGCGCGACGGCGAACGACGTCGACGCGGCGCTCGCCGAAATCCGCGCGCGTCCGGCGATCCCGGTCACCTTCGACGCGCTCGACACCTTCGGAGGCGACAGACCCCACGCGCTGATCGCCAGGGCGCGTCCCGACCGGGCGCTGGCGGAGCTCCAGGCCGAAATCGAACGGGCGCTCAGGCGCGCCGGGATCGAGCCGGAGCGTCGCAAGTTCGTTCCGCACGTCACGCTGGCGCGTCTGCGCCATGTGGACCCCCGCGACGTGGCTGCGCTGATCGCGGGGCGCGGACGATTCATCAGCTTCGGCTTCGAGGCCGACCACGTCGCGCTGTTTTCCGCGCGAGACCTCGTCGGCGGCGGCCCCTATCTCGTCGAAGCCGTGTATCCTTTCGCGGGCGCCGCCGCCCTCGCTCTCCGTTGAGAGCGCCCGCCACCGACCCCGCAGGGAGCAATCATGACGATCGAGAAACTCACCGAGGCGCAGCGCGCCGATCTCCTGGCCGGTCTCCAGGGCTGGACCGTGCTGGAGGGCCGGGACGCGATCCGGAAGACGTTCATCTTCTCCGATTTCGTCGAGGCCTTCGGCTGGATGACCAAGATCGCGATGCTCGCCGAGAAGCTCGATCACCATCCCGAATGGCACAACGTCTACAAGACCGTCGAAGTGACCTTGACGACGCACGACGCCGACGGATTGACCGAGCGCGACGCGACGCTGGCGAAAGCGATGGACCGGCTCACGGCGCGGTGATCAGCTGCGGCGCGCGACGGTGAACCGCGCGGCGTCGACGAGGATCGCCGCCTTCTCGCCGTAGGGCGCGAGCGCGGCTTCCGCCGCCGCCACGAGCCGGTCGCATTCGCGCCGCGCGCCCTCGACGCCGAGCGCGTCCACGAGGGTGCCCTTGCCACGATCGGCGTCCTTGCCGACGGCCTTGCCGAGCTCCTGCGCGCTCGCCTCGCGGTCCAGAATGTCGTCGGCGATCTGGAAGGCCGCGCCGAGCGCGCGGCCATAGGCCAGAAGCCGGGCGCGGTCCTCCGCCCCCGCTGCGGCGGCGATCGCTCCCGCCTCGGCGGAAAAGGCGAGGATGGCGCCGGTCTTCATCGCCTGAAGCGTTCGGATTTCGTCGGTCGCGAGGACGCGCGCGCCGTAGCGCCCTTCCGCCGCCAGATCGAGCATCTGCCCGCCCACCATGCCGCCGAGCCCGGACGAGCGCGCGAGCCCCAGCGTCAGCGCCGCGCGGATGGCGGCGTCGGCGTGGGTCTCCTCGCCGGCCAGAACCTCGAAGGCGAGCGTCTGAAGCGCGTCGCCGACGAGGATGGCGGTGGCTTCGTCGTAAGCCTTGTGGACCGTCGGCCGACCGCGACGCAGATCGTCGTCGTCCATCGCCGGAAGATCGTCGTGGACGAGTGAATAGCAATGCACCAGTTCGATCGCCGCGCCCGCGCGCAGCGGTCCCTCGCCCTCGACTCCGAAAAGGCGCGCCGCCTCGACGGCGAGAAACGGCCGCAGCCGCTTGCCGCCTTCGAGCGCGGCGTGGCGCATCGCCGCCATCAGGCGTGGCGGACGCGCGATCTCGCCCTCGCCCGGCGCGTCGTCGAGCAACCGTGCGAGGAGGGTCTCGATACGCTCCGCGCAGTCGCGAAGTCGCCGGGCGAAGGGGTTAGCGGCGTCGGTCATACGTGGAAATCCTCACGCTTTCGGTTGCAGCAAAGCGTGCTTCCGGTCAAGTGTGCCGGAGGCCCGGCGTCCGCCCGGCGGAGCCGGCTACAGACGGAGGCGATACTGGGTCCCATCGTTTCGATCCTGCGTTTGGCGCTCAAGGCGATTCTCCTCGTCGGGGCGGGCTTCGTCGCCCTGAGCGCGCTCTACATCGCCGTGACGCCGCCCTCGACGATCATGCTCGGGCGCTGGGCGACCCTGCAGCCCGTCGMKCGCGTGTCGACGCCGCTGGACGAGATCAGCCCGCATCTCCAGCTCATGGTCGTCGCCTCGGAGGACGGCCAGTTCTGCGCGCATTGGGGAGTCGACTGGAACGAACTGGTCTTCGTGCTGGAGAGCGGCGAGAGCCGCGGCGCGTCGACCATCCCGATGCAGACGGCCAAGAACGTGTTCCTCTGGCCGCAACGGTCCTACGTCCGCAAGGCGCTCGAGATTCCGGTCGCGCTGTGGATCGATCTCCTCTGGACGAAACGGCGGATGCTCGAGATCTATCTCAACGTCGCCGAATGGGACGAGGGCGTCTTCGGAGCCGAGGCCGCGGCGCGTCATTACTTCGACAAGCCGGCCGCCGACCTCACGCGTCGCGAAGCCGCCTTGCTGGCCACCGCCCTTCCCGCCCCGGCCAGCCGCAATCCGGCGGCCCCGTCGGCGGGTCACGCCCGTCTGGCGGACAGGCTCGCGGCGCGCGCCGCACGCTCCGAGTGGATCATCGGCTGCCTGCGCTGAGCGCGGAAAAATCGTCGCCGCAGCGTTCGATTCGGGGCTAGCCAGAGGCCGACGGAGCGCGTATAAGCCGGCCCTCAATTGCATGACACGACGAGCTGCGTCCAGGTTGACGTCCAGGTGGAACCTGCAGCTTCGCCTGAGACCGGAGACGATACATGGCTGTTCCCAAAAGAAAGACTTCGCCGTCGAAGCGCGGCATGCGCCGCTCCGCCGACGCGCTCAAGGCCCCGACCTATGTCGAGGACAAGGATTCGGGCGAGCTTCGCCGTCCCCACCACGTCGACCTCAAGACCGGCATGTATCGCGGTCGCCAGGTCCTCACGGTCAAGTCCGACGACTGAACGTCGATCGCGGCGCGCACGCGCCGCTCGGAAATAAAAAACCCCGCCGGTCCTCCGGCGGGGTTTTTCACGTGGTTCGATCGGACGGCGGTCGGGCGGGACCGCGGACGCGTCAGCCCCAGGGTCCGCGACGCCGGGCCCCCGCTCCCGGCGCGACGCCGGACGGGACGCCCGAGGGCCCGCGGGCCGCGCCGACGCCCATGTCGCGCGCCAGAGCGTGCAGCGCCGCGACGCGGTTGGCGGTCGCCGGATGCGTCGAGAACAGGTTGTCCATGCCGCCCATCGTCAACGGGTTGATGATGAACATCGGCGCGGTCGCGGGATGACGCTCGGCGTCCTCGTTGGGGATGCGCGCCACGCCGCCGGCGATCTTCTCGAGCGCCGAGGACAGCCAGAGCGGATTGCCGCAGATTTCGGCGCCCATGCGATCGGCGACATATTCGCGCGAGCGGCTGATCGCCATCTGGATCAGCATCCCGGCGAGCGGCGCGAGGATCATCATGGCGAGCCCCATGATCGGATGCGGGCGGTTGTCGCCGCGACCTCCGAAGAGGAAGCCGAACTGGGCGAGCGTCGCCAGCGCGCCGGCGATGGTGGCGCTTACCGTCATGATCAGCGTGTCGCGCGATTTCACGTGGGCGAGTTCATGGGCCATGACGCCGGCGACCTCCTCGCGCGTCAGCGTCTTCAGGAGCCCCGTGGTCGCCGCGACCGCCGCGTTCTCCGGATTGCGCCCGGTGGCGAAGGCGTTGGGCTGGGGATTGTCGATGAGGTAGACGCGCGGCATCGGCAGGTCGGCGCGTTTGGCGAGTTCACGCACCATTCCGACGAGATCCGGCGCCGACTGGTCGTCGACTTCGCGCGCGCCGTGCGCCCGCAGGGCCAGCTTGTCCGAATTCCAGTAGGCGAAGACGTTCGTCGCGGCGGCGAGGCCGAGCGCGATCAACATGCCGCTCTCGCCGCCGAGCATCAGCCCGACGACGCCGAAGAGCGCGGTGAGCGCGGCGAGGAGAAGGCCGGTCTTGAAGTAGTTCATCGAGGGTCCCGTTTCATCGTTCGCGGCCCTATATGTGGGATCGAGACCCGCCGTTCGGCAAGATGGACGGCGACGCTTGGAGCACGATCATATGGCCGACATGACGCCCGCGCAGCCGCCGGAGGCGCATCCGACGATCGAGGCGACGATCGAGGCGACCGCGAGCCCGGAAGTCCCGGGGGCGGCGCCCGGCAAGACCCTGTCCGACGCGGCAAGGCGCGCGCTCGACGAGGCGCAGGCGCGCCGGACGGAAATCGACGCGCGCGCGGCCGAGATCGCGAGCAAGCCCGAACGGCTCGGGCGCGGCGGGCTCGAGCCGGTGCGTTACACCGACTGGGAGATCAAGGGCATCGCCAGCGACTTCTGACGCGCTCGCGTCAGAAGATCGGCTGGAGCCGGACCTGAGGCAACGGCAGCGGGCCGATGTAGACGCGCCCGTCGCGCATCAGCAGCGCGGGGAAGTCGCGCAGCGGCTGGGCGGCGACCTGCCCCTGCGCCGGCGTCCCGGAAGCGACGTCGGCCGCGCGCGCCCTCGGCGCGATCAGGTCGAGAAGCAGCGAGGCGCCGGACGCGCGTTCGACGCCGAACAGGCGCTGCGTCAGGTCGTCGATCCCGGCCGCGGACGGATTGATCCGCCCCTCGGGCCGCAGCAGCGCGTCGAGCGCGAGGTCGCCGCGAAGCTGGATGCGCGCGTCGCCCTTGACGATGTCCAGAAGGGTCAAGTCGAGCCGCCCGCCCCGGTCGCGCCAGACGGCCGCCATGTCGCGCGGTTCGCCGGACGGCAAACCGCGCAGGTGTGACACGCGCGCCTGAATCTCGACGTCGGCGGGCGACGCGTCGCCGGTGAGCCCATCCAGCGCCGGCGAGGACGCCTGCGCCGCGCGCAGGACGAAATCCAGCGCGCCCTCGTCGCTCGGCGCTCCGGGGCTCGGGCGCGCGTGAATGTCGAGGCGCTCGGCCGCGCCCTCGGCCGCCACGTCTCCGACAATCCGGATTCGCGGGGAGACGGCGTAGGCCGAGACCTGCTCGTCGCCGCGACCGAGGCCCCGCACGCTGCCCTGCAGGAGCTCCCATTCGCCCTCGACCGAGATGCGCCCGTCGCCGCCGCTCGCCGGTCCGGCGATCTCGAAGATCGCGTGGCGCGGCTGATACACCTGCGCGGCCACCAGCGAGCGCCCGAGCGCGACGCGCATGCCGTCGCCGCGCGTGAAGGTGAGCGAGGCGCAGGTGATTTCGATACGGAAGGGGAAACCGCCGATCTCGCGGCCCGCGCAATCCCAGTCGCGCCCGAGCGCCTGTTCGCGAGCGACGACCCCGTCGAGTTCGCTCTCGACGCGATCGCGAATCACGAACCAGGCGGCGGTCCAGGCGAGGATGACCAGCCCGAAGAGCGCGATCGGCGCAAACAGCCAGAACCTGCTTGCGCGCCCCTTGCGGGTCCCGTTGCGCGCGACGTCCATCGGCATAGGCCCGCTCCTTCGAAAACGCGTCTCACGCGACCCATATGGTCATTGAACCTCAGGCTTCCACCTGATAACGGCCCTTTCACGTCAAATCGAGAGCCTAACGTGATCCGCGCTGAGCAAGACGACGACTTCTGGGTTTTCGGCTACGGCTCGCTGATGTGGCGGCCCGGATTTCCCTATCGCGAACGGCGCGTCGCCGACGTCCTCGGCTGGCGCCGGGCCCTGTGCGTGTATTCCCACGTCCATCGCGGCACGCCGGAGCGCCCGGGCCTCGTGCTGGGTCTCGACAAGACCGACGGCCCTGCGGGAGCCTGCCCCGGGGACGCCTGCCGTGGCGTCGCCTATCTCGTGGACGCGGCGGACGCCGGCTCTGTCCGTGACTACCTGCGCGCCCGCGAGCAGGCGACGATGGTCTATATCGAGGCGACGGTCGGCGTCTCGCTGCAGGACGGGCGCGTCGTCGAGGCGCTCACCTACGTCGTCGACCGCGACCATCCGCAATATGCGGGCGTCCTGGCGCGCGAGGATCTGTTGCGCTTCGTCCGGCAGGGCGTCGGCATATCGGGCGAAAATCCCGAATACGTGATCGCGACGGCGCGCCATCTTGAAGAGATCGGGGTCGAGGACGCGGTGCTGGCCGATCTCGCCCGGGCGCTTGTCGACGGCGCCGACGCCTGACTCAGCCATTCGCCTCGCCGACCACGACGATGTGCAGCCGGCGCGGCCCGTGGGCGCCGAGCAGGATCGTCTGCTCGATATCGGCCGAGCGCGACGGGCCCGTCACGTAATTGACCGTGCGCGGCATGACGCCCTTGCCGAAGCGCGCGCGCAGGCTCTCCCAAATCGCCTCGTAATCGCCTGCGATCTCGGAGGCGTCGACGACGACGATATGATTGTCGGGCAGAAAGTTCAGGGTCGAGGGATTGTCTCGCCCCGAGACGAGGACGAGCGTTCCCGTCTCGGCCACGCCGCCGAAGGCGTGGCTCACCGCGTTGAGGTCCGATCCGTCGCTCGGCCCGGCGCGCGTCACGAGCGCGGTGCCGCCCCAGGGCATCTCCGCAAGACGGGGATCCTCGCCCATGCGCAGTTCCGCAGGAAGGTTCGAATCGCGCAGATAGGCGGCGATCGCGGCGGGAACGGCCGCGCGGTCGGGCACGCGCGCGACGCTCGCCAGCGCGCGCTCGGCCTGCGCGACGAAAACGCCGACCCGCTCCTCGCCGGAGCCCTGCCCGCGCTGCGGGATTACGCCCGCCGGCGCCGTTGCGAGCCGATCCTCGACGATGGCGCGACGCGTGCGCTCGTCGCCACGCACGCCGAGCGAGCGGCGGATGCCGGCCAGGACGTCCTCTCGCGCGCCGCTCACGCCGCGCCTCCCGGTACGGGGCCCTTGCCGCTCGTCACCGAGCCCCTCGACGTCCGTTCGCGCTTCCACCGCTCCTGAAAGGTGCCGCCCTGCGGCGCCGGGAAATCGCGATACTTCGTCCAGCCGCCCGCGAAGGGCAGACTCGCGAAGCGGCCCTTCTTGCGGCCGGCGAGCGCGAGCGCTCCCATGCCGAGCCGCGTCGCCAGCCGATAGAGCGCGGGACGCTTGGCGAAGAAGCCCCAGAATTTCAGCCCCGACCGCACGGTCGCCGGCGTGAGATGGCGCTCGAATTCGCGCTCGCGCCAATGGCGCATCAGCTTGGGTAGCGGGATGCGCACCGGGCAGACGCTCTCGCAGCGCCCGCAGAAGGTGGAGGCGTTGGGCAGGTGGCCGCCCTTGTCGACGCCGATCAGCGCGGGCGTGAGCACGGCGCCCATGGGGCCGGGATAGACCCACCCGTAAGCGTGGCCGCCGACGGCGTGGTAGACCGGGCAATGATTCATGCAGGCGCCGCAGCGGATGCAGCGCAGCATCTCCTGAAAGCTCGTGCCGAGCATCGCCGAGCGGCCGTTGTCGAGAATGACGACGTGGTAATCGTCCGGCCCGTCGACGTCGTCCGGCCGACGCGGCCCGGTCGAGAACGTGGTGTAGACGCTCAGCTCCTGGCCGGTGGCGGAGCGGGCGAGGACGCGCAGCAGCTGCGAGACGTCGTCGAGCGTCGGCACGACCTTCTCGATCGAGGCCAGCACGATATGCGTGCGCGGCAGGATCTGGCTGAGGTCGCCGTTGCCCTCGTTGGTGACGATGATCGAGGTCCCCGTCTCGGCGACGAGGAAATTCGCGCCCGTGATGCCGACATCGGCCGCGAGGAAGCGATCCCGCAGGACGGCGCGGGCCTCGGTGAGGAGTTGCACCGGCTCCGACAGATCGCGCCCCGCGTCGAGATGCGTGTGGACCCGTCGGAAATCCGATTCGACCTGGGTCGCGTTCAGATGCACCGCCGGCGCGATGATGTGCGAGGGCGCCTCGTTGCGGAGCTGGATGATGTATTCGCCGAGATCGGTCTCGACGGGGACCATGCCCTCGGCTTCGAGATAGGCGTTGATCCCGATCTCCTCGGCGATCATCGACTTGCCCTTGGCGACCGTCCGGGCGCCCTTGGCCCGGCAGATGTCGAGGATGATGCGGCGCGCCTCCTCGGCGTCGCGGGCGAAATGGACGTGGCCGCCGGAGGCGGCGACCTTCTCCTCGTAGCGTTCGAGATAAAGGTCGAGATGTTCGAGCGCGTGGTCCTTGATGTCGCGCGCGCTGTCGCGCAGCGCTTCGAATTCCGGCAAGGCGGCAGCCGCGGCGGCGCGCTTCTCGATGAAGCCCTTCTTGACGTTGCCGAGCGCCCGCTGGAGTTGCGCGTCGCCGAGCGCGCGCCGGGCGTTGTCCTTGAATTGCGGAGACGTGGGGTGAACGCTCATCGCAGACCGATCCCTCGCGAGGCCGTCCGCGCCCGCCTCATCGCGGTGACCGCAGCGCCCGTCGACGCGACCCTAGGACGGCGGCGCCGGCGGCGCAATGGCCTGAAGCGCCGCGTCGCCGGGGCGCAGCCGCGTCAGGAAAGCATCGCGCGCTTGTGCTCGCTCATGGCCTCGATGAGCCGGAGCGCCAGCCGCCGCTGACCCTCATCGAGATTGCAGGCGGCGGAAACGATGTCCTCCACGTGCGCTTCGCGCATCAGGTAGAGGCTGCGCAACTCGCGCGCGGTCAGCGCAGGCTTCGGCCCGGGCGAGCGTTGCGTGCGACGGGCGAAATCCGCGCTGTCGTCGATCTCGACATGAAAGCGGTGGGTCTTCGGCATGGGAGTTCCCTGGCTTTCGCCCTCCGATTTCGTGCTCGCGCTCGCGCCCGGGCCCGTCTCGGTCGGCGGATTCTCTGGACAGTTCTCGGCGGTTACCGCTCTCGTTACCCACAACCTCCCGAGCCGGCTCTCCAGGTTAGCGCCACGAGGTTGCGCTGATCGGCGCGCCTGCGGCGCAGTTCCGCCCTGGCGGGAGGTCGGCGTTCGTTGGTCGTCACGCTTCCTGCGCCCCGTCGAAGCTCGTGGCCGGTCGTGGCGCAGACGTGTTCGACACGATGATGTTACGCGAGTTTTATCGACATTTTGCAGACAAAAAGCTAGATTGCATTCGCTTCGTAGTCAATGCGAAATCATAATATCCGGCTATTTAGTCATAAGAGCTGGAACAATGGCCACATTGAAAATTGTATTTATAAATCAACAAATACATTGGATGACTAAATACAACTTATAGTATAGATCAAACGTCGGTTACTCGACACACTCAAGGACCTCGCGCGACGCGGACCCGCCGTCGCCGACGCCGGCGATTCGACGGCTCGGGAGCGGGCGGCCCGTCACGCTTCCACGGACGCCCCGCCCGGGATGTTGCGGCGTCGATAGGAGAGCGCCTCGGCGACGTGGATGCGCCCCGTCCTGGCCGCCCCGTCAAGATCGGCCAGCGTCCGCGCGACCTTCAGAACTCGATGAAAGCCGCGCGCCGTGAGCCGCATCGCGTCGGAGGCTTCGCGCAGGAGGGCGAGGCCGGCGGCGTCCGGGCGGGCCACATCGTCGAGGAGCGCGGTCGGGCAGTTCGCGTTGGTTGAGACGTCGGCGAGCCCGAGCGCCGCATAACGGGCGGCCTGAGTGGCGCGGGCGCGCGCCACGCGCTCGGCGACGTCGGCCGAGCCCTCGGCGGCGGGCGGCAGCATCAGGTCGGCGGCGCTCACGGCCGGCGCCTCCACGGAGAGGTCGATGCGATCGAGGAGCGGCCCGGACAGACGCGCCTGATACTGCGCCATGCAACGTTCGTTGGGGCCGCGCCGGCAGGCGAAGCCGGGCTCGGTCGCATATCCGCAACGGCAGGGGTTCATCGCCGCGACGAGCTGGAAGCGCGCCGGATAGACGCAGCGGTGGTTCGCCCGCGCGATCATCACCTCCCCCGTCTCCAGCGGCTGACGCAGGCCGTCCAGGGCCTGCGGCTGGAATTCGGGCAGTTCGTCGAGAAAGAGCACCCCGCGATGCGCGAGCGAGACTTCGCCGGGGCGCGCGCTCACCCCGCCGCCGACGAGCGCCGCCATCGAGGCGGAGTGATGCGGAGCGCGGAACGGCCGCCGGTCGCTGAGCGCCCCCTCCGCGATCAACCCCGCGATCGAATGCACCATCGACACTTCGAGCAGTTCGCGCGGCGCGAGCGGCGGCAGGATCGAGGGCAGGCGTTGCGCGAGCATCGACTTGCCGGCGCCGGGCGGCCCGCTGAGCAGCAGGTTGTGCCCGCCCGCCGCCGCGATCTCGAGCGCCCGCTTGGCGTTTTCCTGCCCGCGGATGTCGCGCAGGTCGGGCAGCGGGCCGGACAGCCGCGCGACGGCCGGCTCCGGGCGGCCGAGGACCTGCGTTCCCTTGAAGTGGTTCGCGAGCTGGACGAGATTGCGCGGCGCGATCACCTCGACGTCGGGCGACGCCCAGGCGGCTTCGGGGCCGCAGGAATACGGGCAGATCAGGCCCCGCCCCCGATCGTGCGCGGCCATAGCGGCCGGCAGCACGCCGGCGACCGCCGTCAGCGACCCGTCCAGGGCCAGTTCGCCGAGCACCGTGAAACCGTCGAGCGCGTCGGCCGGGATCGCGCCGATCGCCCCCATTACCGCGAGCGCGATTGGGAGGTCGTAATGGCTGCCCTCCTTGGGAAGGTCGGCCGGCGCGAGATTGACGGTGATGCGCTTCGTCGGCAACGCGAGCCCCGACGAGACCAGCGCCGAGCGGACCCGCTCCCGGGATTCTCCGACGGCCTTGTCCGGCAGGCCGACGATGGTGAACGCGACGGTCCCGGGCGCGATCTGCACCTGAACGTCGACGGCGCGCGCCTCGACGCCCTCGAAGGAGACAGTCGAAACACGCATGACCATGCAGAGCGCCTTCTTTGCAATCAATGCTCGCAAGCTATCCGCAAAGGTTGCAGCGCTCAAGCCGGGACTGAAGAGCCGAGGCGCTCGCGAGGCCAAAAAACCACCGCTTCGCAACGAGCAATTTTACAGCATTCTTAACAGATGGCGATCCAGATAAACGGCGGGCGGCGGTTCGAGCGGCGTCCGGTCTTCGCGACAAGGCAATGGGGCCAAAGAAAAATGCTGAAGAAAGTAACGACGGGCATCGCCGCGCGTCTCATCCACGGTTTCGGCTTCATGCTGTTGCTGATGGGCGGATTGACGTTCATCTCGGTCCAGGAGGTCGGCCGACTCAACCACAACCTCGCGGAGATCAACGAGGTCAACAGTCGGCTCCAGAGGTTCGCGATCAACTTTCGCGGCAGCGTGCATGACCGCGCGATCGCCATCCGGGACGTGGTGCTCGTCGACGACGCGGCCGGGCGCGCCCGGGCCGTCGAGCTGATCGATCGCCTGGCCGCCGACTACGCCGGGAACGAGGCCTCGATGACGGCGCTCGTCGCCGAAGTGAACGCATCGGCCGCGGAGCAGGCGATCCTCGCCGACATCGCCGCGGTTCAGGCGCGGACCAACCCGCTCGTCGCCGACATCATCCGCCTGCGCGAGGCCGGCGACGTCCCGGCGGCGCAGACCATCCTGCTCGGACAGGTCAGCGGCCTGTTCAGCGACTGGCTCGGGGCCATCAACCGGTTCATCGATTTTCAGGAAGCCGCCAACCAGCGCATCGGCGCGGAAGTGAGCGCCTCGGCCAGCGGATTCCAGCAGCTGGCGCTCCTCTCCCTGCTCGTCGCCGGGGCGCTCGCGGTCGCCGCGGGCATTTTCGTGGGCCGCTCGATCATCGTCCCCGTCAACGCCCTCAACCGCGCCATGCAGAAGCTTGCCGGCGGCGACGTCGACGTCGACATTCCCCATGCCGACCGCAGGGACGAAACCGGCGACATGGCGCGCACCGTCGTCGTCTTCCGCGACAACGCCGTCGAGCGTGTCCGGCTCGAGCGTGACGCGGAATGCGACCGTGGGCGCGAGCGCAAGCGCCAGACGCAGCTCGAGAGCCTCATCGTCAACTTCCGCGAGATCATCGCCCGCACGCTCGCGAGCGTGAACGACGGGACGCGCACGATGCGCGCCACGGCCATCTCGCTGACCGAGGTGGCGGGCGCCGCAGCCGGCCAGGCCGGCGCCGCGAGGGCGGCGTCGAACACCGCCGCCTCCGAAGTTCATTCCGTCGCGTCGGCCGCCGAGGAGCTCTCCGCCTCGATCCGCGAGATCGCCGAACAGGCGAACCGGGCGTCCGGCATCGTCGTCAAGGCCAACGACACGGCCAACCGCACGAACGGCAAGGTCGCGGGCCTCCTCGACGCCGCGGAGAAGATCGGAGCGGTCGTCGACATGATCCGCACCATCGCCGAGCAGACGAACCTGCTGGCGCTCAACGCCACGATCGAGGCGGCGCGCGCGGGCGAAGCCGGCAAGGGCTTCGCCGTCGTCGCCGCCGAGGTGAAGCAGCTCGCCAACCAGACGGCGAAGGCCACCGACCAGATCGCCGAGCAGATCACCGCCGTTCAGGGCGCGACGCGCGAGAGCGTCGACGCGATCCGCGCGATCGGCTCGGCCGTGCACGACATCGAGGGCTTCATGCAGGCCATCGCCACGGCGGTGGAGCAGCAGGAAGCCGCGACTGGCGAGATTTCGCAATCGATCGCCGTCGCGTCGCGCGGTTCGGCCGACGCCACGTCGAACGTGGAGACCGTCACCGCCGCCATCGACGAGACGGCGGGTCAGGCGCGCCACGTGCTGAGCGTGTCCGAGTCGCTCGCATCCTCCGCCAGCGAACTGTCCGGCGCGATCGAGAGTTTCCTCCAGGGCGTCTCCGCCGACGCCGGCGACCGCCGCGCGGCCTGATCGCCCAATCCCACAACCCGAAGGCCCGGCGCCCCGCGCCGGGCCTTTTTCTTTTTGGGGCGGCGTTTACCGGCGCGCGTCCTCGCGGATCATCGCCGCGCCCTTTTCGGCGACCATGAGGGTGGGCGAATTGGTGTTGCCGGAGGTGATGCGCGGCATGGCCGAAGCGTCGGCGACGCGAAGACCGGCCACGCCGCGCACGCGAAGGCGCTCGTCGAGCACGGCGCGCGGATCGCCCTCCGGCCCCATCGCCGCCGTGCCGACCGGATGAAAGATCGTCGTGCCGATATCGCCGGCGGCGCGCGCAAGATCGTCATCGCTCGCGAATTCGAGCCCCGGCTTGAACTCCTGAGGCGCGAAGGCGACCAGCGGCGGCTGCGCGACGATGCGGCGCGCGAGCCTGATCGAATCGACCGCCACGCGCCGATCCTCCTCGCTCGCCAGATAATTCGGCTGGATGACGGGCGCGAGCGCGGGGTCCGGCCCGGCCGCATGCACCGAGCCGCGGCTCGTCGGCCGCAGGTTGCAGACGCTCGCGGTGAAGGCGGGAAAGGTATGGAGCGCGTCGCCGAACCTGTCGAGCGAAAGCGGCTGGAAATGGAATTGCACGTTGGGCGTGGCGTATTCCGGCGATGATTTCGCGAAGGCGCCCAGCTGGGAGGGCGCCATGGTGAGCGGCCCGCGCCGGAACAGGGCGTATTCGAGCGCCATGCCGACGCGCTTCCACCACACCGCGTAATCGGCGTTGAGGGTGCGCACGCCGCTGACGCGAAAGATCGGGCGAAGCTGCAGATGATCCTGCAGGTTCTCGCCGACGCCCGGCGCGTCTCGCACGACCTCGACGCCGATCTCGCGCAGGCGGACGGCCTGGCCCACGCCGGACAATTCGAGCAGCTTTGGCGTATTCACCGTCCCCGCCGCGAGGATCACCTCGCCCCGCGCCCGCGCCAGATGAGCGACGCCGTCGCGCCGGAACACGACCCCCGTGGCGCGGCCCCCCTCGACCGCCACGCGCTCCGCCTCGACGCCGGTCTCGAGCCGCAGGTTCGGGCGCGAGAGCGCGGGCTTGAGGAAACCGCGCGCGGCGCTCCAGCGCCGGCCGTTCTTCTGGTTGACCTGGAAATAGGAGACTCCGGAATTGTCGCCCCGGTTGAAATCGTCGGTCGGGGCGATCCCGGCGGCCGCGCAGGCGTCGACGATGCGGTCGAGGATCTCCCAGCGCATGCGCGGATAATCGACCCGCCATTCGCCGCCGGCGCGATGATGCGCGTCGGGGCGGGCGTGGTCCTCGTGCGCGTGGAAGTAGGGCAATACGTCGTCCCAACCCCAACCCGCCAGGCCGAGCTGGCGCCAGCCGTCGTAGTCGGCCGCCTGGCCGCGCATGTAGATCATGGCGTTGATGGCCGAACAGCCGCCGATGACGCGCCCGCGCGGATAGGCGAGATCGCGCCCGTTGAGCCCCTCGACGGGGGCGGTGCGATACATCCAATCGGCGCGCGGATTGCCGATGGCGAAGAGGTAGCCGACGGGGATGTGCAGCCAGATCCAGTCGTCGCGCCCGCCCGCCTCCAGCACCAGCACGCGCGCGCCCGGATCGGCGGACAGCCGGTTCGCGAGCAGGCACCCGGCCGAGCCTGCGCCGACGACGATGTAATCGTACTCGCCGAAATCGACGGGCGTTTCGTCCATGGCGCGCCTCCGCTTGCGATGTCGGGCGAGGCTAGCGCGGGCTCGCCGACGCGCGCCACAGGTTTATGGTCACTCCCGGCCTTCGCGCGGGCGCGCCATCACGCGCCGTCAATGCAGCGGGGCGGAGCGGGCGGCGAGTTCATCGAGCAGCGCGCGCAGTCCGGCCATATGCGGGTTGATCGCCAGCGCGGCGCGAAACGCGGCCTTCGCCTCGCCCTCGCGTCCGTGTCGCAGGCAGATCTGCCCGAATCCGGCGATGGCGCCGAAATGGCGCGGCTCGAGAGCCAGCGTGCGGGCGATGTCGGCCACCGCCTGCGCGTCGCGGCCCTCCACGTAAGCGAGCGTCGCGCGTTTGTTCCAGGCCTCGGCCCAGTCCGGATACTCGCGCACGAGTTGGTCGAAGAGCTCCCCGGCGCGGCGCAGACGCCCGTCCGCGAACGCGTCGATGGCCAGCGCCATCTGCGCCTCCGCCTCGGCGATCGGGTGCGATATCCACAGCGCCCAGACCAGATCCTCGATCTCGCAGACGGGGCGCGCCGGGCGGGCGCGGCGCAGATCGGCGAACAGTCGGCACAGGCGGCGTTCGCGCCGCGCCTCGAAGAGCGATTCCGTGCGAACGACGCGCTCCGGCTCGACCGGGCTCGCCGAGATCAGCGCCAGAACCGCGTCGATGCGCTGTTCCGCGATCGTCTCGCGGCGGCTCACGCTTTGCCCCCCTCGCCTCGCATCCATTCACGCACCCGCTTCCTCGCGCCGGCGGCGGCGCCCTCGAACGCCAGATAGGGCGCGATCGTCCGCCTGACAGCGGCAAGCGTCGCCTTAGTCTCGGACGCCCGGGATGACAGGCGGGTATTTGGCGGGCACTCTCGCGCGCGAGGCCTCCGCGAGCGGAGGCGGGCGAATCATCGCCAGCAACCCGGGGGGGACCAGGGCATGACTCTCGTCGAGCGCGCGAAAGCGATCATTCTCGATCCGAAGAACGAATGGGACAGGATCGCCCTAGAAGGCGGCGACATCGGGACGATCTACCGGTCCTACGCGATCCCGCTGGCGCTCATCCCGGCCATCGCCGGAGTGATCGGCGCGACGGTGATCGGTTTGCCGGCGCCCGGCGTCGGGACGCTGCGGATCGGGTTCGCGGAAGCTGCGGTGTCGGGCCTGATCCAGTTCGTCCTCGGGCTCGCCCTTCTCTACGTCGTCGCGATGATCATCGACAAGCTCGCGCCGAATTTCGGCGGCCGCTCCGACATGACGGCCGCCTTCAAGACGGCCGCCTATTCCTGGACGCCCGCCTGGCTCGCCGGGATCTTCGCCCTTGTGCCGGCTCTGGGCTTCCTCTCCCTGCTCGGCCTGTACTCGGTCTATCTGCTCTATCTCGGCCTGCCGCGCGTCATGGGCGTTCCGCAGGACAAGGCGCTCGTCTGCACGATCGTGGTCGTCCTGATCTCGTTCATGCTCTTCTTCGCGCTCGGGTCGCTCTTCGCGCTCGCAGGGATCGGCTGAGGCCGACTCGACTTCAGGTCGAAAGCTTCAGCCCGGCGATTCCGGCGACGATCAGGCCAATGGCGACGAGCTTTTGCGGGCTCAGCCCCTCGCCGAACAGCATGGCTCCGGCGAGAGCGGCGCCGATCGTGCCGATCCCGGTCCAGACGGCGTAGGCGGTGGCGAGGGGAAGCGCCTTCATGGCGAGGCCGAGCAGGCCGAGGCTGCCGGCCATCAGCGCGATCGCGGCGATGGATTCGAGCGGCCTCGTGAACCCGGCGGCGGCCCGAAGCGCGACGATCCAGCCGACTTCGAGAAGTCCCGCCGCGGCGAGAACGCCCCAGGCGGCGCTCGGGGACAGAGTGAGGGATGAAATGATGCCGGACGACATGGCGCGCTCCTGCGAGCGGGGCCGTCCCCGGATGATCGGATGGCGCGGGGTCGTCCCCGCGAGGGCTTGATAGCACGGGGGGCGGGATGGTCAAGGCGGGCGGTCGCTCGGGCGGTTGCTCATGGCGCATCTCGGGTCTATTCTTGGTTTGTTCGCACCAAAGACGCCCAAGAGACCCCGATGACGCCGCTGTCCGCCCTCCCCGTCCCGCCGCCCGACGCCCGGCAATCGCCGACGGCGCTCGCCGTCCAGCGGGGCGTGCGCCGGCTGTTCGCGCGCCTCGACATGGCGAGCCTGGCGGAGCTGACGCTGGCCTCCGGCAGGCGCGCCGACATCGTCTCGCTGGGGCGAGACGGCGGATTGGCGATCGTCGAGATCAAATCGTGCCTCGCCGATTTTCGCGCCGACAGGAAATGGGAGGGCTACCGGGATTTCTGCGACCGGTTCTATTTCGCCGTGACGCAGGACTTCCCCACGGGCGTTCTGCCGCCGGAGACGGGCCTCATCCTCGCGGACGCCTTCGGCGCCGAGATCGTTCGGGAGGCGCCGACGCATCCGCTCGCAGGCGCTCGCCGCAAGGCCGTCACGCTGCGCTTCGCGCGCGCGGCGGCGGGGGCGCTCCACGGGCTCGTCGATCCGCAGGCGCGCATCGCCGCTCCGCTATGACCCGCCCTCAGCGCGGGGCGCGCTTGGCGAGGATGCGCTGGAGCGTGCGGCGATGCATGTTGAGGCGGCGCGCGGTCTCGGAGACGTTGCGGCCGCACAACTCGTAAACACGCTGGATATGCTCCCAGCGAACCCGGTCGGCGGACATCGGATTGTCCGGCGGCGCCGGGCGGGCGTCCGGGCGCGCCTTGAGCGCGGCGTCGATCTCGTCGGCGTCGGCGGGCTTGGCGAGATAGTCGAACGCCCCGAGCTTCACCGCGGTCACCGCCGTCGCGATATTGCCGTAGCCGGTCAGCACCACGCCGCGCGCGTCGGGGCGACGCTCCTTGAGGCGCGTGATGACGTCGAGCCCGTTGCCGTCGCCGAGCCGCATGTCGATCACGGCGAAGGCGGGGGCGTCGGTGTCGACGGCGGCGATCCCGTCGGCGACGCTCTCGGCGACGCGAACCGCGTAGCCGCGTCCCTCCATCGCGCGAGCGAGGCGCGTCGAGAACGGGCGATCGTCGTCGACGATCAGGAGCGAGTTGTCTCCGCTCGTCACGATTTCTTCCGCGATCTCCAAATCGATCATCGAATCGGTCTCCTCGGTCATGGACGTCGATGGTCCACGCACGATCAGATAGGGGGATCTTGCGGCTTATCCATATCCGAGGGTTTCGAATCTGGCGCCGGCCGCTCGAAAACCTCCCGCCGCCAGACGATGCGGACCAGCGCGCCGCGCTCGGGAAGGGGCATGTTCGTCATCGAGACCTGCGCGCCCGTGCGCTCGATCAGCGTCTTGGCGATGAAGACGCCGAGCCCGTGGCCTTGCGTGCGCTGTCCGGCGCCGCGCTTGTCCGAGCCGCGCGTGGTGATGTAGGGCTCGCCGAGGCGCAGGAGGATTTCCGGCCGGAAGCCCGAGCCGTCGTCGCGCACTTCGATCCGGGCCTCGCGCTCGTTCCAGGCGGCGCGGATGCGCACGCGCGATTCTGCGAAATCGACGGCGTTGTCGACGAAATTGGCGAGCCCGTAGATCAGCCCCGGATTGCGCAGGCAGAAGGGTTCGGCGCCCTCGCCCTCCGTCACGATGTCGATCGGCACGCCGATGCCGCGCTGGGGATCGACGACCTCCTCGACGAGATGGGTGAGGCCGACGCGCTCGAAGAAGCCGCGATCCTCCTCCTCTCCGAGCGACGTGAGGCGACCGAGGATGGCGCGGCAGCGATCCACCTGATCGCGCAAAAGGGCGAGATCCTCGGCGATTTCCGGGTCGTCCGCCTTGCGCCTTTCAAGCTCCTTCGCGACCAGGGTGATCGTGGCGAGCGGCGTGCCGAGTTCGTGCGCAGCCGCAGCCGCGAGCCCGTCGATCTGGGAGAGATGCTGCTCACGCGCGAGCACCAGTTCGGTCGCCGCGAGCGCCTGCGCGAGCTGCCTGCCCTCGTAGGCGATCCGCCAGGCGTAGACGCCGATGAAGCCGACCCCGAGAAGGATCGAGACCCAGACTCCGGCGATGTAGAGAAACGGCAGCTCCAGCTGTTCTCCGGGCGCCCAGGGCAGGGGCAGGTAGGCGAGCGACAGGACCGTCGCGCAACCCACGGCCAACAGTCCGAGAAAGAGCGTCCGGGTCGGCGGCAGCGCGGCCGCGGAGATCAGGACCGGGGCGAGGAAGAGCAGGCCGAAGGGGTTCTGCAGGCCGCCCGTGAGGAACAGCAGCGCCGCGAGTTGCAGAATATCGAACCCGAGCAGCCCTGTCGCCGTGTCGTCGTGAAGCCGATGGCTCGCCGGATAGCGCGCCCGCATCGCGATGTTCAGCGCGGCGGAGGCCGCGATCACGGCGAAGCAGGCGCCGAAGGGCAAAGCGTGGCCGAGCCCGAAATGCACGATCGTGACGGCGAGGCTCTGGCCGATCACGGCGAGCCAGCGCAGGCGCACGAGCGTATCGAGCCGCAGGCGGCGCGCGTTGAGGGTCAGGTCCTGCGGGTCGAAGGCGATCACACGGGACAAGATAGCGCGTCGGCGCCGCCCGTGGAGGCGCCGACGGCGTGAAATCGTCGGCTGTCGGCGCTGACGCGCTCAGGCGGCGAGACGCTCCTGCACCATCGCGCGCAGCGACCGCAGGTCCTTCACGAAGGCGCGGATGCCCTCGGCGAGTTTCTCGGTGGCCATGGCGTCTTCGTTCAGGTGGAACCGGAAGCTCTTCTCGTCGAGGGAGAGGAGCGCCGGCGCGTCCGCGACGTCGTCCGGCGAGAGGCGGCGAGGCAGGTCGCCCTGATCGGCGGCGAGTTCGTCGAGCAGCGCGGGCGAGATGGTGAGCCGGTCGCAACCGGCCAACGCCTCGATCTCGCCGGCGTTGCGGAACGAGGCGCCCATCACGACGGTGTTGATCCCGTGCGCCTTGTAATACGCGTAGATCGAACGCACCGAGACGACGCCCGGATCGGTCTCGGAATCATAGGGTCCGCCGCCCTTGGCCTTGTGCCAGTCGAGGATGCGGCCGACGAAGGGCGAGATCAGGAACGCGCCGGCGTCGGCGCAGGCGGCGGCCTGCGCGAGCGAGAAGAGGAGCGTGAGATTGCAGTCGACGCCCTCCTTCTGCAGGATTTCGGCGGCGCGGATTCCCTCCCAGGTCGAGGCGATCTTTATCAGGATGCGTTCGCGCCCGACGCCGCGCGCGGCGTAGGCGGCGATGATCTCGCGCGCCTTGGCCACCGTCGCCTGCGTGTCGAAGGAGAGGTCCGCGTCGACCTCGGTCGAGACCCGGCCAGGCACGATGCCGGCGAGCTCGGTCCCGAAGGAGACCGCGAGCCTGTCGCAGACGGCGCCCGCGCGCGCCTCGTCGTCGCCGGGCCGTCCCCGCCCCCAGGAGACCGCCTCGTCGACGATCGCCGCGTAGGCGGGATCGCTCACGGCCTTGAGGATCAGCGTCGGATTGGTGGTGCAATCCTGCGGCGCGGCGCGGCGCACGGCTTCGATGTCGCCGGTATCGGCGACGACGACGGTCATCTCGCGCAGACGGTCGAGTTTGGACGGCATGTCGGCTCACTCCTCGTGGTCACGGCGCTTTTAGCGCGAGCGACGCGGCGCTGGCTAGCTGCGGCGGAGCGGTAAGCGTCGCCCGCCGGCGCAACCCTCGGACAAGTTTCGACGACGAGAGTGCGCCGTGTAGGCCCCGTCCCGGGCCGCAGTCGATTGCGGGAACCATTCGAGCATGACGATCAGCGCGCGCGAACACGCCGACAAACTCTGGGCGAGCCTTCTCGAGCTCGGGCCGAAGAGGCTGATGATCCTCGCGATCGTCGGCCTGACGGTCTTCCTGACGATCGGGCTCGGCGCCTTCTACCTGAGCCGTCCGCAGCACGCCACGCTGTATACCGGCCTCGAGCGGGACGACGTCACCCGCATCGGCTCCGCGCTCACCGACGCCGGCATCCCCTTCGACGTGAACGCCGCAGGCAACGCGGTGATGACGCCCCATTCCCAGACGGCCCGGGCGCGCATGCTGCTGGCCGAGAAGGGCCTGCCCTACAGCTCCAACGCCGGCTACGAGCTGTTCGACAATCTCGGCTCGCTCGGCATCACCTCCTTCATGCAGGAGGTGACCCGGGTGCGGGCGCTCGAAGGCGAGATCGCGCGCTCGGTGCAGGCGATGCGCGGCGTGAGGGCGGCGCGCGTGCACATCGTGATGGCCGATCCGGGCTCCTTCCGCCGGGAGCAGCGCCCGCCCTCGGCCTCGGTCGTCGTGCGCATGGACACCGCGGACACGGCCTCCTCGGCCCAGGCCATCCGCCACCTCGTCGCCGCCGCCGTTCCGGGCATGAGCGTCGACCGGGTGACGGTGCTGTCGACCGACGGCTCGCTGCTGGCCTCGGGCGAAGAGGGCGAGAACGCGGCGACGGGACGCCTCGCGACGCTCAACGCCAGCGTCAACCGCGACATCGAGAGCAACATCCGCCGCACCCTGACGCCCTATCTCGGCCTCGACAATTTCGAGGTCAGCGCCAAGGCGACGATCAACACCGACAGGCGGGTGACCAACGAGACGATCTTCGATCCCGAATCCCGCGTCGAGCGCTCGATCCGCATCGTACGCGAGAACGAAGCCTCGCAAAATCTCTCGAACGAGACCCCGACCACCGTCCAGCAGAACATCCCGCGCGAGCAGGTCGGCGCGACGCCCGGCGAGCAGTCCAGCGAGGAGATCCAGCGCCGCGAAGAGCTGACCAATTTCGAGATCTCCAGCCGCCAGATCCAGACGAGCAGCGACGGATATCTCGTCGAGAACGTCTCGATCGCGCTCCTCGTCAATCGCGCCCGCGTCGCCGAGACTCTGGGCCCTGAGGCCGGGCCGGCGGAGATCGCCGCGCAGATCGCCGAGATCGAGCAGCTCGCGGCGTCGGCCGGCGGGCTTCGCGCCGAGCGCGGCGACACGATCAAGGTCTCGGTCGTCGACTTCCTCGCCGACAACGGCCAGTTCGAGCCGGTCCCCGGCCCGTCCGTGACCGATATCCTCTTGCGCCAGTCCGGCGCCATCGTGAGCGCGATCAGCATGCTCCTCGTCGCCGCGATGCTGGTCTGGTTCGGACTGCGGCCCGCGATCGCCGCGCTCGTCCAGCGACCGACGGCGGAGCAGCCCGCCATCGTCGCGACGATGGACGACGAGGACGCCGAGTTCGCCGTCCCGTCCGGCCCGCGTCTCGCGGGCGCCGGAGCGGCGGGAAGCGGGGTCGACCTCATCGCCGACGTTTCCAGCAGACACAACAACTCCACCGTCCGGCGGCTCGAGCAGATCGTGCAACTCGACGAGGACCACGCGGTGCACGTGCTCAAGCAGTGGATGCACGCCGGTGAGGCCGCCTGATGCCCTCCCCGATCCAGAACGTCCTCGTCGAATTCCGGACGCCGCGCCACGGCCTCGCGGCCTCCGGGAGCGCAGGGGAGACGGCGGGGGAATACGGCCGCGCGGTCTCCGCGCCCGTCCCGCATTCCCCGCTGCTCGGTCCGGACCCGCGCGATCTCGCAGAGGCCGAGGAGGCGGGCGCCGCGCGCGGCAGGGCCGAGGCCCTCGCCGAGATCCTCGCAGACGCGGAGACACGGATCGCCGCCGCGCGCGAGGAGGCGCTCGAACTGGCGCGCGGCGAGCATGCGCAAGCGCTCGCACGCGCCCGTGAGGAGTGGGTCGCGACCGAGGGCGCGGCCCTGGCGGAGGCGCTCGCGAAAAGCCTCGGCGAGATCGAGGCGCGGCTCGCCGCCAAGACGGCCCGGGCGTTGCGCCCCTTCCTGCGCGAGGCCGTGCGCGACAAGGCCGTCACGGCCCTGTGCGAGACGCTGGCCGATCTCCTGCGCTCGGGCCCGTCGGCGACGCTCAGGATGTCCGGGCCGGAAGACCTCCTCGACGCCGTAATGCGGCGCATCGCCGGCTTCGAGGGAAAGATCGCGATTTCCGTCGTCGACGCGCCCGACATCCGGGTCGTGTGCGACGAGACCACGATCGAGACCCAGATCGCGCTGTGGGCGCAAAGCCTCGCCCTCGCGGACGAGTGAGAACGGATCATGGCCATGGACGACAAGAGACCCGACGAGATCGTCATCGTCCGCCGCCGCCGGGACCCGTTCGGCGACGAGCCGAAGACCGGCGTCTGGAAGATCGCCTACGCCGATTTCATGACGGCGATGATGGCGTTCTTCCTGGTGATGTGGCTGATCAACGCCACCGACCAGGAAACGCGCGAGATCGTCGCGACCTATTTCAACCCGATCAAGCTCGCCGAGGCGACGACCGACCGCAAGGGCCTGCGCGACCCGGATTCGAGTTCGTCCGGATCGACTTCCGAGGAGCGCTCGGAGGAGCCGCCCCCGCGCGGCGGCGAGGGAGCATCGTCTCAGGGAGCCGCGCCCGGCGACGCGCCGCGCTACAGCGAAGCGGCCCTGTTCCAGGATCCCTACGCCGTCCTCGCCGAGATCGCGGCCGAACTCGACGCGCGCGCCGCCCTGCCGAGCGCCGCGATCGATCTGTCCCCCGGCGCCGCCGGAGACCCCGGATTGTCGGGCGGCGACGCCTTCCGCGATCCCTTCGATCCCGTCTACTGGCAGGTCGCGCCGCAATTGCGGGTCGGCCGCTCCGACGGCGACGGCACCGGCGGCCCCGTGGGCGTGACCGACGCCGGCGCGGCCTTCCCCGAACTCGGCCCCGGCGGCGGGCCGACCGGCGCCGAGCGCGCCGCGATCCCCTTTCCGCCCGGCGTCGCCGCGGAATTGGCCGTCGCCGAGCCGGAGGCTGAGCCGGGAAACGCAGCGGAAAATGACGCCGGGGAGAACGAGGCGGGGGAGAGCGAGGCGCGCGCGCTCGCCGGCGAAATTCGCGAGCGGGTCGCACGCGAGTTCCCCGCCGCCGCCGCCCGCCCCGCTCTGGAGGTGCGCGCGACCTCCGAAGGCGTGCTCATCAGCCTGACGGACGAGGCCCAGTTCGGCATGTTCGCGATCGGCTCGGCCGAGCCCGCGCCGGAAGTCGTGGGCTTTCTGCAATCGGTGGGGCGGGTCTTGAGCGATCGCCCCGGGCGCATCGTCATCCGCGGCCACACGGACGCGCGGCCCTTCCGCTCGGCGGATTACGACAACTGGCGGCTCTCGACGGCGCGCGCCCACATGGCCTCCTACATGCTCCTGCGCGGCGGGCTCGAAGAGGGGCGCATCGCGCGGGTCGAGGGCCACGCCGACCGCATGCTCAAGACGCCGGTCGAACCCGAGGCGGCCGAGAACCGCCGCATCGAAATTCTGCTGATGGAGGGGCCGGCATGAACCGTCTTCGAAACGCGCTGCGAATCGGGACGGCGTCCCTCGCGCTCCTCGCACTCGCGGTCGCCGGCGCGCGCGGCGCGGAGGAGGCGTCGCAGCCGGAGCCTTACGCCCTCGTGCGCACGCTCCAGCACCTGCAGGACGACATCGCGCGCGGCGACGTGCGCGCTCACGCGGCTCAGCGCGCGCTCATCGACCGGATCGCCGCGCGGCTCGTGGAGGCGGACGAGACGGTCTGGCGGGAGACGCGCAACGCGCACGCGGCCGTCGCCTTCGTGCTGGGCGGCGGGCCTCCCTCGATCCTGGAACGGCTGCTCGCGCTCGATCCGCCTCCGGCGGCGGACCCTGCGCTGATCCGCGGGGCGCTCGCCTACGCCATGGGGCGCGAGGCGCAGGCGCGCGAGGGGCTGGATGACGTCGATCCCCTCGCCGTCTCAGGCCATCTCGGCGCGCAAATCGCCATCGCGCGCTCGGCGCTCGCCGTGCGCGACGATCCGGCGGAGGCCGCGCGGCTCCTCTCGATCGCGCGACTGCTCGCGCCCGGCACCCTCATCGAGGAGGCCGCCTTGCGGCGCGAGATCTTCGTCGAGGGCCAGCGCGGGGAGATGCGGCGCTTCGAGTATCTCGTCATCCAGTATCTGCGGCGCTTCCGCCACTCGGTCTACGCCGGCAATTTCCGGCAGCGCTTCATCCTGCTGCTGACGCAGATGGATTTTGCGCGCGACGTCGAGAATTTCCTGCGGCTCGAGGCGATCCTCGCGCAACTGGACGGCCCAGGCGAGCGCGACCTCTACCTTCACTTCGCCCGGCACGCGTTGCTCGAGGGCCGCATGGAGCTCGCGCGCTTCGCGGCCGCGCGCGCGACGGCGCTCTCGGCCGGCGGCAGTGCCGAGGAGGCGCGCGCGCAGTTTTACGACGCGGCGGCGGCGATCGTGACGCCCGACTTCGAACCCGCCGCAGAGCGCCTGCTCTCCCTCGATCCCGGCGCGCTGCCGGAAACCGACAGCCCGTTGCTCGCGGCGGCGATGTCGAGCGCGATCGCGATCGGCGATTCCGTGCTCGCTCCGACCGAAGACGCGGAGACGCAGGCGGACATCGCGCAGACCGGGCCAGGCCCAACAGCGCGCCGAGCAATCGCCGCGCTCGCTGAAATCGACGCGCTTCTAGAAGGCGGAAAACGATGACCCCGATCGACGTTCCAACGGCTCCTGCAAAGAGCCCGGGCGAAGCGCCGGGCCGGCGCGGCGCGAAATCGGACGCAGCCGGCGACGACGGACCGGGTTCCGGCGCGGGTCGCTTCGCCGATCACTGGCGCCTCCTCGCCGGCGCGACGGACGAGGCCGCGCCCGGCGAGAGCGGAGGCGCGGGCGAGAGGCCTCTGACGGCCAAGGAGCGCGCCTCGCGCCTCGACTTCGCCCTCGGCGCCCTCGCTGCGCGGGGTCAGGCGCGTTCGGAGCCCGACGCGGATGCAGGCCCCGCTGACCGAAAGTCCGGCGGGGAACAGAGCTTCGATCCCGCAGCCGCGCTGCGCATCGCGCTCGGCGGCGAGCCGGGCGAAAGACCGGGCGGAACGCCGGACGCGCTCACGCCCGGGACGGCCGGCCTCGCGCAGTTCACCGCCGCGTCCGTCTCGCCGGCGGGATCGCTCGCGCACGCCGCCCAACGGACGGCGGCGAGCGGCGCCCGCGAGACCGCGACGGCTCCCAACGCCCCGGTAGCGGGCGGGCCCGTCGAACCCGAAGTCGACCTGCGTCTCGCGACGCGGGGGGCCGACGCGCCGCAGGAGCCCTTGCGCGCGCGGGTGTTGCACCAGGCGACGCATTTCACGCCCGTCGGCGACCCGCTTCGACATGGCGGACACGTTCGGCCGGGCGCCGGGCAGGCCTCCGCGCCCGGCCCCTCCGTCGTGACGCCGCAACCTCAGGCGTTCGGCCAACCGGGCGTCGCAGGCGCAGGGCTCGGCCTCGCCAATCTCGCGACCATCGCCGACGCGATCGCGCAGGCGAGCGCCGGCGACGCCTCGGCCCGCGCCTCGACCGAAACCGGCGCCCGGCCCGACGGGCCGCGCGCCGGCGGGCCGCTGCGAACGTTGACGATCCAGTTGACGCCGGTCTCGCTCGGCAAGCTGACGGTCGAGATGCGGCTGGTCGACGGCGCGATGCGGGTCGACATCACCGTCGCGGACGCGCGGGCGCTGGAGATGGTCCGCTCGGAGCGCGACTCGATCCTCGCGCTGGTTCGCAGCGCCGGCGTCACCCCCGAATCCGTGACGATCCAGAGCGCCGACCAGGCGCAGGGCCGTCAGACCGGCGCTTCCGCGCAAGGCGGCGGGGCCATGGGCGGGAGCTTCGGCGAGCGGGCTTCCCGTGACGAAAGCGCGTCTCGCGGCGGCGATCCACGAAATGAGGCGCGCCTCACGAACGAAGACGGGAGACCGGTCGATGACGCGTCTGGCGGCGCTCGCGGCGGCGGCCGCGATATTTATCTTTGACGCGGGCGCTCCTGCGCGCGCCGAAATCTCGCCCGTGTGCGAGGCCGAGATGACGCGCGCGGCGCAGCGCCACGGCGTTCCGATCGGCGTGCTCTTCGCGGTCGGAATGACGGAGTCCGGGCGCGGCGGGCGCCTGCACCCCTACGCCCTCAATATCGCCGGGCGAACCTATTTCGGAACGAGCGCGCGCGACGCCCTGCGGGAGTTCCACAAGGAGCGGGGGCGCGGGGTCAGGCTGATCGATCTCGGCTGCATGCAGATCAACCACTATTACCACGGGGAGAAATTCTCCTCCCCGGCGCAGATGCTCGATCCGGCTCGCAACGTCGATTACGCCGCGCGCTTCCTGAAGGAACTACGCGCCCGGGAGGGGGACTGGACCCGCGCAGTGGCGCGCTATCACGCCGGGCGGGCGAACACGCCCGCCCAGAAGCGCTATGTCTGCGCCGTCATCCGCCACATGGTCGCGAGCGGATTCGGTCAGTGGACGCCGAACGCGCGCGCGTTCTGCGCGTGAGGATCGCGGCGCAAGACGGCCTTCAGCGAGCGGCGCCCGAACCGCGCTGACGGCCCCGCGACGCCATGTGGGCGGCCGCCACGACGGCCGGCAGGGCGAGCGGCTTGAACGCCGCATGGTCCGCCGTCACCGATTGCGGCGCAATCTGGCCCTGACGCTGGCGCTGCGCATCGGCCGCAGCCGCATTCTCCGAAACCGTTCCCACGTTCCTCACTCCTCACTCTGAAAGCTGGCGACGTCGGACAGAACGCCACGCGCCGGCGCCGGAGAGAGGGCGCGTTTGCGGCAATTTTCGGACGTTATGCGAGCTTTTTCACAACGAGCCAGTCGAGCGTGCGGTCGAGAGCCCGTACGAGGCGATCGAAGAGCATGTCGATCTCCTCCGGCGTGATGATCAGAGGCGGGCAGATCGCGATCCGATCGCCGAGCAGAGACCGAAGTATCAGCCCCTCCTCCTGCGCGAAGACGATGGCGCGCGCCGCCACGCCCTCCTTGGGTTCGTATTGCCGCTTCGTCGCCTTGTCGGCGACGATCTCGAGCCCGGCGATCAATCCGATCCCGCGCGCCTCGCCGACGAGCGGGTGATCCCGCAGCGCCTCGACGCGCTTCTGGAAATACGGCGTCTTGGCCCGCACCTGGCCGACAATTCCGTCGCGCTCATAGATCTCGAGCGTCTTGAGCGCCACCGCGCAGGCCGTCGGGTGGCCGGAATAGGTGAAGCCGTGGCCGAACGTGCCGATCTTGCGGCTCTCGTCGAGCATCGCCTGATACATGTCCTCGTTGATCATCACGGCGCCGAGCGGCATGTACGCCGAGGTGATCGCCTTGGCGACGGAGAGCGTGTCGGGAACCATCCCGACGGCGGTGGAGCCGAACATCTCGCCGAGGCGGCCGAAGCCGCAGATCACCTCGTCGGCGATCAGCATCACGTCGTATTTCGTCAGCACCGCCTGGATCTTGGGGAAATAGCCCTCCGGCGGGACGATCGCCCCGCCCGCGCCCATCACCGGCTCGGCGATGAAGGCGGCCACCGTCTCCGGCCCCTCGCTCAGGATCAACTCCTCGAGTTCGGCCGCGAGCCGCGTCGAGAACGCGTCCTCGCTCTCCCCCTCGTGGGCGAACCGGTAATGGTGCGGACAGGACGTGTGCAGGATGTTGGCGATCGGCAGGTCGAAATCCGCGTGGTTCGCCGGCAGCCCCGTGAGCGAGGCGGTGGCGACGGTGACGCCGTGATAACCTTTCCGGCGCGCGATGATCTTCTTCTTGGCGGGGCGGCCGCGCGCGTTGTTGTAATACCAGACGAGCTTGATCTGGCTGTCGTTCGCCTCGGAGCCCGAAGAGGTGAACATCACCTTCGAGATCGGAACGGGGGCGAGTTCCTTCAGCTTCTCCGCGAGTTCGATCGCCGGATCGTGGCTTCGACCGGAGAAGAGATGCTGGAAGGGCAGCTTCAGCATCTGTTCGTAGGCGGCTTCCGCCAGTTCGCGGTTGGAGTAGCCGAGCGAGGCGCACCAGAGCCCCGCCATGCCTTCGAGATAAGGCTTGCCCTCCGTATCGAAGACGAAGACTCCCTCCCCGCGCTCCAGCACGAGCGGACCCGTCTCGCGAAAGGCCGCGAGCTGGGTGTAGGGATGGATCAGGGTTTCGACGTCGCGGGCGGCGAGATTGGACAGCACGGTTCACTCCTCGGGAAGCGTCGTCGAGGGTAATCCCCCTCCCGGCGCGCGCAACCCCGGAAAACCCGCAATCCGTCGTCAGGGCGCGGCGGCCTCGACCGCGACGGTCTGGCCGAAAATCTCCTCGAACGTCGCGCGCATCGCGGCGTCGACCTCCGGCATGGTCACGATCCGCCCGAGATCGACGAGGCTCGTCACGCCGTGCGCCGTGACGCCGCAGGGCACGATGCCGGTGAAATGCGAGAGCTCCGGCTCGACGTTGAGGCTCACCCCGTGGAACGACACCCAGCGGCGCACGCGAATGCCGATGGCGGCGATCTTGTCCTCGACGCCCTCGCCCTTTTCGGGCCGGCGGACCCAGACGCCGACGCGGTCCTCGCGGCGCTCGCCGCGGACGTTGAAGGCGTCGAGCGTCGCGATCAGCCAGGATTCGAGCGCCGCGACGTAGCGGCGAAGGTCCGGCTGGCGGCGCTCCAGGTCGAGCATCACATAGGCCACCCGCTGGCCGGGCCCGTGATAGGTGTATTGCCCGCCGCGACCGGTGCGGAAGACCGGGAAGCGGTCGGGATCGACGAGGTCCGCGTCCTTCGCGGAGGCCCCGGCCGTGTAGAGCGGGGGATGTTCGAGCAGCCAGACGCATTCGCGCGCCTCGCCGGCGATGATGCGCTGGACGCGCGCCTCCATGGCGGAGGACGCCTCCTCGTAGCCGACCGGCTCGTCGCTCACGATCCATTCGACCGGGGGCGAGCCCGGCGCGGGCGGGAGCGTATCGCTCAGATCGGCGCGCGCGTTAACCACTGGTTCACCCTGTTCTGATCTCTTGAGATCCGTCACCGCGATTTGGCGGAGTCTTACGGCGACGCGCGCGGCGCGTCCATGGGCGGCGACGGGCGGGGTCATACAGCGTGCCGAGCATCGATAACTTGAATGTCGATCTGAAGGTGGTTCTGGGCACGCGCCAGATGCCCGTTCACATGCTGCTGCGCATGGGCCGGGGCGCGGTGATCGAACTCGACCAGAGCAACAACGACACCGTCGTCATCCTCGCCAACGATCACCCCGTGGCGCGCGGGCAGATCATCGTCACGGGCA
Organism: Microvirga sp.; assembly: GCA_022241475.1. Next base: position 54,343 of record JAKOMT010000011.1, on the reverse strand, counting down.
CGCGCATCCAGGTCGAGATCACCGAGATCATCTCGAAGCCCCAGATCGTGCGCAAGCCCGGCGTGTCGATCGGCGATGGCGACATCGCCGCGCAGGCGGCGGTCGAGGCGCCGACGGCCGAGGTCTGACGAGCCGGCTCAGCGGCGCGGACGCGCCGCCGCCCCGCCGCGGGCCAGCGTCAGGGCCGCCCAGCCTTCGAGATCACGCCGCGCGCGCAGCGTAAACCCTTGCGCGCGATAGGCCGCCAGAACGCCCGGCACGTCCTTGGCGAGAAGCCCCGACAGCACGAGCACCCCGTCGTCGGCGGTCACGCCGGCGAGCGATACGGCGAGCCGGCGCAGGGGCTTGGCGAGAATATTGGCGAAGACGAGATCGAAGCGCCGGCTGCGACGAGCCGTCGCGTGCTCGACGCCCGCGCCGACATAGAGGCGCAGATGCGGGGCGAGCCCGTTGAGCCGGGCGTTGTCGCGCGCCACCGCCACCGCGACTGGATCGATGTCGCCCGCGACGACGACGCGGCGCAGGGCCTTGGCCGCGGCGAAGGCGAGTACGCCCGTGCCCGCGCCGACGTCGACGACATGGCGCGGCCGGCGGCGCTTGAGCTCGGCGTCGAGCGCGAGGAGACAGCCGCGCGTGGTGCCGTGATGGCCCGTGCCGAAGGCGAGCGCGGCTTCGATCTCGACGCCGATCTCGCCCGGACGCAGATCGTCGCGGTTATGCGCGCCGTGGACCACGAACCGGCCGGCGCGGACGGGCTTCAGCCCGTCGAGCGAGGCCTTCACCCAATCCTGCTCGCCGATCACGTCGAACACGGCGTCGCTCGCGCGCTCGCCGACGACCATGCGCATCAATTCGCGGATCGCGTCCTCGTCGGGCTCGCGCGAGAAATACACTTCGAGCAGCCAGGGGCCGTCGTCGTGGATCTCAAAGGCCGCGACGGCGGTCTCGGCCGCGTCGAAGACCTCTCCGAGCAGGATCGTCATCGCCCGAGCCGATCGTTCGTCGGTCTCGATGCGCATCAGATGGGTGGGGCGAGCGGGTTGGAGACCTTCGAGCATGGAGCGGCGATTAGCACCGCGCGCGGGGCTTGAACAGGAGATTTTCAGGCTTCCGAGACGCGAAGCCGCGCCGTCCCGCCGCAGAGGGGCGAAGCGGGCGCTGCTTGCCATGGGCGCGAGCGTCGGATTTGATCGCGGCGTTCATGCGAGGGATCGACAATGCTTTTTGAATTGACCGATGAAGAGATCATGATCCGCGACGCCGCCCGCCGCATCGCAGCCGAGCGCCTCGCTCCCGTCGCGGAGCGGCTCGATCGGGGCGAGGGCCGCGAGGAGCTTCTGGCCAATCTCGGCCTGCTCGCCGAGAACGGCTTCGCCGCGCTCAACGTGAAGGCCGAATACGGGGGATCGGAGGCCGGCGCGGCGGCGTTCGCGCTGGCGATCGAGGAGCTCGGCTACGCCTGCGCCTCCACCGCCGTCTCGACCTCCGTGACGAACATGGTCGGCGAGGTCATCCAGGCCGTCGGCTCGCAGGCGCAGAAAGAGACCTATCTCCCCCGCCTCGCCGACGGGACGTACAAGGCCGGCTCCTTCTGCCTGACCGAGAGCGGCGCGGGCTCCGATCCCTCGCGGATGAAGACGCGCGCGCGGCGGGAGGGCAACGGCTGGCGCCTCGACGGCGAGAAGCTGTACATCACGAGCGCCGAATACGCCGGCCTCTTCGTCGTCTGGGCCGTCACGGATCCGGACGTCGCGCCGGGCAAGGGCATCTCCTGCTTCCTCGTGGAGGCTGACGCGCCCGGCCTCGTCATCGGCAAGGCCGAGCGCAAGATGGGTCAGCACGGCTCGCCGACGAACGTGGTGCATTTCGAGGATTGCCGCATTCCGGCGGAGAGCATCATGGGGCCGGAGAACGGCGGTTTCCGCGTCGCCGTCGGCGAGCTCGCGGGCGGACGCATCGGCGTCGCCGCCCTCTCGCTCGGCATAGCGCGCGCGGCGATGGACGCCGCCAAGGCCTACGCGAAGGAGCGGCGGCAATTCGGGCAGGCCATCGCCGACATGCAGGGGCCTCAATGGCTGATCGCCGACCGCGAGGTCGACCTCGAAGCCTCGCGGCTCCTCATCCTCAACGCCGCGGCGCTGAAGGACAAGGGACTTCCCTTCGCCAAGGAGGCCTCGATGGCGAAGCTCTTCGCGTCCGAGGCCGCCCATCGTTGCACCGACACCGCCATCCAGCTCTTCGGCGGAGCGGGCTATTGCGCGGATTATCCCGTCGAGCGCCACGCCCGCGACGCGCGCATCACGCGCATCTACGAGGGCACGTCGGAGATCCAGCGCTTGATCATCGCCCGCGAGACGCTGAAAACGGTGGCGTAGGACGATCGGGGAGAACGCCGCCGGAGCGAGCCCCCGTTCGCGACGTCTCGGATGCGGGCGCTCGTCGTTCCCGACAATTATCCACGATCTGATTAACATTTGTTAACATTTATACGAGCAATCCTCCGCGCTCCGTTCTGCTCCTGCTATTGAAGGTTTCCGAAATCGATCGCCGTGAGATTGCAGACGGGAGCGCGGACATGAGCGACCGTTCCTCTACGAACCTGGCCCGGAGCGAGCGGACGCGGCCTGCGCATGCGCGTGTTCCCGGTGGCGACGTCGCCTCCTTCATGGGTCTCGAGCTGCTCGTCGGCGGGGGCGCGCCCGCGCCGAGCGCGGACACCGAGCTTCTCGGCCTCGCGGCGCGCGACATCCTCTCGCGCCGGGTGGGCTCACAGATCGTCGTCGACATGTGCTGCGGCTGCGGCGCGCTCGCCATCGCGCTCGCGACGCATTGCCCGAGCGCCTTCGTCTATGCCTGCGACGTCACCCGGAGCGCGACGGCGACAGCGGCCGAGAACGCGCGGCGCGCGGGTCTCTCCGACCGGGTGATCGTCAGGCGGGGCGAGTTCTTCGGCGCGCTCGCCGGCGAACGGCTGGCGCATCGGGTCGACCTCGTCGTCTGCGCTCCGGCTCGCCTCGACGACGCGGCGCGTGAGGGCGACCGAGACGAGATGTCGAGGCTCGAACGCGTCGTGCGCGAGGCGGCCGATCATCTCAGGCCCGGCGGCTGGCTCGCGGTCGAATTCGGCGATGGCCGGGATCGGGTCGCGCGCCTCGCCCTCGAGGGCTCGCGCCGTTTCGACGCCGCCGTTCTCCTCCCCGAAGGAGGGAGGCGGCCATGCGTCGCGCTGGCGCGTCGCCGGACGGATTCCTGACGCGGCGCTCCCGAAGCGGCGCTCCCGAAGCTCCTCAGCGCGAGATGCGCAAGGCGTTGATCTGATTGCCGATCCGCTTGAACGACGAGATCAGCTCGTCCTGCGATGACGCGCGGAAGACATGCCGGTTGGGCGTGGTCGCGCAGCCGGACAGAAGATCCTCCACACTGCTGGCGTCGTCGTAGCCGAAGGGATCGTAGAGCACCGTGAAGACCTGGATGTCCTGAGCCTTGACGCGCTCGCAGACCTCGGCGGTACGCCTGTCGAGCTCCTTTGAAATCTGGTCGCGCCGCCATGAGCCGAGTCTCTGGCGAGCGGCGTAGCCGGTTCCGGTGTAGTCGGAGCGGTTTTCGTTGTTCTGGTCGACGACGTCGTTGAAGCCGTCGGTCATCAGGATCAGGAACTTGCGACTGTCGGGACCGTTCGGCAGCGCCTCGTTGACGAAATTCGAGGAGATCATGCGCCAGGCCCAGACGAGGCCCATCGCGATGTTCGTTCCCGACCCGCCCCAGGACGTGAGGCCGTCGGCGGCCGAAAGCAGCCTGTCGCGGTCGCCCGTCAGCGGCACGACCGGATTGGGGCAGCCGAGATTGGGGCCGCGCGGCATCCACATGTTGGCTCTGGTCGACATGTCGGTGAGGTCCAGCGAGGCGCCGGCGTTGTATTTCCAGACCCAGGCGCGGCGCAGGCTGTACCAGTTGGCGTTCTTCACCCAGCCGGGCGCGGTCCCGGGGGGCATGTCGGCCACGTAGTTGTTTCGCGCCGTTCCGTCGCCGTCGCGCTCGTCGGGCCAGAAATACGGCACGAAGAAGCTGTCGGGATCGGAGAGCCGGGGACGCTCGTCCGTCACGTCGCCCGGATAGGGGCGCGCCTCGACGCAGCCCTTCCAGGATACGTTCATCGCCCGGAAGAGATCGAAATGGTTCGCCCGCGGCGTATGCCGGTTGCAGTCGATGGGCGCGCCGTTCAGCGAGCCATAGGGCCACGCCCCCGCAGCCTGCGCGGCGCCGGGTCCGAGCAAATTCGTGAGGAACTGCGCGAAATCGCCGAGCGCGCCTTGCGCCGGGGCCGCTGCGACCTGCGTCGTCACGGCGTCCGAGGGCTCCAGCGAGCCGAGATCCGGATGCGGCGCCGGCGGCGGCGGCGGCGGAGGGGGCGGCGGCGGCGGAGGCGGAGGCGGTCCCGGCGGCGAAGCCGGGGGCGGCGGCGGCGGCGGAGACGGCGGCGACGGCGGAGGCGGCGGCGAGGGCGGAGACGGCGGCGGAGGAGGCGGCGGCGGCGCGGGCGGCGGATCGCAGCGCTTGTCCTGAATGTGCACGCCCCCGAAATTCTCGCCGTGGAAGCGAGCCAGCCCGTTCACGTCCATCCAGTTCATGTGCTGCGGATGGCCCGACACGTTCACGGTCGTGACGTAGGGAACGAGCGTCATCCGCAGGTTCTCGGTGTCGGCTCCCGGCGGCTTGAGGATATCGATCAACGCCCGGGTCGCGGTGCGAAGCCCGGGAATGTGCTCGCGCATCGAGCCCGTGAGATCGAGCGCCACGGAGACGTCGGCGGTGCTGTCGGCGGCGAGCGCCTCGGACACGACCTTGCCGTCGATGGTGTCGATGTTGACCACGCGGATCAGGCTGGTGCGCACGCCGTAATCGACCTCGACGGAAATCCCGCGTCCGTCCGGCGAGAAGTTGACGCGGATGTCGTCGAGGCGGATCTGGCCGGGCAGCCGGCTGCGAACGTAATCTTCCAGATTTCGGGCGATATCGTCTTGAGTCTGCCCCGTTTGCGAAAGCCGCGACGCGCCCGCGAGCGAGGCCGCGTCGACGAGCCGCTGGAACTCCGCCCTCGCCGCCGAAGCGAGAGCGTAGTCGATCGCGCCTCCGACCGCGGCGATGAAGGGGACCAGCATCAGCGCGAACATCATCGCGACATTGCCGTCCTCCCGCCTGCGCAATCGGCGCAATTGCGCGAGTACCTTGCGGCGAACGGCGCGGCTGAGCGAGGTTTGCATCGAATTCTTCCGGACGGTCTGAGTACCGATGCAATCACTGTTCGCGTCGTTTTAAGGTCAAGTTAATTCAATTGACGATCAGCGCGGAAAAAGACCGTGAGCGCCGACCAGCGTTAACGGAATTTGCTGTCGAGAACGCGCGCCACGACCTGAAACGCGAAGAATATCGATAAGTACAATGATTGATTGATTTTTCATATTTCAAATCGACGCCAAAGAAATATACCAATGGTTGTATATCAAGAATTGTTCGCGCCATGAGCGCAGCCATCGCCAGCATCGGGAGGGATCAATGGCGCAGTCCACGCTATCCGAAACGGATATCCGGAAAGATCTCAACGCGTACCTCATCGCGAACGCCACGACGCCGGTCGCCGGCGACATCGACCCGCAGGAGAACCTCCTCGACAGCGGAATCCTCGACTCGCTCGGCATCGCCGAGATCACCGAGCACATGGAGACCGCCTTCGGGATCGTCATCGAAGAAGACGAGGTCTCGGCCCGGAACTACCGGTCGCTCGATACGCTGACGGCGTTCTGCCTGTCGAAAGTCGGGAGCGCCGCCTCGGCTGCGTGACCCCGCCGCCCCCAGGGAGGGCCCAACCGATGACCGCGACGACGACCGACAGGATCGAAGCCGACCTGATGCTCGTGCATGCGCCGGCGATCTACGATTTCCGCAACCGCGACGATTTCGTGCTCGGCTGGTGGGCGAGCCAGGAGAGCAGCAACGTCACGCCGATCTTCGAGATGTATCCGCTCGGCTTCCTGTCGATGAAGAGCTACCTCGCGCAGCACGATCTCGACGTGAAGATCGTCAATCTCGCGTCGCTGATGCTCAAACACCCCACGCTCGACGTCGATCGCCTCGTCTCGCATTTCGACGCGCCGATCTTCGGCATCGACCTGCACTGGCTACCGCATTGCCAGGGCGCGATCGAGGTCGCGGGCGTGCTCAAGAAAGCCTTCCCCGATTGCATCGTCGTGATGGGCGGGATCGTCTCGACCTATTACGCCCGCGAGCTGATGGCCTATCCGCAGGTCGACATGGTCATCCGGGGCTACGACACGCTCGAGCCGTTGCGGTTGCTCGTCGAGGCGGTGAAGCGTGGCGAGCGGCGCAACTTCGCCGTGCCCAACCTCGTCTACAAGGTCGACGGCGAGATCGTCGACAACGGCCACGGCTACACGCCCGCGATCCTCAACGACGTGGCGATCGACTGGTCGAAGATGTTCCCCAAGACTTCGAGCCTCTTGAACATGCCCAATCTGATGGTGCTGCCGAACACCGGCTGCGCCCAGAGCTGCGGCTGGTGCTCGGGCTCGCGCTGGGCCTACCAGCGCATGATGAACGTCTCGAAGAAGACGGTCTTCCATCGCCGCAGCGAGCAGCTCGCCAAGGAGATCCTGACTGTCCCCAAGACCGAGTCTCCGCTCAGCGTCTACACGCTCCAGGCCTATTCGGAATCGGGGCCGCGGCTCATCGAGTACCTGGAGAGCGTCGAGGCGTCTGGCGTCGTCAAGTCCGTCTCCTTCGAGCAGTTCAGGCTGACGAAACCCTCGCTCCTGCGCGAGATGGTGAGGGCCGCGCCCAACACCGACATCTTCATCAACCTTTCGCCCCAGTCGCACGACGTCGAGATCAGCCGGCTGACGGGGCGCGGCACTTACACCAACGCCGAGATGGAGGACTGGACCGCGCAGGCGCTCGATATCGGGATCAAGGGCTTCTACCTCTGGTACACGATCGGGATGCCGCAGCAGACGCACGCCTCCGTGATGGAGACGGTGGCGTACAGCGCCCGGCTGATGGAGCGCTTTCCCGACGACAAGGTGATCCCGACGATCTTCGGTATGGTCCCCTATCTCGATCCCGGTTGCCAATGGTTCGAGGAGCCGGACAAGCACGGCTACACCGTCTTCCACCGCGACCTGGAGAGCCATCGCCGCGCGCTCACCGAGCCCGTCTGGCACGACGCGATGAATTACGAGACGCAGTGGATGGGCAAGCGCGAGTTCCTGCCTTCGATGTACGAGGCGATGCAGACGCTGGCCAATCACAAGGCGGATTTCGGCCGGATCACGCGCAAGAGCATCGGCGTCGTCAATTCGCGCATCGAACGGCTGCGGTATCTGACGAGCGAGGTCGAGCGGGCGATGACGCGCGACGGTCGCCTCCCCGCCTCGCTGCGCGCCGAGCTCGGCGCGCACAACGACGAAATCCTCTCCTACGCCGCCGACGTGGTGCTCGTGAAGAAGCCTCTCTCCGGGCGCTGGTACGACGACCACACCGTTCCTCGCCACATCATCGAGGCCTGCCTGACGGAGCCCGGCGGCTCCCACGCGGCGGCCTGATCCGCCCGCGCACGAGGAGCACACGGCATGACCGCAGCGCGCGCAGGCGTTCTCTCGATCGCGTCGAGCCTTCCGCCGCGCGTCGCGAACCTCGGGGCGATCTTCGCCGACGAGGGCGTCGCGCTCGATCAGCGCGTCGCGGCGCGGCTGGGGGTGCGCGAGGTTCGCGTCTTCGAGGGCGAGAGCCCGACCGAACTCGCCCTCGACGCGTCCCGGGCGGCGCTCGCGAAGGCGGGGATCGAGGCGGGCGAACTCGACGCGATCATCGATTTCTCGACCATGCCGCAGCGCTACGTCGAACCCGCCTGGTCGATGAGCAACGAGCTCCAGCACCTGATCGGCGCGCGCAACGCCTTCACCCTCGGCTATTCCGGCGGCGGCTGCGCCAATCTCCTCGTCGCGATGAAATTCGCGAGCGCGATGCTCCGCGCCGACGCGGACACGCGCACGATCCTGCTCGTCGCCAGCGACGTGGCGCTGCCCGGAAACCGCGTGATCGACCGCGAAGACCCGTTCATGGTCCTCGGCGACGGCGCGACCGCGATGATCATGCGGCGCGACGAGGGGCGCGCCACGCTGATCGACGTCGCGCTCGCCTCGGAGGGTCGCCTGCACGACGCGCGGTTCATCCCCGGCGGCGGGATCAGGCATCCGACGAGGCTCGACCTGCATCGGCTCGTCCTGGACCGCGAGACGATCGCTTCCGTCGACCGTCACGCCCGCGCCCGCGATCTCGCGGCGGGTCTGCTCGAAGCGCGCGGCGTGCCGCTCGGCGACGTGGCGCACGTCGTGACGCCCAACCTGTCGGCCGAGGACGTCGTGTCCTTCGCCGCCGCGCTCTACGGAAACGCCGCGCCGGGCCTCGCGACGCTGGCGAATCTGGGCCACGCGAACGCCAACGATTTCATCCTCAATCTCGCGCGTCTCGAAGAAGCCGGCGTCGTCGAGGGCGCCTACGTGCTCCTCGCCTCGCACGGGCTCGGCTTCCTGGCGGGCGCCGCCCTCCTGCGCTACTGACGAAAGGGGCGCCTCGCATGGACACGATCGGAATCCTGTCGGAAGCCTTCCACCTGCCGGAGACGAAGAAGGCGGTCGCGGAGATCTTTCGCGACGAGGACGTGCCCTTCGGCACGCTCTCCAAGAACATCGATTTCCAGCGCGACGTCGGGATCGAGGAGGTCCACGTCACCGACGCGATGCCTTCGGAACTCGCCGTCGCGGCCTCGCGCCTCGCGCTCGACAAGTCGGGGCTGTCGCCCGACGAAATCGGCCTCGTCGTCGACTTCACAAGCATCCCGGAGGATTACGTCGGGCCCACCTGGTCGGCCGCGGGGCTCGTGCAGGACGCGCTGGGCGTTCGCGACGCCTTCTCGACCGCCGTCAATACGGGCGGATGCGCGAGCTATCACCTCGCCCTCAAGACCGTGCTCGCGCTGATGCGCGCCGAACCGGGAATCGATGCGGCGCTGCTCTTCGCCGGCGACCGCACGCCGCGCCTCAACAAGACCTATTATCCGATCACGGTGGCGAGCGACGGCGGCGCGGCGATCGTGCTCAAGCGCCACAGCGAACGCGCCGCCATCCTGGGCGTGGAGACGATCTCCGTCGGGCGTCTGCACGACGTCTGGTACGTTCCGGGATTGCAGAGCCTCGCTCCGGGCGAGGAGGCGACCGAAGCGGCGCTGCACATGTACGCCAAGATGGACAAGTTCAACGACGGCGTGATCCCGATCAACTTCATCATGTTCAAGAAGGTGATGGCGCGGTTGCTGGCCAAGCACGGGCTCGATTTCGCCGACGTCGACTATTACGTCTATCCGACCTTCTCGACCTGGGACCAGGCCTATTTCATGAAGCGCTTCGCCATCCCGCCGGAGAAGATCTGGACGCAGGGCCTGCGCGGGCGCGGCCACGTGCAAGAGAGCGACATGGTGATCAACTACGCGGAGGCCGTGGGGGCCGGCGCCATCCGTGACGGCGACCTCGTCATGGTCGTGTCGAACGGCGCGGGCTTCGCGTGGTCGGCGGCGCTCGTGCGCCACTGACCGTATAGCCCCGGAGGTTCAGGCGGCGCTCGTCGTCTCGCGCGGGAAGGCGGTCTTGATCGCGCGCTCGACGCCCTCGCGCCGCCCCAGAAGCGCCAGCGTCTCACGGCGATCGAGCGCCGAAATCGCGTCATCCAGGTTGGCGGACGCCTCCAGACGGGCAACCCCGACGACGAAGGCGGGATCGACCGAACGGCCGCAGCCCCGGGCCGGCGCGGGCGCGGCGCATGCGAGGCGCAGCCCGGCGAGAGCCGGATCGTCGACGAGCCGACGCAAGGCCGGACGCGGCGCGCCGAGGGACCGGGCGATAACGGCGCGCATGGACAATCCGCGCGTCATCATGGGATGCGGATTGCGCTCGTCGGGAGTCGAGAGCAATCCCGCTCTCAACATCCAGGGGGACTGCCCCGCCGTCGCCACCGAAAGCGGTATCGCAAGCACCAAGCCCAGCGCCGCCGGGCTCATCCAGGCGAAGACGGCCGGCGACACCGCCAGCGCGGAGACGCCGAGCGCGACGCCGAGCAGCGTGTGCCAGCGATGCCGGCGCGCGATCTCGGCGAGCGGGATCGAGCCGTCGTCACGGCGCTGCGCGTTCCAGCCGGCGTCACGGCCGAGCAGGATCTGCCCGACGGCGGCCGACTGGATCGCCATCATCACCGGGGCGAGCAAGGCCGCATGCAGGCTCTCGACGAGGACGCTCCCGACGAGCCGCAGCGAGCCGCCGCAGCCGCGGCGAACCGCCGGCGTTAATAGGGCGACGATCAGGCCGTAGATCTTGGGCGCGAAGAGGATCGCCATCGTGGCCGTGAAGAGAGACAGCGCGCGGGCGTGGTCGAAGACCGGCCAGATCGGGAAGAGCGAGAATTCGCGCGCGAAATACTCCGGCCGGACGAAATGCGCCTGCAAGGCGAGGGCGAGGCCCGCGATCAGGAAGGCGAGCCAGAGCGGCGCCGCGAGATAGGCCATGATGCCCATGCCGAAATGCATGCGGCTGACCCAGTCGAAACCCTTCGCCCCGATCAGGCGAGCGTGCTGGAGGTTGCCCTGGCACCAGCGCCGGTCACGCTGGGCGAGATCGATCAGCGAGGGCGGGCTCTCTTCGTACGAGCCCGTCAGGCTGGCGTCGACGACGACGGCCCAGCCGGCGCGACGCATCAGCGCCGCCTCGACGAAATCGTGACTGAGCACATGTCCGCCGAAGGGCGGCGGGCCGGCGAGGTGCGGCAATCCGGCGCTGTCGGCGAAGGCGCGCGTGCGGATGATGGCGTTGTGGCCCCAGTAATTGCCGCTGTCGCGGGCGAAGGTCGCCAGACCCGCCGCGAGGACCGGGCCGTAGACGCGCGAGGCGAATTGCTGAGCGCGCGCGAAGACGCTCGTCAGGCCAGTGAGCACCGGAACGGTCTGGAGCAGGCCGAGATCGGCGCGCTTCTCCATGGCGAGGACCATGCGCACGAGCGTGCGCGGCGTCATCACGCTGTCGGCGTCGAAGCAGACGAAGAACGGATAGGCCCCGCCGAAGCGGCGCACCCATTCCGCGACGTTGCCGGCCTTGCGCTCCAGATTGACCGGGCGGCGGCGATAGTAGATCGCGGCGCGCGGCGCGCGTTCGGCGCGGGCGGCGAGAAACGCCTGCTCCTCGGCCATCCAGATGTCGGGATCGGTGGTGTCGCTGAGGACGAACAGATCGAACCGGTCGGCTATCCCCGCGTCGGCGAGCGCCTCGGCGGTCGAAAGCGCCGTGGCGAAAACGCGCGCCGGGTCCTCGTTATAGGTCGGCAGCAGGATCGCGGTCCGGCTTTCGGGCCTCGCCCGGGGAGCCAGTTCGCCTCTGCCGCGCAGGCGCGACACCAGGAGGGCGCCGAAGCCGAGCGTCGCGAGCGCGAAGGCGAAGGCGATCCAGGCGATGTTGAGCGAGAACAGCGCGAGCATCACCCCCTGCACCGCCGTCATGGTGGTGGTGCTGAGCACCGCGTACATTTCATGGATGAAGTAGGCCGCGATGAACGCCGCCGAGATCAGCGTCGCCGCGCGGATCGCCGTCCCGGCCCAGTCGCGCCGACGCGCGACGGCGCGCTCCGGAGCGCGCCCGAGATCCTGGACCGGCATGTGGAGCGGCGCTTCGGGGGGAAGCGAGGCCGCTTCTATGTCTCGATGATGCGCGTTCAAGCCAGCCACCTGTGGAGCCAAGTTTCAGATATGGGCGACCCGCCCCGCATCAGGAGGCAGCGCAATTCCGCGACGGGCGCTCCCTCCGGATCGAATTGCATCGCGACCCGCACGCCGCCCAATTCGGGCTTCGCCTCGATCACGGGCGGCGCCAGCAGGCCCGCCGTCGCGGATGCGTCGACCTCGATCGGCTCCCCGCCCTCGGCGAAAAGCCCGTTGCCGACGAAATCGACCACGAAGATGCGCTTGTCGCGCTCGTTCTGCGGCCGCCCGACCTCCGCGAGGCCGGCCATGGCGCGAGCGACGCGACCGACGCCCGCGTTCACGGGCGGTCCGTCGCCCCAATGCAGCCGGTACGAGAAGCGGAAGGGCTTCCCGGGCAGAAGCGGCGTTTCGGGACGCCAGAACGAGACGATGTTGTCGTGGACCTCCGACGAGGTCGGGATCTCGACCAGCACGACCGAACCACGCCCCCAGTCGCCCACCGGCTCGACCCACAGGGAGGGCCGACGATGGTATTCGGCTTCGAGGTCCTGATAGGATTCGAGGCCGCGCGTGCGCTGCATCAGGCCGAAGCCCTTCGGTCGCTCGTCGACGAACATCGAAATCTGGAGCGTGCGGGGATTGAGGAGCGGGCGCCATATCCACTCGCCGGCGCCGTTCCAGACCAACAGCCCCTCCGAATCGTGGACGGCGGGGCGAAAATCATCGATGCCGCGTCGATCGTGCGGCGCGAAATAGAACATGCTGGTGAGCGGCGCCATGCCGACGGTCGTGAGCTCGATCCGGGGAAACAGTTCCGACTCGACCTCCATCGCCGTCATCACGCCCGGCCGGATCACGAAGCGGTAGGCGCCCGCCGCGCTGGGGCTGTCGAGCAGGGCATGGACGACGATCCGGTCGTCGCCCGGGCGGGGCTCCTCGATCCAGAACTCGCGGAAGGTCGGAAACTCCTCGCCGGCGGCGTCGGCCGTGCCGATGGCGAGGCCGCGCGCCGAGAGGCCGTAAATCTGGTCGCGCGCCACGGCGCGGAAATAGCTCGCGCCCTGAAACACGGCGAATTCGTCGGCGTGCTCGGGCGTGTTGATGTGGCCGTGGATCCGGAAGCCGGAAAAACCGAGATCCGCCGTCTCCGTGGGCGGCTCCGGGATCGTCGGGCCGTACGAGAACATGGCGGGATCGAAGAAAACGTGCCTCGCCTGTCCTTCCGAGACCAGATTGATCGACGTCGGCTCCCGATAGCCGAAGCCGATGTGGAAGAGCTGCAGCGTATAGGGGCTCTCGCCGTCCCCGAACAACGCTTCATCCGGACGGAAACGGATATCGCGATACTGGTCGTAATCCAGTGACGCCAGGCTCGGCGGAAGCGTCTCGGGAACGGCTTCATACTGCGCCGCCGCAAGCGCCAAGGCCCGCTCGCGCACCATTTCAGGACTGAACGGAGCGGGCGCGCCGAAGCGACCGACCGGCCCCTCTTCAGCCAGCGCGGACGGCATGGAGCGGGGAAGCTGGGCGGCGAGCGCCATCACTGCGCCGAGAGCGAGCGCGGAACGACGGGAGAGGATCACGGCGTGATCTCCGAGATGCGGGGATGGGTATCGTCACGGGCCGTTCGCCACTCGACGCCGATAATAACGCCGCTCGGCTCGCTCTCGTTTGAAATCATGACGATTTTACGCCTTTCTTTTGCGCCGCACAATCGGGAAAACGAGCGTTTCGTCGTGTTCGTCATCCGCGATTTCCAGTCCCGCTTTCGCCTATCGCCACGGCCCCTCGCCGCGCGCATCAATGGTTCAACGACGAGGACGGCGAAAGGTTCGCTTCGATCGCGCATGTCCCACACACAGTACTCGTCGACCTGAACGGGCGTGATTGTCCGAATTGAGGCGATCGCCATCAAGACGACGATGCGAGTTTGGGGTTTCGCATGGGAATTTGGCCGAATCTCGACAAGCGCCGCATCCGGGCTCGTCCGGGCTTGCTCGACGTCTTCGAAAGATATCTCCTCGGACAGTTGACCTTCCAATGATGGGAAGGTCTATCGAGTTTCCTCGGCGCCCCGTCACCCGACGCGGCGCCGGCGACCGGAATGAAGCGATGGATGTTGCGAGAGCGAAGAAGGCCGGCGGCGCGCCCCCGGAATCCGTTTCGATCGAGATAGGAGGAATGACCTGCGCCTCCTGCGCGGGGCGCGTCGAGAGCGCGCTCACCGCGCTTCCCGGCGTCGCACGAGCCTCCGTCAACCTCGGTTCGGAGAAGGCCGAGATCGCCTTCGATCCGGGCCGGGTCGACGCGCGCGGGCTCGTCGCGGCGATCGACGCGGCCGGATATTCGGCGCGGCTGCGGGAAGTCGATCTGGCCCTGTCGGGAATGACCTGCGCCTCCTGCGCGGGACGGATCGAGACGGCCCTCGCGGGCGTTCCACAGATCCTCTCCGCCGCCGTCAATCTCGCCAGCGAACGTGTCCGCCTGCGCGTGTTCGACGAGACGGGCGTCGAGGCCGCGATCAGAGCCGTGGAGCGCGCCGGATACGGCGCGCGCCGGATCGAGGGCGGCGAGAGCAGCCGCGACGTTGAGGCGGCTCGGGCCGATGCGGCCGAAGCCCGACGGGTCGCAGCCGGGCTGATCCTCAGCGCGCCGCTCGTCCTGCCGATGCTCGCCATACCCTTCGGCGAACACTGGATGCTTCCGGGCTGGGCGCAACTGCTGTTCGCGACGCCGGTGCAGTTCTGGCTCGGTTCACGGTTCTACGTCGCCGGCTGGCGCGCGCTCAGGGCGGGGGCGGGCAACATGGACCTGCTCGTCGCCATCGGCACGAGCGCGGCCTATTTCCTCTCGCTGTACCTCCTGACGACCGCCGAGATCGGTCATCATGAGCCGGCGTACTATTTCGAGGCGTCGAGCGTCATCATCAGCCTCGTTCTGCTCGGCAAGCTGCTCGAGACCCGCGCCAAGCGCCGGGCCGCCGACGCGGTGCGGGCGCTGTCGGCACTGCGCCCGGCCACGGCGACCGTGCGGCGGGACGGCCGCGACGAGACCAGGCCGCTCGCCGACATTCGCGTGGGCGACGCGGTCGTCGTGCGTCCGGGCGAGCGCGTCGCCGTCGACGGGCGCATCGTCGAGGGCGAAAGTGAGATCGACGAATCTATGATCACCGGCGAGAGCCTTCCCGTGGCCCGCGCCGAGGGCGAGCGCGTCATCGGCGGATCGATCAACGGCTCGGGCGCGCTCCTCGTCGAAACCACCGCCATCGGCGCCGAGACCACGCTGTCGCGCATCGCCAGGCTCGTCGAGAGCGCGCAGGCCTCGAAAGCGCCGATTCAGCGGCTGGTCGATCGGGTCGCGGCGGTGTTCGTGCCGGTCGTCGTCGCGATCGCGCTCGCCACTTTCGCCACCTGGTGGGCGCTCACCGGAAATGTTGAACTGGCGATCGTCACCGCCGTCTCGGTCCTCGTCATCGCCTGCCCCTGCGCGCTGGGCCTCGCCACGCCGACCGCGCTCATGGCGGGGACGGGCGCGGCCGCCTCGGCGGGCGTCCTGATCCGCGACGCGGAGATGCTGGAGCGCGCGACCCACATCCACGCCGTCGCCTTCGACAAGACGGGGACGCTCACGCTCGGCAAGCCGACGCTCGCCCGCTTCGAGGCGCTCGACGGCGATGACGACGCGCTGCTGTCGACCGTCGCCGCGATCCAGTCGAGCGGAGAGCACCCCCTCGCCCGGGCGGTCGTCGACGCGGCGCGCGAACGCGGGTTGACGATCCGCCCAGCCAGGTCCGTGCGCGCCGTCCCCGGGCGCGGCATCGAGGGCGATCTCGAGGGGTTTCGCATCGCCGTCGGCAGCGCGCGCTTCATGGCCGACCTCGGCCTGTCGCTCGACGCCCTCGCCGACGCGGCGACGGCCGAGGCCGGCCTCGGCCGCTCGGTCTCCTTCGTGGCCCGGACAGGCGACGCCCCTCGCCTGCTCGGGCTTGCGAGCTTCGCCGACGCGCCCCGCCCGAGAGCCCGCGCGGCGATCGCAATGCTCGAGGCTTCGGGCGTGCGCACGATCATGCTCACCGGCGACAACGAGGCCGCCGCGCGCGCCGTCGCGGACGCGGTCGGCGTCTCCGAGGTTCGCGCGGAGGTCGCGCCGGAGGACAAGGCCCGCATCATCGGCGAGCTGCGGGCGCGGCACGGGACGGTCGCGATGGTCGGAGACGGGGTGAACGACGCGCCCGCCCTCGCGGCCGCCGATCTCGGCGTCGCGATGGGATCGGGAACCGACGTCGCCATGGAGGCGGCCGGGATCACGCTAATGCGCTCCGATCCGCTCGCGGTGGTCGACGCGCTCGACATCTCCCGCCGCACGCACGCCAAGATCCGGCAGAACCTGTTCTGGGCCTTCGCCTACAATACGCTCGGCATTCCGGTCGCCGCTCTGGGGCTGCTCGATCCGATGGTCGCCGGGGCGGCCATGGCGTTTTCGAGCGTCAGCGTAGTCGGCAACGCGCTGCTCCTGCGGCGCTGGCGGCCGGCCTCCGGCGATCCGGGAGGCGCGTCGTGAGGATCGGCGACGCCGCGCGGCGCTCCGGGGTCAGCGCCAAGATGATCCGCCATTACGAGGCGATCGGGCTCCTCGCCCCCGCGGCGCGGCGGGAAAATTCCTACCGTGATTTCGACGCGCGCGACGTGCACGATCTGGTCTTCATCGGCCGGTCGCGCGATCTGGGGTTCTCGATCGAAGAGATCGGGCGCCTTCTCGCGCTTTGGCGCGACAGGACGCGGCCGAGCCGGGAGGTGAAGGATATCGCGCTGCGCCACGTGGCGGACATGGAGGCGCGGATCGCAGCGATGGAGGAGATGGTGGCGACGCTCCGCCACCTCGCGGAGTGCTGCGCCGGAGACGAGCGACCCGATTGCCCGATCCTCGGCGCGCTCGCCCGAGAAGACGGTTGAGCGCGCTCCCCCCCCTTGCGTCGCGCCCGGCGCGCGCGATGATCCGGGCGAACGATTCGCGCCCGCAGCCGGAGCCTGCATGATCCATCCCCTCATCGAGACGAACGCCGACCTCCCCGCGATTCCGATCCATCGGACCCGCGCCTCGAGCGTCGAGGAGACGTTCGCCCGGTTGCCCGACCAGGCCGCGGCCTTCGCGCGGGCGCAAGGATTCAGGGGGCAGGACGGCGCGCTCTGCCTCACGCCGGGCGTCGACGGCGCGATCGCCGCGGCGCTGCTCGGCGTCGCGGATGACGAGGCGGCGCGCGATCCGTTCCATGCGGGCGGTCTTCCATCGCGGCTTCCGGAAGGGCTCTACGCGCTGGAGAACGCCGACGAGACCGACGTCCTCGCCTGGCTGCTCGGCGCCTACGCCTTCGACCGATACCGCAAGCCCGCGCGTCCGGCCGCGCGCCTCCGCGCGCCCGCCGGCGTCGACGTCGAGGCCGTCTCGCGGATCGCGCAGGCCGTCGCGCTCGGGCGCGATCTCGTAAACACGCCGGCGAACGACATGGGCCCCGCCGAGATCGAGGACGCGGCTCGCGCGCTGGCGCAGCGTTTCGGCGCCGAGATCACGGTCACGACGGGCGAGGCTCTGCTCGGGGCGGGCTTCCCCATGATCCACGCCGTCGGCCGCGCCTCGACCCGCGCCCCCCGCCTGATCGACATCCGCTGGGGCCGCGCGGGCGCGCCGAAGGCGACGCTCGTCGGCAAGGGGGTGGCCTTCGACACGGGCGGGCTCAACATCAAGCCGGACGCCTCGATGGCGCTGATGAAGAAGGACATGGGGGGCGCGGCCTGCGCGCTCGCCGCAGCCGCGATGGTGATGGGTTCGCGGCTCGACCTGCGCCTGCGCGTGCTGATCCCGGCGGTGGAGAACTCCATATCGGGCGATTCCTTCCGCCCCGGCGACGTCTTGCCGAGCCGCAAGGGGATCACCGTCGAGATCGGCAACACGGACGCGGAGGGCCGCCTGATCCTCGCCGACGCGCTGGCGCTCGCCGACGAGGAGGCGCCGGAACTGATCGTCGATTTCGCGACGCTCACCGGCGCCGCACGCGTGGCGCTCGGCCCGGATCTACCGCCCTTCATGACGGACGACGAGGCGCTCGCCGCCGATATCGCCCGCCTTTCGGCGGCGGTGGCCGATCCCGTCTGGCGCCTGCCCCTGTGGCGGCCTTACGCGCAGATGCTCAAATCCGAGATCGCGGACGTCAACCACATCTCCGGCGGCTCTTTCGCCGGCGCGATCACGGCGGCGCTGTTCCTGCGCCGCTTCGTCGAGAAGGCGGGCGCCTACGTTCATTTCGACGTCTTCGGATGGACGCCGGCGGCGAAACCGGGGCGACCGAAGGGCGGCGAGGTCCAGGCCGCGCGCCTCGTCCACGCGCTGCTGGCCGAGCGCTATCCGCCGCGCGGGGGAAACCCCGCATGATCCCCGGCCATCCCCGCCTCACCCCGGCCCGGCCCGACCTCGCCGCCGGAAGCCTGCGCGGAACCGTCGACGCGCCGCGCTACGCCGAGCCGCGCCCGATGCGCGTCCTCGCGCCCGTCGCTGCGCTTCGTCGCGAGCCGCGCCCCGACGCCGCCCTCGACACGCAATTGCTGGCGGGGGAGCCCTTCGACGTGTTCGACGAGGACGGCGAGGGCTTCGCCTGGGGGCAGAGCGGCCGGGACGGCTATGTCGGCTATGTTTCGCGCGAGGCGCTGGGACCGGCCGAGCCGGCGCCGACGCATCGCGTCGCCGCCTTGAGCACGCCCGTCTATCCCGGCCCCTCGCTGAAGCTGCCGACCGAGACGTTCCTGCCGCTCGGCGCCGAAGTCGCGCTGGTCAGCGAGGACAAGGGATACGCCCGGCTCGCCGGCGGCGGTTTCGTTCATGCCGGTCATCTCGCCCCGCGGGAGAGCGTCGAGCCCGATTTCGTCAGCGTGGCCGAACGCTTCCTGCACGCGCCCTATCTCTGGGGCGGCCGCACGGTCCGGGGCCTCGACTGCTCGGGCCTCGTCCAGATCGCGCTCCTGTCGGCGGGGATCGCGGCGCCCCGCGACGCCGACATGCAGGAGACGACGCTCGGCCGGGCGCTTCCCGTCGACGAGACGCGTTCAGACCTGCGACGGGGCGATCTCGTCTTCTGGAAAGGGCACGTCGCGATCATGCTCGACGCGGCGCGGATGATCCACGCCAACGGCCATCACATGGCGGTCGCGATCGAACCGCTGGAGGATGCGCGCGCGCGCATCCTCGCCAACAGCTTCGGCCCGATCACCAGCGTCCGCCGCCTGTAGCCCTCACCAGCCGCCCCAGAACGGGTCGTAGGGGCGCGGATCATACGGTCGCGGGTCATAGGGACGAGGGTCGTAGGGCCGCGGATCGTAGGGGCGGCGAACGTAACGCGGATCGTAGCGGTAGCCCCATCCGTCGTCGCCTCGATATTCCGGCGGCTCGTAATAGCGCGGGCTCATTCCGAATTCGAAGGTGACGACCGGACCGCCGAAGACCGGACCGGGATCGGCGGGGATGACCCGACCGGGCCGGCGATAGCCGTCGTCGAGATAGCGCCCCGAGACCCAGCCGCGTACGCCCCGGAACGCCACCTCGCACCACGAGGCGCGGGACGCGCAATTCAGGAGCTCCACCGGGCTTCCGGCGGGCAGGACCCGCACGACGCCGTACCGCGTCGAGGGGCCGGCGCGCATGTTGAGGTCATTGGTGACGTAGGCTGTCGCCGCCTGCGCGGGCGCCGTCGGCGCCAGCGAGAGAACGGCGCCGAGCCCGGCGGCGGCGAGCGTCGTCGCTGCGCCTGCGAATGTCGCGGACTTCATGGTTGGTCTCCACCATCACGCGCGGCCGCGGCCCAGAACGGAGCGCTCCGCCAAACCTATATGACGCCGAGACTCTGGCGCCTTCGTGGCGGTTCGCGCGGGCGACAATGAATCGGCAAGGATCTGGCGATATCGTCACGGTCATGTCGACGATCCGCTATTCACGCCGCCTCCTCCTCGGCGCCGGCGCCGCAGGCCTCGCCGGGGCCGGCCTCGCTCAGGCCCAAGGCCCCGCACAGGCACAAGGCCGCGCTCAGTCTCAAGGCGCCGCTCCGCTCGACCCCTCGGGGCCGGGCCTCGACGCGCGCGCCTTCGGACTGACGCCCGACGCCCGCGAAATCCAGACGCAGGCGCTTGAGGAGGGATTGCGCGAGAGCGCGCGCAGCGGCTCGCCCCTGCGGCTGGCTCCGGGCGTCTACCGTGTCGCGGAAACGCACGTTCCCGACGGCGCGGCGCTCGTCGGCCCACGCGGGGCGACGCTGCTTCAGGCGGAGGACGCGCCCGTGCTGCGTGCGGGCTCCGCGCGCGCGGTCACGATCGCCGGCCTGACCCTGCGCGGCGAGATCGGCCGCGACGCGCCGCTTCTTCTCGCCGAGGACGTCGCCGACATCCGCCTCGTCGACATGGCGCTCGAGGAGGCGTTCTCTGCAGCGATCAGGCTGGAGCGCTGCGGCGGGCGCGTCGCCGGCTGCCGGATCGCGCGGGCGGACACGGCGGTGTTCGTCAACGATTCGACCGGCCTCGCGATCGAAGGGAACGTCATCGAGGATTGCGCCAACAACGGCGTTCTCGTCTGGCGCTCGCAGAAGGGTTTCGACGGGACGCAGGTGCTCGCCAACCGCATCGCGCGCATCCGCGCCGACCGGGGCGGATCCGGCGAATACGGCAACGGGGTCAACGTCTTTCGGGCCGGCGGCGTGATCGTCGCGCAGAACGTGATTCGCGGCTGCGCCTTCTCCGCCGTGCGCAACAACGGAGGCGACGGCGTGCAGATCGTCGCCAACAACTGCGCCGATCTGGGCGAAGTGGGGCTGTTCACCGAATTCGGGTTCGAGGGCTGCGTCATCGCCGACAACGTGGTGGAGCGCGCCGCGAACGGAATCGTCTCGACGAATTTCAACGAGCAGGGCCGCCTCGCCGTCATCTCCGGCAATATCGTGCGCGGCCTCTTCCGCCGTCCCGATCCGCTGACGGGCGAGATCCTCTACGGGACGGGGATCTTCGCGGAAGCCGACGCCGCGATCACGGGCAACGTGGTCGAGGACGCGGAGACGGCGGGGATAGGGCTCGGCTTCGGCCCCTATCTGCGCGACGTCACGGCGAGCGGAAACGTGCTGCGCGCCTGCGCGATCGGCATCCTCGTCTCGGTCGCGGAGGGCGCCGGGCGCGCGCAGATCGCGTCGAACATGATCTCGGGCGCCCGCGACGGCGCGATCGTGGGCATGCGCTGGACTGACGTCGCCACGACCGACCTCCTCGTGCCCGGAGCGGCCGTTCCGGCGAACATTTCGCTGTCGGGCAACGTCGCGCATTGACGCGCGGGCGGGCGTGCCTTCGAACGCTAGAGGCGGCTTTCGAAGTCCATTCGCTGATGCAGGATGCGGATCACCTCGATACCATCCGCGCCGGCGGAGCGATAAAAGAGAACATGCGCTCCCACCGAAAGCCGAGGATATCCATCCCGGACGGAATCGACCGGGCGTCCCCTCAGCCGCCCTGACGCGAGATCGATCCCGGTTTTGTTGATCAGTCGTAGATAGCGTTCCGCCTGCTCCTCGCCCCATAGCTCGCAAGTGTAGTCCCAAATCTCCGACAGATCCCAGCGGGCGCGAGGCGAGAGGTCGAATGCGGCCATCATGCCGCGCTCGTCCCCTTCTTCTCTGCAATGAAAGCCTCGACGTCGAACGGCTGCGGGGGACCACTCCGTTCACCCTCCTCGAGGGCCCGGCGAAGGGCCTCAAGCTTCGCCTCCCGCTCCTCCAGCAAACGCAGGCCGGCGCGGACCACGTCGCTGGCTGAGCCGTATCGGCCTGTCGCAACCTGGCCGTCGATAAAGCCGGCGAAGTGATCGCCCAGGCTGACGGAAGTATTTCGAGACATCGCGACCTCCAGAAACGGCCGCGAATGGATACCATATTTTGGTATCGCCGACAAAACCCGCGTCAGCGCTGGCCGGGCTTCAGCTGATAGAAGATGTGGCGGCCGATGCGGTCCTTGCGCAGGAGGGCGCGGGCCCAGCGCGGGTTCACGTAATTGGCGTGATAATGCGTCGCGCCGCCGACGGCTTCGAGATAGGTGTCGCCGGAGAGCACCGCGTCCGCCAGACGGGACGCGCGCCTCCAGGCCGCCTGCTCGCGGATCGCCAGAGACTTGCCCTCGCAAGCGTACGTGAACTGGCAGCGCAGGTGCCGATGGCGGTTCTGGTAGACGACGCCGCAGATCGAATTCGGATAGAGGCTGCTCTTGACGCGGTTGAGGATGACCTGCGCCACGGCGGATTGCCCCGCCTCCGGCTCGCTGCGGGCCTCAAAATAGACGGCTTCGGCCAGACAGCGCGCCTCGCGCTCGCGGGCGGAGGGGTCGATCAGGTCGGCGTAGCGAGGCCGCGCGGCGCGGTTCACGTCTTTGGCGACGCTCGTCACGCCGATTCCGGCCGGCATGCGCACCGGCGCGGCGGCGATTTCAACGGGCGACCAGTCGAGCGCCACCGGCGTCGCGGCGGCGAGCACCATCGCGCGACCGACGGCGGGCGAGGCTCCGTCGCCGTCGGGGGTGAAACCTCCCGCGCGCCCCGGACCGGTGGAGCCCTGGGCGGCGGCTTCGGGCGTGCGCTCGGTGGTGGCGATCTCATAGGTCGAGAACAGGTCGGACCACGGGGAAAAGCTGCGCGCCGCGTCGAGGGCGTCGACGAAGCCCGCGCCGGGCGTCAGTCCCTGGAAGACCATGGCGCGCTCTCGCGGATCGCCGCGCGCGACGCGCAGATCCCGGCTCAGGGACGCCGCTTCGCGGGCGATCTCGCCGCCCCGTCGGCTCAGCGTCGGGCGCAGGGGAACGTAGGGATCGCCCTTGCCGTCGCGGTTCACGTCGGGCTCGTCGCCGCCCATCTCCTTCGGCTCGAACCGGGGCGGGCGCGCCTGATCGGGCGCGAACGCTTCGCCCGGCAAGTGAAAGCGCAGGGCCGCGTCGCGAATCGAGGGCGCGGCGAGATCGGGCCGGTGCGCCAGCGGCGCCAGCGCCACGTCGACGGGCGGCACGAGAACGTCGGCGGCGAGCAGGAGCGATGCGGGCGCCTGGGCGCGGATCATCTGGCCCGCGTCGACGGCGTGGTTGCTCGCCGTCGCCGTGAACGACACGAGCACCCCGGCGCCGAGCGCCCAGGGGGCGACGGTGGCGCAGATCCAGCGGATCCTGTTGACTCGTTTACGCCGACGCACGCGACTCACCACTCAATTCGTGACCGGGACGACACACGTCGTCCATAAAGAAAAGGATCGCGAATCAAGGTTCAGGAAAGGTTAAGCGCGAGCATCGAATGCGCGGCGTCGCCTCTGCCGGCTTGAGTGCGGGCGCAACCTGACCCATAGCTTGACGAAACGCCGGAGCCGAGGGAGCGAGAAGCCGTGCCCGTCATCCAGAGCCAGATCGATCCGCATTCGCACGCCGCCCGCGAGAACCGCGCCGCCTGGGAGCGAATCGCCGGCGAGCTCATGCATCGCCGCGCCGCCGTCGCCGAGGGCGGCCCGCCGCGTGCGCGAGAGCGTCATCTGGCGCGCGGCAAACTTCTGCCGCGCGAGCGCGTGACCCGCCTTCTCGACCCCGGCGCGCCGTTCCTCGAGATCGCCCCCCTCGCCGCCTTCGGCATGTACGACGACGCCATTCACGGCGCGGGGCTGATCACCGGGATCGGCCGGGTGTCGGGCCGCGAGGTCATGATCGTGTGCAACGATTCGACCATCAAGGGCGGCACCTACTACCCGATGACGGTCAAGAAGCACCTGCGCGCGCAGGAGATCGCCCGCGAAAACCGCTTGCCCTGCGTCTATCTCGTCGATTCGGGCGGCGCGAACCTGCCTCACCAGACGGAGGTCTTCCCCGATCGCGACCATTTCGGCCGCATCTTCTACAATCAGGCCACGCTCTCCTCGCTCGGCATTCCCCAGATCGCCTGCGTCATGGGCTCCTGCACGGCGGGCGGCGCCTATGTTCCGGCGATGTCGGACGAGACCGTGATCGTGCGCCGGCAAGGCACGATCTTCCTCGGCGGCCCCCCGCTCGTGAAGGCGGCGACGGGCGAGGTCGTGACGGCGGAGGATCTCGGCGGCGCCGACGTTCACGCCCGCCAGTCGGGCGTGGCGGACCACTACGCCGCCGACGACGTGCATGCGCTGGCGATCGTTCGCCGCATCGTGGCCAATCTCAACACCCGCAAGCAGTCGGATCTCGCCATCGCCGATCCGGTCGAGCCGCTCTATCCGACGGACGAGCTCGACGCGATCGTGCCGACCGATCTGAAGAAGCAGTACGACATCCGCGAGTTGATCGCCCGCCTCGTCGACGGTTCGGAATTCGACGAGTTCAAGCGCCTCTACGGGACGACGCTCGTCACCGGTTTCGCGCGACTGATGGGCATGCCGGTCGGGATCATCGGCAACAACGGCATCCTGTTTTCGGAGAGCGCGCAAAAGGGCGCGCATTTCATCGAATTGTGCTGCCAACGCCGCATCCCGCTCCTCTTCCTGCAAAATATCACGGGCTTCATGGTGGGGCGGGAATACGAGGCGGGCGGCATCGCCAAGGACGGGGCGAAGCTCGTCACGGCGGTGGCCTGCGCGCAGGTGCCCAAGCTCACGCTGCTGGTCGGCGGCTCCTTCGGGGCGGGCAATTACGGCATGTGCGGACGCGCCTATTCGCCGCGCTTCCTGTTCACATGGCCCAATTCGCGCATCTCGGTGATGGGCGGCGAACAGGCCGCGAGCGTGCTCGCCACCGTCAAGCGCGACAATATCGAGGGCGACGGCGGCAGTTGGAGCCCGGAGGAGGAAGAGGCCTTCAAGGATCCGATCCGCGCCAAGTATGAGGAAGAGGGCTCGCCCTACCACGCGACCGCGCGCCTCTGGGACGACGGGATCATCCTGCCGTCCGAGACGCGCCGGGCGCTGGGGCTCGCACTGTCGGCGACGCTGAACGCGCCGGTGCCAGAGACGCGCTTCGGGGTGTTCCGGATGTGAGGCCTCAGGCCTGCGGCGGCATCGAAGCGTCGTCGAGCTCGTTCGCCCGGATCGCCGCCGGTCGGGCGGAGAGGCGGGCGGCGTAGCGCTCGAAGGCCGGGCGCTTCTCCATGGTGCCGAAGCGCAGGCCCCAGATCACCTGCGAACCGACGTACAGGTCCGCGGCGCTGAAGCCGTCGCCGGCGAGATAGTCTCGCGCCAGCGCCTGCTCCAAGGTGTCTAGCACATCCTCGTACGAGCCGTACCCGACCATGCCCTTGCGATCGTCGGGAACCTCGACGCCGAGCGCGCGGTTCGTCACAGCCGCCTCGACAGGGCCCGCTCCGAAGAAGAGCCAGCGGTAATAGGCGCCGCGGGCCGGATCGCCGGGAGCCGGCGCGAGGCCGGCTTCGGGAAAAGCGTCGGCGAGATAGGCGCAGATCGCGGCCGCTTCGGTGATTACGGCCCCTCCGTGAATCAGGGCGGGGACCTTCCCCATGGGGTTGATCCTGCGGTACTCCTCGCCCTTCATCTGCGGGCCGTAATGCACGAGCTCGGTCCGGTAGGGTTGGCCAACCTCTTCCAGCATCCACCGCACGAGCCGACCCCGCGACATGGGATTGGTGTAGAATACGATCTCGTCGCCCATTGTGTGCTCCCGTTTCCGGCGTCTCGGCTCAAGCCGCCGCCCAATCGACAAGACCGTGATCGGCTGTAACGACCCGCTCCGAGGGAGCGATGCGGTCACAGAACAGGACCGCGTTCAGGCAGGCGTGCCGGGCGGACGGGGCGATCAGCCCGTCGAATTCGAGAAAATGCGCGACTTCGCCGATTTCCTGCGTTCGGGGATACTCGTCCGCCTTCTGCTGATACGACAGCCGGCCATAGCGCGAAACGTCGTGGCCCAATGCTGCAAGGGCGTCGAGGTTCAGAAGCTTCAGAGCGCGCTCGATGCAGACGTTCAGCTCGAACAGCTTGTACGTGACCCTGCTCGGCATGATCGGCTGGCCGCGCATCAGGTGGAACCGCATCTCCTCGATCGCGCCCTGTCGCTCGAGAGATGTATAGAGCACGTCGAAGGTCCCGTCGTCCCACCGGCCTCCCGATGCGCTGCATTGCAAGGGGTCGCGGCCTTCGCGCACGATCCGCCAGACGGCGCCCTCGAAGCGGACGGGCTCGATCTCCTCGATCGCGTCTATCAACGCGCTGTCGCGGCGGGGGATCGCGCGCGGCACGGCTCAGACGTAGACCTCGTTGTCCAGCCGATCCAGAATCGCGAGCACGTCGATCGTACGGCTCTGGTTGATCAGGTCGATCGCACGCTCGCCGCTCAGTTGGGGGTGGCGCGCGTAGAGCCAGGTGCGGATCTCGTCCGGCGAATAATATTCCTGCAGCCGACCCACCACGTAATGGAGGTCCGACAGGATCAGTTCGTTACGCGGCTGAGGTTTGAAATCCCCGGACTTCCAGCGCGACACTGTCGCCTTGGAAACATCCGTGATGTTGGCGATGTCCACGCCCTTCAGCCCACCGACCTTGCCGAGTTCGTCGATGAAACGGACAACCGCTCCCTGCATGACGACTGTTCCTGCTTCAGACGCGGCCAGACGCGAAGCGCCCCAAAAGCCCCAATAAAAACGACGATTACGTCGCATCTGCGTTTCACAAATATAATTACTGAAACAGATTTGATAAGTCAACGAATTCGCCGATCCCTCATCCCGCCGCCTCTGCGCTCTCGCTCGCCCTCAAAATCGACGCCGCGCGAGCCAGACGGTGTAAAAATCGCATTCCGGATCCTCGGCCACATGTCGGAGGATCTCGAAACCGCTCTCGTCGAGAAGCGCCCGGTATTCCTCCGGGGCGAGGCTGGCGTGATACAGCCTCTCGCCTTCGAACTCGCCGATCCGCACCCCGTGTTCCGGCCCGCTCGTGAACAGGAGCGGCGCGCCGTCCCGCGCGTGCGCGGCGAAGGTCGCGAACATCTCCCGCTGCCGCGGCGGGTCCAGGAAGAAGAAGCTGTCCCAGGCGATGAGCCCGTCGAACCGCCTTCCGAGATCGAGCCCGCGCATATCCGCGACGAGCCACTCGTGCTCGGGAAGCCGCTCCCGGCACAGAGCGATCATCGCCGGCGAGGAATCAACGCCGAATACGCGCCGGCCCCGCTCGGCGAGCGCCCGCGCGATCGGCTCGCCCATGGCGCAGCCGATATCGAGCACCAAGCCCGCTGCAGGCACGTGAGCGAGGAAAGCGTCGATCCACGGGCGCTCGACGAAGCCGCGCGCGCGCTTTGCGTCGAAGGCCGCGGCGTGACGCCGGTAGACGCCCACGACCGCCTCGGGAAGTTGCTCGATGTCGTCCGTCATGCTGGTCGCTCGCGCTCCCGTGCTTTATGGGCTGTGATACCGTGATCGAGGGCGCGCAGTCCGAGGCCGGTTGATTTACGCGTGAGGCGCCGGGCCGGCCGCGGACGATTATTCCTTCCTCTTACGGCGCGAGGGCCGAATTTGAGGCTTTCTTGCCGGCTCCGCTTCAAGCGCGCAATCTTCGTTCAAAAGGGTTCCAATTTACCGCTTGTATCAGACAAAAAAATCTGTCAGTTTCGCGGCCAGTTAGGACAGCATCACTGTCCAATTACCCAGATCTGCGGCGTCGCGCCGCCGGTCGCCGGTCTCGAGGGCTGTCATGACGCGCACCGCGTCCAAACGAGCTTCGAAACGGAACGCCCGTGCGGAACGGGCGCAGCGGGTACGCCTGGGCTGAGACGAGCCCACGACGCCCGCGAGGTGCGGGCGTCCCGACGACGGCGCGGCCGAACCTCATGAGAACAAAACCGGGTCTGGCGGGCGCTCCCACGGGATCGACGCCGCGAGACGACCGGGCCGAGCGCGGAAAACGCGCCGGCTGATGTTGGCGAGATGAAATCGGGGACTGACGATGAGCGAGATGAGGCGAGATCCGGCCCTCCGTCCTGAAGCGAACGCCGCGCGACCTGTCGCCGCCCCTCTCGTGGTGCGCGACCCCGGCCTGCCCAAGGCCCAGGGGCTCTACGACCCTGCCCGCGAGCGCGATTCCTGCGGCGTGGGCTTCGTCGCCCACATGAAGAACCAGAAGTCCCACGCCATCGTCCAGCAGGGTCTCGACATCCTGCGCAACATCGACCATCGCGGCGCGGTCGGCGCCGATCCGAAGATGGGCGACGGCTGCGGCATGCTGGTGCAGATCCCGCATCGCTTCTTCTCGGCCGAGTGCGCCAAGCTCGGCATCTGGCTTCCCGAGACAGGCGAATACGGCGTCGCCCAGCTCTTCATGCCCCAGGACGAGGACGGCTACGGCATCGTCCGGGAGATCGTCGAGAAGGTGCTCGTCGACGAAGGGCTGGCGCTGCTCGGCTGGCGCGACGTGCCCGTCGACCGCTCCGATCTGTCGGAGAACGTCAAGGCGACGGAGCCGCTGCACCGGCAGGTCTTCATCGGCAAGACGAAGGAAGAGGACGAGGCCAGTTTCGAGCGCCGGCTCTTCCTCGCCCGCAAGACGATCTCCAACACGGTCTACAATCTCGAAGACCCGCGCACGAAGGGCTATTACCCCGTCAGCCTGTCGTCGCGGACCATCGTCTACAAGGGCATGGTGCTCGTCACCCAGCTCGGCTCGTACTTCACCGACCTCTCCGATCCGCGCTTGGAGAGCGCGATCGCGCTCGTGCACCAGCGTTTCGCCACCAACACCTTCCCGACCTGGCAGCTCGCCCATCCCTACCGGATGGTCGCCCATAACGGCGAGATCAACACGCTGCGCGGGAACGTCAACTGGATGGCGGCGCGGCAGGCGAGCGTCGATTCCGATCTGTTCGGCAACGACATCTCGAAGCTCTGGCCGATTTCGTACGAAGGACAGTCGGACACGGCCTGCTTCGACAACGCGCTCGAATTCCTGGTGCGTGGCGGCTATTCGCTCGCCCACGCCATGATGATGCTGATCCCCGAGGCCTGGGCGGGCAACCCGCTCATGGACGAGGACCGGCGCACCTTCTACGAGTACCACGCCGCCTTGATGGAGCCGTGGGACGGGCCCGCCGCCATCGCCTTCACGGACGGCCGCCAGATCGGCGCGACGCTCGACCGCAACGGCCTTCGTCCGGCGCGCTATATCGTCACCGACGACGATCTCGTCGTGCTCGCATCCGAGAGCGGCGTGCTGCCGATCCCCGACGAGCGGATCGTCGCGCGCTGGCGCCTGCAGCCGGGCAAGATGCTGCTGATCGACCTCGAACAGGGACGCATCGTCGCCGACGAGGAGATCAAGCGCGAACTCGCCACCGCCCTGCCGTATGCCGAGTGGCTGAAGCGCACGCAGATCGTGCTCGAGGACCTGCGCCCCGTGCAGGCCCGCGAGAGCCGCACTGACGTCTCGCTCCTCGATCGCCAGCAGGTCTTCGGCTACACGCAGGAGGATCTCAAGCTCCTGATGCAGCCCATGGCCGTGACCGGTCAGGAGGCCGTCGGCTCGATGGGCACGGACACGCCGATCTCGGCGCTCTCCGACAAGTCGAAGCTGCTCTACACCTATTTCAAGCAGAACTTCGCCCAGGTGACGAACCCGCCGATCGATCCGATCCGCGAGGAGCTCGTCATGAGCCTCGTCTCCTTCATCGGCCCGCGTCCGAACATCCTCGATCTCGAGGGCTCCTCGCGCCGCAAGCGTCTCGAGGTGCGCCAGCCGATCCTGACCAACGAGGATCTCGAAAAGATCCGCTGCATCGGCCATTTCGAGGACCGCTTCGACACGAAGACGCTCGACGTCACCTATCCGATCGAGCAGGGCGCGGCCGGGATGGAGGGCGCTGTCGAGCGCCTGTGCGACCGCGCGGAGGCGGCCGTCCACGGCGGCTACAACATCATCATCCTGTCCGACCGCCAGGTCGGCCCGGACCGGCTGCCGATCCCGGCGCTGCTGGCCACGGCGTCCGTCCACAACCATCTCATCCGCAAGGGCCTGCGCACGTCCGTCGGACTGGTCGTCGAGAGCGGCGAGCCGCGCGAGGTGCATCATTTCGCCTGTCTCGCCGGCTACGGCGCGGAGGCGATCAACCCCTGGCTCGCCTTCGACACGCTGCTGGCCATGAAGGACGAGATGCCGCCGGAGGTGGACGAGCGCGAAATCGTCCAGCGCTACATCAAGTCGATCGACAAGGGCCTTCTCAAGGTCATGTCGAAGATGGGCATCTCGACCTATCAATCCTATTGCGGCGCGCAGATCTTCGACGCGGTCGGGCTGCGCTCCGATTTCGTCGCCCGCTACTTCTTCGGCACGGCGACGACGATCGAGGGCGTGGGCGTCGACGAGATCGCCCGCGAGGCCGCGATGCGTCACGACGAGGCGTTCGGCTCCTCGCCGATCTTCCGCGACGCGCTCGGCGTCGGCGGCGAATACGCCTATCGCCTGCGCGGAGAACGCCACGCCTGGACGCCCGACACCGTCGCGACGCTCCAGCACGCCGTGCGCCTGCGCGCCGACGACCGCTACCGCGAGTTCGCCCGGATGGTGAACGAGCAGGAGAACGCCTACACGACGATCCGCGGCCTGTTCCGGATCAAGACGGCGCAGGATATCGGGAGCGCCCCGGTCTCCATCGACGAGGTCGAGCCCGCGTCCGAGATCGTGAAGCGCTTCGCGACGGGGGCCATGTCGCTGGGCGCCATCTCCAAGGAGGCGCACGAGACGCTGGCGCTCGCCATGAACGAAATCGGCGCGCGCTCGAACACCGGCGAGGGCGGCGAGGACGCGATCCGCTTCAAGCCCCGGCCCGACGGCCGCTCCAAGCGCTCGGCGATCAAGCAGATTGCCTCGGGCCGCTTCGGAGTGACGACGGAGTTTCTCGTCAATTCCGACCAGATGCAGATCAAGATCGCCCAGGGCGCCAAGCCCGGCGAGGGCGGCCAGCTGCCCGGCCACAAGGTCGACGCGGTGATCGCGCGGCTGCGTCACTCGACGCCGGGCGTCGGCCTGATCTCCCCGCCCCCGCATCACGACATTTACTCGATCGAGGATCTGGCGCAGCTCATCTTCGACCTGAAGAACGTCAACCCGTCGGCGGATGTTTCGGTGAAGCTCGTCTCCGAGGTCGGGGTCGGCACCGTGGCGGCGGGCGTCGCCAAGGCGCGCGCGGACCACATCACCATTTCGGGCTTCGAGGGCGGCACGGGCGCGTCGCCGCTGACCTCCCTCAAGCACGCCGGTTCGCCCTGGGAGATGGGTCTGGCCGAGACGCAGCAGACGCTCGTCCTCAACCGCCTGCGCGGCCGCGTGCGGCTCCAGGTCGACGGGGGCCTGCGCACGGGCCGCGACGTGCTGATCGGCGCGCTGCTCGGGGCCGACGAGTTCGGATTCTCGACGGCTCCGCTGATCGCGGCCGGCTGCATCATGATGCGCAAGTGCCACCTCAACACCTGCCCGGTCGGCGTGGCGACGCAGGACCCGGTTCTGCGCAAGCGCTTCAAGGGCTTGCCCGAGCACGTCGTGAACTACTTCTTCTTCGTGGCGGAGGAGTTGCGCGAGCTCATGGCGGAGATGGGCTTCACGAAGCTCGACGACCTGATCGGGCGCTCCGATCTGATCGAGAAGCGTGAGGCGATCGAGCACTGGAAGGCGAAGGGTCTCGACTTCACCCGCATCTTCCACAAGCCGGAAGTCGGCCCCGAGGTCGCCCTGCGCCACGTCGAGAACCAGACGCATCCCATCGCCGATGTGCTCGACCGCACGCTGATCGAGAAGGCGGGCGCGGCGCTGGAGACGGGCGAGAAGGTCGTGATCGAGGCGCAGGCGCGCAATCTCGACCGCACCATCGGCGCCATGCTCTCGGGCGAAGTGGCGAAGCGCTACGGTCACGAGGGCCTGCCCGAAGACACGATCGTCGTGAAGCTGACCGGCGTCGCGGGCCAGAGCTTCGGCGCCTGGGCGGCGGCGGGCGTCACCCTCGATCTCGCGGGCGAGGCCAACGACTACGTCGGCAAGGGCCTTTCGGGCGGCAAGCTGATCATCCGCCCCTCGCCGCAGAGCCGCACGATCGCGGAGCATTCGATCATCGTCGGCAACACCGTGCTCTATGGCGCGATAGCCGGCGAGGCCTATATCCGGGGCGTGGCGGGCGAGCGTTTCGCGGTGCGCAATTCCGGCGCGATCGCGGTGGTCGAGGGCACGGGCGACCACGGCTGCGAATACATGACCGGCGGCGTCGTCGTCGTCATCGGCGAGACGGGCCGCAACTTCGCGGCGGGCATGTCCGGCGGCATCGCCTACGTGCTCGACGAGGCGGGGGACTTCCGCAAGCGCTGCAACCTGTCCATGGTCGATCTCGAACCCGTCGAGGAGGAGGAGGACCTGATGCAGCGTCTCCACCATCACGGCGGCGACCTGGAGACCAAGGGCCGCATCGACGTAAAGGCGGATATGTCCGGCAAGGACGAGGAGCGCCTCGTCCAGCTCATCACCAACCACATGAACCACACCGGTTCGACCCGCGCCAAGGCGATCCTGGACGACTGGGCCACGTACCGGACGAAGTTCGTGAAGGTGATGCCGGTCGAGTATCGCCGCGCCCTGCGCGAGATGGAGCGCGCGCGGATGCCGGCTGCGGCCGAATGATCCGGGACTGAGACGGGACGCGTGAGGCGGGCGCGGCGCACTGCGCCGCTCGCGCGCCCGCAAGCCGCCAATCACGGGTCGATCGAGACCCGAAAGAAAACGACAGGGACTGAAGTCATGGGCAAGGTGACGGGCTTTCTCGAATTCGACCGGCAAGAGCAGAAGTACGAACTCGCCGGCGACAGAATCCGCCATTTCCGCGAGTTCACGCTGCCGCTGGACGAAGGCGACCTGAAGAAGCAGGCGGCGCGCTGCATGGATTGCGGCATTCCGTTCTGCCACGGGCCGACGGGTTGCCCGGTGCACAACCAGATCCCGGACTGGAACGACCTCGTCTTCCAGGGCGATTGGGAGCAGGCGGCGCGCGACCTGCACTCGACCAACAACTTCCCAGAATTCACCGGCCGCGTCTGCCCCGCGCCCTGCGAGGAGGCCTGCACGCTCAACCTCGAGAACCAGCCGGTCGCCATCAAGACGATCGAACAGGCGATCGCCGACAAGGCCTGGGACATGGGCTGGATCAAGCCCGAGCCGCCCTCGAGCCTGACCGGCAAGCGCGTCGCGATCGTCGGCGCCGGCCCCGCGGGCCTCGCCGCCGCCCAGCAGCTCGCCCGGGTCGGCCACGAAGTCCACGTGTTCGAGCGCGAGACGCGCCCCGGCGGCCTCCTGCGCTACGGCATTCCCGACTTCAAGCTCGAGAAGCACCATGTCGAGCGTCGCGTGAAGCAGCTCGAAGCCGAGGGCGTCGTCTTCCATTGCGGCGTCGAGATCGGCGTGACGAAGAGCTTCACCAGCCTGCAGAGCGAGTTCGACGCCGTGCTCCTGTCCGGCGGCGCCGAGCGCCCGCGCGATCCGGGCTTGCCGGGCATGGAGCTCGCGGGCGTGCATTACGCGATGCCCTTCCTGACGCAGTCCAACAAGCGCGTGAACGGCGAGCCGGTCGACGACGACGCGGAGGAGATCCTCGCGGGCGGCAAGCACGTCGTGGTCATCGGCGGCGGCGACACGGCGTCCGATTGCGTCGGAACCTCGTTCCGTCAGGGCGCGCTCGCCGTGACGCAGCTCGACATCCGGCCGCGCCCGCCCGAGATCGAGGACAAGCTCGCGGTCTGGCCCTATTGGCCGACGAAGATGCGAACCTCCTCCAGCCAGGCCGAGGGCGCGGAGCGCGAATTCCAGGCCGCGACGCTCGGCGTCGAGGGCAACCGCAAGGGACGGGTCACGGGCGTTCGTTGCGCCCGCGTCGACGACGAGCGGAAGCCGATTCCGGGCACCGAGTTCACGATCAAGGCCGATCTCGTCTTCATCGCGATCGGCTTCGCCAGCCCCCTTCCCGAGGGCATGATCGCGGAGGCGGGCGTCGCGCTCGACCGGCGCGGCAACGTCGCGGCCGATGAGCGCGACTACCGCACGTCGGAGGCCAAGGTCTTCGCCGCCGGCGACATGCGCCGGGGCCAGTCGCTCGTGGTCTGGGCGATCCGCGAGGGCCGCCAGGCCGCGCGCGCGATCGACGAAGCGCTGATGGGCTCGTCGACTCTGCCGCGCTGACGAGGCGGGGCTTCAGTCCCGGTCGGGCTTGCGGACGATGACTCCGTACCAGCCCAGCCCCGGATAGGTCTCGTAGCCGGGCGTCGCGTGAAAGGCGATGGTCGAGCCGTCGGGCTCGTGGCGATAGCCCGAATCCTGGCCGTCGGCGCGAAGCTGGATGCGTTCCGAGAGAATTCCGACCCCGTCGGAGGCGGCGAGAACGCGTCCGCCCGCATCGACGAGCAGCACGCGCGTGCCGTCGCGCTCGGTCGGCGCGATGCGCACCCCCTCGACGATGGCGCGCGCCTGCGGCGCCCATTCGAAATGGATCGCGAGCACTCCGAGCGGCGCGCCGCGCGCGTCGCCGTTCTCGCGAACGCTGGCGCAATAGGTGAGGACCTGCGCGCCGCCGAGGAGCGATTGCGGCGCGACGTCGCCGACGGCGTACTCGTCCCCGGAGGAGAGCCCGACGGCGCGCTGGAACCAGGGCTCGTTGGCGACGCTGCGGCCGCTGACGGCGAAACGCCCCGGGCGCCCGTTGGCGACGACGACGCCGTTCAGATCGCAGAGCCAGATATCGATGTAGACCGTGTAGGCGCCGAGGATCACGCCGAGGCGACGCGAGGCGAAATCGACGGCCGCGGCCGTCGGATCGCGAGCGCAGTCGACGACGGCGGAATCCGTCGCCCACCAGCGCACGTCGCAGGTGCGCTCGTAGAGATTGCGGTCGATCAGTTCGATCGCGTTGAGGGAAAGGTCGACGAGCCGTTCGCCCTGCGCCTGGTCGGCGAGGAACTCGACCTGCTTCTGCAATTCCAGAATCCGCCCGGACAGATGGGCCTCGAGCTCGCTCGCGACGCCGTCGATCTCGTTGCCGACCGCGCGCACTTCCTGGGCGACGACCGAGAAGCCGCGACCGTGCTCGCCCGCGCGCGTGGCCTCGATCATGGCGTTGAGCGCGAGGATCCGCATCTGGCCGGTGACCTGCTGGATACGTCGAGTCTTCTCGGCGGCGAGGCCTCGCACTTCGCCCGTGACTTTCGCGATATCCCGTAGCGAGACGACCTTCTGTTCGGCGAGTACAGCCGGCTGCGCGCCCATAGACCCCCATCCTCTTTTTATTGAGCCGGAGAAACTATCTCTGATTATGATTAAGGAAGGATGAATTGCCGACGTTTGTCGCGGATCGTCACCGGCCGACCGCATTCCGCCCCGCGCCCGTGAATCGTAAAAAGGCCGCCCGGACGGAGACGTCTTCGTTCGATCGTCGGCGAAGCGTCTGACCCGTTCAGCGCAGACGGGCGGCGCGGGCGAGGCCGATCTCGTCCATCGCCGCCTGCTCGCGGGCTCCGGCGGCGACGCGCTCGGCGTTGCGCTCCCGGTCTTCGAGAATTTCGACCTTCTTCAACTCTTCATACGCTTCGGCGAGCTCCTCCTGCGCTTCATTCAGCTCGCCCTTCAGATTGGCGGCGGATTGCAGCAGGTTGTCGCGACGCTGCGCGGCGGCCTTGGCGTAGGTCGGGTAGGCGAAATGGCCGGCGTCGTTGATGCCCGCCTTCTTTTCCTCCGACGCGATTTCGGCCTCGAGTTCGGCGGCCATACGCTCGAAATCCGCGATCATCATTTCAATCTGGGCGACCCGTCGACGTTTTTCGTCGACCTGGAAGCGCTTCAGGCGAATGAGCGTGTCACGCGACTTCATGTGTCATCAAACTCCAGCGGGCGCGGCGCGAAGACCTAATGCGAGACCGGGGCTTCACGCCCCGGCGGCCTTCATGATCTGCGCCAGACGCTGGTAACCATGCCCCATGGAAGTTGACTCTTCCTTACCTTGAGCGAGGAAGCTTTCAAGATCCGGGTGAAGGGCGATCGCCTGGTCAACCTCCTGCGACGATCCGGGCCTGTAGGCGCCCAGCCGGATCAACTCTTCCATATCGGCGTAGGTCGCCATCACTCGCCGGGCCGCCTGCACGACCGGCCAGTATTCCGGATCGCAGGATTTCGGCATCGTGCGCGACACCGACTTCAGCACGTTGATCGCGGGATAGCGGCCGCGCTCGGCGATGGCGCGCTCCATGACGATGTGCCCATCGAGAATGCCGCGCACGGCGTCGGCCACGGGCTCGTTGTGGTCGTCGCCCTCGACCAGCACCGTGAAGAGCCCGGTGATCGCGCCCTCCCCGATTCCCGGCCCCGCGCGCTCCAGCAGGCGCGGCAATTCGCTGAATACGGTGGGCGTATAGCCCTTGGCGGTGGGCGGCTCGCCGCCGGCCAGCCCGATGTCGCGCTGGGCCATGGCGAAACGGGTGATCGAATCGATCATGCACAGAACCGACGAGCCCCGGTCACGGAAATATTCCGCGAGGGTCAGCGTCAGATAGGCGGCGTTGCGGCGCATCAGGGCCGGCTCGTCGGAGGTCGCGACGACGACGACGGAGCGGGCCAGACCCGCGGGTCCGAGGTCGTCCTGGATGAATTCCTGCACCTCGCGCCCGCGTTCGCCGACGAGGCCGATCACGGCGACGTCCGCATCCGTGTAGCGCGCGAGCATGGAAAGAAGCACGGACTTGCCGACGCCCGAGCCGGCGAAGACGCCCATGCGCTGGCCTTCGCAGCAGGTGGCGAAGGCGTTGAGCGCGCGCACGCCCAGATCGAGCGGCGGTCCGACGCGGCGGCGCGAATGCGCGGGCGGCGGCTCGGCTCGGAAGGGATAGGGCGCGTCGCCCTCCGGCAGGGGCGGCCCGCCGTCGATCGGGCGGCCGAGAGCGTCGACGACGCGCCCGAGCCAGGCGTCGCTCGGACGGACGCCCGCAGCCGCGCTCCGGACATACGCCGCGCACCCGCGGCGAACCCCCTCGAGATTGCCGAAGGGCATCGCCAGCGCGCGATCGCCGGAGAAGCCGATGACCTCGCAGGGCACGTGCGCCCCGGCCTCGATCGCGATGTCGACGCGCCCGCCGAGACGCATGGCGGAGACGGGCCCCGCGATCTCGACGAGGAGCCCGCGCACCGCCGCGACGCGCCCGTAGACCTCGACGTCCTCCAGATCGGCGAGCGCGCGCCTCGCGGCTGCAAATTTACTTGCGATCCCGGACTGATCTTCCACCGGCGTCAACCTTTCGTTTACCCGCTTCGTTAAGACTGCTGAAGCCGAAGTTAAGGACCCTCACGGGGCGGCGACGGCGCGAAGGCGAGTCTCATGAGTCGCTTAAGCTGAATTCTTCATACGTGACGCGAAGGTCATGGAGCGCAGAAACAGACTTGACCGCAATATATTACGCCGATTCGCTCCAGAAATGGATTTATCGGCTTGCGCGGTGGAATCAGGTTTTGTTAACCATTTATCCATAGCGTTGCGAGTCGGACGTACAGGGGCGCTCGTCACAGGGAAGCTGTGGCGAACGGGTGACGACGCTTTGCCCGCACACGCTCGAGCCAGGCTGGGGATCTAGACATGCGCGTACTTCTCATCGAGGACGATAGCGCAACGGCGCAAAGCATCGAACTGATGTTGAAATCGGAGAATTTCAACGTCTATACGACCGATCTCGGCGAAGAAGGCGTCGATCTCGGGAAGCTCTACGATTACGACATCATCCTTCTCGACCTCAACTTGCCCGACATGTCGGGCTACGAGGTGCTGCGCTCGCTGCGGGTCGCCAAGATCAAGACTCCGATCCTGATTCTCTCCGGCATGGCCGGCATCGAGGACAAGGTTCGCGGTCTCGGCTTCGGCGCCGACGACTACCTGACGAAGCCCTTCCACAAAGACGAACTCGTGGCGCGCATTCACGCCATCGTGCGCCGCTCCAAGGGCCACGCCCAGTCGGTCATCACGACCGGCGATCTCGTGGTCAATCTCGACACCAAGACCGTCGAGGTGGCCAGCGCCCGGGTGCATCTGACCGGCAAGGAATACCAGATGCTGGAGCTGCTTTCGCTCCGCAAGGGCACCACGCTCACCAAGGAGATGTTCCTGAACCATCTCTACGGCGGCATGGACGAGCCCGAACTGAAGATCATCGACGTCTTCATCTGCAAGCTGCGCAAGAAACTCGCGAACGCTTCGCAAGGGCGCAACTACATCGAGACCGTCTGGGGCCGCGGCTACGTGTTGCGCGAGCCCAACGACGCCGAGGATCGCGTGGCGGTCTGATCGCCGTCGCGCCCTCGTCCGAAAGAGCCCCGCATGCGCGGGGCTTTTTTCGTATCTGCGGCGCGCGACGGCGCCGATCTCCGCCCTGCGCTTCCCTGCGGGGGGGAATTCGATCGGCGCCGGGACGCGCGCTCACGCGCTACGGGCGATTCGCAGGGCCGATTGCGCGCCCGATCGCAGGAGCGAGGCGTCGGAGCCGAGGGCGACGAAGTCGAACCCGAGGCGGATCATCTCGCCCGCCCGCTCGGCGGTCGAGGCGTAGACGCCGGCGGCCTTGCCGGCCGACCGGGCGCGCGCGACCGCGTGTTCGAGGGCGCTCTGCACGGCGGCTGAACGCGGATCGAGATCGGCGCCGCCGGACAGGCCGATCGACAGATCGAAGGGGCCGATGAACACCCCGTCGACGCCGGACACCGCCAGGATGTCGTCGATGAGGGCGAGCGCCTCACGCGTCTCCACCATCGCGAAGGCGACGCTGAAATCGTTCGCCGCGCGAAAATACGCATCCGCCGTCAGCCCCGACAGCGACAACGCCCCGTGCGGCCCCCAGCTGCGCTCGCCCAGCGGCGGGAACTTCATGTAGCCGGCGAAGCGACGCGCCTCCTCGACCGTATTGATCATCGGCGCAATCACGCCCGCCGCGCCCGCGTCGAGGAGCCGGGAGGCGGAGGCGAAGTCGCCGACGGGAATGCGCGCGACGCATGGCTTGCCGGCGGCCGCCACGAGCGGGATCGCTGCGAAGCAATCGGCGAGGCTTCCCGAGCCGTGCTGCAGGTCGATCGTGACCGCGTCGAACCCCTCCGCCGCCAGCAGCGCGGCGAGCGGCGCGCCCGGCAATCCGCACCAGGCCGACAGTTGCGGACGCCCGGCCGCGATCGCCTCGCGCAGGGCCGCGACCGGCGACGGCGCGAGGCTCACCGCGACTGCACGTCTTGCACGGCCCGCGCGAGCAGGCTGGACATCTGCATGCGGATCTCGGCGTCCGTCACGGACGGGTCGAGGTCGCCGCGCACCTTGCGGAACACGTCCTCGTCGCCCGGCTCCGTGAAATCGGACATCAGCACCGCCTGGGCGTAGGCCTCCGCCTCTGCGCCGGTTCTGCCGAGCTTTTCGGCCGCCCAGAGACCGAGCAGCTTGTTGCGGCGCGCCGTCGCCTTGAAGCGAAGCTCCTCGTCGTGCGCGAACTTGTTCTCGAAGGCGTCCTTGCGATTGTCGAAAGTGGTCATGTCCGGCTCATCCGTGTTGGCGTCCGCAATCCGGCCGGTCGATCGACCGGGTCGTGCATACCGA
This sequence comes from Microvirga sp., assembly GCA_022241475.1. Next base: position 14,893 of record JAKOMT010000011.1, on the reverse strand, counting down.
TATAGCGACGGCGCCGCTTGCGCGCCAGCCGAACCGGAACTCGAACGAAATCATCCCGAAGCGGGCTCTCGGGGGATGAAACCCGCGTTGTGCATCGCCATCTGTTCATATAGGTTGCGCGCCAGCGGGCGGCCCTAGCCGTTCGACCGCGCCCGTCGCTTTCGGACGCAGCCGATCGAACCAGGAGCCCAAGCCTTCCTATGGACTTCAACAAAACACGGTACACGCCCATGAATCGCCGCCGTCGCATCTACGAGGGCAAGGCCAAGGTGCTCTTCGAGGGGCCCGAGCCCGGAACGCTCATCCAGCATTTCAAGGATGACGCGACCGCCTTCAACGCCAAGAAGCATGAAGTCATCGACGGAAAGGGCGTGCTGAACAACCGGATCAGCGAGTTCATCTTCCAGAACCTCAACGATATCGGCGTTCCCACGCATTTCATCCGCCGGCTCAATATGCGGGAGCAGTTGATCCGCGAGGTCGAGATCATTCCGCTCGAGGTCGTCGTGCGCAACGTCGCCGCCGGCTCGCTGTCGCAGAGGCTCGGAATCGAGGAAGGCACGCAGCTGCCGCGCTCGATCATCGAGTTCTATTACAAGAGCGACAAGCTCAACGACCCGATGGTCTCCGAAGAGCACATCACGGCCTTCGGCTGGGCGACGCCGCAGGAGATCGACGACATCATGGCGCTCGCCATCCGCGTCAACGATTTCCTCACGGGCCTCTTCCTCGGCGTCGGCATCCGCCTCGTCGACTTCAAGATGGAGACGGGCCGGCTCTGGGAAGGCGACATGATGCGCATCGTGCTCGCCGACGAGATCTCCCCGGATTCCTGCCGCCTGTGGGACATCAAGTCGAACGACAAGATGGACAAGGATCGTTTCCGTCGCGACCTCGGCGGGCTGATCGAAGCCTATTCGGAAGTGGCGCGTCGCCTCGGCATTCTCGCCGAGAACGAGGCCCCCCCGACCGGCGGACCTCGCCTCGTGCAGTGACGCGGGCCGCCAGCGAATGACGAGACGAGCCGTCGGGTGCGCGAAAGCCCGGCGGCTTTTTTCGTTAATTGCGCTTGAATGCCTCGTCCCGACACGTTCTTTTCTTTATCAACGCAGCACTTGACCACGAAAGTCGCGACCGCGCATCGTGCGGGACCGAATTTCCGCCATCTCGGGTGGCGTCGCGCCGACGAATGCTGGCGCAGCGTTGTCCGCGACGGTCTATCGAAGACGAAACAACAATCAGGGGAGAGACCTGTCATCATGGCGACTTACGGACACTTCATCGGCGGCAAGCACGTCGAAGGCCGATCCGGCCGCTTCGCGGACGTTTACGAGCCCATGACGGGCGAGGTCCGCTCGAAAGTCGCGCTGGCGAGCGCCGAGGAGTTGCGCGCCGCCGTCGAGAACGCCAAGGCGGCGCAGCCGGCCTGGGCCGCCGTCAATCCGCAGCGCCGCGCGCGGGTGATGATGAAGTTCATCGACCTGCTGCACCAGAATTACGACGCGCTCGCGGAGCTGCTCGCGCGCGAGCACGGCAAGACGGTCCCCGACGCGAAGGGCGACATTCAGCGCGGGCTCGAAGTCTGCGAATTCTCGCTCGGCGCGCCCCACCTGATGAAGGGCGAGTTCACCGATGGCGCGGGGCCCGGCATCGACATCTACTCGCTGCGCCAGCCGCTCGGCGTCGTGGCGGGAATCACGCCGTTCAACTTCCCCGCCATGATCCCGATGTGGAAGTTCGCGCCGGCGATCGCCTGCGGCAACGCCTTCATCCTGAAGCCGTCGGAGCGTGATCCCGGCGTGCCGATGCGCCTCGCCGAGCTGATGATCGAGGCCGGACTGCCGGCCGGCATTCTCAACGTCGTCAACGGCGACAAGGAATCCGTCGACGCGATCCTCGACGATCCCGACATCAAGGCGGTCGGCTTCGTCGGCTCGACGGCGATCGCCGAATACGTCTATTCGCGCGCCACCGCGACCGGCAAACGCGCCCAGTGCTTCGGCGGCGCGAAGAACCACATGATCATCATGCCGGACGCCGATCTCGACCAGACGGTCGACGCGCTGATCGGCGCGGGCTACGGCTCGGCGGGCGAGCGCTGCATGGCGATCTCGGTCGCGGTGCCCGTCGGCGAGGAGACCGCCGACCGTCTGATGGCGAAGCTGATCCCGCGCGTCGAGAGCCTCAAGATCGGGCCCTCGACCGATCCGTCCGCCGATTACGGCCCGCTCGTCACCAAGGCGCATCTCGACAAGGTGCGCGACTACGTCGAGATCGGCATCAAGGAGGGCGCGGATCTCGTCGTGGACGGGCGCGGCTTCACCCTTCAGGGCTACGAGAACGGCTATTATCTCGGCGGCTGCCTGTTCGACAACGTCACCAAGGACATGCGCGTCTACAAGGAGGAGATCTTCGGACCCGTCCTCGCCGTGGTGCGCGCCAAGACCTACACGGAGGCGCTCGCGCTCGCCAACGACCACGAATACGGCAACGGCGTCGCGATCTTCACCCGTGACGGCGACGCCGCGCGCGACTTCGCCGCCAAGGTCGACGTGGGCATGGTCGGCATCAACGTGCCGATCCCGGTGCCGCTGGCCTATTACACCTTCGGCGGCTGGAAGCGTTCGGCCTTCGGAGACCTGAACCAGCACGGTCCGGATTCCATCCGCTTCTACACCAAGACCAAGACGGTGACGGCGCGCTGGCCCTCGGGCGTCAAGGACGGGGCCGAGTTCGTGATCCCGACCATGCGCTGACGGCTCGGTCGTTCAATCAGCGATCGAAGCGGCCGCGCCTTCCCCGGGGAGGCGCGGCCGTCGCGTTTTCGGTGATACGAAAGCGGCGTAGTTTCCATACGGCGAATAGATTTCAGTCGATTCCGACGCCCCTGTAGCCTCCCGCCGCGAAAACAACGCGTTTCCGGGAGGCTCCGCATGCCGCACAACGAACGATCGAAAGTCATCACCCAAGGGGTGGAGCGCTCGCCGAACCGCGCGATGTTCCACGGGCTCGGCTACACGAAAGAGGATTTCGACAAGCCGATGATCGGCGTAGCCAACGGCCACTCCACCATCACCCCCTGCAACGGCGGCCTCCAGCCGCTCGCGGACATCGCGGTGGCCGAGATCAAGGCGGCCGGGGCCAATCCGCAGATCTTCGGCGTGCCGACCATCTCCGACGGCATGGCGATGGGCACCGAGGGGATGAAATATTCCCTCGTCTCGCGCGAGGTCATCGCCGATTGCATCGAGACCGTCGTCCAGGGGCAGTGGATGGACGGGGTGCTCGTGCTCGGCGGTTGCGACAAGAATAAGCCCGGCGGCATGATCGGCATCCTGCGCGCCAACGTGCCCGCGATCTACGTCTATGGCGGCACCATCAAGCCGGGGACGTGGAAGGGCCAGGACCTCTCCGTCATCTCGTCCTTCGAGGCGGTCGGCGCCTACAAGGCCGGGATGATGAGCGACGAGGATTTCGAGGGCATCGAGCGCAACGCCTGCCCGACGACGGGCGCCTGCGGGGGCATGTACACGGCCAACACCATGAGCTCCTCGTTCGAGGCGCTCGGCATGGCGCTGCTCTATTCCTCCACCATGTCCAATGTCGAGGAGGAGAAGCGCGTCTCGACGGCGGCATCGGCCCGCGTCCTCGTCGAGGCCGTGAAGAAGGGGCTGAAGGCGCGCGACATCGTCACCCGCAAGAGCGTCGAGAACGCGATCGCCCTCGTCATGGCGACGGGCGGTTCGACGAACGCGGTCCTGCATTACCTCGCCATCTGCCACGCGGCCGAGATCGAGTGGAGCCTCGAGGATTTCGAGCGCATCCGCCGCAAAATTCCGGTGATCTGCGACCTCAAGCCCTCCGGCAAGTACATGGCGGTCGACCTGCACAAGGCCGGCGGCGTGCCGCAGGTGCTCAAGCTCCTCCTCAACGCCGGGCTCCTGCACGGGGATTGCGTCACGATCACCGGGCGAACGCTGGCGGAAGAGCTCGCCCATGTCCCCGACGCCCCGCCCGCCGGCCAGGACGTCATCCGGCCGGTCGAGGCGCCGATCTACGCCGAGGGGCATCTCGCGATCCTGAAGGGCAATCTCGCCCCCGACGGCTCGGTCGCGAAGATCACGGGGCTGAAATCGACCTCCATCACCGGCCCCGCGCGGGTCTTCGACGACGAGCAATCGGCGATGGACGCGATCCAATCCGACGCGATCAAGCCCGGCGACGTGCTGGTGCTGCGTTATCTCGGGCCGCGCGGCGGACCCGGCATGCCCGAAATGCTCGCGCCGACCTCCGCGATCATCGGGCGCGGGCTCGGCGACAAGGTCGGGCTCGTCACCGATGGGCGCTTCTCCGGCGGGTCGTGGGGCATGCTCGTCGGGCACGTGACGCCCGAGGCGTACGAGGGCGGAACTATCGCATTGGTTGCAGAAGGCGACATGATCACCATTGACGCGAGCCGCCAATTGATACAACTTGAAGTCGCAGACGACGAACTTGCTCGTCGTCGCAGCGACTGGAGAAAGCCCCCGCCGCGTTACGAGCGGGGCGTGCTCTCCAAATTCGCCCGGTTGGCGAGTTCAGCCAGCAAAGGCGCGGTCACGGGCTGATCCGTTCCGATCTCCCGTTCCGTCGCCGCTTCAGGCCGGCGCGCATGGCGCGCTCGCGGCGACGGGCGAGCCTTGCTCGGAACGGGAGGACGGCATGCAGACCGAGGGGAACGGCGAGAGCGCGACGGATATCCGGAGCGAGGCGCGCGATGAAGATTCCGGCCGCGCGCGATGTCGCGCGGCCCGCCCGCTCCTCGTGACGGCGCTGGCGTCAGTGATCGTCGCCGTCGGCGCGATGCTCCCGGGCCCGGCCGCGGCGCAGACCTACACGATGACGATCGCCCATCTCTATCCGGACGATCTCGAAAGCAACGAAACCGCTCCCGCCCTCGCCCATTTCCAGCGTCTCGTCGAGGCCGCGACGGGCGGCGACCTCAAGATCGAGGCCTTCGGCAACGGCGCGCTCGGCGGCGAGAGCGAGATCGCGCAGCAGGCGCGTTCGGGCCGGGCCGTGCAATCGGTGATGCTCGGATCGGGCACGCAGGCCGGCTTTTTCCGCCGCTACGAGATGGTGACGGCGCCCTTCCTCTTCGCCGACTACCGAACGGCCTGGGCCTTCTTCGATTCTCCGTGGTTCGCCGATTTCATGCGGCCGATGATCGCCGAGAGCGGTCTGCGCTATCTCGGCACCCTCGACGACGGCGGCGGCTTCGTCGCGTTCGCCAACAACCGCGCCCCCATCCGCTCCGTCGACGACTTGCGGGGGCTGCGCATCCGCGTCGAGGAGAACCAGGCGCATATGACGATCGTCGCCGCGCTCGGCGCGACGCCGGTCTCGTTGCCCTGGGCGGAAGTGCAGACCGGGCTCGCGACGGGCCTGATCGACGGACATTTCCACGCGCCCGGCGTCAACGACATCTTCCGCCTCTACGACGTGACCCGGTACACGACCTGGAGCGGCCACATCTACAACACTATCACCTGGAGCGTCAGCGAGGCCTGGTTCCAGACCCTGCCGCGCGAGTACCAGGAGATCGTCGTCTCCGCCGCCCGCGAGGCGGTGGCGATGGCCCACGGCGCGGGCGCGAAGATCTCGGTGATCGGCTGGGCCAATTCCTGCGCCCGCTTCGCCGAGTGCCACGTCCTCGACGAGGACGAGCGCGAGCGCATGCGCGCCGTCGCCGAGCCTCCCTACCGGGAATGGCTGACGCGCGAATTCGGGGAGGGCGCCGCGCTGTTTGACGAGATGCGCGCCGAGATCGCCCGCATCCGCGACGAGATCGAGACGCGCACGCTCGCCTCCTATCTCGACTGAGCCCGCCCCATCACACGAGGCCGCCGCGATGAGCCCCGCCCTGTCCATCTCCGCGCGCCTGCGCCAGTTCAGCGACCGGCTCGACTCGGCCGTCGTCGCGATCTGCGCCGCGATGCTCGCCGTGATGCTCCTGATCTCAGCGCTCGGCGTGATCGCCGAAGTCGCGCTGGCTCTGCGCGCGCGGCTCGGGCTCGCCGCCAGCGCGGACGAATTTCTCCAGTTCGTCTACGCCAACACGCGGCCCTCCGCCGTGCGGCCGTTCCTGCCGTGGCTCGGCATGCTGAGCGTGACCGTCGCCTTCAAGCGGCGCGAACACGTCGCCATCGCGCTCCTCGTCGAGAACCTGCCGCGACCGTGGAGACGCGCGGCGGCGTCCGTCCATCTCGCGGCGATCGCGCTCTTCGCCGTCGCGCTCGTCTGGCAGGGCCTCGGCTTCGCGCTGGGGGCGGGCCAGCCGCTGATCTTGTCGAGCAGCCTGCAGGTTCCCTTCGCCTGGTCGGCCGCCTCCGTGCCGGCGGCCGGTCTGGTGCTGTGCGCGCATCTCGCCCGCGGGCTCACGCTCGCGGGAGAGGAGGCGGAACAAGCAGCCGGAGAAGCGGCGCGCGCGACGGCGGAGGCGGCGCCATGAGTCTCGTCGCCACGACCTTCGCTCTCTTGCTGCTGCTCGGCCTTCCGATCGGGCTCGTCCTCGCGGCGGCGGGGCTGATCGGCGCCGTCTCGATCGGCGGCCCGGGCTTCCTCGAAATCCTGGCGCCACGCTTCCACGCCGGCGTCTCCGCCTACGTGCTCGTCGCGATCCCGTATTTCATCGTCACCGCCGAGATCATGAACCGGGCGGGGCTGACGGATCGGCTGATCGCCTTCGCCTCGAGCCTGTTCGGCCGCACGCCGGGCGCGCTCTCGCACATCAACGTCACGAGCTGCGTGATGTTCGCGGGCCTCACGGGCGCGGCCGTCACCGAGACCGTCGCCATCGGCAAGACGGCTGATCCCGGCCATGCGGCGCGAAGGCTACGACGCGCCTTATTGCGCGGCGGTGACCGCCTGCGCGGCGATCGTCGGGCCGATCATCCCGCCGAGCATCATCATGATCGCCTACGCCGCGAGCCTGCGCGACGTCTCGATCATCGCCCTCTTCGCGGCGGGCGTCGTCCCCGGCCTGATGATGGGGGCGGCGATGCTCGTCGTGAGCTTCTGGATCTCGTGGCGGCGCGGCTACGCGGCGCATGAGGGCGTCGCGCTGGCGACGATCCTGCGCACCGGCTTCTCGGCGCTCGCGGCGATGGCGATCCCGCTCGTCATCATCGGCGGGATCCTCTCTGGGCTCACCACCGTCACCGAGGCCTCCGTCATCGCCTGCGTCTACGCGCTGGCGCTCGGCCTCTTCGCCTACCGCACGCTCTCGCTCGCCGACATCCGCGAAGCGCTCGTCTCGACGGTGAGCTTCAGCGGCGTCGTCTTCCTGCTGATCGGCGCCTCGAACCTGCTCGGCTGGTACGTCACGCGCTCGGGGCTGGCGCGGGAGGCGGCCGAGACCATCGCGATGGTGAGCCAGGATCCGATCATCCAGATGCTGGCGGTCGCTGCGCTGCTCGTCGTGCTCGGCATGTTCGTCGACGTGCTGCCGGCGATCATCATCGCCGCCCCGGTGCTGGCGCCGGCGCTGGTCGCGCTTGGCTTCGACCCGCTCCACGCCGCGATGGTGATGCTGCTCGCGCTCAATCTCGGCAACGTCACGCCGCCCGTCGGCATGACCCTGATGACCGCCGCGCGCATCGCCGACACGCCCTATGAACTCGCGGTGCGGGCCGCCGCGCCCTTCTACGTCGCGCATCTCCTCGTGATCCTGCTCGCGATTCTCTTCCCCGCGATTTCACTGGCGCTCCCCCGCTGGTTTGGAGCGGCGGGATGAGGGAGCGCGAGCAATCCGCAACCGACGCAACCCGGAGGACTGTCATGACCCAGACCGCCGTCGAACGATTGAGCGCGATCCGCGGGAGGATCGCGCTCGCCGCAAGCGAGAGCGGCCGCGACCCCGCTTCCGTGACGCTCGTCGCCGTGAGCAAGACCTTCGGCCCGGAGACGATCCGCCCCGTGATCGAGGCGGGCGCGCGCGTCTTCGGCGAGAACAAGGTGCAGGAGGCGGCCGGCAAATGGCCGGCGCTGCGGGCGGATTTCCCCGACCTGGAGCTTCGTCTGCTGGGGCCGCTGCAATCGAACAAGGCGCGCGAGGCGGTGGAGCTGTTCGACGTCATCGAGAGCGTCGACCGCGAGAAGATCGCCGCCGAGATCGCGAAGGAGACCGCCCGGCAGGTCCGCGCCCCGCGGCTCTACGTGCAGGTCAATATCGGTCGCGAGCCGCAGAAGGCCGGGATCGACCCGGACGAGGCCCTCGGCTTCGTCGCGCGCTGCCGCGATGTCCACGGGCTGTCGATCGAAGGCCTGATGTGCATCCCGCCCGCCGACGAGGACCCGTCCCCGCATTTCGCCAGGCTCGCCGCGCTCGCGCGCGAGGCCGGGCTGACGCGCGTCTCCATGGGCATGTCGGGCGATTTCGCCGCCGCGATCGCGCAAGGCGCGACGAGCGTGCGCGTCGGCTCGGCGATCTTCGGGGCGCGAGGCTGAGACCATCCGCAGACAGGAGAGAGGCAACGATGAACGCGCGAACGCCGCTGAACTACACCGTCACGAACGCCTATGCCGGCCTGACGATCTCGGCCCACGAGAGCCGCCGCCTGTTCGACGTCGCGAGCTGGAACGGGCTGACGCCGAGCTTCGCGCGGCGCGGACGGGGCGCCTGGGAGCTGCTCGCGGAGACGGCGTCGCTGGCCTCCGATCCATCGGTCACCTTCCACGCGGCGAAGCTCAAGGGCGTCGGCTTGTGGAACCCGAGGCGCCCCGACGACAGCGCCTTCTCGAACAAGCTGCACGATCTCGACGGCGACGCGCCCGTGCCGCCGCTGACGGACGTGCTGGAATACCTCGTCACCTACCCGCATTTCGGGATCGGCCCGGACGACGAATACAAGTTCGCCTATTCTTCGGCGAGCCCGGTCGGCGGCATCGTGCACGAGCGGGCGCATCGCGAATATTGGGCCGCCGAGCGCCTGATCGAACACGGCGTCCCCTCCGTCGCGCCGTTCGCCGTCGTGGAATATGACGAGAGCCTGCGCTTCCAGGGCCAGCCCATGGGCGCGGTGATCACGCTCTCGCCGGGCGCCGCGCCCTACCGGATTTCCGAGGTGCTGTTCGGGGCGGCCCTGACGCGCGGCGCGGACCCGGCCTTCGACGCGCATTACGACGCCATGCGCGAGGCGCTCGGCGTCGAGGGCGATCCGGATGACGAACGCGTGCGGCTGCGGGTCGTCTGCGCGCTGGCGCGAGAGGCGGGGGCGCTCCTGCACGATTTTTCGCTGGCCGAGCTCTACCGCTATTCCGGCGACTGGGGGAATTTCGTCTATTCGGTCGAGAGCCGGCGCCTCTTCCTGATCGACCTCGATTCCGTGCAGGACATGCGCACGCTCCCCGAGCGTCTGCGCCCCCTGCAGGCGTGGCGCGACATCGCGAGCGCGATCTACCGCATGGTGGCCAAGATCGGCTATCCGACCGCGCTCGACAAATACACGCTCGACAACCTCCTCGCGAACGACCCGATCGTCGCGATCCTCTCCGGTTATTTCGCGGAGATACCGGAGGAGGAATTGCGGCCGGTCGCGCGCCGGCTCTGGGGCTATTTCATTCCCCACCTCTTCCTCCTGAAGAAGCATACGCACGCGATCCGCGCCGAATGGGGCGGCGACGAGCGCAAGTCCTACAAGATGGACCACGATCTCTTCTACATCCTCGCCCTGACGAGCCTCCAGCCGCTCTTCGCCCGCTCGGCCGTCGGGCGGCTTTATCCGAGCCCGCTGAATCAGGCCGACATGTTCGCGAAGGCGCAGCGCTTCCTGGGCCCGCGCTACGAATATTTCGTCTGGCTCATGGGCCGCGTCTGACAGGGAGAAGCCCGCCATGCGTTTCGAATTCACCCCCGAGCAGCAGGCCTTCCGCGACGAGGTGCTCCGCTTCGCCCGCGAGGAGCTGAACGATGCCAGCCTGAAGGAGCGCGACCTCTCCTGCACGCTCTCGCGCGACCTCTGGCGCGCCTGCGCCCGCTTCGGCGTGCAGGGCCTGCCCTTTCCGAAGGAATACGGCGGCGGCGAGCATGACGTCGTGACCACGGTGCTGGCCATGGAGGCGCTGGGCGAGGGCTGCCGCGACAACGGGCTCCTGTTCAGCATCAACGGCCAGATGTGGACGGTGCAGATGCCGATCTGGCGCTTCGGCTCGCAGGAGCAGAAGCGGCGCTATCTGCCGGGGCTCATTTCCGGCGATCTCATCGGCGCGCACGGGATCACAGAGCGGGAGGCGGGCTCGGACGTGATGGCGCTAGGGACCACGGCCGTGCGCGACGGCGACGAGTACGTGCTCAACGGCGCCAAGGTCTTCTGCACGAACGGCCCCGTCGCCGACGTGTTCGTCATCTTCGCCACCGTCGACGCCAGCGCCGGTTCGCTCGGGCTCACCGGGTTCATCGTCGATCGCGACGCGCCGGGGCTGATCGTCAGCGAAAACAAGGCGAAGATGGGCATGCGCACCTCGCCGATGGCGGAGCTGACCCTGAGCGATTGCCGCGTGCCGGTCTCCGCCCGCCTCGGGCGCGAGGGGCAGGGCGGGCGAATCTTCAGCGACTCGATGGAATGGGAGCGCGGCTCGATCCTCGCGAACCTCGTCGGCTCGATGGCCCGCCAGCTCGAGGAATGCGTCGCCCACGCCACGCAGCGCACGCAGTTCCGCAAGCCGATCTCCAAGTTCCAGTCCGTCGCCAACCGCCTCGTCGACATGCGCCTGCGGCTCGAAACCTCGCGGCTCCTGCTCTACAAGGTCGCCTGGCTCAAGCAGGAGAAGGGCTCGGCGGCGATGGAGGCGGCGCTCGCCAAGCTCTATTTGAGCGAGTCCTGGGTCGCCTCCTGCCAGAACGCCGTGGTCATCCACGGCGGCTACGGCTTCATGACGGATCGCGAGGTCGAGCGCGACTTCCGCGACTCGGTCGGAAGCCTGCTCTATTCCGGGACGTCCGACATCCAGCGCAACATCGCGGCGCGCTTCATGGGGCTCTAGACCCGCGCGGCGCTATCAATGCGCCAATAAATCAATGCGCCATGAAGACCGGGATCGTGGCGTTGGCCAGGATGTGGCTCGTGGCGCCGCCGAAGATCATCTGGCGGATGCGGCTCTGGGTGTAGGCGCCCTTGATCAGCAGGTCGCAGCCGATGCTCGCGGCGTGGTCGAGGATGAGCTGGCCGGGATGGCCCTTGCCGCCTTCGAGCGACACGGTCTCGACAACGAGCCCGTGCCGGCGCAGCGAGCGCGCGAGCTGTTCGCCTGTCGGTCCCGGAACCATGGCGCCCTCGGCGGTAAGGACCACGATGCGCTTGGCCATGTGCAGGATCGGCATCGCCATGGCGACGACATGAGCCGTCTCGGTCGAGCCGTTCCAGGCGATGAGCACGGTGTCGCCGATCGTCTGCGGCGGCTCCGGAGGGGCGATCAGCGCCGGGCGTCCGCCCTCGAACAGCACGGCCTCCAGCGTCGTCATGCGCGGCCCGGCCGCGCGCATGGCGGGCTTGCCCAGCACGGTGATGTCGAAGACGCGCGAATGACTGCCGACGAAATCGTCGCCGGCCGGCGCGTCGGCGCTCCATCGGCGGCAGAGTCCGCCCTGCGCCCCGGCGTCGTGAGGCACGCCGGCGCCGTCCATGAAGTCCTCGAAGAGTCTGCGCGTTTCCGCCTCGCTCTCCGCGTCGCCCCGTTCGTCGGCGGCCCAGGTCAATCCCATCACCATGTCGACGGAGACGATCTCGGCGAGGGGCGGCCGCAGCGCGAAGCCCTCGACGTAGGAGTCGAACCGCCGCGCGAAGCGCAACGCCGTCTCCATCGTGGCCTGCATCAGATCGTGCGACGCGGTCGGCAGCAGGACGGTCTTCATCGCGGGTTATTCTCCCTCGTTTCCATTGCGCGCAGATTGGCCCGGAATCGGGCGCGCGCGCAACAGCCGAAACGGGGGCGCCTCAGTGACGGACGCGCAGGCCCACGAGGTAGAGATCCGCGTCGTAGCCGCCGCCGAGATCGTCGCGCAGCCGCTCGCGGCGCCAGTCCGCTCCGACGACGGCGAAGCGCCCGAGCGCATATTCGAGCCCCACGCCGCCGCTCGCAGCCCGCTCCTCGCCCCCGCCGCCGAAACGGGTATGGGTGAAGGCGATCTCGCCGCGCGCCGTCAGATTGCGGCGCAGGTCGTGGGCGAAGGACAGGCCGATCGTCTGCGTGCGGTCGCCGCTCGCGCCGGCCTGCGTCGTCTCGTCGAGCCGGCTCGACGCCGTCAGGCGCAGCCGCGTGAGCGGGCTGAGGGCCCAGTCGAGAGAGGCGTCGGCGACGAGCCCGTCGAGCCGGCGCAAGGTGGGATCGTCTATGTTTCGCGTCTGCCAACCGATCGAGGCTTCGCCGGTGATGAGCCGGGTAAGCTCGAACGACGCGCCGACGCGGCCGGTGAGCCCGTCGGAGGAGCGGCGCAACCCGGCCGCGTTCACGCGCCGGTCGTAGAGACGGCGGTCGGCGGCGATCTCGACGAAGGGTATGAGCCCCGGATTGATCTCGTAGCCGGCGCGCGCGGCGATCTCGAAGCGGGTCAGGTCCCGATCGCGCCGCGAGACGCGCGTTCCGTCGGCGAGCCGCGCCTCGCCGTATTGCGTCCGCCCGATCGTGCCGCGCAGGCCGAGCCGGCCGGGACCGACGTCGCGTTCGAGCGCCGCGGACGCGGAGTAGTCGAGGATGGCCGGGCGATTGACCGTGGCGCCCGGCAGATCGCGCGCGCCGGGGCGCTCGGTGTCGAGGCCGAGCGTCGTCGAGAGCGTCAGGCGCGCGTCGTTCGCAATGTCGAGGCGCAACGCGGATTCGCCCGAGAGCGTCGGACGCGAAGCGTTCGAGGAGCGGCCATAGGCGTCGTAGCCGCCGCGCAGCGCCCCCGTGAACGAATGGCGCGTCCAGTCGCTCTCGATCCGGGCCTCCGCCTCCGTGCGCGAGAAGGCTTCGGACTTGCCGGCGATCGGGGAGCGCTGCGGATTGGTGTCGAAGCCCAGGCTCTGGGCGATGCTGGCGAATAGCCTGAACGCCCCGACGCGAATTCCCGGCGGGGCGAAGGGATCGGCGTCGTCGCGGGCGCGGCGCGGGGGCGTCTCCGGGGCGCCGGCGGGCGTCTCGACGACGGGCGCGTAGACCTCTTCACGGACGCGTTCACGAACCTGCGCGCGTGTCTCCTCCACCGGAGGCTCGTCCGGCGCGGCCTCGCGGACGAAGGCGGCTTGCGGCCGGACGTCGGGCGGCTCGACGGGCGCTTGCGCACGGGCCGCTCCCGCCGCGAGAGACGCGGCGCAGGCGAGACCGATCGCGAGATATGGCGTTGATCGTGATGTCACTGTCGCCAGCCGGATGCCGGACAAGCCCGGATTGACCATGGTGAGCGAAGCGTAAACGGACGTGGTTAACGAGCCGTTGACGGTCGCTGCGCGGGACGCGTTTCCTTCCGCGCGAAAAGCTTGTTAGAAGCGGGCGCATCGAGCACACGGAAAGCCAGATGTCCGCAGAACGCGCCACCGCCTCCCCCGCTTCCCCCGAGAGCGCCGCCATCGCCTCCGCCCGTCGCACGCTGGAAACGGAACGCGACGGCCTCGCCCATCTCGTGGCCGCGATGGAGGACGGGCTCGGCGCGCCCTTCGCCCGCGCGGTCGCCGCGATCGCCGCGATGACCGGCCGGGTCATCGTCACGGGCATGGGCAAGTCGGGCCATGTCGGGCGCAAGATCGCGGCCACCCTCGCGTCCACGGGCACGGCCGCCTATTCCGTGCATCCGGGCGAGGCGAGCCACGGCGATCTCGGCATGATCCGCGCCGAGGACGTGATCGTGGCGCTCTCGTGGTCTGGCGAGACCAGCGAACTGTCCGACATCACCGCCTACGCCAAGCGCCACGGCGTGACGCTCGTCGCCGTCACTTCGCGCGCCGATTCGACCCTGGCGCGCGCCGCCGACATTCCCCTCGTCCTGCCGCGCGCCGCTGAGGCCTGCCCCAACGGCCTCGCGCCCACCACCTCGACGACAATGCAGCTCGCGCTGGGCGACGCGCTGGCCGTGGCGCTGCTGGAGCGGCGCGGATTCACCGCGAGCGACTTCCGCACCTTCCATCCCGGCGGCAAGCTCGGCGCGATGCTCAAGACCGCGCGCGACGTCATGCATACCGGCGAGCGCCTGCCGCTGGTGAGCCTCGGAACGCCGATGAGCGACGCGCTCGCCGTGCAGAGCGCGCGGGGTCTGGGCTGTTGCGTCGTCGTCGACGGCGACGGGAGGCTAGCCGGGATCGTCACCGACGGCGACATCCGCCGCCACATGGGCGACGACCTCCTCGCTCGCCCGGTCGACGAGGTGATGACCCGCAACCCGCTGACGATTGCGCCGGAGACGCTGCTCGGCGAGGCTCTGGAGACGATCGAGACCCGCAAGATCACGGCCCTCGTCGTCGCCGAGGCCGACCGGCCCGTCGGCGTCGTGCATGTGCTGGATCTTCTCCGCGCCGGCGTCGCGTAAGCGAGCGCGCTGGTCGCTCATTCGCCGAGCTGACTCCCTCCCCGCAGGGGTGGGGCGGATAGCGCCATCATGTCCCGGAAAAAGCCCATCCATGCTTCGCGCTGATCGCGCGAAACACCCCACCCTGCCCTCCCCTTGTAACTATTCTCCTGCCGCCTGCGGTATGGTTTCGGAGGCGGTGGCGAGCGTGAGGCCGACCTCCCCCTGGGCCATTAAGCCCGACCCTCAGCTCGGACCCACGCTCGCCGTTCCATTGAACCCGAACAGTCGCTTGGGCCGCCGTCAAAGCCCGCTTGCGCAAGGAAGGGAAACAATGGAAGCCATCGCCCCGATCGTCGGCTCGCCCCGATCGTCGGC
>JAKOMT010000010.1 GCA_022241475.1 Microvirga sp. | reverse complement strand
ACACCGCCATGGGTAAGGAAAAATTCGCTCGTACGAAGCCGCACTGCAACATCGGCACGATTGGTCACGTCGACCATGGCAAGACGTCGTTGACTGCAGCGATCACGAAGGTGCTGGCGGAAGCCGGCGGCGCGACGTTCACGGCGTACGACCAGATCGACAAGGCTCCGGAGGAGAAGGCTCGCGGGATCACGATCTCGACGTCTCACGTGGAGTACGAGACGGCGAACCGTCACTACGCGCACGTCGACTGCCCGGGCCACGCGGATTACGTGAAGAACATGATCACGGGCGCGGCGCAGATGGACGGCGCGATCCTGGTKGTGTCGGCGGCCGACGGCCCGATGCCGCAGACGCGCGAGCACATCCTGCTGGCGCGCCAGGTCGGCGTCCCGGCGCTGGTGGTGTTCCTGAACAAGGTCGACATGGTCGACGACGCGGAGCTTCTSGAGCTGGTGGAGCTCGAGGTTCGCGAGCTTCTGTCGAGCTACGAGTTCCCKGGCGACGACATYCCGATCACGAAGGGYTCGGCGCTGATGGCGCTCGAGGACAAGAGCCCCGAGATCGGCCGTGAGGCGGTTCTGGCGCTGATGCAGTCGGTSGACGASTACATTCCGCAGCCGGAGCGTCCGATCGACCAGCCGTTCCTGATGCCGATCGAGGACGTGTTCTCGATTTCGGGCCGCGGCACGGTGGTGACGGGTCGCGTSGAGCGCGGCRTCGTSAAGGTCGGCGAGGAAGTCGAGATCGTGGGTCTTCGCGACACCACGAAGACGACGGTCACGGGCGTCGAGATGTTCCGCAAGCTTCTGGACCAGGGCCAGGCGGGCGACAACGTCGGCGTSCTGCTKCGCGGCACGAAGCGCGAGGACGTGGAGCGCGGCCAGGTGCTGTGCAAGCCGGGCACGGTGAAGCCGCACAAGAAGTTCAAGGCCGAGGCCTACATCCTGACGAAGGAGGAGGGCGGCCGCCACACGCCGTTCTTCAACAACTACCGTCCGCAGTTCTACTTCCGCACGACGGACGTGACGGGCATCGTGACGCTCCCCGARGGCACCGAGATGGTGATGCCGGGCGACAACGTGGCGATGGACGTKGAGCTGATCGTGCCGATCGCCATGGAGGAGAAGCTGCGCTTCGCCATCCGTGAAGGCGGCCGCACCGTCGGCGCCGGCGTCGTCGCCGCCATCCTCGACTGAGGCTCACATTTTCCGGAAGCGCGGCCCGACCGCGGATCGCGCTTCCCCTTATTTGACGGGTCTTCCCCATGAACGGTCAAAACATTCGTATTCGCCTGAAGGCGTTCGATCACCGCGTCCTCGACGCCTCGACCCGCGAAATCGTGTCGACGGCCAAGCGTACGGGCGCGCAGGTTCGTGGGCCCATCCCGCTCCCGACCCGTCTCGAGCGCTTCACGGTGCTGCGTTCGCCGCACATCGACAAGAAGTCGCGCGAGCAATTCGAGATGCGCACGCACAAGCGCGTGCTCGATATCGTAGACCCCACCCCGCAGACCGTGGACGCGCTGATGAAGCTCGACCTCGCCGCAGGCGTGGATGTGGAGATCAAGCTCTAAGCTTCGGCTTAAGGGCTTTTGGCTGAAACACGCCGAGAGGACACGCTCATGCGCTCAGGCGTCATCGCGCAAAAACTTGGGATGACCCGCGTCTTCAACGACGCCGGGGAACATGTCCCGGTCACGGTTCTGAAGCTTGACAACTGTCAGGTCGTCGCGCACCGGACCAAGGAAAGCAACGGTTATGTCGCGCTCCAGGTGGGCGTCGGCAAGGCCAAGGTGAAGAACGTCTCGAAGGCCGAACGCGGTCGCTTCGCGGTGGCTCAGGTCGAGCCCAAGCGCAAGCTCGCCGAGTTCCGCGTCACCGAGGACGCCCTGATCCCTGTCGGCGCGGAGATCCTCGCGGATCACTTCGTCGTGGGACAGTTCGTCGACGTGACCGGAACGTCGACCGGCAAGGGCTTCGCCGGCGGCATGAAGCGCTGGAACTTCGCCGGTCTTCGCGCCACGCACGGCGTCTCGGTCTCGCACCGCTCGATCGGTTCGACCGGCGGCCGTCAGGACCCGGGCAAGACCTTCAAGGGCAAGAAGATGCCCGGTCATCTCGGCGTCGACCGCGTGACGACTCAGAATCTGCGCGTCGTGCAGACGGATGTCGAGCGCGGCCTGATCCTCGTCGAAGGCGCCGTTCCCGGCGTCGCGGGTGGTTTCATCCACGTCCGTGACGCGGTGAAGCGCGCGCTTCCCGCCGAGGCTCCGGTTCCCGGCAAGTATCGTGAAGCCGGCGCTGACGCCGACGTCGCTCAGGCCGATTTCGCTCAGGCTCAGGTCGAGCAAGAGCAGGGCGTCGAAGCGCAGAACGGGGAGAACGCGTGATGAAGATCAACATCACCACGCTCGAGGGCGCCGAAGCCGGCTCCGTCGAACTCGACGAGGCGATCTTCGGGCTCGAGCCTCGCGCGGACATTCTGCAGCGCTGCGTGCGCTGGCAGCTCGCCAAGCGTCGCGCCGGCACGCACGCCGTCAAGACGCGCGCCGAGATCAACCGCACGGGCAAGAAGATCTACCGCCAGAAGGGCACCGGCAACGCGCGTCACGGTTCGGCTCGCGCCAACCTGTTCCGCGGCGGTGGCCGGGCCTTCGGTCCGGTCGTTCGCAGCCACGAGCACGGTCTTCCCAAGAAGGTCCGCGCGCTGGCCCTCAAGCATGCGTTGTCCTCCAAGGCGCGCGCCGAGTCGCTGATCATCGTCGACGACATCACGGCGAAGGATCCGAAGACGAAGGCGCTGCTCGAGCGGTTGACGAAGCTCGACTGGACGAACGCGCTGATCATCGGCGGCGCCGAGCTCGACGCGAACTTCAAGCTCGCCTCGCGTTCGATCCCGAACATCGACGTGCTGCCGATCCAGGGCATCAACGTCTACGACATCCTGCGTCGTGAGAAGCTCGTTCTCACGAAGGCGGCTGTGGATGCGCTGGAGGCGCGCTTCAAATGAGCATCGATCCGCGCCATTACGACGTGATCATCGCTCCGGTGATCACCGAGAAGGCCACGCTTCTCTCGGAGCAGAACAAGGTCGTCTTCAAGGTCGCCATGACCGCGACGAAGCCGCAGATCAAGTCCGCCGTCGAAAAGCTGTTCGGCGTCAAGGTGAAGGGCGTGAACGTCGCCGTCACCAAGGGCAAGGTCAAGGTTTTCCGCGGCGTCAAGGGACGGCGCAACGACGTCAAGAAAGCGGTCGTGACCCTCGAAGAGGGCCAGACCATCGACGTGACTACGGGTCTTTGAGTGTGAGGAGAGTGATCCGATGGCTTTGAAGCATTTCAAACCGATCACGCCTGGCCTCCGTCAGCTCGTGATCGTCGACCGGTCCGGCCTCTACAAGGGCAAGCCGGTCAAGACCCTCACCGAGGGTCTGTCGTCCAAGGGCGGCCGCAACAACACCGGCCGCGTCACCGTGCGTTTCCGCGGCGGCGGCCATAAGCGGACCTATCGCGTCGTCGACTTCAAGCGCCGTGGGCGCCTGGGCGACGTGGCGAAGGTCGAGCGGATCGAGTACGATCCCAACCGCACCGCGTATATCGCGTTGATCTCCTACGCCGACGGCGAGCAGGCTTATATCCTGGCCCCGCAGCGTCTGAGCGTCGGCGACGAAGTGGTCTCGGCCGAGCAGGCCGACATCAAGCCGGGCAACGCCATGCCGATCGGGAACATCCCCGTCGGAACGGTTGTGCACAACATCGAGCTGAAGATCGGACGCGGCGGATCGATCGCGCGCTCGGCGGGCGCCTATGCGCAGATCGTCGGACGCGACCGCGGCTATGTCTCGCTTCGCCTCGGTTCGGGCGAGCAGCGCCTCGTCCACGGCCGCTGCTTCGCGACGGTGGGCGCAGTGTCGAACCCCGACCACATGAACATCTCGTTGGGCAAGGCGGGCCGCAATCGCTGGCTCGGCAAGCGTCCGCACAATCGCGGCGTCTCGATGAACCCGATCGACCATCCGCATGGCGGCGGCGAAGGCCGCACCTCGGGCGGCCGTCACCCGGTAACCCCGTGGGGCAAGCCCACGAAGGGAGCCAAGACCCGGTCGAACAAGCGGACTGACAAGTTTATCGTCAACACCCGCCACGCCCGCAAGAAGAGGTAAGGAGCGCGCAATGGCACGTTCAATCAAGAAGGGCCCGTTCGTAGACGGCTACCTTCTCAAGAAGGCCGATGCGGCTCGCGATTCGGGTCGTAACGACGTCATCAAGATCTGGAGCCGTCGCTCCACGATCCTTCCGCAGTTCGTCGGCCTCACCTTCGGGGTCTACAACGGACAGAAGCACATTCCCGTTTTCGTGAACGAGGAAATGGTGGGCCACAAGTTCGGCGAGTTCTCGCCGACGCGCACCTTCCACGGCCACGCGGCGGACAAGAAGGCGAAGAGGCGCTGACATGAGCAAGCCGGCTACCCCACGCGCGTTGAGCGACAACGAGGCGAAGGCCGTTCTGCGCATGCTGCGGGTCAGCCCGCAGAAGCTGAACCTGGTCGCGCAGCTCATTCGCGGCAAGAAAGTCGCGACGGCGCTCGCCGATCTCGAGTTCTCGCGCAAGCGCATCGCCCAAGACGTCAAGAAGTGCCTCGAGAGCGCCATCGCCAACGCCGAGAACAACCACGACCTCGACGTCGACGATCTCGTCGTGTCGCAGGCGTTCGTCGGCAAGGCGCTCGTCATGAAGCGCTTCCACGCTCGCGCCCGCGGACGCGGCGCGCGCATTCTGAAGCCGTTCTCGAACCTCACCATCGTGGTTCGCGAACAGGCAGAGCAGGCCTGAGGAGCTAGACATGGGTCAGAAAGTCAACCCGATCGGGCTCCGGCTGGGCATCAACCGGACCTGGGATTCCCGCTGGTTCGCCAGCAAGGGCGAATACGCCCGGCTGCTGCACGAGGACGTCGCCATCCGCGAGGCCCTGATGAAGCAGCTGAAGCAGGCCGCCGTGTCGCGCATCATCATCGAGCGCCCGCACAAGAAGTGCCGCGTCACCATCCACTCGGCTCGTCCGGGCGTGGTGATCGGCAAGAAGGGCGCGGACATCGAGAAGCTGCGCAGGCTCGTCGGCAAGCTGACGGACGCCGAGGTCACGATCAACATCGTCGAGGTCCGCAAGCCGGAAATCGACGCGGTTCTGATCGCCGACTCGATCGCACAGCAGCTCGAGCGCCGCGTGGCCTTCCGCCGCGCCATGAAGCGCGCCGTTCAGTCGGCGATGCGTCTGGGCGCCGAGGGCATCCGCATCAACTGCTCGGGCCGCCTCGGCGGCGCGGAGATCGCCCGCCTCGAATGGTACCGTGAAGGCCGCGTGCCGCTGCATACGCTGCGCGCCGACGTCGATTACGGCACCGCCACGGCGTTCACGACCTACGGCACCTGCGGCATCAAGGTCTGGGTGTTCAAGGGCGAGATCCTCGAGCACGATCCGATGGCGCAAGACAAGCGCCTCAACGAAGAAGGAGGCCGCTCCGGTGGCCGCCGCGATCACGCGGCCTAACGTCGGAACGGGAGGTTCGCCATGTTGCAACCGAAGAAGACGAAGTTCCGCAAGCAGTTCAAGGGGCGCATTCATGGCGCCGCGAAGGGCGGCACGGACCTTAATTTCGGCCAGTACGGCCTCAAGGCTCTCGAGCCCGAGCGCGTCACCGCGCGGCAGATCGAGGCGGCTCGCCGCGCGATCACCCGCCAGATGAAGCGCCAGGGTCGCGTGTGGATCCGGATTTTCCCGGACGTGCCGGTTTCGAAGAAGCCGACCGAAGTCCGCATGGGTAAGGGCAAGGGCTCGGTCGAGTACTGGGCGGCCAAGGTCAAGCCTGGCCGCGTGATGTTCGAGATCGACGGCGTCGCCGAGGACATCGCCCGCGAGGCGTTGCGTCTGGGCGCTGCGAAGCTGCCGGTGCGCACGCGCTTCGTCCAGCGCATCGCCGAGTGATGGAGACCGCCATGAAGAGCAATCAGCGGATGAGCGATCTGTCGGCGATGACGGCCGATCAGCTCCAGGACGAACTGGTCGTGCTGAAGAAAGAGCAGTTCAACCTGCGCTTTCAGCGCGCCACCGGGCAGCTCGAGAACACGTCGCGCGTGACGCAGGTCCGCAAGGACATTGCGCGCGTCAAGACGTTCCAGAGCCGCAAGAAGTCCGAAGCGAAGGCGTAAGGAAGAAATATCATGCCGAAGCGCATTTTGCAGGGCGTCGTCGTCAGCGACAAGCAAGACAAGACCGTCGTCGTGAAGGTCGAGCGTCGTTTCACGCATCCTCTTCTCAAGAAGACGGTGCGTCGTACGAAGAACTACCACGCTCACGACGAGAACAACGTCGCCAAGATCGGCGACATCGTTCAGATCGAGGAGGGTCGTCCTCTCTCCAAGTTGAAGAACTGGGTGCTTCTCGAGGAAGCTCCCAAGAGCTGAACCGCCGCCCGGCCGCTCCTCGCGGGGCGTGGTCGTAAACGGCGTTCAAAGGCTTGCCAGCGTGCGGCGCTTCGTGTATCGGAGCGCCTTTCGCGGTCATAGGCAGGGGACTTCAGATCCCCGTCAGGCGTAGTCCGGTTGGGCAATGGGGCCCATCGGCCGGAAACCTGTCTGAGACAAGGAAAGGATCAAAGCCATGATCCAGATGCAGACCAATCTCGACGTCGCCGACAATTCCGGCGCCCGTCGTGTCATGTGCATCAAGGTTCTGGGCGGCTCGAAGCGCAAATACGCTTCGGTCGGCGACATCATCGTGGTCTCCGTCAAGGAGGCCATCCCGCGCGGCCGCGTCAAGAAGGGCGACGTCATGCGCGCCGTCGTGGTCCGCACGGCCAAGGACATCCGTCGCCAGGACGGCTCCGTGATCCGCTTCGACCGCAATGCGGCCGTGCTGATCAACAACAACAAGGAGCCAATCGGCACGCGTATCTTCGGCCCGGTTCCGCGCGAGCTGCGCGCCAAGAACCACATGAAGATCATCTCGCTCGCGCCGGAGGTGCTGTGATGGCTGCGAAGCTCAAGAAGGGCGACAAGGTCGTCGTCATCACCGGTCGCGACAAGGGCAAGACGGGCGAAATCGTCCAGGTCATGCCTAAGGAGAACCGGGCTCTGGTTCGCGGCGTGAACCTCGTCAAGCGCCATCAGCGCCAGACGGCGTCGCAGGAGGCGGGCATCATCAGCAAGGAAGCCCCCCTGCAGCTCTCGAACCTGGCTATCGCCGATCCGAAGGACGGCAAGCCGACCCGGGTTGGTTTCAAGATTTTGGAAGACGGGCGCAAGGTGCGTGTCGCCAAGCGTTCGGGAGATCTGATCGATGGCTGAGGCTTCTCAGAACGGCTACACGCCGCGCATGCGCCAGCACTACGACGAGGTGGTGAAGGCCAAACTCCAGGAGGAGTTCGGCTACAAGAACCCGATGCAGGTTCCGAAGATCGACAAGATCGTTCTGAACATGGGCGTCGGCGAGTCGGTCGCCGACTCGAAGAAGGCCACCGTCGCCGCCGCCGACCTCGCGCTGATCGCGGGCCAGGCGCCCGTCGTGACCCGCGCCCGGAATGCGATCTCGACCTTCAAGGTCCGCGAGAACATGCCGATCGGCTGCAAGGTGACGCTGCGCAAGGCCCGTATGTACGAGTTCCTCGATCGCCTCGTCACGATCGCGCTTCCGCGCGTTCGCGACTTCCGCGGGCTGAACGCCAAGTCCTTCGACGGACGCGGCAATTACGCCTTCGGCATCAAGGAGCACATCGTTTTCCCCGAGATCAACTACGACAAGGTCGAGCAGGTCTGGGGTATGGACGTGATCATCGCGACGACCGCGAAGACCGACGAAGAGGCGCGCGCGTTGCTGCTCCACTTCAATTTCCCGTTCCGGCAGTGAAGCTGGCTACCGGCTTCAGACGCGGACACCGGAGGACACTGAATGGCTAAGAAGAGCTCTATCGAGAAGAACAAGAAGCGCCGCGCGCTGGTGAAGCAGTATGCTGCCCGCCGCACGCGTCTTCTTGGGATCGCGAACGACCAGTCGATCGACATGGAGGAGCGCTTCACGGCGCGCCTCAAGCTCGCTGCGCTGCCCCGCAACGCGAATCCGACCCGCATCGTCAATCGCTGCGAGATCACCGGGCGCCCCCGCGCCTATTACCGCAAGCTCGGCATGTCCCGTATCGCGCTTCGTGAGCTCGGCTCGCGCGGCCTGATCCCGGGCCTCGTCAAGTCCAGCTGGTAAGGAGATATCTCATGGCGATGACCGATCCGCTCGGGGATATGTTGACCCGCATCCGCAACGCGCAACTGCGCCGGCGTCCGACTGTCGCGACGCCCGGCTCCAGGTTGCGGGCGCGCGTGCTCGACGTGCTCAAGTCCGAAGGCTACATCCGCGATTATTCGTCGGCTGAGTTCGGCAATGGGCGCACCGAGTTCAGCATCGAGCTCAAGTATTACGACGGACAGCCCGTCATCCGGTCGATCGAGCGCGTCTCGAAGCCCGGACGTCGCGTCTACATGTCCATCGACACCATGCCGCGCGTGGCCGACGGCCTCGGCACCATCATTCTGTCGACGTCCAGGGGCGTCATGGCCGATCACGAGGCCCGCGAGCAGAACGTGGGCGGCGAAGTGCTCTGCAAGGTCTTCTGACCTGCCGGCGCCAGCAAGGAACCACGGGAGCCAAACATGTCTCGAGTAGGCAAGAAGCCCGTCTCGGTGCCGTCCGGCGTGACGGCCTCGGTCGATGGTCAGAAAGTGAATATGAAGGGCGCGAAGGGGGAACTCTCCTTCGACGTGCCCGCGGAGGTCTCCGTCGCTTATGCGGACGGGTCGGTCTCCGTGACGCCGCGCGACCAGACGAAGGACGCGCGTTCGAAATGGGGTCTGTCGCGGGCGATGATCCAGAGCATCGCGGAAGGCGTGTCGAAGGGCTTCGAAAAGAAGCTCGAGATCACCGGCGTCGGTTACCGCGCGGCCGTTCAGGGCAAGGTCCTGAAGCTGTCGCTCGGGTACAGCCACGACGTGGATTTCGAGATCCCCGCCGACATCCAGATCACGACCCCCAAGCCGACGGAAATCGTCGTTACGGGCGTCGACAAGCAGCGCGTCGGACAAATCGCGGCCGAAATCCGCGAATGGCGTCCGCCCGAGCCCTACAAGGGCAAGGGCGTGCGGTACGCCGGCGAGTTTATCTTCCGCAAGGAAGGCAAGAAGAAGTAAGGAGCGCGGTTATGGCGAAGAAGTTGGATGCGGCGTCGCGCCGCAAGGCTCGCGTCCGCCGCGCGATCAAGGCGGTCGCCAACGGGCGTCCGCGTCTGTCGGTTTTCCGTTCGTCGAAGCAGATCTACGCCCAGATCATCGACGACGCGCAGGGCGTCACCCTCGCGGCGGCCTCTTCTCTCGAGAAGGACATGCGCGGGAAGCTGAAGACCGGCGCGGACGCGTCGGCGGCGACGGAAGTCGGCAAGCTGGTCGCGGAACGCGCGAAGGCCGCCGGCGTCACCTCGGTTGTCTTCGATCGCTCGGGCTACATCTACCACGGCCGCGTCAAGGCGCTGGCCGAGGCGGCCCGCGAGGGCGGCCTCGACTTCTAAGATACGGTTTCCGACGGCGGCTGGGAAAACCTTCACCATCAGCGAGCGGGGCCGCCGCCCGCGTCAGTGAGAAGTGATATGGCAAGAGACAGAGACAACAGGCACGATCGGGAGGATCGCGACAGCGAGTTCGTCGATCGCCTGGTGCACATCAACCGCGTGGCGAAGGTCGTCAAGGGCGGCCGGCGCTTCGGCTTCGCCGCGCTCGTCGTCGTCGGCGACCAGAAGGGCCGCGTCGGCTTCGGCCACGGCAAGGCCCGTGAGGTTCCCGAAGCCATCCGCAAGGCCACGGAAGCCGCCAAGCGCGGCCTCGTCCGCGTGCCGCTGCGCGAGGGCCGCACGCTCCACCACGACGTGGCGGGTCGTCACGGCGCCGGCAAGGTGCTTCTGCGCGCCGCTCCGGCCGGAACCGGCATCATCGCCGGCGGTCCGATGCGCGCCGTCTTCGAGGCGGTCGGCATGCAGGACGTCGTCTCGAAGTCACTCGGCTCTTCGAACCCCTACAACCTGGTGCGCGCCACGTTCGACGCGCTCAAGGCCGAGGACAGCCCGCGTTCGGTCGCGGCTCGCCGGGGCATCAAGGTGTCGTCGCTTCAGACGCGTCGCCGCGATTCCGACGCCGCTGCGGCGGAAGGTTGAGGGAGGCGAACATGGCTGAGAAGACCATCACCGTCGAGCAGACCGGTTCGCCGATCCGCCGCGAGGCCAGCCAGCGTCAGACGCTGGTCGGCCTCGGACTCAACAAGATCCGTCGTCGGTCGACCCTTCCCGACACGTCCGCGGTGCGGGGCATGATCGCGAAGGTCAGGCATCTCGTCCGCGTCGTGGACGGGCAGTGAGGAGGCGGTCATGAAGCTCAATGAAATTCGTGACAACCCCGGGGCCGTCAAGGAGCGCATGCGCGTCGGACGCGGCATCGGTTCTGGCAAGGGCAAGACCGCGGGTCGCGGCGTCAAGGGTCAGAAGGCGCGCTCCGGCGTCGCCATCAAGGGGTTCGAGGGCGGCCAGATGCCGATCCATCGCCGAGTCCCCAAGCGCGGCTTCAACAATCCGGGCGCTCGTGACCTCAACGAGGTCAATATCGGGCGGATCCAGCAGGCGGTCGACGCCGGCAGGCTCGACGCTTCGGCTCCGGTGACGATCGAGGCGCTCGTCGCTGCGGGCGTCTGCTCGCGGGTTCGCGACGGGGTGAAGATCCTCGGCGTGGGCGAGCTCAAGGCGAAGCTGACCTTCGAGGTCGCGGGCGCGTCGAAGACGGCTCGCGCCGCCATCGAGGCCGCCGGCGGCGCCGTGAAGGCCTCCGACGAGGCCGCCGGGGCGTGATCCCGTCGCGTTAAGCCGAACATCTCGACGGCGGCCTGCGCAACCCTGCGCATGGCCGCCGTTTTGCTGACATGATGGGGCGGGAAAAAGCACGCTGCGCGGCTTTCTCCCGGTCTCTCGCTGGGTTAAGAGAAGCACGCCGGCCGCGGCCCTCATGGGCCCGTCCGTGGACGTCCCGACATCGCTGGTCGGATTCAACCGGGAGGGCCACATGGCCTCAGCAGCCGAGCAACTCGCCGCCAATCTGAATTTCGGCGCGCTCGCCAAGGCGGAAGAGCTGAAGAAGCGCATCTGGTTCACCCTGGGCGCGCTCATCATCTATCGTCTGGGAACCTACATTCCGCTGCCGGGCATCGATCCGGAGGCTCTTCGCCAGTCCTTCCAGGCGGCGTCGGGCGGCATCCTGGGCATGTTCAACATGTTCTCGGGCGGCGCGGTCGAGCGCATGGCGATCTTCGCGCTCAACATCATGCCCTACATCTCGGCCTCCATCATCATGCAGCTCATGACGGCGGTCTCGCCGACGCTCGAGGCGCTGAAGAAGGAAGGCGAGTCCGGCCGCAAGGTCATCAACCAGTACACCCGCTACCTCACGCTCGTGCTCGCCGTGTTCCAGTCCTGGGGCATCGC
Organism: Microvirga sp.; assembly: GCA_022241475.1. The sequence goes on along the minus strand of JAKOMT010000010.1, from coordinate 82,187 downwards.
GGTGGGTCTCCAGAGCGGCGGCGGCATCGTCGTCGATCCCGGTCCGTTCTTCGTCATCACCACGGTGATCACGCTGACCGGCGGCACCATGTTCCTGATGTGGCTCGGCGAGCAGATCACCGCGCGCGGCATCGGCAACGGCATCTCGCTGATCATCTTCGCGGGCATCGTCGCTCAGCTCCCGATGGCGACCGTCGGCCTGCTGGAGCTCGGCCGCCAGGGCGCCATCTCCACCGCCTTCATCATCTTCGTGATCGTGATGGCGATGGGCATCATCTACTTCTGCGTGTTCATGGAGCGCGCGCAGCGGCGCCTGCTGATCAACTACCCCAAGCGGCAGGTCGGCAACCGCATGTACGAGGGTCAGACCTCGTTCCTGCCGCTCAAGCTCAACACCGCCGGCGTCATCCCGCCGATCTTCGCCTCCTCGCTGCTGCTCCTGCCGACCACGGTCGCGAGCTTCTCGGCGGCGCAGGGCGGGGACGGGATTCTCGCGACGATCGCGATCTATCTCGGCCACGGCCGGCCGCTATTCATGATCCTCTACGCCGGGCTAATCATCTTCTTCGCGTTCTTCTACACGGCCATCGTCTTCAATCCGAACGAGACGGCCGACAATCTGAAGAAGCACGGCGGCTTCATCCCGGGCATCCGCCCGGGCGAACGCACCGCGGATTACATCGATTACGTGCTCACCCGGATCACCGTGATCGGCGCGGCCTATCTGACGGTCGTCTGTCTGATCCCGGAATTTCTGATCTCGTATGCGTCGCTTCCCTTCTATCTTGGCGGAACGTCGCTTCTGATCGTCGTGACGGTCACCATGGACACGGTCGCGCAGGTGCACGGCCATCTCATGGCCCATCAATACGAAGGCCTCGTCAAGAAGGCGAAGCTCAAAGGCGCGCGCCGCGGCAAGTGATCGCGGCGCAGGGAAGAACGCATGCTCAGGGGGCATCGATGAGGTTGATTTTGCTGGGGCCGCCCGGCGCCGGGAAGGGTACGCAATCCGCCAAGATCGCCGACCGCTACGGCATTCCGCAGCTCTCGACCGGCGACATGCTCCGCGCGGCCGTCGCCGCCGGCACTCCGGTGGGGCTCAAGGCGAAGGCCGTGATGGAGGCGGGCGGCCTCGTCTCCGATGACATCGTGGTCGGCATCGTCGCGGATCGGATCGAGGAGCCCGACGCGAAGAAGGGCTTCATCCTGGACGGGTTCCCGCGCACCGTCGCGCAGGCGGACGCGCTCGAGGCGATGCTGCTCTCGAAGGGCCTGACGCTCGACGCGGTCGTGGAGTTCCTCGTCGACGAGGGCGTGCTGGTGGAGCGCATCGCGACCCGCGCCCGCGAAACCGAAGCGCGCGGCGAGCCGGTGCGCAAGGACGACAATCCGGAGGTCTTCAAGGCCCGTCTCATCGCCTATAAGGAGCAGACCGCTCCGCTGTCCGCGCACTACGCCGGCAAGGGCATGCTCAAGACGGTGGACGGAATGAAGCCGATCGACGCCGTCACCGCCGACGTTTTCACGATTCTCGGCGGCTGATCGCCAATCACCATTGACGCGGGAGCGAGGAAGCGCTATGCGCGCGGTCTCCTGTGTCTTTCGCAGATGTCCCGGAGGGTCGAATTTCGGCCGTCCGGGTTTATGTCGTAGACGCAGAGGGCGCGCATGGGCCGGCCTCCACCGGACGCGCGTCGATCATGAAACCCGCCGCTCACGCGGCCGATATGGAGAATACACGTGGCCCGCATCGCTGGCGTAAACATTCCCACGGGCAAGCGCGTCGTCATCGCGCTGCAGTACATTCACGGCATCGGCTCCAAAAAGGCCGAAGAGATTTGCGAGAAGGCTTCGATCCCGGCCGAGCGCCGCGTGAACCAGCTGACGGATTCCGAGATCCTGCTGATCCGCGAGACGATCGACCGCGACTACCAGGTCGAGGGCGACCTGCGCCGCGAAGTCTCCATGAACATCAAGCGCCTGATGGACCTCGGCGTCTATCGCGGCCTGCGCCACCGCCGCAATCTGCCGGTTCGCGGTCAGCGCACGCACACCAACGCCCGCACCCGCAAGGGCAAGTCGAAGCCGATCGCCGGCAAGAAGAAGTAATCCTCCCGCCCCCGAGGGGCGGGATTTTCCCGAGCGCCTGGAATTACGGGCGCGCCAGAAGGACAGAAAGAACCCATGGCCAAAGACAGCACCCGCGTCCGCCGTCGCGAACGCAAGAACATCGTTTCGGGCGTCGCGCACGTGAACGCCTCGTTCAACAACACGATGATCACGATCACCGACGCTCAGGGCAACACCATCTCCTGGTCGTCCGCCGGCACGATGGGCTTCAAGGGCTCGCGCAAGTCGACCCCCTACGCCGCGCAGGTCGCCGCCGAGGACGCCGCCCGCAAGGCGGCCGAACACGGCATGCGCACGCTCGAAGTCGAGGTGTCCGGTCCGGGTTCGGGGCGTGAATCGGCGCTGCGCGCTCTGCAGGCCGCCGGCTTCACCGTGACTTCGATCCGCGACGTGACGCCGATCGCCCATAACGGCTGCCGCCCGCGCAAGCGTCGCCGCGTCTGATTCCACCGTCCCGCGTCGCCCGTCCGGGCGGCGCGATCGACGTTCGGGGAGCGCGCGCTCTGCGCGCCTCCCCCAAACCCGTCTCTGGAGAGGTGTGGTCGTGATTCAAAAGAACTGGCAAGAACTGATCAAGCCGAACAAGCTCGAGGTGAGCCCCGGCCCTGATCCCAAGCGCATCGCCACCGTCGTCGCCGAGCCGCTCGAGCGCGGCTTCGGAACCACCTTCGGCAACGCTCTGCGTCGCGTGCTTCTGTCGTCGCTTCAGGGCGCGGCCGTGAGCGCCGTGCAGATCGACGGCGTGCTGCACGAATTCTCGTCGATCCCGGGCGTCCGCGAGGACGTGACTGACATCGTCCTGAACATCAAGACGGTCGCCATCCGCATGGAGGGCGACGGTCCCAAGCGCATGACCCTGCGCAAGACCGGTCCCGGCATCGTCACCGCCGGCGACATCAACACCGTCGGCGACGTCGAGATCCTCAACCCCGAGCTCGTGCTCTGCACCCTCGACGAGGGCGCCGAGATCCGCATGGAGTTCACGGTGCAGACCGGCAAGGGCTACGTCCCCGCTGACCGCAACCGTCCCGAGGACGCGCCGATCGGCCTCATCCCGGTCGACGCGCTCTACAGCCCGGTGCGCAAGGTCTCCTATCGTGTCGAGAACACCCGTGAGGGCCAGATTCTCGATTACGACAAGCTGACCATGACGATCGAGACGAACGGCGCGGTCACGCCGGAAGACGCGCTCGCCTACGCCGCGCGCATCATCCAGGACCAGCTCGCGATCTTCGTGAACTTCGAAGAGCCCCGCAAGGAGGAGGCCGCCGCCTCTTCGCCGCAGCTTCCCTTCCCGCCGGCGCTTCTCAAGAAGGTCGACGAGCTGGAGCTGTCGGTCCGCTCTGCGAACTGCCTGAAGAACGACAACATCGTTTATATCGGCGACCTGATCCAGAAGTCGGAAGCCGAGATGCTGCGCACGCCGAATTTCGGCCGCAAGTCGCTCAACGAGATCAAGGAAGTGCTCGCCGGCATGGGCCTGCATCTGGGCATGGAAGTGCCCGGCTGGCCGCCGGAGAACATCGAAGACCTCGCCAAGCGCTTCGAAGAGCACTACTGAGACACGCGTCCCGCGCATCGCGCGGGGCGTGACCGCCGGCCTGTTCGGGGCGACGCCCCGGGGCCAGAGTTTGGACGGCCGTACCTTGGCACGGCGGCCGCTGATTGATGGAGAGCCACAATGCGTCACGGATTTCGCGGCCGTCGTTTCAACCGCAGCCCCGAGCATCGCAAGGCGATGTTCATGAACATGTCCGTCGCCCTGATCAAGCACGAGCAGATCGTCACCACGCTGCCGAAGGCGAAGGACCTGCGTCCCGTCGTCGAGAAGCTCGTGACGCTCGCCAAGCGCGGCGACCTGCACGCTCGTCGCCAAGCGATCGCCGTCCTCCAGGACGAGACGATCGTGCGCAAGCTGTTCGACGTCCTCGGCAAGCGCTACGCGGACCGTCCGGGCGGATACACGCGCGTTCTCAAGGCGGGCTTTCGCTACGGCGACGACGCCCCGATGGCCGTGTTCGAGTTCGTCGATCGCGATCCCGAGGCGCGGGGTCAGGATTCGGGTCCGGTCGAGGTCGACACCGAAGAGGCGGCCTGAGCGACTTCGCTCCAGCGAATTACAACAGAAAAGGGCGGCTCCGCGAGGGGCCGCCCTTTTTCCGTTTTGATGATGACGCCGACGAGGACGAAGGCGGCGCCGTAGCGCCGCCGCCTCGTCAGAAGGATACGCGCAGCTGTGCGTTGACGCCGTGCTCGGAGCCGCGGCGTCCGTACTGGCCGTCGTAGGTGAAGCCGAGCGTGGCGCCGGGCGCGATGGCGAGGTCGATGCCGGCCTCGACGATCGCGGCCTCGCGCGATCGCGGCGCGCCGGTGGCGACGAAGCTCGATCCGCCGGAGGCGAAGCTGAGGCGCGTCGTGTCGCGCAGGTCGCCGAAGGCGTGACGCCAGCCGGCCATGCCGCGTATGGTCGCCTCCATCCCGCCGAGGTCGAACTGGGCGAAGGCGCGCAGGCCGAGCGTCGAGAAGGTGGTCGAGGCGTCGCCGGCCGCCCCGCGCAACGCCGCCGCTCCGCCGCGCTCGGTGAAGGCGCCGGTGCTGACGTGGACATGGGCGAGGCCGACGAAGGGCTCGAGGGAGACCGCGCCGAAGCTCATGCGGTAGCCCGCCTCGCCGAAGACCTGCATCGTGTGGGCGTCGTAGGACGCCTTCAGTTCGTTGGCGAAGCCCGGAAAGGCGACGCGGCGGGTGGTCTCGACCTCGTGCCAGGAATACCCCGCTCCGCCGCTGAGGCGTAGCGCCCCGTGCTCGACGCCGCCATAGACGCCGACATGGTAGTTGTCGCTCGATCCCGACGAGGCGCGGGAGGGGGCGTTGAAGCGCGAGCGGCCGTAGCCCGCATAGGCGCCGAGATGGCCGGTTCCGCCGATGACGGCGTCGGCCCCGACGAGGAAGCCGGATTCCTCGCGACGGATCGCCGCCGCGTTGCCGTCACCGTCAGCCCGTCCCCACGACCCGAAGACGCGGCCCCAGCTGGTTGCGCCCGGCGCGACGCCGCGCTCGGCGTAGGAGCCGAAGGAGGCGTAGGAGTCCTGCGGGGGACCGCCGGCGCTCTGGAACGCGCCCTGGCTGCGTTGGCCGACCACGCCCTGCACCTGACCGGCGGAGCCGAAGAATGTTGCGGCCCCCGATGCGTGGACGTCGCCGGAGAGCTGGTCAAGCGCGCCGCGCGCCTGGGGGGCGTTCAGGGTGACGAAGGAATCATACAGGGCGTTGCCCGCGCCGAGGCTTTCGAGCGCGCCGCCGGCGCCCTTCTGGTTCGAGGTCTGGCCGACGCTGGGGAAGGTCGTCTCATTGCGCTCGAGGCTCAGCCTGACGTCGTGGGGCGTGTAGCTCAGCCGGGGATCCAGAAAGGCGTAGGCGGAGGCGACGTCGTCGAAACGGGTGCCGTGGAATCCGCCGGTCGCGGTGAGGATCGTGTATTCCGAGCCCGCACGATATTCGCCGGGCAGACCGACATGCCGAACGGTTCCGGCGAGGTAAGCGGAGCCGTTGACCGTGATGAGGTCGCTCGCGGAGCCCACCGGATCCACTTCGACCTCGTAGACCGAGCCGGGCTTCATCGTGAAGTCGCCGTCCACGGTCAGGGTCCCGATCGATGCTCCGGGCGCGACGAAGCCCCCGCCCGAGATGGTCGTGCGCCCGAGCGTGCCCACGCCGCTCAGCCGCCCGCCGCCCGCGACGTCGATCGAGCCGCCGAGATGGCTGGAGACGATCAGCTCGCCGCTGTTCCTGACATTGGTCTGGCCCGTCACGCCACTCGCGGCGCCCGTCATGAACACCTTGCCGGCGTCGATGGTGAACGTTCCGGAATAGGTGTTCGCGCCCGACAGGGTGAGCGCCGCCGCGCCGGTCTTGGTCAGTTCCGCCGAGCCGCTGATCGCGCCGGCGATGGTCGCGTCGTCGGTGACGTCGAACGTGAGGACGCCGGATTCGAGTTCGACGCCGCTCGTGAACGTACTCGCAGTCTTGCCCGTCAGCGTCCAGCTCGCGCCTCGCATGTAGATCCTCTCCCAGTCGCCGTCGAGCGCGTCCAGCGCGAAGGAGCCGCTGACCGCGAGGCGAACTGTGTCCATGCCGGAGCCGCCGCGCATGAGGGGAGACGAGGTGAGCGAAGCGTTCAACGCGAGCAGGTCGTCGCCCTCTCCGAACGAAATGGAATTCACGCCCGAGAACGCGCCGCCGTTGTAGATCAGCTGGTCGTTTCCGCCCCGGAAATCGACGCCTCCGCCATTCGTCTGGATCAGCGAGCCCGCGTTCATCAACAGTGTGTCTGCGCCACCCTCTCCGCGAAGAATCGGAAAATTCGCTGTCGTGTTCCGCAGCGTTCCATTGAGCGTGATGTACCAACGCGGAGAGCCTGCGGACGCAACGGACACGATGTCCCTGCTGCCCTGAATTTCTCCGGCAATATCATACCTTGTTCCACTTCCGCCGACTGTCGAATTGAAAATCGATCCAAGGCCTGTATTGATGATCTTCGCGCCCGCTTCGATAGAAACGGTGTAGTTGTTAGCGTTGATCTGGAAAAGTGTGCTGCCGTCGCTGTAGGTGAGGTTCGTCGTCGAGCCGATCGTTATCGTCGGGGTCGTATCCGAGCCGCCGTTCGCCGAGTAGGGAGGCGTCGGAGCGAAAGTTCCGCTGGTGGTGAAGTTGCCGGTTCCGTCTGCGACCATCTGGGCGAGGGCCGTCTGCGACAGCGTGAGGCTGCTCGTCGAGCCGAGCAGGGCGGCGGCGAGAAGCGCCCGGGCGTGACGGCGGCGCGATGCGTCGATCATGATGACGGACTTTCGGTGAAGAATGTGAGTTGAGCGGGATGTGACTCGTGCAGCTTGGTTCGTAATCGACCCTAAACATACAGCCGCCCGTCGTGAATTCCCATTCCGCCCCGGTTCATGGGAAAAGCCGCCAACCCGCCGTGCGCCAATCCCGCCGCGCTCCGATACCGTCCGAGCCCTGCGTCTCTAGTGCTACGCGGCTCCGTTTTGCTGAACGATCCGAGAAAAATACTGACGCGGCGCCGCAGCGCCGCCCGCTCGTCAGACGGATACGCGCAGCTGTGCGTTGACGCCGTGCTCGGAGCCGCGGCGTCCGTACTGGCCGTCGTAGGTGAAGCCGAGCGTGGCGCCGGGCGCGATGGCGAGGTCGATGCCGGCCTCGACGATTCCTGATAGCGCTTCTCAATCGCCCGCGTTTTACTCTATCTTTTCGCGATGCCCGGCGTCGCCGGATGCGAGAGGTCGCCGAGTCATGATCGCCGGCTGGGTCGTCGTCCTGACGGCTCTCGTCTATCTCTGCCTTCTCTTCGCGGTCGCCTTCTGGGGGGACCGGCGGGGTCGGCGCATTCTCGACGGCGGCCTGCGCTCCACGGTCTACGCGCTCGGCCTAGCCATCTATTGCACCTCCTGGACGTTCTTCGGCTCCGTGGGTCTCGCCACGCGATCGGGGCTCGACTTCCTCGCGGTCTATCTGGGACCGATCCTCGTCGTCGGACTGGGATACAAGCTCGTCCAGCGCATTGTGCGCATCGCAAGGGCGCAGAACATCACGTCCGTGGCCGATTTCGTCGCCGCCCGCTACGGTAAGAGCGAGCGCGTCGCGGCGATCGTCAGCCTGATCGCGGTCGTCGGCTCCGTCCCTTACATCGCGCTCCAGCTCAAGGCGGTGTCCTCGTCGCTGAACGTCTTCCTCGCAGCCGACGCGGACCAGACGCTCGGCGCGGCGATGGCGGCTCCGTTCGGCGACATCGCGCTGCTGGTCGCCGTCGTCCTCGCGATTTTCGCGATCGGGTTCGGCACGCGCCACGCCGACGCGACCGAGCACCAGAACGGCCTCATCCTGGCGATCTCGCTCGAATCCGGCGTCAAGCTGGTGGCCTTTCTCTGCGTCGGCTTCTACGTCACGTTCTGGATGTTCGGGGGGCCTTCGGACATCATGGCCGCCATCGCGGCGAGGGGGCAGGAGGTCGACCTCGTCGGGCGCACGTCGAGCGTCGCGAGCTTCCTGACGATCACGGCGCTCTCGGGCTGCGCGATCCTCATGCTGCCGCGCCAGTTCCACGTCAGCGTCGTCGAAAATCGCTCGCTCAGCGACGTCGCGCGCGCGGCGTGGCTCTTCCCGCTCTACCTGATCCTCATCAACATCTTCGTCGCGCCTCTCGCGCTCGCGGGTCTCGCCACCTTCGCGCCCGGCGAGATCGACCGGGACATGACGGTGCTCGCCCTGCCGCTCGCCGACGGCGCCGGGCATATCGCGCTCCTCGCGTTTCTCGGGGGGCTTTCGGCGGCGACCGCCATGGTGATCGTCGAGTCGGTGGCGCTCGCCATCATGATCTCGAACCACCTCGTGATTCCGTTGATGCTGCGCCGGCGCGGCGCGGACGCCGAACGGGGAGAAGTTTCGAAAAGCCTGCCGCATGATCTCGGCGGCATGGTCCTGGGCGTCCGGCGGGTCGCCATCCTGCTCGTGATCATGCTCGGCTATCTCTATTACCGCGCGGCCGGCGACGCGGCGCTCGCCGCCATCGGCCTTCTCTCCTTCGCCGCGCTCGCCCAGATCGCGCCCGCCTTCCTCGGCGGCCTAGTCTGGCGGGGCGGGACGGCGGCCGGAGCCAGCGCGGGGCTTGTCGTCGGGTTCGGCGTCTGGGCCTACACGCTGTTTCTGCCCTCGATCGCGTGGGAGACGCGCCCGCTCGCCGAACTGATCGTCTTCGGCCCCGCCGGAATCGACTGGCTGCGCCCGACCGCCCTGTTCGGCGTGGACCTGCCGCAACTCACCCACGGCGTGCTCTGGAGCCTCGGGCTCAACCTCGCGGCCTATATCGGCGTTTCTCTCGCAGGCGAACGCACCTCGCTGGAGAAGCTCCAGGCCGACGCCTATCTCGGCGCCGCCGAGGAGCCGGCCTCGACGAGCTTCCGCTTCTTCCGCGCGGCGGTGAGCGTCGCCGAATTGCAGGCCACCGTCGCGCGCTATCTCGGCGAGGAGCGCGCCCTGCGCTCCTTCGAGGGGTTCGCGCGGATGCGGGGGCTGACCCTCTCCAAGATGGTGACGGCGGACATCCACCTCCTGCGCTACGCCGAGCACCTGCTCGCCTCCGCCATCGGCGCCGCCTCGGCGCGTCTGGCGCTGTCGCTCGTGCTCAAGCGCCGAAACGTCTCGACCAAGGACGCGCTGAAACTCCTCGACGACGCCTCGGCGGCGATCCAGTACAACCGCGACCTGCTCCAGCACGCGCTCGATCACGCGCGGCAGGGCATCACGGTGCTCGATTCGGACCTGCACATCCTGTGCTGGAACCAGGCCTTCGTCGATCTCTACGAATTGCCGCCGGAATTCGTGCGCGTCGGCATCGGGCTCGACGAGATCGTGCGCTTCAACGCCGCGCGGGGCTCCTACGGGCCGGGACCTGTGGAGGATCAGGTGGCGTCGCGCCTCGCGAGCTTCATGAACGAGCGCGAGCCGGTGCGCCTGCGGCTCTATCCGAGCATGCGCGTCATTGAAATCCGCACCAACGCCCTGCCGGACGGCGGCTTCGTCACGACCTACACGGACGTGACCGAGACCGTCGCCGCCGAAGAAGCGCGGGCCCGCGTCGCCGAAGAGCTCGAACGGCGCGTGCGCGAACGCACGGAGGAGTTGACGCTCCTCAACGACGCCCTGATCCGCGCCAAGGGCGAGGCGGACGCCGCCAACGCCTCGAAGACGCAGTTCCTCGCGGCCGCGAGCCACGACATCCTGCAGCCGCTCAACGCCGCCCGTCTCTTCGCCACCTCGCTTCTGGAGCGCGACCGCACGCGCGGCGAAACCCAGCTCGCCGAAAACGTCAACGCCTCGCTCGACGCCGTCGAGGAAATCCTCACCGCGCTCCTCGACATCTCCCGCCTCGACAGCGGCGCGCTCAAGCCGCAGATTTCGATCTTCCGCCTCGACGAGATGATGCGCCAGCTCGCGCTCGAGTTCGAGCCGGTGGCGGCGGAGAGGGGCTTGAAGCTGACCTTCGCGCCCTGTTCGCTCACGGTGCGCTCCGATCGCAAGCTCCTGCGGCGCCTGCTCCAGAACCTAGTCTCCAACGCGATCAAATACACGCCCAAGGGACGGGTGCTGGTCGGCGCGCGCCGGCGCGGCGGCGAGGTGTCGCTGGAGGTGATCGACACCGGCCAGGGCATCCCGGAGACCCAGCAGCGCATCGTCTTTCAGGAATTCCAGCGCCTCGATCAGGGTGCGCGGATCGCCCAGGGGCTCGGGCTCGGCCTCTCGATCGTCGAGCGCATCGCGCGCGTTCTCGATCATCCGATCGGACTTCGCTCGCGGCCGGGCCGGGGATCGCGCTTCAGCGTCCGACTTCCGGTCGCGACTCCCATTCCCGCCATCGCCTCCGATCCGGCGCCGGCGCCCCAGCGCGTCGCGCCGCTCGACGGTCTGCGCGTGCTCGCGATCGACAACGAAGCCGCGATCCTCGCCGGCATGCGCGGCCTGCTCGGCGGCTGGGGTTGCGAGGTCCTCACCGCGACGTCGCTCGCCGAAGCGCACAAGGTCCTGCGCAAGGCGCCGCGCCCGCCGGAGGTGCTGATCGCCGATTACCACCTCGATTCGGGCAACGGCATCGACGCGATTCTGGCCTTGCGCTGGAAGCTCGGCGGCGATCCCCCGGCGATCCTGCTCACCGCCGACCGATCGCCGCGCGTGCGCGAGGAGGCGGCGGCGAAGGATATTCACCTGCTCAACAAACCTCTCAAGCCCGCCGCGCTGCGGGCTCTTCTCGCGCAGTGGCGGGCGCGGCGCGCGGCGGCGGAATGACGGGCGCGCGCCTCAGCCGGCGGTGAACAGCCCCGCCTCGCTGCGCGCGTCGTCGCCGGGCGTCGGCGCGTTCTGGTCGCCCGGCTTCGTCTCCCGGCCGAGATCGGGGAGCGCCACGATGCGGGCGCCGCGCAAATCCGCGCGGCAGACGATGTAGCCGCGCTGCTCCATGTACTGCACGAGGCGCCGCGCCCGCCCCGGCGAGCGGCTGCCGCAGATGCGGGCGATCTCGCCGTCGCCCGGGCAGGGCGCGCCGGCGAGCGCGGCGCGGGCGAAGAGCAGGTAGACGCCCTGAATATCCTCGGGCAGGTCGGCGGCGGCGGCGAGCGCGGCGTCCCAATCGGGCGTCAGCGCCGTCTCGCGGTCGACGCCGGCGCGCGAAACCGCGAGACGACGCTTGAATTCGGCGAGATCGACCGTTCGGCCCGCGATCCGCCTGATCCGGCAGCGGACGAGAAAGTCCTGATAGAGCACCGCGACCGAGCGGAAGGCGGCGTCCGGGTCGGCGAGGATCTCGCGCATCACCGCCGAAAGCCCGGCCTCGCGCTCCTCGGCGTCCTCGACGCTCTGCTCCTCCGGCGCGGCCGGCGCCGGGCGCTCGCGCACGAGCTGCGCCAGCAGATCGTTCGTCGAGGGCGGGGGAGGGGCGCTCGGCCGGCGCGCGGGGGCCGGGCGCTCGCGCTCCTCCTCGGTCGGCGCGGAAAACAGCAGGTCGCGCGCGTCCTCCGCCGGCTGGTCGGGGAGCGGCGTCAGCTTCGGGCTCGTCGAGCGCGCCTGCGTCTCCACCTCTCCGATGCGAATGGGAACCGGTCGGCGCGAGAGGGCGGGGCCGAGCGCGATGAAATGGCCGCGCTCCAGATCGCGGAAGGCCTCGGCCTGGCGCCGCTCCATGCCGAGAAGATCGGCGGCGCGCATCATGTCGATGTCGAGGAAGGTGCGGCCCATCAGGAAGTTCGACGCTTCCGCCGCCACGTTCTTGGCGAGCTTGGCGAGGCGTTGCGTCGCGATCACGCCCGCGAGCCCGCGCTTGCGGCCTCGGCACATGAGGTTGGTCATCGCGCCCAGCGAGACCTTGCGCGCCTCGTCCGAGACTTCGCCCGCCGCGGTCGGCGCGAAGAGCTGCGCCTCGTCGACGACGACGAGCACCGGGTACCAGAACTCACGATCGGCGTCGAAGAGCCCGCCGAGAAAGGCGGCGGCGGCGCGCATCTGCTGCTCGGCGTCGAGCCCCTCCAAATTGAGCACGACCGAGATGCGGTGCTGGCGCACGCGCGCCGCGATGCGCTGGAGGTCGCCCTCGCCGCGCTCCGCGTCGACGACGATATGGCCGAACTTGTCCGCCAGGGTGACGAAGTCGCCTTCCGGATCGATCACCACTTGCTGGACCCAGGGCGCGCTCTGTTCGAGCAGGCGGCGCAGCAGGTGCGACTTGCCGGAGCCCGAATTGCCTTGGACCAGAAGACGCGTCGCGAGAAGCTCCTCGAGGTCGAGCATCGCCCGCGCCCCCGTCGCTCCCGCCGTTCCCATGTCGACCCCGACCGTCATCCGCTCCCTCGTCCCGCGCCTCCGCCGACGCGGAGGCAGGGATACCACGGCGATGGCGCGCGGGACCGGGCGCCGCGCAGCGCTCCACAGTTTTGAGCCGCCGGCCGGAACCCGCCTCTGCGGCGCGCGTTGCCTTCACACCACAAACCAAGGACAGGAGATGAGCATGCAGGGCGCCCCGCAGACGCGTCCCTGGACCTACGAGGAGGTTCAGGAATTGATCAGCCTCGCCCGAGAGGGCGTCAGCGACGGCCTGATCAGCATCAAGACCAAGCGCACGTTGCTCGAGATCCACGCCAAGCTTTCCGAGCTGGGGCTGACGGTGAAGTCCGGCATCTAGTTTGAAGCGTCGTTACTTTGGCGCTCGCTTCGTCGAGAGCGGATCGTTCTCGAGCAGAACCGGCTGACCGTGGGGCGTTGCGCGCGCGGCCCTGTCGAGCGCGGCGCGGCGCTCGCTCAGAGCCTGCGCAGGGGCGAGGCCCTTCTGCGCGACGAGCCCCTCCAGCGCCGCGAGCCAATGCGCGTAATAGGTGGAGCCGTCGTCGGGATCCCCGGCGGCCTGCGAGGCGCGGATCGCCCTGGAGAGCGCCTGCGCCCATTCGCTCCAGGTGAAGAGGCCGCGCTCATGCAGCCTCAGCGTCATGGCGAAAGCTTGCGCCTCCCACGGCGCGGAGAAGACCGGCCCGTCGGCGCAGGTCGGAATCGGCGCGACGCCAGCGACGGCGGCGACGAGTTCGTCAGGCGGGTTCAATATACGACTCCCACGCGTCGATGCTGACGACGACTTCCGGGTCGGCCTCCTCGCCCCACAATTCGCGACCCGAGAAACGCACCGTATAGAGCCATTGCGGCTCTTCGCCCTGCCCGCTGGCGTTCGTATCGGGGAAGACGTGGACGCCGTGGACGAGCTCCACCACGCCGCGTTTTCCGCGCGCGTATCGCGGCAGGCGGATATGGCCCGGCGGGTGGGTGACGCGGGTTACGACCGCGTCACCCACGGCGTAGCGCGCCGGATGCGTCCCTGGTCGCTCGGTCGGCCCGCCGCGCGCGAGCGCCGCGGCGACGTCCGCGGCCCTCAGGACGCGCGGGATCGGCGCCGGCGGCGACAGGGCCGCGCCCGCCCGCAATTCCGCCTCCGAAACCAGCCCGAGGCGCGTCACGAGCCGCTCGACGCCCTTCGTCCAGATCTCATAATAGCTCGACGTCAGATATTCGCCCGGCGGCAGGCTCTCCCGGGCATGGCGCGACATGTCGAGGTTCCAGGCGCCGCTCGCGCCCATCGCCAGCGTCAATCCGAAGGCGCGGCGCTCCCAGGGGGCGTGGAACCACGGCTCGTCCGCCTCCCGCTCGATCGGGCCGAAGCCGTGCATGCCGCCGAGATCGTGGCCGCCGTTCATCGCGCGCCCTCCGCGCCTGCGAGGGTCGCCGGATCATGGGGCAGGCCCGTTCCGATCATCGAATCCCGGGTGACGAGTTCCGCGAGCGCCTCCTCGGACCAGCCCTCGGTGCCGGCCGGGCGCATCGGGATGACGAGATAGCGGATCTCGGCGGTCGAATCCCAGACGCGGATGCTCGTTTCGGGCGGCAGGGAGACGCCGAATTCGGTGAGAACTCCGCGCGGGTCGAGCACGGCGCGCGAACGATAGGGCGCCGACTTGTACCAGGTCGGCGGAAGCCCGAGCACGGGCCACGGGTAGCAGGAGCACAGCGTGCAGACGACCATGTTGTGCTCGGCCGGCGTATTCCACACCGCGACCATGTGCTCGCCCTGCCGGCCCATATAGCCGAGCGATACGATCGCCTCGGTGGCGTCCCGGCGCAGGCGCTCGCGGAAGGCCGCGTCCGCCCAGGCCCTGGCGACCACCTGCGCCCCGTTGCGCGGCCCCACGCGGGTTTCGTAGGTCTCGATCAGCTCATCGATCGCGGCGGGATCGACATAGCCCTTCTCGACGAGAATCGACTCGAGCGCCCGCACGCGCAGATCCATCGGCGAGAGCGCGCCGTCATGGTCGTGATCATGGTCGTGATGGTGATGGTGATCGTGATCGTGATGATCCTGGCCGCCGTGGCGACGCTCGTGGTCCCCGCTCATTCGACTTCGCCTTCCGCGCAATCCAGCCGCCGCCGCGTGCAGGATCGTAGCGCGCCAAGCGGCGAGGGCAAAGCGCGTTCAGCGCCGCGCGACACCACCGGCCGCGGCGCTTCGAAACGCGCCGGATGGGTTGATCGAATGAGCCCGATCCAGCATGTTTTCGGAAAATCGCCGTCCATCCAGGATTTCTCTCGCCAGATTCGCACCCGCACCGCGCTCGACCGTCAATCTCCTGCCGGACTTGAAGGATTTGCAGCGATGACTCTGAATGTCCTGCTCACGGCGCCGCTTCCGGTGCAGGCCCACGCGCTCGCCGCCCTGGGCGCGATCGCATTGGGTCTCGCGCAATTTACGACCGTGCGCGGCTCTCGCCTGCACCGGGCGCTGGGCTATGGCTGGGTGAGCCTGATGCTCGTGACGACCCTGTCGTCGTTTCTGATCAGCGCAAATCCGATCATCGGGCGCTTCAGCTGGATTCACGGGCTGTCGGTCTTCACGACGATCATGGTCGTCGTCGCGATCGTCATGGCTCGGCGCGGCCGGATCGAGGCTCATCGCGCGATCATGATCAACCTGTTCCTGTTCGCGCTGCTGCTCACGGGCGCGTTCACGCTCCTGCCCGGCAGGGTGATGCACGCCGTGTTCTTTGGTTGACGGGGCGGGACGCCGGCCGATCAGGAGACCCGCGCCAGTTTTTCGTTCGGGTCCGGATCGGCGAGCAGCCCCGTCAGGTCCTTGATGTCGAAGGGCTTGGCGAGGAAGCCGTCGAGGCCGGCGGCGAGCGCCGCCTGTTCGTCTTCCTTCTGGGCGTTGGCGGTGAGCGCGATGATGCGATGCCGACGCGAGCGGCCCAGCGTCGCCTCCAGCGCGCGGGTGCGCCGCGTCGCCTCGAGCCCGTCGAGCCCGGGCATGCGGATATCCATCAGCACGATGTCGTAATCGGGCCGCAGGCCCGAAAAAGAGGCTTCGGCCAGCGAAAAAGCCTCGTGGCCGTCCTTCGCCCAGTCGACGACGGCCCCCAGCCGCTCCAGCGCCTTCAGGGCGAGGAGCGCGTTGATCTCGTTGTCCTCGGCGAGAAGGACGCGCTTGGCCTTCGCGCCGGGTTTGCGCCGAGGCGCCGTCATGCGCGGCGTCGCGTCCTGGCGCGCGGGCGGGGCGTCCTCGGTCAGGCGTTCGAAGAGCGAGCGGGCGCGCAGCGGCTTGACGAGATAGGCGTCGAAACCCGCCGCGCTCGGCGAGCCGAGGTCGCGTCGCTCGAAGGGCGAGAGCAGCACGATGCGCCGCTCCACGCCCGCCTCGCGCGCAGCGGCGGCGATGTCGCGCGCGACGTCGTCGCCGAGCGCGCAATCGACGATCAACCCCGAATAGGGACGCCCCGCATCCGCGGCGGTGGCGATCTTTGCGAGCGCCTCGGACGGGTCAGAGACGATCACCCCTTCGGCCCGGGCCTCGGCCAGTCTGCGCTGGACGTAGGGACCTTCGAAGGGCGAGCGCGCGAGCACGAGATAGCGCCGGCCCGTCAGGTCGGGCGCGCATGCGGACGGATCGGCCTCCGCTGCGACGAGCGGCAGACGGATCGAAAAGCGCGAGCCGGCGCCCGGAGCGCTTTCCACCGCGATCGAGCCGCCCATGCGCTCGACGATCCGGCGCGAGATGGCGAGACCCAGCCCGGTGCCGCCGTTCTTCGACGAATGCGTGCCGTCGCCCTGCTCGAACTCCTCGAAGATCTGGCCGAGACGATCCTCGGGGATGCCGGGCCCGGTATCGGCGACGTGGATGGTGAGAATCCCCCCCTCGTAATCGGCCTCGATGCCGACGCCGCCCGCATCGGTGAACTTCACGGCGTTGCCGGCGAGATTGACGAGAACCTGCCGAAGCCGGTCGGGATCTCCGACGAGGAGCCGAGGCGCGCGGGAATCGACGAAACAGGCGATCTCGACGCCCTTGCCCTGCGCGCGCGGCGCGAGCAGCTCGACGACGCCCTGGATGAGCGCGCGCGCATCGAACGGATCGCAGGACAGATCGAGCTTGCCGGCCTCGATCTTCGAGAAGTCGAGAATTTCGTCGATGAGAGAAAGAAGCGCGCCGCCGGAGGTCTTGACGGCGCGCAGATAGGTTTGCTGCTCCAGATCGAGGGGCGTGTCGAGCAGGAGGTCGGTCATGCCGAGGATGCCGTTGAGAGGCGTCCTGAATTCGTGGCTGACGGTCGCGAGAAAGCGGGACTTGGCTTCGTTGGCGGCTTGCGCGCGAGACCGCTCGTTGGCGAGCGCCCGCTCGGTCACCACCCGCTCGGTGATTTCACGCCCCGCCCGCAGCATTTCCGGCGAGCCGTCGCGACCCTGCACGGGCGTTTCGATCCAGGCGAACCAGCGCACGCCGTCGCCGTCGTCGATCGCCTCGTCGATCAGCCGGGCGCCGTCCTCGCGCTGTCGCGCGGCGCCGGTCTCGACGACGTGGGGCGTCGTGCGCGCGCCGATCAGAGCGTTGCGCGGGCGTCCGACGAGTGCGGCGTATCCGGCGTTGGCGAAGGTGATGCGCCCGTCGCCGTCCCGGCGAACGATCACGTCGAGCTGGGCCTCGACGAGGCTGCGGTGCAGGGATTCGCTTTCGGCGAGACTCCAGAGTCTGTCCTGCAGCGTCTCGACGTCATCCTCGAGGCGCGCGGCCCGGCGCTCGATCCGGAAATGTTCGCGCAGCAGCATGAGCGACGACCCGACGCCGACGGTCGCGATCGCCGCGAGGATCGCCACGAGCCCGCCGGCGGCGCTGTTCCACACGTCCCAGAGCATGACTTCCCCAATCCGTTCCCTCGGGGAGAAGCATGCATGCGCCCCCTGAAGGTCGGCTTGAGAAACGTGGTTGCCGCTCCATCAATGTCATTGCTCCAATTGTTCCTTTCGGCGACGGGCGCCGTCATTCGAAGCACGCGAATTCGAATGGAACCAATGGCGGCGTCGCGCGTATATCGATGTTGTCGCGAAAATTCTCCCTCAGCGCGATAATAAAAAATCCTAAAATTTCGTATTCGATCTGGAACGCTTTGTTGTCCGRCGGCGTTGTAGCAGCATCACTCCCTGCGAATAGAGCGAAGGAGATTACTATGCTCAAGAAACACATTGCCGCCTGCATGCTCGCCACGGCCCTCGTCGCGGCTCCCGCGATCGCCCAGACCGGCGCGCAGCCGCAGGCTCCCGCCACGGGCGCTCCGATGACCAACGAGACTGCTCCAAGCGCTGCGCCGGGCGCTGCTCCCAGCATGACCGCTCCGGGCTCCACGGCTCCGGGTTCGATGGCCCCCGGCGCGGCTCCGCGTCCCGGCGCCGAAGCCCCGTCGACGGCGCCTGGCGGCGCTGGAATGACGGCGGGCGCCATGGACGCCGGTCATGACCTTCAGACCGAGGGCGGCTTCATCGTCTCCCAGACGGTTGGTCATCACCTCGGCACCGAGATCATCGGCGCCTCGATCACCTCGGTTGAGGATGAGAACATCGGATCGATCAGCGATCTCGTGATCGATGGTGACGATCGTGTCGTTGGTGTGATCGTCGGTGTCGGCGGCTTCCTCGGCGTCGGTCAGCGCGACGTGGCGATCCCGCTTTCGGAGATCGACTTCGTCTACGACGTCGATGCGACGGCTTCGACCGGCGTTGGCGCCACTCAGGCTCGCGAGGTCTCGGAAGTCCGGGTCGCGTTCACCCGCGAGCAGATCGAGAACGCTCCGGAGTTCACGCGTCTCGAGGCTCGGGCCACGGCTCCGGCTCCCGCTCCGACGACCGCGCCGGCTCCGACGACCGCGCCCGCTCCGAACTGATCGGACGCGTCACAATGTTAAAGGGGGCCTCACGGCCCCCTTTTTCGTGCTTGCAAGCGGTCGGCGTTTCGCCGGCCGCTTGCTCTCGTTTAGATCTACGGCGCCGCTGCTCCCGCCCGGTCAGCCCGCCTTACGGTTCTGGCGGTTGGCGATGAGGTCGTCGACGACGGCGGGCTCGGCCAGCGTCGAGGTGTCGCCGAGCGCGCCGAACTCGTCCTCCGCGATCTTGCGCAGGATGCGGCGCATGATCTTGCCCGAGCGCGTCTTCGGCAGGCCCGGCGCGAATTGAATCAGATCCGGCGAGGCGATCGGGCCGATCTCCTTGCGCACCCAGGCGACGAGCTCCTTGCGCAGCTCCTCCGTCGGCGTTTCGCCCGCCATCAGCGTGACATAGGCGTAGATGCCCTGGCCCTTGATGTCGTGCGGGTAGCCGACGACGGCGGCCTCCGAGACCTTGGGATGCGCCACGAGCGCGCTCTCCACTTCCGCCGTGCCCATGCGGTGGCCCGAGACGTTGATGACGTCGTCGACGCGGCCGGTGATCCAGTAATAGCCGTCGGCGTCGCGCCGGCAGCCGTCGCCGGTGAAGTAGCGGCCGGGATAGGTCGTGAAATAGGTCTGCACGAAACGGTCGTGATCGCCGAACAGCGTGCGCATCTGGCCGGGCCAGCTGTCGGCGATGCAGAGATTGCCCTCGCAGGCGCCCTCGAGCGCCTTGCCCTCGGCGTCGACGATCTCGGGTTTGACTCCGAAGAAGGGCAGGGTGGCCGAGCCCGGCTTCTGGGCGATCGCGCCGGGCAGGGGGGAGATCAGGATGCCCCCCGTCTCCGTCTGCCACCAGGTGTCGACGATCGGGCAGCGGCCGTCGCCCACGACCCGGTGATACCATTCCCACGCTTCCGGATTGATCGGTTCGCCCACGGAGCCGAGCAGGCGCAGGCTCGCCCGCGAGGTCTTGCTCACGGCTTCCTCGCCCGCGCCCATCAGCGAGCGGATGGCGGTGGGGGCGGTGTAGAAGATGTTGACCTTGTGCTTGTCGATCACCTCCCAGAAGCGGGAGATCGTCGGATAGGTCGGCACGCCCTCGAACATCAGCGTCGTCGCGCCGTTGGCGAGCGGTCCGTAAAGGATGTAGCTGTGGCCCGTCACCCAGCCGACGTCGGCGGTGCACCAGTAGACGTCCCCGTCGTGGTAGTCGAAGACGTATTGATGCGTCATCGCGGCGTGGACGAGATAGCCGCCCGTGGTGTGGAGCACGCCCTTCGGCTTTCCCGTCGAGCCCGAGGTGTAGAGGATGAACAGCGGATCCTCCGCGTTCATCTCCTCACAGGGGCATTCGGTCGTCACCATTGCGGCGGCTTCGTCGTAATAGACGTCGCGGCCGGGCTTCATCTCGACGGCGCCGCCGGTGCGGCGCACGACGATGACGTGCTCGACCATGTCTTCCGGCAGGCGCGCGATCGCCGCGTCGACATTGGCCTTGAGCGGCACCTTGCGGCCCCCGCGCAGGCCCTCGTCCGCGGTGATGATCGTCTTCGAACCGCAATCCTCGACGCGGCCGGCGAGCGAATCCGGCGAGAAGCCGCCGAAGACGACGGAGTGGATGGCGCCGAGCCGGGCGCAGGCGAGCATCGCGTAGGCCGCCTCCGGGATCATCGGCATGTAGATCGTCACCCGGTCGCCCTTCTCGACGCCCCGGTTGCGCAGGATGTTGGCGAAGCGGCCGACCTCGTCGTGAAGCTCCTGATAGGTGATTTTCTTCGATTCGGACGGATCGTCGCCCTCCCAGATGATCGCGACCTGATCGGCGCGCGCGTCGAGATGGCGGTCGATGCAGTTATGCGCGACGTTGGTGACGCCGTCCTCGAACCAGCGGATCGAGACCTCGCCGGGGCCGAAGCTCGTGTTCTTCACCCGCGTGTAGGCGGTGAACCAGTCGATGCGCTGTCCGTGTTCGCCCCAGAACGCCTCCGGATCGGCCACGCTGGCTGCGTACATGGCCCTGTAGCCGGCGGCGTCGACATGCGCGCGCTGCGCCCATTCGGCGGAGACTTCGTAGAGCTTGTCGGACATTCATTCCCTCCCGGCGGGCGCTGTTGACTTATGGCGGGAGACTGCGCGCGCGATCGTCCCGTAATTGATCGGGAAAGTAAGCGAAAGAGGGGGAAAGCGGCAAGCGCCGGCGGCTCCCACTTTGGTCAAGGTTCGCCGCAGCTGCGTTTTCTCCCCGGAACAGAAAAATCCGCCGGACGCGCGGGGCGCCGGCGGCTTTCGGGGTCACGCCTCTAGTGGACGATCAGAAGAACGCCTGCAGCCCCGTCTGGGCGCGGCCGAGGATTAGAGCATGGACGTCGTGCGTGCCCTCGTAGGTATTCACGGTCTCGAGGTTCTGCGCATGGCGCATGATCATGTATTCTTCCTGGATGCCGTTGCCGCCGTGCATGTCGCGGGCGACGCGGGCGATGTCGAGCGCCTTGCCGCAATTGTTGCGCTTCATGAGCGAGACCATCTCCGGCGCTACGCGGCCCTCCTCGAAGAGGCGGCCGACCCGCAGCGACCCCTGAAGGCCGAGCGTGATCTCGGTCTGCATGTCGGCGAGCTTCTTCTGGACCAGCTGCGTCGCCGCGAGCGGACGATTGAACTGCTTGCGGTCGAGCGTGTATTGCCGCGCGCGATGCCAGCAATCCTCCGCGGCGCCCATCACGCCCCAGGATATGCCATAGCGGGCGCGGTTGAGGCAGCCGAAGGGACCCTTGAGACCCGAGACGTTCGGTAGCAGCGCATCCTCGCCGACCTCGACGCCGTCCATGACGATCTCGCCGGTGATCGAGGCGCGAAGCGAAAGCTTGCCGCCGATCTTGGGCGCGGAGAGACCCTTCATGCCCTTGTCGAGCACGAAGCCGCGAATAGCGTTGTCGTGCGCTTCCGACTTCGCCCAGACCACGAACACGTCGGCGATCGGCGAGTTCGAGATCCACATCTTGGAGCCCGATATCACGTACCCGCCGTCGGTCTTCTTCGCGACGGTTTTCATGCCGGCCGGGTCGGAGCCGGCGTCCGGCTCGGTCAGGCCGAAGCAGCCGACCCATTCGCCGGAGGCGAGCTTGGGCAGGTACTTCTTGCGCTGCGCCTCGTCGCCATAGGCGTAGATCGGGTACATCACGAGCGAGGATTGGACGCTCATCATCGAGCGATAGCCGGAATCGACGCGCTCGACCTCGCGGGCGACGAGTCCGTAGGACACGTATCCGGCGCCGACGCCGCCGTATTCCTCTGGGATCGTCACGCCGAGGAGGCCCAGTTCGCCCATCTCGTCGAAGATGGCGCGGTCGGTCTTCTCTTCGCGGTAGGCTTCGATGACGCGCGGCAGCAGTTTGTCCTGCGCGTAGGCGCGCGCCGTGTCGCGGATCATGCGCTCGTCGTCGGTGAGCTGGTCTTCGAGGAGGAAGGGGTCCTCCCAGTTGAAGCTCGCCGGCGCGGGGGCGTCCTTGGGCTTGGCGTTCGGTTGGGCCATGGTTTTCGGTCCTCGGTTTCCTGTCGTGTCTCAATAAGCTCCGGCGCGCCGCTGTCAGCGTTGCTTATTGTCGCGCCGGGCGAACCCTCGACGTCACCCCTCGATGTCGAATTTGACGCCCTGCGCCAGCGGCAGTGTCGTCCCGTAATTCACGGTGTTCGTCGCGCGGCGCATATAGGCCTTCCACGCATCCGAGCCGGATTCGCGCCCGCCGCCCGTCTCCTTCTCGCCGCCGAAGGCGCCGCCGATCTCGGCGCCTGAGGGCCCGATGTTCACGTTCGCGATGCCGCAATCGGAGCCGGCGGCCGAGACGAAGCGCTCGGCCTCGCGAATATCCAGCGTGAATATGGAGGATGAAAGGCCCGCGCCCACCCCGTTGTGCATCGCGATCGCCTCGTCGAGATCGCGGTAACGCGCGACGTAGAGGATCGGCGCGAAGGTCTCGTGCGGCATCGGGCCGGTCTGCCCCGGCATCTCGACGAGCGCGGGACGCGCGTAATAGGCGTCCGGCCCGCCGAGCCCCTCGACGCGCCCGCCGCCATGGACCGTTCCGCCCGCAGCCTTCGCCTCGGCGAGCGCGCGCTCCATGCCGGCGAAGGCGTCGGCGTCGATCATCGGGCCAACGAGCGTACCCGCCGCGCGCGGATCGCCGATCGCCACGCCGCCATAGGCCTTGACGAGCCGGGGGACGAGTTTGTCGTAGACGCTCTCGTGCACGATCAGCCGCCTCAGCGTGGTGCAGCGCTGCCCGGCGGTGCCGATGGCGGAAAAAGCGATAGCGCGCAGCGCGAGATCGAGATCGGCGGAGGGCGCGACGATCGCGGCGTTGTTGCCGCCGAGTTCGAGGATGGCGCGCGCGAAGCGCGCCGCGAGCTTCGGGCCTACCTCGCGGCCCATCCGGGTCGATCCGGTGGCCGAGACGAGCGCGACGCGGGGATCGTCGACGAGGATCTCGCCGATCTCGCGGGCGCCGATCAGGAGCCCGTGCAGGCCGCGCGGGGCGTCATCGCCGAAGCGCGCGAGCGCTCTGTCGAAGATGGCGGAGACGGCGAGCGCCGTCAGCGGCGTCTTCTCGGACGGTTTCCAGACGACGGGATCGCCGCAGACCAGCGCCAGCGCCGCGTTCCACGACCAGACCGCGACTGGGAAGTTGAAGGCCGAAATCACGCCGCACACGCCCAGCGGATGCCAGGTCTCCATCATGCGGTGGTCGCGGCGCTCGGTCGCGATGGTCAGGCCGTAGAGCTGGCGCGAGAGKCCGACCGCGAAATCGCAGATGTCGATCATCTCCTGCACCTCGCCGAGGCCTTCGGAGACGATCTTGCCGGCCTCCAGCGTCACGAGACGGCCGAGATCGTCCTTGGACGCGCGTAGCTCCTCGCCCAAAAGCCGCACGAGTTCGCCGCGCCGGGGGGCGGGGACGTTGCGCCATGCGAGGAAGGCTTCATGCGCCCGGCCGATGATCGCCCGCGCCTCCTCCGGCGTCGTCTCGCGCACATGCGCGACGATCTCGCCCGTGATCGGGGAACGCGCCGGCATGCCGCTTTGCGCGAAAGCGCCGTCGTCCACGCCGAGACGGCGGAGGATCGAGAGGGCTTCGTCGCGGGCGGAAGGGAGCGTCGTCATGCGGTCCTCGGGCTGTGACGGAGGGCGGCAAGATCGGTATTTTGGCGCATCCGCGCAACCGATTTATTCTCATTCCGCCATGCGGAAATTGCATTCCGGGTTCTGGAGAGCGGGGTGGTTCGGGCGCTTACCTGGCTCCCTCCCCGCAGGAGAGGGCTGGAGTGGGGCGGTCGGCGCCCAAGCGAAATCGCTAGCCGTCATCACGTAATCACGGTAAAATTATAATTATAAATAGCATTCAGGACGACCGATGCATCCTCGCCGCTCCGGCCGTCCCGCCGCGACGACGTCCATCGACGAGGCGCGTCGGCTGCGCAAGGCGATGACGCCGGCCGAGGCGCGGATCTGGCTGGCGCTGCGCCAGCTGCGCGATCAGGGGCACCACTTCCGCCGGCAGGTTCCCATCGACCGCTACATCGTCGATTTCGCCGCGCTCAAGCATCGCCTCGTGGTCGAGATCGACGGCGGGCATCACGGTTTCGACGGCGAGGCCGTCCGGGACCAGCGGCGCGACGCGACGCTCGCGCGCCTCGGGTTTCGGGTGCTGAGGTTCTGGAACGCCGAGGTTTTCGAGAATCTGGATGGGGTCGTCGAGACGATCCTGGCGGCCGCGCGGGAGCGGATAGCGCGAGCCACCCCACCCTAGCCCTCCCCTGAGGAGAGGGAACTCCGGCGGTGGTTCAAGCGCAAACCGAACTCCCTCCCCGCAGGGGAGGGCGGGGGTGGGGCGGATAGCGCCGACATCCCCGAACGAAGCGCCCGCCAGCTTCGCGCTTTCGCGCGAAACACCCCACCCTAACCCTCCCCTGAGGGGAGGGAACTCCGGCGTGTTCCAAGCGCGAACCGTCCCCGCCTCGGCCGCCTCAAGCCAGCGACCGCGCCTCCTTCGACAACGCCGCCTGCGCCGCCGCGAGGCGGGCGATGGGGACGCGGTAGGGCGAGCAGGAGACGTAGTCGAGCCGCTGGCGCTCGCAGAAGGCGATGGAGGCCGGGTCGCCGCCATGCTCGCCGCAGATCCCGAGCTTGAGATCCGGACGCGTCGCGCGGCCGCGCTCGGCGGCGAGCGCCACCAGCTCGCCGACGCCCTCCTGGTCGAGGGTCACGAACGGGTCGTGTTCGAGCAGACCCTTCTGGACGTAGGTCCCGAGGAACGACGCCGCGTCGTCGCGCGAAATGCCCAGCGTCGTCTGCGTGAGGTCGTTCGTGCCAAAGGAGAAGAACTCCGCCGTGCGGGCGATCTCGCCGGCGCGCAATGCGGCGCGCGGCAACTCGATCATGGTGCCGACCTGGTACTCGATCGTGACCCCGGCCTCCGCCATCACCTCGCGGGCGACGGCGTCGACGCGGGCCTTGACGAGATCGAATTCGGGTTGCGCCATCACGAGCGGGATCATCACCTCGGGCGATACCGGCGCGCCCGTCTCGCGCGCTGCGGCCACGGCCGCCTCAAAGATCGCGCGCGCCTGCATTTCGGCGATCTCGGGATAGGCGACGGCGAGGCGCACGCCCCGGAAGCCGAGCATGGGGTTGAACTCGTGCAGCTCGGCGGCGCGGCGGCGCAGCTTCTCGGTGGAGACGCCGAGCGCCTGCGCGACCTCCGCGATCTCCGCGTCCGAATGCGGCAGGAATTCGTGCAGCGGCGGATCGAGCAGGCGGATCGTCACCGGAAGGCCGCTCATGATGGTGAACAGGCGCGTGAAGTCGTCTCGCTGCATCGGCAGGAGCTTGGCGAGCGCGGCGCGGCGGCCGGCCTCATCGTCGGCGAGGATCATCTCGCGCACGGCGACGATGCGTCCCGTGTCGAAGAACATGTGCTCGGTGCGGCACAGACCGATGCCCTCGGCGCCGAACTTGCGCGCGGTCTGCGCGTCGAGCGGCGTCTCCGCGTTGGCGCGCACGCGCATGCGGCGGATCTTGTCGGCCCAGACCATCAGCGTGGCGAAGTCGCCCGACAGCTCCGGCTGCAGCATCGCCACTTCCCCGGCGAGCACCTGTCCCGAGCCGCCGTCCACCGTGATGACGTCGCCCTCGCGCAAGGTGCGACCGCCGACGGTCAACGTGCCGGCCTTGTAGTCGACGCGGATCGAGCCCGCTCCCGAGACGCAGGGCTTGCCCATGCCGCGCGCGACGACCGCCGCATGCGAGGTCATGCCGCCGCGGGTCGTCAGGATGCCCTCGGCGGCGTGCATGCCGTGGATGTCCTCCGGCGAGGTTTCGACGCGCACGAGCACGACCTTGCGGCCGGCCTTCTTTGCGGTCTCGGCCGCGTCCGAGGAGAAGACGATGGCGCCGCAGGCGGCGCCGGGCGATGCGGGCAGGCCCGACGCGATGACGTCGCGCGGGGCTTTCGGGTCGATCATCGGATGCAGGAGCTGGTCGAGCGCGGCGGGCTCGACGCGGGTGATGGCCTCCTCCTCCCCGATCACGCCCTCGGCGACGAGGTCGACGGCGATCTTGAGGGCGGCCTTGGCGGTGCGCTTGCCGTTGCGCGTCTGGAGCATCCAGAGTTTGCCCTTCTCGACCGTGAACTCCATGTCCTGCATGTCGCGGTAATGGGCTTCGAGCGCCCCGTAGATGCGCACGAGCTCGGCGTAGACCTCGGGCATCGCCGCTTCCATCGACGGCTTGTCGGAGCCCGACGCGATGCGCGCGACCTCCGTGATGTCCTGCGGCGTGCGGATCCCGGCCACCACGTCCTCGCCCTGCGCGTTGATCAGGAACTCGCCGTAGAGCGCCTTTTCGCCGGTCGAGGGATTGCGCGTGAAGGCGACGCCGGTCGCGGAGGTGTCGCCCATGTTGCCGAACACCATCGCCTGCACGTTGACGGCGGTGCCCCAGCTCGACGGAATGGCGTTCAATTCGCGATACTTGATGGCCCGCGGCGTCATCCAGGAGCCGAACACGGCGCCGATCGCGCCCCAGAGCTGTTCCTGCGCGTCCTGCGGAAAGGCGCGGCCGAGCTCCTTCTCGACGATGCCTTTGTACACTCCGACGAGATGGCGCCAGTCGGCGGCTGAGAGCTCGGTGTCGAGATGGAGGTCGCGGCGCTCCTTGTAGTCTTCGAGCGCCTCCTCGAACAGGTGATGCTCGACGTTGAGAACGACCGAGGAGTACATCGTGACGAAACGGCGATAGGAATCCCAGGCGAAGCGCTCGTCGCCGGATTCCTGCGCCATCGCCTCGACGGTGGCGTCGTTGAGGCCGAGATTGAGCACGGTGTCCATCATGCCCGGCATCGAGGCGCGGGCGCCAGAACGCACAGACACGAGGAGCGGATTGGCGGCGTCGCCGAAGACGCGGCCGGTCAGGCGCCCGACATGCGCGAGGGCTTCCGCGACCTCGTCCTTCAGCCCCTGGGGATAGGTGTCCCCGTTCTCGTAGAACCAGGTGCAGACTTCGGTGGTGATGGTGAAGCCGGGCGGGACGGGCAGGCCGAGATTCGCCATTTCGGCGAGATTGGCGCCCTTGCCGCCGAGCAGGTTGCGCATGCCCGACTCGCCTTCGGCCTTGCCGTCGCCGAAGGTGTAGACCCACTTCGTCATCACAGACCCCTGTGCTTCTCGCGCGGCCCGCGCGGGTTCCTCGCGCCGCAACGCTCCGGGATGGACTCGTCCCGACCGCGCGCCTGCGCAGCGCGCGAAAGCCATAGCGGTATGACGGGCTTTTGAAAACTGCGGCGTCCGGAAAACCCGTCTGCGCTCAGCGCATGACTAGATCGAAGATCGCTCGCGACCGCCGCTCAGCCGAGCTCGCGCAGCGCTCCGACGAGGAGGGCTTGCGAATCGCGCCTCCGGCGCTCGCGGACTTTCATCTCGTCATCGCCGAAGAACGGATTGGTGTCCTCCGGGTCCGATCCGACATGGGGCGTGTCCGGAGCGCTCGCCGAAGCGGACAGCGTCGCCGCCTGCATCGGGATCGCCATCGCCATCGTCGCGCCGCGCCGCTCCACGGTCACGCGCCGCTCGACGGGGGGCGCGAACAGGCTCGGCGTCGTCGTCTGACGTTGCGCCATGGGCGCGCGTCCGCCGGCGATCTGCGCGAACGGGGGCAGGAGGCGCGGCGGCGCGGGCGGCGTCGAATCGACTACGCCCACGACGTCGGCTTCATCGTCGGTCCGCTGGCCCGGTTCGGCGATCGGCGGAGGCGGAGCGAAGCGCAGCGGCGAACGGTCGAGTTCTCCCGTGCGGACGAATTGCGCGATGCGACGGGCGATTTCCGGCGGCGTCTGCGTGTTCAGCCGAAACGGCGACGGCGCCAGCCCGACGATCGACGCCACGAGCCCCAGCGAACTGGCGTCCGCCGTCGGCATGACGAGCGACGCAGCCTCGGCGCGGGCGTTGCGCGCCGGCGAGATCGCGCCCCCCGCGGCGGACGAGCGCGAGACGCCTGTCGACGACGGGATCGGCGGCGCGCCGGACGAGCGGCGATCGATCTCGCGCTCGCCGACGGGAAGGGGAGGCGGCGCGTCGCGGCGTTCGGTCCTGCGGCCGACGGGATCGGCCTCGCCCGCTTGCGTGGTCGGACGTCGCGCCGCGTTCGGGGAATCTTGAGCGACGCGCGCAGGGAGCTCGCGATCGCCGCTGCGGTCCAGCGGCCTACGGGGCGCGCGACCGATGGTTTCGCGCGACAGGGGCGCATCTCGCGGCGCGTCTCGCGGTTCCTGCCCGGGCGCGGGCTGGGCGGGCTGGGCCTGAACCGGTTGCCGACCTTGCGGCTGCGCGCGTCGCGATGCGTCGGAACGGGGCGTCGAGGTCGGCTGGTCGGGCTCCCGCCCGTCGCGATCGCGCCGCGCGTCGCCCCGGCCGTCGCCGGGATCGCGCCGGACCTGCCGGTCCGTGCTGCGAACGAGGTCCATGAAGTCTTTCCGCGCACGGTCGAGCTCCCTGTCGACGACGGTGTCGACGGGGGGAGACATTCGCGACGTGATCGGCGGCGTTGCCAAATGCGACCTCTTACAGCGGACCTCGGAAAATCGCGGTCCAGCATATAGTATACAAAATTACTGAATAATTGTAAACGCAACGCTCGTCCCGCGAGAGGGGCGCCTTGCGAAGACAGAGAATGCTTTATTCAATTCAGTTAATTTGAGCGATGCGCCGATATCCGCGAAGATGATCGAAGTCAGCCCTGGATCGTCTCAGCCCTGGATCGTCGAGAAATCGGCGACGCCGCGCGTCGCCCGGCGCAACGCGTCGAGCAGTCGCAGGCGGTTTTCGCGAACCGCCTGGTCCTCGGCGTTGACGGTGACGTTCTCGAAGAAGGCGTCCACCGGCCCGCGCAGTTGCGAGAGGGCGCGCATCGCGGCTTCGAAATCCTCGTTGGCTACGGCGCTCGACGCCTCCTCGCTCGCCTTCGCGAGCGCGACCGCCAGCGCCTTCTCCTCGATCTGTCCGCGGTTCTGGATCAGCTGGAGATCCGGCGCGCCGTCGAAGGCCCGGCCGTCCTTCTTCTCCTCGATGCGCAGGATATTGGCGGCGCGGCGATAGCCGGCGAGCAGGTTCGCCCCGTCCTCGTCGTCGAGGAAGCGGCCCAACGCCTCGACCCGGCGCACCGCGCTCGTGAGGTCGTCCTGACCCGGCAGCGCGAACACCGCGTCGATGAGGTCGTGCCGCGCGCCCTTGTCGCGAAGATAGACCTTGAGACGCTCCACGATAAAGGCGAGGAGGTCGTTTTCGTCGGGGCGGGAGGCCGCCTTGCCGACGCCCGACTTGCCGACGCCCGACTTGCCGACGCCCTCCGCGGTCGCGTCGCCCGGCGCGGCGATTTTCTCCCCCCACTGCAGGAAGAGCGGCTCGAAGACGCGAAGCAGCGGGATCTTCAGCCCGTTGTCGACAATCAGGCGGATGACGCCGAGCGCCGCGCGGCGCAGCGCGTAGGGGTCCTTCGAGCCCGTCGGCTTCTCGTCGATCGCCCAGAAGCCCGTGAGAGTGTCGATCTTGTCGGCGAGCGCGACGGCGACGGAGACGGGATCGGAAGGGACGCTGTCGGAGGGGCCGAGCGGCTTGTAATGATCCTCGATCGCGGCGGCGATCGAGGGCGCCTCGCCCTGACCAGCGGCGTAATAGCGCCCCATCAACCCCTGCAATTCGGGGAATTCTCCCACCATCTCGGTGACGAGATCGGCCTTGGCGAGGCGCGCGGCGCGCCCGGCCGCGTCCGGATCGGCGCCGACCATCGACGCGAGCTCGCGCGAGAGCGCGGCGAGGCGCTCGACGCGCTCGTGCTGCGAGCCGAGCTTCTCGTGGAAAACGATCGATTTCAGTTTGTCCAGCCGGTCCTCGAGCCCGACCTTGCGATCGGTCTCCCAGAAGAAGCGGGCGTCGGAGAGCCGCGCGCGCACGACGCGCTCGTTGCCCGCGACGATCTCGGCGCCGCCGTCGCTGGCGAGAAGGTTCGACACCAGAATGAAGCGGTTGGCGAGCCGTCCGTCGGGACGCGCCAGCACGAAACACTTCTGGTTGGCGCGGATCGTGGCGCGGATCACCTCGTCGGGGATATCGAGGAATTTCTCGTCGAAGGAGCCCATCAGCGCGACGGGCCATTCGACCAGTCCCGCCACTTCATCGAGAAGCCCCTCGTCCTCGACGACGCTCAATCCCTGAGCGAAGGCGAGGTCGCGCGCGTCATGAGCGATGACGTCGCGACGCGTCTGCGCGTCGAGCATCACCTTCGCCTTCTCCAGCGCGCTCGCGTAATCGTCGAGCCGGCGCACGCGGATCGCCCCGGGCGCCATGAAGCGATGGCCGTACGTCACGTCGCCCGAGGCGACGTCGCCGACCGTGAAGCGCACGATCTCCGGCTCCTCGGTCTCCGGGCCGAAGGTGCAGACGATGGCGCGCAGCGGGCGCACCCAGGTGAGCGAGCCGGGCTCGCGTGAGGCCGCGCCCCAGCGCATCGATTTCGGCCAGGGGAAGGAGCGGATGATCGCGGGCAGGGCGTCTGCGAGGAATTCCGCCGTCGGGCGGCCGGGCCGCTCGATCACCGCGACGTAGAAATCGCCTTTCTTCGGATCGCTCTGGATCTGCGCCTCGTCGATCGACGAGAGGCCGGCGGCCTTGAGGAAGCCCTGGAGCGCGCCGTCGGGGGCGCCGACGCGCGGGCCCTTGCGCTCCTCGCGCTGGTCGCGCCCCTTGGCGGGCAATCCCGCCACGTGCAGCGCGAGCCGGCGCGGCGTCACGAAAGCGCGCGCGCCCTCGTAGAGAAAACCGGCCTCGACGAGCGTGTCGGTGACGCGCTTGCGCAACTCCTCCGCCGCCTTGCGCTGCATGCGCGCGGGAATTTCCTCGCTGAAGAGTTCGAGCAGAAGATCGGGCATCGGGGGCTCGGCGGTTCGAATTCGGACGACTTTCGTGAGCGACCAAGCGGCTATACCGAGGGAAGCGCCCTCACCGCAAGGGGCGCGCGCGTCGTCGTCCCTGCCGAATCCCCGCCGCCGGGGCGCGAAGTCGCGTTGCGCGGGCGCGTTCCCGCCGGTAATCGTCGTGCCATGACAGGGCGAGCGAAACTCTCGACGTTTGCGCGCAGGGCCGCGATCGTAGCCCTGCTCTATGCGTTTGCGTTGTCGGGGCTCGTCACGGGTCTCGCCTCGGCGCTTCACGCCGCGCCGTCGCCCGGTCTCGCCGATCTGTGTCGCGTGGAGGCCTCCGGAGCGCCGGCCCGGGCGCCGGGGCGCGCCCCGGTCGACGCGGCCGATTGCTGCCTGCACGCCTGCCGCATCGCCTGCGCCGGCCTCGCATCCGCGCCTCCCGCCCGGCCTGATATCGCCGTCGCGATCGATCGGACCAGCGCGCGGGTCGTCGGCCCAATCGCGGCGTCGCCTACGATCGCGCCGCGCCTTCGTCTCGCTCCGTCCGGGCCGCGCGGCCCGCCGCTCATGTGAATCGTTCGTCCCGACAGCCCTTTCGAACAGCGATTCACCGGAGTTCACTATGTCATCCCTGTCCATCTCACTGCGCGGCGCGCTCGCGGCCGCCGCCCTCGTTCTCGCCCCGACCGTCGTTTCAGCCGAGACCTTCACCGCAGGCGACATCGTCGTCGAAATTCCCTGGACGCGGGCGACGCCCGGCGGGGCGCGCGTCGCCGGCGGCTACATGCGCATCACCAACAACGGCGCGGAGGCCGACCGCCTGATCGGCGGCTCGACGAGCGTCGCCTCGCGCTTCGAAGTCCATTCCATGAAAATGGTCGACGGGGTCGCGCGCATGGCCGAAGTCTCGGGCGGGCTCGAAATCCCGGCCGGCGAAACGGTCGAACTCGCGCCGGGCGGCTTTCACGTCATGATGATGGACCTCTCCGCCCCGGTCGCCGAGGGTTCGAACGTGTCCGGCACGCTCGTCTTCGAGCGCGCGGGCGAGGTGACGGTGACCTACGCCGTCGCGCCGCTCGGCTCGCGCACGGCGCCGGGCGCCGGTCACGACGGCCATGGCCAGGGCGGGCATGGAACGGGGCATGGAACGGGGCATAATCACTGAACCGACCGGGGCGGCGACGCGCCGTCCCGGATCGTCCGCCCGGTGGCGATCCGCCGCTCTCGCATGCTAGAACTCGGCGCAGTTCGCGAAGGCCACCGATGCTGAGTTCCGCCACGATCCTCCAGGCCCGCCTTCCGCTGGGCGATCCGCACGATTGCTCGGACGATCCCGACGAAATCGCGCTCCTGCGCGCCGTTTACGACACGCTCGTCGTGCGGACGCCCGGCGGCCTGGCTAAGGGAGGATTCGCGCCCCGGCTCGCGCAGAGCTGGAGCGTATCGCGAGACGCCCGCCTCTGGCGCTTCCGGCTGCGGCCGGGCCTGATCTTCCACGACGGTTCGCCCTGCGACGCGCAGGCGGTGCGGCTGTCGCTCCTGCGCATGAGCCGCGCCGACAGGAGCGCCGCGCTCGGCGCGGGCGGGGTCTGGGCGCCGTATCTCGCCGGAGCCGAGATCGTCGCGGAGGACGCGCAGACGCTGCGCGTCGGTCTGAAGGAACCGATGGCGGATTTTCTCGATCTGCTGGCGCAGGCCTATATCGCCGCTCCCTCGTCTTTCGCAGCGCTCGATGCGGGACGGACCCGCGCGCCGGTCGGCGCAGGGCCGTACCGGTTCGTTCGCGTGACGCCCGGCGAGATTCTCGCGCGCCGCTTCGACGCCCACGATTCCGGGACGCCGCCGGCGCATTACGAACTCCTCTGGCGCGCAGAGCCCGATCCGGCTGCGCGCCTCGCGGCGCTGCTGGACGGGCGCGCCGGGGTCGCCACGGGGCTCGACTTTCACGCGAGTCGCGCGCTCGACGCCGCCGGCGCGACGCGCGTCGAGACGCTTTCGCCGGTCTGCGTCATCGTGATGATGGACGCCGCGCGCGGCCCGCTCGCCGATCCGCGCCTGCGCCGCGCGCTCGATCTCGCCGTCGACCGCGAGGCGATCGCCCGCACGGCCACGGGCGGAGCCGCCGCGCCGCTCGCGGGCTTCGTGAGCCCGCTGCATCTTGGCGCGCTCGCCGGCCCGGCGCCCGATCGTGATCTCGCGACGGCGCGCGCGTTGATCGAGGACGCCGGATATGGCGAGGGCGGTCACGGCAGGGGACTTCGCCTGACCCTCGATTGCCCCACCTCCATGCCGGACGAGGCGCCGGCGCTCGCGGCCTGTCTCGCCGAACGGGTCGCGCCCGCCGGGATCTCCATCGACGTTCGCATACACGAGGACCGCGCCGCCTATGCGCGGCTCGTGTCCAGCGGCGAGGCCGGGGATTTGTGCGTCTTCGATTCGAGCCCGCTCTCGACCTTCCGGATTCTGAGGGAGAAGCTCGATTCCCGCGCGCCCGGGCCCTGGTGGCGCGGTTACCGCAACCCGGCGGTCGAGGCGGCGATCGACGCCGGGCGCGGCGAGCCCGACGAGACGCGTCGCGCGGTCGCCTATGCGCGCGCCTTCCGGGCGCTGCAGGAGGACCCGGCCTGGCTGTGTCTCTACAATCCGCTGCGCGTCACTGGGCTCGCCGGCTCGCATCCGGATTTTCGCCTGCCGCTCGACGGCGCGCTCGACGCCGCCGCTTTGCCGCTCCTTCCCCGCCGTTGAGCCGCAAACAGCCGCATTCCGGGCGCATAGATGCTTGACATCCGCAGCCAAGGCGCGCCGATTGCGCCCGGCCGCCGCATAATCCGCGCATGCGGCCCGCACATTTCCAGAACCTCTCGCTTGAAGACTCGAAAGAACGACCATGACCGAATACGCCGGCGTCGCGCCGCCCCTCGCAAAAGCGCTCGCAGCCAAGGGCTACGAAGCGCTCACGCCCGTTCAGGAGGCGGTGCTCGGACCCGCGATGGGGGACGGCGACGCGCTCGTCTCCGCMCAGACGGGCTCCGGCAAGACCGTCGCCTTCGGCCTTGCGATCGCTCCGACGCTGCTCGGGGATGACGAGCGCTTCAACCTGATCGGCGCGCCGCTCGCCCTCGTCGTCGCGCCSACGCGCGAACTGGCGATGCAGATCCGGCGCGAACTGCARTGGCTCTACGAGGACACCGGCGCCGTGTTCGCGTCCTGCGTCGGCGGCATGGATATGCGCAGCGAACGCCGCGCGCTGGAACGCGGCGCGCATATCGTGGTGGGTACCCCCGGGCGCCTGCGCGACCATATCTCACGCAACGCGCTCGACATGTCGGCCCTGCGCGCCGTCGTGCTCGACGAGGCGGACGAGATGCTCGATCTCGGCTTCCGCGAGGATCTGGAGTTCATCCTCGACGCCGCGCCGGCGGAGCGCCGGACGCTGCTTTTCTCCGCCACCGTCTCGCCCGGCATCGCCCGTCTGGCCAAGCGCTACCAGCGCAACGCCGCGCGCATCGAGACGACCGCCGAACAGTCCCAGCACGTCGATATCGAGTATCGCTCGCTCGTCGTCGCGCCGACGGATCGCGAGAACGCCATCATCAACGTGCTGCGCTTCCACGAGGCGCGCAACGCGCTCGTGTTCTGCGGCACGCGCGCGGCGGTGAACCATCTCTCGGCGAGGCTCGGCAACCGGGGCTTTTCCGTCGTCGCCCTGTCGGGAGAACTGAGCCAATCCGAGCGCATGCACGCGCTGCAGGCGATGCGCGACGGACGCGCCCGCGTCTGCGTCGCGACCGACGTCGCCGCGCGCGGCATCGATCTGCCCAATCTGGAACTCGTCATCCACGCCGACCTGCCGGCCAATCGCGAGGGGCTCCTGCACCGCAGCGGCCGAACGGGACGGGCCGGGCGCAAGGGCGTCAGCGCGCTGATCGTGCCCTACAACGCGCGTCGCAAGGCCGAACGCCTGCTCGACGAAGCCGGGATCGTCGCCGAATGGGCTCCCGCGCCCTCGGCCGACGAGGTGAGCCGGCGCGACGATGAACGCGATCTCGCCGATCAGGCGCTGGCCGCGCCCGTCGCCGAGGACGAAGCCGAATTCGTCGCGCGTCTGCTCGAGCAGCACGCGCCGGACCGGCTCGCGGCCGCCTACCTTCGTCTCCTGCGCGCCGGACGCTCCGCGCCCGAAGACCTCGTCGAGGTCCGCCTCGAAGCGCCGCGCAAGCGATCGCGCGACGAGGCGCCGCCGCGCGAGGCGTTCTCCGGGAGCCGCTGGTTCTCCCTCGACGTCGGCCGCAACCGCGGCGCCGAGCCGCGCTGGCTGATCCCCGCGATCTGCGAGGCCGGCGGGCTGGTGAAGAACGACATTGGCGCGATCAAGATGCGCCCGGACGAGACCTATGTGGAGATCGCCGCCGGCGCCGCCGAGCGCTTCGTCGAGGCGATCGGCGAACGTAGCATGGTCGGTCGCGACGTTCGCGTCACCGCGCTCGACGGGGCGCCCAACCTGACGCGCGGCCCCAACGCCGCGCACCGCCGCAACTTCGAGAAGGGCGGCCCCGGCGAGGGCGGCCCCGGCAAGGGTTTCGGCAAAGGCGGCCCCAACAAGGGCGGCTTCGGCAAGCCTGGATTCGGCGGGCCCGGCAAGGGCGGCCCCGGCAAGGGCGGCCCCGGGAAGAGCGGCCCCGGCGGACCCGGCAAGAAGCCCAAATACTGACAGGCCTTCGCCTGGCCGGGCGGATCTCGCCGCCCGGCGCTTCGGCGCTTCAGTCGCGGGCGACCGCGAGCCCGTCGGCGCCGTGCTTCTCGATCAGCCGGGCGACCAGCCCCGTCGACACCGCCTGCGCGACGAAGCGCTCGAGCAAGGGCAGGGCGCGTTCGCGCGCTCGCGGCGTCCCGATCGCCTGTCGCACCGCCATGAAGCGGCCGGGCATGATCGTCGCGCCGGGAAAACGCTCCCGATCCTTCAGCAATCCTGCGCGCAGCGCGCCAAGCGCGTCGGCTCGCCCCTCGCGAAGGGCGTCGAGCGCCTCGTCGAAAGTCTTGCCCATCACCAGCGTGGCGTGGCGGATGTTGCGCTCGAGCCAGAGGCCGTACGCCGTGCGCGAGGTCGTGGCGATGCGCACGCCCGGCCGGTCGACCTCCTCGACGCTGGCGAGCGTGGATCCCGGCGGCGTGAGATAGCTCGCCTCGATCTCGGAATAGGCCGGCGTGAAGGCGATGAACTCCGCCCGTTGCGGCTCGGCCCCGATCAGCCCGACGTCCCAGTTTCCCGATCCCGCGTCGTCGGCGAGAGGTCCGGGGGAGGGGTAGGGAACATAGGTCAAGTCGACGCCGAGCAGGTCCGCCAACGTTCGCGCCATGTCGGGCGACACCCCTTGCGGAGTCCCGTCGGCCGCGCGGCTCGTCACGAGGAGGAAGTTCGACAGGTTGATCCCCGCCCGCAGCACGCCGCCGGGCGCGAGGAGATCGCGGATCTCGTCGTCGATCGGGCCGATATCGAGACCGTGATTGTCGAGACTGTGATTCATGGCGCGCTCCCCGTTGTCGAGGCGCGACGCTAGACGAGGCGGGCGCGTCGCGCCAACCCGGCGCGCATGGCGAAATCCGCTTTTCGGGATTGGCCCGTCTCAGCGCCACCCGCCGGCGATGGCGCGCGCCTCGGCGTCGGGGTCGAGCGCGGCGCCGGCTTCCAGCGCGTCGAGCGTCGCCTCGACGATCTCGATTCCGGCGGCCGAGGCCGGGCCGAAGGCGCCGCTCGCGCCCTCCGCGACGACGAGCGTCGCCCGCCATCCGCTCTCCTCCCGGCAGCCGACCCCGCGCTGGGCGCTACCCTCGTCAAAGGCGAAGAGCGCCACGCGGCAATAGCTCCCGCCGGCTTCGAAGCTCACGATGGCCGTCGCCCGCGCGTCGCGCCCGTCGATCGTGACGGGAAGCGTCACGCCCGAGCGCGTCTGCGTCAGCGCCGCGAAGGCGCCGTCATAGGCCTCGAGCCCCGCGCCAGCAGACGGCTCAGTGACACGGCCGGCGAGAAAGCCGACGAGGCCCGCGCCGATGGCGATCGCGGCGGCGAGCGGCAGCGTGAACCGCGCCCGAAGGGCCGGCCGGCGCGGGGCGAGGCTCACGATGCGCTCGCCGCCGGCCAGCGCGGCGGCGGTGAGCCGCGCGGGCGCGGGCTCCGCGTGCAGCGCCGCGAACGCCTCCTTCACCGCCGCCCGCGAGCGGGTGAAGGAGGCGATGCGCGCGGCGACGGTCGGATCCGCCGCAGCGGCGCGGGCGATCGCGGCGCGCTCGGCCTCGGGCAGCTCCCCGTCGGCATAGGCCATCAGCATTTCGTCGTCGTACTCCTCGCCGGCGTTCATGTCCGTCTCTCCGCCGTTCGCGGCGTCGCCTCGATGGCGTCCGCGACCGCGCGCCGCGCGCGCGACAGCCTGCTCATCACGGTTCCGACCGGGACGCCGAGCGTCTCCGCCGCCTCCCGGTAGCTCATCTCCTCGACGCAGACGAGCACGAGCGCCTCGCGTTGCTCGCGCGGCAACGCCGCGATCACGGCGCCGACTTCGCCCGCGAACAGCCGCGTCTCGGCGATCTCGCGGCCGTCCTCGCCCGCGACCGTCTCGGCGACGCCGGATTCCTCCAGCGGCGCGACGGGCCGGGCGCGTCGAACGTCGTCGATGCGCGCATTGCGCATGATCCGGTAGAGCCAGCTGTCGAGCCGCGTGCCCGGCTCGAACCCGTCGGCGCCGCGCAGAGCGCGCTCGCAGGTCGCCTGCACGAGGTCGTCGGCCTCGACCGGGTCGCCCGTGAGCGCGCGCGCGAAGCCCCGCAGGCGCGGCAGCAGCGCGACGATGCGATGGCCCAGCGGATGCGTCACGGCTCTCCTCTCGCCTTCCGGCTCCGATCCTTCGCGTCCATAACGGATCGGGAACGCGATTTATTCCCCGAGCGCGCGGAATGAAATACGGTTCCGTCACGTTATATCGTCTTCGGCGGATCGCGGAAAAGGCGGGCGATACATGGCCAGTGGCGAAAACCGGGCGCGCCCGACACGGCGAAATCTCCTGCGCGGACTCGGGCTCGGAGCCGGCGTCGCTTACGCGGCGCCCTTGCTTCTGCCTTTGAGCGAGGCGCGGGCCTCGGGGTTCTCGGCGAGTTTCAGCGGCTACCCGCCGCGCCGCGCGCGCGCCCGTCCTCCGGCGCCGCCGCCCGAATTCGTCGTCTCCGCTCCCGACGACGCGGCGCTCGATCGCATCGCGGCGGATGGCTTCGAGGTTCTCGGCCGCGCGCCCGTCGCCGCCATAGGCGCGATCGCCGCGCGTCTGCGCGCTCCCGCCGGCCGCAGCCTGGAGGAGGCGCGGGCGCGGGTCGCGGCGATCGTCCCCGAGGCCGAGATCGATCTCAACCATCTCTATCGCCCCGACGAGTTTCCCTGCGGTCCCGAGGGCTGCGCGGCCTTCGCCATGATCGGTTGGGCCGCGAGCGGCGGTTGTCCTGCGCGCCCGACCATCGGCATGATCGATACTGGCCTCAATCCCGACCACGCCGCGCTCGCCGATCGCGACGTCGAGGTCGTGGCGCTCGACACGGACGAGCGGCCGGGCTCCGCCCGCATGCACGGCACGGCCGTCGCGGCGCTGCTCGTCGGAGCGCCCGACACGCGCACTCCCGGCCTGTTGCCGGACGCGAGGCTCGTCGCGATCGACGCCTTCCACGCCGCGCGGGGCGGCGACGCGGCGGACGCCTTCGCGCTCGTGCGCGCGCTCGACCTGCTCGTCACGCGCCGCGTCGACGTGATCAACATGAGCTTCTCCGGCCCGTCGAACGCGCTCGTGTCGCGCCTGCTCGCGGCCGCGCGCGAGGCTGAAATCGCCCTCGTCGCCGCAGCCGGCAATGACGGACCCGCCGCGCCGCCCGCCTATCCCGCCGCCGATCCGGCCGTCGTCGCCGTGACCGCGATCGACGCCCGCAGCCGCGCCTTCCGGCAGGCGGCGTCGGGCGAGCACGTCGCCTTCGCGGCGCCGGGCGTGAGGTTGTGGACGGCGGCTTCGATCTCGGGCGGCCGGCTGCGCTCGGGGACGTCGTACGCGACGCCGTTCGTCACGGCCGCGATCGGCGCGGCGCGCGTCGCCGATCCGCAGGCGAGCCTCGATCAGATTATCGAACGCCTCGCGCGGGACGCCGTCGATCTCGGCGAGCCGGGGCGCGATCCGGTGTTCGGACACGGGCTGATCGACGCCTCCGGCTTCTGCGGCGCGCAAAGCGGCGCGACGATTTTCTCGACCGCCACGGAATAAATCGCGCCTGCGCCCCGTTCTTGTCTCGAAGGGTCGCGATCGCGGCCCGTCGCAAGAAGGAGACGACGATGTCCGACACGAACGCCGACCGCCGCGACGGCGAGACGAAGACGCTGACCCGCCGCGCCATGTTCCTCAAGCTCGGGCTGGCCGCCGGAGCCGTCTATCTCGCCCCCGTCGCGTTGTCCGTGAGCGAGGCCCGCGCCTCCGGCTACAGCCGCGCGAGCTTCAGCCGGGCGAGCTTCAGCCGACCGTCGCGCAGCGACGGCCGCCGCCGCTCGGGCAGGCGCGGCTGATGACGCAGCCTCGGCGCCTCAGCATCGGCGGCGTCGCGCTCGATCTGCGCGACGCCGCGCCCGTGGCGACGACGCTCGCCGCAATCCTGCGGGGCTGGCCGATGTCGGAAGAGGACGCAAACGCGGCCGCGACGCCCGCTTCCGCGTCGGTCGGGCGGGACGAGTACGGTTTCCGGATCGACTCGCCATGGCTCGAAGAGCCGATCTCCGGGCTGACCGACGTCGAAGCGGTGTGTTCCCTCGGCGTCGATCTCCTGCAGGGCTGGCTGGAGACGCGCCCGGACCTGCTCTGCCTGCATTGCGGCGCGGTGGAGATCGGCGGGCGCCTCGTCGTCTTCACCGGGCCGAGCCGCGCGGGCAAGAGCACGCTCGCGGCGCGGCTGGCGGCGGAAGGCGCGAGGCTTTTCTGCGACGACGCGCTGCCGGTCGACGCGGCAGACGGCTGCGGGATCGCGCCCGGGATCGCTCCGCGCCTGCGCCTGCCCGTCCCGGAGCGGGCCGGCGAGGCGCTGGCTCGTCTCGTCGCCGAGCGCTCCGGTCCTTCGGACGGGCGCTACCTGTATCTCGATCCTCCGGGTCTCGCGCCGCGCGGCGAACGCGCGCCGGTTGGCGCGATCCTGTTGCTCGACCGGCGCGAGGACGGACCGGCGCAATTGCTCGCCGCGCGCCCGGAAGACGCGCTGAGGCTGCTCGTCAGCCAGAACCTCGCGCGCGATCTCGATCCTGCGCTCATCGTCGACCGCATGGCCGCGATGCATGCGCGGGCGCCCTGCATGCGGCTCGTCTATTCCGATCTCGACGAGGCCGCCGCGACCATCTTCGCGGCTTTCGCGCACCCGGGCGCGATCCACCGGCCCGACGGGCCCGCCGAGCCGTTCGAACCGTGGCGGGGGCGCGAAGGCGCGGGGCCGGCCGAACCCATCGACCGGAGCACGCGCTATCTGCGCTCGGCGAACGTCGCCGTGCGCCGTCTCGGCGACGGACTGTTCCTGTGCGACCCCCGCGAGCAATCGATCCTGCACCTGAACGCGCTCGGGGCGGGCCTCTGGCGGTTGCTCGACGAGCCCGTCAGCCCCGACGAGGCGGCGGGAGCGGTCGGCGACGCCTTCCCGGACGTTGCGCGCGAACGCATTACCGAGGATGTGACGTCGCTGTTCTCCGCGCTCGCGGCGCGAGGGCTGATCACGGCGACGGCATGATCGCTGCGCGGGTTCGTGTTGTTTTGTGCATCGCAGAAGAATGCGGCGCGCCTGCCGTGAAAATTTCCACAGGTCAGCGCTTTACGGGCAGCGCATTCCGGTCCAGATTGCCCCCATTCTCCAGAAAAGGGGCACACAAATGTCATTTCGCACGAAAACGCTGTTTGGCTTGGCCTTCGCCGCAGCCGTCTTCGCGGGGCCGGCGGTCGCGCAGGACCTGAAGTTCTTCCGGATCGGCACGGGCGGCACGGCCGGAACTTACTATCCGATCGGCGGCCTGCTCGCCAACGCCATCTCGAACCCGCCCGGTTCTCGCGAATGCGCCGAAGGCGGCTCGTGCGGCGTGCCCGGCATGGTGGCGACGGCCGTCGCCTCGAACGGTTCCGTCGGCAACGTCAACGCCATCATGGGCGGCGCGCTCGAGAGCGGCTTCGTCCAGTCGGACGTCGCGACCTGGGCCTACACGGCCACGGGCATCTGGGAAGGCCGGCCCGCCGCCGACAAGCTGCGCGCCATCGCCAACCTGTACCCCGAGAGCCTCCACCTCGTCGCGAGCGCCGCGTCCGGCATCGAGACGGTCGCCGACCTTCGCGGCAAGCGCGTCTCGCTCGACGAGCCGGGCTCCGGCACGCTGGTCGACGCGCGCATCGTTCTCGAGGGCTACGGCCTGAGCGAGTCCGACGTCACCGCCGAGTTCCTCAAGCCCGACCAGGCCGCCGACCGTATGCGCGACGGCCAGATGGACGCGTTCTTCTTCGTGGGCGGCTTCCCGGCCGGCGCCATCGCGGAGCTCGCCAGCCAGCACGACATCAAGCTCGTGCCGATCGACGGCGACGGCGCTGCGGCGATCCGTGAGAAGTACGGCTTCTTCGCCACCGACACCGTTCCCGCCGGAACCTATAACGGCCAGGACGCGGACGTCGCCACGCTCGCCGTCGGCGCGCAGTGGATCACGACGAGCGACCAGCCGGAGGAGGTCATCTACGAGGTCACCAAGGCCATGTGGAACGACAACACGCGTCGCCTGCTCGATTCGGGCCACGCCAAGGGTAAGTCGATCCGCACCGAAACCGCCCTCGAGGGCGTCGGCATCCCGCTGCATCCGGGCGCCGAGCGCTTCTACAAGGAAGCGGGCCTGATCCAGTAAGCGGCTCGGGAGAGCCTTGCTGCGAGTGTTCGATATCAGGGGCGCGCGCCGACCGGCGCGCGCCCCGACAACTGATTGCGGGGCATCATGTCGGTGAAGACGGAAGACGCCGAGGCGCGGCGGTTGACGAACGAAGAGCTCAAGGCCATCGAAGAGAAATTCGATCCCGAGCTGAGGTTTCGCGAGGTCGGGCGAGCGCTGACGCTGATTTCCGGCATCATGCTCTTCTGCCTGTCCGCCTATCACTTCTACACCGCCGGATACGGCATCCCGCGCGCCACGACGCATCGCGGCGTCCATATGGCGGTGACGGTCTTCCTGTTGTTCATCAGCTTCTCGGCCTTCGGCGGGCGCCGCACCAGGCCAGGCCTTCTCGCGCCGCTGGGGATGCCGCTCTACGACTGGATCATCGCGATCGCCGGCGCTGTCTCCGCGCTCTACGTGCCCTGGATCTACGAGCAACTCGCCTTCCGCGTCGGGAATCCGCTGCCGCTGGACCTCGCGATGGGCACGGTGCTGATCGTCGTGTTGCTGGAAGCCGTGCGCCGCTCGATGGGCTGGCCGCTGCCCTTCATCGCGCTCATGTTCATCGCCTACGCCTATTTCGGTCAGTCGATGCCCGGCATACTCGTGCATCCGGGCGCGGACTGGGCGAACATCGTCAACCACCTCTACCTCACCTCGCAGGGCATCTACGGCACGGCGCTCGGCGTCATCGCCACCTACGTCTTCCACTTCGTGCTGTTCGGCGTTCTCGCAACCCGCATCGGCCTCGGACAGCTCTTCATCGACATCGCGACGGCCGCGACCGGCCGGTTCGCCGGCGGTCCCGCGAAGGTGGCCGTGGTGTCCTCGGCGCTGCTCGGCTCGATCTCGGGCTCCTCGATCGCCAACACCGTGACGACGGGGTCGCTCACGATCCCGGCGATGATCCGCATCGGCTATCCGCGCCACTTCGCGGCCGCCGTGGAGGCCGCGTCGTCGACGGGCGGGCAGATCACGCCGCCGGTCATGGGCGCCGTCGCGTTCCTGATGATCGAATATCTCAACGTGCCCCTGACGACGATCCTGATCGCCGCGATCGTGCCGGCCTTCATGCATTTCTTCGGGGTCATCCTGCAGGTCCATCTCGAGGCGCGTCGTCTCGGTCTGCGCGGCCTCTCGAAGGACGAGCTGCCGAACGTCTTGCTCGTGCTGAAGAAGGGCTGGCTGTCGGTCTTCCCGTTGATCCTCCTCATCTTCCTGTTGATGAGCGGACGCACGCCGTTCTACGCGGCCTTCTGGGCGATCGCCTCGTGCATCATCGTGCTGGCGATCCAGTCGGTGGTGGCCCACGGACTCGCGCGCGGCGCGGTCGAGACGGCGCTCGGAGTCTGGGAGGGCTTCGTCTCCGGCGCCAAGCAATCCCTCTCGATCACGGCGGCGGCGGCGCTCGTCGGCGTCATCATCGGCGTCGTGACGCTCACCGGCGTCGGCTTCAAGATCGCCTTCATGGTCACGAGCATCGCGCAGGGCTGGGCGCAGGACGTGCACGCCGTGCTCGGCGTGTTGCCGTTCGAACTGATCACGGTGCATTCGATCACGCTGCTCTTCACGCTGATGATGACGGCGGTCGTGTGCGTGCTGATGGGATGCGGCATCCCGACGACGGCGAACTACATCATCATGGTGGCCGTCGCCGCGCCGATCCTCTCCATGCTCGGCGTCGAGCCGCTCGTGGCGCACTTCTTCGTCTTCTACTTCGGCGTGCTCGCCGACGTGACGCCCCCCGTCGCGCTCGCGGCCTATGCGGCGTCGGGCATCGCCGGCGCGAACGCGTTCAAGGCCGGCAACACCGCCTTCCGGCTGAGCATGGGCAAGGCGCTCGTGCCGTTCGTCTTCGTGTTCTCGCCGGCGCTTCTGCTCGTGACGCCGGAATTCACGATCCCCGCCTTCGTGCTGGCGGCGGGCGGAGCGATGCTCGGTATCCTCGCCCTGTCGGCGGCGATCACCAACTGGATGATGGCGCCCCTGTACTGGTACGAACGGGGCCTGCTGGTGATCTCGGCCCTGTTCCTGATCGCGCCGGACCTCTATGCGACGATCGTGGGGATCGGCCTGTTCCTGATCCCCGTCGCGCGTCAGATCATCGCCAAGCGCGCACAGACGGCTGCGGCGGGCGGGACCGCCTGAACGCCGTAGTCAGGCCGTCAACTTTCCCCGCATCCACGAGCGGCGGCCGGCCAGCGCGCCGGCCGCCGGGCTGGCCCGCGACTTGCTAAGTCGCGTCGCGAGAGGGCTTCGCCGGAAAGCGCCGGCGGCC
Organism: Microvirga sp.; assembly: GCA_022241475.1. Next base: position 38,078 of record JAKOMT010000010.1, on the reverse strand, counting down.
CTTAAGGCCCATCGTCGGATACGGAGCGCGTTCAGGTGAGCGAAACAAAGAAATCGAAGCGAGGCGCCGGCATCGACCGGTTGACGCTCGCCTTCGTCGTCATCGCATGCGTCAGCGGAGCCGCCGTGTGGCTGCGTGACGGGGCAGGGGCCGCATGGTCGGCGGCGCTGGGCTCCCTGGCCCTCCTCGCCTTCCTCGCGCCGCAGGTTCTCGCGGGGCTGGTGATCGGCGGTTTCATGCAACAGCTTCTGCCGCGGGAGGCGGTGGCCCGGCGTCTCGGCGGGCAATCCGGGTTTCGCGGCCTCGTCCTCGCCTGCGCGCTCGGGCTCGTGACGCCCGGCGGCCCGTTCACGTCCTTCCCGCTCGTCTACGCCCTGTACGTCGCGGGCGCCGATATCGGTGCGCTCGTCGCCTACGTGACCGCTTGGTCCCTCGTGGGCGTCCATCGCGTGATCATTTTCGAAACGCCGTTTCTGGGGCTCGACCTCTCGCTGTTGCGGTTCCTCGTGAGCCTTCCGTTGCCGATCCTCGCGGGTTTTCTCGCCCGCGCCATCGGCCGGCATCCCGCCATCGCCCTGTCGAGGATCCCGACATGATGACGGGCGTCCTCATCCTCGCCGCCGCCGCCGCGCTCGTCGCGCTCGCGACCTCCATCAAGCGGCCGGAAAGCGTGCGGCCCGCCGCGCGTTTCGTCGTCGCGCAGGGCTCGCCGCTGGTGCTGCGATTGCCGATCGCGTTGATCGCGGCGGGCTTCATCGGCCAGTTGATCCCGCAATCCCTCGTCGCGGGCAGCATCGGCGCCGAGACCGGATTTCAGGGCGTTCTCATCGCCTCGCTCATCGGAACCTTCCTGCCGGGCGGGCCGACGGTGACGATGCCGCTCGCGCTCGTCTTCTGGCATGCGGGCGCCGGCGCGGCGCAGATGGTGGCGCTGCTGACCGCCTGGTCGGTCTTCGCCCTGCATCGTCTGCTCGCCTTCGAGCTCCCGATCATGGGCTGGCGCTTCACCGCGATCCGGCTCCTGTCCTCGTGGTTCCTGCCCGTCCTCGCGGGAGCCGTGGCGGGCGGCGTGATGGCGCTCGCGGGGATTTCGATCGCCTATTGAGCCCGTCCGGCGGAGGACGGGCGGTGCGTTGGCACGCCGATTGCGCGAGCGGGAGGGTTCCGTCGCCCTCCGTTAAGGGAAATCCCGTGCTTCAGAAGGCCCCGCAAACCCGCTCGCCGCTTCGTATCGCCCAGATCGGCCCGATCCTCGCGCTCATCGTGCTCGTAATGGCCGGCAACGGCATGGTCGTGCCGATGATGTCGCTCTACGCGTTGCAGTTCAACGTGAGCGGGGCGCTGGTGGGCATGATGGTGACGCTGTTCGGCGTCGGCCGGCTCGTCGCCAACATCCCCGCCGGGATGGCTTCCGAGCGCTGGGGCCGCCGGCCGTTCATGTGTCTCGGCCCGGCGATCATCGTCGTCGGGGCCTTCGGGGCGGCGCTCGCCGACGAATTCGCGCCGCTCCTCTTCTGGCGTTTCGTTCAGGGCGTCGGATCGGGCGTCTATATGACGGTGTCGGCGACCGTTCTCGTCCAGATCTCGCGGGTCGGCGAGCGTGGCCGGATCATGGCGCTCTATCAGGGCGGGTTGCTGTTCGGGGTCGGCATCGGACCGGGCATAGGCGGCTTTCTCGTCGCCTGGTTCGGCTACGCGGCTCCGTTCTGGGCGTTCGGGATCGTCGCGCTCGTCGCGCTCCTCGTGGCCATCTTCTGCTTCGACGAGCCGACGAACGAGCCGCTCGCGCACGAATCCCCGGGCGCCCCGCCTCCGAGCCTGCGGAGGTTTCTCACTTCGCCGCCCTTCCTCTTCCTGAGCCTGATCAATTTCGGGGTGTTCTTCACCCGCACGGCCTCGCAATGGGTCACCATCCCGCTTATCGGGGCGGCGACCTTCGGCATGCCCGTCGAGGAGATCGGCCTCGCGCTGACGCTGATCGCGACGGCGAATTTCGTGATTCTGCCGGTCGTCGGGCCGGTCATCGACCGGGTGGGTTCGCGCGTCGTCACGATCTGGTCGACGGTGGCGACGGCCGTCTCGCTCGCGATGATCGCCGTCGCGCAGGATCTTGCGACGTTCTGGTCGGCGTTGGCGCTGATGGGGATCGCGGGCGCGTTCAACGGCCCCTCGGTCGGCGCGGCGCTCGCCGATCAGATGCCGCGCGGATTGCAGGGGCCGGCCATGGGCGTGCAGCGCGCGGTCGGAGACGCGGGCTTCGTCGTCGCGCCGCTCTTCGTCGGCCTGATCTACGACGCGACGACGCTGGGGCACGAGGGGGCCGTGTGGATCAACGCGGTCCTGATGGCCGCGGCCGCCGCCCTGTTCGCCTTCGGCGCGCGGCGCGAGCCGTCGCCGAAGGCTTGATCGCGAGGCGTCTCAGAACGCCGGCGACAACGGACGCGGCGTCTCCGGGAAGAGGCCGTGGCGCATCAGGAATTCGATCATGAACTTGTTGAACAGCCACGGCTGTTCGATCTGGCAGGCGTGGCCGGCGCCCGGCAGCACCCGCAATTCGCAACCGGGCACCCGGTCCTGCAGGTCGAACGCCCGCTGATGCGAATTGTCCTCGCTGCCGGTGAGGACGATCATCGGGCAGGCGATCTTCGCGTGATGATCCTCCGCGTCGGGCTTCGCCAGCGCATGGAACTGACGCAGGATCGTGTCGACGTCGGCGAACTCGTTGCGCTCGGCGAACATGTTGGCGAAATAATGCGCGAGCGGCGTCTGCCGGAACGAGGCGCTGAAATCCTGGAAGGTGTATTCCCAGCGGAAGTCGACGCCGTACTTCGTATAGGCGGCGATGCGGCGCGCGGCGAATTCCTTGCCGGGATTGTATCCCGTGCCGCAGACGACCAGCGCCTTGGTGCGCTCGGGCTTCTGGTGGTGCATGTAGGGCACCAGCGACGAGCCGACCGAGCAGCCGACGAGGATCGCGTCCTCCCCCGGGAACGCGTCCTCGATCGCCTCCCAGCAGGCCTCGGCCATGTCGTCCATGCTGAGGCCTTCCTCGGCCGTCGGCGAGCGGCCGTAGCCGGGAATGTCGATCGAGATGCAGCGATACCAGGTCGACAGATGCGTCGTCTGGAACATCCAGCAGGACTGATCCATCGGATTGGGATGGACGAAGGCGATGACGGGACCGGATCGCCCGAGGCGTTCGTAGTAGAGCGGTCCGTTGACGTTGCGAGCCATGCGATTGTCTCCTTTGCGGCGCACCCCTCGTGCGCGACGCCTCTTGCGAGGTCGTGCCTGCGACGAGCGCTTCCGCAGCAAGCGACATGCCACTGCCCGGCGCGGCCCCTGCGCCCCGAACGCCGGGGCGGCCGCGCGCGGCTTTGCTGGGCTGTGCGGCGTAAACGTCGAAAAGGCGGGCTTCGCCGCGTCCCCGCGGGCTGAAGCGGTCATGCCGCGTTAAGCGATTGCTTAACGAAACCTTGTCGGTTTTCGCGCCGCACTGCACAAATTCTGAAGCCGGCTTCCTCGCGTCGCAGCGCCGCGAGCCCGGGACAGCCAGAGCAGCGCTCGCTTCTGCATGTGGCACATCGTTTGCTGCTGAACTCCCCACGACCGCAGATTCGTTGCGGCGCACAAGGACCGGGGAGATCGGACATGGATAGACGCACGTTCCTCAAGGCGGGAGCAGCCGCGGGCCTTCTCGCCGGGGTCGGGCCGGCGCCGGCGGCGGCTCAGGGAGAATCTGTGCTGCGGGTCGCGATGACGCTCAGCGACATTCCCCAGACGACGGGCATGGCGACGCAGGGCGCGGAAGGCATCCGTTTCATCACCTACACCATCTATGACGGCCTCCTGCGCTGGGATCTCTCCCAGGGCGAGCGCGCCGCCGAGATGGTTCCCGCTCTGGCGGAGAGCTACGAGATCGACGAAACCGGGACGGTCTGGACTTTCCAGCTGCGCCAGGGGGTCAAGTTCCACGACGGGGCCGATTTCACCGCCGACGACGTGATCTGGAACCTCGACAAGCTGATCGATCGCGAGTCGCCGCAATTCGACCAGTCGCAGGCCAATCAGGCGGGCAACCTCGTCTCGAACGTTGCGAGCTACGAGAAGGTCGACGACTACACGATCGCGATCACGACGACCTCGCCGGATTCGATGTTCTTCTACAAGGTCGACCGAATCGGCATGTCCTCGCGCGCCCATTGGGAGGCGCTCGGCGGCGACTGGGCGAAGTTCGCCGAACAGCCCTCCGGCACCGGGCCGTTCCGGCTCGTGCGCATGGTGCCGCGCGACCGCGCCGAACTCGTGAAGAACGCCGAGTACTGGGATCAGGCCCGCGTGCCGAAGGTCGACCGCCTCGTGCTCTTCGCCATGCCCGACCCGACGACGCGCGTCGCAGCGCTTTTGTCCGGCCAGGTCGACTGGGTCGAGGCGCCGCCGCCGGACACGATCCCGCGCATCGAGCAGTCTGGCGCGCGGATCGAAATGAACGTCTACCCGCATGTCTGGCCGTTCTGGCTCAGCTTCCACGAGACCTCGCCCTTCCGCGACATCAACATTCGGCGCGCGGCCAACCTCGCGATCGATCGCGATGGCGTCGCGAGCTTCCTCGGCGGCGTCGCGCAGCCCGCCAAGGGGATGGTCGCCGATACGAGCCCGTGGTTCGGCTCCCCGACCTTCGAGATCCGCTACGATCCCGATGAGGCGCGGCGCATGATGCAGGAGGCGGGCTACGGGCCGGACAATCCGTGCCGCGTCAAGCTCCTGACCTCGCAGGCCGGCTCCGGCCAGATGCAGCCGATGCCGATGTCGGAAATCTGCCAGGAGAACCTCAACGCTTGCTACTTCGCCGTCGAGATCGAGGTCGTCGACTGGGAGGCGCTCCGTTCGCGGCGCGCGGCCCGCGCCGACGGCGCGCCCAATGCGGGGACGTTCGGGCTCAACAATTCGTGGTCCTTCCAGGATCCCGATTTCGGCCTGATGAGCGCCTTCATGAGCGACCGCGCCCCGCCCAACGGCAACAACTGGGGGCTTTTCTCCGATCCGAAGGCGGACGAGCTCGGCCGCGCCGCGCAGATGGCCTTCGATCCGACCGAGCGCGACGAGGCGCTGGCCCGTCTGCACGAATATCTCGTGGATCAGGCGCCCTGGATCGTGGTGGTCCACGACATGAACCCGCGCGCGCTCGCCGCGAAGGTGAAGGGCTTCGTCGCGCCGCAGAACTGGTACGTCGACTTCACTCCCGTCTACATCGAGGCCTGAGGCCATGCTGCGCTTCGCCCTGTTCCGCCTCGCATACGCCGTACCGATCATCGTCGGCGTGTCGCTGGTCTGCTTTCTCCTGGTGCACCTCGCGCCGGGAGATCCGGCCAGCGCGCTCATCCCGGACGACACGCCGCCCGAGCTGGCTGCGCAGATCAGGGCGGCCTACGGTTTCGACCAACCTCTGCCGCTCCAGTATTTCTACTGGCTCGGCAAGGTCGTCACCGGCGATTTCGGATTGTCGCTGTCGACGCGGCGGCCCGTGATCGACGAAGTCCTCCCGGCCGTCGCGAATACGCTGCAGCTCGCGGCCGGCGCGATCGCGCTCGCCTGCGTCGCGGGCGTCCTTCTCGGGACGCTCGCGGCCTACAGGGCGGGGCGCCTGTCCGATCGCGCCATCAGCGCGATCGGCATTTCGGGCATGTCCGTGCCGCAATACTGGCTCGGCATCGTGCTCGTGATCGTCTTCTCCGTCGAGCTCGGTCTCTTGCCCGCGACGGGGATGGGCGATCCCGGCGACGGCTTCGGGACGCAGCTGTCGCACATGCTGCTGCCGACGCTGACGCTGGCGACCGTGCCCGCGGGCGTGATCGCGCGCTCGACGCGATCGGCGGTTTCGGAAGTGCTCCAGCAGGAATACGTGCAGGCGCTCGAGGCGAAGGGGCTACGGCCGTTCGGGATCGTGCTGCACGTCGCCAAGAACGCCGCCCCGGCGCTGCTCGCGATCATGGGGCTGCAATTCGCCAACCTTCTCGGCGGCTCGATCCTGGTCGAGACGATCTTCGCCTGGCCGGGCTCGGGCTATCTCCTGAACTCGGCGATCTTCCTGCGCGACCTGCCGCTGATGCAGGGGACGGTCCTCGTCCTCGCGCTCTTCTTCGTCCTCGCAAACCTCGCGGTCGATCTCCTGCAAATGGCGCTCGATCCACGCATGAACAGCGCCCGGCGCGGGAGCGGTTGACCATGATCCAGAACGCCACGACCATCCTCCCGGCGCCCGCGCCGCTCCGCTCCCGGGGTCTTCTCGCCGATATGGGCCGCCGCCTGCGGCGCGATCCCGTCACGCTGGTGGCGAGCGCCGTCCTCGTCGCGATCGCGCTCGCCGCGCTGTTCGCGCCGTGGATCGCCCCCGCCGACCCCAACCAGACGAGCATCATCAACCGTCTCAAGCCGCCGGGAACGCCGGGCCATCTCCTGGGCACCGACGAACTCGGCCGCGATCTTCTCAGCCGGGTGATCTGGGGCGGACGATTGACGCTCTTCATGGGCTTCACGCCGGTCGTCGTCGCGACGCTGATCGGCGGGTTCCTCGGCGTGCTCGCGGGCTACGCCGGGGGCTGGGTCAACACCTGCGTCATGCGCTCGATGGACGTGTTCTACGCGTTTCCCTCGGTCCTGCTCGCCGTCGCGATCTCGGGAGCGCTCGGCGGCGGTCTGGTGAACGGGCTGATCGCGCTCACGCTCGTCTTCATCCCGCCGATCGCCCGCGTGGCCGAGAGCGTCACGCTGCAGGTGCGCACCCAGCCCTATGTCGAGGCCGCCGCCGCGACGGGGGCGTCGGCGACGCGGATTGTCGTCGGGCACGTTCTCAAGAACGTGTTCGGGCCGATCTTCGTGTACGCCTCGAGCCTGATCAGCATTTCGATCGTGATCGCGTCGGGCCTGAGCTTTCTCGGGCTCGGCGTCAGCCCGCCGGACGCCGAATGGGGGCTGATGCTCTCGAGCCTCCGCCAGAGCGTCTACGTCGCGCCGATCAACGCCGTCATTCCCGGCGCGATGATCTTCCTGACCTCGCTGTGCTTCAACACCATGACCGACGGGTTGCGGCAGGCGCTGAACGTGAAGGAGTGAGCCCGTGTTGCAGAGAACTCTTCCGACGGGCGCGTTGACGCCGGCCGACGAAGCGCTCCTCGCGCCGATGCCGGACGTCGGCGGCCCCCGCCAGCCCCTTCTCATCGTCGAGGGGCTCGTCAAGCACTTCACGCTCGAGAGCCGGGGCGCAGGCGCCAAGCGAGACGTGGTGCGCGCCGTCGACGGCGTCGGATTCGAGGTCGCCAAGGGCGAAACGCTCGGGGTCGTCGGCGAATCCGGCTGCGGCAAGTCGACGATGGCGCGGCTTCTGATGCAGCTCGCCCGACAGGACGCGGGCGACATCGTCTTCGACGGCATGAAGATCGGCGCCCGCGACGGGCTCACCGTCAGGGAATTGCAGCGCTCGGCGCAGATGGTGTTTCAGGACAGCCACGCTTCGCTCAATCCCCGCCTGACGCTGGAGCAGACGATCGCGTTCGGGCCGCGCGCGGCGGGCGCCGGCAAGGCGACGGCGCGCCAGCTCGCGCACGAGACGCTTGGGCTCGTGGGGTTGACGCCCGACTCGTTCGCGGGGCGCTATCCGCACGAATTGTCCGGAGGCCAGCGCCAGCGCGTCAACATCGCCCGCGCGCTCGCGATGTCGCCGCGCCTGCTGATCCTCGACGAGTCGGTCTCCGCGCTCGACAAGTCGATCGAGGCGCAGATCCTCAATCTCCTCCAGGACCTGCGCGAGCGATTGTCGCTGACCTACGTCTTCATCTCCCACGATCTCAACGTCGTGCGCTACGTCAGCGATCGGGTTCTGGTGATGTATCTCGGCAAGGTCGTCGAGATCGGCCCCGTCTCCGAAATCTACGAATCCCCGCGCCATCCCTACACGCAGGCGCTCCTCGCCTCGCGCCCGAGCATGGACCCGAAGCGGCGGCGCACCCAGGCCCCGCTCTCGGGCGATCCGCCGAGCCCCATCGATCCGCCGAGCGGCTGCCGCTTCCGCACCCGCTGCGCCATCGCCGAGGAGGTTTGCGCGCGCGTCGAGCCTCGCCTCGGCGCCGGACCACACCCCGTCGCCTGCCACGCGGCGACGCCGGGCTCGGGCCACGGGCTCGCAACCGCGGGAGCCCTGTCATGAGCGCGTCCTCTCCCCTGGTGCAGGTGTCCGACCTGCGTGTCGAGGTCCGCAACGCGGACAGCCGCACGACGATCCTGCACGGCGTCGACTTCACGCTCGAGGCCGGCAAGGTGCTGTGCGTGCTGGGCGAATCCGGTTCGGGTAAGAGCATGACGATGCGCGCGCTGATGCGCCTCGTGCCGAGGAGCGCCACCATCCGCGGGAAGGTCGTCATCGACGGGGTCGATATTCTCGCACTGCGCGAGCGCGAGCTCCCGCGCATTCGCGGCTCGCTCGTGTCGATGATCTTCCAGGAGCCCGCGACCGCGCTCGACCCCACCTTCACCATCGGGCGCCAGATCGCGGAGACGGTCCGCGCCCACGAGAACGTCAGTTGGGAGACCGCGCGCCGACGCGCGCTCGACCTGCTCGAACTGGTGCAGGTGCCCTCCGCCGCGCGCCGGCTCGAGGCCTATCCGCACGAGCTCTCGGGCGGGCTGCGCCAGCGCGCGATGATCGCGCTCGCGCTCTCCTGCCGGCCGAAGGTGCTGATCGCGGACGAGCCGACGACGGCGCTCGACGCAACGGTGCAGATTCAGGTGCTGCTGTTGCTGCGCGATCTGCAGCGCGAACTCGGGATGGCGACGCTCTTCGTCACCCACGACGTCGGCGTCGCCTGCGAGATCGCCGACGAGGTGGCCGTCATGTACGCCGGGCGGTTCGTCGAACACGGGTCGACAGAGGACGTGCTCTCCGGTCCGGGACACCCATACGCGCGCGGTCTCTTGCGCTCCGTCGTGACCTCGGAGCTCGTCGGGACGCGGCTCGAGGCGATCAAGGGGAGCCCTCCCGATCTCTCAGCGCTCCCGCCCGGATGCAGCTTCGCGCCTCGCTGCGGTTACGCGCTCCCGCGCTGCGCCGCCGGGATGCCCGAACTCGCGCCCGTTTCACCAACGCATCTCGTCCGCTGCGCGCGCGCCGACGAGCTCGAGCCTTTCTCCGTTCGCGCCGAGGAGACCGTATGATGACGCAAGAAGACATGTGCTATCTCGGCGTCGCCGAGGCCCGCGACGCCTTCGCAGGCGGCTCGCTGAAGCCGATCGATCTCGTCGAGGCGACGCTCGCGCGCATCGCCGAGGTCGATCACGTGACCGGCGCGTATCTCGTCGTCGACGCCGATGGCGCTCGGCGGGCGGCGATCGACGCGGAGGCCCTCGTCGGGCGCTCGGCGCTCGCTGGCGTTCCTTATGGCGTGAAGGACAATTACGCCACGCGCGGTCTTGCGACGACGGCCAATGCGCGGCTCCTCGCCGGCAACGTCACGGAATTCGACTCCGCCGCCGTCGAGCGCCTGCGGGCCGCCGGCGGCGTGCTCATGGGCAAACTCAACACCTGGGAATACGGCACGGGGCTCGGCGTCCAGTTCCACGACGCCGCGCATCCGCACGCCCGCAATCCCTGGGCGGCGGACCACTTTCCCGGCGGCTCCTCGACCGGATCGGCGGCCGCCGTGGCGGCGGGGCTCGCGACCTACGCGCTCGGCTCGGACACGGGCGGTTCGATTCGCGTCCCGGCTTCGGCCTGCGGATTGCACGGCCTGAAGCCGACCTACGGGCTCGCGAGCCGCTTCGGCGTGCTGCCCAACAGCTGGTCGCTCGACGTGATCGGGCCCATGGCGCGCTCGGCCCGGGACTGCGCTCTCGTGCTGCAGGCGCTCGTGGGCGTCGATCCGCGCGACCCGGCGACGGTCGACATCGTCGTGCCCGATTATGAGGCGACGCTCCAGGACGGGGTCGCCGGCCTGCGCATCGGCGTGGTGCGCGAATTCCCGGGCGTCACGCTCGATCCGGCGGTCGCCGCGGGTCTCGAGGAACTGGCCTCGGTCCTTGCGGCCTCCGGCGCGATTCTCGTGGACGCCGCGCTGCCGGAGGCGCCGGCGCGCTACCGCGAGACGACGGTGCTGATCAGCGGCTCGGAGCGAGCCTGCGCCCACGAAGCGGATTTCCGCGCCGATCCGGGCCAGATCGGCCGCGAGGTGCGCGAAGCGCTGACCATGGGCGCCTCGATCCGCGCCATCGACTACATCGCAGCCCTGCGGCGACGGGGCGAGCTGGCGCGCGGGATCGACGGGCTCTTCGCGCAATTCGACGCGCTCATCATGCCGACGAACTTCCGCACCGCGCCGAGCTACCGCGATCCGGACGCCGTGCGGGCGTTCATGGGCGCCTCGACGACGGCGATCTTCAGCCTCTCGGGACACCCGGCGCACGCGCTGCCGACGGGCTTCGACGAGGCCGGACTTCCGACGAGCGCGCAGATCGTCGGTCCATATTTCTCAGAGGCGCGCGTTCTCGCCATCGCCCACGCCTATGAGCGCGCGGTCGCTCGCGCGCCGCGCAGGCCGCCGCTCGCGGCCGGGTCCGATCCGCGCTCCTATCCGCCGATCACCCTCGACGTCGATGCGGTCAGCGCTCTGGAATCCGGCGGCGCGACCGCGTTCGCCGCGCTCCACGCTCTGCCGGAAGGCGTCGTCGACGCGGCGGCATACGCCCGGGGAATGCGCCGCAGCGCGTCGGCCGGCGCTGCGGTCCCCCGGCCCGCGTCGCGGTTCGACGCGTCCATCGCCACCTTCCGCGCCCCGGCTCCGGCTCAGTAGACGCGCACGGCTCCGAGCGCGGAGGCGGACCGCCCGGACGCCACCTGCCGCAGACGCTCCTGAAGCGCTCCGCGGCAGGCCAGCGCGATCGCGGCCGGCGTTTCGAGAAACCGGTCGCGGTCGGCGGCGAGCGCGATGGTCTGCGCCGGCGGCCGGCCGGGCAGGGGGATGATCGAGATGACGTCGAGAAAGTCGCGGTGGGCGCTCATCGCGAGCGGCGGCAGCAGCGTCCACCCGCGCCCCGCCCTGACGATCTCGATGGTCGCGCCGACCGAACGGCAGGCGAGTTCGCGCCGCGGCGTGACCCCGCAGATGGCGAGGTAGCGCGCGATCGCGGCGTGCATGCGCGTATTCTCCGGAGCGCGCACGAGCGGGAGCTCCTCGGCGAGCTCGGCCAGCGACGAGCCCGCCCCGGCGAAGGCGTGCGGCGCGACGAGGCAGAGATCCTGGCTGCAGAGCAGGTGCACGTCGACGGACGCCGCCATGTCCTCGAACAGCTCCGTCGACACGAGAATATCGATGTCCCCGCGCAGGAATTCGTTGACGCAGGTGCCGCTGCGTCCGGATTCGATCGAGATCGAGCCCACCTGCTCGGACAGCGCCTCGTACAGGGCCGGCGCCACGATCGGCGAGATGCTCTCCATCACGTAGACCCGCAGTCGCGGGATCGGATGGCTGCGAAACGATCGCATCTCGGCGAGCGCCGTGCGCTCGTCGGCGATGATCGTTTGGGCCAGCTCCAGCAGCCGCCGCCCCGCCGGCAGGAGGCGCAGGCCGGACCGGCCGCGCTCGAACAGCGCGACGCCGAGCTCGCTTTCGAGGCGGGTCACGATCTGCGAAATTGCAGGCTTGCTGACGCCCAAAGCGGCGGCGGCCGCCGCGAGAGTAGGCTGCCCGCAAATCTCCACGAATTGGTGGAGGAGGCGCAGATCGAGGTTCTTTTCCTTAGCCTGCGTCGGTTCGATGTCCATCGTCGCGGTCTTCCCGGGAGAGGCGCGCGAGCATTCATGCAATTGCCGTGCCTTCCGCCGCCGGCTTTCGACGCGTTTCCTCGAGAAATCAGCCGGCCGCCGACCAGCGGCGTCGGCGACGCGACGTCTCCGCGACCGTCGCATGGGCGCCGTCGCGCCGTTCGAGCACCGCCCTCCAGTCTTGATCCGAGAGTATATACGTGTATACTTCTGTATATAAGATCTAAATCCTAGTAAGGGATGCGTCTACGCGCCGTTGAGCTGCGTCGACGTCTGAGGAGACCCCATGTCCGAAATGCGCCTTTATAGAGCCTTGTCCGACATCTTCGTCAAAGAAGGGGTCGACGTCGTCTTCACCCTGACGGGCGACGGCAACATGCACTGGGAGGCGAGCTATTCGGAAAATGAGGGCGTCAAGTCCTATCACGTCCGGCACGAGCACTGCGCCTGCGCCATGGCCACCGCCTACGCCTCGGCGACGGGCAAGGTCGGCGTCGCGTCCGTCACCTGCGGTCCCGGCCTGACCCAGATCATGACGGCGCTCGCCACCGCCGCGCAGGCGCGCATCCCGCTCCTCGTGTTCGTCGGAGAATCGCCGCTGCACGCCGCCTGGTACAATCAGGCGATCGACCAGGCGCCGCTCGTGCGCGGCGCGGGCGCCCATTACATTTCCGCCCACAGCATGAAGCAGGTCGTGGCGCAGATGCGCGAGGCGTTCCTGATCGCGCGCACCGAACGCCGTCCCGTCGTGATCGGCGTGCCGCTCGACATGCAGCAGCAGATGATCGAATTCGGCGCCTACCGCCCGTCGGCGGAGCTCGTGCCCGACACCGGCCCGCGCATTCCGCATCCCGATTACGTTGCGCGCGCGGTCGAGCGCATTCGCGCCGCGAAGCGGATCATCGTCATCGGCGGACGCGGGGCCAAGGCGTCGGGAGCCGCTGCGGCCTGCGTCACGCTGGCGGAGCGTTGCGATGCGGCGCTCGCCGAGACGCTGCCCGTGCGCGGGCTGTTCGCGGGGGACCCGCGCTCGATCGGCATCACGGGCGGGTTCGCCCATCGCGTCACCCGGGAGGCGTTCGAGGCGAGCGACCTGATCATCGCCGTCGGCGCGAGCCTCTCCCAGCATTCGAGCGATTCCAACAAGTTGTTCAAGCCGGAAGACGTCATCCTGATCGACGATCAGCCCCCGGCGCTCAAGAACGGCCAGAAGAACGCGGAGTTCGTGATCGCGGGCGACGCGCAGCTCACGGTCGAGACCCTGATCGGGGCGCTCGAAGCGGCGGGGGGGCGTCAGGGCGACAGCGGTTGGGACGTCGCCACGTTCGCTCGCCGCATCCGCGAGGAGCGCGCCGACGAGACCCCCTACGAGGTTCCCGCGGGGACGATCGATCCGCGCGACGTCGTCGCCTGTCTCGACGAGGCGCTTCCAAAGACCTGGCGCTACGTCAACTCGTCCGGCCATTGCTCCTATTTCGCCGCGCATATTCACGGCGTGTCGGCGGAGCGCTTTCTGACGATCCGCGAGTTTGGCGCGATCGGCAACGGTCTGTCCTATGCGATCGGCATGGCGGCGACGGCGCCGAAGGAGCCGGTCGTGCTCTTCGACGGCGACGGCGGGCTGATGATGCACGCGCAGGAACTCGAGACGTTGCGCCGCTACGGGATCAAGATGCTTCTGTGCATCTTCAACGACGGCGCGTTCGGCTCCGAGATCCACAAGCTGCGCGCCGACAAGCTCAGCGACCACGGCGCGATCTACGGCCGCACCGATCTCGCGGCGATCGCCCGCGGCTTCGGGCTGCGCGGCGCCGTCGTCACCGATCTCGAACAGGTTCCGGCTCTGATCAAGGAGTTCGAGGGCGGCGACACCGCCATGGTTCTGGACTTCCAGGTCTCGGACCAGGTCATGTCGCCCGTCATGAGCCGGGCGACGAAGCGCTGAACGGGCCCGAACGGTCCGGCGTCGAACACAACAACAAGAAACCGCAACAAGAAATTTCCAATAACCCTGGGGAGGGAACATCATGAAACGCATCATCGCCGTCACGGCGGCTCTGCTGGCGTCCACCACCTTCACCGTCGCGCAGGATTATCCCACGGGACAGGTCAATCTGATCGTCCCGTTCGGCCCGGGGGCGTCGAACGACGCCGTCGCCCGCTATCTCGCCAACCAGCTTCGCGAGCGCTGGGATCAGCCCGTCGTGGTCGAGAACCGCCCCGGGGCGGGCTCGACCATCGGCACCGAATATGTCGCCCGCGCGGATCCGGACGGGCTGACGCTGCTCTTCACCTCGTCGGCCTACACGACGGCGCCGGCCGTGTTCGCGGAACTGCCTTACGATCCTCTCATCGATCTCATCCCGATCACGATGGTGGGGTTCAGCCAGTTCATCATGGTCGGCGGCTCCAACGTCCAGTCGGAAGACCTCGCCTCCTTCATCGAAGAGGCCAAGACGCGCGAGATCTTCCTCGCCACCGCGGGCCTCGGCAGCGCCACGCATTTCGCGGGTGAATTGTTCAGCGCCGCCTCCGGCGTCGAAGTCACGCCCGTGCACTATCGCGGCGGCGCCGAACTGACGGCGGACCTCCTCGGCGGACGCATGGACATTTACGTCGGATCGCTCGCGACGCTCGTCGCCAACGTGCGCAACGGCAATCTCAAGGCGCTCGCGGTGATGGGCGACGAGCCGGCCGAAGCGCTGCCCGACGTGATGACGACGGCGAGCGCGGGAATCGACGGCGCGTCGACGGGATTGTGGTTCGGCGTCTTCGCGCCGGCCGGCACGCCCGACGACGTGGTCGCGAAGCTCAACGCCGACATCAACGACGTGATGGCGAGCGACGGCGCGCGTGAATTCATGGCGGGCCTGGAATCGGTCTCGCGCGGCTACTCGCAGGAGGAATTCGGCACCCTCGTCGAGCGCGAGATCGAGCAGTGGAAAACCCTCGCGCAGGAGCGCGGCATCGAGGCGAACTGACGCCAGTCGGCGTCGAGACAGGCGGTCGATCGGTGCGGAACTTCGCGCCGATCGACCGCCTGCCGATCACGCGACCTGGGAGCGCGAATAGACCCGCACGACGCCCCTGCCGGCGTCCTTTGCGCGATAGAGCGCAGTGTCGGCCCTGGCGATCACCGCCACCATCTCATCGCCTGGCTGAAAACACGTCATCCCGACGCTGACGCCGATCCTGCTGGCGCCGCTGACTTCCATCTCCGCCAGGTTCGCCACCACCTGTTCCGCGAACGACAGCGCAGCGTCCGGCGTGTAGCCTTTCAGAATAGCGACGAACTCGTCTCCGCCGAGCCTCGCCATGAAATCGTCCCGGCGCAGGGTCGAGGCGACATATCCGGCGAAACGCCGCAGGATCTCGTCCCCGGCGATATGCCCGAGCGTGTCATTGATCTCCTTGAACCCATCCAGATCGAACAGGAGCATGCAGGGCGTCTCCGCGCCCCCGGCGGTCGATGATTGCGCAAGTTCCTCCATATGATCCTGGAGCGCTGCTCGGTTGCCGATGCCCGTCAGCAAGTCTTCGAGCGCGAGACGCTCGAGGCGCTCGACGACGCTCCGTTTCTGCGTGACGTCCCTCTCGATCGCGCCGAAATACTGGATGGCTCCGGTTTCGTCGCGCAGCGGCACGATGTGGATGTCGAGCCAATAGGGCGTGCCGTTCTTGGAATAGTTGAGCAGCTCTTCCCGGCATTCGAGGCCGGCCCGGAGCGCCTTTCCGATCCGGGCGAGCGCGCTCCTGCAAGTCCCCGGCCCCTGCAGGATGCGCGGGCTCTTGCCTAAAACCTCTTCCTTCGAATATCCGGAAATCCTGCAAAAGGCTGGATTCACGTAAATGATGCTCGGGCCGGGCTGGTTGAGGTCACTGGAAGATGTGACCAGTATGGCGTCCCCCGTAGCTTCAACCAGGGCAAGCAGAGCAGTTTCTGCGATTGTTCCAAAGCTGGTCATGACGGAGCTTTCATTGCATTTGGAATAAATGCCAGAACTCTGAACGCTGCAGTCAGATAACGGCTTTGTTACGTCGTCGCGAGGCTAGCGCGGCGAAACAGGCTTTCATTTCCAAGTGGGCTGGCGTCAAGCGCCGCCGAAACGCTCTCCGCGTCACTGCAAAATCGCTGACCCGTTCAGTTCGGGATGACCCCGCGCGGATCGAGCGAAAACTCTGCGCCCGCGTCTCCCGCGATCATGCCGTCGGATGCGCGCTGGCGCCCGGCAATCCAAGCGGCCAGACGTGATGCGCGCGGTCCGCTTCGCTCAGACGTCGAGATTGGCGACGTTCAGCGCATTGTCCTGAATGAATTCGCGTCTCGGCTCGACCACGTCGCCCATGAGCTTGACGAAGAGATCGTCGGCGTCGGCCATGTCCTTGACCCTGACCTGGAGAAGCGAGCGCACTTCACGGTCGAGCGTGGTCTCCCAGAGCTGATCCGGGTTCATCTCTCCCAGACCCTTGTAGCGCTGCAGCGCGACGCCGCGCGCGCCGAAGCTCGTAGCCGCCTCGAAGAGCGCCATCGGGCCGTAGATCGTGCGCCCGTCGGTCTTGCGGACCAGCTCCGCCGGCTGGCCGTAGACTTCCTGGAGCGTCGTCGCCAGTTCGTCGAGGCGCTTGGATTCCTGCGATTCGAGCAGCGCGGCGTCCAGAACCTGCACTTCGGCCACGCCGCGGACCATGCGCGTGAAGACGAAGCCGCCGTTCTCCGTCCGGCCTTCCCAGCCGCGTTCGGTCTCCTCGGACAGGATGTCGAGACGGCGCGCGACATAGGTCGCCGCAGCCGGGCCCTTCTCGGGATCGTCGGCGATGTCGGGACGCAAAGCGCCGGCGATCGCCGCCTGCTCGACGACGAAATGCGAGTAGCGCGAATGCAGCGAGCGGATCGTGTTGCGCACGATCCGCGCCTCCTCGACGAGCTTGCGCAGTTGCTCGCCCTGGAACTCGACGCCCGTGGTCAGCCGCAGCACCGTCTCGACCGTGCCGAGATCGATCAGGTGATCCTCGAGCGCGCGCTCGTCCTTGACGTAGATCGAGGTCTTGCCGCGCCCGACTTTGTAGAGCGGCGGCTGGGCGATGTAGATGTGCCCGCGCTCGATCAGCTCCGGCATCTGCCGGAAGAAGAAGGTCAGGAGCAGGGTGCGGATGTGGGAGCCGTCCACGTCCGCGTCCGTCATGATGATGATCTTGTGGTAGCGCAGCTTGTCGGGGTTGAACTCCTCGCGGCCGATGCCGGTGCCGAGCGCGGTGATCAGCGTGCCGATTTCCTGGCTCGACAGCATCTTGTCGAAGCGCGCGCGCTCGACGTTGAGGATCTTGCCCTTGAGCGGGAGCACGGCCTGATATTCGCGCGCGCGGCCCTGCTTGGCCGAGCCGCCGGCGGAATCACCCTCGACGATGAACAGTTCGGACTTCGCCGGATCGCGCTCCTGGCAATCGGCGAGCTTTCCGGGAAGCGACGCGATGTCGAGCGCGCCCTTGCGGCGGGTCAGTTCGCGCGCCTTGCGCGCCGCCTCGCGGGCGGCGGCGGCCTCGACCACCTTGGCGACGATGATCTTGGCCTGCGGGGGATGCTCCTCGAGCCAGTCGCGCAACGCCTCGTTCACGGCGTTCTCGACGGCGGGTCGCACTTCCGAGGAGACCAGCTTGTCCTTGGTCTGCGAGGAGAATTTCGGGTCGGGCACCTTCACGGAGACGACGGCCGTCAGCCCTTCGCGGCAATCGTCGCCGGTGAGCGAGACCTTCTCCTTCTTGGCGATGCCCGTGCTCTCGGCGTAGCTCGTCATCTGGCGCGTCAGCGCGCCGCGGAAGCCCGCCAGATGCGCGCCGCCGTCCCGCTGGGGGATGTTGTTGGTGAAGCACAGCACGTTCTCGTGGTAGCTGTCGTTCCACCACAGCGCGACCTCGACGCCGATGCCGTCGCGCTCGGCGCGCAGCATGACCGGCTCGTTGATCAGCGGATGCTTTGCGCGGTCGAGGTAGCGCACGAATTCGACGACGCCGCCCTCGTACATCATCTCCTCGCGCTTCTTCTCCGCGTGGCGATTGTCGGCGATGACGATGCGGACGCCGGAATTGAGGAACGCGAGCTCGCGCAGGCGATGCTCCAGCGTGCTGTAATCGTACTCCACCATGGTGAAGGTCTCGGGGCTCGCCTTGAAGGTGAGCTCCGTGCCGCGCTTGCCGTGCGAATCGCCGACCACCTGGAGCGGGGCGACGGGGACGCCGTGGGCGAACTCGACGAGGTGTTCCTTGCCGTTGCGCCAGATGCGCAGCTTCAGCCAGGTCGAGAGCGCGTTGACGACGGAGACGCCGACGCCGTGCAGGCCGCCCGATACCTTGTAGGAGTTCTGGTCGAACTTACCGCCGGCGTGGAGCTGGGTCATGATGACCTCGGCCGCCGAGACGCCTTCGCCCTTGTGGATGTCGGTGGGAATGCCGCGCCCGTTGTCGTTGACGGTCACCGAGCCGTCGGCGTTGAGGATGACGTTGACCTCTGTGGCGTGGCCCGCCAGCGCCTCGTCGATGGCGTTGTCGACGACCTCGTAGACCATGTGGTGCAGGCCGGAGCCGTCATCGGTGTCGCCGATATACATGCCCGGCCGCTTGCGCACGGCGTCGAGGCCCTTGAGGACCTTGATCGATTCCGCGCCGTAGGAGTCGTCGGTCGAGGTCGCAGCAGCTTCAGCCATTCGTGATTCCCTGACGGAGCGGTCGTCTTCGCGCGCACGCGCGCGCTCCGGAAATGATTCGACTACACCGTCTATGTAAGCATCCATAGCGGCGATTTCACGGTCTTAAGTCCCTGCGCAGACGGGTCAAGTCATTCCGCCCACAGGATTTCGGGAGAGCGGGGGCGGGGGAGCGCGCGGCGCGCCCGGAGATGGCGCTGGCGCGGCTTCTCACGTTGGGGTTGGCGTGTCAGGTTGGGTCAGGGGTGACGCGCGCGGGGGATGGGGGGTGGAGTTTCTGCTGCACGTCTACGAATGGTTCGGTTCCGTCGCGTCGGCGGTCATTGCGGCGGCCGGCTGGGTTTGGGGCTTCATCGCAGCGGAGTTTCGAGCCGCTCCATTGAGCGCGACAGCTTCGCTTCTGGCGATCCCGGGGGGCGCTTACTGGGTCGTCAAATGGGCGGCGCGCCGGCGCGCGAAAAGCATTCTCGATTCCTTCAAACCGGCCGAGATCAACGAGCGGCGCAAGGTCTTCGGTCGCGATCGTGCGGTCGCGGACTTGCGGGACATTCTGTCCGCAGGCGGGCAGGGGGCGGTGGTGCCGGTTCGAACCGGCGGCGGCGGCGTCGGCAAGACGACGTTGTGCCGCCATTACGCGCGCATTCACGCCGCCGATTACGATAGGATCGAGTTTCTCCGCGCCGAGACGGAGCAGAGCCTCATCGCCGACCTCGCCGCATTGGCGCTGCGCATGGATTCTCGCCTGCGGGAGGAAGAGGGGCTACGTCCGCTCGCGCTACGGGCGAGGGACATGATCCGAACGGACGCCGCCGAAAAACGGTGGCTCGCCATCTTCGACAACGTGGAGACGCCCGAGATCATGCAGCAGTGGGGCATGCAGGCGCCCCGATTGCACGTCCTCGTCACCAGCCGCTTTCCGGATTGGAAAGCGGACGGGTTCGTCGCCAGACGGCTCGCCGTGCTGGAGCCGGAGGACGCGGTGGCGTTGCTGCGCAACGAGGCCGGACGCGACGACGACGGCTTCCCGGCGCTTGCGGAAACGCTCGGGCGATTGCCGTTGGCTCTAGTGCAGGCCGGCGAGTGGATGCGCGCCAATCCGGGCCGGACGGCGCAGGATTTCGCGGGCAGCGTGGAGCATCTGCGCGAGCGCGTCGCCGCGCCCGGCATGACGTCCGAACACGACCGCACTACTGCGGCCGTGGTCGAATTGACGCTGGCGCGGATCGGCAGGGACGCGCAAGCGCTGGCGGATATTCTGGCGTGGATCGCGCCCGACAATCTCGACGAGTCGCTGCTGGAGCGCCTTGCATTGATCCCCTGGTGGCGCCGGTGGCGCCACGAAATTTCGATGCAGGTTCCTTCGCGCGTCTGGTGGATGGCGCGCGATGAATTGCGTCGCCGCGCCGCTTTTGCCGAACTTCGCCATGCGGCGTTGTTGGAGGATGACGTCCAGAAAGGCGGCCTCTATCGGATGCACAGGGTGTTCCAGGCGGTGATCCGCGCGCGCGCAGGTTCAGGCAAGCATAGAGATTTCGTCAAGGCGCGAGCCGCGAGCGCCGTGTTGGCAGCGCAGTTTCCTGAGCGCAGCGATCTCGTCTTCCACTGGCCCCTCTGCCGCGTCTTGTTGCCTCACGTAGCCGCGATTTGGGATGCGGCGAGGCCGCTCTGGGAGAAGGCTGCGCATGCCGGCGGCTGGGGGCGCCCCGGTTGGCCAGCCATGGATTATCTGCTCAATCAGGCGCGTGTCTATCTTTCAACTCAAGCCGATTATCGCAGAGCCATTGATCTCGGGCGGGCTACTTTACTGTTGCATGAAGCGAGGTTGGGCGAGGACGACCGCAACTTCCCTTTGGGCCTTGGCAATCTCGCAGTGGACTTGGTGCAGACCGGGTCCGAGGCGGACCTGCACGAGGCCGAAGCCATGATCGCGCGGGCAGTCGCCCTGAACGAGGCGCATCGCGTGGAAGAAGGGCGCATCGATCTAGCTGCGAGTTTTATGCAACAGGCCACGGTCGCCTTTCGCCGTATCGAGCGCTCCTACGGACCAGCCCGGAAAACGGCCGAGGCCGTCGCGGAAACGGCGCTAGCCGGCGCCTGGCGTATCCGCCGTGAATTGCGTGGCGACACGAGCGCAGAAATCAGTCATGTTTGGAGCCAGACGGCGTATCTCCGTGGATTGCAGGGCCGCAAGGCGGCGGCTATGGCGGCCTCTGCGCAAGCTCTCGCCATCCACGAATCACTAGCGGATTCCGATCGCCGTCTGCTGGGGTTACTGTTCATGAACGTCGGATCAGTCGCTCTCGAAATCGGGCGCGTCGATGGTACGGAAGAGCGCCTGCGCCGGGCCTATCAGATTTTTGTCGCGGTCCTCGAGAAAACGCCACAACATCCTGAATTCAAAGCTTCCGCCGACTGGCTAGCCATCTGCCTGTGCAAACGCGCATCGCAGGGCGTCGCCGGCGCGCTTGAAGAAGCCGAAGCGCTTTGCGCGCGGCACGGGCTTTCGCTCGAGGAAATGAAGGCCGACGCCGCCAAACTCCCCGACGCTCCTCTCGATCTCCCCCCCGACGAAGCCTGGCCGTGGAGCAAGGACAACCCGTCCTCCTGATCCTCGCTCCACCGCGCCAGCGCGCCTCGACCGCGGCGGCGGGAGCGCCTATAGGATGGCGCAAGGGACGTTTCGCAGGAGGACCGCATGAAGGACCTGATGGGGTTGATGAAGCAGGCTCAGGCCATGCAGGAGAAGATGGCCGGGCTTCAGACGGAGCTCGAGACCATCGAGGTCGAGGGGCAGGCGGGCGGCGGGGCCGTGAAGGTCGTGGCGAGCGCCAAGGGCGAGCTCAAAAGCGTCGCCATCGATTCGAGCCTGATGAACCCCGACGAGAAGGAGATCGTCGAGGATCTCGTCCTCGCCGCGGTGAACGACGCCAGGGCGCGCGGCGAGCGCGTCGCGCAGGAGCGCATGGCCGAGCTCACGCGCGGTCTGCCGCTGCCCCCGGGCATGAAGCTGTTCTGAGCCGGGGCGTCCCGTGCCCAAGGCCAGCGCCGGCCCCGAAATCGAGCGGCTGATCCAGCTTCTCGCCCGCCTGCCGGGGCTCGGCCCCCGCTCGGCGCGGCGCGCGGCCCTGCATCTCGTGAAGAAACGCGAGCAGCTGCTCGGCCCGCTCGCCGACGCCATGCGGCTCGCGGCCGATCGCGTCGTCGTCTGCACGGCCTGCGGCAACATCGACACCAGCGACCCCTGCGCGATCTGCGTCGATTCGAGCCGCGATCCCTCGATCCTGATCGTCGTCGAGGATGTCTCGGATCTGTGGGCGCTGGAGCGCTCGAACGCCGTCAACGCGCGTTATCACGTGCTCGGCGGCGTCCTGTCGCCGCTCGACGGCGTCGGCCCCGACGATCTCAACATCGCGAAACTCGTCGAGCGCGCCGCCGATCCGGTCGTGCGGGAGGTCGTGATCGCGCTCAACGCCACGGTCGACGGCCAGACGACCGCGCATTACCTGACCGAGGCGCTCGCGCATCTGCCGTTGTCGATCACGCGCCTCGCCCATGGCGTGCCCGTCGGCGGCGAGCTCGACTATCTCGACGAGGGCACGCTCACGGCGGCGATGCGCAGCCGCACGGCGCTCTGAGAGGCGCGCGAATTCGTCGGCGCGCCTCTTCCCCGGCGACGCGGTCGGCATTACATAAACGAGGCGGGGCTGTGAGGCGCGTCCGGAGACTTTTCCTCGGGGCCTTACGATCCTCAAGGGAGCTGTCCCTGACCCGGTCTGCGGACCGGGATACACGGCGCCCACCTACACTAGTAGGTTTCCCGGGATCGTTTCTCCAACGGCCATCGTGGCTCCGCGCTCCTGCCGCCTTTCATTCACGCCCGAGCCGAGGGGGGCCGCCGGCTTGACGAAGAACGATCTGCGCCGCGAGGGCTTGGCCCTGCGCGACGCGCTCGATCCCGATTTTCGGGCGCAGGCCTCGCTCGCGATCGCGATGCGGCTTCTCGCCTTGCGCGAGCTGGCCGCGCCGCGCGGGCTCGTCGTTTCGGGATACTGGCCCATCCGGAGCGAGGTCGACCCGCGTCCGGCTCTCGAAGCGATAGCCGCGCGCGGCGCGAGCCTCTCCCTTCCGGCCGTCGCGGGGGATGAAATCGTATTCCGCGCCTGGGCCCCCGGCGAGGCGTTGACGAGCGGCCCGTTCGGGCTCTCGGAGCCGTCGCCGGAGGCTCCCGAGACGAGGCCGGACGTCCTGCTGACGCCGCTGTCGCGCTACGATCGCGCGCACAATCGAATCGGGTATGGAAAAGGTCACTATGACCTTGCGATTGCAAAGCTCTCGGCCGTTAAACCGGTGCTGACGATTGGTCTTGCATTCTCCGTTCAGGGCGCGGCAATCATACCCGCGGAAGCCCACGACCGGCGCCTCGACATCGTCGTGACGGAGATGGAGACATTGCGTGACTGAAACCCGAGCCTCCTGACATGCGGCTTCTGTTTTTGGGCGACATCGTCGGGCGGCCGGGGCGGAACGCGATCATCGAACGGCTGCCCGCGCTGCGAGAGCGCTGGCGGCTCGACTGCGTCGTGATCAACGGCGAAAACGCCGCAGGCGGCTTTGGAATCACCGAGGCGATCTGCGATGAAATCCTCGCCGCCGGAGCCGACGCGATCACGCTCGGCAACCACGCGTTCGACCAGCGCGAGGCCCTCGTCTTCATCGAGCGCGAGCACCGGCTGGTGCGTCCGGCGACCTTTCCGGCCGGAACGCCCGGACGCGGCGCCGCCATGGTCGAGACCATCACGGGCGCGCGCGTCCTCGTCGTCAACGCCATGGGCCGGCTCTACATGGACGCGATGGACGATCCGTTCGGCCGCGTCGAGGAGGCGCTCTCGGCTTGCCCCCTCGGCGTTGGAGCCGACGCCGTGATCGTGGATTTTCACGCCGAAGCGACGAGCGAGAAGCAGGCGATGGGACTGTTCTGCGACGGGCGCGCGAGCCTCGTCGTGGGCACTCACACGCACGTGCCGACCGCCGATCATCGTATCCTGCCGGCGGGCACCGCCTACATGACCGACGCCGGCATGTGCGGCGACTACGATTCCGTGCTCGGAATGAGCAAGGAGGAGCCCCTGCGCCGGTTCCTTCAGAAGACGCCCGGCGCGCGCCTTGAGGCGGCCTCCGGCCCCGGGACATTGTCCGGGATCGCCGTCGAGACGGACGACGCCTCCGGCCTCGCGCTGCGCGTCGCGGCGGTGCGGCTGGGGCCTCATCTGGACGAAGCCCGGCCGGATTTCTGGGAGTAAGAATGGACGTGACCGAAGCAGAACGTCACGAGAAGCTTGCCACGCAGCGCGCGCGTCTCATCCACGAGGCGATGGAGCACAAGCGTGTCTCGGCCGTGCTGCGCGCCGTGCTCGACACCGCGCCCGGCGACACCATTTCGATTCGCGACATCGTCGAAGCGTTCGGCGAACGCGCCTTCGGGTTCGTCATCATCCTCTTCAGCCTGCCGAACTGCATTCCCGCGCCGCCGGGCTTGAACTCCGTGTTCGGCCTCCCGGTCGTGCTGTTCGCCACGCAACTGGCGCTCGGCTTCAAGAAGCCGTGGCTTCCCCGCAAGATCATGGACAAGACGTTCAAGGTCACGACCCTGCGCAAGATCGTCGACGTCGCCGAGCCCAAGCTGCGGTGGGTCGAGAGCCTCTGCAAACCGCGCCTCGTCAATCTGTTCGGGCCGCGCGGCGACCGTCTGATCGGCGTCTTCGCGATCCTGCTCGCGATCTGCGTGATCATACCGCTTCCGGGCACCAACATGCTGCCGTCGATCGCGCTCGTCGTCCTGTCGATCGCGATCATGCAGGAGGACGGGTTCATCCTCGGCCTCGGAGCGCTGATCGGCCTCGCCGGCGTGGCCTACACCGTGGGCATCGTCTGGGCGATCGTGAAGTTCGCGCTCATGGCGGCGACGAACGCGATCGGGCTGTGACCTCCCGACAATAAAAAAAAGCCCCCGCCCGGGAGGGCGGGGGCCTTTTCACAAATCAGGCCGTCGCCTCAGATCAGGCTCTGGGGCGCCGCGGCGCGGACGTCCGCGTCGACGTCGTTCTCGAAGCGCTTGAAGTTCTCCTGGAACATCGAGATCAGCTTCTGCGCGGTCGCGGCGAAGGCGGCCTTGTCCTGCCAGGTCTTGTAGGGCTGGAGGATGTGGGGCTCGACGCCGGGCACGGCGGTCGGGACCGCGAAGCCGAAATACGGGTCGCGCCGGAACTCCGCCTTCGACAGCGAGCCGTCGAGCGCGGCGGTCAGCAGGCGGCGCGTCACGCGGATCGGCATGCGCCGGCCCACGCCGTGCATCCCGCCGGTCCAGCCGGTGTTCACGAGCCAGCAATCGACGTGGTGGCGGCCGATCAGCTCACGCAGCAGGTTGCCGTAGACCGAGGGCGGCAGCGGCATGAAGGGCGAGCCGAAGCAGGTCGAGAACGTCGCCTGCGGCTCGGTCACGCCCTTCTCGGTGCCGGCGACCTTCGCCGTGTAGCCGGAGAGGAAGTGGTACATCGCCTCGGCGCCGGTGAGCTTGGCGATCGGGGGCAGCACGCCGAAGGCGTCGCAGGTGAGCATCACGATGTTCTTGGGATGCCCGCCCCGGCCCGTGTCGCTGGCGTTGGGGATGAAGTCGAGCGGATAGGCGCAGCGCGTGTTCTCGGTCTTGGAGCCGTCGTCGAAATCCGGGATGCGGGTGACGGGATCGAGCACCACGTTCTCAAGCACCGTGCCGAAGCGGCGTGTCGTCTCGTAGATCTCGGGCTCCGCCTCGGGCGAGAGCTTGATCGTCTTGGCGTAGCAGCCGCCCTCGAAATTGAAGATCCCGTTCGGGCTCCAGCCATGCTCGTCGTCGCCGATGAGGGGGCGGTTCGGGTCGCTCGAGAGGGTCGTCTTGCCGGTGCCCGACAGGCCGAAGAAGATCGCCGTGTCGGCGGGGGTCGACATGTTGGCCGAGCAGTGCATCGGCATCACGCCCTTCGCGGGCAGGATATAGTTGAGGTAGGTGAAGACCGACTTCTTCATCTCGCCGGCGTAGGAGGTGCCGCCGATCAGCACGATCTTGCGGGCGAAATCGATGGCGATGATCGTCTCGGAGCGGCAGCCGTGGCGCGCGGGATCGGCGCGGAAGCTCGGCAGGTCGATGATCGTCAGGTCGGGAACGTAGGACGCCAGCGAGTCCTGCTCCGGGCGTCGCAGCAGGTTGCGGATGAACAGCGAGTGCCAGGCGTATTCGGTGAACACGCGGGCGCGCACGCGATAGGCCGGATCGGCGCCGCCGTAGAGATCCTGGGCGAAGAGCTCCTTGCCCTCGGCGTGGGCGATGAAATCGTTCAGGAGCGTTTCGAAATTCGCCGGCGCCAGCGGGCCGTTGTTGTCCCACCAGATCTTGTCTTCGGTCGTGGCGTCGCGGACGACGAACTTGTCCTTGGGGGAGCGGCCCGTGTGGACGCCCGTATCGGCGACGATCGCGCCGCCGGCGGCGAGCGTGGTTTCATTGCGCTGAAGGGACTGCTCGTAGAGCGCGGGCGCCTGCAGGTTCCAGAAAACGCGTTTGAGATTGCGCAGGCCCGACGCCTCAGCGCCACAGCCCTCGTTGAATACGCCGACATTCTCCACGAGACGTTCCTCCGTCCTTGCTGATGCGCGCCCGCTATGCTGCGGGCTCACGCTTCTGGCTGGCGACGCGACCGCCATCGCCGCGAAAGCAGCCTCTTCATTAGTGAGCGAGCGAGTTGCGTCAACTCGAAAGCGTCACAAACCCGTGGGCGCCGATCGGCGCCCGCCTTTGCGTTTGAGCCGATCCCGGCGGTCAGGGCGCCGTCGCGCGCGCAGTCGCGGCGAGCGCGACGAGCGCCGCCCGCAGCCCGCTCGCGTCACGGACGGGGGCCGGGAAATCGACGCGGGCCGTCTCGTCGCCCGCCGCGAGATCGACGCCGAACGGATCGAGGCCCGTCACCCGCCAATCGCCCTTGCCCGCCCCGGCGAGCCGCGTCGCGTAGAGATCGGCGGCCTCGCGGTGATCGTCGTTCATGTGGGCGACGGCGTCGTCGTGGAAGGCCGCGAAGGCGAGCGCCGCCGCCTCGTCGACGAGAAGATCGCCGGCCGCGAGCGTCGCCGCACGGGCGAAGCCGCCGTTCAGATGCGCGCCCTCGACGCGCATCCGGAAGAAGGCGAAGTCGGCGAAGCCCACGTAGAGCCCGGCCTTGGGATTGCGGGCGATGAAGCGGGCGCGAAGCCGCGCGGCGTCCGCCGCGGCGATGCGGGTGACGCGTCCCGTCACGGTGAGGCGCGGATGGGCGAGCGGGTCCCCCTTGCCGCCGCGCGCCAGCAAGATCGAGGCGCGAGGGTCGCGCTCGAGATTGGCGCGGTGGGCGGCGAGCTGCGAGAGCAGCATCACCGGCGAGCCGTCGATATCGGTCGCCACCGTCGTCAGCGTGGCGACGGGATAGCCGGTTCCGGCGTCCAGGGTCGAGAGCGCGCCGGCGCGGATCGTGCGCAACAGCCGGCGGCCCAGCCCGGGCGCGTCGAAATCCGCGGAGATCGGGGGCTCGTCTTGCGTCATCAGCGTCGTCTCACCATCTAAACACCGGAATAACGCCGCCGTCGTATCGCGTTCGCGCGTCATTTTGGCCATAATTGCGGCCGATTGCGCCAGTGCGGCGACATCAGGAACGGCGCGCCGTCACGGGTGCGGGTGGGCCGCCACAACGAGGAGCCGAGAATGCCGACAATCGCCCTTGTGGACGACGATCGCAATATCCTTGCATCCGTCTCGATCGCGCTCGAGTCCGAGGGATATCGCATCCAGACCTACACGGACGGGGCCTCCGCACTCGACGGATTGCGGCAGACGCCTCCCGATCTCGCGATCTTCGACATCAAGATGCCGCGGATGGACGGGATGGAGCTGCTGCGCCGGTTGCGCCAGAAATCCGATCTGCCCGTGATCTTCCTCACGTCGAAGGACGAGGAGATCGATGAATTGTTCGGCCTCAAGCTCGGCGCCGACGACTTCATCCGCAAGCCCTTCTCGCAGCGCCTCCTGGTCGAGCGCGTGAAGGCGGTTCTGCGCCGCTTCGCGCCCCGGGATCTGAGCACGCCGCGCGAGGCCGACGCCAAGGCGATCGAGCGCGGCCAGCTCGTCATGGACCCCGAACGCCATACCTGCACCTGGCGGGAAGAGCCCGTCACGCTGACCGTGACCGAATTCCTGATCCTGCAGTCGCTGGCGCAGCGGCCGGGCGTCGTGAAGTCGCGCAACGCCCTCATGGACGCGGCCTACGACGATCAGGTCTACGTCGACGATCGCACGATCGACAGCCACATCAAGCGCCTGCGCAAGAAGTTCAAGGCGGTCGACGACAATTTCGATATGATCGAGACGCTCTACGGCGTCGGATACCGCTTCAAGGAAGGCTGACGGAACAGGCCGTCGAGGGCGAAAGGACGGACCCGGTGGACGCGCGCCGCGCCGACGATCAACCGCGCATCGTTGCGCAGCCGCTTCTCTCCGACGCGCCGCGGGAGAAGATCGCCCCCTCGCGCCGGGCGTGGCGCTCGGCGCGCGTGCTGCGGGGCTGGGTCGCGCGCGGCGCCTCCAGCCTGACGCGGCGCATCGTGGTCCTCAATCTCGCCGGGCTCGTCGCGCTTCTCGTCGGCTTCCTCTACCTCAACCAGTTCCGTGAGGGGCTGATCGAGGCGCGGGTCCAGAGCCTCAAGACGCAGGGCGAGATCATCGCCGGCGCCATCGCCTCCTCCGCGACCGTCGACATCGATTCGATCCAGATCGACCCCGACGCCCTGCTTCAGATGCAGCTCGGCGAGACCTCCGGATTCGGCGAGGACATCTTCTCGCCGCTCGAATTCTCGATCAATCCCGAGCGCGTCGCGCCGCTTCTGCGCCGACTGATCACGCCGACCGGGACGCGCGCGCGGGTCTATGACCGCGAGGCCATGCTGATTCTCGATTCCCGCGCGCTCTATTCTCGCGGCAACATCCTGCGGCTCGACCTTCCGCCGCTCGACGTCCCCGAGATGACGTATCTTCAGACGATCTGGAACTGGGGGCGCAGTTTCTTCGTCGCGACGCGCCAGCCGATGCTCGAAGCGATCGGCCCGACCAACGGGCGTGTTTTTCCCGAGGTGACCCAGGCGCTCGTCGGCGTCGCCGCGAGCGTCGTTCGCCTCAATCCCGCCGGCGAGACGATCGTGTCCGTCGGGGTGCCGATCCAGCGGCAGGGCTCGGTTCGGGGCGTGCTCATGCTCTCGACCCAGGGCGGCGACATCGACGCCATCATCGCCTCCGAACGCGTCGCGCTGTTCCAGGTGTTTCTCGTCGCCGCAGCCGTGATGGTGCTCCTCTCCGTGCTCCAGGCGAACGCCATCGCCGGGCCGGTGCGCCGCCTCGCCGAGGCCGCCGAGCGCGTGCGGCGCGGGATCAAGTCGCGGCAGGAGATTCCGGACTTCACCTATCGCTCCGACGAAATCGGCCATCTCTCGGGCGCCCTGCGCGACATGACGCAGGCGCTCTACAAGCGCATCGACGCCATCGAGAGCTTCGCGGCGGACGTGTCGCACGAGCTCAAGAACCCGCTCACCTCCCTGCGCAGCGCCGTGGAGACGTTGCCGCTCGCTCGTTCGGACGAATCGCGCGGGCGCCTCCTCGACATCATCCAGCACGACGTCCGGCGGCTCGACCGGCTCATCAGCGACATCTCGGACGCCTCGCGACTGGACGCGGAACTGGCGCGCGCGGAAGCCGCCCCGGTCGACCTCGCGCGCCTCGTCGAAGCGGTCGCGTCCGTGGCCAACGACACGCGCCGTCCCGGCGAGGCGCTGATCGTGGTGACGCGCGATCCCGTCCCCTTCGCCGGCGTGAAGCCTCAATCGCGCGCTGCGGCGAAGGCCGAGACGCTGCGCTCGCCCTACGTCGTTCTCGGTCACGACAGCCGCATCGGGCAGGTCCTGCGCAACCTTCTCGACAACGCCCGCTCCTTCTCGCCGGAAAACGGCGAGGTCCGCGTCCGGCTCTCCCGCAACGGCCCGGACGTCGTTCTCGTCGTCGACGACGACGGTCCCGGCATTCCCGACCATGCGCTCACGCGCATCTTCGAGCGCTTTTATACGGATCGTCCGGATCAGGGTTTCGGGCAGAATTCCGGGCTCGGTCTGTCGATCTCGCAGCAGATCGTGCAGGTGCATCGCGGCGAGATCCGCGCCGAAAACCGTCTCGGACCGCCCGACGGGTCGGGCCAGCCCGCGGTGCTCGGGGCGCGCTTCGTGGTCAGGCTTCCGGCCTTCGCCGCATGATCGGGTGGACGTCCGTCCATGGCGTCGCGCTGGTCGTCGGCGAGGCGGGAATCCTGATCCGCGGGCCGGCCGGCGCAGGCAAGACTTCGCTCGCGCTCGAGCTGATCGCCCATGCGGCCGCGAGAAGGCTCTTTGCGCGGCTCGTCGCCGACGACCGCGTGCTGCTTCGCGAGCGGGGAGGGCGCGTTCTGATGCGCCCGCATCCGGCGATCGCGGGGCGGGCGGAGATCCGCGGTCTCGGGATCGTGCAAACGCCCCATCTCGCCGATGCGCGGCTTCGCCTCGTCGTCGATCTCGATCCGCAGGCGCCGCGCTCGCCCGAATGCGACAACGTGACGGCGACCGTCGAGGGCGTGACGGTTCCGTCATTAACCCTGCAACGAGAGATGGCATGTATCGTATTATTGCACTTTTTTGGGGTTTTTTTCTCGTCCGCGTGATTGGAATGATGAAAAACTTGTCGCATTCTGCTTGCGTTGCGCTTTGCACTGCACAAGATATCGGCCTGCCCTGCATGGGCGCCGGAAACGAGACGACATGATTGGAATGGTGCTCGTCACGCACGGGCGACTCGCCATCGAATTCCGAGCTGCGCTCGAACACGTCGTCGGCCCCCAGGACCGGATCGAGACGATCACGATCGGCCCGGAGGACGACATGGAGACGCGCCGCGGCGACATCCTCGAGGCGGTGGGTCGCGTCGAAGGCGGATCGGGCGTCGTCGTGCTCACCGACATGTTCGGCGGCACGCCCTCCAACCTCGCCCTGTCCTGCATGAACGGCCGCGAGGTCGAGGTCGTCGCCGGCATCAATCTTCCGATGCTTATCAAGCTCGCCAGCGTGCGCGATTGCGAGAATCTCGCAGACGCCGTGATGCACGCCCAGGAGGCCGGCCGAAAATACATCAACGTCGCGTCCCACGTGCTCGCGGGGAAGTAGGCCGATGAACGACGCTGCGGCGAACGGCGCTCCCGAGCCGGAGCGTCCCTGCGACGAGATCGTGGACGGCCCCGATTTCGAAGAAATCGGCGAGAACGCCCGCCGCCTGCGGATCGTCAACCGCAAGGGCCTGCACGCGCGCGCGTCGGCGAAATTCGTGCAGACGGTCGAGCGTTTCGAAGTCGAGGTTTCCGTCACGCGCTGTGGCGAGACCGTCGGCGGGCGCTCGATCATGGGGCTTTTGACGCTGGCCGCCGCCAAGGGCACGACGATCGACGTCGAGGCGCGCGGCGCGCAGGCCAGCGAGACGCTGGACGCCCTCACGGCGCTGATATCCGGCCGATTCGGCGAGGACGAATAGTCTTCGCGCGACGCGCCCCTTTACGCGGCGCTCTCCTGCCGGCATGAACGCGCCAACGCCGCGAGGCGTCTCCATTCAAAAAATTCCCCAAGGAGAATTCACATGAGCATCCAGCGCATCGAGCCCGGCCCGCGCATGAGCATGGCCGTCGTCCACGGCGACACGGTCTATACGGCGGGTCAGGTCGCCCGCGAAATGGCGGACGGCTCGGTCGCCGAGCAGACGAAGGAGATCCTCGCGATCATCGACGACCTGCTCGCGAAGGCCGGCACGGACAAGACGAAGCTGATCTCGGCCAGCATCTGGCTGACCGACATCGCGACCTTCCAGGACATGAACGGCGTCTGGGACGCCTGGGTCGCCCCCGGCTGCGCCCCCGCTCGCGCGACGGTCGAGGCGAAGCTGGCGTCGCCGCGCCTCAAGGTCGAAATCGCCGTCATCGCCGGCAAGTAAGCGGCCCGACAGCGTCGCGCGGCGGGTTCCGTTCAGTCGAGGAAGGGCTTGCCGCGCATCGCCTTCGTCTCCCCGTGCTTCGTCTTGGAGGCGAGGCGGCGCTTCTTCGAGCCGAGCGTCGGCCGCGTCGGCCGGCGCGGGCGGGGACGCACGGCGGCGCGGCGGATCATCTCCACGAGCCGCGCCAACGCGTCCTCGCGGTTGCGCTCCTGCGTTCGGTGGCTCTGCGCCGAGATCACGATCACGCCGTCCTTGGTCAGGCGCTGGCCGGCGATGACGGCGAGCCGCTCCTTGACCTCGTCGCTCATTGAGGGCGAGGCGCGCATGTCGAAGCGCAATTGCACCGCGGTGGCGACCTTGTTGACGTTCTGGCCGCCCGGTCCGGCGGCGCGCACGAACGTCTCGTCGATCTCGTCCTCGTGAAGCGCGATGAAGGGCGTGATTTGAATCATGCTTTCGCCATACCATATGACGAGGATGCGCTCACGCGCGATGGCGCCGAGGGGAAAGAGGATATGTTTCGCTACGTGAAATACGAGAACGGGCAGCCGCGCGTCGTGACCGTGCCGCGCTGGGCGCTGGCGCTGGGCGTCGTCGCCGCGATGCTCGTCGGCTTCCTCGTTCTGATCCTCGCCGCCGGCGTGGCGCTGGTCGCGATCCCGGCCGCGATGGTCGCGGCGCTCGTCGCCGCCTGGTTCGGCCGCGGCCGCCGCGTGCGCGCTCAGGCCAAGTCGGATCCCGAGATCATCGACGCGGAGTATCGCATCATCGAGCGCAGCGAGCGCGACACGCGGCGCTGATTCCCCCAGCCCCTCCGAAACGTAAAAGGGGCGCCCGAGAGCGCCCCTGAAACGTTCGACGAGCGAACCTCAGATCACTTGATCTTGGTTTCCTTGAACTCGACGTGCTTCTTCGCGACCGGATCGTACTTCTTGAGCGACAGCTTGTCGGTCATCGTGCGGGTGTTCTTCTTAGTGACGTAGAAAAAGCCCGTATCGGCGGTCGACAGAAGCTTGATCTTGATCGTTGCAGCCTTGGCCATGATCCATCCTCTCGATGAAGCGTGCGGCCGACGCCGCGAAACGCAAAGGGCCGGGCGTCGCCCGGCCGGAATTCGACGCGTTCATGCCCGATCCGGGCCTGCGCGTCAAGCATAAGCGACGCCAGTTTCGCTCTTCGGTCATCGCCGCAAACGCGTCGCCACAACCGTCAGATAGCCTGCGAAGAGCAAAGCCAGCGCCCACGCGAAGCCGTGCGGGCGGATCAGGTCGAGCCCCGCGCCGGAGAGCGGCGGGCCGATCATCATGCCGGCGTTGTAGAGAATGACGAAGGCCGCGTTCGCCGCCGCGAGGTCGCCGCCCGAGAATCGCGCGCCGAGATGCGCGAGGCCGACCGTGTAGAGCCCGCCCACGACGCCGCCCCAGACCACGAGCAGGGCTCCGAAGCCGTAGAGGTGGCCGGCGACGAAGGGCATGGCGAGCGCGCCGGCGAGCCCGACGCCGGCGATGATCGCCAGAAGGACGCGCCGGTCCATCCTGTCCGAGATCATGCCGAGCGGAATCTGCAGCACGACGTTTCCGAGCGCCATCAGGCTGACGAGGAACACCGCGCCCGACGCCGCGTAGCCGATCTCCAGTCCGTAGAGCGGCAGGATGGAGAAGGCGCCGCTCTCCACCGCGCCGAAGACGAGCGCCGCGACCGTGGCCGCCGGCGCCGCGAGCACGAACGAGAGCACCGTGCGCCCGGAGCCGCCGTCGAGATGGGGCGAGACGCCGCGCGCAAGAAGCAGCGGCAGCGCCGCCGCCGCGCACAGGCACGCGCCAGCGATATAGGGCGGCCAGCCGCTGGTGCCGACGAGCGCCAGCACCGCCGGCCCCGCCGCGAAGCCGAGCGCAAGGACGGTGGCGTAGATCCCCATCACGAAGCCGCGTCGCTTGGGCGGCGCAGCCGTGTTGATCCAGAATTCCGAGAGAACGAACAGCGCGCCGAGCGCCACGGAATAGATGAACCGGAGCGGAAACCACCAGGCAATGGAGTAGGTCGCCTTGAAGGCGAGGAGCGAAAGGGCGGCGACGGCGACCGCCGTCCAAAGGAGCGGCAGCACGCCGACACGCGCCGCGAGCCTCGGCACGAACGGAACGGTCACGATGGCCGCAAAGCCCGCGAGCGCCGTGTTGACCCCGATGAGCGTGCCCGACGCCCCCATGCGCTCCATTTCGAGCGAGAGGAGCGGCACGGACAGGCTCAGCCCGACGCCGACTGCGCTTATGCAGCCGATGGCGGCCGCGATCGAGGCGAAGCGGGCGCGCTCCATCTCGCGATCCGCGGCGACGTGGGCCGCTTCACGGTCGGGTGTGTCGGACGGCGCCGCCATCGCGCCTCACACGGTCTCACGCACGCGCGCGCCCCGATGCTCATAGAAGAACGGCACGGGCAGCTGCGGGAAAAAGCCGGCTTCGAGGCGCGCCTCGAGCTCGTCGAGCACGAGGTGGGTGATCCCGGGCAGGTCGAGGTCGCGGGCCTGCGCGAGTTCGACCCAGACGAGTTCGACGAGCTCGGAATCAGGGCCGACGAGGCCCGGAGTCTCGTGAGCCACCGTCTCGAAATCGACGGCAAAGAAGCGCGTGTCGAAACGCTTGGCCCTGCGCGGCGGGGTGATGGCGCGGGCCACGAATTGAAGCGCGTCGAGCTCGGGAAAGACGCCCGCCTCGACGAAGGCTCCCCACGGCCCGTCGATCGCGATATCCGGGGCTCCGAAATCGCGAGAGCCCAGCATCAGCCCGGTCTCTTCGTATGTCTCGCGGATCGCGGCGAGCGCCAGCGCGCGGTTGCGGCTCGAGGAGGGGCGCACGACGCGCGCGGCGAGCGCCGAGTCGGTGCGGTCGCAGAGCATGCCCGCGGCCACCATGCGCCTGTCCGACGCCTCGATGCGCCCGCCGGGGAAGACGAACTTGCCCGGCATGAACTTGAGGCTGTGATGGCGCTTGCCCATCAGCACCTTCGGGCTCGTCCGGGTCCGATCGATGATGATCAGGGTCGCGGCGTCGCGCGGGCGCACATTCGGCCAGGACCGTTCGGGCGCGGCTATCGTCGGCCGCTCGGTGAGCATCGTCGCAGTGTCGGTCACGCCCTCGATCCTTCCGTCACTTCGCGCGGGTTCTCCGCGTCGTGTTCGCTCTCGGCTCCGAACCCGTGCATGCCGAGCGCGTATTGCAGCCCGACGACGGCTCCCTTCAGAGGGGGGAGCAGGGCGAGGCACAAGACGAGCGTCAACGCCGGCCACGTCGCCAGGTGGAAGGCGAGCGAGGGTTCGTAGCGCATTTCGGAGACGTATACGCCATACCCGACGAGTTTCGCGACGACGAAAATCGTCAGGTAGGGCGGCAGATCGTCCGCCCGGTGATGATGCAACTCCTGGCCGCAGGACGCGCAGGCCGGCGCGACCTTGAGATAGCGCTCGAAAAGCGCGCCCTCGCCGCAAGCCGGGCAGCGCCGGGCGAGACCCCGCGCGATCCCCAGCTTCCAGTCGCGCGGCTGAGCCGCCGACGTCGCGTCGTTCATCGTCGTCCGGTCCATCATCGTCGACCCTTGCCGCCCTTGCGCCGCGCATGGATCGCCGCGCCGGACTTCGCACGGCCCTTCTTGGCGATCCCGCTTCCCTTGCCCCGCCGGCCCGCGCGCGGCAGGGCGCCGCCGCCGGTCCGGCCTTCCGAAAGCATTTCGAAGCGCAGGGCCCCCGCCACCGGCGCCGCCTCGATGAGCTTCACCGTCACCCGGTCGCCGAGCCGGTAGACGACGCCGGTGCGGTCGCCGACGAGGGCGTGGGCGTATTCCTCGTAGCGAAAATAATCGTCGCCGATGGTGGCGGCCGGCACGTAGCCGTCGGCGCCCGTGTGATCGAGCTTCACGAAGAGGCCGGACTTGGTCACGCCCGAGATCTGCCCCTCGAAGGTCGCGCCGACGCGGTCGGCGAGGTGATGCGCGATCAGCCGGTCGATCGTCTCGCGCTCGGCCGCCATGGCGCGCCGCTCGGCCGCCGAGATGCGCGCCGAGATCTCCGCCAGCTCCTCGCGCGTCACGTCCTTGGGCAGTCCGTCGGAGCCGAGCCCGTGCGCCGTGATCAGCGCGCGATGGACGATGAGATCGGCGTAGCGCCGGATCGGCGAGGTGAAATGCGCGTAGCGGCGAAGATTGAGGCCGAAATGGCCGTAATTCTCGGACGTATACTCGGCCTGCGCCTGCGTGCGCAGCACGACCTCGTTGATGAAGGTCTGGTGCTCCATGCCCTCGACCGCCTTGAGGATGCGGTTGAAGATCGAGGGACGCAGGGCGCCCTGCTTGGGCAGCTTCATCGCGATCGAGGCGAGCACCTCGCCGAGCGCGTGCATCTTGGTGAGCGAGGGCTCGTCATGCGCGCGGTAGATCAGCGGGACCTTCGCTTTTTCGAGCGCCTCGGCGGCGGAGACGTTGGCGAGGATCATGAACTCCTCGATCAGCCTGTGCGCGTCCAGCCGTTCGGGGACGATCACCTGGTCGACGGTTCCGTCGGCCGTCAGCAGGATCTTGCGCTCGGGCAGGTCGAGGGCGAGGGGGCCACGCTCGTCGCGCGCCTGAGACACGCAGCGATAGGCGGCCCAGAGCGGCGTCAGCACGTCGTCGAGGAGCGGCCCCGTCACCTCGTCGGGGCGCCCGTCGATCGCGGCCTGCGCCTGCTGGTAGGACAGGCGCGCGGCCGAGCGCATCATGATCCGGTGGAAGGAATGGCGCTTCTTGGCGCCGTTCGCGCCGATAACGAGCCGCACCGCGAGCGCCGGCCGGTCCTCGTGCGGGCGCAGCGAACACAGGTCGTTCGAGATGCGCTCGGGCAGCATCGGCACGACCCGGTCGGGAAAATAGACCGAGTTGCCGCGCTCCAGCGCCTCGCGGTCCAGCGCCGAACCGGGGCGGATATAGGCCGCGACGTCGGCGATGGCGACGGTGACGACGAAGCCGCCCTCGTTGGCCGGATCATCGTCGGCGAGGGCGTGCACCGCGTCGTCGTGGTCCTTCGCGTCGGCGGGGTCGATGGTGAGAAGCGGCAGGGCGCGCCAATCCTCGCGGCCCTTCATCGAAGCCGGAGCGGCCGCCTCGGATTCGGCGATCACGCGCTGGGGGAAGACATGCGGGATGGCGTGGGCGTGGAGCGCGACGAGGCTCACGGCCTTCTCGGTCTTGAGCGATCCGAGCCGCTCGCGCACCTTGGCCATGGGCAGGCCGAAGCGCTTGGTCGGCGTCATCGTGACCGAGACGAGATCGCCGTCCTGCGCGCCGCCCTCGTCACCCGGCGCGATGCCGATCTCGCGCCCGAGCGACTTCTTGTCGACCGGAACGAGCCGTCCGCCGCCCGTCGGGATCGGGCGGAAGACGCCCAGCGCGAGCGTGCGCTGCTTCTCGATGAGCTTGATGACGCGCCCGACATAGGGCGGGCCGTCCGGATCCTCCGAGCGCTCGACGCGCAGAAGCGCGCGGTCGTTCACGCCGGGCGCGGGCTGGCCGGGCTTCGGCCGGCGTGGCGTCGTGACGAGGATGCGCGGCGGCGCGGAATCGTCGGCCTCGTCCCATTCCGCCGGAACCGCGATGAGCTCCCCGTCATCGTCGCGTTCGATCATGTCGGCGACGACGACCGGGGGCAGCTCGCCCTTGGCGACGACGTCGCGCTTCCGGCGCTCGACGAGGCCTTCCTCTTCGAGTTCTTTCAAGAGATGCTTGAGCGCGATCTTGTCGGCTCCCGACAGGCCGAACGCGCGGGCGATCTCGCGCTTGCCGACCCGGCCGGGCTGGCTCCTGATGAAGTCGACGATTTGTTCGCGCGAGGGCGAACCCTCTCCGGGGGCGGGTTTCTGGCGGCGGGGCAAGCGAGTTCCTGAACGTTGGCCGCCGCGGGCCAAAAAGGCCGGCGACGGAATTGGCGGCGCGGAATGGGCGCGCCAGCCATCATATAGGCGCTTTGCGCGCCGGCTGAAAGCCGCGCCGCAGCCGCGCCGCGATTCCCACCGACAGGGGAGGGTAGGCAGGGGTGTCGCGCGCGAACGCGCGACGCGTGGCGGAGCGCTTCATTCGGAGACGATAGCGCTATCCGCCCCACCCCGACCCTCCCCTGCGGGGAGGGAGTTCCGTCAGCGCTTGAACCTCGCCCTTTTCCCTCCCCTTGTAACTATTCTCCTGCCGCCTGCGGTATGGTTTCGGAGGCGGTGGCGAGCGTGAGGCCGACCTCCCCCTGGGCCATTAAGCCCGACCCTCAGCTCGGACCCACGCTCGCCGTTCCATTGAACCCGAACAGTCGCTTGGGCCGCCGTCAAAGCCCGCTTGCGCAAGGAAGGGAAACAATGGAAGCCATCGCCCCGATCGTCGGCATCGACGTCTCGAAGGATCGCCTGGACGTGCACGTGCGCGGCCGCGAGGAGCGTTTCGACGCGCCGCGCGACCCGCA
>JAKOMT010000009.1 GCA_022241475.1 Microvirga sp. | reverse complement strand
GACAAGCACAATGCACAAGCCAAGCCATCATCCTCACGCAATCACAAACCCTCCGCGGGGTGGAGCAGCCCGGTAGCTCGTCAGGCTCATAACCTGAAGGTCGTCGGTTCAAATCCGGCCCCCGCAACCAAAAACAGCACAAAACCCCGCCCCAACAGGCGGGGTTTTGTCGTTCAGGGCCCGCGCGCCACGCGCCCGGCCGCCGCCAACAGCCCCAGAATGCGCGCGAGGGCGCCGCGAAAAAGCGCCGCCAACCCGCCATCCTCGTCCAGCGCCGGCGTATCGGGACCGGGCAGTCCGGGTCTGCATCATCCGGTACGGCCCGGCGCCATCCCGCACGATGCGATGGCGTCCGTGGCGCACGTGGTCGTCTTCGAACTGTGCAACAAAACTCGCGAGCTCGGCCCGAGCTCAGCGGCCAGCAATCCGCCGCGCGCGGTCGCGGGCGATCTCTGCGAGCTCGGAACGCCGCGATGGCGTTCGTCGTCGCCTCGGCGTGGGCGCTGCGGAAAGAGGGGACGACCTCGTAGTGGTCCCGAGAAGCGTTGATGCCTGTAGCGACGCCCTTGAGCAGCACACCGAGTGCTCTGCCCATGGCGTGTGCCGCCACTGGACCTGAACTTTGTCCTGAGCGGCGGCGGGAATGGCGAACGCGGCGGGGCCGCCGGCGTCATCATGCGGAATTCATCGGAGGCTCCTCGCTGCGACTTTGCAGCGGGGCGCCTGCTTTCGCCGGCGTCGGTTAGGGCCGGATGATGGCGCTCTGGTAGGTCAGCAGTCTCAGGCAGCCTCACGCCTGTACAGCCCCGACGAATGGTCTTTCCGGCGACCCTGCCGGCGCAAGGGTCGCCCAGGAAGCGCCGCCCCAGCCGCCTTGTTTTCGCGAGAACGCCGCGCCGTGAAATTCGCGGGCGCGGCGTTCGGGCGATCGAGCTGCAGCTCAGTTCATGTCGAGACGGTCGCGCATGGCGTCAGCGAGGGCGCGAACCGCTTCTTCGGGATCGGCCTGGCCGTCCGAGATCTCGACCATGGCGGCTGCGATCAGATCGGTCACGGCCACGCCCTGATCGCCGGGGAAGGCGTACCAGGGGCCGCCGAAGCGGGCGATCTGCTCGTGCGCCGGCTTGACGAGGGGATTGGCGGCGTAGAAGTCGGCGAGATAGGCCTCATCCTCGACGACGACTGAGTTCGTCGGGGCGAAGCCGGTGTTCTCGACGATGATCTTGGCGCCCTCGGGCCCCGTGGCGAAGCGCATGAAGGTCCAGGCGGCCTCCTGCTGCGCCGGATCGGTGGCGAGCATGACGATTCCCGAGCCGCCAGTCGGAAAGGACACCTCCTCCGGAGCGGCGGAGACCGGGAGCGGCAGAAGCGCCATCTCGAAGCGATCGCCTGCGCCTTCGACGAAGCGGTTCAGGAGGGACGAGCTCTCCAGCATGATGCCGAGCGCGCCGGCGGGGAAAGCCTGACGCGCCTCGTTGGTGTCGTACGTCTTCATGCCCGCTTCGGCCGTGAAGCGGTTGAACAGGCGCGCGGCGGCGAAGCCCGCTTCGTCGTCGAAAGCGATGTCGCTCTCGTCCGGGGTCATCGGGCGCCCGCCGTAGGACCCGAGCAGCGACTGGAATCGCCAGTCGTGGCGCTGCAGCCAGATTCCGTCCGTCGTCGGGCCAAGCGCGTCGATGCGCGCGGCGAGGTCGATCAGGCCG
The DNA here is from genome assembly GCA_022241475.1 of Microvirga sp. Next base: position 96,948 of record JAKOMT010000009.1, on the reverse strand, counting down.
TCCCAATCCTGCGGGAAATCGGCCATCGAACCGCCCGCCTGCTCGACGAGATCGACGTTGACGTACATCACGAGAGTCGAGGCGGAAGCGCCGAGCGCAAAAGTGTTTCCGTTGAACTCGCCCAGACGCGCCGCGGGGCCGTAACCCTCGGCGAGAAAGGCCTCCTTGTCGCCCATGAAGGGTTCGAGTTGCTGCGCGAGGCCGCGCGCCTCGAGAACGCGCCAGAGATTGAGGCCGACGAAGGCGACGTCAGGAATCGAGCCCGCGACGTTCTCGCGCAGCAGGCGCTGCACGCCGTCCTCGTAGCTCTCGGCGGGGCCGTCGACGACGACGCGAACGTCGGGATGCGCCGCGTGGAAAGCTTCCGTGAGCTTCTCGATCGCGGGCGCCCAGATGGTCGGAATGGCGTAGTGCAGGCGGATCGAGGTCTCCGCCTGGGCGGTCGCGACGCCTGCGAGGGCGAAAGCGGCCGCGAGAAGGGTGCGCTTCATCGGTGTCTCCGTCATGTGTGCGGTTACGGACTTGGATAGCGTCTGCGGCGCGTTCTTCGCGCTCTTGTGTGATGCTCGCCGATCACCCCTTCAGGCCGCCTGCGGCGATGCCTTGCACGAAGCGGCGTTGGGCGACGAGAAAGGCCGCGACCATCGGTGCGACGACGATGACCGTCGCCGCCATCAGGGGACCGACGTCGTAGCCGGATTCCCGATCGCGGAAGTAGAGGATGCCGCGCGGAGGCGTGGCGAGTTCGGGGCTCGTCGTCGCGATCAGCGGCCAGAACAGGTCGTTCCAGTGCGCGACGATCGAGAAAATGGCGAAGGCCGTCGCCGAAGGCAGCGCCAGCGGGAACGCGATGCGCCAGACGATGGCGGTCTCCGACAGCCCGTCGACCCGCGCCGCCTCGAACAATTCGGCGGGCATCGCCCGAAAAGCCTGGCGGAACAGGAAGACGCCGAACACCGACGCCACGAAAGGCAGGATGAGCGCGGTGTAGGTGTTGATCAGCTTGAACTGCGCGAGGCCGAGGAAGATCGGGATCGCGGTGACGTGGAACGGCACCAGCAATCCCGCGATCACAAGACCGAACAGCAGGCCCGATCCAAGGAAGCGACGTTGCGCCAGCGCGAAAGCGAGCGGTACGGCGAAGACGACCTGGAAGAACAAAACCGCCGCGCAGACGAAGGCGCCGTTCATGAGGTAGAGCGGCAGGTCGGTGCGGGTGAACGCCGCGACGTAGTTGGCGAAATGCAGGCTTCGGGGCAGAAGCTCGATCGTCGGCGTGAAGATCTCGTCCGCCGCCTTGAACGACAGCGAGAGCATCCAGAAGAAGGGGAGGAGCGTGATCGCCGCGCCCGCGACGAGCATGCAGAGCGCGGCGGCGCGCCCGAGGGTCCAATGCGCGTTCATCGATAATGCACTCGCCGCTCGAGGAACCGGATCTTGAGGAGCGTCACGGCGAGGACGAGCGCGAAGAACACCATGGTGATCGCGCTGGAATAGCCCGCCCGGAAATAGACGAATCCTTCGCGGTACATGGCGTAGACGAGGACGTCCGAGGCGAAGGCCGGACCGCCCTGAGTGAGGGTCGCGACCGTCTCGAACACCCGGAAAGCGCCCGTCGCCGTGATCACCGCGACGAACAGTGTGGTCGGACCGAGCATCGGCCAGGTCACGGTCCAGAAGCGCTCCCACGGATGATCGGCCCCGTCGGCGGCCGCCGCGTCGTAAAGGTCCTGCGGGATCGCCGCGAGCCCGGCGAGAAACAGCACCATGTTGTAGCCGACCGTCTGCCAGATCCCGATGACGGCGAGCGTCCAGAGAACGAGGTTGCGATCGGACAGCCACGCGGGACCGGCGACGCCCGCGAGGGCGAGCGCCTGGTTGAAGAGGCCGATCGACGGATGCAGGAGCATCTGCCAGACGACCGCCATCGCGACGAGCGTCGCCGCGACCGGCAGGAAATAGGCTGCGCGCAAGGCGGAGGCCAGCCGCGGCGCCCGCGCCGTCAGCCCATGCAGGCCCAGCGCCACGACGAGGCCGAAGAAGATCGAGACCGGGATGACGATCGCCGCGTAGAGGAGCGTGTTGGTTACGGCCCGGCGCGCCTGTGGATCGCCGAAGATCTGCTGGAAATTCTCGAGCCCGACGAAGGCGAAGCGCCGGTCTCCGAACTGGTAGTCCGTAAAGGCGAGCAGGGCGACGATCGCGACGGGCGCGAAAATCAGCATGATCATCGCCGTCGTCGCCGGCCCGACGAGCCAGAGCGTCGTCGCCGCTTCGCGAAAGGAGCGGTTCAGGCGCATGCGGCGGCCTCCCGCATGTCGCCAGCCCAAGGCGCGACGAGACGTCGACCGTCGGCGGCGTCGAACGCGTGCAGATCGCGTTCCGCGAAATCGAGACTAAACGCGTCGCCGGGCGCGGGAACGGGCCAGCCCGCATCGGCCGTCGCGCGCATCGCCGTCCCATCCGCGAGGACGAGGTCGACCAGGATTTCCTGGCCCTGATATTCGGTGCGCACGAGGCGCGCCGACAACCGCCCGCCCGCCCGCGGCCTCAGATGCTCCGGCCGCAATCCGACCACGACCGGTCCGCCCTTCGGCGCCGGCAGGAAGGAGAAATCGGCGGGCAACCCGCCGCCCTTGGGGCCCGGGACGAGGTTGATGGGATGCGCGCCGACGAAAGCGGCGACGGCGCGGCTCGCCGGGCGTTCGTAGAGTTCGCGGGGCGGCCCCTCCTGCGCGATCCGGCCCTCGAGCATGACCGCGACGCGGTCGGCCATGCCCATCGCCTCGGATTGGTCGTGCGTCACGTGGATGAAGGTCCGGCCGGTGCGGCGGTGAAGCGCCGATATTTCGGCGCGCATCTGCACCCGCAGGCGGGCGTCGAGATTCGAGAGCGGCTCGTCGAGCAGGAACGCGACGGGATCGCGCACCAGCGCCCGCGCCAGGGCGACGCGTTGTTTCTGGCCGCCCGAGAGCGCGGCGGGCTTGCGCGCGAGCAGCGCGTCCAGCTCGAGGGCCCGCGCGACGTCGGCCGCCTCCCGAGCGATGGCGCGCCGCGTTTCGCGAACCTCACGCGAGAGGGCGCCCAGAGGCGATCGACCGAACCGTCCGAGGCGCCGCATGGCCAGCGGCAGCGCGATGTTCTGGGCGACGGTGAGGTGGGGATAGAGCGCGTAGGACTGGAACACCATGGCGACGTTCCGACCGGCCGGCCCGTCTTCCTCGACATTCCGACCGCGAATGCGGATCTCCCCGGCTGTCGGACGGTCCAGCCCTGCGATCAGGCGCAGCAACGTGGACTTGCCACAGCCGGATGGTCCGAGGAGCGCGACGAAGGAGCCCTCCGCCACGGTCAGGTCGATCCCGTCGAGGACGGTCGTCGCGCCGAAGCGCCGGGTGACGGCTTGAAGCTCGATCATGAGAAACCTGTAAATTTGATTACATCTTCTACGGGCGTTCTATGTACGATTTATGACATCGCGCTCTCGTCGAGAAGCGCGATCGCCAGCGCTTCACAAAGGTCGTCGACGCCGCCCATCGCCCGCGCTCCATCGACCGACGGAGCGCCTTCCAGCAGGAAGACCGGCTTCTCGAAATGCAGTCCGAACGCGATCTCGGTCAGCGTGCCGAGTTCGCCGCCGACCGCGATCAGCGCCCGCGCCGCCTGAGCGATCAGAACGTTGCGCGCTTTCCCGATTCCGGTGGCGATCGGAAGGACGTGAGGATTGGCTTCACGCCAATCGGCTTCGGGGAGCAGCCCGATGCACAGGCCGCCGGCTTCGGAAACGCCGCGCGCCACGGCCGCCATGACGCCCGTCTTGCCGCCGCAGAGCACTGGAAGTCCCATCCGGGCGAGCGCGGCGCCCAGCGCGGCCGCTGTCTCCTCCTGCCGCGGACTGGCGACCTTCGGGCCGATCACGCCGACCGGCACCGCACGCAACGCGCGGCGATGGGCTAGAAGCTCAATCGCCTCCCGGCCGGAAACGGCCCGCCGACCTCCTTCGCGCGCGCCTTCCGCGTCGACCCGCCAGCGCCACGACGCGCCGTCGAAAGCGGCCCCGTCGGCGCGCCTCAACACATCTTCATCATCGAACCAGAACATCAAATCCTCCGCGCGCGACTTGCTCAGCTCACATTCGTAATATATCTTCCATTCATGTCAGTCCACCGCATTACACAAGAGTCGGCGGTTCCGCCGCTCAGCGATCGTCAGGGTGCGATTCTCGCCCGCCTCGACGCACAGGGGTTCGTGACGCTCGACGTGCTCGCGGAAGCGTTCGGAGTGTCGATGCAGACGGTTCGTCGCGACGTGATCGCGCTCGCCGACGCAGGATTGGTGGRGCGCTTCCACGGCGGCGCCGGGCTTCGCGCGGGCCACGTTCCGGCGCGGCTCGCCCACGCCGACAAGCGCGCGCTCGCCGTCGAGGAGAAGCAGCGGATCGCCGCCGCCGCCGCGGCGCTCACGCCGCCGGGATCGCACGTCTTCATCGACGTGGGCACGACCGCGGAAGCCGTCGCCTCAGCGCTCGACGCCGTCCCCGGTCTCGTCGTGGTGACGAACAGCCTTCACGTCGCCGGCGCCCTGGCGCCGGACCGGCATACGATCCGAATGCTGCCGGGTTTCGTCGGCGGCGCGGACGGCTCGATCACCGGTCCGGAGACGGCCGCCGCTCTGTCGCGGCTTCGGCTGGACTACGCTTTCGTGTCGTGTTCGGGCGTGGAGCCGGAGGGGCGGGTCATGGATTTCGATCCGGGCAAAATCGCCGTGAAGAGGGCCGCCATGTCCGCGGCCGCGACGAACGTCCTGATCGCCGCGCCCGAAAAATTCGGCCGCACGGCGCGGGAGGAATTCGCCCGCCTCGAGAATTTCGGACACGTGCTGACCGGCGTCTGAAAGCCTGCTCCGGATACGAGCGCTCACTGCACAGCCTCGCTGCGCTCCGGAGGCGGTCGCCGGGTTGCGTCAACCCAGATGCCGCAGAAGAGCGAAAATCGACCACGAGGCAGGTAGGTCGCCGCTGGCGACCAGATTAACAGCGAAGCGCGCGTCGGCGATATCGACTGTCGCCGGCGGATCGTGGTCTGTGCCATCTGCGCGATCTCACGGATCAGCTCGATCTCTTAGCCGTGCGACGCCGTCTCTCTCGTCGTCGCCCCGACGGGCGCAGTACGAACGCGTCGATCATCGAGCGTGGGATGGTCAGCGCTTCTGTCCGTATGGCCTCGACCCTCATGCGCGAGCTGGCCGGTCTGGAGGCTCTCGATCAAGGCTCAATTCGCCTCATCGATCGCGGCGTCGCCCGTCTCCAGCCTGCTCCGTACAGGAAAGAGCTTGAGCCCCTGACGACCGGAATTGAGCAGGAAAGGGATTGTGCTACCTTTGCTGAAACAGAATAATTCTTTCTGGAGGAAGCGATGATTGCGATGAATTTGTCGCCGGGAATCTCTGTCAATCTCAATCTGTTCCAGGTTTTTCTTCTCGTGGCGGAGCATCTTAGCTTCAAAGAGGCTGCGGACAGGATATCGCGCTCACAATCGGCGGTCAGCGCGCAGATCCGGCAGCTGGAGCAGCAACTCGGGGCGCCGCTCTTCAACCGCACCACGCGAAACGTGTCGCTGACGCCATATGGCGAGATCCTGTTCAAGAGCGCGCGGCAGGGCGTAAACGAACTCAATCTCGGCTTTCGCAACGTCATCGAGGAGATCAACGGTCATCGCGGCCGCGTCACCATGGCCTGCTCGCCGACGATCGCAGGGACGAAGCTTCCGGCGCTTCTCAAGATGTTCGAACTGGAATACGCCGGCATCAAAGTAATCTTGGCGGAATTGCCCCATGTCCGGATGGTCGAGGCTATTCAGGCGGGGGACGTGGATTTCGGTTTGGGTCCAGTTTTTCCCAGCAGCGGCGACCTCAACTTCGAAACGGTGATGATCGATCCGCTCGCCGCCCTGGTCCCGGCCTCGTTTCCGATCGCGCGAAAGCGCTCGGTCGTGATGTCGGATCTCGTCGATCTGCCGATCTTGCTTTCCGTCAAGACGAGCGTCACGCGTCAGATTTTCGAAGGGTGCATGAAGGCGTGCGGCTTTACCACGTCGGCGAAGTACGAATGCACCCAGCACCAGACGCAGATCGCGATGGTGAAGGCGGGCCTCGGCATCGCCATTCTGCCCAGCAGCGTGGCGCGCAACGTCCAGTGCCGATCGGTCCGCGTGCTGAAGATTTCGCATCCGGGCGTCGAGCGTGAGGTGGCGCTCATCACGGTTCGTGGCCAGCGGCTGTCGCCCGCCTCGTCGCATCTCGCCGCCCTGATCAAGCGCCGCATCAACGAAGTGCCGCCCTTGGCGTATTGACGCGCGTCGCCGCGATAGTGCGGAAAAACTGCATAACCCTCCCGTTAATCGCGATTGTTGGGCAGGTCGGCTCTGGGTACCCTGAACTTATAATAATAAGCAATCAGGAGCCGCTGCGGTCACAAAGCGCTGATCGAGTGTCGTGTTCTTGCCGCAATCAAAATAATGGCGCCAGTAAATGGGCCGGTCCTGGGAGGGATATTATGAGTGGATATGAAGTCACGGGAGACAAGTTCAGCCGCAGGCAGGTTCTCGCCGGCGGCCTGGGCGCGATGGCGCTGACGATGACGTCATCCGGGCTGCTCGCACAGCAGGCCTTTCCGTCCAATACGATCGAGCTCCTCGTTCATGCGGGCGCGGGCGGCGGCACGGATCTGACGGCGCATGCTCTGATCGCCGGCGGACGCTCGGAACTCGGGTGGCAGATGGCGCTCGTGCGCAAGACGGGCGCCGGGGGCGCCGTTTCTCACGAATACGCGCGCAGTCGTCCCGCGGACGGGCACACGGTCATCGTTCTGACCAGCTCGCAGTTATCCGTCATCGCCCGCGGCAAGTCGCCGTTGACCATCGACGACCTCGCGGGCGTCGGGCGGGGCACCGTCGATCCGATCTATCTGATGGTGAGCGCCAACGGCCCCTACAAGACGGCTCAGGACTTCATCGAGGCGGGCAAGTCGAAGAGCATGAGCGTCGGCCTCGTATCCATCGGCGGCGGCGATCACATCACCACCTTCCTGCTGGCGCGCGCGGCCGGCATGTCTCCGATGCAGGCGGTTCCGATCGCCAGCGGCGGCGAAGTCACCATCAACATTGTCGGCGGCAACCTCGATTCCGGCATGGTCGGCGTCAGCGAGGCCGAGGCGCAGATCCGCTCCGGCGCCGTTCGCCCCCTGATCAACTTTGGTGAAGCCCGCACGCCGGAACTTCCGGACGTGCCGACGGCCCGCGAACTCGGGATCGATCTCGTGCGTCCCACGCTTCGCGGCTTCGCGGTGCTGAAGTCGACGCCCGAGCCCGTGCTCGCGACGTTGCGCGACGGGTTCATGACGGCCATGAAATCCGAGCCGTTTCAGAGCTATCTTACGAATTCGGGCCAGCCGCTGGACAGCGTCGCCTCCGGCGAAGAATTCGAGCGGTCGATGCGCCGCGAGCACGACGAGGCCAAGATCGCCTTGACCGAACTCGGTCTGATGTAGGGCCGCCCCTGCGGCCCATACGCAGCCGCCCGGCGCGGCGCAGGATCGGATCATCAAAGGTCGAATGCCATGACATTGGAATCCCCAGTGGAGCGGGAGGCTCGTCCTTCGCTCGACGCCACACCTGCGTCGCGGATCTACAATGACTATACGCTCGCAGCTCTAATTATCTTCGTTTGCGCGCTCGCCTACTACTTTTCGACGTGGATCGAACACGTCCCTGCGGGGCTGGCGCAGGGCATCCAGCCCGCCAGCTTTCCACAGGGCGTGATCGTCGTCGCGCTGTTGCTGACCCTTTTGATGTTGTTTGAAAGCCGGAAGGACCCTCTCGAGGTTCCGGAGACCGTTCCCGGTCTGGCCTACCAGACGATGGCGGCCATGCTGGCGGCTCTGATCGTGGCGACCTGGTTCGATTTCTTCTTCGCCATGATCGTATTCGTGGCGCTTTGCGTGCCGTTGTGGGGCATGCGCCGCTGGGTGAAGGCCGTACTCTTCGCCGTTGCGCTGAACCTCGTCATGTATCTGTTGTTTTCAACGTTCCTTCGAGTGCGCTTTCCGCAGGGCGCCTTGACTGGCCTGCTGTCCTGAGGAGACGCGATAATGGACGCTTTTCTCGCAGGCGTATCGATCGTCTTCGAACCCTACAATTTCATGCTGATTCTTCTCGGGCTCGTCATCGGCACGATCATCGGCGTCCTGCCCGGCATCGGCGCTACGATGACGACGGCCCTACTGTTGCCCTTCACCATGGTGATGCCGCCGCTGCCGGCCCTGTCGCTGCTGCTCTCGATCTATAGCTCGAACGCGTTCGCGGGCGCTATTTCAGCCATTCTCGTCAACGTGCCCGGCTCGTCCTCGGCGATGATCACGTGTATCGAAGGCTATCCGCTGGCCAAGAAGGGCGAGGCGGGGAGGGCGCTGGGAATTTCGACGGTCGCGGGCACGCTCGCGGGGATCTTCAGCGTGTTCGCCTTCATCATCGCGGCTCCGGCGCTGGCGAACGTCGCCTATCAGTTCGGCCCGCCCGAATACTTCGCCCTGATGCTCTTCGGCCTCTCGATGGTCGCCTCGATCAGCGGGAACGGCTCGGCGAAGAATCTCATCAGCGCCGCGTTCGGCGTCTTGCTCGGCACCGTCGGCATCGACTTCGTGACCGGCGCTGAGCGCTTCACCTTCGGCTACATGGAGATCACCGAAGGCTTCAAGGTCGTTCCGATCCTGATCGGATTGTTCGCCATCACCGAATTGCTGACGCAGACCCACACGATCAACGTGGTGTTCGAGCGCGTGGCGATGAAAGCCATGAAGCTGCCGAGCCTCAACGACTACAAGCGGACCTGGAAGGCGATCGTGTCCGGGTCCGCAATCGGCACGTTCGTCGGGATTCTGCCGGCGGAGGGCGGGACCGTCGCGTCCATGATCGCCTACAACGAGCAGAAGCGCTGGTCGAAGAACAAGGAGGAGTTCGGCAAGGGATCGATCGAAGGATTGGCCGCCGCCGAAGCCGCCAACAACTCGGCAGTCGGCGGAGCGCTGATCCCAACGCTCGCGCTCGGCATCCCGGGCAGCGCCGTCACCGCCGTCATCCTCGTCGGCCTGACCGCGCAGGGCGTGCGCCCAGGGCCTTATTTGTTCGAGGAACAGCCGGACTTCATCTTCGCGATCTTCGCGATCCTTCTGACCGCCAACATCCTGTGGCTGTTCCTCGGCCTGCTCGGCGCGAAACTGTTCGCCTTGCTGACCCTTGTGCCGAACGCGCTGCTCTGGCCGTCGGTTTTCGTGCTCGCCGTGATCGGGTCGTACTCGCTGGATCAGAGCATGCTCGACGTCTGGGTCATGCTCGGCTTCGGTATCTTGGGCTACTACATGCGTCGTTTCGGGTTCTCCGTGGTTCCGCTGGCCATGGGACTGATCCTGGGCGGCATGATGGAGACGTCGCTGAAGCAGTCGATGCTCATCTTCCAGCAGGACTGGACGCTGTTCTTCGTCCGGCCGATCGTGCTCTTCTTCTTCGTCTTTGCAGTCCTGGGGATTTTCTCCGGACCGATCTTCAACTTCATCAACAGCCGCCGCGACCGTCGCAGCCGACCCGTCGCGGACGACATCACCGGGCGCTGACGCGCTCTCAACGAAGGACACGCGCGACATGACATCGTCGACCGAAAAGATCATCGCCGATAAGCAGGACGGCGTCGGCTGGTTGACCTTCAACAATCCCGAGCGTCGCAATGCGATGAGCCTCGAGATGTGGCAGGCGACCGGCGAAACGCTGAAGGATTTCAACGACGATCCCGACGTGCGCGTCGTGGTCATGAAGGGCGCCGGCGGCAAGGCGTTCGTCTCCGGCGCGGACATCTCGCAATTCGAGGATCAGCGCAAGGACGCGGAGCAGGCTGCGATCTACGCCAGCATCTCCGACGGCGCCAAGAAGCGCATGGTGACGCTCGACAAGCCGTTGATCGCCATGATCCAGGGCTTCTGCATCGGCGGCGGTCTGGGGGTGGCGACGAGCGCCGACATCCGCATCGCGTCGGAGGATTCGCAGTTCGGAATCCCCGCCGCGCGGCTGGGACTGGCATACGCCTTCGAGAGCCTGCGGAAGCTCGTGGATCTCGTCGGACCGGCCTACGCCAAGGAGATCATGTTCACGGCGCGGCGCTTCAACGCCGAGGAGGCGCTTCGCATCGGCCTCGTCAACCGGGTCGTGCCGTCGGCCGACCTCGAAGCCACCGTCCGCGACATGGCCGAGACGATCGTCCGGAACGCCCCGCTGACCATCCGCTCGGCGAAGATCACCATCGATCAGGTTCTGCTGGACGCCGAGCGGCGCGACATGGACCGCGTCGAGGCGAGCTTCAGGGCCTGCTTCGACAGCAACGACTACGCCATGGGACGCAAGGCCTTCATGGACAAGCGGACGCCGGAATTCGCCGGCGACTGATCGCCGGCGTCGACCGACGGGACAGTGAAAATCGGCGGCCGGCGGTCGCCGGCGGGGCGCGCATGTGTCCCGCAGTGAAGTCACGAAAAGTGAGGAGAAGGGTATGGGTGACAAGACGTTGCCGCTGTCGCGCTTCCGGGTGCTGGAATTGACGCTCGCTCGCGCGGGGCCGACGGCCGCCCGCCATCTCGCCGACTGGGGCGCCGACGTCATTCGCGTCGAGCCGCCGCGCTCCGTCGGCAATCCCGAGGATTACACCGGCAAGCGCGAGGGTCCCGACCGGCTCAATCTCCACCGCAACAAGCGGTCGTTCACGCTGAACCTGAAGGAAGCGGAAGGTCGCGAGGTCTTCTATCGTTTGGTCGAGAAGTCGGACGTCATCATCGAAAACATGCGGGCCAACGTGAAGCACAGGCTCGGCTTCGATTATGACACCATCAGCAAGGTCAATCCTCGCATCATCCTGGCCAGCATTTCCGGGTTCGGCCAGACCGGCCCCTACAAGGACCGCGCGGGCGTCGATCAGATCGTGCAGGGCATGGCCGGCCTGATGTCGGTGACCGGGCTGCCGGGGCAGGGGCCCGTCCGCGCGGGGATACCCGTCATCGATCTCGCCGCCGGCGGATTTCTCGCTCAGGGCGTGATGGCGGCGCTGCTGCAGCGCGAGGTCACCGGCAAGGGGGCGTGGGTGCACACCTCCCTGCTCGAATCGATGATCGGGATGCTCGACTTCCAGGCGGCCCGCTGGCTGATGGCCGGCGAAGTCGCCAAGCAGGAGGGCAACAACCATCCCACCAGCATTCCGACGGGCCTGTTTCCGTCGGCGGACGGCCAGATCCTGATCGCGGCCGCGGGCGATCGCCTGTGGGAGCGCTTCTGCAAGGCGGCCAACGTCGAGCGCTTCCTCGACGATCCCCGCTACAGGACGGGAGCCGACCGGCTGGCGAATCGCGATGCGCTCAACGAGGAGATTTCCGAGATCACCAAGCGCGAAACCAGCCAGCACTGGTTCGACATCTTCAGCGAAGCCGGCGTTCCCTGCGGCCCGATCAATACGATCGACAAGGTGTTCGCGGACAAGCAGGTCCAGCATGTCGGCATGACGATGCAGACCGTGCATCCGACCCAGGGCGATCTCGACATGGTGGCGCAACCCTACAACATTCACGGAATTGAGAAGGAAATCCGCTGCCCGCCGCCATTGCTCGGGCAACATACCGACGAAATCATGCAAGAGCTCGGCTACGGCGAAGGCGACATCGTGGGGCTTCGTGAGCGCAACATCATCTGACCCCGCGAAGACCGCCATGGCCGCGCGCGCAGCTCGGTCCGCACAGGGAGCCGACCCGATGCGCCCGACGCAACCGCAGGACCGTCCGCACGCCGCGGACCCTGCGCCCCGCAGTCCAGCGCCCCCGCCCGGGATGCGCCGGGTGCTGGCGCTGGACGATCTGGAGCCGATGGCCCGCAGCCACCTGCCACGTCCGATCTTCGCGTATGTCTCGGGCGGCGTGGAGACGAACACGTCGCTTCGGGACAACAGGGCGGCGTTCGCCGATTACGGCTTCGTGGCCAGAAGCCTGCGCGACACGTCGCAGCGCACGATGCGGACGACGCTGTTCGGGCGTGAGTATGCGGCTCCGTTCGGCGTGGCGCCGATGGGAATGTCCGCGTTGGTCGCCTATCGGGGCGACATGTCGCTCGCCGGGGCGGCCCGCGACGCAAACGTCCCGATGATCGTCAGCGGCTCGAGCCTGATCAGGCTCGAGGACATCTACGCCGAGAATCCGGAAGTGTGGTTCCAGGCCTACCTTCCGGGGGATCCCGTCCGCATCGAGGCGCTGATCGACCGCGTCGCCCGCTCGGGCGTGCGCACGCTGGTTCTGACCGTCGACACGCCGACCCGGGCCAACCGCGAGAACAACACGCGGGCTGGGTTTACGACGCCGCTGAAGCCCAATCTCCGGCTGGCTTGGGACGGCCTCACCCATCCGCGCTGGACGGTGGGAACGCTGCTGCGCACCTGCCTGAAGCACGGCGTCCCGCATTTCGAGAACTCCTTCGCAACCCGGGGCGCGCCCATCATTTCCCGGAACGTCGAGCGGGATTTCAGTCAGCGCGACCATCTCGACTGGTCGCATTTCGACGCCATTCGCCGGCAGTGGCGGGGCTCGCTCGTCCTGAAGGGGATCACGTGCCCCGATGACGTGACGATTTGCCCGCGACAGGGGCGCGGATGGCGTCATCCTCTCCAATCATGGCGGCCGACAGCTCGACGGCGTGGTGTCGCCGCTGCGGATCCTCGAACGCTGCCGGGCGGCGGCGGGCGACCTCCCGCTGATGATGGACAGCGGCGTCCGCCGTGGAACGGACGTGATGAAGGCCATGGCGCTCGGCGCGGATTTCGTCTTCGTCGGCCGCCCCTTCGTCTATGCGGCCGCTCTGGGCGGGCGCGAGGGGGTGCGGCACGCCATCGATATTCTGGCCCGGGAGATCCGCGCCAACATGGCGCTGATCGGGGTCAACCGGCTATCCGAGCTCTCCGGGGATTACATCATGCGGCTGCGCTGAGCCGGTCAGGCGGCGTTGGGCGCACCGTTTCAAATGCGAGGACCGTCCTATGGCTAATCAGATCAGCAATCGAATGAACAGCGACGTCGATGCCGACACGCACTACAGCGAAAGCCCGTTCCTCGGCTATCTTGGAACGGAGCTGGAGGAATGGCGGGACGGATTCGCGCGGATCAGGCTGACACTGCGGCCCCACCATCTCAACCGGGCCGGCGTCGTTCACGGCGGCCTGATTTCGGCGCTCATCGACCATGCCGGTTCGTTCTGCGGCCTGTATTGCTCGGTCCCCGGGAACCGTCGCTACGGAATGACCCTGTCCCTGACGTGCAACTACCTTGCGCAGAGCGAGACCGGAACGCTGATCGTCGAAGGGCGTCGCACGAAGGGCGGCCGACAAGTCTATTTCTCGGCGACGACCGTGCAGACCGAGGGCGGCCTCGTCGTCGCCACTGGAACCAGCGTGCATCGCTATCGCACGGGAAGCGACGCGATCGAAGGCGTCCCCGCGCGCGGCTGAGGGCCCGGTTCATCATGCGTTGGCCGCCAGACTTTGCTCGAGTTCCGTCAGGAAGGCGGCTGTCGCGGGAGGAAGGCGTCTTCCAGCGAGGACGCTCAGGTCCATCGTTGCGTGGCGCAGCGCCTCGTCGGCGAACGAGATCGTCGCGATGGCCCCCGCCTTGAGCTCTCGGCGGCAGGAGGTGCGCGGCAGGATCGACACGCCCGCCCCGGTGCGCGCGAAGCCGCGCAGCGCTTCTATCGAATTCGTCTCCAGCATCGGCGTGAGCGACATACCGAGGCGGCGGCAGGCCTCGTCCACGAGACGGCGGATGCCGAAACCCGCCTCTGGCAGCGCGACCGGAAACCGCGCCAGCTCAACGAGGGAGACGCGCGCCCGGCCGGCGAGTTCGTGGCCCGGACGCACCACGGCTTCGACGGGATCGTCGAAGCGGCGCACGCAATGCACCATCGGGTCGGGCTGGGCGTTGAAGGACACGCCGACGTCGGCGAGCCCCTCGCGGACTGCGGCGACCACGTCGTCCGTGCCGGACGCCACGAGCTTGAAGCGCACGCCCGGATGGCGCGCGCGGAAACGGGCGATCGATTCCGTCACGACGTCCGAGATCACCCCCTCTACGGAATGGATGCGCACGAGGCCGCGCTTGAGACCGCGCAACTCCTCGATCTCGGAGACGACGCGGTCCTTCTCGAGCGTCAACGCGTGGGCGTAGCGGGCGTAGATCTCCCCGGCCGGCGTCAGGACCATGCCGCGCGGCCTGCGTTCGAAGAGCGGCATTCCGATTTCGAGCTCCAGATTCTGGATCTGGCGGCTGAGAGCCGAGGCGGCGACGTTGAGATGCTCTCCGGCGAGCCGGACGGACCCGCTTTGCGCGACTTCAAGAAAGTAACGCAACTGTTGGGAAGCCATGGCGGTTCTCCGATGCGCGTTCGGCCTGCCGATACTGCGCGCGTTACAGGCGACGCCGCGCCCATAATTCGGGCTGCTTGGTCGATCATGAGGCAAGAACGCAGGATTTGCTTGTGCGTTGCCGATATCAGAACGATACGATCAGTTTTTTGAACTTGTGGCAATAGGCTCCTTCTCCATACTCGCCTGCAAAGAGGGGAGAACAGGACCATGAAACAGAACGCTTTATCAGCCGCGCTCGTCGCTTCGCTGCTCGCTTTCGGAGCGGGCGGCGCCGCCGCGCAGGACGTCGTCCGCATCGGCGCGCCCTTGCCTTTGACGGGGCCGCTTTCGCCCGAGGGCGTCAAGCAGCAGCGCGGGTACGATCTCTGGGCCGAGACGGTCAACGCGGCGGGGGGGATCACCGCGGGCGACAAGACCTATCGGGTCGAGATCGTCTATGTCGATTACGCGTCGAACACGCCCCGCGCGGTGCAGACGGCGGAACGCCTCATCACCGAGGATCGCGTCAACTTCCTGTTCTCGCCCTTCGAGTCGGGCGCGGCCAAGGCGGCGAGCAGCGTCTCCGAGCGCTACGGCATCCCGACGGTCGCCGCCACGGCGTCCTCCGCGGAAGTGTACGACCAGGGCTACAAGTATCTCTTCGGCACCTTCACGCCCAACGATACGCTCACCGAGCCGCTCGCCGACATCGTGACCTCCGCCAATCCGGACGTGAAGCGCGTCGCGATCCTCGCCCGCAACGATCTGTTCCCGCTCGCCATCGGGCAGGAGATGGAGAAGTCGGCGCTGGCGCGCGGGCTCGAGGTGGTGAGCTTCGAGCGCTACGCCATCGGCACGATGGACCACTCGGCCGCCGTCACGCAGATGCGCGCCGCCCAGCCCGACTGGGTCTTCGCCACGGGCTACATCAACGATCTGATCCTCATCCGCCGTCAGCTGGCGGATCAGGGCGTCGATCCCGCCGTCATCACGATGATCGCGGGCCCGGCCTATCGCGAGTTCATCGAGGCGGGCGGCCCGCTCGCTGAGAACGTGTCGAGCGCGGCCTGGTGGCACCCGGCCGTGCGCTATCAGGGCGAGGACATCTTCGGCTCGACCGAGAACTTCAACGCGGCCTGGGAAACCCGCTACGGCGGCGAGGCGGATTACGCCGAGGCCTCCGCCGCCGCGGCCGGCGCGATCCTCCAGATCGCCATCGAAAAGGCCGGCTCGATCGAGCCCGAGGCCGTGCGCGACACGCTCGCCTCCCTCGACGTCGAGACCTTCTACGGCCAGATCCGCTTCGGCGAGACCGGACAGATCACGTCGCTCGAGCCGCCGGTGTTCCAGATCCAGGACGGGCGTCCGACGGTCGTGTTCCCCGAGGCGATCAAGCAGGCGGACTTCATCTTCCGCGACTGACGAGACACCGCCAAAGCCGGCGGCGCGGCTCTTCGGGCCGCGCCGCCCCACCCGGATCCGCCTGCCGCGGCGGACAACGCTATCGGTGCGTCCAATGATCTATCTTCAGGTTCTGGCGAACGGCCTGATCCTCGGCGGCCTCTACGCCTGCATCGCCGTGGGCTTCTCGCTGGTCTGGGGCGTGTTGAACGTCATCAACATCCTCCACGGCACCTTCGTCGTGCTGGGCTCCTACATCGCGTGGTACGCCTACGCGCAGTTCGGGATCCACCCGTTCTTCTCCGTCGCCATCGCCGGCGCGATTCTCTACGTGATCGGGCACGCGATCCAGGCCGGGCTCGTGAACCGGGTCATCGCCGCGCCGGTGCTGATCACGCTGACGCTGACCTTCGGCCTGGATCTGATACTCAACAACGCGATGCTCGTCGCGTTCACCGCCGATTACCGCCAGGTCAACCTGACGAACCCGCTGCCCTCGATCATCCTCGGCCCCGTCTTCCTGCCCGGCGACCGCGTGGCGGCCATGGTGCTCGCCTTCCTGCTCACGGCCCTGCTTTGGCGCACCCTGCGCGACAGCAAGATCGGGCGCGCCATCGTGGCGGTGCGCATGGATCGCGAGGCGGCGGCCCTGATGGGCGTGCCGGTCGCGCGGATCAACGCGGTGACCTTCGGCATCGGCGCGCTGATGGCCGGCGCCGCCGGCGCGCTGCTCTCGATCGTCTACCCGATCTCTCCCATCAACGCGCCGCTGTTCCTCGGCAAGGCGTTCATCGTCTGCGTGATCGGCGGCCTCGGCAGCGTCCCCGGCGCCATGGTCGGAGGCGTCGCGCTCGGCGTGGTGGAAGCCTTCGGCGCCTTCTGGTTCGGGCCCGAGCACGCGCTCACGCTCTCCTTCGGCCTGCTGCTCCTGCTCCTGTTCGTTCGCCCCGGCGGCATTCTCGGAAAGAAGGGCTACGAATGAAGAACTGGCTCATACTTCTGGCCGGGACGGGCGCGCTCGCCCTCTTGCCGCTGCTCGGCGACAACTACCTCATGCGTCTGGCCACCATGGCGGCGATGTACGTGGTGCTCGCGCAATCCTGGAACTTCATCGGAGGCCTCGCGGGCTACCCGTCCTTCGCCACCGCCGGCTTCTTCGGTCTCGGCGCCTACGCCTCCGCCGTCCTGCAGGGGATGGGCGTTCCGATCTTCGTGAGCTGGGCCGCGGGCGGCGTCGCGGCGGTGATCTTCTCCGCCCTCGTCGGCGGCGCGATCCTGCACCTGCGCGGCCATTACTTCGCGATCGCGAGCCTCGTCACCGTCGAGGTGCTGCGCGAAATCGTCAACACGACGCCCGACCTCACGGGCGGCGGCATGGGGCTCAACCTGCCGATCATGCGCATGAGCGTCGCCGAGCACGCGATATTCTTCTACTACTCGATGCTGGTCCTCGCCTTCGCCTGCATGGCCTGCGCCATCGTGGTGCACAAGAGCAAGCTCGGCTTCGGGCTGCGCTGCATCCAGCAGAACGAGGACGCGGCCAACATCCTGGGCGTCAACGCCTATCTCTACAAGACGGTCGGCTTCGGCTTCTCGGCGGTCTTCGCCGGGATCGCGGGCGCGATCTACGCCTCCTGGGTGCATTACATCGAGCCGCCGGACGTGTTCGACGTGCTGCTCTCGGTGAAGCCGCTCGTGATGGTGCTGCTCGGCGGCCTCGGCACGATCTTCGGCCCCGCGATCGGCGCCTTCCTGCTCCTGACCTTCGAGGAGTTCGTCTGGCGCACCTTCCTCACGGTGCACGCGGCGGCGCTCGGGATCATCATCGTCGCGCTCGTGCTCTTCCTGCCCAACGGCGTGCTCTCGCTGACCCGCGAGAAGCTCGGGCTGCGGCGGCGCGCGGGAGGGGAAAAGCGATGAGCGCGCTCCTCTCCCTCGATAACGTCTCGCGCGCCTTCGGCGGATTGCGCGCGGTGGACGGCGTCAGCTTCGACGTGGAGGCCGGCGAGATCGTCGGCCTCATCGGCCCCAACGGCGCGGGCAAGACGACGCTAATCAACGTGATCACCGGCGTGCATCCCGCGACCGCCGGCCGCGTGATCTATGACGGGCGCGACGTCACGAAGCTCAAGCCGCACCAGATCGCGCGGCTCGGCCTCTCGCGGACGTTCCAGATCGTCCAGCCCTTCCCGAAGATGACGGTGCTCGAGAACGTCGCCGCCGGCGCGCTCTTCGCCGGACAGGCGTCGAGCCTCGCCGAGGCCTCGCGCGAGGCGATGGAGCACCTGCGCTTCACCGGGCTCGGCGCCGTCGCCGACAAGCCTGCGCTCTCGCTGACGCTCGCGCAGCGCAAGCGGCTCGAATTCGCCAAGGGGCTGGCGATGAAGCCGCGCATCCTGATGCTCGACGAGGTCAACGCCGGGCTCAACCAGTCGGAGGTGGACGACGCGCTCGCCATGATCCGCAAGGTCGCCGAGAGCGGCGTCGCGATCGTGCTGATCGAGCATCTGCTCAAGGTCGTGATCAGCGTCTCGAACCGCATCGTCGTGCTGCATCACGGCCAGCTCATCGCGGAGGGCGAACCCGGCGCCGTCCTGCGTGACCCGGCGGTCGTCGAGGCCTATCTCGGTGCGAAATACGCAGCCCGCTACGGAGGCGCATCATGAGCGGCGAACTCGCGCTCCTCGCCGGCGACGTCGAAGCCGGATACGGCGACGTGCAGGTGCTGTGGGGCATGTCCATCGAGGTGCGGGCGGGCGAGATCGTCTGCATCGTCGGCTCGAACGGCGTCGGCAAATCGACGTTCATGCGCTGCGCCTCGGGCCTCTTGCCGCTGCGGGGCGGGAGCATGGCGGTGCACGGCGTCGACATGTCGACCGCGGCGCCGGCGGATTTCGTGCGCGCGGGCGTCGCCCACGTGCCGGAGGGCCGGCGGCTGTTCTCGGCCATGAGCGTTCGCGATAACCTCCTGATGGGCGCCTATCTGCGCGACGACAAGGCGGAGATCGAGGCCGACCTCGAAAAGGTCTACGCCTCCTTCCCGATTCTCGCGGAGCGGCGCAATCAGGACGCCGGCACCCTGTCGGGCGGCGAGCAGCAGATGTGCGCCATCGGGCGCGGCATGATGGCAAGGCCGCGCCTGCTCCTCATCGACGAGCTCTCGCTCGGCCTCGCGCCGCGCATCGTAGACCTGCTCTCCGACCAGCTGCGTAAGATCAATTCCGAGGGCGTGGCGATCCTGCTCGTTGAGCAGGACGTGATGAACGCCCTCGAACTCGCCGATCGCGCCTATGTCGTCGACCGGGGACGGGTGACGGCCTCGGGCGAGGCCGACGCGCTGGCGAACGATCCGCGCATTCGGGAAGCCTATATGGGGCTCGCCTGATGAATGTTCGCCTTGCGTCCGGGGAGATCGGCCGCGCGCGGCCGGCCGCCCGGACGCGCCGCCTCATCACCGGACGGGGGCGCTTCACCGCCGACATCCGCCCGGCCGGAGCGCTGCACGCCTGCTTCCTGCGCAGCCCTCACGCCCATGCGCGGATCGCGAGGATCGACGCGGCGGCGGCGCGAGCGGCGCCCGGCGTCGAGGCTGTGCTGCTCTGGGAGGACCTCGCTCCCGTCTGCAAGCCGTGGCGCACCGTCTCGGCCGCGTTTCCGGGCCTCGTCTCGCCGGTCCAGCGGCCGCTCGCGCAAGGACGCGTCGCGTTTCAGGGGGAGCCGGTGGCGCTCGTCGTGGCGGCGAGCCGCGCTCTGGCTGAGGACGCCTGCGAGCTGATCGAGGTCGAGTACGAGCCCTTGCCGGCCATGGCCGACTACCGCCGGGGGCTGGAGCAGGGCGCGCCGCTCGCCCATCCGGAGACGGGGACGAACCTCGCCTGGTCCCTCGACGCAGCGTCCGGCGACGTGGAGCGCGCCTTCGCGGAGGCCGCGCTCGTCGTCGAGGACGAGATCGTCTTCTCGCGGCATACGGGCGTCCCGCTCGAGGCGCGCACCATTCTCGCGACATTCGATCCGTCCACGCAGTCTCTGGAGGCGCGCCTTTCGCACCAGACCCCGCACCAGATGCAGTTCCATCTGGCGGATCTCCTCGACCTGCCGATGGCGCGGGTCCGCGTCGTCGCCGAGGACGTCGGGGGCGGGTTCGGGATCAAGATGCACGTCTATCCCGAGGAGGTGGCGATCTGCGCCGCCGCGCGCATCCTCGGGCGTCCCGTCTTCTTCGCGGCCGACCGGATCGAGAGCATGTTGTCCGACGTGCACGCCCGCGAGCATGTCGTGCGCGCGCGCATGGCGGTGTCGGCGCAGGGGCGGATCACGGCCTTCGACGTGCGCGACCTGCACGGGATCGGCGCCTACTCGGTCTATCCGCGCTCCAGCACGATGGAGACCGTCATGGCGATGCGCGCCATGGGCGCGCCCTATCGCTTCGAGGCCTATCGCGCACACGCCGACGTCATTCTGCAGAACAAGGCGATGACGGGCCAGTACCGGGCCGTGGGGCATCCGATCGCCTCCACGGTGACGGAAAGGCTCGTGGACCGCGCCGCGCGGGAGCTCGGCCTCGATCCGCTCGCCTTCCGGCGCGCCAATTACGTGCGCCCGCAGGACATGCCGCTCGTCAATCCGGCGGGGCTGCGGCTCGTCGACCTCTCGCACGAAGCCTGCCTCGACAGGATGATCGCGTTCCTCGATTACGAGGCCCTGCGCGCGCGGATCGATTCGATGCGCGGCGAGGGCCTCATCGTCGGCCTCGGCTTCGCTGCGTTCGTCGAGATGACCGCAAGCGGGACCGAGGTCTACGGCCGCGCGGGCGTTCCGGTCGCGGCGGTCGATACGGTGACGCTCGCGCTGGAGCCCGACGGATCGATCAAGGCGGCCGCCAGCGTCGCCGAGATCGGGCAGGGGATCGGGCAGGGGATCGCGCAGATCGTCGCGGAGGGCGTCGGCGTTTCCGTGGAAAGCGTCGAGCTCGCGCTGGGGGACACCGCGCGTTCGCCTCACGGCGGTGGGGCCTGGTCCTCGCGCGGCGCGGCGATCGGCGGGGAGGCCGCCTGGGGCGCCGCCCGCAAACTGCGGGCCGCCATCCTCGACGTCGCCGCCGCGCTGACGCAGGACGAGCCCGAGGCGCTCGACATCGCCGCCGGCCGGATCGTCGATCGCTTCGGCCGCGAGCGCGCCACCCTGCGGAGCATAGCAGAGATCGTGCATTTTCGCGGCCACGAGCTGCCCGACGGCGTGCAGGCGCAACTCGCCGTGTCGCATTCCTACCGCCGCGAGGGAGACGTCGGGATCCCGACGAACGGCGTCCAGGCCAGCCTCGTCGAGATCGACGGGGGCACGGGAGTCGTTCGCTGCCTGAAGCACTGGGTGGTCGAGGATTGCGGACGCATCGTCAATCCGCTGCTCGTGGACGGGCAGATCCGCGGCGGGGTGATCCAGGGGCTGGGCGCCGCCATGTTCGAGGAATGCCGCTACGACGAAAACGGCGAGTTCCTCTCCGCTTCGCTCGCCGATTACCTGCTGCCCATGTCGGCGGAGACGCCGGACATCGAGATCGCCCATGTCGAGACGCCTTACTCGGGCTCCGTGATCGGCGCGAAGGGCGCGGGCGAGGCGGGGACATGCGCGGCGGCCGCCGCATTCCTCAACGCCGTCAACGACGCGCTCGCGCCGCACGGCGCGGCGATCAGCGTCACGCCGGTCACGCCCGAACGCGTGCTGCGCGCGCTCGGGCGCCTTGCGGGGGAGGGTTCTCCGTGAAGCCCGCGCCGTTCGTCTACGCCGCGCCCCGGTCGCTCGACGAGGCGCTGGCCCTGCTCGCGGAATATTCCGACGAGGCCCAGATCCTCGCCGGCGGCCAGAGCCTCGCCCCCATGCTCAACCTGCGTCTCGCAGCGCCCGAAATCCTGATCGACGTGAACCGGATACCCGGCCTCGGCGCGATCGAGGAGCGCCCGGAGGGGCTGCTCGTCGGCGCCCTCACTCGCCAGAACGCCCTGCTCGATCATGTGGCGAACGCCCGCGACTGGTCGCTGCTCGCGCAGGCGATCCCGCACGTCGCCCATCGTGGCATCCGCAATCGCGGCACGATCGGCGGGAGCCTCGCGCTCGCCGATCCCGCCTCAGAGGCGCCTGCCTGCGCGCTGGCGCTCGACGCGACGATCCGTCTGGCGAGCCTGCGCGGCGAGCGGGAGGTTCCGGCGGCCGATTTCTTCCTCGGGGTGTACGAGACGGCGCGCGAACCCGACGAGATGATCGTCTCCGTGTTCTATCCGCGCCCGGCGCCCGGCTGGATCTTCGATTTCGACGAAACGGCGCGGCGCAAGGGCGATTATGCCATGGCGGGCCTCGCCGCCGGGGCGGTCGTCGAGGCCGGGCGCGTGCGGGACGTCCGGCTCGTCTTCTTCGCGGTCGGCGAGAAGCCGGCGCGCGCGGAGGCGGCGGAGCGGGCGCTGATCGGAGCCGATCCGGCCGACCCCGGCGCGCGCGAGGCGGCGGCCGCGGCCGCGCGCGAAGAGATCGAGATCATGCCCGGCGGCGATTGCGGGGCCGATTACAAACGCCATCTCTCGGGGATCCTGCTCAAGCGGGCGCTGGCGCGGATCGGGGCGCGGAAGGCGGAACAGGAGGCGGGTGATGGGCGCTGAAACCGCGCAGGAAGAGCGCGTGCGCATCGAAACGCGCGTCAACGGCCGGGCGATCAGCGCCGAGGTCTGCGTGCGCGCGTCCCTCGTCGACTGGCTGCGCGACGAACTCGGCCTGACCGGAACGCATGTCGGCTGCGAGCACGGCGTCTGCGGCGCCTGCACGATCGTCGTAGACGATGTCTGCGTGCGCGGCTGCCTGATGTTCGCCGCGCAGGCGGACGGCGCGCATGTCGAAACCATCGAAGGAGCGACGGCGAGCGGCAGGCTCGCGGCGCTCCAGGAAGCGTTCTACGAGCGAGGAGCCCTTCAATGCGGGTTTTGCACGCCGGGAATGCTGCTTACCGCCGCCGAGCTTCTGGCGCGGGAGAAGAACCCCGATCGCGAACGCATTCGCGACGAGTTGTCCGGCAATTATTGCCGGTGCACCGGCTACCAGCCCATCGTCGACGCCATCGAGGCCGTCGGCAGGGCGCAGATGGAGGAAAAATCATCGTGACCGCAGTCAAGTTCGAGCCGGGCGGCTATCGGTACGCCCCGGGCGTGTTCCAGTATTCGGCCGGCGTCGCCGCCGAGCCGGGTTTCGAGATCGTGCGGGTGCGCTTCCGCAACCCCGTGCCCGTCGCCGAGGGCTTCGACCGCATCGCCAAGACGATCGAGGAAGCCGGACGTCCGCTCTCCGCGTTCTGCGCCTGCGAGCTGCGCTCGCCCGAGCCCTTCACGGAAGAGGGCTTCAAGGCCTTCAACGAGGTCTATGTCGGCACGCTCGAGAAGTGGGGCTTGTTCCGCGACGGCGTGAACCCGGTGGCCCGCGCCAACGTCTGCCCGGAGCTCGACAAGCCGGCGCAGCCGTCCTTCCACGCCTTCTGCTACACGGTCGAGGCGCCCGACGCGGCTCCGTCCTTCGTCGTCGCGGGCTCGGGCGAGGCGCCCGAGGGCAAGGGCAGCTACCGCGACCACACTGTGCGGCTCGGCGACACCAGCGTCGAGGGCCTGCGCGAGAAGGCGCGCTTCGTGCTGGCCGAGATGGAGCGCCGCATGGCGACCCTAGGCTTCACGTGGGCCGACGTGACGGCGACGCAGGTCTATTCCGTGTTCGACTTCCATCCGTTCCTCGCCGACGAGATCGTCCGGCGCGGAGCGGCCCGGCACGGGCTGACCTGGCACTTCAACCGCCCGCCCGTCGCGTGCCTGGACTACGAGATGGATTGTCGGGGCGTGAGCGTCGAGCGCGTGCTGTAATTTTCCCGAGGCTCAATAGTAATTAATGCGCAGGAACTTACTGTTTCGAAAGTGGCTTCACGCCCCGCAACCAACGACAGACAAACCCCGCCCACGACAGGGCGGGGTTTTTTCGTTCATGCCCCGCGCGCATCCGCATTCGCCAGCCAACGCGAACAGCGCCAAAATGCGCGCGAGGGGGCCGCGCAGAATCGCCGCCGTCCCGACATCGTCGTAAGGCGTCGCAGCGGCCAGCATCCGCCGCGCGCGGTCGTGGGCGATCTTGATTCATTGGTCAAGAATCGACTCGGGCCGATAAAGTGGGGCGATCGTGGTGTCGACCGTCATGGCGCCCGCCACGGCACGCCGACTTCTCAGGCTCCATCACCCATTCCGCCATAGCTCCTGTGCTCATTCCGGCAGGGCGCCTTTGGCCTCAAGCTCAATACGCTTCTCAAAATCTATCAGCGTCATCGGCCTTCCGTAGAGATAGCCTTGAAAATACTTACAGCCGGCCGAGGCAAGAAAATCGTGCTGTTCCACCGTTTCGACACCCTCCGCCAGAACGTCTTGGCCGAGATCACGACCGATGCGGATCACATTTTGTACGAGTGAGGCGTTGCGAGGGGCAGTGACGACATCCTGCACAAAACTACGGTCGATCTTGATCTGCTGGATGGGCAAACGACGCAGATACGATAGAGACGAATAGCCAGTTCCAAAGTCGTCGAGCGCGAGAGTAATTCCCGACCTTTGCAGTCTCTCGAGTTTGGCGATCGCCAGCTCCATATCCGTCAGCAAAATGCTCTCGGTCAATTCAAGGATGAGCTGCTGAGCGTTCGCCCTTGTCTTCGTTAGCGTATCGCTCAAAGATGACTCGAAGTCATCATGCATCAGCTGGCTGGCGCTGATATTGATCGATAGTGTCAAGTGTCGGCGTTCAGGATTCTTGCCCCATTCGGCCAGTGTGCTACAACCCTTTTCGAGCACCCAGCCGCCGATGGCGACCATCAGGCCGAGCTTTTCCGCCTCCGGAATGAACTCGACCGGGGATACGGGACCCCGCTGCGAGCTGTTCCAGCGTAGAAGCGCTTCGCAACCAATTGTCTTGCGAAACAGATCGACCTGCGGCTGAAAGACGAGCTGGAATTCCTCGTTCCACAAAGCGGCCGTCAGATCGCGGCTGAACTTGTCCTTGCGGACAAACTCGGCATGCATGACATGGATGCAGGCGGCCAGCATGGCGGTCGCAAGAAACGCGTTGGCCCAGGTGCCGATGCTCCGCACCAAGTCCGGCATCGTCACAACAAAGGGGGATGACAGCGGTGCGCTGGCGAGCACGACGAAAGCCAGCAGGCAGGCGCCGATCAACGTCAATTGCGCGCGCGACCGCTCCCGCTGATAATTCAGATAGCCCAAAGTGGCCACGACCAGCAGGTAGAGATGACTGACCCGTGGGAATTTGTCTGTTGGGACATCAAGAAGCAGTCCCATGACGATGGCTATCGCCATCAAGGCGGCCTGGGCCGCCAAGAGCCCGAAAGCGAAATGCCCTCGCCGGATCAACAGATAGATTGCAAGCCCGCTGACGATAATGGCGATATCCAACGCCACGACCCACCACCAACCAATCGCGGCAAAGACCACCGCCCAGGCGAGCCCTCCGCCAGCGAAGGCTAGCGACCCATATCGGTATGCGAGAATCATTCGTGCGGAATAAAGGCTGTAGCCTTGATATCGCCGTGGTTGATCCGGGCCTTGCGTCATATAGTGCAGTAATGCACAATAGAGCCGGCCCTGTAAAATAGAATTATTTTAAATAGAATAATTCCGCAGTCATTATCCTCGAAAAATTATTGGCCTTGCAATCGATCGCTTTCGCAGAAAGCGCGCTTAGCGGTGTAAGCGCGAGGCCTGACATTTTATGCTTTAGAGAAACGTAATATTTCTGGCGGCCGATCGAGCGCGTCCACTGTCGCATCGCCTTCCGCGTCACGGTCGGGCACGTCGCGGATTGTACGTTGGGCGTTGGAAAACTGCTTTTCGCCGTTCTCCACCGCACCCGAAACGCCAGCCTAGTCGTGTTCCCCCGCCGCCCAGGTGGCCGGATTTCTAGCCGTCGTTTGCGCCGTAACGCGCGCGTATTCGCTCAGGCAGGGCTCTCTTCCTTGCAAAAGCAAAGGTCCGGCCAGATGCGATCCGGCCAGACCCATTTGGCTGCGGGTCGTCAGCGTGGTCAGGGAATGGTGACGTCGCGCGCCTGCGCCGGGTCGACACCGTCCTCGCGCTCGATCACGCCATGATTGGCGAGCATGTACGCGACGACGGCCCATTTCTGTGCGTTGTCGAGCTTCGTAGGGTCGTCGAAGGGCATCAGCATCTGATTATATTCGAATAGCCCCTGGGCGTGCGCGAATTTCCGGATCTGGGCGCCGTCCCCCCAGATCGGATTGGGATAGCCCGGCCCGCCTCGACCCTCCGCGCCGTGGCAGACGGCGCAGGTCTCGGCGTAGAGACGCCCGCCTTCCGCGACTTGCTCGCTTTCGGCTAGTGCAGCGGAGCTGGTGGCGATTGCGAGGGCGAGGGCGCGCGGGAGCGCCTGGCGCGTCAGCGCGGTCTTCATGAACAAACTCCGGATTGGAAGGGGAGAAGCCGGCGCTGACGCCGGCTTCGGGAAGGGAGCCCGTCGACCCCGTCAAACCACGTTGATGCGGAAGCGCGGGATCACTCCGTTGGCCATGCCGAGCCGGTTCGGCGGCTGCGTGGCGGGCTGCTGGTAGCCCGTCATGTCGGTCACGCGGGTTTCGACCACGTGCTCGCCGGCAGGCGCGTCCCACGGGAATTCGAAACGCACCCAGGTATAGCGCCCGAGATTGGGCGACAGGATGCGCGCCGGCTGCCACGGCCTGCCATCGACGCGGTATTCGACGTCGCGAACGCCGTAACGCGGCGCCCAGGCGTAGCCGCGCATCGTCTGCAGCCCCGCTTCGAGCATCGGCAACTCCCCGCGCTCCAGCGGATAGTTCGCCGGCATGTTCGGCGAATGCTCGAGGACGAGCGGCACCGTCAGCGTCGATTGCGGCGGCATCCAAGTGACCATCGGCCCCTGGATGTCCTCCGGAGTGACGTCGACGAACATGTCGCTCTCGGAAAATTCCGGGCGCTCGTAGGCGTCGCCGAGATAGACCTCGCCCTTCGTGTTGAGCCGGCACCAGACGCGACGGTCAGTGACGTTGATCTCCGTCAACCACTTGATCGAGGCCGTCCCGCCCCAGCCGGGCACCACGAGGCGCACGGGCGCGCCGTGGTCGGCCAAAAGATCATTGCCGTTCATCTGGAACGCGATCCCGATATCGTCGCCGCGCTCGCGCAGCTCCGCGACCGGCATCGGCCTGCCCATGTCGTTGCCGTCGACGCCCGACCAGAACAGGGCCGTGACGGCGTCGTCGCGCATGCCCGCCATTTCGAGGATGTGGCTGATCGGGACGTAGCGCCATTCGGCGAGGCCGATCGCGCCCAGGACCCAGGAGCCGCCGGCGACTTGATCGCTGTTGTAGCCGCCCACCTCCCAGAACAAATTCCGTGCGTTGCCGTGGCACTGCATGTTCGCCATGATCGTCCGCGCCGGCATCTTGAGGAGATCCTCGTAGCCGATCTCCATCGGGTTCGCGATGCTGTCGCCGTGAATGCGCAGCCGCCAGTTTTCGCGCGCCAGCTCGGGCTTCGACTCGGCCGTCGGCGTCGGATAGTGATTGCGGACGTAGAATTCTTCGACCGGCGTCATGAAGGTCGTGAAGTCCCAGTAGCGGCCAGACCGCACTGTCGCCCCGATGTTCAGGAGGCGAGAATCGTCCTTTTGCAGAACGCGTGGAGCCGTATCCGCGAGAGCGCTCGGCGCGCTTGATGCGACGCCGGCGGCGCCTGCGGCTGCGGCGAACGCGCCGGCCGAGACGAAGAACTTGCGCCGATCCATCTGCGGCCCCTTGCGGAGCGCGTCCTTGACCAGCGCCTCCTCCTGCGCGCGGCGCCTCGTTTCAACATCGGACATAACGATCTCCCTCTATCGCGGCGGACGGTCGTGTCCGCTCTCGTTCGCGGGAGATGCGTATCAAGCCTCGTGCCAGAGCGTGGTTCGTTGTCACGATTGGCGTTGCTGGCGAAACGCGTCCGAATGTCCGGACGATCAGCCGAATGACGCGTCCGGATTTCCGGATTCGGCCCTCGGGGCGTCAGGAGCAGATTGCTTCGCGCCGGCGCATGATGACGTTCACGAGAACGGAGATCGCCGACGCCACGAGGATCGCGAGCGCGCTCCTCGCCATCCCGAGCGAGCCTTGCCCGCAGGACCGCAGCGAAGCCGCGCCCGACGCAACGTCACTCGGCGCGCATGCCGAGCCGTCTGATCTTGTCGAAAAGCGTCGATCGGGAGACGCCGAGGCGGGTCGCGGCGCGCGCCGCGTCGCCGGTCTCGGCGAGGGCGGCCGCGATGAGGCGCCGCTCGAGCGCGTCACGCGCGTCGGCGAGGGTGCCGGAGGCGACGTCCGTCGCGATGGCGATACGCTCGGGGAAGAGATCGGAAGCCACGAGACGCGCGCCGTCGGATAGCGCGACGGCGCGCTCGATCCGGTTGCGCAATTCTCTGACGTTGCCCGGAAAATCATGCGCGAGAAGAGCAGCCTCCGCCTCGACCGTGAAGCCTGACACGGCACGCCCGAAACGTTCGGACAATTCCCCGAGGAAGCGCCGCGCCAACGGCAGCACGTCTTCACGACGGGCGGCGAGCGGCGGGAGGGGGACGGAGATCACGTCGAGCCTGAAGAACAGATCCTCCCGGAAACGCCCGTCCCGCACGCGGGCGGCGAGGTCGGCGTTCGTGGCTACGACCACCCTCGCGCGAAACGGCACGACCTCCTCGCCGCCGACGCGCGTGAAGACCCGCTCTTGCAGGAGCCGCAGCAGCTTGGCCTGCGTCGGAAGCGGCAGTTCGGCCACCTCGTCGAGGAACAGCGTGCCGTCGAGCGCGCGCTCGCAATAGCCCGTATGCCGGCCGGCGGCGCCCGTGAACGCGCCGCGTTCGTGGCCGAACACCTCGCTTTCGAGCAATTCGGCGGGGATCGCGGCGCAGTTGATCGCGAGGAAGGGGCGCGAGGCGCGCGGCCCCGCCTGGTGCAGGAAGCGGGCGGCGACCTCTTTGCCGGAGCCGCTAGGCCCGGTGAGGAGCACGGTGGAATCGACGTCCGCGACGCGCCGCAGGATTCGCTCGACCCGGGCGATGGCGGGCGATTCACCAAGCACCGACCCGTCCGAGCGACGCCAATGGGGGGCGATGAGCCCTTCGATACGCTCGATCAGCGTCTCGATGTCGAAGGGCTTCGTGACGTAGTCGGCGGCGCCCGCCTTCATCAGCCGAACCGCCTGGTCGATATCGCCGAACCCGGTTACGAAGATGATCGGCGTCGGGCCGAGAACCGGCGCGAGCGTGCGATACAGTTCCTCGCCCGAGAAATCCGGCAGTCGGATGTCGCACACGACGACGTCCGCTCCGAGGGCGGGGAGCCGGGCGAGCGCATCCGCGCCCGTGCGCAACCAGACCACGCGGTAGCCCTCCACGCCCATCCAGTCGAGGATCGACTGGCCCATCACGGGATCGTCCTCGACGAGAGCGAGCAGCGGGCCGGTTTCACGCCGCATCGCGGGCCTCCTCGGCGGCGAGGGAAACGCGCACGACGATCGTCGCGCCGCGACCATCCGGTCCGGCGTCGACGTCGATCGTTCCCCCCAGCTCGGAGACGAGCCGGGCGACGGTCCAAAGGCCGAGGCCGCGCGCGGCGGGCGCCGGGCTCACACCGCCGCCGACCAAAGTCGCCCGGCAATCATGCGGCATGCCCGGCCCTTCGTCGGAGACGGCGAGCGCAAGCGCTCCCGCCCCGTGCGACACGGAAAGATGAACTCGTCCGCCCGGCGGTGAGGCCGCGCAGGCGTTGATCAACAGGTTGAGCGCGATCTGTCGGATTCGCCGCGCATCGATCGCGACGGGATCGGAGACGTCGTTCTCCCAGTCCAGCACGAGAGAGCGGCGCTCCGCCTCGCTCGTGACCAGTTGCCGGAGATCCTCGATGTCCTCGCGCGTGAGCGCGGCGGCAGCCTCGTCGCCTTCGCGCCAGAGCACGAGCGAGGCGCGCACCACGTCGCGGATGCTCTCCAGCCCCCGCTCGATCAGGCGCGCCGCGCGCTCGCGGCGATCGGCGTCATCCCCGTGCCGCTGGATCATGCGCACGGCGTTGAAGAGGCCCCCGAGCGGGTTGTTGACCTCGTGCGCCATGGCGGATGCGTAGCGCCCGATCGTCGCCGCCCGCTCCTCGGCCGCGAGCCGCGCGAGCAACGCCTCGCGCTCGTCGATCGCAACGGCCGCCGCGTTGTAGCTGCGATAGGCGCGCCCCGCCTCCGTGTCCGGCGGCGGCAACTGCGTCGTCGGGATCGGCGTGAGACGCCCGCCCGACGCCTCCCCGAGAAGATTGGCGACTCGCGCCAACGGTTGCACCACGCGCCGCGCGAGGAGGAAGCCGAGGATCGCGAGAAGCGCCGTCAGCACCGCGTTGAAGCCGAGCAGCGCCCAGAAGGCGGCCGCCTGTTCGGCGCGAAAACGCGCGACGTCGACGCGCGCCATGATCGCGCCGAGGGCGATGCCGGCCTCGGACAGATCGCGTCTGATCCAGACGGTCTCGGACGCGTCGCCGAGAGCGGGTCGAACGGGCGCCGCGAGCCCTTCGGGCGGCGCAGGCGCGCCGATCGGATGCTCAAGCGGCGCGCTTGCGGCCAGAACCGATCCATCCGCCAGCGAGACCACCAGCAATTCGGCCCGCACCGCGCCGTAGCGGGCGATAGCACGCTCGACGACATCGTAGGCCTCCCAGGAATCGCGGCGGATCACGTGCGGCTGCAGGGCGGTCGCGAGCCCTTCGAGAAAAGCGTCCGCGACCTCCTGGAAATGCGCTTCCTGCGTCGCGTCAAGCCGCCAGAGCACCGCCTTCGACACGCCCGCCGAGACGAGCACCATCAGGAAGGCGACCAGCACGGGAACCTTGACGCTGAGCGGCCACCGCGCCGGGGAGAGGCTCCTCATCCAAGGACTCCCACGACGCGCGCGATCCTTTCGATTCCGTCGTAGAGCGCAGGATCGGGCTCGGCGAACCCATCGAGGCGAAGCGTTGCGAGGATTTCGCGCCCGAGCGGCGCTTCCCCCATAGCCATCAGCGCCTCGGCGGTCGCGCGGCGCAAACCCTCGTCGCCGTTGCGCGGAGCCGCGATCGGCGGGAAACCCATCGGCTCGGAGGCGCGCACGACGCTCGTGGCGGCCACCAGATCGGGCTCGATCTCGGCGACCACCTCGTAGACGTAGCTGTCGACCGAGCCAGAACCTGCGAGACCCGCCGCGACGGCGCGGATCACGTTGCGATGGCCATAGGCGAAGAAGGTGCGCGCGAAGAAGTTTTCGGGCTCCTCGCCTTGCCTTACGAGCCATGCGCGAGTGACGAGCTGGCCCGAATTGCTGTCTGGATCGGAGAACGCATGCACGGATCCGCGAAGAGCGTCGGCGTCGGGCGCCTGCGCCTCCTTCCGCGCGATCAGGAGGGAACGGTAGGTCGGTTCGCCGCGATAGAGCGGCGCGGCCACGAGCGCGAGTGCGCGCCGATGCTGCACGAAGGGCAGCCCGCATATCCACGCCGCGTCGAGATGCCCTGCGATGAGCAGCGACGTGATCTCCATGTAGGTGCGCCGCTTGACGAGGCTCACCGGGCGCGCGAGCCGATCCGTGAGATAGGCCTCGATCTGTCCGGTCAGGCGCAGGTCGGAATCGAGGAATACGGGCGTCAGACCGATGCGGAAAGGCTCCGGCGCGGCGTGCACCGACGGCGCGGCGAGGCTGGCGGCGGCGCCAATCAGAAAGGCGCGTCTCGTCGCGCTCGGTTTCGGCTCGAAGCCCATGCCTGGCCATTCCTCCCGCCCCCCTCGCGCCGCACGGCCGGTATCCGGCTCTCAAGACGGTCGCGCATGTGGAAGGCTCGTTGCGAGCTTACCGGTCACGCGAAGGATTGTCAGCACCCGCCGCTCGCGGAGCTTCGAACGATCCTCGCGGGCTGGAAACCCGCGGTGTCAGGCCAGCGCAAGCAGCGGCCCTTCAAGCAGGTCCATCAACCGACCAAAATGTCCGTCAGACCTTGCCGGGCTATTTGGGTCTGACGTGATGGCGACGGCCAGCGCCCGTTCGGGATGCGCTGCGATGATCTGGCCGCCATATCCGCGAGCGATGATGTAACCGCTTTCGCTCAGGAACCAGCCGTAGCCGTAGTCGAGCCCGGAATATGGCGAGCGGGTGCGGCGTTCGACCGAGGCTTGAATCCAGTCGGACGAAATGACCTGTTCACCCTCGAACCGCCCGCCGTCGCGCATCAGAAGAGCGATCCGCAACATTGCGCGCGGCGTCAGCGCCATTTCGTTGCCGCCCATGTAGAACCCCTGCGGATCTTGGGTCCAGGGGGGGATTTCGATGCCCAATGGGCGGCCAAGAACGGATCGCGCCTGCTCGAGCAGGCTGCGCCCTGTCGCAATGGTCAGTGCGACGCCGAGGATATGGGTCGTGCCGGTCGAATAGATCATGCGCACGCCGGGCCTGCCGATCATCGGTCGTCGCAAAGCGAACGCGACCCAATTGCCCGAGTTGACCCAGCGTCCGTAATTGCCGCCTGAAGTGCCCTCGAGGCCGGCCCGTAAAGTGATCAGGTCCTCTATTGTCAGATCCGCGACGCCAGCGGTCGCGTCCGACGAAACGATATCGGGCGCGACTTCACCCAACGTCGCGTTGACGCCGGCGATCGACCCGTTCGCGATCGCGCTGCCGGTCAAGAGTGCGACGACGCTCTTCGAACAGGACTTGATGTTCGCAAGCCTATCGAGGCCGGCCCCACGGGGCGCCTCGGCCACAACGATGTCATCGCCGCGCTGCACCAGGAGCGAATGAAGCTGGGGCATTTCCCCGACCAGTGAGCGGATATCGTCAACGGACTGGGCGTGCGCCCGCTGCACGAAGGGCGCCGCAAGCGCGGAAACGAGTCCAACCGAGAAGGCGCGGCGGTTCAGCATCGAACATCATCTTTCATGCGTGCGGGCGCCTCCACCTGCACAGGCGTCACGCGGGCAATCACTAATATCCCATAACAAATCTCGGCAAATTCAGTTCGATGTCCGCTACGAAAATATTCAGCAACCACAGAAAAGATCACGAGAAATGGTGGCCAGACCGCCTCAACGATGGTGCGCGGAAGCCCTCCCGCGACCGCTGGTCGCGACATCCAGCGCGATGCGTCGGCGCGGGCGCGGGAGACTGTGTCCAAATCCGTCTCCGCTCGGCTCTCCTAGGCCGTCCCCCGTGGAGCGCGATCACGAAATGCGGGAGCCGATGTTCTCATCCTCACCCGGCCGCCTCTCGCCTGAGACAGACGTCGACAATGCCAATTCCGGAACGTCCTCGATCATGTTGAGGAACTTTGTTGCCAGGCTCGCGATTGTGTGCGCGGAGTCAGTTTGAAACGATATCTTCTGCTCGGCCACCACGTTCATCGTGCGGAGCGTCCGTCGGCTGCGTGGAGCTGGCGCATGAGTGTCAAGGAGGCATGGCGTCATGCGTTGGGACCGATTTCGAACATCTCGAAACGTTGAAGATCGCCGGGGCCAGCGTAGCGTCGCCGGCGGGCTCGGCATCGGCACAATTCTGATCCTGGGGATTGTCGGCTATGCGCTGGGCATCGACCCGCGCGTGCTGATCCAGGGCGCGGAGATGGTGTCCGGCGGGGGGAGCGCGGTGACGCAGTCCACGCCAGGCGGCACGCCGGATGACGAGACCGGGCGGTTTGTGGCGGCCGTAATCGGCAGTACGGAGGACGTCTTCCACGACATTCTGCCGACGCAAGCGAACGTGGCCTATCAGGCGCCGCGCCTCGCGCTCTTCACCGGCCAGACACAATCGGGCTGCGGTTTCGCGCAATCGGCGACGGGTCCGTTCTACTGCCCGCTCGATCAGACGATCTATCTCGACACGTCCTTCTTCGCCGAAATGGATAGCCGCCTCGGTGGCGGCGGCGATTTCGCATATGCCTACGTGATCGCTCACGAGGCGGCGCATCATGTGCAGAATGTCGTCGGGATCCTTCCGAAGGTTCAGGAGGCTCGGCGCGCCACGTCTCAGGCGGAGGCGAACGCGCTTTCCGTGGGCCTCGAGTTGATGGCGGATTGCATCGCGGGCGTCTGGGCGCATCATGCGGACGCCCGGTGGAGCATTCTCGAAGAAGGCGATATCGAGGAGGCGCTCTCCACCGCAGCGGCGATCGGCGACGATCGACTTCAGCGGGTCGGACAGGGGCAGGTTGTCCCCGACAGCTTCACTCACGGCTCGTCCGAGCAGCGCATGACCTGGTTCACGACCGGATTCAATGGAGGCGACATACGCGGATGCAACACCTTCGAGAGATGATCGCATTCGCCGCGTTCGCCCGGGGCGCATCTCCCACCGGGCACCGTCGACTTCCCCGCCGCCGCGCTGACGCGCCGATCTGTCGAGAGAGCTGTTTCGAGCAGCCGCGCCGAGTGTAACGGCGGGTCGCGTCGTTCGCCCTAAGGCTGTGCGACGCGCCCCCCGTATCTTTACTTTGCGGCGCCTGTGTACACCGGGGCTTCCCGCCCGAAGAACGCGTAGAGGATGTCGTAGACCATCCGATAGTTCTTCTGCTGGAACGAGGCGTGCGAGATGCCCTGCATCACCGTGAACTGCTTATCGGGATGGGGCAGCTTCTCGAAGAAGGCGAGAAGGTCGCCGAAGCTCGCGATTCCGTCGTACTCGCCGCGCATGACGAGCGTCGGCACGGTGATGCGGGCGGGATCGTTGAGCGGCAGATTCGTGCACATGTCGATATAGGTGCCGTTGGGCATCGAATCGTCGAGAGCCGTGATGGCCTTGCCGAACGCCTCGACGACGCGGTCCTCGGCCGTTCCCGGATGGTCGCGGGTGAAGATCGAGCGCACGAAATCCATGTCGATCGGGCGTCGCGAGCCGGCCTTGAAGTTCGGCAGCTTCTTGCGCCGCTCGGCGAGCGTCGGGCTGTCGGCTCCCGTCCAGACGTAAGCGTCGAGCGCGAGCTTGCTCACCATCTCGGGGCGCCGCTCCGCGAAGGCCGCCGCCTTGAGCGCGCCGGACGAAATGCCGTAGACGCAGAGCGGGCCGGCGCCGCTGGTCTTCTGGATGTAGTCGGCCGCGGCCGCGATGTCGTCCGCGCCCTCGCCGATATAGGCGTTGAAGCCCTCGGGCTTGTCGGAGCGGCCGTAGCCACGCGAGTCGAAGCACCAGGTGTCGAAGCCGCGCTCGCGGAACCAGTCCATCACCGAGGAATCGGGACGCCCCGGCACCGTGAGGTCGAATGTCGGCTGGGACGCCATGGACGAGCCGTGAACGAAGAGCACTGTTCCCCGCTTGTCCGCGCCGGGGGCCTGCTTCTCCCAGAGGAACAGGCGCGAGCCTTCGCACGTCGTCCAGTGCTCCCGACCGGGGGGGAGGGTTTCGGAAGCGGCCATGGGGTTCTCCATTTCTCGATTCATTTTTTGCTTCTTGAACGTCGAAGAGCCCTCCGCCCGCGCGGGGCGGAGGGCCGTCATCGGGATCACTCGGCCCAGCCGACCTTGTGCCAGGGCTCGGAATGCATCGCGCCGGACGGCATCCCGACCAGGCCGCGCCGGACGGCGATGGGGTAGAACTTCTCCCACAGCCAGATCGCGGGAAGTTCGTCGACGAGGATCGCCTGAACTTCCTGATAGATGCGCTTGCGCGCCTCGGGATCGATCTCGACCGCGCCCTGCGCGAACAGCTCGTCGACCTTGGGATTGCTGTAGCCGGTCAGGTTGCTGGCGTTGCGCTGCACGATGTTCTCGGTGATGTAGAGGCGCGCGACGCCGATTGCGGGATCGGGGCCCGTGCCGAACGAGCCCATGGTCAGGTCGAAGTCCCATTGGATGAAGGACCGCTCCTGCCAGGTCGCGGCGTCGGAGGGCGTGAGCTCGACCTGCACCCCGATCTCGCGCGCCTGCTCGCGGATGATCTCCGCCGCCGATTGCAGCGCCCCGCCTTCGCCGTTCGCCTGGAAGGCGAGGCGGAGCGTGAAGCGTTGGCCGTCGGCCCCGCGCGCGAAACCGGCCTCGTCGAGCAGCGCGTTGGCGCGGGCGACGTCGCGCGGATATTTCTCGACGTCCGGGTTGTAGAAGAGCGGGTTGTCGGACCGGATCGGGCTCGATCCGGGGATGGCGCGTCCGTCGAGGGCGAGGTCGACGATCTGCTCGCGATCGATGGCGTGGGCGAGAGCCTTGCGCACGCGCACGTCGCTGAGCGGCTCGCTGCGCTGGTTGATGAACATGATGATCTCGCCCTGGGGCGGGCGCATCGCGTCGATCACTTCCGTGTCGGGGTGGCTCGAGAGCGGGTCGATGGCCGAGGGGGCCAGAGCGAAATAGGGCAGGTAGTCGATGTCGCCCCGCTCGAGAGCGACCTGTCGGGCGCCCGGCTCGGGGATGATCTGGAACACGACGCGCTC
The DNA here is from genome assembly GCA_022241475.1 of Microvirga sp. The sequence goes on along the minus strand of JAKOMT010000009.1, from coordinate 60,584 downwards.
GAGATTGACCGGCTCGAAATAATCCGGATTGCGCTCGAGCGTGATGTGGCTCCCGCGCGCCCATTCGCGGAATTTGAACGGCCCGGTCCCGATAGGCGCGAAGTTCGCCGGGTTCTGGCCGGCGTCCGTGCCCTCGTAGATGTGCTTCGGGTAGATCTGCCCGAAATTCGTCTGAGAGAACGCCCAGGGGAAGAAGGCCGGATCGACGCCCTTGAGCTTGACGATGACCGTGTGATCGTCCGGCGTATCGATCGACTCGACGGCCGAGAAGGTCGCCTCCGCGAGCGAGTTGTGCTTGGGCAGCAGGTCGAGGAAGCTGTAGCGCACGTCCTCGGCGGTGAACGGGGCTCCGTCATGCCACTTCACATTCTCGCGCAGGTTGAACGTGTAGGTCAGGCCGTCGGCGCTGATCTCCCAGGATTCGGCCAGCGCGGGATGCGCGTTCAGCTGCTGGTCGAGGGTGATCAGCGTGTCGTGGATCTGGCCGCTGAGCGTCACCGCGAGCACGTCCGCGCCGAAGATCGTGTTGAGGACCGGTGGATCGCCGTTGATCGCGGCGACGACCGTGCCGCCGGGCTTCAGCGCCGGCGTCTGCGCTTCGGCCGACAATCCGGCCATGACCGTCGTGATCAGGGCCGCCCCCAGGCCCGCCTTGATGATCGCCCCGCCTATTGCGGGGATGCTCGTTAGAGCGTTCATGATCCACCTCCGTCTGTTCTGGATTCTTGGCCAGATGTTTCTCGTTCCACTCCGCACGCAACGCTCACCGGCCGCCGTCCTGGAGATGACAGGCGACTTCGCGCCCTTCTCCGACCGCGACGAGTTTCGGAATTTCTTCTGCGCACCGCGCGAAAGCCAGCGGACAGCGGGTCCGGAAACGGCAGCCGCTCGGCGGCGCGCTGGGCTTCGGCGGTTCTCCGATCGCCTCGATCGGCTCGATGGGTCTGCGTCCGGTCGTGGGGGCGCTCGACAGCAGGAGGCGGGTGTAGGGATGGCGCGGGTCGCGGAAGATCTCGCGCACGCCTCCGATCTCGACGAGCTTGCCGAGATACATCACCGCCACCCGGTCCGAGATGAACCTGACGACGCCGAGATCGTGGCTGAGGAAGAGCATCGAGAGGCCGAGATCGCTCTTCAGCTGGCTCAGAAGCTCGAGGATCTGCGCGCGGATCGAGACGTCGAGCGCCGAGACCGGCTCGTCGGCGACGATCACGGAGGGATTGAGGATCAGCGCTCGCGCGATGGCGATGCGCTGGCGCTGGCCGCCGGAGAATTCGTGCGGATAGCGGTCGAAGTACAGCCGCGCCGGGCGCAGGCCCACCTTGTCGAGCATCTCCTGGGCGAGATCCATCAGTTCGGCTGCGGGTTTCGACGAGTGCAGCCGCAGCGGACGCAGCAACGTCTCGCCGATGGTCAGGCGCGGATTGAGCGACGCGTAAGGATCCTGGAACACGACCTGGACGTCGCGCCGGAAGGCGTCGAGATTCTCCCGCCGCGCAAACGCGACCTCGCGCCCCCGCCACGACAGCACGCCTTCGGTAAGCGGCGTCAGGCCGACCATCGCCATGCCGAGCGTCGTCTTGCCGCTGCCGCTCTCGCCGACGAGAGCGACGGTCTCGTTCGCCCTGAGGGAGATCGAGACGTCGTCCACGGCGTGGACGAACGCCGTCGAACGGCCGAACAGACCGCGCCGGACCGGGAAAAGCACGCGCGCGCCGCGAACCGAAAGAACGTCCTCCGTCATCGCGCGGCCTCCGTTTCGGCGGCGTGGAGCCAGCAGCGCGAGCCCGAGCCCGGCCCGAGCGGGATCATCGGCGGCGCCTCTTCGACGCATCGCGCGTGAACATGCGCGCATCGCGGCGCGAACCGGCAGCCCGACGGAAGATCGGCCATGTCGGGAGGCGACCCCTGAAGGGCCGTGATGACGGGCTCCTCCTCAAACGGATCGAGGATCGCCGCCGCCAGCGCCTGCGTGTAGGGATGGCGAGGATGATCGAAGATCGCGTCCGCCGCTCCCTCCTCGACCACCTGACCGGCGTACATCACGTAGACCCGGTCGCAGACCTGCGTCACCACAGCGAGGTCGTGCGAGATCAGGATCAGCGACGCCTCCGAGGTGCGGCGGAGTTCGGCGAGAAACTGCAGGATCTGGTGCTGGACGGTCGCGTCGAGGGCGGTCGTGGGTTCGTCCGCGATGATGAGGTTGGGCCGCCGGATCAGAACTGCGGCGATCATGACGCGCTGCTGCATGCCGCCGCTGAGTTCGTGCGGATAGGACGCGGCGACGCGCTCCGGCTCGGGGATGCGCACGTCCCGCAAAGCGGCGATCACGCGCTCTCGAACGTCGGGGCGGCGCGAGCCGCGCTCGCCGATCGCCTCTGCGATCTGGTCGAAGATGCGCATCACCGGGTTCAGGTAGCTTCCCGCGTCCTGAAAGATCATGGCGATGTCGGAGACGCGCAAGGCGCGGATCTTCGCGTCGTCGAGATGCGTCAGCGACAGCCCGTCGAAGAGGATTTCGCCGCGGGCGATGCGGCCGGGCTTCGGCACGAGCCCGAGGAGCGACAAGGCCGTCATCGACTTGCCCGAGCCCGATTCACCCACGATCCCGACGGCCTCGCCCCGGCCGACGCGCAACGAAACGCCGTCGACCGCCCGGATCGGCCCCCGCGAGGAGGGGAACTGGACGCCGAGGTCGCGAACCTCGAGCAGGATGTCGTCGGGCTGCGCGTTCATACCTTGTCCCGAAGCCTCGGATTGAAGAAATCGTTCACGCCGTCTGCGAGAAGCGCGATGCTCATCGCCATCAATGAGATCGCAATGCCGGGGAACACCGCCGTCCACCAGGCCTGCCGCATGAACTGCTGGGCGTTGTTCAGCATCCGCCCCCAGCTCATCACCGAGGCGTCGCCCGCCCCGATGAAGCTCAGGCTCGCCTCGAGGATGATGGCGCTCGGCACCTGCAGCGAAGCCGCGACGATGACGGCGGTCAGCGCGTTCGGCAGGATCTCGCGGAACATGATCTGCGGCTCGCTCGCCCCATAGGCCTTGGCGGCGCGCACGAAGGGCCGCTCGCGCAGGGTGAGGAATTCGGAGCGCACGAGCCGGGCGATCTCGGCCCAGGAGAGGATGCCGATCACGAAGATCATGCCCCACAGGCTCGCGCCGAACAAAGCCACGATGATCAGCGCGAGGAAGAAGCGAGGCAGGACCTGGAAGACCTCCGCCAGCCGCATCAGAAGGTCGTCGACCCGCCCGCCGTAGAACCCGGCGACGGCGCCGACGACGATCCCCAGCGCCGCCGACAAAACCGTCGCGAAGACGCCGACCTGCAGCGACGTGCGCGCCCCGTAGAGGACGCCGCTGAAGATGTCGCGCCCCAGATGATCCGTGCCGAAGAAATGGGCGGAGGAGGGCGGCTGGAGCCGGCGGCCGACGAGCTCGAACGGGCCGTACGGCGCGAAGAGCGGCGCGGCGAGGCCGATCAGCGTGAAGACAAGGAAGATCGACAGCCCGATCAGCGCCAGCCTGTGCTGGCGGAAACGCTTCCAGCCGTCGCGCCAGCGCGCGATGCGAAGGTCCATCGAGCGCCTGCGCAGCGACGGGGCGGGAGTCGAGCGTGCGTGGTTCTCGATCGTCATTTGTAGCGCACCCTCGGATCGAAATACGCGTAGGCGATGTCGGTCAGGATGTTGGCGATCACGACCGCGACGCCGATCATGATCAGGATGCCGAGCAGCACGGGGTAATCGCGCGACACGATGGATTCGTAGGTCAGCCGCCCGAGCCCGGGCCAGGCGAAGACGGTCTCGGTCAGAACCGCCCCGGCGATGAGCGAGGGGATGTTGAGGCCGATCACGGTGATCACCGGCAGCATCGCGTTGCGCAGGCCGTGCACCCAGACGACCTCGCGCTCGGACACGCCCTTGGAGCGCGCGAAGGTCACGTACTCCATGCGAAGCGTGTTGATCATGCTGGCGCGGGTGACGCGCGCGATAAGCGCCAGGTTGAAGATCGTGAGGGTCAGAGCGGGGAGGGCGAGATGGCGTGCGACGTCGACCACGGCCGCGAAACCCTCGTAGTCCTCGCGCAGCGAGCGCATCCCCTGAGCCGGGAAAAGGTTCAGGTTCAGCGAGAAGACGAGCATCATCATCTGCGCCAGCCAGAAGGCCGGGACCGCCACGCCGACGAGCGAGAGGACCGTGACCACCTGGTCGACGACCGTGCCCTGACGCGTCGCGGAGATGACGCCGAGAAGCACGCCGAAGATGATCGACAGGACGAACTGCGTGCCCAGCAGCAGCAGGGTCGCGGGCATGCGCGACATGAGGATCGTCGAGACGTCGGCGCGCGAGATGAATGAATAGCCGAGATCGCCCTGCGCCACCTGCCCGATATAGATCAGGAGCTGGTGCCAGATCGGCTGATCGAGTCCGTATTCGGCCCGCAGGCGGGCGATCATCTCCTCGCTCGCGGGAGCGTCGCCCAGGAGGAAGTTGATCGGGTCGCCCGGGGCCAGCCGGACGAGCACGAAATTGACGCACACGATCACGAGGATGATCGGCGCCAGCTGCATGATGCGTCTGATGACATATGGCAGCATCGACAGCGCTCCCTACGCCTTTCGATAGTCGCCGCGCCGGCGGCGTCGCGGGCGCATCATCGGGTCATCGACCTCTGGAGGCCCGAGCGATCGAGAAGACGGGCGTACATGTCCTCGCTCCGCGCGATCAGGTCGGGGACGTCGACATGGGGGAAACGCCCGTCGCGCAACACGACGCGTCCGTCGACGAGAACATGCGACACGTCGCGTCCGCTCGCGTGATGAACCAGGCGGTGGACGGGCATGTCGAAGGGCGCGAGATGCGGCTGGTTCATGTCGACGACGATCAGATCGGCGAGCTTGCCGACTTCGATCGAGCCGAGCGCGTCGTCGAGGCCGAGCGCCTTGTAGCCGTTGATCGTCGCCATCGCGAGGGTGACGCCGGGGGGCAGCAGCTTCGGATCCTTGAAGTGCATGCGCTGCGCCATGATCGCAGCCTTCATGTCGAGGAAGATGTCGCAATCGTGGTTCGAGGGCGCGTCGGCGCCGAGGCCCACATTGACGCCGGCGTCGAGCAATTCCGGCAGGGGGCAGCGGCCCGGCGCGGTGTAGATGCGGGCGGCGCGCGGGTGGTGGGCGACGCTCGTGCCGGTGTCCCTGAGGATGCCGATGGCGCGCTCGTTGATGTCTGTGCAATGCGACAGGATCGAGCGGGGGCCGAGCAGGCCGAGCTTCTCGTCATGGGCGTATTCGACCGCGTTGCCGTAGGCGTGAGTCCAGAAGCCGACGTCGTGCTTCTCCATCAGGTGGCGCGACGCCTCGGCCTGGCGCCCCACCCAGATCTCCTTGTCCGGCGACCAGACGGGGTCATGCTCGTTGCGGTTTCCGAAACGCGAGAGCGCCACGCAATAGTCGACGAGGCCCTTCGGTCCCGCGCGCCATTCGGAGAGCAGCGCGTCGCAAGTGTCGATGACCTCGTCGAAGGTCACGGAGGTCTCGCGCGGCGAGCCGTCTTCCCACAGCGTGTAGGGGCGGGGCCATGGCGGACGCGCCGGGCCGACGCCGATGCGCGAGCGCAGGCCGATCTTTTCGAGCGCCGCCGCGGCGACGTGCGTGTAGCCCTTGTGATCGGTCCGGGTGCCGTTGCCGCCCAGCATCGAGAACATGAAGGTCGTGCCGCAGCGCAGCCGCTCCACGGCTCCGAGCTCGGCGTCGACGCCCCAGTATTCGATATCGATGAAATGCGAGATCATCCGCTCGAGCAGTTCGCGGCGCTCCTTAGCCGGCTGCCCGTCGACGACCGAGCGCAGCACGCTGCCGCCGAGATAGCCGTGGAGGTCGACCATCCCCGGGAGAACGACCCTCTTTCTGCAGTCGATCACCTCGTCGGCGTCGCCGCCGATCTCGGAGGCGTCGCCGACGGCGGCGATGCGCTGATCCCGGATCAGGACGGACGCGCGTTCGAGAACGTCGCGTCCGGGATTCATCGTGACGACGACAGCGTCACGGAGCAGAATGGTTCCCATTGGTCCGCTCCTCAGGCCTGAGCCGCGTGGTCGTCGCCGGCGGGGCCCCGGACCCCGTTCGACAAACGGCCGATGGACGACACTTCGATCTCGACTTCGGCGCCGTCCTTGAGATAGCGCGGCGGCTCGAAGCTCAGGGCGACGCCGGCGGGCGTGCCGGTCGCGATCACGTCGCCGGGCTCGAGCCTCATTCCGGCGGAGATCACCTCGATCAGTGTCGGGATGTCGAAGATCATGCCCGCCAGCGGAGCCTCCTGGCGAAGCTCGCCGTCGACCCAGCAGCGGATATGGCCGCCCGCGAGGTCGAACGCGTCTGCGGTCACGATCCAGGGCCCCATCGGGCAAGACGTGTCGAGCGACTTGGCGAGATACCATTGCTTGTGCCGGCCCTGGAGGTCGCGGGCGGTCACGTCGTTGACGATCGTGTAGCCGAAGACGTGGTCGAGGGCGTTCTCCTTGCGGACGTTGCGCCCCGGCTTCCCGATCACGACCGCGAGTTCGGCCTCATAGTCGATGAACTCGTCGACGCCGGGGTGCAGCATGATCGCGTCGTGCGGGCCGATCACCGAGGCGGCCGACTTGCCGAAGACGATCGGCGCGGTCGGAATCGCCTGCGCCACGGATTGCGCGCTGCTGTCATAGCCGCTCGCCGTGAACTCCCTGGCGTGATCGTAGTAATTCTTGCCGACGCAGATGATGTCGCGGGCGGGGCGCGGGATCGGCGCTCGCAGTCGCGCGTCGCTCCCCAGGCGACGGCCCCCGCCGGCCGATACGGCCGTGGCGAGGCGGTCTCTCAGGTCGTCGTAGCCGGCGATGAAGCTCGCCATGCGGACTTGCGCGTCGGGCGCCGCCTCGGGGCACGCTTCGGCCACGGTCCAGTAGAGTTCGCCGTCTTCGGATATGACGGCCACGCGGTCTTCGCCGCGCTCATTGATCGTTGCGAACCTCATCCCGCCAACCATTCTTGTTGAGGGGGCCAAATTGGCCACCATATTGTTTGACCAATCATGAGCCACAAACATTCCGAGTCAAGCGAGACATCTCGTTTTGTTCAGACATTTTCCCGATCCCGGTGATCCTACGCTGGGCTCAGGCGAATTTCGTTCTTTAATTCAGCTCCTTGGCTTGAATGCGCATGGGCTCGCTCGTCGCGGGCCAGTTGTAGTTTTGGCTTGCATGATGCGCAATATTGGTCCACCATTCTCGATAATGCTGATCATTTTTTAGCCAAATCCGGCATTTGTGGCGCGGCCGGGCGGCGCGGGAAGCGAGGCCGAGGGAGCATGGATTTCCGGGAAGCGCAGGATGACGTCCGTGTCGGTCAGTCGGCGACGTCGGGGGATCGACGCGATTCCGGGTCCGTGGATCTGATCGAAACCCGCCTCGTCGATCTGCTCGCGAGGCCGGGCATGCTGCCCGGGGTCCGGCTGCCCACGGAGCGCGCCCTGTCCGAGGAGTTCGGAGTGTCCCGGAACGTCGTCCGCCGCGCCTTCGCGCGTCTCGAGGCGCGAAACGAGGTCGTGCGCATCATCGGCAGCGGAACGTACGTCGCGGAGCGCCCGGCCGACGAGGCGCGGGCGCGCGCCTCCGGCTCGAGCGACTACAGCCCGCGAGAGATCATGCAGGCTCGCATGATGATCGAGCCGCGCTTCGCCGCCCTGATCGTGATGAATGCGAACGGCGCCGACATGGACGCGATCGGCGAGGCCATGCGCGAGGCTGAACGCGCCGAGACCTTTGCGACTTTCGAACACTGGGACGGCCGCTTCCACCAGATTCTCGCGGACGCGACGCATAACCGTCTGATCATCGACATCTACGAGATCATCACGCGCTCGCGCGAGACCGTGGAGTGGGGCGAGTTGAAGAAGCAGAGCCTGACGCCGGAGCGCCGCGGGAACTACCAGACCGAACATCGCGCGATCTGGGAAGCTCTGCACGGACGCAACGCCCAGCTCGCCGAAGTCGCGATCCGGGCCCATCTCGTGAGCGTTCAGGAAAACCTTCTCGGCGCTTGAGCCACGACACGAATAGTTTCGCGCCGGAGGCGCCTTTGCTTGTCGTCATCGTGCTTGTGGTCGAGCGTTTTCAGCCGATCTCAGTCGTTCGCGTGCGCCGAAATTTCGCCTGAATCGCAGCGCGATTCTCCGAGCGATACGGTCGGTCGGCGCTGATTCCGGCTTATCCAACCTTTACTCGGGCGGACCATGGACAAGAACGACAGAACCGCGATCGAAGCGCTTTTCGGCAAACTCGACGAGGTCGAGCGTCAGGCGTCCCAGCGCGACGCGGAATCGGAGGCGTTCATTCATGAGCGGATCCGGCGTCAGCCCGGCGCGCCTTACTTCATGGCGCAGACGATCATCGTCCAGGAGCAGGCGCTTCTGCGGGCTCAGGAGCGGATCGACGAGCTGGAGGCCCGGTCCCCGCAGACCGAACGGCGTTCCGATGACGTGTCCCGCGCGCCGTCACGCGGCGTCTCGGTCCCTCGCATCGGCGCGGGCGCAGGGGCGCAGCGGAGCGGGGGCGGGTTTCTCGCGGGCGCAGCCCAGACCGCGATGGGCGTTGCGGGCGGCCTCTTGCTCGGCAATCTCCTCGCGGGGGTCTTCGGAAGCAGCCCCGCGGCCGCCGACGCGACCGATCAGGGAGCGCAGGACGCCCCAATGGACGAGGCGAGTCACGACCATGGCGGCGATTTCGGCGACGATCTCGGCGACATGGAGTTTTGAAGGCCCTTCGCAGGTTTGGCTCCCGCCGCACAGGATGACGTCGGCCATGATGAGCGACAGCAAACGTCTTCTGCGGCAGGCCTTCAAAAAGCTCGAAGCGGAAGTTCCCAACTGGCTGGGCAGAGCCTTGCGGTGGCTTCGGCATCCCGCATCGCGGTTTGTCAGGATCCCGGCGGGCCTCGTGTTCGTCGTTGGCGGTTTTCTGGCGTTCCTGCCCGTGCTAGGTCTATGGATGCTTCCCCTTGGCCTGATGTTGATAGCGTATGACGTGCCCGTTCTGCAGAGGCCCATGAGCCGGTTTACGCTCTGGGGTACGGAGAAGTGGGCGGGCGTTCGGCGCTGGACTACCCGGCGGCTCGGCGGAGAGGCGTGACCACGCACGACAGCGCGAAATTTCTCGGGCGGTCCCTCGATGTTGATGCTTGGTTTGATCGCCCATTTTCTCCACGTCGTTTCGAGCCCGATCCTCGTCGTGGGGATTTTCCTGCTCGCTCGGTTGAGCGGGTCCGGCAAGGTGGTCAGGCTGGGCGCAGCGGTGCTCGGCGCGGGTCTCTCGCTGCTTCTAATCGAAAACCCCGCGCTGAACTGGTTGAACGTCGGCTTGATTCTGATCGGGATCGCGGCTGCGGCGCTGGCGGCGGAAATCTGGTTGTCCGTCGTGTTGCCCACGTATTTCGGATTGCGAACCTTTCTATCTGCCGCCTGGGCTCGCCTGTCGCGTGATTGAACCGGAACGACGGCGCCCTGCTCGCCGGGCGTCGATCCCAGGCCTGCGATCGTCTCGATGCGGCGAGCCCGCGGCTCCGTCTATTTGACAGGCGGGTGCTCTTCCCATCCATTGAGCGCAAGCAGCGCCGTGACTGCGGAGCGATCGATAAAGGGGGACTTACCATGGCCATCAAGGACTTGCTCGTCGCGTACCAGGGAGACGAGGGCTCGCGCAACGCGCTGCGCTTCGCATTGCAGATGGGGGCCAAGTACGGGGCTTTCGTCACGGGCGCTCATGTTCAGGCGCCTTCCCAGTTCGCGATGCAGCAGGCGCGATGGGTCCCGGAAGAAGTCCTCGAAATCGTCCGCCGCGCCGATCGGGAGGCCGTTGCAGCCGTCGAGTCGTCGTTCCGCGAAGCCGTCGCCGAGATCGCGCCCGGGGCGCCGCACGAATGGTTCGCCCGGGAAGGGTCGCCGAGCCTCATGCTCGCCCGGATGTCGCGCTATTTCGACATTCTGATCACGGGRCAGTTCAAGGGRGCMATCAGYCATGGCGGCCGCGCGCTTCAGCCGGAGGAACTGATCCGGCGCTCCGGAAAACCKATGCTGATCGTGCCCGAGAACTACGCGGTGCGCGAGTTCAAGGAGGAAGCCGTGGTGGCGTGGGACGGAAGCAGCTCCGCAGCCCGCGCGCTCTCCGACGCCATGCAGATCCTCGAAACCAAGAAGACGCTCTACCTCGTCACCGTCGAAGGCGGAAGCGACGAGCGCATTCCCCCGCTCGAGGATCACGACATCGTCGCGCATCTGCGACGCCATTCGATCAACGCTGAACGCGTTCACCTGCAGCGCACGGGAAGCGTCGGCAAAACGATCATGGATTATTGTGCGAAGACGGATCCGGATGTCCTCGTGATGGGCGCGTTCGGACGGGCCAAGCTGGGCGCGCTCCTGTTCGGCGGCGTGTCGCAATATATTCTCGAGAACCAGTGCGTTCCGGTCCTGATGTCGCACTAGGAACGCCGGGAGATCGGCTGCTCACGCAGCGATCGGCCTTTGTCGGAACAGCCCCCGCCGCCGGGCGGGGGCTGTTCCGTGTCCCTGCCGAGGGCGGATTTCGCCGCTCGCCATTAGGGCGGGGCGGTCGTGGCCCGGTGGCGGCGGGTCCGGACGGGATTGAGCCCGTCAGCCGGAAGCGACATGCCGTCGGCGCCATCTCGACAAGAAGAATCACTGATTAGGCTGGCGGCTCCTCGCATGGCCCATACACACCCAGCAGTCGCGGACCGCGGGGCGGCCCTGCGAGAATTCTCGGATTCTGTCGCCAAATTCAATTGTGCTCGAACGCACGAAAAAATCGGATTTTTTGTGTGAATCCACTATTACTTTGCCATACCGTTGGGGAAGCGCGCTTCGATTTGCATCGAAATGTCTGAAAAAGCGATCTGCCAGCCATGGCGCATAAGTTCCGGAAAGAACACATCGATCAAAGAGCAGGAATTGTCTTCATTATCGAAGATGATCCCGGTATTTGTGACACCATCGTTCGAATTCTAGAAGCTTCAGCGTTTAATGCTTTGGCCGTTGATGGAATCGAAAACTCAATAGACGCAATTGTAAGTAGTGATAGTCCGACGATAATTATCGACCTCGCGCTCGGCAAGACTGACGCTGTCGAAGTCTTGAGCAGACTGGCGCAGGCGGGCGCGTTCTGCAAAGTCATCCTGATCAGCGGGCACTCGCTCGAAATCCGACAGCAGACTGCGAGCGTTGCGCGCGAAATGGGCCACAACGTGTTGGGTTCCCTGGCGAAACCGTTTCGACGCAAGGATCTGCTGTACTTGCTTTCGGCGGCGCCTGAATTCCCGCTCGCGCGACTTCACGCTCCGGATGAGAACCGGACGGTGAGGGCGTTGCGAAACGCCCTCGAAGCTGGACAGCTTGAGTTCCGGTTTTCGCCCCAGATCGATCTTCGCTGCGGCCAGCTGCGCGGCGTCGACGTCCTGGCGGGCGTTCGAGATCCGCAGGCCGTTCTCCTCACCTCCGCAGATATCGCCGAGGCGAGCCGGGAGGACAAGTTTTCTCTAGCCTGCGCTGCGATCGAGGTGGTCGCAAGCGTCGGCGAAGAGTTGCGCGGGAGAACCCTTAGCCTCTCGATCAACGTATCCGGGTCGCTCTGGGCGGCCGACGCGATCATGCGTCGTCTGATCGAGGCTCGCGATCGTCTGGGAGACGCGGCGACGATTACGATCGGACTCACCGAAACCGACATCGCCGGCGACGTCGCCGCCGAGCCATTCTGCGCGCGCGCGGCGATTCATGGGTTCGACGTGTCGATCGACGACTTCGGAACGGCTTACGCCACCTTCGACCGCTTGCGCGCGATCTCCTTCAAGGAACTGACGTTGAAGACGACGATCGTCGGCGCCGCTGCGACCGAGACCAGAGCGCGCAGTATCTGCCGCGCTTCGGCCGAACTTGCGCACGCATGCGGCGCCGCGGCGGTCGCGGATGGCGTCGAGACGTYGGAAGATCTCGCGYTGATCTSCTCSCTCGGRTTCGAYGTGGCGCAGGGCGCCCTTTTCGCRCAGCCGATGCCGCGGGACGAGCTGATGCGGTTTCTCGGCGATGACGGCGAACGGATTCGTATTCGCGACCTGGTTCGGAAGGCTCGTCCCGGCTCTACGGTGAAGCCCGCAGTCGGGCGCGATCGAGAATCCATTCGCGTCCCGTCGCCCCCCCTGTCCAGCGACCACGACCGTCGGCACGTTCTTCTGGTCGAAGACGATCCGTTCATCGCCGGCATGATTTGCAGCCTTTGGCCGAACGACGACGTCCAGTTCAGCCGGGCGACGACCTTGTCGGATGCGATCAAGAAGCTCCGCGAGCCGCCGGGACACGGGTTCGACGCCATCATCCTCGACCTTCAACTACCCGACGGGAACGGCCTCGACATTCTGTCGAACGTCCGCGACCTGACCGACGCCGCCGTGATCATCATCTCCGGGGAAGGGACGAGCGAAAGCCGTGCGGACGCGATCGATGCGGGCGTCGCCGACTACATCATGAAGCCGTTCTCCGTTCGCGAGCTCAAGGCGCGTCTCGTACGGTGCATGGGAAAAGAGACGAAGGTCGACGCGGCTGACGTCATTCCGATCTCGAAGGAGATCACGCTCGATACCGGGCGTGGCATGCTCGCGTCCCGCGTCGGGCAGCAGGCGCTGACGAACGCCGAGACGTCCCTCCTTCGCTCCTTGAAGGAGGCGGCGGGCCACGTGGCGACGCGCGACTCGCTCTCGCGAGCCGTGTTCTGGCGCGACTACGGCAAGCAGGACAAGTCGCTTGACGTATGCGTCGGCAAGCTGCGCCGGAAGGTTGCTACGATCGATCCGGGCGGCACGGTGCGCATCACCGCCGTCAGAAGTTTGGGCTACAGACTCACCGTCCTTGGTTAGGCTTCGGTCGTAAGACCTCGCTGCCCCGATGCTCAGAGCCGGAAGGCGCTGTTTACGGCATGCGGAAAACCGAACGCGTCCGTCTCTGGATGCGGTGCATGCTTCAACAAAATTTAATTCCGAAAAAATTTCATTTATCGCATCGCAATTATATTTCTCAAAAAGATATCAAATAAAGAAATTCTGGGGGCAGAAAAAATGCTGACGAAACTGACGATCGGAATCAAGATCGGCCTTATTATTATAATAATGGCAATCGCCGCCGGGGCGGTATCAGCGGTTGCTTATCAGGGCCTGAACGCGCTTGCAGAATCCGCTGACCGCATCAATACGAGCGCTTCGGAGATTCGACTGTCAGCGAGTATGAACCAGAACGCCGTCGAAATGTCGCGTGCGGAGTATCGAATAATCGCAGACCCCGCGAGTTTCGACGAGGCGCGGGCGGTCGCTCTGGAGAGCCGATCAGTATTTGACAACCGGCTAAAGCGGTTGCGTGAAACTGCGGACGATAGTCAAGTCCCGATGATCGAAATTATCGAAAGCCGCGCTCAGGCGTACTTCTTGGGTCTAGACAGATTTCTCGTCGAAGGCGAGCGTTATAGGAACAGTGAAATTTCCGAAGCTCAACAGCAGTTGAACACGGTCGTTCGCGAGAATCGCAGCGCGACGATGCTGCTTCGGGAGGCGCTTTCGGATTTCGCGGAGTACGCGGATTCGCACGGGACGGAACTGGCGGTCGAGGCCCGAGAGCTTGCCGCGTTCAAGACTAACCTTTTGATCTGGATCGCGGTCGCAGGCACGCTGTCCGGAGCCGTCTTTGGCTTCGTCGTGGCGAAAGTCGGAATCACTGCGCCCCTGCGTCGCATGGTCGATTGCCTCCAGAATCTGGCGGACGGGAAGCTCGACGTTTCTGTCCCGGACACGCAGCGCGGTGACGAGATCGGAGAAGTCGCGCAGACGGCCCTCGTTCTTCAGCGGGGACTGCTGCGGGCGAAAGACCTCGAGGACGAAGCCGAGGCATCGGAAATCAGGGCGGAGGAGAAGCGCAAGGAGGATATGCGAAAGCTGGCGGATGACTTCGAGAGCGCCGTGAGCGGCGTCATCTCCCAGGTCGGCGCCGCCGCCGCACAGCTCAACGGCAACGCAGGCGCAATGTCGGCGATCTCCGAGGAAACCAGCAATCAGGTTCTCGCCGTATCGGCTGCGGCGGAGGAGGCCAGCACGAATGTCGGTGCGGTGGCCGCCGCCACGGAGGAGCTCTCTTCGACCGTGGCGGAGGTGGCGCGCGACATCAACGGCGCGTCGACGCTCGCCTCAAGCGCCAACGATGAAGCCATCCGGACCGCCGCAGCCGTCGACGCAGTCACGAAAGTCGTCGAACGCGTCTCCGGAATGACGGACCTGATCAGCGATATCGCTGAAAAGACGAACCTTCTGGCGCTGAACGCCACCATCGAAGCCGCTCGCGCCGGCGAGGCCGGTCGAGGCTTCGCCGTCGTCGCCACTGAAGTTAAACAGCTCGCCCAGCAGACTGGTAAAGCCACAGAGGAAATCAGCCTCCAGATCAACGAAATGCAATCATCGGCCGGCGTCTCGAAAGAGGCCGTGCATCGCATCGCCTCCATGGTCAAAGAAATCATGGATCGGTCGGCCAACGTCGCCGCCGCCGCCGAGCAGCAGCAATCGGCGACGGGCGAAATCGCACGCAATGTGAACGAAGCGGCGATCGGGACGAACTCGGTCTCCGAGGCGATCTCCGGCGTGAGAGACGCCGCATCCGAAGCCGGACGAATGTCGACGGAAGTGCGCGCGGCCGCCGAGCTTCTCAATGGACAGGCGAGCGATCTCAAGGCCACCGTCGATGACTTCCTGAAAAGGGTTCGAGCTGCCTGAGGTTCCGTACAGCGGGAATTCCCGACGTCAGGCGTGCGCTACCGGCGGCGATTTAATCTTCTTCAACATTGGATCGCCGTCGGTATCGAAGCCCACATCGGAACGCATGCATTGTCGAAGCGAACGAAGGAGCCGTCCCGGGACAGCGGAGATGCGAGTTCAATGGCGTTATTGGGCAAGGTAATGATTCAACCCGAAAAGTATCTCGATCCGAACAATGCGGCCCCGATGATCACGGAAGGCACCTGGACAGAAAAGGAGCGTCTGGCCGCCCTCGACGCCTACGACATCATCGGCTCGCTTCCTGAATCCGCGTTTGACGACATTGCTCGGATCGCGGCTCGTACATTCGACGCGCCGGTCGCGCTCGTCAGCTTCGTCGGCGAAGACTCTCAGTGGTTCAAGAGCGAGATCGGCCTCGGCGTGAAGGAGACGGCGCGAGAGCGGTCGTTCTGCTCCTACGCCATCTTGCAGAAGGGTCTTTTCGTCGTCACCGACGCGACGCAGGATCCTCGTTTCGCCTGCAATCCCTTCGTCACCGGCGAAGCGCATCTGCGCTTCTATGCGGGTGCGGTTCTTCGCACCGAGGCCGGACTGCCATTGGGCACCCTGTGCGTGCTCGATCGAAAAGCGCGGCCGGACGGCCCCACGCAGGACCAGGCCGAAATCCTTGAAGCGTTGGCGCGCACGGTCATGCGCGAACTCGAATTCCGCGTGGAGCGGCGCATCCTGGCGGTGGCGTTGGCGACGATGGATCAGGGCCTGATGCTGATCGAAGCGGACGGTCGCGTTCCCGTCATCAATTCGCGCGCCGCCGAACTCCTCGATTTGCCGGCGGACTTTGTTGACTCGCGTCCGTGCTTTGACGCGATCATCAAGTTCCAGCAAGAGCGAGGTGAGTTCACGGTATCGGCGCAAGAGCTTCAGCAGATCATCGAGACGCAGCTCGCTCACGGCGACCGGTTCGATTATGAGCGCACGAGACCCAACGGAACGGTCCTTGAGGTCAGGACGGTTCCTGTTGCCGGGGGCGGCGTCGTTCGAACCTTCACCGATATCTCCGCCCGGAAGGCTGCGGAGAACGAGGTTCGTCGAATGGCGAACCATGACGCGCTGACGGGCTTGCCCAATCGCGCCGCGTTCACCGAGCGCCTCAACCAGGCGCTCGAGGCGGCCGAGAACGAGGGGACGACCGTCAGTCTCCTTCTCATCGATCTCGACGAGTTCAAGGACGTCAATGATCTGCTCGGGCATGACGCCGGCGACGAACTCCTGAGGCAGACGGCCGAGCGCTTGACCGCGATGGTCCGACCTTGCGACATGGTCGCGCGACTGGGCGGAGACGAGTTCGCGGTGATCGTCGTGGCGCCGCAGACACTGGATCAGACCGCGCGGTTCGCCGGGCGTCTCGTCGATCGACTGCGCGCGACCTTCGAATATCGCGGGCGGACCCTGTCGACGCGCGCGAGTATCGGCGTCGCCGCGTTTCCGGACCACCACCGCGACGCCGTCGAGCTCATGAAGGACGCCGACATCGCGCTCTACCGCGCCAAGGCGGAGGGGCGCACCCGGGCCGTGGTCTACGACGATCACGCCCGCGAGGTCATGCACCAGCGCGTCCGGATCGTCCACGAAGTTCGGGAAGGGTTGGCGCGCGACCAGTTCCTGCCCTTCTATCAGCCCAAGATCGACCTGCGAACGGGGCGCGTCATCGGCTTCGAGGCGCTTGCGCGCTGGCGCGATCCCGAGCGCGGCCTGCAGACCCCGGCGTATTTCGGATCCGCCTTCGCGGATTTCGAGATCGCTATCGCGTTCGGCGAAATGATGATCCGCAGGGTCGCCGCCGACATGCGCTCATGGACCGACCAGGGCCTCGAATTCGGGACTGTGGCCGTCAATACGTCATCGGCCGAATTCGCCGATCCGCATCTTGCGCAAAGATTGCTGAAGGTCCTCGACGATCACCGGATACCGGCGAACAAAATAGAAATCGAGATCACGGAATCCGTCTTCCTGGATCGCTCGGTTGGCGTGATCACATCCACGTTGAAGGAATTTCACGACCGCGGAGTGAAGATCGCTCTCGACGATTTCGGGACGGGGTTCGCCTCGATGATGCATCTGAAGAATTTCTACGTCGACCATTTGAAAATCGATCGGACTTTCGTGCGCAATATCGTCGACGACGAAGGCGATGCCGCGATCGTCGAGGCGGTCGTGCGTTTGGGTCGGGGTTTGAAGCTCGACGTGATCGCCGAAGGCGTCGAGACCGCCGCGCAGGCGGAGCGACTGCAAACGTTCGGCTGCGACTACGCGCAGGGCTTCTTCTTCGCAAAGCCGATGCCCGGCGCGCGCGTCCCATGGTTCGTCAAGAACGCGAATGGCGTCGCCGACCGGAAGCGATATCGGGCTCGCGTCCGCACCAGAGCCGGCGCATAGGGATCGAAGCCTGCGAGCTGACAGAGCGCCGCGCGCGGTCAAACCGGCCGTGCGCCGCGCCGCGCAGATGCAGGCCGTCGCTTATCCTGTGGATTTGCGCTCGTCGCGCAGCTTCTTGGCGCGGCCGACCATCGCGAGAAGCTGCTCGTGACCCCTCGGAGCGTCAAGTCCGGCCTGCAGCTTGATCCTGCCCTTGAGTGAGTTCAGAAACACGTCCTTCTCCACGCTCGGGGAATAGAACACTCCCTGGCCGCAGGTGATGCCGTCGGCGATCAGCGCGTCGACCTGACGCTGGACCTCGATCCCCTCCACGCAGATCCTGCATTCGGTCCGCTCCGCATAGTCCTTGAGGCTGCGCGCGAATTTCCAGGACAGGCCGTCCTGCTGCATCCTGCCGACGAGCGCCTGAGACAGCTTGATCTGCCGAAGAGAGCCCTCGAGCAGGCGCAGCATGTCTCCGTCGCGGCTCCAGAGTCCCGACGCGACGAGCCGGGAGCGGTAGATGCCCAATTGGGTGATCAGCCGGTTCGTGCGCGCCATGTCCTGAAACAGATCATCCGCCTCGACTTCGAAGGAGAGCCCCGGGAAGTCGACATGACGTGGCGCGTGCTTGTCGATCGCGAGGCGGATCGAAGCATTTTCGAGGATTTCCGACGAGGCGTTCACCGAGATCGCGAGATTGAAACCTTCATCGCGCATCCGCGCCCAGAACGCGCACGCGTCCTGGATGACGAATTTCGTCAGCCCGACATAGTCGTCGAGGCTCGCGTCGTGCAGGAACGCCGCCGGCGCCGAGGGGCCGAACACCGGATGTCGCGCGCGGATGAGGGCTTCCGCCCCGTAGACGGTGCGCGTGCGCATGTCGATCTGGGGCTGATACCAGACCTCCAGCCAGCCTTCGTCCCATGCCTGCCTGAACGGAAATGGACGCGTCGAAAGGATCTCGGCGACGAGGCGCTCCTCGCGGATGATGCTGCGGATCTGGGCGGGTCTGAATGGCTTCTGCAGCGGGGCGCGCATGCGCAGCCCCATTTTCGATCCCGCTTCGACGACCTGCTCGAGAAAGTCCTTGTAGCGCCCGCTCATCAGCTGGATGACGCCGCGATAGCGCATGTTCGCGAGCTCTTTCATCACGTCGATGCAATCTCCCTCCTTCAGACGAATGTCGAGGAAGATCAATGCGGGTGCGAATTCCGGAATCATTTCGATGCCGATACGTTCGCAGTCCACGTATCGTGCTTCGACGTGTAATCCGTCGATTATGGTTCTGAACAGATCGAGGATATAAGGGCTGTCATCGATCACAAGGCATGATTTTGAAGATGGTATGATCGAAAGTTCATTCGCGCCTACGATTTTTGAGTTTTTGCTTTGCGACTGAAACAGTCCGAACATTTCTCAACTCCACAAAAACGACGTAGACTTCAGTTGCAATACTTTGTCATAAAATATTTGCGAAAGCCTTCGCCCGAAGCAGAAGATTATTCGAAGTATGGTCCTCAGAGACTGTATTGATTTAATTATGTGTCGGATTCCAAGGGGTTATGTTCTCAAATTTTTGTTGTCATCGTGTTTCCACGCCGACAAGAATCGTAAAGAACGTTGAAACGTCGCGGGCCGGCCCCCGCGCTTTCCGGCGTTTGAGAACCGCCCGTCGCATCGGCTCGCTTGCTGGATTGAATTTCGCCGCGATTTCCTCGCCAAGCCTTTCGCGCCGCGATATGCATTGCGGCGTCCCGAGCCAGGGGCTTCACGTTCGACCCAAGAGCTGACCATGGGCGCATCGACCAGTTTGTCCCCGTCGAACATCGAGGCGTACGACGCGCTCTCGTTTCCGGTCTGGCTGTTTTCAGTCGAGACGCTGAAACTTCTGGCGTGGAACAAGGCTGCGCAGGCCTGGCTGGGATACGATGCGCAAACCCTGGCGTCGATGACGATCGCGGATCTGCGCCCGGAAGGGGATCGGGCGCGAGTCATCGATCAGGTCCGCCGCTTCGACGGCGACACGACCGACGCAGGAACCTGGACGATCGTCGCCGGATCCGGAGAGCGCTACATCGCGTCCATCAGCTGGAGCAAGGCGAGCTTCGACGGCGAACCGGCGATCGTCTCCAGCATCCGCGACATGACGCAACTCGCCAGGGAGAAGGCGACGGCGGAAATCCTGAACGCCGAGGTCGAGGCGTTGCGCCGGAAGGCGGGCATGTCCCATGAACATCTCTCGCGCCTGTTCGACACCCTGCCGGGCAAGATCCTAATTCTGACGCCCGGCGAACACGAAATCATCGCGGTCACCGACGAGTTCGCGCAGGCCGTGCCCGTGGATCGCAATGCGCTGCTCGGCAGGAATCTGTTCGAGGTCTTCCCGGACGATCCGAACGAGCCCGAAGCCGACGGCTCGCACAATCTGCGCGCCTCGCTTCAGCGCGTGGAGGCGCTGCGGGTGAGGGATATCATGCCGCTGCAGCGCTATCCGGTGCGGGGACCGGACGGGCGGTTCCGTGAGCGCTTCTGGTTGCCGCAAAACAAGCCGGTCTTGGACGAGAACGGAGAGGTGATTTCGATCATTCACCGGGTGGAGGATATCACGGCGTTCCTCGCCGACGCCGATGCGGCCGACGACGGGACTTCCGATGCGGACGCCGCCGATCCCGGCGGTTTCGCATCGAGGGCCGAGGCGCGAACGGCGCTGCTGGCTCTCGAGGAGCGCGAGATGCGGCTGCGGACGGCCGAAGCGCTGCTGGCGCTCGGGGCATGGGAGTGCGATCTCAAGCGCCGAAAGCTCAGCTGGGCTCCCCGGGCGTTCGAGATTTACGGAGCGACTGGGCGTCTCAAGGCGCCCGATCTCGATGAGTATGTCGAGCTCGTCCACCCCGACGATCGGGCCGCGATGCTGTCGGCCTATGCCCGCTTCATCGACAAGAATGCTCCGCAGATCGAATTTCAGCATCGGATCATCAGGGCCGACGGCGCCATAGCGCATATCCGGGGCGTCGGGGCGCGACATCGCGTCGAGGGGCGCGACATCATCGTCGGCTTCGTTCAGGACATTACCCGATACGTGGAAGCGGAGGAGCGGCTAAAGGACGCCGCGCGTCTGCAGCGGGTGGCGGGATACATGGCGCGGCTGGGCAGCTGGCGCGTCGATCTCAATCCGATCCGCATCACCTGGAGTCAGGAGACCGCGGACATTCACGAGGAGCCGCTCGACCGGTCCCCGACGATCGAGGCCGCTCTGGCGTATTACGCCCCCGAGCATCGCGAACGGATCGCCGCGCTGTTCGGCGCCTGTGTCGAGCGGGGCCAACCCTTCGACGAAACTCTGCAGATCATAACCGCGAAAGGCAGGCGGGTCTGGGTGCGCGCCATTGGCGAAGCCGTGCGCAACGCGATCGGGGACATCGTCGCGGTGCATGGCGCTTTCCAGGACATTTCCGAACAGATCGTCGCCCGCAATGCGTCGGAAGATCTTTCACGACGATTACGCGAGACGCTGGAAAGCATAAGCGACGCGTTCTTTCTCCTCGATCGTGAGTGGAGGTTCGCATTCTTGAACAGCCAGGCCGAATTGCTGCTTCGGCGAAGCCGCGATGAATTGCTCGGCAAGTATATATGGGGCGAGTTTCCCGAGCCGGTCGGGGGTATGATCCGCAGGGAATACGAACGCGCGGTGTCCGAAGAGCGGGCCGTTCGCTTTCATGAGTTTTACGCCCCCCTGGAGAAGTGGTTCGAGATCAACGCGTTTCCGACGTCCGAGGGCCTCGCGGTTTATTTCCGCGACGTCACTCGAGAGCGCGCCCTGGATGATCATCTGCGTCTGCTCGAAGCTGCGGTCTCGCGCCAGAACGACATTCTGCTGATAACCGAAGCAGAGCCGATCAACGATCCCGACGGGCCGAAGATCGTTTACGTCAACGATGCTTTCGAACGAAAGACGGGCTTCTCCCGCGAGGAGGTGATCGGCAAGACGCCGAGCATTCTTCAGGGGCCGAAAACCCAGCGTAGCGAACTGGACCGGATCCGCGCTGCTCTGGAGCAATGGCGTCCGGTGCGGGCAGAGGTGATCAACTACACCAAATCCGGAGAAGAACTCTGGTTGGAGCTGGACATTGTTCCGATCGCCGATGAAACGGGCTGGTTCACCCACTGGGTCGCCATCGAACGTGACATAACCGAACGCAAGCAGGCCCAACAGGCTCTTCAGGCGAACGAGGAGCGTTTCCGTTTCATGGCGAAGGCGAGCGGAAGCGCCATCTGGGAATGGGATGTCGCCAGCGGTCGGCAATGGTGGAGCGAGGGGCTGCGGGAGATATTCGGGCATGAGCCGACCTCCGAAGAAACCGGAGCCACGTTCCTGCGGGCGCGCGTTCACGCGGACGACGTCGAGCGCGTCGGCGCGGCGCACGAGCGCCTGCAATCCGGGCAGGACAGCGTCCTGCACGAGAAGTACCGCCTCCAGCGCGCGGACGGCGGCTGGACGACGGTGGAGGATCGCGCGTTCGTCGTAAGGGACGACGAGGGGAGGGTGACTCGGGTCCTCGGCTCCATCACCGACGTGTCGGAACGGCTGCTGCTCGAAGAGCGGCTTCTGCAGGCGCAGAAGATGGAGTCGGTCGGCCAGCTGACGGGCGGCGTGGCCCATGATTTCAACAACCTGCTGACCGTCATTCTCGGAAACGGCGAGATACTGTCGGACGAACTCTTCGATCAGCCGAAGCTGAGATCCCTCGCCGACATGATCACGAGCGCCGCGATGAGGGGCGCCGAATTCACCAATCGGCTGCTCGCATTTTCCAGAAAGCAACCGCTTGAGCCTCGCGTCATCGACGTGAGCGTCCTCATTCGCGGGATGGAGGGACTGCTCCGGCGCACGCTGCCGGAGGACATCGATATCGAGATCATCCGCAGCGGCGGATTATGGAAGACCGAGGTCGATCCCGGCCAACTCGAATCGGCGTTGCTCAATCTGGCGGTGAACGCGCGAGACGCGATGCCCGACGGCGGCGCGCTGACGATCGAGACGGCGAACGCGGCGCTGGACGACGACTACGCCGCCGGCCACGTGGACGTCGCGGCGGGTCAATACGTCATGATCATCGTCACGGATACCGGCTGTGGCATCCCGCCCGACGCACTCGGCCGAATCTTCGAGCCGTTCTTCACCACCAAGCAGGTCGGCATCGGCACGGGCCTCGGACTGAGCATGGTCTACGGCTTCGTCAAGCAATCGGGCGGGCACATCCGGGTCTATTCCGAGCTCGGTGAGGGAACCTGCTTCAAACTGTATTTCCCGCGCTCACGGGCCAAGAGCGACAAGCTCGAGCCGGACCTCGGCGGCGCGAAGGTCGTCGGCGGCGGCGAGACGATCCTGGTCGTCGAGGACGACCATCTGGTTCGACGGCATGTCGTCGCCCAACTCACGGGATTGGGCTACCGGATCCTGGAGGCTCCTGCTGGCCTCGAGGCCATGGAAATTCTGAAGCAGGTCCCGGAAATCGATCTTCTGTTCACCGACGTCGTGCTTCCGGGCGGCATGGGCGGGCGGGTTCTGGCCGACGCCGCCCGGGACTTCCGGCCCGATCTGAAGATCATCTTCACGTCGGGCTACACGGAAAATTCGATCGTGCATCATGGGCGACTTGACCCGGACGTGGATTTTCTCAGCAAACCCTACCGTCGCGAGCAACTGGCGCAAAAGATCCGCAAGGTTCTCGATCGGGGCTAGGGGCCGTCCATGCTCGGCCGGCGAACAGGCGATACGGATGCGGTCATGATTATCCGCGCCGATCCGTCGGTCTGCCTGCGCCGATCGCGGTTTCCTCGGCGGGGAACCAGTGTGTGGTGCGGTTGGCGAACCAGACGAGCGACAGCATCACCGGCACCTCGACCAATACGCCCACCACCGTGACGAGCGCCGCGATGGAGTTCAGCCCGAAGAGCCCGATGGCCACCGCCACCGAAAGCTCGAAGAAATTCGACGTGCCGATCAACGCGCAGGGCGCCGCGACGGTGTGGGGCACGCGCCAGGCTCTGGCAGCCCAATACGCGATGCCAAAGATGCCGTAGGACTGAATCAGGAGAGGGATCGCGATCATCACGATGACCAGAGGCTGGCTCAGGATCACCGCGCCCTGAAAGCCGAACAGCAGAACCACGGTCGCCAGCAGGCCGACGATGGAGAAGGGCTTGACCGCAGCGGTGAACGCGCCGACCGCGGCTTCGGCTTGCGCCGCGCTGGCGGCGCTCCCGGTCATCAGCGTGCGCGTCGCGACGCCCGCCGCCAGCGGGATCACGACATAGAGCGCCACCGACAGGACAAGCGTCGTCCACGGCACTGTGACGTCGGTGACGCCCAGAAGTAGCGCCACGATCGGCGCATAGGCGAAGACCATGATCGCATCGTTCAGCGAAACCTGTGCGAGCGTGTAATTCGGATCGCCCCTGGTCAGTTGCGACCAGACGAACACCATCGCCGTGCAGGGCGCGGCGCCCAGCAGGATCAATCCGGCGATATACTGTCCCGATGTTCCCGGCTCGATGAAGGGGGCGAAGATCCATTCGAAGAACAGAACGCCCAGCGCCGCCATGGTGAAGGGCTTGATCAGCCAGTTCACCGCAAGGGTGATGATCATCCCCTTGGGCCGCTCGTGCACCCGCGCAAGGCTTGAGAAGTCGACCGCGACCATCGTCGGGTAGACCATGAACCAGATCAGGATCGCTACGGCGAAGTTGACGGAGCCGTACTCTAGTCCGGCGAGAAATCCGACGAGCCCCGGCGCGATCTGACCGAGCGCGAGGCCGGCCAGGATCGAGAGCGCGACCCAGACCGAGAGATATCGTTCGAAAGCGGACATGGGCGTGTGCGACCTCTTCGTCTCGGCGCGCATGGCGGCCGACTCGTCTTGTCGCACGCGGCGAGGGACGCGTCGTCGCAAAGTTGTCCAGCTGCGAGGCTACGTCGGACGCCTGATGTCCGGCGGCGATGTGATCGAGCCACGGCGCCTGGTCGCCTCCATGCCGATCTCGCTCGGTTCATCAGCTCTGGCTATTTGGAAATGCGCGGCTCCTCTCCGTGCGCCGGCTATCGCGCAGGGACGCCGATCAGCGGCGTAAGTCCCCTCACTCTATGATGCGACGGCGTTCCCGGTTCTTCCCAACACGAGCGATTGGATGAAGATCGGCATGGCCACGCTTTTTTTCGCCGCGTTGGAACAATCTTCACAGTGAAACATTGACGCAGGCGATCGGGTTTTTCTGGAGCGTCGAACCATCGCGTTGAGCTGTCACACCTGCTTTTCCCCAAATATCCAAGACGCAAACAAGGCGGGTCAGCATGAGTCGAAACGTACTTTTTCTTGTAATCGGAATGCTCGTCGTCGGCTTCGCCGTAGTCGGTTACATGCTCTACGAGGAGCGCCAGAGCGGCGTCAGCATCGAGATCGGTGGTCAAGGAGTCAGAATCGACGGAAACTGATAGAGCTGTTCCAGTATTGCGCCGCAGAACATTGAATGGATCGCGGAAAGCGTCTGGTCCGGTAAATTTGGGCTGAAGTGGGGGACCGGCACGCAGGTCCTGTTATGAAGGGATAATATCATGTCACTTGGAACAATTCTGATCATCGTTCTGATCATCTTCTTGCTGGGCGGCTTCAGCGGCCGGTTCGGCGGCTATGGCTACGGCTTCGGCAACGGCGGTATCGGTGTGATCGGCGTTCTGATCATCATCCTGTTGGTCCTTGTGCTGACCGGGCGAATTTGAACGAAGCCGCATTCTCGAATATCGGCGCGCTGCGTCACTGAACGTTTGACCGAACGCTTGTCATCGACCCCTCCACGATCCAAAAGCGTGGAGGGGTCGTGGGAGGTTTGGTCATTCGTCGCATCGCCGTAATCGGAGCCGGCCCGGCCGGGTTGATCGCCGCCGAGAGGCTCGCTGACGCCGGGTTTGCCGTTATCGTCTACGAGCGCTCGCCTTCGGTCGCGCGCAAGTTTTTGCTCGCCGGCCGCGGCGGGCTCAATCTCACACACAGCGAGCCGCTGGCCGCCTTTCTCGAACAATATGGCGAAGCGCGACTGGCGCTAGAGCGCGCCATCTCCGACTTCACGCCGGACGATCTGCGTCGTTGGAGCGGTGGACTGGGCCAGGACACTTTCGTCGGCTCGAGCGGGCGCGTATTCCCCCAAGCCTTCAAGGCCTCGCCGCTCCTTCGCGCCTGGCTGTCGCGCCTTTCGGAGCGGGGCGTGACGATCCGCGCGCGCTGGCGCTGGACAGGCTGGACGGCTGACGGGGATTTGAAATTCCATACCCCGGAAGGCGAGGCGATCGAGCGGGCTGACGCGACGCTGCTGGCGCTTGGAGGCGCCTCGTGGCCGCGGTTGGGCTCCGACGGTTCGTGGGTGGACATACTCGTGCGCGACGGCGTGGCGGTCTCTCCGCTCAGGGCGTCGAACGTGGGCTTCGACTGCGCCTGGTCGGAGCATTTCATCGCACGCCATGCGGGGGCGCCGCTGAAACGCATCGCGCTTTCGTTCGGCGATCGACGCGTGAGGGGCGAGGCCATCGTGACGCGCCGCGGAATCGAGGGCGGCGCGGTCTATGCGTTGTCGGCGCCGCTGCGTGAATCGATCCTGGGCACGGGAAGCGCCCGGCTACTTGTGGACCTGCGGCCCGATCTCGACGAGACGGCGATCGCTCGCAAGTTGGCTGCCCAGAAGAAGGGCGCGTCCTTTTCAAATGCGCTGCGTAAGGCTGTGGCGCTGGATCCAGCGGCGATCGCTCTGCTGCGCGAGGCGCATGACGGCCTTCCGCCCCGCGAGCCCGAGGCGCTCGCGCGGGCGATCAAGAGCTCTCCGCTGACCCTCTCCGGTGTCGGACCGATCGACAGAGCGATCTCCACCGCCGGCGGCGTGCGCTTCGACGCGCTGGATGCGCAATTCATGTTGAATCCGCGTCCGGGCGTCTTCGTCGCGGGCGAAATGCTGGACTGGGAAGCGCCGACCGGCGGCTACCTGCTACAAGCGAGCTTCGCAACCGGGGCGGCTGCAGCCGCGGGTATCACAGCATGGCTCGCCGTCCGGGCATGACAACAGCCCGCCTCGAGCGCGGGCGTCTCTATAATGAGCGTTAGAGCCGACGTTTACGACGGCGGGATCAGAACATCGTCCCGCCGAGGATCCAACCCGCGATCACGGCCAATGCAAGGCCGACGACGAGCACGACGAGAACGGGCTTTCCCCAAGGACCCTGCCGCGCTTCCTTGACGGACGCCACGACCGGTTCCTGCTCGAGTTCCTCGCTCTTGTACTGGGAAGGAGGCTCGTCCTGCAGCCGAGTAGGCGTCTCAATTTTCGGGTCCTGCATACGCGCCTCCTTTATTTGCGTTCAAGGAAACAACTCGGGGGCGCTCTCGTTGTTCCGGACCCGGGGCCCAAAAGTCTTGCTCGCGGCCTGTTCTTCGGGTTGCGGCGGGGCGAATGTCGCGAATTCATGGACCTGCGTCCCGGGTTCGGGACGGCAATGCGGATAGACCTGTGGGCAGGGCCCTTCTTCAGCGAACAATTGGTCGCGGCATGGGACAATTCTCCAAATGCGCGCTCCGGGATCGGCGCCACGCACAAAAAAAGGCCCGCCTCACGGGCGGGCCTTCGAGCGCAGTGCGACGCCGTCGACTTAGTTCTTCGACTTGTCGACGAGCGCCTTCTCCTTGATCCACGGCATCATGTCGCGCAGGCGCGCGCCGACGTCTTCGATCTGGTGGGCGGCGTTGCGGGCGCGCACGGCCTTGAACGAGGTCTGCGAGACCTTGTTCTCGAGCATCCAGTCGCGCGTGAACTTGCCGCTCTGGATGTCGTCCAGAACGCGCTTCATCTCCGCCTTCGTCTCGGCCGTGATGATGCGCGGGCCGGTGACGTACTCGCCGTACTCGGCGGTGTTGGAGATCGAGTAGTTCATGTTGGCGATGCCGCCCTCGTAGATGAGGTCGACGATCAGCTTCACTTCGTGCAGGCACTCGAAATAGGCCATCTCGGGCGCGTAGCCCGCTTCGACCAGCGTCTCGAAGCCCGCCTTGATCAGCTCGACGAGACCGCCGCAGAGGACGACCTGTTCGCCGAAGAGGTCCGTCTCGCACTCTTCCTTGAAGGTCGTCTCGATGACGCCGGCGCGTCCGCCGCCAATGGCGGAAGCGTAGGAGAGGCCGAGGTCATGAGCGTTGCCGGAGGAATCCTGCGCGATCGCGACGAGGCAGGGGACGCCGCCGCCGCGCTGGTATTCGGAGCGCACGGTGTGGCCGGGACCCTTGGGGGCGACCATGAGCACGTCGAGATCGGCGCGCGGCTCGATCAGGTTGAAGTGGACGTTCAGGCCGTGCGCGAAGAGCAGCGCGGCGCCGTCCTTCATGTTGGCGTGAAGGTGGTCGCGGTAGATGTCGGCCTGGATCTCGTCGGGCGTCAGCATCATGATGACGTCGGCCCACTTGGCCGCCTCGGCGATGTCCATGACCTTCAGGCCGGCGCCTTCCGCTTTCTTCGCGGTTGCCGAGCCCTTGCGCAGACCGACCACGACGTTCTCGACGCCGGAATCCTTGAGATTGAGGGCGTGCGCGTGGCCCTGGCTGCCGTAGCCGATGACGGCGACTTTCTTGCCCTTGATCAAATTGATGTCGGCGTCGCGATCATAATAGACGCGCATGATCTTCTCTTCCCTTCATTCTGGAGCGCCGACGCGCTCCTGTTATGCGATCGTGGATCGTTTGTTGCCGAAGGCGGCCGGCGGGCGCAACCTTTGACTCTTGCGCGTTGCTTGTAACGGCGAATCCCGCGCGTGCAAGTCGTCTGTTGTCGATTCCGGCCTGCGCGTCGAGACGGATACGGCTTGCGCGAGGTCGAGGATATGGGCTGTGGTGGGGGGACATCGTTTTGGGCCGCTAACGGCGCGCAAGGAGAGACGGATGACGCAGATCACCGGCCGTGAGGAGATCATCGCATTCTGGGAGGATGCGGGGCCTGCAAAATGGTTCACGCGCGACGAGGCATTCGACGCCGAAATCCACCGGCGATTCCTCGCCACCTATGAGGCCGCCGTCGCGGGCGAGCTGGCGGCGTGGACCGAGACCGCCCACGGGGCGCTGGCGCTGCTGATCGTGCTCGACCAGTTTCCGCGCAACATGTTTCGCGGCGACAAGCGAACCTACGCCGCCGACGACATCGCGCTCGCCGTGGCGGAGCAGGCGATCGAGTCCGGCTTCCACGAGGCGATCGCGCCTCCGCTCAGCCGCTTCTTCATCCTGCCTTTGACGCACGCCGAGGATCTCGCGGCGCAGGATCGCGCAGTCGCGCTGAACGAAGCGGCGGGCGATGATGGCGCGAAATGGGCGCGCCATCATCGCGATATCGTGGCGCGTTTCGGCCGTTTTCCCCACCGCAACGCCGTGCTCGGGCGCGAGACGACCCCGGAGGAGGCCGCTTTCCTGGCGGAAAGCGATTTCGGGGGCTGATCGCGGCCTTGCGGTCGCCGACGCCACTCCTTACCGTCCGATGACGCGAATCCAGAAAGGGAGCCGAAGGCGATGGGCGTTCCGCTCGACGAGGCGATGCGCAGGCTGGAGGCTTCCCTCGGCCTGCTCGAGGCGTCCGTCGCCCGCCGGCTGGCCAACGAGCGCAACCGCGTCGATCTCGAAACTGAACTGCAGATCATGCAGGACGACCGGGCGCGCCTCGCCGTCGAGCTCGACGGCGCGGTCGACAGCCTCGGCAAGTTCGAAGCCGCTTCCGGCGATGTGGCGCGACGGGTCGATCGGGCGATCGCCTCCATAGAAGACGTGCTCGCCCATTCGGGCGGGCGCGACGAACGCGAGTGATGGCGCGGAGGGTGGTGTTGTGGCCCAGGTGACGGTGACGATCGCTGGCAAGACCTACCGCATGGCCTGCGCGGATGGCGAAGAGGCTCATCTCGAGGGGCTGGCCGCCGCCCTCGACGCCAAGATCACGCAGATGCGCGACGCCTTCGGCGAAATCGGCGACATGCGGCTCCAGGTGATGGCGGCGCTCACCGTCGTCGACGAGCTGACGGAAGCGCGCGGAACCATCGCCAAGCTTCGCGAGGAAGTCGATTCGCTGAAAAGTCTCGTCGCCGAAAGCGACGCGCGGATTCACGACAGCGAGGAGCGCCAGTCGAGCGCGATCATTTCCGCCGCCGAGCGCGTCGAGCGCCTGGCCCGCAGTCTCGCCGCGCCGGCCGGCTCGGCCGAGGACTGAATCGCTCAGGCGCTGGCCGGATCCTCCGGCGCGACGACGCGCTTGTAGAGCCGCCAAGATGCGTGGCCCAGCGCCGGCAGCATGATCAGCAGCCCCAGGAAGAACGGGATCGAGGCCAGGATCAGGCCGAGCACGATGAACAGGCCCCAGCCGAGCATCGGACGCGGGTTCATCGTCACGCTCGTCACACTGGCGATCATCGCGGTGATGAAATCGACGTCCCGATCGAGGAGGAGCGGGAAGGAGATCACCGAGATCGAAAACAATCCCAGCGCAAGGAACGCGCCGACGACGTTGCCGATGATCAGGAACAACCAGCCCTCGGGCGTCGTGAACACCACGGTCAGAAATTCCCCGACCGACGTGAAGGACTGGAAGCCCAGAAACAGGGCCAGAAGCAGCCGCACCTGATAGAGCCAGATGACCAAGGCGAACAGCGTGACGAGCGCCATCCAGCCGATCTCGCGCTTCCCCTGCGACGCGATCGCGCCGAGGACGTCTTTCCAGCGCAGCGGCAGCCCGAGATCGCGCCGCCGGCTCACCTCGTAGAGACCCACGGCGACGAACGGCCCGACGAGCGCGAACCCCGCCGCGAGCGGGTAGGCGAGGTAGCCGAGCTTCAACGCAGAGACGAGCAGCACCATGGCGATCCCGCCGAGCGCATAGACGCCGCCGAAGAACAGGCCGAAGGCGGGCGCAGCCCGGAAATCGCCGAGCCCCTCATAGAAGGCGGCCTGCACGTCCTCCATGTCGATCTTACGGATCACGGGGGCGCGCGCCCTCGGCTTCGCGTCTGCGGAATCCCCGACGATTTCCGAATGCGCCATGTGCGCCACTCCGCAGAATTCCTTCCGATACCGTCATTTTCGACAAAACGGGGAGCGCCGCCATTCGGCGGCCTACGTATCAGCCGCCCGAAACGGAAGATCCCCGACCGCTTTCGACGGCCGGGGATCCAAAGAATGCGCGGGGCGATAGTCCGGTCAGTTGAGACGGCCGCTCGCATGGGCCAGCATCGTGTAGACCTTTCCGGTTTCGGAAACGAGATAGGTCTTGGTCAGCACCTGATCTCGGTCGTCACGGGCCACGTCGCGCAGAAGCCGCTCGAACTCCTCGACATAGCGGTCGACCGTCTGACGGAACTCGGCGTCGCGGGCGTATTTGCGGCGAAGCTCGTCGAAGGTCTGCTGTCCCTGAGCCGTGTAGAGCTGGCGCGTGAACACGCCGTTCTCGCCGCGGTTGAAGCGATCCCAGGCCGTCACGACCGCGCTGTGATCGATCATGCGGGCGATGTCGACCGAGATCGAGTTCAACGATTCAAGGGCGTTGCCGCTCTCGCGAGGGCCTGTGGCGCCCCCGGCGGCGGCGGTCGGCCGCGAGGCGGCGGGCGACGGCTCCTGCTTGGCGACCACGGGCTCGTCCTCGTCGTCGCGCGAGGCGCGCAGGAGCAGGTCCGAGAGCCAGCCGCTCCGGCCGGCCTGGCCGTTGTCACGGGGCGCTTCCTGCTCGCGACGCGCGACCGGCCGTTCGCGCGGAGGCTCCGGCGCGCGCGCGACGACGGGCGAAGCGGGGGCTTCGACCTGCCCGATAACGGGCGATGACGGCCGCAGGGCCGGCTGCGCGCCGGCGCCGACGGCCTGCATCACGGGAGCCTGCTGCGACGGAGCGACCGCCTCACCGTAGCGCGCTTGCACCACGTCCACGGCCTTGCCCGAACGCGTCACGAGCGAGGCAAGTTCGTTGAGCGCCTTGATCTGGTCGGAGACGACGCGGCGCATCTGGCCGGCGGTCTCTTCGGTTTCCTTGGGGAGGTCGGCGAGGTTGCGGCGCAGTTCGCCACGGGTCGCGTCGAGCTCGCGCTGGATCTGCGCCGTCATCGCGCGCATGTCTTCCGTCGCCTGACGGAAGCGCCCCGACGCGCTTTCCAGCGCCTCGGTCATTTCACCAGCCACGTCTTCGTAGGCTGCGCGGATCGAGGTCGCGGTGCGGGCGCGCTCGCCGTCCGTCGCCTGACGGATCTCCGCGAACTGCGCCGCGATCGCCTCGCTGCTCGTGCTTGCCGTCTGGGACAAGACGGCGCCGATCCGCCGGGACTTCTCCTCGATATCGGCGAGGGATCCCTCGACGAGCGAGAAGAAATGACGGTTGACCGTGTCCATCTCCGCCGCACGCTCTTCGACGCGCGCAAGCATCTGTTCGAGCGCGGCGTTGCGATCGGCGAGGCCTTCTCCCATCCGGCGCTCCAGGCGCTCCAGAAGCGTCGTCGCTTCGACGAGCGTGTCGACCTGCTCCTTCGTGTTCTCGGCGAGCGAGCGGCCGCGCTCGTCGAACGTGCGCCCGATCTCGCCGGCCTCCTGCATCACCCCCGACGAAATCGCGCGGAGCGTGTCGGCCTGATCGGCGATGCGCGCCGTCGCGGCGTTCGTCTGTTCGGCGACTTCCGCGAGGAGGGCCGAGATTTCCAGCGACCGGGAGGAGAGGGCGGTCTCGACCGCGCCGAGGTCGCCGCCGGCGCGAGCCGCCACGTCTTCCAGCACCCGGTTCGCGTCGTGCAGGCGCATGAGCACGCCGCCGAGCTCCCCGCCGATGCGCCGGTTCGTCTCGACGAGCGCTTCGATCGCGTTGCGGGCGCCGTCGTCGATGGCGACGCGCAGGGCCTCGCTCGACTCCCCGTAGATGGCGCGGAGCTCTTCGCTGCGGTCGCGCAGGGCCTCGAGAAGACGCACGCTCTGCGTTTCGAGGGAGCGAGCCACCTCGTCGCCGGCCGCCGTGATGTCCTGCGCAACGTTCTGGCTGCGCGCGCCGAGCGCGTCGACGAGTTCGACGCCGCGCACGTCGATGACGTTCTCGAGCTGGTCGACGCGTGCGCCGAGCTGCGTGGCGAGGGCGCCGCCGCGATGCTCCAGAATGTTCGCGATCTGGTCGAGGCGGTCCCCGAGGCTCGCGAGGATCGTCTCGCCGCTGGCGCTGAGGTCGCCCGTGAGCTTCTCGCCGCCCTTGTCGATGAGATACGAGAGCTGGCCGAGGCTGGTGTTGAGCTTGGCCGCGATCTCCTCGCCGCGCGCGTCCAGCGTCGCGGTCAGGCGCTCGCCGCCGCCGTCGAGCAGGCTCGCGACATGGGCGATGCGCGTCTCGATCTGGCCCACGAAATGGTCGCTGCGATTGTCGAGGAGCTGGGCGAGCGCCGCGCCGCCCTGTTCCAGAAGATTGCCGAGGCGGGCGATGCGCCCTTCGAGGATGGCGACCATGGCGTCGCCGCGCGCATTGAGATTGGCCCCGATGCGCTCCCCGCCCTGATCGACCACCAGCCGCAGTTCCTCGACGCGCGCGCTGAGCGCTCCGACGAGGTTTTCACCCCGCTCGTCGATGACGGAGGCGAGGCCGTCGGACTTTTCCGCGATGGCCTGCGTCGCGGCTGCGACGCGTTCCCCGAGCGACGCGACCATGTTGCGCCCGCGCATATCGATGACCGAGGCGAGCGTCTCGCCGGAGCGGTCAAGGAGCCCGGACAATTCGCCGATCCGGTCGCCGAGCATGGCGGACACGTCGCGGCCGCTCGTCTCGAAGAGCCCCGCGATCGCCTCAGCGCGTTCGCCCATGAGGGCTTCCAGCGCTTCACTGCGTTCCGCGAGCCGCCCGACGACGCTCTCGACGCGGGGCACGATCCCCGTTTCGAGGCGGCCGACGCCTTCATCGAGCGTGCGGGCGATCGCGTCGGCGCGTTCTCCGAGGCGCGCGTCGATGAAGTCGGCCTTGGCCGCGAGCGCGTCGCCGACCGAAGCCGTACGCGCAGCGACGAGTTCGCCGATCTCTTCCGCGCGCTTTTCTAGCGACTGCGACATCTCGCGTCCGCCCTCCGCGAGGACACGCGCCATTTCGCCCGTGCGCACGACGAGCGCCTCGTTGAGCGCGGCGGCGCGGGCGCCGAGCGTCTCGTCGACCTTTCCGACGATGTGGTCGAAGCGCGCCGTGATTTCGCCGCCGTGACGCGCGGATCGCTCGTCGAGATCGCGCATCCGCGTTTCGATGAGCTCCGCCGCCTCGCGGGTGCGGTCAGCGAGCGTTTCGGCAAGGGCGCGGCCCTCGATGTTGACGACGCGGTCGATATCTCCGAAGCGCCCCTCGATGACGCCGCTGATCGTTTCGACGTCACGCGAGAAGCGTTCGACGAGTTCCCCGCCCTGGCGGAGGATGGAGTTTTCGAGGGTCGCGAGACGCGTGTCGATCGCGCCCGAGAGCGCCTCGGCTCCCGCGGCGATCGCGGTCTCCATCGTTTTCGTGCGCTCGCCCAGCGTTTCCGTGAGCGCGGCGGCGCGCGCGTCGACGGCCAGTTCGAGGTTGCGGGCGCCGTCGTTGACGGCCGCCTTGAAGGCTTCCGTCCGCTCTCCGAGCCCGCCGGTCAGCGCCTGCGTGCGCGCGGCGATCGTCTCGTCGAGAGCGCGGGCGCCGTCGTGCACCGCCGCCTTGAAGGCCTCCGTGCGTTCGCCGAGGCCGCCCGTGAGCGTCTCGGCGCGGGCGGAGATCAGTTCGTCGAGGCTGCGGGCGCCGTCGTCGATGGCCGCCTTGAAGGCCTCCATGCGCTCGCCGAGGCCGCCCGTCAGCGTCTCGGTGCGCGCGGCGATGATCTGGTCGAGGCTGCGGGCGCCGTCGTCGATCGCCGCCTTGAACGCCTCCGTGCGCTCGCCGAGGCCGCCGGTCAGCGCTTCCGCGCGCGCCGCGATGGTCTCGT
Source organism: Microvirga sp. (assembly GCA_022241475.1). Next base: position 26,307 of record JAKOMT010000009.1, on the reverse strand, counting down.
CGAGGGCGCGGGCGCCGTCGTCGACGGCAGCCTTGAACGCTTCCGTCTTCTGGCCGAGGCCTCCGGTGAGCGCTTCCGTGCGCGCGACGATCGTCTCGTCGAAGGCGCGGGCGCGCGCGTCGAGGCCGTCCTCGAGCTTTTGACCGCGCTCGACGATGATCGCTTCGAAGCCGGCGAGGCGCTCGCCCAGGAGAGCCTCGAGCCTCGATCCCTGGTCGCCGAGAAGCGACGCGACGGCGTCGCCGGAATTGCGCAGCGCCTGATTGATGCGCGATCCCTGACCGGCGATCGCCAGAGCCACGTCCTTGCCGGAGGCGGCGAGAACGTCGCGGGTCTTTTCCGTCCGAGCCTCGAGAATGCGATCGTATTCCTCACCGACCTGCGTGAGGCTGCGCGAGATCTCGTCGCGCATCGTCTCGCCGCGCGCGGCGAAGGCGCTTTCGAGATCGCCGGCCGTGCGCTCGAAGGAGGCGCGCATCTGGTCGCCCTGCTCGGCGAACGAGGCCTTGACCTGCTCGCCCGTGTCGACGAGCGAGCGGGTGACGGTGTCGGCGCTCGCGAGGATGTTCTCGGTGAGCGCGCCCTGGGCGCCTTCGAGCGAAACGCGGAATTCCCGCGACTTGTCGTCGATGACGGAGGCGAGGTCCTGACCGGCCTGCGTCAGGCCCGTCTTGAATTCCTCGGCGGTTCCCGCGAGGCGCTCCACGAGCTCCTCGCCGCGGTTCGCCATATCCTCGATGACGCGCTCACCGGCCCGGCCGAGCGCCGACGTGATGTGCTCGCCGCGTCCTTCGATCGAGTCGCTGACGCGCTCGCCCGTGGCGGAGATCGCCTCGACGATGCGCTGCGACGCGATTTCGACGTCCTGCGCGAACGTCTCGTGCGAGCCCGAGATCGCGGTGCGCACGCGCTCGGCGTTGGCGACGATGGCCTCGCGCTGGGCGATCAATTCGTCGACGAGAGAACGGATGCGGATTTCGTTGTCGGAATAGGCGCGCTCCAGCGTCGAGATCTCGCTGCGCACCAGCGTCTCGAGTTCGCCCGCACGGGCGAGGGCGCGCTCGATGCCGTCGCCGACGGCGGCGACTTCGCGACGGACGGCCTGCGAGACCGTGAGGACGGCGTCGGTCGAGAAGCTCTCCGGCTCGGCGAGCCGCATGGCGACCTCGCCCACGGAGCGGGCGACGAGCTTCATTTCCTGGGAACGCACCGCCAGCATGGCGGCCGTGAAGAAGAAAATCGTGGGAACGAAGACGAGCGCGGCGGCGACGACGATCTGCGCCGTGCTCCAGCCCGCCGTCATCGCGGCGAGCCCGCCTTCCATCGCGGCGACGCCGACCACGCCCGCGACCCAGACGATCGCGGCGACCGTCGCATAGGCGTAGGGGCGACGCGAAGGCCGCGCCTGCATGGCCTGCATCAGCACGCCGATCGTCTGTCTGTCGTCGTTCGCGACGCGCGACCGGTCCGGCGACAGGACCGACGGCTTCGACGTCGCTGCCTCGCTGACGAGCTCTTCGTCGGCTGCGGTGCGATCGAACTTGCCAAGAAGCTCCCCGTCGCTGACCGAGGGCATGCGCGGATCGGAGGGGGAGCGACTGTCTCCGGAGCCGCTCGCGGACGACCTCGACTTGATCGAGCCGGTGTCAGAAGCAGTCGCGCCGGACGTTTCGGTCCCGGTCAGGTTGAGGGCCTGTTCGACTGCGGACAAAGCCGCTTCAGTCGTATCCTTGAGCTTCTTTTCCGTCGCCATGTCGCCGCCTCGATTACGCAACTTCTCGCAGCGCATGGGTAACGCGTGCGCCTTAACGCTTCGCGCAACGATGCCCCCATGACCATCCCGCGACAGCCTCCCAGAGCCGCAAGACGATAAGCCGCGATTTTCACCCGGCAGTGTAGACGCCTGCGAATGCGATGAAAACCCGACCACACCCCTCGGTCCCGTATTTCGTTAACGGTATGGTTACCAAGATCGCGAAACGCTTTTCTCCGTTGCGCTTTCCCGCCGCGTCCCCGCGGCGGGCCGACAAGGAGTTCTCGCGATGGTCGATCGGGCCGCAAACCCTCCCGTGTCTCCGCCGGAGGACCCGCCCGTGCTCGACCGCGACCACCTCGCGCGACAGACTTTCGACGACGTCGACCTTCAGATCGAACTGATCGAGCTGTTCCGAACGCAGTGTCGACGGCTGACGCCTGTGGTCGCCGGGGAGGGAGCGCTCAAGGAGCGCGCCGACGCGGCCCATACGCTGAAGGGCGGCGCGCTGGGCGTCGGCGCCTTCGCGATCGCCGCCGCGGCGCAGGCGGCCGAGGGCGCCCTTCGCGAGCAGGGCGCGCTCGCGCCCGACCTGCTCGCCGCCTTGACGCATGCGATCGCGGCGTTCGAGGCGCATGTCGCGCAGCTGCGCTGACCCCGGACGCGACGTCCGACCACGCGTCGCGGCGCGGCCGCAGGATTGACAAGCGTCGTTCGTTTGGCGTTTGTCCGCCTCGATCCGCGGGCTCCGTCCGGAGCGCCGCCCCGCTGGAGCAAGGAATGGTCAAGATCAGTTTCGTCGATTTCGACGGCCTCTCGCGCATCGTCGAGGCGGAGCCAGGCTCGACGGTCATGGAGGCCGCGATCCGCAACGGCGTCCCCGGGATCGACGCCGAGTGCGGCGGCGCCTGCGCCTGCGCGACCTGTCACGTCTATGTCGACGAGGCCTGGACCCAAATCGTCGGCGGGCCGCAGCCGATGGAGGAGGACATGCTGGATTTCGCAACCGGCGTGCGTCCGACCTCGCGTCTCTCTTGTCAGATCCGCGTGACGGCCGAGATGGACGGGCTCACCATCCATACTCCCGAACAGCAGGGCTGAAGCCCGCTATTCCGCCGGCGCGCGGGTCGCCTCCGGCGCGTCCTCTGCGAACCAGCCCGTCGTCGTTTCGTGGCCGGGTCCGGGATGGCGGGGCACCAGGAAGGCGAGGCTCAGCGACGCCGTCGCGATCGCGGCGCCGATCATGAACACCGCGCCCGGGTCCGTCATCCAGATCACGCCGAAGACGAACGGGATGAACACCGCCGCGATGTGGTTGATCGTGAAGGCGACGCTCGCGGTCGGCGTGATGTCGGCGGGGTCGGAGATCTTCTGGAAATACGTCCGCTGGGCGATCGTGAGCGTGAAGAACACGCCGTCGACGATGAACAGGGCGCCCGCGACGATCCCGCTCGTGGTCACGGCGTAGCCGAGAAAGACGACGATCAGCGCCACATTCTCCATGATGATCGTCGCTCGTTCACCGATGCGGCCGATCAGCCTCCCGAAGAGCGGCGCGGCGAAGATGTTGATGGCGCAGATGACGAACATCAGCTTCGCGATCGCCGCGACGTCGTAGCCGAAGCGCTCGACGAGCAGGAAGCCGCCGAAGGCCACGAAGAGCTGGCGTCGCGCGCCGCTGAGAAACGTCAGCACGTAATAGAGCCAGTAGCGCCTGCGCAGGATCAGGCCCTTGTTCTGGACGACGGCGCCCTGGAAGCGTCGGAACAGAGTCATCGCCGCGATGGCCAGTACGACGGTGACGACGCCTGCGACGAGGAAGATCGCCTCGAAACTCGGTTCGATCAGGAAATAGACGAGCGCGATTCCGCCATAGGCGGTCAGCTGCGCCGTCGCGTTGGCGCTGTGGATGCGGCCGAGACCTCGTGGCGCCTCTTTCTTCGACAGGAGTTGCAGCGCCAGCGCCTGATTGGCGGTCTCGAGATAGTGAAAGCCCGTCGACATGATCGCCGTGGTGATCAGCAGACCCCAGAAGGTCGGAAAATAGCCGGTGAGGGCGATCCCCAGGCCGAGCAGGAGGAGGCTGATATAGGCGAGCGTCTGCTCGCGCATGAAGAGGAAGAGGAAAATGGCCGTGAAGGCGAGGAAGCCGGGGATCTCGCGCACGGATTGCAGGACGCCGATATCGAAGCCCGTGAACCCCGCCTCCTGCTTGGCGAAGTTGTTCAGAAGCGCCTGCCAGCTCGCGAAGCCGATGAAATTAATGAAGGCGAGCGTCATCAGGAAGGCGATCGGCGATGCGAACACCGCGCGCTCGCGCAAGGAGGCGATCAAGGTGGAGGGCACGATTTCGGATTCCGGATTAGCGTAGACCGTATCGTGCGTCGCGCACTCGCGCCGGTCAATTTCGATTTCCGCGAGTCGGCGCGCGCTTTTCGCGCCTTTGACTTTCATCATTGCCTGCGGGCACGCTCAGGAGTGAACTTTCGTCGGCCCTCATCGTCTGCTCGCGACGACCGAAACCACCGGAGTGTTCTTTATGTACAAGACGATTCTCGCGCCCGTCGATCTCGTCGACACCGAAGCCGCCAGCCCGGCGCTGGAGCGCGCCGTCGCGCTCGCCGCGCTCAACGGCGGGAGCGTGCGGCTGATCTATATCCGCTCGATCATGCCGGTAACCTACATGGAATTCGTGCCGCCGAGCTTCGACGAGGAGCAGCAGCGCGAGGCGGAGGAGGGGCTCTCCAGAATCGCGGCGGGTCTGGATCTGCCGGAGGAGCGCGTCTCTTCGGTGGTGCGCCTCGGCTCGATCTACCACGAGGTCCTGGACGAGGCCGACAAGTGCGCGGCGGATCTGATCGTGGTGGGTTCGCATCGGCCGAGCATGTCGACTTATCTGCTCGGCTCCAACGCGACGACGATCGTCAGGCACGCCCGGATTTCGGTTCTCGTCGTGCGCTGAGCGCTCGCGCCGGGGCGCTTGCGCGGAGAGAGCCGCGCTTTTGCGCCGCCGCGCGCCGGAGAAGCCTTGCTCTTGGGCGCGGCGCCGCTTAACTCAGGCGCTCTTTTCACGCGTCCGCCCGAGAGCGGAACCGAGACGGACTGGTCCAAGGCTTTCCATGGTCGCACAGCATGCCCCCGCCCGAACCGGGCGACCCGTTCCAGGCGCGCGGGTTCTCGTCGTCGAGGCGCGCTTCTATGACGACCTGGCGGATGAGCTGCTGCGCGGCGCGCGCGCGGCTCTCGACGCCTCCGAGGCGGTCTCGACCGTCGTGACGGTTCCCGGCGCTCTGGAGATTCCGGCGACAATCGCGATCCTGCTGGATCAGGCCCAGGCGCGCGGGGAGCCCTTCGACGCCGCCGTGGCGCTCGGCTGCGTGATCCGCGGCGAGACGGGCCATTACGACATCGTGGCCGGCGAGAGCGCGCGCGCGTTGATGGACCTGTCCGTCGAGCGTCGTCTGCCGCTGGGCAACGGCATCCTGACCGTCGAGAACGACGAGCAGGCCTGGGCCCGGGCGCGCGTATCGGACATGGACAAGGGCGGCGGCGCGGCGGAGGCGGCTCTCGCCGTCCTGCGCATCGCGCGCGGCCTTTGAGGAGCGCTACCGTCATGAGCAAAGCCACCGAACGCTCCGCCGCCCGCCTCGCGGCCGTGCAGGCCATCTATCAGATGGACCTCGCCGGCAAGGGCGTGGTCGACGTCACCGCGGAGTTCGAATCCTACTGGATCGGACGTGAGATCGACGGCGTCGCCTTCAACGATTCCGACGTCGCCTTCTTCCGCGACATTCTGGCCGGCGTCGTGCGCGAGCAGCGCGCCATCGACGCGAAAGTCGACGGCGCCCTCGCCGCCGGCTGGCCTCTAAAGCGCATCGAGACCGTGCTGCGCGGCATCCTGCGCGCCGGCGCGTTCGAGCTGCTCTTCCGGCGCGACGTTCCGCCGAAGGTGACGATCAACGAATATGTCGAGATCGCTCATTCGTTTTATTCGGAGGACGAGCCTGGGCTCGTCAACGGCGTTCTCGACGCCATCGCGCGAGAGACGCGCGCCGACGAACTCGGCGAACGCGGCAAAACCCGGGGCTGACGCTTTCGCTGGCTAGGCTCGGCCGATCATCTAAGAATATCGTGATCGATTCGACGACGCGACGTTGAGGCGCGTCGACGGGCTTACGTATCCGGGGGACGGCACATGGCGGAAGTCGCGCGCGGAGAGGACGCCATCATCGCCGATTACTTCGCGCCGATTGCGGGAGAGGGCGCTTTCGGCTTGCGTGACGACGCAGCGGCGTTCGCCCCGGCCGAGGGGTGTGACGTCGTCGTCACCGTGGACGCGCTCGTCTCGGGCGTGCACTTCTTCCCCGACGATCCTCCGGCGGCCGTCGCGCGCAAGGCGCTCGCGGTCAATCTCTCCGATCTCGCCGCCAAGGGCGCGTCGCCGCGCGGGTTCGTCGTCTCTCTCGCCCTCGAGGACGAATGGCGACACGAGTGGCTCGCCGAATTCGCCAAGGGCCTCGGCCACGCCGCCAAGATCTTCGCATGTCCGCTTCTGGGCGGTGACACGGTGCGCGCCGCCGGCCCGTTCTGGACCTCCATCACGGCGTTCGGGGAGGCGCCGCGAGGCCGCATGGTCCACCGGTTCACGGCGCAGGCCGGCGATTTCGTCTGCGTCAGCGGGACGATCGGCGACGCGGCGCTCGGTCTGAAGCTGAGGAGCGGCTCGACGGCTCCGTGGGCGATGAAGCTCGGCCTCGAACAGCGGGTCGTGCTGACCGATCGCTTCATCCATCCCCAACCACGTCTGGCGCTCGCTCCCATCCTGCGCGAGCGCGCGCGGGCGGCGATGGACGTTTCGGACGGTCTGGCGGGCGATCTGGCGAAAATGTGCCGAGCGAGCGGCGTCGGCGCGGACGTGGATCTCGCGCTCGTCCCGGTCTCCGCCGCCGCCGAAGCGGCGCGTCGGCTCAATCCGGCGCTGGCTGACGCGATCATGACGGGGGGCGACGATTACGAGATCGTCTGCGCCGCGCCGCCGGAGCAGCTCGACGCATTCCTCGCCGATTGCGAGTCCGCTGGAATTCGGATGACCCCGATCGGGCGCTTCCGCCAAGGCGAGTGTACGGCGATCTTCAGGGACGGCGGCGTCGAGAAGCGTTACGAGAAAGCCTCTTACAGCCACTTCTGAGGCGGGCGATGCATCACGTCGTGGGCGATCCGGACGCACTGGCCAAGCGCAACGCATGGGTTCTGGCCGTCGCGCAGGCGCTCGGCGGCGCGAGCCCCGCGATCGTGATCTCGCTCGGCGGTCTCGTCGGCCTCGCGCTGGCGCCGCGCGAGGCGCTGGCCACTCTGCCCGTCAGCCTGATGAACCTCGGTCTCGCGCTCGGCGTGATACCGGCGGCGATGGTGATGCGACGCTTCGGGCGTCGGAACGGCTACCTGCTCGGCGGCATGCTCGGCGTCTCGGGCGGGTCGATCGCGGCGACCGGCATCGTGTGGGGCGATTTCGCGCTGTTCTGTATCGGCGCGATGCTCGCGGGATTCTACGCCTCATACGTGCAGAGCTACCGCTTCGCCGCCGCCGACACGGCGACGCCGGCCTTCCGGGCGCGCGCGATCTCCTACGTGATGGCGGGCGGCCTCGCGGCCGGCGTGGTCGGGCCGCAGGTCGTCATCTTCACGCGCGACCTCGTGCCGGGAGCGCCCTTCGCCGGCTCGTTCCTGGCGCAGGCGGGTCTGGCGCTCGCCGCGATCGTCGCAGTCTCGTTCTTCCGCGCCGCGCCCCTCGCTGCGCCGGTCTCCGGACCGCCCGAGGGAGGCGAGGCGCGCCCGCTCTTCGTCATCGCCACGCAGCCCCGATTCGTTGTGGCCGTCATCGCGGGCGTCGTCTCCTACGGGCTGATGGCGTTCCTGATGACCGCAGCGCCCCTCGCGATGGTCGATTGCGGGTTGCCCGTCGAGACCGCGGTGCTCGGAATCTCGTGGCACATTCTCGCAATGTTCGGCCCCAGTTTTTTCACGGGACGGCTCATCGACCGCTTCGGCAAGGAGACGATCACGGCCTGTGGACTCGCATTGACCGCTCTCTCGGCGGCGATCGCGCTGCACGGCCTCAGCGTGGCGCATTTCTGGACGGCGCTGGTCGTGCTCGGAATCGGCTGGAATTTCGGGTTCATCGGCGCGACGGCGATGCTGACCGACTGCTACCGCCCCCAAGAGCGCGCCAAGGCGCAGGCCGCCAACGACTTCGTGGTGTTCGGCTCGGTCGCGCTCGCGTCCTTCTCCTCCGGGCGTCTTCTCGACGGGGGCGGCTGGGAATTCGTCAACTGGATGTCGTTCCCGCCCGTCGCCGTGACGCTCGCGCTCGTCATCGCGCTGGCCGTGCGCCGCCGCCGGATGAACCCGGCCTGATTGCTGCGGCGCAATAATTGTAAAGCCCGGCTCGGCTCCTGCGCAGCTTTCGGGCACAAGGCGTTTGCAAGCGGTATGAAATTTTGGCAGGAATCTGGCGCCAACTCCTGGGGGAGGACGTTCGGGGCGGCGCGGGGTCCTCTTGCGCGGGTCTTTTCGGCGTCTGATCCCTGATCGCAAGGACGGTCAGATGCTAGCATTGACACTCATCATACTGGGCGGCGCATTGTCGATCGCCTACGGTTTGTGGGCCATCAACGACGTCATGAAACGCGATGCCGGCACCCTGCGCATGCAGGAGATCGCCGCGGCCATCGCGGAAGGCGCGCAGGCCTATCTGCGCCGCCAGTACCTGACCATCAGCGTCGTGGGCGTGATGCTCTTCATCGGGCTGGTTTACCTGCTCGGGATCTGGGTGGCGATCGGTTTCGCGATCGGGGCGATCCTCTCCGGCGCCGCCGGCTTCATCGGTATGAACGTTTCCGTTCGCGCCAACGTCCGCACCGCGCAGGCCGCGACGCAATCGCTCTCGGCCGGTCTCGACGTGGCGTTCAAGTCCGGCGCCGTGACGGGCATGCTCGTCGCCGGCCTCGCGCTCCTCGGCGTCGCCGTCTACTACGTCGTGCTGACTCGCATGCTCGGCTTCGCGCCGGGCGGCCGCGTGATCGTCGACTCGCTCGTCGCCATGGGCTTCGGCGCTTCGCTCATCTCGATCTTCGCCCGTCTCGGCGGCGGCATCTTCACCAAGGGCGCCGATGTCGGCGGCGATCTCGTCGGTAAGGTCGAGGCCGGAATTCCCGAAGACGACCCGCGCAACCCCGCCACGATCGCGGACAATGTCGGCGACAACGTTGGCGACTGCGCGGGCATGGCGGCCGACCTGTTCGAGACCTACGTCGTGACCTTCGTCGCCACGATGGTGCTGGCCTCTATCTTCTTCGCCGGTCAGCCCGGCCTCGAGACGATGCTTCTCTATCCGCTCGCAATCGGCGCCGTCTGCATCGTCACCTCGATCGCCGGCACGTTCTTCGTGAAGCTGGGGCAGAACCAGTCGATCATGGGCGCGCTCTACAAGGGCTTCATCGCCACCGGCGCGCTCTCGATCCTCGCCATCGCGCTCGTCAACCTGATGATGTTCGGCGGCTTCGGCGCGAGCTTCACGGCTGAGGTTCCGCTCGTGGGCGGAGGGACGGACGTCGTCACCTTCAGCTCGTTCTCGCTCCTGCTCTGCGCCATCGTCGGCCTCGCGGTGACGGGCGCGATCGTCGTCATCACCGAGTACTACACGGGCGTCGGGTTCCGCCCGGTGCGGACGATCGCCCAGGCCTCGGTGACCGGCCACGGCACGAACGTCATCCAGGGGCTCGCCATGTCCCTCGAATCGACGGCCCTGCCGACGCTCGTGATCATCGCCGGCATCATCGGCTCGTACCTGCTCGCCGGCCTCTTCGGCATCGCGATCGCGGTGACGGCGATGCTCGCTCTGGCGGGCATGGTGGTCGCGCTCGACGCTTTCGGGCCGGTGACCGACAACGCAGGCGGCATCGCCGAGATGGCGGGGCTTCCCAAGGAGGTGCGCCAGTCGACCGACGCCCTCGACGCCGTCGGCAACACGACGAAGGCCGTCACCAAGGGCTACGCGATCGGCTCCGCCGGTCTCGGCGCGCTGGTGCTCTTCGCCGCCTACACGTCCGACCTCAACTACTTCATCGCGGAAGCCAACCGGGAAGGATCGACGGTCTACCAGTATTTCCGCGGCGTCGTTCCGGATTTCTCGCTGGCCAACCCTTACGTCGTCGTCGGCCTGCTCTTCGGCGGCCTCATTCCCTTCCTCTTCGGCGGCATGGCCATGACGGCGGTCGGCCGTGCGGCCGGCGCGGTCGTCGAGGAGGTGCGCCGGCAGTTCCGCGAGAAGCCGGGCATCATGGAAGGAACGGAGCGTCCCGATTACGGCCGCGCCGTCGACATGCTGACCCGGGCGGCGATCAAGGAAATGATCGTTCCCTCGATGCTCCCGGTGTTGGCGCCCATCGTCACCTACTTCGTCATCTACGCGATCGCTGGCAAGGATCAGGCGTTCTCGGCCGTCGGCGCCATGCTGCTCGGCGTCATCGTCACGGGCTTGTTCGTGGCGATCTCGATGACCTCTGGCGGCGGCGCCTGGGACAACGCCAAGAAGTCCTTCGAGGACGGGTTCATCGACAAGGACGGCGTGAAGCACCTGAAGGGGTCGGAAGCCCACAAGGCGTCGGTGACGGGCGACACCGTCGGCGATCCCTACAAAGACACGGCGGGTCCGGCCGTGAACCCTGCGATCAAAATCACCAACATCATCGCGCTTCTTCTCCTCGCAATCCTCGCGCAGAGCTGAGCCGAGCCGGCTTTCGAGCCATGGCTGAAAAGATGAGGGAGCGGCCGTGCCCGGCCGCTCCCTGTTTTGTTTCGCGCGATGAGACTCAGCGACCACCGCCGCCCTGACCGCCGCCGCCCTGACCGCCGCCGCCCTGACCGCCGCCGCCCTGGCCGCCGCCCTGRCCGCCGCCGCCYTGRCCGCCGCCGCCCTGACCGCCGCCGCCTTGACCGCCGCCGCCTTGACCGCCGCCGCCTTGACCGCCGCCGCCTTGACCGCCGCCGCCCTGACCGCCGCCGTCGTGACCGCCGCCGCCCTGACCGCCGCCGCCCTGACCGCCGCCGCCTTGACCGCCGCCGTCGTGACCGCCGCCACCGCCGTGGCCTCCGCCTCCTCCGCCGTGATTGCCGCCACCGCCGTGACCACCGCCACCTCCGCCGTGATCGCCGCCACCGCCGTGGCCTCCGCCACCTCCGCCGTGACCGCCGCCGCCGCCGTGGCCTCCGCCACCTCCGCCGTGACCGCCGCCGCCGCCGTGGCCACCGCCACCTCCGCCGTGATCGCCGCCACCGCCGTGGCCTCCGCCACCTCCGCCGTGATCGCCGCCGCCGCCGTGGCCTCCGCCACCTCCGCCGTGACCGCCGCCGCCGCCGTGGCCTCCGCCACCTCCGCCGTGACCGCCGCCGCCGCCGTGGCCACCGCCACCTCCGCCGTGATCGCCACCTCCGCCGTGATCGCCGCCACCGCCGTGGCCTCCGCCACCGCCGCCGTGACCGCCACCTCCGCCGTGACCGCCACCGCCGCCGTGGCCTCCGCCACCGTGACCGCCGCCGCCGTGGCCGCCGCCTCCGTGGCCGCCACCTCCGCCGCCGCCGCCACCGCCGCCACCTCCGCCGCCACCGCCACCGCCGCCACCGTTGCCGCCGCCGCCGTTGTCCCCGTCGCCGCCGTTGTCCCCGTTGCCGCCGTTGTCCCCGTTGCCATTGTCGTCGTCGCCAGGTCCATCGTCGCCGGGTGAGGCGCTGACGGAGCTGAATCCGGCGAACCCGTTATCGCCGTTGCCGGCATCCATCGAAGGGGACATTCCGCCGCGAAGAGATCCGGTCGGGCAACGCAGAATTTGCTCGAGCGTCAGCGGCTGATCGAAGTCTCGTGAAATGCAGATCGGATCGTCGCCTGGATAGATCCACTCCGCTTTCGCCGTATTCATGGCCGTGCTCGTCAAGAGCGCCGCAGCGAGAGCGCCAATTGCTAAATAACGGTTTCTCATTGTGAATCCTCCATTGGAAACTCAAGACCAAAGCGGCTCAGCTTCGGCCTGCGGCAGGAGGTTGCGGCTAATCCACAGCGTTTTGATCACTGTCGCCCGTACAACGAGATGCCGTTTCAGTGAAATTGATCTAACCGAATACTGGCTTCAATCTGCGTGGAATACGGTCAAAACATGTACTTACTTCATTATCGGCATGGATACGCCTTTCGGCTAATTTCAATGTTTGGCGATTAAAATGTAGTATTTTCGATTATTTTCTAGAAACGAAATTAAGAAGAAAATTGGCGTCAAATATATAAATCGAATTGACGCCACAATTGCTGGTGAAATAGCCTCTCCACAAAAGGAGATCGGCAATGGTCTGCGCAAAAAACTTCCGATTCGAATGTTTGGTATTTACGCTTCTTGCGGGTATGCTTTCCTATACGCCGAACGTGAACGCGGAATCGGCGCATATCCCAGCACAAAGAAGCATAGAAGCCCCGGCCGGATTTGCGCCAGCCTGCAGCAGATACGCCTTTCTATGTGGAGTTCGCCCGGGTCGCGCGATGAGCGATCAGGAGATGCTGAGCCTCGCCGAGACGATCAATCTGGACGCTAACGGACGGGTGCGGTCCGTCACCGACGCGGCCAACTACGGCCGTCAGGAGCATTGGTCGCTGCCCGACAACGGAGCGGGCGACTGCGAGGACTACGCGCTTCTCAAGAAGAAAATGCTCATCGAAAGCGGGGTCGATTCTCGCCGGCTCACGATGGCGGTCGTGCTCGATCGGACGGCGGGCGTGCACAGCGTTCTGGTCTTGCGCCTCGATTCAGGCGACGTGGTGCTCGATAATCTCACGGACAGGATACATGCCTGGGATCGTTCGGGCCTGACCTTCGTCGCCCGACAGAACGCATCCGACAAGCGCTCATGGCGGGCGTCGATCGCTGGGCCGCAGGCGGAACGGTTCGCCGGGGCGCAGTCTGGCGCGATGCTGCGCAGCGCCAGCGGCAGCGGCGGGCGAGACTGATCCCGATCACGCGCGGCTGCGACTTTTTCCGGATCAAGCAAGCAGAACGAAAAAGAACGGCGGAACGCCGCCGTTCTTCTGAAAAACGTCTGCTTGTCCCCGCGCCTTGGCGGCTGGGTCAGACGACGAGGCGAGGCGCGAGATCGCGCCTCGCAGTGGCGTCATAGGATCAGTTGCGTCCGTTCCCGTTCCCGTTTCCGTTCCCGTTGCCTTGTCCGTTACCGTTTCCGTCGCCGCCGCCGTCATCATTGTCGCTTCCACTGTCAGCGCCCCCGTTTCCATCGTCGCCGGGCGAAGCCGGCGCGTCGTCGGAGTTCGGAGGAACGTCCGAAACCGCGTCAAAACTCTGCGCGACTTCGAACTGGTTGTTACCCGAGTCGCCGCTCGGTCCTGCCGGGCCGCCGCCGCTTGGCCCGCCCGCCGGGCCTATTGCGCCTGCGGCGCGACGCAAGATTTCGTCGAGCGTGGCCGAATCTTCCAGATTTTGTGAAAAGGCAGGGGTGAGGGCGACGCCGCTAATCAGCAGAGCCGCGATCGCCGAATAGGCGAAGCGCTTCTTGGTCATCTGTCGATCATCCAATGTGAGGGAAGCAACGCCGCCCGCGAAATCAGGCTTGCGTCATCAAGGCGTCGGAGCTCGTAGGGCCCCGAATTTCGTATTATTTGTTGCTACGTAAGGACTAATATCTCGTAAGGTAAATAAAATTAATACGTAACTTTGAAGATTTAAGCAAAGTTTATAATCTTATATGATCCAAATATAATTTCCCTGGCGGATAATAAAATATTTAACTTTGGTGGTTGACCTAGCGTTCATAGGTGTTGATCGAATGTATCGCTCACAAACAAAGGCGCATTCTCCCGACGCGATTGTCCAGAGAGAACGCGCTATATGGGAGCGGTCCTATGCTCAGTCGCGCGATTTTAGCTGGCGCAGTGTTCGCGGCGCTGATGTCCAGTCCCTTTACCGGCTCAAGCGACGCGATCGCCTTGGAGGGCGACCGCCTGACCTCGAGTCGCGGCATCTCGGCCCCGTCCGGTTTCTCGGCGGCGTGCGGACGCTATGGGTTTCTGTGTGGAACCCGCACCGGGCGAAGCATGGGCGACGGGGAACTTCGGGCGCTCGCCTCGCGGGTCAATTCTGAGGTCAACTGGTCGATCCGGTCCATGACCGATTCCGCCAATTACGGCCGTTCAGAGTATTGGACGCTGCCCGACAACGGCGCGGGCGACTGCGAGGATTACGCGCTTCTCAAGAAGAAGCGTCTCATCGAAAGCGGCGTCGACTCGCGTTTGTTGTCGATGGCCGTCGCGCTCGACGGCAGGGGCGAGAACCACGTGGTGCTGATGCTCCGCCTGTCCTCCGGCGACGTCGTGCTCGACAACCTGCGCGGATCGATCGTGCCGTGGTCGCAGACCGGCTACACCTTCATCGCGCGTCAGAGCGAGACGAACAAGCGCGCTTGGCGCGTGGCGCTCGCCGGGCCGCGCGCCGCCCAGATCGCCGCGCGAACGGGCGAGCGGATCGTCGCGGAGACCGCGAGCCGGACGCCCGCACGCATCGCCGGCGCATTCTCGGCCGGACAGGTGCAGGCCCACGAGAATCCGGAAAACTGATCGCCGACTGTGGACGGCCGCGGCGAGCGCCGGGTAGCGTACGTCGGCGCGGCTATTCCCAAGGTTTTCGAGAACCACGCGGAATTCACGATCCCGCATTGCGCGGCCCGGCACGGCATGTAACGTCCGGCCTTGAGCGCGGGCTCCAGTTCGCGGCGAGGCTTCGCTCGCTCGTCGTTTGCCCACTAAGATCAAAAATATTATATAACTGTTGTTAATATATAATTATAAAATATTTGAAATATGTGAAAGTTTATATTATTCGCTCGCGCTATTATAATTCTGGTTCGAGGCCATCAGGGCGATGTTTCCGGTTCAATCATCTCCTTCGTCCCCCGCGCGCATGATCGCATTAAATTCGCAGGGTTCCGATTTTTCGCTACGAGTCGGCGGCGCTGCGCTCGTCGCTCAGGTCGCGCTTCCCGCGCCGCCCGCCACTGCGGCGGCTCAGCTGGCCGCAGCCTTCGTCAAGAGCGCCTATGCGGCGTCCGCGCCGGCGATCGGCCTCGGTCTGGCCGGCGCGGCCGCGACCTCGGCGGCCGAATACATCATTGGTCTTCTCTCAGGGCAGATACCGCCGGGGATTTCGCAGCGCGAGATACAGATGGCCAGCGTCGCTATGCGACAGCTCGGCGTCACGGCGAATGATCTCTCGCGTTTGGGGCCGGAGCAGAAGGCGTTTTTCGTCAAAAGCGCCGCGGCGGCCGTTGATGGCCGCGGGGCCGCGCCCGATTCGACCTATCTGGCTGCGTTGCGGCTCATTCTTCAAAAGGCGGGCCAGCTGTCGGGCTCCCAGATCGCTCGCATCAATCCCGCCGAGGCCGACCGGATGTTCGGGTTGCGTCCGCAGGAGGCGCCGCCGAACTTGCCCATCCGCTCGTCGTTTCCGAGCGCCAATTCGCCGCGCGCCGGCGACGGAGTTCTCGTGAATCCGGGCGCTCCGGACATGCAGTTCCCGAGGCATACCGGTTCGGGGCGGCGGACGGAAAATCTGTCTCCTCCTCACATGGAGGCGGAGCGGCCAAAGCTCCGGGGGGAGCGTGGTGGAAGCGGACAACCGCAGCCGCTCGGCTCTACCCTCAGCGCCGACGACATCCGGCGTATCGCTTCCGGGTTGGTGAGCGGGCATGCCTTCGACAAGCATTTCCACGAATTTCAGGATTTGGGCATCACGACGCCCGAACAGCTGCATGCGCATGTGTCGAACGTTCTTGCGAACATGGGATTGACGTCTCAAACGAAAGTCGTCGACGGAAAACGGCTCGTTTACGATCCCGATTCCAACACGATTCTGATTTTCCATTCCCAGACCGGCAATGCGGTCACGATGTTCCGTCCCGAAAACGGCGCGCGCTACTATTACGATATGGGCAAGAAAAAATAGTCCGCGCCGACGGTCAGCCGGCCGCGTCGAAGCCGTCAGATTTTGGCGGCTTCGACGCAACGTCCCTTGCGGGGCGGGCGCGTTGGGCCTATTAGCGTCGCCTCACGATGAGCAGCGCGCGCCCGACCTTCCCGCACCGACACCTCCTCGGAATCGAGGGGCTCTCAGCATTGGACATCGGGGCGCTTCTCGACCTCGGCGACGAGGCCGTGGACGTTTCGCGCCAGGTGGAAAAGAAGAAGACGACGCTGCGCGGGCGGACGCAGATCAATCTGTTCTTCGAGCCGTCGACCCGCACGCAGGCGTCGTTCGAACTCGCGGGCAAGCGCCTCGGCGCCGACGTCATGAACATGTCGGTCGCGTCGTCCTCGGTGAAGAAGGGCGAGACGCTCATCGACACGGCCGCGACGCTCAACGCCATGCGCCCCGACCTGATCGTCGTGCGCCACCATTCCGCCGGCGCGGTCCATCTTCTCGCGCGCAAGGTCGATTGCTCGGTCATCAACGCGGGCGACGGCGCGCACGAACACCCGACGCAGGCCCTGCTCGACGCCCTGACGATCCGCCGCAACAAGGGCCGGCTCGAGGGGCTCGTCGTCGCGATTTGCGGAGACATCCTGCATTCGCGCGTGGCGCGCTCCAACATGATCCTGCTGGCCGCGATGGGGGCTCAGGTGCGCCTCGTGGCGCCCTCGACGCTCCTGCCGGCGGGGATCGGCCGCCTCGGCTTCGAGACCTTCACGTCGATGCGCGAGGGCCTGAAGGACGCCGACATCGTCATGATGTTGCGCCTGCAGCGCGAGCGCATGAACGGCTCCTTCGTGCCGTCGGTGAAGGAGTATTTCCGCTATTACGGGCTTGATCAGGAAAAGCTCTCCTGGGCCAAGCCCGACGCGCTCGTCATGCATCCCGGCCCGATGAACCGCGGCGTCGAGATCGCGTCCGACATCGCCGACGGCGCTCAGTCGCTGATCCGGGAGCAGGTCGAGATGGGCGTCGCCGTCCGCATGGCCGTGCTCGAAGCGCTCGCCACCCATCTGCCGAACCGTTGACCGGCGACACGATCCGAAGGGGCGGGCCACCGCGATGACCTCGAGCCGCACGATCCTCACGAACGCCCGCCTCGTCGATCCGGCCTCCGGCCGCGAGGGACACGGCGCGATCCTCATCGCGGGCGATACGATCGCGGACGTCGTCTGGGGCGCTCCGCCAGCCCCCCCGGAAGGCGCGAGCGTGATCGATTGCGGCGGGGCTGTCGTGGCGCCGGGCCTCGTCGACATGCGCGCCTTCGTCGGCGAGCCGGGAGCCGAGCACCGCGAGACTCTCGCCACCCTGAGCGAAGCGGCGGCGGTCGGCGGCGTCACCACCGTCGTCTGCATGCCCGACACCAACCCCGTGGTCGACGACCCGGCGATCGTCGACTACATCATGCGGCGCGCGCGCGACACGGCGATCGTGCGCATCCACGTCGCAGCCGCCCTGACGAAGGGGCTGCACGGCGAGGAGATGACCGAGTTCGGCCTGCTCGGCGAGGCCGGCGCCGTGGCGTTCACGGACGGCTCGAAATCGGTCACGAACGCGCGCGTCATGCGCCGCGCGCTCATGTACGCCCACGATCTGGACGCGCTCCTGATCAACCATTGCGAAGAACCCGATCTCGTCGGCGACGGCGTGATGAACGAGGGCGAGTTCGCGTCGCGGCTCGGGCTGCTCGGCATTCCGCGTGAGGCGGAGACGGTCGCGCTGGAGCGTGACATGCGGCTCGTGCGCCTCGTGCGCGGGCGCTACCACGCGGCGCTTATCTCCTGCGCGGACTCGGTCGAGATCGTTGCCCGCGCCAAGGATGCGGGGCTCGCCGTCACCTGCGGCGTATCGATCAACAATCTCACCCTGAACGAGAACGATATCGGCGACTACCGCACCTTCCTGCGTCTCTCGCCGCCGCTTCGCCACGAGGATGACCGGCAGGCGGTGATCGAGGCGCTCGCGGACGGCGCGATCGACGTCATCGTCTCCGACCACAATCCGCAGGACGTCGAGACGAAGCGGCTGCCCTTCGCCGAGGCGGCGAACGGGGCGCTCGGCATCGAGACGATGCTCTCGGCGGCGCTGCGCCTGTATCACGCGGGCCGCATCGACCTGCCGCGCCTGTTGCGCGCGATGTCGACGCGCCCGGCCGAAATCCTCGGGCTGCCGGGCGGGCGGCTGGCGCGCGGCGCGCCGGCGGATTTGATCGTCTTCGATCCGGACATGCCCTACGTTCTCGACAAGCGCGACCTGCGCTCGCGGTCGAAGAACTCGCCTTTCGACGAGGCGCGTCTCGAGGGCCGGGTGCTGCGCACGTACGTCGCGGGGCGTTGCGTCCACGCATTCACGGACGCCTGAGGGGAGGGGACGAATGCCCGAAGCGATGAGCTGGTCACTGGCCTGGCCGTATTTCATGGCCGCGGCGGCCTTGGGCTATCTGCTCGGCTCCATACCCTTCGGGTTGCTCCTCACGCGCGTCGCGGGCCTGGGAGACGTGCGCCATATCGGTTCGGGCAATATCGGCACGACCAACGTCCTGCGCACGGGCCGCAAGGATCTCGCCGCCGCGACCCTCGCCCTCGACGCGCTGAAGGGCACCATCGCGGTGCTGATCGCCTGGCAATGGGGGCCGAACACGGCCGTCGTCGCCGCGCTCGGAGCGTTCGTCGGACATTGCTATCCGGTCTGGCTCGGATTTCGCGGCGGCAAGGGCGTCGCGACCTATATCGGCGTTTTGCTCGGGCTGAAGCTCGTGGCGGGGATCGCGTTTTGCGCGATCTGGCTGCTCGTGGCCGTGGCGACCCGCTACTCGTCCCTGTCGGCTCTGGTCGCGAGCCTCTGCGCGCCGTTTCTGCTCTGGTATCTGGGTGAGGGCCAAATGACGGAGCTTGCCATCGTCCTCACAATTCTGCTTTGGTGGAAGCATAGAGAAAACATTTCTCGGTTGCTTTCCGGCAAGGAGAGCAGGATTGGCGGGAAGAAGGATGGCGGCGGCGGAGCTGACGGATGAGCAACGGGTCGACTGGCTGCGCCTGATTCGCAGCGAGAATGTCGGGCCGCGCACCTTCCGCGCGTTGGTCAACCAGTACGGCGGCGCGGCCGGCGCGCTCGAGGCGCTCCCCGATCTCTCCCGAAAGGGCGGGCGCCTGATGCTCCGGGTCTGCACCCGCGACGAGGCCCTGCGCGAGATCGAGGGCGCCCGTCGCCTCGGCGCGCGCTTCGTCGCGATGGGCGAGCCGGGCTATCCAAAGCCGCTGCAGGCGACGGACACGGCGCCGCCGCTGATCTGCGTGCGCGGCGACGTATCGGCGCTGTCGCGTCCGTGCGTCGCCATCGTCGGCTCCCGCAACGCCTCCGCCGCCGGGCTCACCTTCGCCGGGCGGTTGGCCCGGGAACTGGGCGAAGCCGGCTTCGTCGTGGTCTCGGGGCTGGCGCGCGGCGTCGACGCCGCGGCCCACAAGAGCGCTCCGCCGGGCGCCACGGTCGCGGTTCTCGCCGGCGGTCAGGACCGCGTCTATCCGGCGCAGAACGAGCCGTTGCTCGCGCGCATCCTCGAAGGCGGAGGGGCCGCCGTCTCGGAGATGCCGCTCGGATGGGAGCCGCGCGCCCGTGATTTTCCCCGCCGCAATCGCGTCGTCTCCGGGCTGTCGCTCGGCGTCGTCGTCATCGAAGCCGCGCGCCGTTCGGGCTCGCTGATCACCGCGCGGTTCGCCGCCGAGCAGGGCAGGGAGGTCTTCGCCGTGCCGGGCTCGCCGCTCGACCCCCGCGCGGAAGGCACGAACGATCTGATCCGGCAGGGGGCGACGCTCTGCGCGAGCGCCGAGCATGTCGCCTCGGCGCTCGCGCCGCTGGTCGAGACCGACTGGAGCTCACGGTCGGAAGTGCGGGAGGAGGCGGGCGAGGAGCAATTCGAGACGCTCTGGGACGAACTCGACTTTCTCGATATCGACGGAGCGCCTGCGAGCGCGCCGACCGCCCCCGTGCGCGGCGCGGACGAACGGGCGGGCGACGAACGGAATGGCGAGAATGGATCGGCGCAGGACAAGCGAGGCGTTGTTCTCGACCTTCTCGGCCCGAGCCCCGTCTCGATCGACGATCTGTCACGACAGTCCGGCCTGCCGATTCGCGCCGTCAACAGCGTCATTCTCGAACTCGAGATCGGCGGGCGTCTGGAGCGCCACGGCGGCAACGCGGTTTCGCTGATCGAGCGATGAACTCATGCGTCGCGATCGGGATCGATCGGTTGTCTCTCGCGCGCCGCTCGTCCCGAGCGTCGGTTCGGGCTGGCCGCCTCGGCCGCCTCAATGCGCGCCATTTCGAGAAAGTAGGCGAGGAGCGGCATCTGGACCTTGCGCGCCATCAGGCTCATCTCGGCCGTCAGGGCGGCGATGTAGCGCGCCGTCTCGATCCGATCCGGAGGATCGATGCGCGCGCGGTCTCGCGGTCGGAGCGAGGCGAGGGCGTGAGCGTGCTTGTCGTCCATCGGCATCCGGCGCACCAGCAAAGTGTCGAAGCGGGGAGCGGTTGTAGACCGCGCAAATACAACCTAAACGATTAACTTGCATTTGCACAGGGAAAAGTTGTGTCCCCCGCTCGGCCGAGGCTTGCGACCGATCGCTCGTCGCGGACCGTCGCGGATCAGGTATCGCTCAGCGCCGAAATCCGCGCCGCGAGGATCTTGTCGATGCGTCTTCCGTCGATGTCGACGACCTCGAACCGCCAGCCCTGCGCCTCGACGACTTCTCCGATTCCGGGAAGTCGCGCGAAGTGATCGATGGCGAAACCCGCCACGGTATCGTAATCGCGCGAAGACGGCGCCTCGATCCCGAGCAGTTCCGCCATCTCGTCGATCGGCATCGAGCCTGAAAGGAGCCAGGACCCGTCGGCGCGTCGAACGGCGTCCGGCTCGGACGCGCCTTCGTCCGCCCGAAACGCGCCGGCGATTGCGTCCAGGATATCGGCCGGCGCGACGATGCCGTCGAAATGCCCGTACTCGTCGTGCACCAGCGCGAGCGGCACCTCGGCTTCGCGCAGCACGTGGAGCGCCTCCATCGCCGCCAGTGTATCCGGAATGATCGGCGCTTGCCGGACGATCGAACGGACGTCGAGCGGTCCGCCCTGCAACAATACCGCGAGCAGCTCGCGCGCATGAACGACGCCGATCACCGCGTCCGGATCGCCGTCATAGACCGGCAGGCGCGAATGCGGCGTCGTCGTCAGGACCTTGGCGATGCTGTCCGCGCCGTCGCTGACGTCGATCAGGTCGACATCGACGCGCGGGGTCATGATCGCGCTCACCGTGCGGTCGGAGAGACGCATGATGCCTGAGATCATCGCGCGCTCGTCGTTCTCGATGACGCCTGCGGTCGTGGCCTCGGTCAGCATGAGCCTGACCTCCTCCTCGGTCACCACGTTGTCGGAGTTCGTATTCGCTCCGAACAGGCGGAAAACGACATTCGTCGATCGTTCGAGCAGCCAGACCGCCGGCGCCGCCGCCTTCGACAGGAACACCATCAAGGGGGCGAGAAGGCAGGCGAAGGCCTCGGGATTGCGAAGCGCTAGGTTCTTGGGGACGAGTTCGCCGATGACGACGGAAAAATACGTGATCGTGACGATCACCAGCGTGTAGGCGACGGGCTCCGCCACCCGCGTCGGCGCGCCGAGGTTCTCGATGACCGTGTCGAGCCTCTCGCTCAGCGCGGCTCCCGACACGGCGCCCGCGAGAATGCCGACCAGCGTGATTCCGATCTGGACGGTCGACAGAAAGCGCCCGGGGTTCTCCGCAAGCGAGAGGGCGGCCCTCGCGCCCGTCTTGCCCTTGTCCACGAGGGTGCGAAGACGTGTCTTGCGGGACGAGACGATGGCGAGTTCGGACAATGCGAATACGCCGTTCAAAAGAATCAGCGCTGCGACGATTATGATGGGGGTCACTGGCGATAGGCGGTCTCTGGACGCGCCGCTCCTTGATTGCGGCGTTTCCTATACCGCAGTCGCCGAGAAACGACAATCGACCCGCAAGAACTCAGGACGCGAGCAGACCGATCATGAGCGGCATCGTCGCGATCGCGAGCAACGTCTGTATGGTGATGATCTCAGCCATCAGCGGCGCGTCGCCACCCATCTGCTTCGCCAGAATGTATCCGCCGCTCGCCGTCGGCACCGTGGTCGCGATCGCGACGATGACGAGATCGTCGCCTCCGACGCCGGCCAGGCGCGCAATTGCGACGGCGATGACGGGAAGGGCTGCGAGCTTGATCACGAGCGACAGCCAATGGGCGGCGCGGGGGGCCGCCAGACGCCGCATGTCGAGACCGGCTCCGACGACGAGCAGACCCGCCGCGAGCGCTGCGTCGCCGAGGATCGCGATGAAGTTGACGGCGAGCCCCGGCAGTTGAAGTCCGGAGACGTTGATGGCGATGCCGATGAGCGAAGACCAGATGAACGGGTTCACCACGATGGTCCGAAGGATCGTCAGCGGCGTCTGCGGGGCGCCGGTGGCGTATCGCACGAGCACGCCGATCGCCAGCACGTTGAGCAGCGGGATCATCGCCGCGACGGCGACGGCGATCAGCGCGAGGCCGCGATCGCCGAACATCGCGCCGGCGACCGCGAGGCCGACGAAGGTGTTCCAGCGCGTGCATCCCTGAAACAGGGAGGTGAAGGCCGGCCCCTCGATCTGCAGCCGGCTTTCGAGAAATCGGCGCCCGGCGATGAGCAGGACGGCCACGATCAGGATGCTCCCGATCATGGCGCCGCCCATGCCGAAAACGGGAACCTGCGAGAGGTCCGCGCGCGCCAGCGTCAGAATGATGATTGCGGGAAAGAAGACGACATAAGTGACGCGCTCGAGCCCCGGCCAATGGCGCTCCTCGACGAACCCGGTGACGCGCGCGAGCCAGCCCGCCATGATGACGAGAAACACGGGCACGAGCGAAGCGAAAACGGCGATCATCGATATGGCGAGCCCTGGGCGGAGCCGCCGGGACCGGCGGATTGCGCGTGTGTCCCAGCGCGCAAGCCCCCTGTCAACGCGCGTTTAGGCCATATCCGTCAGCGCCGATCGCCCGCAGCGGCGTCCAGCGGGACGAGATCTTCGGGAGGCGCCGCCGGATCGACCGGTCGCGGGCGGTTGAGGCGCACGAGCGGAACGAGCTGTCCGACCCCGAGAGCGCCGACGACGACGCCCACCGCGAACGCTCCGTACTCGCCTTGCAGCAGCGTGTAGACGACGAACAAAGCCAGCGCCGCGAGCACCAGACCGGCGACGACCGCCATCAGCCACCACAACGGCGCGGGACGCCCCGCTCGAAACGTGGCGGAGGGGTTGGCGCGCGCGACGCGCGCGCACAGGTCGCGAATGAACGCGCCATAGGCGGCGTCCTGCCGCTCGGAGAAGATCATCGAGCGGAAGGAGACGGAGTGGAGAGTCAGGGTCGCTCCGTTCGACAGGCGCATGCGCGTGCGGAAGACGTTCTGCGCGAATGAACGCTGCTCGTAGGAGAAGCGGACGGCTTCGACGCTGGAGAGCGGAATTTCCTTCGGTTCGCCCATTCGCTCCACGATGAGACTGCGACCGCGGAGCACGAAGGTCACGGGCATCCCGCCCGCCTTCGGCGCATGGGTGTAGGAATGCTCTTCCATCGCGCGGGGGTTTCCTTTCCTCGACGCCGCGTTTGAACGCGATCCTTGGCCAAAAGCAAGCGAAACCGGGCTCGACGCTTATCCCGGAGCGGCGTCGAGCGCGCGCCAGCCGAGGATCAAGGCGCGGCTGGCTGCCGCCACATCGCGTTCGATCTGGGCGGGAAGCGGCCCGCACGGGCGGATCTGCTCCTCGATGAGGAGGCTGGCGTGACCATGGACGAGCGACCAGAACGCAGCGACGCGGGGGGGGCGCGCGGCCTGATCGATCTCGGGGAAGACGGCGCGAACCGTGTCCGCCAGACGACCATAGGCCCGTCGTCCGCTCGCCTCGAGCGCGGGCGTCGCCGTCGTGAAACTGTCGCGCGCGAACATCAGTCGAAAGACCGCGCTCTGGGCCATCGCGAGACGCACATAGGCGCAGCCCATCGCGACGAGGTGATCGGCCGGGTCCCCGGATCCGCAGGTCACGCGCGCCTCGTCCAGCGCCGCCGTGAGATCATCGAAGCCGCGCGCGCCGATCTCCGCGAGAAACGCCGCGACCGTCGGGAAATGATGCGCCGGCGCGGCGTGGGAAACGCCGGCCCGGCGCGCGACCTCGCGCATCGTCAATGCGCGCGGACCCGCCTCGTCGAGGATCGCGCGCGCGGCCGCGACGAGCGCGTCCTTCAACGCGCCGTGGTGATAGGCGTCCTTCTTGACCCGCCCTGACAGTCGCCGCTCCGCCATCTCTGTTCCGCCTGTCGCCCGCCAAGGAAATCTGGCGGGTAAATTTGACATTGACAAGATCTTCACCGCGATCAATCTTGACGTCGCCAAGTTACACGAAGAGCCGGAGCGCGCCATGGACGCCGCGATTGACCTCGATCTTCTGTTCTCGATCTCCACCCTCGTGGCCATGACAGGCTGGCTCGCGCTTTTCGCCTCGCTGTTTCCGCGTCTGCGCGCGCTGCGCGGCCTCGTCGCCCGCGCCGGCGCGCCGCTGTTGCTCAGCGTGTTCTACGCCGTGCTGATCGCCGCTTATTTCGGGCGCGGGGAGGGCGGGTTCGGCTCGCTGGACGAGGTCGCGCTGCTTTTCGGCGATCGCGGCGTTCTGCTGGCGGGCTGGATCCACTATCTCGCTTTCGATCTGCTGATCGGGACGGAACTCGCCGACCGGGCCGAGCGCGACGGCGTCCCGGCGCTCGTCATGCCGCCGATTTTCGCGGCGACCTTCATGCTCGGCCCCATCGGCTTCCTGGCTTACCACCTGCTGCGGCCCCTGGCGGCGCGCCGCGCCCGAGGGAGGAACGATCATGCGATCGGCTGAATATCTCGAGGCGCCAGCATTCCAGCCCGCTCGCCGCCGGTTTCTCCTGGCCTCCGCCGAGCCCTCTCTCATGAGCGCGGCGGCGATGCTGGCGCTCGCGGGCCTTGGATTCGCGATGCTCGGCATCGCCGACGGCCGACAAGTCGCTGGCCTGTCGCCCTGGGTGAAGCCCATGAAGTTTTCGGCGTCGCTTTCGCTGCATCTGGCGACGCTCGCGCTGTTCTGGCCATGGCTCGCCCAGCGGTTTCGCGACGGGCTCGCCGGCTCGGCCGTAAGACGGCTCGTGATCGCCATGAGCGTCTTCGAGCTTACCTACATCGGCTTTCAGGCCTCCCGGGCCTCGGGCTCGCATTACAATGTGGCGGAGGCGTTTCCCGCGCTCATGTACTCGCTCATGGGCGTCGGCGCGGTGATCATCGTCGCGGGAACCGCGATTATGGGCGCCGCCGCGCTCACGGTGCGGGAGGGCGGCGAGCGCGGCGTGATGCGCCGCGCCATCGGGCTGGGGCTGGCTCTTTCCGGCGTCCTCGGACTGGTCACGGGCGCGCTCCTTTCCGTCAACGGCGGCCACCATGTCGGGGAGCCGTCGCTCTCCGCCTCCGTATGGCCCGTTTTCGGCTGGTCGAGGGAAGTCGGAGATCTGCGCATCGCGCATTTCACAGGGCTCCACGCCGCGCAGGCCATTCCGCTCGTCGCGCTCGCCGCACTGCGGGTCGGCCCGGGTTCCGCGTTGAAGATCGCGCACGTCGCCGCTCTCCTGGTCGTTGCGACGACGGTGGCTGCGGCCGGGATCGCGCTGTCGGGACGCGCCCCGATCTGATCGGGCGCGAAGACGCGTATGCTCTCGCTCCAATAGTGTCGTTCTTCGATCACGGGCGCTCGCTGCGGAGGGGTTCGATGCGCGCGGCCTTGAGATCGCCGTTGATCCGGCTGTTCGTCGTCAACGGTTGCTTCGGCGCGGTGCTTGGAATCTTTTCATGGCCGGCGCGCTGGCGCTTGACGCGCGTGGACTGCGCACGCTGATCATGAATTCCGATCACGCCCGGCTCGCCCTTGCGCTGCTCGCCGTTTCGCTATCCGCGACCTTCGCCGGCGCCGCCATAGCCACCGCCGTGATGCTTCCGCCCGAGGACGAGGCCGGCTTCCGGTCCATCGGCCGTGACGACGCGCCATAGGCGAGAGCGTTAACCAGTCGTTCATCTTCCACTGGACGATCCGACGCTCGGACTGCGACAATTCACATGGCCCGGTGGGGGAGTGGTCACCCGATCGCCTGCAAAGCGTTCCAGCCCCGGTTCAAGTCCGGGGCCGGGCCTCCACGCCTCACCAGTCCGGGATCGGCTCGGGGCTGGCGTTCGAGAGGACGCTCGCGCAGAGATTTTCGATCGTCGTGAGCGCCATGCCGGGATCGGCGGCGGCGCTGGCGAGGAGGCGGTCGACGACCGCGGCGCGCACGGCGCGCGCCGAACCGGTGTCGCCGCGGGTGTGAAGCGTCAGATGGATGTAGCCTCCGGCCTGCGCCTGGGCCT
>JAKOMT010000008.1 GCA_022241475.1 Microvirga sp. | reverse complement strand
GCCGAGATCGCCGATCCGACGACGCTGTTCGGCTCCACCGTCGGCGTTCAGCCCTCGGCCGGGGCCGCGACCCGCGAGGCGCTCGCCTTCAACCGCAATCCCGCGCCCGCCAACCAGCTCCAGCTCTACGTCCCGCTCCTGCGCGACGTCTCCGCCCCGGGCCTGCCCGCCGGCGCGCGCGGAACCGCCCATACGGTCTACCAGGCCCCGGCCGAGAACCTGCGCGGCTTCTACGACGCCATGACCCGGCAGGGCCGCATCCCGGACGGCGTCGGCTTCGACCAGCTCCTGCAGCAATCGGGAATCGCCGAAACCTACCGACGCCGCATCGCCGACGCCGCCGCGCAGCGAAACACCGCCGTCCCGGCGCCGCAGCCCTCCGCCTCCGAGACCGCCCCGCCGGCTCCCGACGTCTTCCGCGAAATCGAGGAACAGGTCGAACGCTACCGCGCGTTGCCCCGCGTCCCCGGCGAGAGCGAGGAGGCCCGCCGCCGCCGCTTCCTCGAGAGCATCGAGGATCCCACCGTCCGGTCCTTCGTCGCCCACGCCATCAAGCCGCTCGGCGAGGGTCTGATCGGCGGCCGCACCGGAACATCGCAGGCCCGCGTCGACGGAGGCGGAGCGAGAACGCCCCCGCCCACCACGGGCTCCAACGACGCAGCGCCGGCCGGGGAGCCGGACGCCCCCGGCGGCGCCCTCGCCAACATCGCTACGGATTCGCCGGCCGCCGAGAACGCCGCGACCCTCGATCGGATCCGCAACGCGTCTCCGGCCGAAATCAACGAGTGGATGGAGTCCCTCACGGTCGAGCAGCGCGAGCAACTGCCGACGGTCGTGCAGGATGCGATTCTCGATAACGTCAGGTCGCGCCTCTCCGCCGCTTCCGCCAACATCACCCCGACGGCGCCGGCTCACCCACTCGCCAACGACCCGTCGCTACAGCGGCACGGCCGCGAGATGCTGAAGGACATCACGCTTCAGATCGAGGCGGGCGAGGTCTCGCAGCGGGTCAGCCAGCACGGCCCGTTCACTGCGGTTCTGTTTGACTCGGGCAACGGCGGTCTCGCCGCAGCCGGCGTCGCCGCCAAATTGTTGAACGATTTCACCGGCGGGCGCGTCCAGCTGGTGACGATGGGCGACCACCAGAACCAGCCCTATGGCAGCAAGACCGAGCAGCAGATAACGGGTTTGGTGTTCAACGCGGTCCAGGCCGGCGCCACGCTCGATCCGGATGTGATCGCAATGGCCTGCAATACGGCCTGCATCGCCCTTTTCCGCGCCAGGGAGACGAATACTCCCGTTCCGTCGAACGGCGTGCCGGTCCTCAACCTGATCGACAACACCTCGCGCGTGGTGGCCGATCCCGCCAACCGTACCGCGATGGGTGAACGTCCCCTCATTCTGTCGACCCAGGCGACGGCGAACAGCAACCTCTACCAAACCCTTATCCCGCAATACAGCCAGGGCGAAGTCACGCCCTATAACGTGGGCGGCAGCGATCCCGCCGTCACCACGCCCGACGGGCGAACCGAGATTCGGGATCTCGCCACGCTCGTGAACCAGCTCGCGCATCGCGATCCGGCGCGCGAAGAAGAGGTGATGAACGCCGCCCGGCACTACGTCGCCAAGATGCCCAAGGACATGACGTCGATGGTCATGTGCTGCACCCATTACCCCGAGCTCATCCCCTTCTTCCGCAAGGCGCTCGACGAGAAGGGCATGCAGCATGTGCCGATCTTCGATCCGATGCCGGACCAGATCCTGTCAATCGTTCGCACCCTCGACCAGTCCGTCGCCGGCGTCCAGCCTCCGGCGGTCCAACGTCCGACGGGCCCAAACGCCGTGATCACGAGCGCCACAGGCCGCGACAATCCCGGCACGCAGCCAGGCAGCGGCCTTCGTACCTTCGAGGACGTGTTCCCCTCCGTTCCGGCCCTGACAGGACAGGACGCTGCCGTCTTCAGCGGGCAGAATTTCGGCGGCGATTATGATCCGAGCATCGTGCGCCGGTTCCTCGATGGCGAGCTTTCAGCCGTCGACGCCGCGACCGTAGGCTTTCACGGCCGCAACCTGCACACGTTCTTCAATCCGGGCGGCGCGCGCGATGCGGCGACGGCTTTGAATTCCGCGGACAACGTGATGCTGCTGACCGGCTTCAACGTTCCGCCGGATCCCAATAATCCGAATTCGGTTCCCCGGCCCGAGACGGACGGGCCTCCGGGCACTGCGGCGCTCGCCAACGGCCTGCTGAATATGGGAAAGCAGGTGACCATCGTCACGGACAGCGCCAACCGCCCGGTCGTCGAGGCGTCGCTGCGGGCGCTGGGAGCGGATCTCGCGAACCCGAACCTGAACCTTGTCGAGTTCAACGCAAAGGGTCCGGAGGCTGAATCGCAAGCCCGCGAACTTCTCGCCCGGGTCAAGCCCGACATCGTCGGGGCGATCGAGCTCCCGGGCCGGAACGCGGCGGGCGAGCGCACCAATATGGGAGGAATCGTGATCGACGGGTACAATCCCGATCTCGACACGATCCTCCGGCAGGCCGGCTCCCAGGGCACGACGACCTTCGGCGTCGGCGATGGCGGCAACGAGGCGGGTATGGGCAATCTCGACCTGAGCCGCGTCGCGTTGCGCACGCCTTCTGTCATCGGCGCAGACATCGCAGTGACTGCGGAGAACTCGAACCTTGGCGCCTATGCGATCCTCGCCGAGCTCGCCGGACTGAATGGGCGCTTCGATCTCCTGTTGACTCCCGAGCAGCTCCGCTCGTCGGTCGGGGCTTCCGTCGAGGCCGGCGCGGTTGACGGGGTGAGCCGTCGCAATGAGAACACGGTGGATGGTTTCAGCCTCGGCTATCATGAGAGGACGATCGAGCACCTGAATGGAGCAGTTCGGGGGACCTGGCCGCCGAAGTCCCGCTGACTGCCGTGATCTGACGGCCGGGGGCCCCCCCGGCCGAACGCCGGCGGTTTCGATCGCCCGCGTGATCCTTTCGCCTGCGTCGTTCGACGGGACGCGCTCTCCCGCCCTGATTTCACCCGCGACGGTTCGCGGTTTGACAACGGGGCGCCCGGTTGATGGTATCCGCTGATCACGGAGGAATCGGCGGGGGCGCGGCAAGCCTCCATGTCGAGACAGGGGGGCGTCGCGTGCGTGTGATGAACTGGACTCGCCAGGGCGGCGAAACGACGACGGCCGCCGCCGGCGGGACGTTGGAAGACAGGGCTGCGATGCGCGAGGCGATCCGCGACAAGCTCGTTCATTCGCTCGGCGTCGACATCGCGCGCGCGACCGATCGCGACTGGACCCGAGCGACGGCGCTCGCCGTACGCGACAGGCTCGTCGACATCCGGCTCTCCCAGCCCGAGGCCGCGCCCGACGGGGCCAAGGAGGTCTCCTACCTCTCGCTCGAGTTTCTCGTCGGCCGAAGCCTGCGCGACAACCTCGCCAATATCGGGCTGCTCGACGTCGCGCGCGACGCGCTCTCGGATCTCGGCGTCGATTTCGAACGCGTCCGCGAGGCGGAGCCGGATGCGGCTCTCGGCAATGGCGGGCTCGGACGCCTCGCGGCCTGCTTCATGGAGAGCCTCGCCACGCTAGAGGTTCCGGCGATCGGCTACGGCCTGCGCTACGAGTACGGATTGTTCCGCCAGAGCATCGTCGACGGCGAGCAGCGCGAGGAGCCCGACGACTGGGGCGCGCAGGCCGACCCCTGGTCCTTCGAGCGCGCGGACGCCTTCGTCCCGGTCGGTTTCGGCGGGTTGGTTCGCGAGGCCGCCTCGCCCGACGGGTCGGGCGGGCGGGTCTGGGAGCCGGCCGAGACGATCCAAGCGATCCCCTGCGACACGCCGGTCGTCGGATGGCGCGGGCGGCGCGTCAACGTGCTTCGGCTCTGGTCGGCGCGGGCGACCGAGCCTCTGTCGCTCGCGCTGTTCAACGCCGGAGACCATGTCGGCGCGGCCGCGTCCCGCATCCGGGCCGAGGCGATCTCGCAGGTGCTCTATCCCGGCGATTCGAGCCCCGCCGGTCAGGAATTGCGGCTGCGCCAGGAGTACTTCTTCACCGCGGCGTCGCTCGCCGACCTGCTGCGCCGCCACCTCGCGGCCGGACGGACGCTCCGTGATCTGGCGGCGCATGTCGCGATCCAGCTCAACGACACGCATCCGGCGATCGCGGTCGCGGAACTGATGCGTCTGCTCGTCGACGATCACGCCCTCGCCTGGAGCGAGGCGTGGGAGATCACGCGCGGCGTCCTCAACTACACCAACCACACGCTGCTTCCGGAAGCGCTGGAGAGTTGGCCCGTCGCGCTGATGGAGCGGCTGCTGCCGCGCCACATGGAGATCATCTACGCGGTCAACTGGGTTCATCTCCAGAACGCCCGCGCCAATCTCGGCGCCGACGACGCGTCGCTGCGACGGCTGTCGATCATCGACGAGGATCACGGACGACGGGTGCGGATGGGGCATCTCGCCTTCGTCGGCGCCAAGCGCGTCAACGGCGTCTCGGCGCTGCATACGAAGCTGATGCGAGAGACCGTCTTCGCTGATCTCGACCGGGCCCTGCCCGGGCGGATCGTCAACAAGACGAACGGGATCACCTTCCGGCGCTGGCTTCACCGGGCCAACCCGGAGCTGACGGCGCTTCTCGTCGAGGCGTCGGGGGAGGCGGTTCTCGACGATCCCGGCGCCTTGCGGTCGATCGAGCCCCTCGCCGACGACGCCGCCTTCGCGGACCGTTTCGCGGCGCAGCGGCTTCACGCCAAGCAGAAGCTCGCGGCGCTGGTGCGCGAGCGCACGGACATCGTGATCGATCCGGCCGCCCTCTTCGACGTGCAGATCAAGCGCATCCACGAATACAAGCGCCAGCTTCTCAACATCCTCGAGACGGTCGCGCTCTATCTCGCCATGAAGGACGATCCCGGCCGGGACTGGCCGTCCCGCGTGAAGATCATCGCGGGGAAGGCGGCCGCCGGATATGCGCAGGCGAAGCTCGTGATCAGGCTCGCGAACGCGGTCGGCGCGGTCGTGAACGACGATCCCGACATTCGCGGGCGGCTCAAGCTCGTCTTCGCGCCGGATTACAACGTCAGCGTCGCCGAGGCGATCATCCCGGCCGCGGATCTGTCCGAGCAGATCTCGACGGCCGGCATGGAGGCGTCGGGAACGGGCAACATGAAGCTCGCCCTCAACGGCGCAATCACGATCGGCACTCTCGACGGCGCCAATGTCGAGATGCGCGAGCATGTCGGCGCCGAAAATATCGTGATCTTCGGGGCGACCGCGCAGGAGGCGGCGGATCTGCTCGCTCGCGGCTATGCCCAGGCGCCGACGCTCGATCGGTCGACGCGGCTCGCCCGCGCGCTGTTCGAAATCGAGAGCGGGCGGTTCTCGCCCGACGAGCCCTCGCGCTTCGCGCCGCTGGTGCAAGCGGTCGCCAATGCGGACCGATATCTCGTCGCGGCCGATTTCGACGCGTATTGGGATGCGCAGCGACGCATTGACGGGTTGTGGAAGGATCGGCCGCAATGGCTGAGGACCGCCATCCTGAACACGGCCCGGATGGGGTGGTTCTCGTCCGATCGCACGATCGGCGAATACGCCTCCGATATCTGGGAGACACCGACGCGATAAGGCTCGGATGGCGGCCAAAAAAAAACGGCTCCCGAAGGAGCCGTTGAGAAAGTTGGGAGGAAACCATGAGCCGGCGCGAGCCGGCCCGAGGACCGTGCATGCGCGAGGGGATCACGCACACGAACCACCCGTCCGGGACGATTGATGGAGGAGGAAATTCCTCGGCCACCAAGTCGTCTTGAAGAGCAGTGATTCCGAGATAACCCAAGGCTGCTTTACTGTCAACTTTTGTCGGCATAATGCCGAAAAAATATCGACAAAGTGGGATCGTCGGATGCTCCCGCCGACGCCGCTCAGCGGCCGAGCGCACGGGATTGCTGGCGCGACATCGTGCTCCATCCGGTCAGCGTGACGAACCCGTCGCTGGCGGCGATGGTCAGATGGCGCTGATAGGCGAGGACGAGCGTGCCAGGCGGATGGCCATGCGTCTCGCGCCAGCCGGATGCGGCCGAGACGAAGACCTGCGAATCGCCGAAGCGGGCGATCGTCTCCAGACTTCCGAAGGCGCGCACGGTGCGCAGAACGTGCTCGACGCCCTTGCGCCAGTCGAGCATGCGCTCTTCGTCGGTCGTTCGCTCCCAATACGATCCCTCGCTCTGCGGAATAGCGTTCGTCCAGAGGCGCGGGAGATCCTGCGCGATGCGTCTCGCCAAGGTGGCGGCCGCGAACTGGCAGCGGGTCAGCAGCGTGTCGTGGGTCTCGCTCGCGTCGAGGTCGAAGCGCTCCTGCGCGATGACCGCCCCGGTGTCGAACGCCGGCGCGAGAACATGGGCGCTCACCCCCCATGTCCGCCGATCCTCGAGCAGCGCGCGCATGAGCGGATAGGGGCCGCGGCCCTCCGGCAGCGGCGAGGGATGGATGTTGAAGGCGTGCGGCACGACGCCCTGCCAGCCGGTGACCAGCCACGGATAGCCGGCGACGACGAGGCATTCGACGCCCTCGCGCGCTAGCGCCTCGAAATCCTGCGGCATCAGGCGCGAGAGCTGGACGGGCGTGCGAAAGCGGTTCGCCGTCGCCAAGACGCGATCGTTGAAATCGACGACGCCGTCGCAGGGGCGCGTGAAGAGCTTCACCGGCGTCCAGCCTGCGGCGATCAGGGTCTCGAAGGCGGTTCCGAGCATGTCGATGCCGGCATAGGCGAAGCGCATGGGCGGATGTTTCCCTGTCGGACGCGCCCTGGCCGGCGCTGCTGGACGAAGCGAGCCAGCGCCTTAATTCTAGCGGCGCAGATCACAACAACACGTTACCCGGCCCCGGCCGGCTCCAGGGACGCACCAAGATGCCGAACGAGCAGGGCGGGCGCCTCCGCCTCTTACTGGGAGATCAGCTCACCCGCGCCGTGTCGAGCCTTCGCGACGTCGATCCGGACCGGGATGTGGTCCTCATGGTCGAGGTTCGCGACGAGACGGTCTATGTGCGCCACCACAAGCAGAAACTCGTGTTCATCCTCTCCGCGATGCGCCATTTCGCGCAGGCGCTTCGAGACGAGGGGTTGCGCGTCGATTATGTGACCCTCGACGCGACCGGCAATACCGGCTCGTTTTCACGCGAGGTCGCGCGTGCGATTGCGCGCCATGACGCGTCAGGGCTCGTCGTGACGGAGCCCGGCGAATGGCGCGTGCGGGAGATGATGCAGGATTGGCGCGAGGAGCTGCCGGTCCCCGTCGAGATCCGCGAAGACGATCGCTTCGTCTGTTCGCGCGACGAATTCGCCGCCTGGGCGGAGGGGCGAAAGAGCTACCGAATGGAGTTCTTCTACCGGGAGATGCGCCGCAAGACCGGGCTGCTGGTGACCCCGGACGGCGAGCCCGTCGGCGGCCAGTGGAATTTCGACGCGGAGAACCGCAAGGCTTTGCCCGCGAACGTCGAGCCCCCGGCGCATCGGCGCTTCGCCCCCGACGCCATGACGCGCGAGGTGATGGACCTCGTCGCGGCGCGCTTTTCCGAGCATTTCGGCGATCTCGAGCCGTTCGGATGGGCCGTCACTCGCGTCGACGCCCTGCGCGCGCTGGAGACGTTCGTCGCCGAGCGTCTGTCCGGCTATGGCGATTATCAGGACGCGATGAAGGAGGGGGAGCCGTTCCTCTTCCACTCGCTGATCTCGCCCTACCTTAACGTCGGTCTTCTCACGCCGCTCGAAGCTTGCCGGGCGGCCGTCGCGGCGTGGGAGCGCGGCGCGGCCCTGCTCAACGCGGTCGAGGGTTTCGTGCGACAGATCATCGGCTGGCGCGAGTACGTGCGCGGGATCTACTGGCTGCGGATGCCCGGCTACGCGCGCACGAACGCGCTCGGCGCCGCGCGGAGCCTGCCCGATTTCTACTGGACCGGCGAGACGGATATGGCGTGCGTGCGCGCCTGCGTCGCCGAAACCCGCGCCAACGCCTACGCCCATCATATCCAGCGCCTGATGGTGCTGGGCAACTTCGCGCTGCTGGCCGGCGTCTCGCCCGAGGAGGTGGAGGAGTGGTACCTGCTCGTCTACGCCGACGCCTTCGAATGGGTCGAATTGCCCAACGTCCACGGCATGACGCTCTTCGCCGACGGCGGGCTTCTGGCCTCGAAGCCGTATGCTGCGTCGGGCGCCTATATCGACCGGATGTCGGATTATTGCGCCGGCTGCCGATACGACGTGAAGAGCAAGAGCGGGGAGGGGGCGTGCCCCTTCAACTACCTCTACTGGAACTTCCTGATCGAGAACGAGACGCGTCTTTCCGGCAATCCCCGCATGGGGATGCCCTATCGCAATCTGGCGCGCATGAGCGACGAGCGTCGCGGGGAGATCGTCTCCGACGCCGGCGTCTTCCTAGCGCGGGTGGGGGCGGTCAGATCTTGAAATAGGTCTGGAAGCCGAAATAGCTCTCGTTGCGCCGGCCGGGCGCGCGCACGATCCCGCCGTTGAGCCGGATGGTGAACGGTCCGATCTCCAGTCCGGTCATGTGGAGACCAATGCGCATCTCCTGGTAGCCGCCGTCCCTGTAGGCGGAGATTTCAGGCCCGACGAACACCCTTGCGAACGGCGCGTAGCCCGCCGCGACCCGGCCCCAGACGGATCCGCGCGCGCCCGACGCGACGAACGTCGCCTGCGCCATCGTGCGCGACCAGGGTTCGGTCCAAACCTCGGCGATGAATCCGACGCCGCGGCTCTGCGGCCGCCAGCGCGGCATGCCGAAATCGTCGAGCTTTTGCTCGCGGGCGATTTCCGGCCCAGCCGCCAGCATCAGCACGCCGAGATCGCCCATCCATTGATAGCCGAAGAGCAGCGCGCTCGACTGGGACAGGCGCGGCTGCACGAAGCGGATCCCGGCCGGCCCCTCGAATGGCTCCCCCGTTGCTCCGGCGCCCGACAGCGACATCAGGATCGGCCCCTGCGCGTCTACGGAGCCGGCGAGCGCGCGCTTGAAGCCGGAGCCCAGGAACACGGAGCCGCCGACGATCTCCGAGGAAGCGAAGATCACCTGGCGGAGCTCGCGCCGCGCGCCGGCCATCGGATCATCCGCCGTCTCCCCGAGCGCGGGATCGGCTCGCAGGATGAGGCAGAGGAACGCGAGCGCCGTCAGAAGGCGTTGATGGGCGCATGTCACGTCGAACGCCAACCCGAAATAATTATTTAAGATTGCATTAACGGGTCAAATTGTTCGAATTTGCAACCTTAAAACGACACCCCGCGCCACGGGTTGTGGCGCGGGGCGCGAACGGTCGGCGTCGAGGAAGGGCTGGCGACGATCAGACAGCCGTCGCCCCGGCGGTCGTCCGCTCCCGCTGCAGGCGCCGGTCGAGCCGGATGTTCCAGACGATGATCGCGATCACGCCGATCGCGCCGATGATCTCGACCATCGTGTTGTTCGGCCAGAGCAGCGCCACGCCGGCGGCGAACAGCACGATGCGCATCACCCAGTTGATCGGAGCCTCCATGTGCCCCTCGATCGCGGCGCCGAGCGCATACACCCCCAGCACCGCGATGATGAAGATGTGGATGACGTCGATCCACGGGCCGCCGAGGAAGTTGGTGTAGGCGAAGAGCACGGGCATCAGATAGAGGCCCTTCGACACCTTCCACGCTTCGAGGCCCGTTCGCATCGGGGGCGTCTTCGCGATCGCCGCCGCGGCGAAGGCCGTGAGGCAGACGGGCGGGGTGACGTTCGAGTCGAGCGAAAGCCAGAAGATGATCATGTGCGCGGAGAGGAGCGCCAGCTTGATCGTCAGGGGATCGAGGACCTGCGGATAGACCTGCGAGAGCAGTTCCGGGGGCGCCGCCCCGACCAGCGCCGTCGCGGCGTCGCGCGCCATCGGCGCGGCGAGCGCCGTCACGGCGTTCGGGTCGGCCAGCATGAAGATCATCCGCGCCTGCTCGGGCACCTGTCCCAACACCATCGCATCGATGAGAGCGTTGTTCTGGATGAGCAGGTGGAGAGCCGGCGCGGAGAGAGTCGCGAGGACGATATAGGCCGCCGTGACCGGAAGCCCCATTCCCAACACGAGCGAGGCCAGCGCGATCAGGATCAGCGCGATGAACAGGCTGTTGCCGGCCCATGTGGTGATCATCAGCGAGAAGGTGTTGCCCACCCCGGTCATCGCGATGACGTTGACGACGAGGCCGACCGCCACGAGCAGAACGGCCGTCATGATCATGTTGATCGACCCGATCGCCAGCGCCTCCAGAATCGCCTTCACACCCATGCGATTGGGCGTCAGCCACGAGGACACCACGCACGCGACCATGGCGAAGCAGGCGGCGTAGGTCGGCGTGAACCCGGCGATGAGCATGCCGATCAGCATCCCGATCGGGATCAGGAACGAAGCGCCGCCGCGACGGATCACCTCCATCGCCGAGGGGGCGTCGAGATCGCTCGACCTGAGATCGAGACGCTTCGCGGTGATGCGCACGAAAAAGCCGACCGACAGGTAATAGACGATGGCCGGCAGGAAGCTCACCGCGACGATCTCGAGATAGGAAATCTGGGTGTAGGTCGCCATCACGAAGGCGCCGGCGCCCATGATCGGGGGCATGATCATGCCGCCCGTCGAGGCGGAGGCCTCCACCGCTGCGGCGAAGCGCGGCGGGAAGCCGGCCTTCTTCATCAGCGGAATGGTGATGACGCCGGTCGACACGGTGTTGGCGACGGCCGACCCCGAAATGCTGCCCGTCAGCCCCGAGGCGATGACGGCCACGAAGCCGGGGCCGCCGACGAAGCGCCCCGCGAGGGCCCGCGCCAGTTCGATGATGAACTCGCCGGCCCCCGATCGTACCAGAAACGCTCCGAACAGAATGAACAGATAGACGTATGTCGCTGAAATGAGAGCGATCGAGCCGAACATGCCCTCATCCGAGAACACGGACCTGAAGAGCAACGTGTCGAGGCTCAGACCGGCGAAGCGGAAGACGCCCGGGGCGCTCGGCCCCCACCATGACACGTATGTCAGTCCGACGAGGATGAGGACCGGAATGATCCAGCCCGTCGCCCGGCGCGTCAATTCGATCGCCGAGCCGATGACGATGAGCGAGAGGACGTATTCATACATCCCCAGGCGCACGCCGCGCGCATAGATCGCATCCTGCGCGTTGATCAGCAGGAAGGTGCTGATCGCCGCCACGGCGCCAAAGGCGACGTCGAATGCGAGCACGAGCTTTTCGCCGCGCGGAGTCTTCGCCCGCATGAACGGGTAGCGCAGCGCGCACAGGAAACCGAAACCGGCGAAATGAATCGCCGTCAGCCAGAGCGTGTCGAAGCGCCCGAACGTGTTGATCCAGATATGATAGAGCGCGAGCGCGATGCCGACCGCCCATGCCACCCGGCCGATCCAGGACGTCGTATCCAGGACGCGCACGAAGGCTTCGAACTCTTCCTCGGGCGCCTTGTCGGCCTTCTTCCCGGCGCTTGCGATCATGGTCGGGTCGGTCATTGACGGATCTCTCCGGCGTGAAGGCGGGGGCGAAAAAGGGCGCGGAATCGACCCGCGCCCTTGTCTTTCGTCGTGCGGCCGGAGCCGCCCCGCGTCACGGACGCAGGCGATCCGGGACCGTCAGGCCGGCTTCCTCGAAGTAGCGCAGCGCGCCCGGGTGCAGCGGCATGGGCAGGCCGTTCAGCGCGGTGTCGAGCGCCATTTCGTTGGTGGCCGGGTGGATCGCCTGAAGGAAGGGCAGGTTCTCGTAGATTTCCTTCGTGATCTTGTAGACCGTCTCTTCCGGAACGTCCTCGTTCACGGCGAGGAAGTTCGGCTGGCCGATGGTCACGA
The DNA here is from genome assembly GCA_022241475.1 of Microvirga sp. The sequence goes on along the minus strand of JAKOMT010000008.1, from coordinate 102,396 downwards.
CGTCCGCTTCCTGTCCCGGATACGTGCCGGCGGGGATGGGGAAGGCGGTCCAAAGACCTTCGAACTCGCCGTTGGCCCGCTCGATCTGCTCATCCGTGAAGCCGAGCAGAACGGCGTCGCCGCTCAACGCTGCGAACGCGCGCGCGACGCCCGCCACCGGGACGCCGCCCGGCGTCGACATTGCGGTGATCTGGTTGTTCTGCATCGCGTCCGCAGAGGGGTTGTACCCCATGTAGGCGAGCTCGAACTCGCTCAGCGGCATGCCGAGATTCGTCAGGATGACGTCGTTCGATTCCAGCGTGCCGGAATTCTGCAGACCCATCGAGACCGCCGTGCCCTTGACGTTCGCGAGGTCCTCGATCGTGCCGGTGGGAGCCTGGCTATTGCGCATCACGAAATGTTCGACGTTCTGCCAGAGCATGCCCATCGAGCGCAGGTTCTCCTGCGGACCCTCGGAGGCCAACGAGCCCGAGCCCGTCGACGCGTAGGCGCCGAAAAGCCCCTGCAGAATCGAGAACTGGACTTCGTTGTCGCGCATGAGGCGGACGTTCTCGCCCGAGCCGGCCGAGCTGATCGCCGACATGTTGATGCCGTCGCTCGCCTGCAGCTTGACCTTCACGAGCGTCGCGATCGCAACGCCGACCGGGTAATAGGTGCCGCCGGTGGAGGCCGTGGCCAGCAAATACTCTTCCTGAGCGAAGGCGGCCGACGACGCGGAAAACGCCAATGCGCTTCCAAGCGCGCCGGCGATCAGCGAGCGGCGAACGATACCATTCCGAGCCATGCGTAATATCCTCCCAGATTATTGGCGTTGCACAGCAGCGCCGTGCACCATTGCTAAGTGTTAAGTGGGCGGCGCCCCATGGTCAATGCTCCTTGCAGCCGACCGATCGCACAATAATACGGCGCCCTAATGCTGCAATGCACAATAGATCGACCCGCTATCCCGGTCTTATCCCGCGCGCCCCGCGTGGCTAGACCATCGCGCGCGTGCTAATGCTCGACGACTTCGAGAAACGACGCCGGAAGGATGAATTCGCACATGGAAATCCTGGAGGTCGAGGGTGGCGCGGGCGCGCGCCTTCATGTTCGCCGCGCCGGTCGCCGCGAGGGGCGCCCGATCGTCTTTCTGCACGGTTGGTCGCAGCATCATCTCTGCTGGTCGAAGCAAATGTCCGGGCCGCTCGCGAAGGAATTCGACCTCGTCGCCTTCGATCTGCGCGGACACGGAGCCTCGGACGCGCCCGAGGGGCTCGCGCATTACGCCGACGGCGATCTCTGGGCGGCCGATCTCCACGGCGTGATCGCCGGGCTCGCGCTGGAGAAGCCGGTCGTCGTCGCCTGGTCCTATGGCGGGCTCGTGGTGGCCGATTATCTGCGCGTCCACGGCGACGGCGCGATCGGCGGCGTGAATTTCGTGGCCGCTTCGCTGGTGATCGGCAAGGATTACGTCGGCGACTATACGGGCCGCGCTTTTGTCGAACACGCGGCGCGCGGCATGTCGAAGGATCAGGCGAAGGCGATCGCCGGCATGATCGACTTCGCCCACGCCTGCGCGGTCAAGCCGCTGCCGCAATCCGAGATCGAGCGCATCATCGCCTTCAGCATGCTCACGCGCCCAGACGTGCGGCGCGCGATGAGTTCGCGCGAGGCGGATTATCGCCCCGTCCTGAAGGCTCTGGCCAAGCCCGCGCTCTTCACGCACGGAGAGGCCGACGCCATCATCATGCCGCGCATGACCCGCGAGGCGGCCGCGATCGCGGCCGAGGATCGCAGTTCGTCGCGCACGTCCTGGTATCCCGGCGTCGGGCATTTGCCCTTTCTCGAGGAGAGCGAACGTTTCGACGAGGAGCTGGCGGAGTTCGCGCGCGCCCTCGGCTGAACGTGCGGACGCCGCCGGTGATCGAAATCAATTTCGCCATCACGATCGCGTCGTAATTTTCGAAGAGGCTGTCGATTATCAATTTAATCGGGCAGTTCATTCAGGAGAATTACATGGCGCGCGAGAACAATCCGGCGGCTCCATTCGATCCGATGGCGGCGGCTCCTGCGATGATGAACATGTGGCGCATGGCCGCCGTCGATCTGCCTCTGGCCTGGGCCCTGCACATGAACGCCTGCATGAAGCGCATGGTCGAGCAGCAAACCGCGCTCATGGTCCGGCTCGCCGACGCGCGTGACGTCGACGACGTCACGGCGGCTCAGGTCGGGATGGTCGAGGCCGCGATCGACGAGATGGAAGAGAGCGCGGCTTCGCTGGCGCGCGACGTCGCCGTCACGTTGGAGACGTCGCGGGCGAACTGAGCGGCAGATCGAGCGTCGCCGACAATCCCGGGCGGGCGTCCGCCAGCCGAAGCGACCCTTCGTGCAGGCGCGCGACGCCTGCGACGAGGCTGAGACCGAGCCCGAAGCCCGGCCTCGTCCGAGCGCTCTCGAGCCTCACGAAGCGCTCCTGAGCCCGTTCCAGATCGGCCTCGGGAATTCCGGGTCCGCGATCTGTCACGTTGATGAGCACGCGATCGCCCTCGCGCCGGGCTGCGACGGTGATCGTGTCGAGCTCGCCCGCGCCGTCCTCGCGCCGCCCGTACTTGATCGCGTTGTCGATCAGGTTCGACAAGGCCTGTCCGAGCAACTCGCGCGAGCCCTTCACGGGCAGGTCGGGCGCGACGTCCGCCATGAGTGTCATTCCCGCCTCGTCCGCCGCCGCCTCGTAGAGCTCGGCGACGCCGGCGACCACTTCGGCCGCGTCGTAGTCGACGACCATGTCCGCCGCCGCGCCCGCCTCGAGCCGCGCGATCATCAGAAGCGCGTTGAAGATCCGGATGAGGTTGTCGCTCTCCTCGATCGAGGCTTCGAGCGCCGCGCGAAGCTCCTCCGGCCCTTGCGCCGTTCGCAACGCCTCGTCCGCCCGGTTTCGGAGGCGGGTGAGGGGGGTCTTGAGGTCGTGCGCGATGTTGTCCGACACCTGCCGCATTCCGCTCAAAAGCTCGCCGATTCGGTCGAGCATGGCGTTGAGGCTCTCGGCGAGGCGGTCGAGCTCGTCGCGGGTCCCCGCGACGGCGAGGCGTCCGCCGAGATCGCCGGCCATGATGCCGCGCGTCGTCTGCGTCATGTCGTCGACGCGCTTGAGCATGCGCTTGGAGACGACCCATGCGCCCAGCCCTCCGAACAGGCCGACGAGCAGCACCGACCAGCCGAAGGCGCGGCGGATCACGTCACGCAGGCGCTCGTTCTCTTCGAGGTCGCGTCCCACCAGAAGCCGGAAGCCGCCCGGCAGGTGATAGACCCGCACGATCGCCCGGTGCAGGCGCGGCTCGATGTCCTCGCCCGCCGCTCGCTGATATTCGATCCGGCGCGATCCGGGCGTTTCAAGGAGCCGCTGCGAGATGTTTTCCACGTTGCCGGCGACGGGCGCCCCGCCGCGCGTCGTGATGAGGTAGAGGGAGGCGCCGGGACTGCGCGAACGTCTATTGACGATGCGCACCAGTTGGCGCACGCCGCCGCGTTCGAATTGCTCCGAGAGCCCCGTGATCTCCGCTTCGATCGATTCGATCACCTGCGCGTTCACGAGGCGCTGCGCGTTCCACGCGACGTAGCCCAGCGTCAGGAAGATCGTCACCGCGAAGACCGCGAGAAAGAACAGCGACAGCTTGAAGGCCGTCGTGCGGAACAATCTGCCGACGCCGCCCACTCATTCGCTCCGGGCCGGGTCGCGCAGCATGTAGCCGGCGCCGCGAATCGTCTGGATCATCGGCTTCTCGAAACCCTTGTCGACCTTTCCGCGCAGCCGCGAGACATGCACGTCGATGACGTTGGTCTGCGGATCGAAATGATAGTCCCAGACGTTCTCCAGAAGCATCGTGCGGGTCACGACCTGCCCGGCGTGCTTCATTAGGTATTCTAGCAGGCGGAACTCGCGCGGCTGCAACTCGATTTCCCCGCCGCCGCGCGTCACGCGCCGCGAGAGCCGATCGAGGGAAAGCTCTCCGATCTGGTAGCGCGTCGGTTCGGCCTCCTGCGGGCCCGCGCGGCGGCGGGCGAGAACTTCGACGCGCGCGAGCAATTCGGAAAAGGCGTAGGGCTTGGGAAGATAATCGTCGCCGCCCGCGCGCAGGCCCTTCACCCGGTCGTCGACCTGGCCGAGCGCCGAGATGATGAGCGCCGGCGTCGTCACGCCCTGCTCGCGCAGGGAGCGGATCAGCGAGAGGCCGTCGAGCTTGGGCAACATCCGGTCGACGACGAGCACGTCGTAGGCGCCGGCTTCCGCGAGCGCGTAACCGTCGAGGCCGTCGGCGGCGTGGTCGACCACATGCCCGGTCTCCCGCAGCGCCTTGGCGAGATAGGCCGCAGCCTCCGCGTCGTCCTCGATGATGAGAATCTTCATATCGCGATCTTATCCGACCGATCGGCGCCGCCGTCCAGCCGGGAGAGCGGCGGGGCTGCGGCGGCGCAGCCCCGCGCGACGTCAGGCGTCGTCGAGCCGGCCGATCTCGACCGTGATCACCTGCCGCTCGCTGCGCCGCATGATCTCGACGGACGCGCTCGAGCCCGGCTCGTAACCGGCGATCAGGCGGGACAGGTCACGGTGGTCTTCGATCGCGCGTCCGTCGACCGAGACGATGACGTCGCCCGAACGAAGGCCGGCGCGAGCCGCCGGTCCGCCGTCCTGCGGCTGAGCGACGAGCGCGCCGCGCGCGGCGTCGAGCCCGATCGCCTCGGCGATCTCGGGAGTCACCGGCTGGATCTGCACGCCGAGGAAACCGCGCGTCACCTCGCCGTTCTCGATGAGCTGCGACACGACGCCCTGGACGACATGGGCGGGGATCGCGAAGGCGATGCCCACGTTGCCGCCCGATTGCGAATAGATCGCCGTGTTCACGCCGACCACGTCTCCGGACAGGTTGAAGGTCGGGCCGCCGGAATTGCCGCGGTTGATCGGCGCGTCGATCTGCAGGAACTCGTCATAGGGACCCGCGCCGATATCGCGAGCCTCCGCCGAGACGATGCCGGCGGTGACGGTGCCCCCGAGGCCGAACGGATTGCCGATGGCGACGACCCATTCGCCGATGCGGCTCCGGCCCTCCGCGAGCGCGACGTAGGGTAGATCGTCCTCCCCGTCGACCTTGAGGACCGCCAGATCCGTGCGCGGGTCGACGCCGACCACGCGGGCGGCGAGCGTGCGGCCGTCATCGGTGACGATCTCGACCTCCTCGGCCGTTCCCACGACGTGATTGTTCGTCACGACGTAGCCGTCTCCCGAGATGAAGAATCCGGAGCCCTGCGAAGCGCCGCGCCGCGGGCCGCGAGGCTCTTCGGGCGCGCCGCCGCGAGGGCCCTGCATGCCGAATTCCTCGAAGCGGCGGAAGAAGTCGTAGAGCGGATGGCTGGGATCGAGATCCGGCGTCGCGCGGCCGCGCGGAGAGGGCGCGTCGTTCGAAACGCGCACCGCGTCGACGGCGACGCGAACGGAGACGACGGCGGGCTTCACGCGATCGACGACGTCGGCGAAGCCCGGAATGGCGACGGGCTGTTCGAGCCGCAGGGGCTCGGCGTAGGCGGGCGCGCTTCCCTGCGGCCCGGAGGCGAGTCCGGCGCCCGCGATCAGTGCGGCGACGGCTGCGGCGCCGACGAGGCCGCGGCGAATGGACCCGAATTGATTGATCTGCATGTGCTCCATCTCCCGGAGGATTCTCGGACGAGTATGGAGGCACCATGCAACGCCTCCGCTTACGCGGATTTCACCGGGGCATGACGATTTCGTAATGTTGGGCAATGGCTGCGGGCGGGCGCCCGCTCAATCCATCACGGCGGCCTTGAGGATGCAGACCATGGTTGCGCGCCCGAGCGTGTCGCCGACGCAGCGAACGCTATGGGGGCGATCGCACCGGTAGCGAAGGGTTTCGCCCGCGCGGGCCGTCTGGACGACGCCGGAAACCTCGACCTCGAACTCGCCCTCGATCACGGACAGGGTCTCGACCGATCCGCGCTGATGCGCGTCCGAATCGAGCTGCCCGCCCGGATCGGCGCTGACGTCGTACCATTGCAGCCATTCGACGGTCTTGATCCATCCGATGATGGCGAGGCGCACCTTGCCGTCGTCGGAGAGCAGCATTGGCGTGTCGGCCTTGCTCGATCGTTCGAGGAAGGGCTCGTCGTCGGCGGTCGCGAGAACCCGTTCGATCGACACGTCGAGCGCCTGCGACAGCCGCCAGATCGTGGCGAGCGTCGGGTTCGTCTCGTTGCGCTCGATCTGGCTGATGATCGACTTCGCGACGCCGGATTGCTCCGCCAGTTCAGAGAGCGAGAGATTGTACGCCTTGCGCAGGCGTTGGATCGTCTTGCCCAACTGACCCGAGAGTTGCTGCGCCCCCGTCTCGATCTTGCTCGACCGGTCCCGGCCTTCGACGCCCATGTCCTGTTGATCCTTCTCGCGTTCGTTCAATCGAACGAACGTTTGTCATTCCGTTCGCACCATGCCCAAACGGCGCCGGCGGATCAAGCGGCGCGTCGCGGATCAGGCCGATTGCGCCGATTGCGCGAAGAGCGGCCAGCGGGCGCCGAATTCCGCTTCCGACCCGGCCGACCGCGCGGCGCCGGCGAGCGCGTTCGACAAGCCGCGCGATACGGGAACGCCCTCGCGCTCGTGCCGCGCCCGCGTCGCGCGGCCGCGCTGGCCCGGCAGGACGACGGGCGAAGCCTCGTCGAGGGGCGGGGACGAGACGATCCAGCCCGTCAACGAACGCATTCCCTCGTCGTAGCCGCCGGACGCGTCGAGTCGGGTGACGTCGATATAGATCGAGAAGAGATTGTTGATCGTCGCGGCGCCCGCGTCGCCGAGATGGGGGCCGCCGCCGCCCACGAGACCGGCCATCATCTCGGCGAGCACGGCGATCGCAAAGCCCTTGTGGCCGCCGAAGCCCAACATCCGCCGGTCCCCGGCGAGGAACGCCGCCGGATCGTCCGTGAGATCGCCTTGCGCGTCGAAGAGGCAGGCCTGCGAGAGACGCTCGCCGTTCTCCGAGGCCTGTTTGACGGCGTTGACGGATACCGCGCCGACGCCGAAATCGGCGACGAAATGATCTCCGTCGGGATGCGGGACGCCGAAGGCGACGGGGTTGGAGGTCAATCGCGATTGCGCGCCCCCATGCGGAGTGATCGAGGTCGGGGCGAGCGGCGAGTTGATGAAATGCAGAGAGGCGACGCCCGCTTCGGCGGCGATTTCGGCCCATTTGCCGTTTCGTCCGAGATGCGAGGCGCCCGTTACGGCGACGGCGGCGATGCCGTGCGTCTTCGCGGCCCTCACGCCCTCGCGCGCCGAGAAGGAGCCGACGATCTGGCCGAAGGCGCTCTCGCCACGCACCCGCAGAATGGCGCCGTCCTCGCGTTCGAGGATCGGCCGGGCCCGCCCGTCGACTTCGCCGGCGTTGAGGCGACGAACGTAGTCGGAGGTCAGCCGCGCCCCGTGGCTCGGGCGGCCCACGAGATCGGCCTCGCTCAAATTGTCGGCGACTTCGGCCGCGATGTCCGGGGCCGCGCCCGCGCGCTCCAGAATGAACGCGACGGCCTGCGCGAGTTCATCCCGCTGGATTCTCGGCGTCGTCATGGCGTCTCCCTTTCTTGTTGTTGTTGCGGGGCGGCGGTGATTCAGACGGTTGCTCGCAGTCGCGCGAAGCCCGCGTCAAGATCCGCCTTCAGGTCCTCGAGATCCTCGAGCCCGATATGGAAGCGCAGGCAGGGTCCCTTCGCGTCGAAGCGCGTGGCCGTGCGGTAGGACGTGCAATCGAACGGGATCACGAGACTTTCGAACCCGCCCCAGGAATACCCCATGCCGAACAGCTTGAGATCGTCGAGGAAGGCGGCGAGGGCCGCGCGCGAGGCGGGCTTCAGTTCGATCGAGAACAGCCCCGACGCGCCGGAGAAATCCCGCTTCCAGATCGCGTGGCCGGGATCGCTGTCGAGCCCCGGATGCATGACCCGCGCGACCTCCGGCCGCGCGCCGAGCCAGCGCGCCATGTCGAGCGCCTGACGCTCGTGCTCGCGCAGCCTCAGCTTCATCGTCCGCATGCCGCGCAGACAGAGGAAAACGTCCTCGGGGCCGGGGCAGGACGAGAACAGTTCATAGGTTCGCCTCAGGGCCGGCCAGCAGCGCTCGTTGGCGGAGACCAGGCCCATCAGCAGGTCCGAATTACCCGAGAGGTATTTCGTGCCGGCCTCGATCGCGAGATCGACCCCGCGCGCGTGCGGGGGAAAGAAGAGCGGCGTCGCCCAGGTGTTGTCCATGATCACGATCGCGCCGCGGGCGTGCGCGACCTCGGCGATCGCGGGAATATCCTGCATCTCGAACGTCTGCGATCCGGGGGCCTCGACGAAGACGACGCTCGTTTCCGGGCGGATCAGGCCCTCGATTCCGGCTCCGATCAGCGGGTCGTAATAGGTCGTCGCCACGCCGAGCCGCGCCAGCATCTCGTCGCAGAACTCGCGCGTCGGGCGATAAACGGAATCGGTCATCAGCACGTGATCGCCGGCCTTGACGACGGACATGAGCGCGAGAGCGACGGCACTGAGTCCCGAAGGCGCGAGCGCGGTCCCGGCGGCGCCCGAGAGTTCGGTCCACGCGCTTTCCAGCGCCTCCGTCGTGGGCGTGCCCTTGGTGCCGTAGGTGTAGCGGCCGCGGCGATGCGCGAGGTCGTCGAAGGTCGGATAGAGGACCGTCGAGCCGCGGTAGATCGGCGCGTTCACGAAGCCGTGCTGCTGCGACGGGTCGCGCCCGGCATGGACGAGCCGCGTACTCTCGCCCCATCGCGCGGTCGCCGCGTCGTTCTTCGCCCGCGTGTCGCCGTCCATCGTTCGCCTCTCGAGTGTCGCGCGCCGTTGCGCATAGAATTCGTCGCGCGAGAGCAGACACGCTTCATCCCGCTTTTGCAATGTCGCGCGCCGGGCGCGACGGCGAATTTCGGATTGACGCCCGCACGCGCCTTTGTCACACACGATGACTAAGAGAGTGACGATAAGTCTTTGACGATCAGAGGGGAAACGGAGCGGCGTCCGCGCCCCTCCATCCCGGACAGGTGAGAATGACGGGTGCAATCTATCGCCGGTTCGTCGGCCTGTCGCTGATCCTCGGTCTGGGCCTCGTCGGCGCTCCGGCTCACGCCCAGACGACGCTCGACGCGGTGCGCGAGCGCGGCGCGGTGATCTGCGGCGTCAATTCCGGCCTCGCCGGCTTTTCGACGATCGACGCGCAGGGGCGCTGGACGGGGTTCGACGTGGATTATTGCCGAGCGATCGCGTCGGCGATCTTCGGCGATCCGGAGCGCGCGCGTTTCGAGCCGGTATCCGCCCGGGAGCGTTTTCTGGCTTTGCGCGAGGGCGACGTCGACGTGCTCCTGCGCAACTCCACCGCCACGATGGAGCGGGACGTCGCGCTGGAACTCGATTTCCCCGCCATCAATTACTACGATGGACAGGGCTTCCTCGTGCGCAAGGACCTCGGCGTCTCGTCGGCGCGCGAGTTGAACGGCGCGACGGTCTGCGTCCAGAACGGGACGACGACGCGTCTGAACCTCGGCGACTTTTTCCGCCAGAACGGCATTCGCTACGAGGCCGTGGTCTTCGATTCCGCCGGCGAGACCGTCGACGCCTATCTCAACCGCCGCTGCGACGCGTTCACCACGGACGCGTCCGGCCTCTACGCGCAGCGCGTTCGCGCCGTCGATCCCGACAACCACGTCGTTCTGCCGGAAGTCATCTCGAAAGAGCCGCTCGGCCCCGCCGTCCGACAGGAAGACGCCCGCTGGGCCGATCTGGTCCGCTGGGTTCACTTCGCAATGATCAACGCCGAGGAGCACGGCGTCACCTCGCAGAACGTCGACGACCGGCGCAACGCGGATCAGGCCCCGGCCGTGCGCCGCCTGCTCGGCGTGGAAGGCGATTTCGGCCGTATGCTCGGCCTCGACGAGAACTGGGCCTACAACGTCGTCAAGCAGATCGGCAATTACGGCGAGGTCTACGCCCGCAACATCGGCGAGGGCTCGCCGTTGCGGATCCAGCGCGGGCTCAACGCGCTGTGGACGCGCGGCGGCCTGCAATACGGCCACCCGATCCGCTGAGCGCGGGGGTTGCGTTGACGCAATTTTAGCGTGTATTGTCTGGGTCGTCGCGTCATGCTTGCGGCGGCCTCGTGGCGGAGTGGTTACGCGCGGGACTGCAAATCCCGTCACCCCGGTTCGATTCCGGGCGAGGCCTCCAAGAGCGTTATACTGATAGCTTGACTGGCTGATCTACGATTTTTTCTGAATGATTCAAGTTTGCGTGCACTCGCCTAATGGAGAGGCAATGTTGATCTTGAGCAGCGAAGATTGATGTAGCAGGTCGCTTCCTTGGCGAGCTGTCCTCGATCGGCATTTTGATTTTAGTGGGTTGCGCCTTTATTTTTGATCAGCAATCCTTGCTCGTTCTGCACGATGCCGCGTACACTTAACGTCCCAGCACAAACAAGGCGCTCGCCCTCCGCCAAGTCCGGCAATGCTGTCGGCTCGCTGGTCTGCTAACGCGATCTCACAGCTGCTCATTAAATGTTATGACTGCAAAGACCGCGTCTCTTGAAGATGTGGCCTCATTGCGTGTTGCGGGCACCTCGAAACAATCGGTACAGCCGCCGGCGTTGTGAAATCGTCCTTTCGTGTCTAGCCCGAGTGTTCGCAGCATATGATATGTTCTGTTAACGTTCCGATTCGGAGGCGTCGATGGTGAGACGATATTCTGACTGGCTTCCCGTGATTCAGCGAGCTAATACCACGCCATCCCGGATAATTCGGATGCTTGATTTGCCAGGTTTTCAGGAACTTGACGACCTATTGATGATATACTGGGATCGACGAAGTCCGGTCCCGCCGCCCTGCGAGGAAGCTGCTGTTAAGCTCTCAGTAGAAACGTTCGGTATTCGTCATGAGGACACTCGTGTCTTAATTGAAGATGATGGCACGCTGTCTGACGCGGAATGGAATAGACTGCTTCAACAGGAAGAAAATATTGAGAGGCGCTTTAAATCCATTGACATGGATGACGAGATGGTGGTGAAATACTTGCTCTCAATAGGGTTTGACTTCCGTCAGGCCCGAGGGCAGCCGCTATTGTCGACCTCTCTATTCGCGAGGCAAGCCGAGGCTGCGGCACTTGGCATAAGGGGTGCGCGGATGCCGGACCTGGATGCCGTCGCTGAATTACGTACTGAGAAGACGTTACAGCGGTGGGTTGACGCATGGAAACGAAGAGGGTGAATGGATAGGCGGTCACTGGTTCCGTTCTGGATCTATCAAGGTCCACCGACGACAAGCTGCGGCTCCAGCGCCCTGCCGTCTCCTTCTTAATCCCGCCATTCATCGTTTTTCCGGGCGAGCTCCTCCGCTTGCCGATCCACCATCTCGGGGGAGGTGTGGGCCTTCTCGAACGTGGCTTTCCCGTAGGCGAAGCTCCGCCGCTGGCGCTCCTGCTGCTCCGCAGCCGTCTGGGCTGCTTCCAGCAGTGCTTGGAGCGCTTCTGTCATGATCGATCTTTCGCGATTTGCGATGCTACCAATTATACGCCTTTGCGCCCGTTCTTCGATCGCCGAATCGACCCTCAACCCGCCGCTTTCGCCGCCCGCAGAACATCAGCCACGAGATCGTCCGGGTGCTCCAGCCCGGCGGACAGGCGCAACATGCCTTCGCCGATGCCGAGCACTGCGCGCTCCTCGGGCTTGAAGCGTTCGTGCGTCGTCGTCGCGGGATGCGTGATCAGGCTCTTGGCGTCGCCGAAATTGTTCGAGATCTTGATCACGCGCAGCGCCTTTCCGAAGCGGAAGGCGGCGTCCTTGCCGCCCTCCAGTTCGAAGGCGAGGACGGTGCCGCCGCTCTTCATCTGGCGCGCGGCGATCGCCGCCTGCGGATTGTCCGGCAGGCCCGGATAGAGCACCTTCGTCACCCCCGGCGCGCCTTGCAGCGCATCGGCGAGCGCGCGGGCGGTGCGGGCCTGCCTCTCAATGCGCAGCGGCATGGTCTCGAGCCCCTTCAGCAGAACCCAAGCGTTGAACGGGGAGAGGGCGGGGCCCGTATGGCGCAGCAGCGTCTTCACGTGGGTCTCGATGAATTCCGCAGAGGCGAGAATGATTCCGCCGAGACATCGCCCCTGGCCGTCGATGTGTTTCGTGGCCGAATAGCAGACGACGTCGGCGCCGAGCCGCAGAGGGTTCTGGATCAGTGGCGTGCCGAGCGCGTTGTCGACCACGAGCACGGCGCCGGCCTCGTGGGCGATCGACGCGGTCGCGGTGATGTCGATCAACTCGGTCGTCGGATTGGCCGGGCTCTCGAGAAAGAACAGCCGGGTGTTCGGGCGCAGCGCCTTGCGCCAGTTCTCCGGATCGCGCCCGTCGACGAACGTCGTCTCGACGCCGAATTTCGGCAAGAGCTCGCCGAGGACGTAATTGCACGAACCGAACAGCACCCGCGACGAGATCACGTGGTCCCCGGCCTTCAGGTAGCCGAGCAGCGCGCCGGTGACCGCGGCCATGCCCGTCGCCGTCGCCTTGGCCGCCTCGGCCCCTTCGAGCGCGGTCATGCGCTCCTCGAACGCCGTGATGGTGGGATTGCCGAAGCGGGAATAGATGTAGCCGCCCCCGTCGGTGCCTTTGAACCGCGCTTCGGCGGCTTCCATGTCGGGATAGACGAAGCTCTGCGTGAGGTACAACGCCTCGCTCGTCTCGCCGAACGGAGAGCGCAGACCTCCCGCATGCACGGCGAGGGTGGCGGGATCGAGGGGACGATCGTCGGCGTCCGTGGACGCGGACGGTGGGCGGCGATCTTCGGTCATGCGCCGATGCTCCGGACTGCAGTCGTTGGTTGGGGTCGTTGCGTTCGTTTAAACGAACGCTGCGTCCGGCGCAAGAGAACGCCCGGAGCGCATGCCTGAAAAAGGGCCGAAAATCGCTATCGAAACCACCCGGATTTTGATTCCGGTCCCGAATGTGTTGCAATCTCGCGGGATTCGATCCCGAGTGCGGACAGTGATCAAGGGGAACCTTTCCCGGCCCGCCGAGTTCGCTGTATGGCGGTTGGTGGTCTCATTCAGGCGATCAGGTGGAATCTGTGTCGGGGCGTATGCGCGCTCTCCCGGCGCTTCGAGAAGAGGAATTCGCCCTGAAAACAGGAACGATGGAGAAAGGCCGCGCCGCGCGGGGCGCCCGCGTCTATTACATTCATCACGCGACGGTCGGCTCCGCCGATCGTCTGACCGCAATGTTCGATCATGCGCGAGACCTGGGTTTCGACCGCGTGCTGCTCTCGCCTCTCGGTGCGCCGGGCCGCGCGGGGGACGTGTTCTTCCCGGCCGATCACGACCGCCCCCATGCCGGCCTCGCTGCCGGCGACGATCTCGGCGCGCTCATTTCGCGCCTCGTCGACGCGGCGGGACGCCGTGGGCTCGAGTTCATGCTCGATCTCGCTCCGCGTCGCTTCGCTCTCGATCATCCGTTCGTCGCCGAGGATCCGACAGCGTTCACCGTGCGGCCCGAGGCGGCCGGCGGACCGATCGATCCGCGGGCGCAGGCTGAGTTGTCGGGAGCCGCCTGGGCGCGTCTCGACGAGCGCTCGTCCAGCCGGTTGCGCGCATTCCTGGCGCCCCGTCTCGCGGATCTGACGGCGCGCGGCGTGGCCGGCTTCCGCGCCTTGCGGCCTGGCGCGGCGGAAGCCGATTTGTGGCGCTGGATCGTCGACGAGACGCGCGCGCGCAACCCGGACGCGCTGTTCCTCGCCGATCTGACGGGCGCCCCGCGCGCCGATCTCGCCGCCCTGACGGGCTGCGGCTTCGACTACGCGCTCTCCTCTCTTCCCTGGTGGGATTTCCGTTCGAGCTGGCTTGCGGACGAGCATGAAGCCCTCTCGGCAGTCGGGGCCGTCATGACGATGCCGGAGGCGCCCTTCGCAACCCGGCTCGTGGAGCGCATCGGCGACGCCCGCAACGTCGCGCGGGGGTATGCCCGGGCGATGGACGCGGCTGCGGCGCTGGGCTGCGGCGTGCTCGTGCCTCACGGGTTCGAGGCAGCCGAAAGCCGGCCGTTCGACGCACGCGCGTCGGGCTCCGACGAGGCGCACGCGCCGCATCCCGACCCGCTGATCGTCGAAGCGATCCGGCGCGCGAACGCGCGGATCGCGGCGCATCCCGCGTTGAGCGAGCCGGGGATCCTGCGTTCGCTGACGGGGCCGGGGGCGCCGGTCTGCGCCGTCCTGCGCGCGGCGGTCGATCCGCGCGTTGCGGAGAGCGTCGTTTTGGCGCTGTTCAATCCCGACCTCTCGGAGCCCGCGCTCGTCGATATCGGCGCTCTGCGCGGCAGGCTCGGAGGCGTCTTCGGCGCGTTCTCGCTGATCGACGCCCCGGATGCGCGGCCGCTCGGCGACATCCTCGAAATCGAGCCGGGCGCAGTGGCGCTCGCGCAGGGCTCGCGCGCCTCGCCGGTGGCCTCGCCCAGGCCCGGAGGCGCCGGCGCGGCGCAGGAGGCGGCCTCGGCTCCGCGCGTCGTCGTCGAGGCGCTCTCGCCGTGCATAGACGGCGGCGCTCACGCAGTGCGCCGCATCGTCGGCGACACGCTCGCCGTCTCCGTCGACGCCTATTGCGACGGCCACGAGATGCTCGCAGTCGAGCTGTGCTGGCGAGCCGTGGACGAAACGGAGTGGCGGCGCGCGCTTATGGAATTGCTGGAGCCCGACCACTTCGGCGTCGCGATCCGCCCTGACCGCGTAGGCCGGCACGAATTTTTCGCGCAGGCGTGGATCGATCGCTTCGGCGGCTATGTTCGCGATCTCGGCCGGAAGCACGAGGCGGGCGTCGATACGGCGCTCGACGTGACGGAAGGCCGGATGATGATCGACGCGGCGCACCGGCGCGCCAAAGGCGAGTTGAAGCGACGCTTGCGAGCGCTGCTGAAAACGTTCGACGGGACCGAATCCTCCGCCCGCGTCGATCTCCTCGTCGGCTCGGACGCGCGCGCCCTGATGCGCGAGGCGGACGATCGGCCGTTCTCGGCTCCCAGCGTGGTCCAGCCGGTCGAGGTCGAAAGGCCTCAGGCCGCGTTCGCGAGCTGGTACGAATTGTTCCCCCGGTCGCAGACCGACGATCCGGCCCGTCACGGAACGTTCCGCGACGTGATCGCCCGGCTGCCGCACATCCGCGACATGGGCTTCGACGTCCTGTATTTCCCGCCGATCCATCCGATCGGCATCAAGAATCGCAAGGGCCGCAACAACACCCTGACGCCCGGACCCGACGACGTCGGCTCCCCGTACGCGATCGGGGCGAAGGAGGGCGGTCACGACGCCTTGCATCCCGAACTCGGGTCGTTCGAGGATTTCCGGGCGCTGCGCGACGCCGCGATGGCGCATGGGCTCGAACTCGCGCTCGACTTCGCGATCCAGTGCGCGCCGGATCATCCGTGGCTGCGCGAGCATCCGGACTGGTTCGATTGGCGCCCCGACGGCTCGATCAAATACGCCGAAAATCCGCCCAAGAAATACCAGGACATCGTCAACGTCGACTTCTACGCGGCCGGGGCGATCCCCGACCTGTGGGTCGCCTTGCGCGACGTCGTGCTCTTCTGGGTCGGGGAGGGTGTCAAGATCTTCCGGGTCGACAACCCCCACACCAAGCCGCTTCCGTTCTGGCAGTGGATGATCGCGGAGGTGCGCGCGCTGCATCCCGACGTGATCTTCCTGTCCGAGGCGTTCACGCGGCCGAGGATGATGTACCGGCTCGCGAAGATCGGCTTTTCGCAGAGCTACACGTATTTCACCTGGCGTAACGAGAAAGCGGAGCTTCGCGCATATCTCGAAGAGCTGTCGCAGGAAGAGCCGAAGGAGTTCTTTCGGCCACATTTCTTCGTCAATACGCCCGACATCAATCCCGTTTTCCTCCAGCGCTCCGGTCGGCCGGGCTTTCTCGTGCGCGCCTGTCTCGCCGCGACGCTCTCGGGCCTCTGGGGCGTCTACTCGGGTTTCGAGCTGCTCGAAGCCGAGCCCTTGCCGGGCAAGGAGGAATACAAGGATTCCGAGAAATTCGAGATCCGGCCGCGTCCCGCTCGCGCGTCCGGCGACATCGTCGACGAAATCACCCGCCTCAACCGGATCCGCAGGGCCAACCCGGCGCTGCAGACTCACCTGAACGTGCGTTTCCACAACGCCTTCAACGACAATATCCTCTATTACGCCAAGCCCTCGCCGGATGGAGGCGAGATGATCCTCGTCGCCGTCAATCTCGATCCCCACAACGCGCAGGAGGCCGATATCGAGGTCCCGCTGTGGGATTTCGGGCTGGGGGACGACGCCTCCGTCGACGTCGAGGACCTCTTCTCCGAGGCGGTCTTCGTGTGGCGGGGCAAAATTCAGCGCATCCGCCTCGATCCGGCGGAGCGCCCCTTCGCCATCTGGCGAATTCGACCCCAAAGGAGAAGCTGACGTGTCGCGCAAGAAGCAGGCGAACCTTGTCGTAGATCCCCTCTGGTACAAGGACGCTGTCATCTACCAGCTGCACGTCAAGTCGTTTTTCGACGCCAATGACGACGGCGTCGGCGACTTCGCGGGTCTCCTCGAAAAGCTCGATTACGTCGCAGAACTCGGCGTCAATTGTTTGTGGCTGTTGCCTTTTTATCCCTCTCCGCGCCGCGACGACGGTTACGATATCGGGGATTACCGGGGCGTCCATCCGGAATACGGGCGCGTCGCGGATTTCAAGCGCTTCGTCGAGGAGGCGCATGCGCGCGGCATCCGCGTGATCACCGAACTCGTCATCAACCACACCTCCGACCAGCACCCCTGGTTCCAGAAGGCGCGCAAGGCGAAGCCGGGTTCGGCGGCGCGCGATTTCTATGTCTGGTCCGATACCGACAAGGCCTATTCCGGAACGCGCATCATCTTCCTCGACACCGAGAAATCGAACTGGTCCTGGGACGAGGAGGCGCAGGCCTATTACTGGCACCGGTTCTACAGCCACCAGCCCGATCTTAACTTCGACAATCCGCGCGTGCTGAAGGAAGTGCTCTCTGTCATGCGCTTCTGGCTCGACATGGGCGTCGACGGCCTGCGCCTCGACGCCGTGCCCTATCTCGTCGAGCGCGAGGGGACGAACAACGAGAATCTTCCCGAGACGCACGACATTCTCAAGCAGATCCGCGCCGAGGTGGACCGGCTGTATCCGGACCGCCTGCTCCTCGCCGAGGCGAACCAGTGGCCGGAGGATACGCAGGATTATTTCGGCGACGGCGACGAATGCCACATGGCTTTCCACTTCCCCCTGATGCCGCGCATGTACATGGCGATCGCGCAGGAGGACCGGTACCCGATCACCGACATCATGCGGCAGACCCCGGAAATTCCGCCTGCGTGCCAATGGGCGATCTTCCTGCGCAACCACGACGAGCTGACGCTCGAAATGGTGACGGACAAGGAGCGGGATTACCTCTGGGACACCTACGCCGCCGACAAGCGCGCGCGCATCAATCTCGGCATCCGACGCCGCCTCGCCCCGCTCATGGAGCGTGACCGCAGGCGCATCGAGCTGATGAACGCCTTGCTCTTCACCATGCCCGGAACGCCGGTGATCTATTACGGCGACGAGATCGGGATGGGCGACAACATCTATCTCGGCGACCGCGACGGCGTGCGCACGCCGATGCAGTGGTCGAGCGATCGCAATGGCGGCTTCTCGCGCGCCGATCCGGCGCGGCTGGCGCTCCCCGTCCTGATGGACCCGCTCTACGGCTACGACCGGGTGAACGTGGAATCGCAGCAACGCGATCCGAATTCCCTGTTGAACTGGGTCCGGCGCATGCTCGCCGTGCGCCGGCGGCATCGCGCCTTCGGGCGCGGAGCGATCCGCTTCCTGCGTCCGGCCAACCGCAAGGTCCTCGCCTATCTGCGCGAGCACGAGGACGAACGCATTCTGTGCGTGGCCAACGTCTCCCGCCAGGCGCAGGCCGTCGAGCTCAATCTCACGGAATTCGCCGGCTGCACGCCCGTCGAGATGTCGGGCGGCGCGGCCTTCCCGACGATCGGGCAGTTGCCCTACCTGCTCACGCTGCCGCCCTACGGATTCTACTGGTTCGCGCTCAGCGCCAATGTCGAGCCGCCGGGCTGGAGCACGGCGACATCGGGCCTCGACGCCGAGCAGGTGACCTTCGTCCTGCGTCAGGGCGTCGCCGACGTGCTGGCGAGCGGGGAGCGGGCTCGGTCGCGCGAGACGCTCGAGCGGGACGTGCTGCCTGGTTATCTCGCGAACCGGCGGTGGTTCCAGAACAAGGACGCTGAGGTCAAGTCCGTTCGCATCGAGACGTCGACGACGCTGGGCGCCGGCTCGGGCGACACGCTCGTCACCTTCGTCGATGTCGAGACGTCGGCTGGCGGCGAGCGCTACGCGTTGCCGCTCGCGATATCCTGGGACGACGAACCCTCGCCGCCCTTCGCGCCGCAACTGGCGCTGGCGCGGGTCCGGCAGGGGAGGCGCGTCGGACACCTGACCGACGGTTTCGCGACGCCGGCCTTCGCGCGGGCGATCCTCGAGGGGCTTCGCACGGCCAAGAGCCGGACCTTCGAAGGCGGCGAGATACTCTACGAGCCGACGGACGTTCTCGCCGATATCGAAATGCCGGACGACGCCGAAGTCGAGTGGCTGACGACGGAACAGAGCAACTCGACCGCGATCGTCGGTCGTCTCGCCATCGTCAAGCTGCTGCGCAAATTGACGACAGGCGTGCATCCCGAAGCCGAGATGTGCCGCTTCCTGACCAGGGCGGGGTTCGACGGATCGGCGCCGCTGCTCGGCGAAGTCCGGCGCGTCGCGTCGAACGGGGAGCAGACCACGCTCGCGATCGCACAGGGCTTCGTCGCCAATCAGGGCGACGGCTGGGAGTGGACGCTGCGCTACCTCGAACGCAGCATCGACGAACTGGCGAGCATGCCCGACGACGAGGCCGACGCAGCCGACGGACTTTTCGACGCCTACGCGCTCTTCGCGGGATCGCTCGGCCGACGCCTCGCCGAAATGCATGCCGCGCTCGCCGGCGACGACGCGGCGGCGGACCCCGCCTTCGCGCCGGAATCGGCGACGAAGCGCCATGCGCAGGCGCTGCGGAAGGCCGTTTCAACGGAAGTCGAGGCCGCTCTCGCGATCATGGAGACGCGGGACTGGGCGCAATCGGGGCTCGCCGACGAGGTGGCCCAGATTCTGGGCGCGCGCGATCGCATCATGGAGTTCGTCGCCAGCCAGTCGGAAAGCCTGATCGGGCGTCGACTCACGCGCATCCATGGCGATCTGCATCTCGGACAGACGCTCGTCGCCGGCTCCGACGTCCGGTTCATCGATTTCGAGGGTGAGCCGTCGCGCCCGCTGGATCAGCGTCGCGCCAAGGCGACGCCGATGCGCGACGTCGCGGGCATGGTGCGCTCCTTCGACTACGCCGCGGCGACCGTCGCCCGCGGGCGTCATGCGCCGTGGGGGCCGGCGGCCGAGGCTCGAATCGCAAAGCTGCGCGAGCTGTTCCGTTCGCAATCCGAAGGCGCCTTCCTCGCGGCTTACGGGGAGGGCGCGCCGGAGCCGCTCAGTGATCAGGGGCTCCTCGATCTGCTGATCCTCGAAAAGGCGGCCTACGAGGTTCGCTACGAGGCGGCGAACCGCCCGGCCTGGCTCGACGTGCCCGTGCAGGGCATCGCGGAAATCGTTCGTCGCCTCGTCGGCGGGACCGAGGAGGGCGGATGAACGGGCGCAGCTACGGCGGACTTGACGCGGCGACGGCGGACGCTCTGGCCGGGCGGCTGACCGATCCCTTCGCCTTTCTGGGGCCTCACGACACGCCGGACGGCCGCGTGCTGCGCGCCTTCCTGCCCGGAGCGGAGCGGGTCGAGGTCGTCGAGGAGAAGGGCGCAATTGCGGGCGCGCTCGAACAGGCCGCCCCGGGGCTGTTCGTCGGACCCGCCCCGTCGTCGTCGCGCTATCGACTGCGCGCGACGTGGCCGGGCGGCGTGCACGAGGCGGAGGACCCATACGCCTTCGGCCTCATCCTCGACGCCGAGGATCTTCACAAGTTCACGGCGGGCGAGCATTGGCGGCTCGCCGAACGGCTCGGCGCCAACCCCGCGACGATCGACGGCGTCGAGGGCGTGATATTCGCGATCTGGGCGCCGAACGCCCGCCGGGTCTCCGTCGTCGGCGATTTCAATTCATGGGACGGCCGACGCCATCCCATGCGCCTGCGGTACGAGGCGGGCGTCTGGGAATTGTTCGTTCCCCGCCTTCCCGTGGGAGAGCGCTACAAATACGAGATCGTCGGCCCGGACGGTTCGCTCCAGCCCCTCAAGGCCGATCCTCTGGCCCGACGGACCGAGGCGCCTCCCGCGACGGCCTCGATCGTCGCGCCCGCCTTCGATTTCGATTGGGGCGACGACGAGTGGATGGCGGAACGCGCCGCGCGCCAGCGTCCCGACGCGCCGATGGCGATCTACGAGGTCCACGCCGCCTCGTGGCTGCGGCCGGAGGGCGATCCGCGCGCGACGCTCGACTGGGACGCGCTCGCCGCGCGCCTGATCCCCTACGTCGCCGGCCTCGGCTTCACCCATGTCGAATTCCTGCCGCTGGCGGAGCATCCCTTCGGCGGCTCGTGGGGTTACCAACCGCTCGGGCTCTTCGCGCCCAGCGCCCGCTACGGATCGCCCGAAGGCTTCGCGCGCTTCGTGGACGCGGCCCACCGCGCCGGCATCGGAGTGATCGTCGACTGGGTGCCGGCGCATTTTCCGAGCGACGCGCACGGGCTGGCCCACTTCGACGGCACGTCCCTCTATGAGCACGAGGACCCGCGGGAGGGCTTCCACCCCGACTGGAACACGCTCATTTACAATCTCGGCCGGCGCGAGGTCAGCGGGTTTCTGATCGCGAGCGCCCTGCACTGGCTCGAGCGTTTCCATGTCGACGGCTTGCGCGTCGACGCCGTGGCGTCGATGCTCTACCGCGATTACAGCCGCAAGCACGGGGAATGGGTCCCCAACGTTCACGGAGGGCGGGAGAACCTCGAATCCGTCGCGTTCCTGCGCCGGCTCAACACCGTCGTGGCCGAACGCGTCCCGGGGGCGATCGTCGTCGCCGAGGAATCGACCGCTTGGCCCGGCGTCACCGCGCCCGTCTCCGAGGGCGGGCTCGGGTTCTCGTACAAGTGGAACATGGGCTGGATGCACGACACGCTGCATTATCTCGCCCGCGATCCCCTGCACCGGGCTCATCATCACCACGAGATCACCTTCGGCGCCGTCTACGCCTTCTCCGAGCGCTTCGTTCTGCCGATCTCTCACGACGAGGTGGTGCACGGCAAAGGCTCGCTGGTGAACAAGGCCCCGGGCGACGTCTGGCGGCGGTTCGCCAACCTGCGCGCCTATCTCGGCTTCATGTGGAGCAACCCCGGCAAGAAGCTGCTCTTCATGGGCTGCGAGATTGGCGAGGGGCGCGAATGGAACCATGACGGCGAAGTCGACTGGGATCTCCTGAGCGATCCTCTCCATTCCGGCGTCCAGATCCTCGTGCGAGACCTGAATCGTCTCTACGCCTCCGAACCTTCGCTCCACGCCTCCGACGCCGATCCGGCGGGGTTCGAATGGGTCATTCTGGACGACCGGGCGGTGAGCGTCTTCGCCTTCCTGCGCCGCTCCGAACGCGGTCGGCCGATCCTGTGCGTCATGAACATGACGCCCGTCCCCCGCGACGATTACGGCGTCGGCGCGCCGGTCGGCGGGACCTGGCGGCGCATTCTCGACACGGACTCGCCACGCTACGGCGGGTCCGGCGCCGGGGGCGAGGAGCGGCGCGACGCGTCGTCGGACTCCGCACACGGACGACCTTACTCATTGCGGCTCACGTTGCCGCCCCTTTCCGTAACGCTCTGGGCTCCCGATGATTGACAACGGCATATTCGTAATTCCGGACCGCCTCGAGGCGGGCGCTCCGTATCCCCTGGGAGCGACGTCCGACGGGTTGGGCGTGAACTTCGCCGTCTGTTCCGCTCACGCGACGGGGATCGAGCTTTGCATCTTCGATCCGGCGGGCAAGCGCGAAGTCGCTCGTCTGGCTCTGCCCGAGCAGACCAACGAGGTCTGGCACGGCTACCTGCCGCATGCGGGGCCGGGGCTCGTCTACGGCTATCGCGCGCACGGACCGTATGCGCCGGAGCACGGACATCGGTTCAATCCGTTCAAGCTGCTTCTCGACCCCTACGCCAAGAGCATCCTCGGGCAGACCCGCTGGACGGACGCGCTGCACGGCTACCGCATTCACTCGCCGCGCGGCGATCTCTCCTTCGACCGGCGCGACAGCGCGCCGGCGGTGCCGAAATCGGTGGTGGTCTCCGAATCGTTCGACTGGGGCGACGACCGCGCGCCGTCGACGCCCTGGGACAAGACCGTGATTTACGAGGCTCACGTGAAGGGCCTGACCCGGTTGATGGCGCAGGTGCCGGCGCCCGTTCGGGGGACCTACGCGGCGTTGGGCCATCCCGCCGTGATCGACCACCTGAAGCAGCTCGGCGTCACCGCGCTCCAGCTCATGCCGATCCATGCCTTCCTTCAGGACCGCTTCCTCCAGGAGAAGGGTCTGACCAATTACTGGGGCTACAACACGCTGTCCTTCTTCGCGCCGGAGCCGCGCTACATGTCGCGCCCCGGGAACGGGGACGAATTGCGCGGAGCCATTCGCAAGCTGCACGCGGCGGGGATCGAGGTGATCCTCGACGTCGTCTACAACCATACCTGCGAGGGGGACGAACGGGGGCCGACCCTGTGCTGGCGCGGGATCGACAACGCGACCTACTACAGGCACCACGCGGGCGATGCTCGCCGCAGCGTCAACGATACGGGTACGGGCAACACGCTCGACGCCTCCAATCCGCTCGTGATCCGGATGATCATGGACAGCCTGCGCCACTGGGCCACGTCCTATCGCGTCGACGGCTTTCGCTTCGACCTCGCGGTGACGCTCGGTCGGGAAGATCACGGTTTCGATCAGAGCGCGGGCTTCTTCGACGCCATTCGCCAAGACCCGCTTCTGTCCCGGTTGAAGCTCATCGCGGAGCCGTGGGACATCGGGCCCGGCGGATATCAGCTCGGCCAGCATCCGCCGGGTTTCGCCGAATGGAACGACCAGTTCCGTGACGGCGTGCGCCGCTACTGGCGCTGCGACGAGGGCGCGAGGCGCGATCTGGCGGCTCGGCTGGCGGGGTCCGCCGACCTCTTCGACTATCGCGGCCGGCGGCCGTGGTCCTCGATCAACTATGTCGCGTCCCATGACGGATACACGCTCGCCGACACCGTCTCCTATGAGCAGCGCCACAACGAGGCGAACGGGGAGGACAATCGCGACGGCCACGACGCCAATTACTCCCGCAACTGGGGTGACGAAGGGCCGAGCGAAAACCCGGCCGTTCGCGAGACTCGTGAGCGGGTCGCGCGCTCGATGCTGGTGACGGTGTTCTCGGCGATGGGCGCGCCCATGCTCCTTGCGGGCGACGAGTTCGGTCGTAGCCAGAACGGCAACAACAACGCGTATGCGCAGGACAACGAGATTTCCTGGCTCGACTGGCGGCGGCTGGACACGCCCGAGGGGCGGTCGCTTTCGGATTTCGTGGCGCGTCTGACGCGTCTGCGCCGCGAGCACCCGCTCCTGCGCGCGTCGAGCTACCTGCACGGGGCCGAGCTCGCCCCGGGCGTGCGGGACGTCGACTGGTTCGACGAGTCCGGCGCCGTTCCCACGCCCGACCACTGGAACGAGCCCCATCGGTTCGCTCTGGCGATGCGGCGGGCGGAGAAGGGTCCGGACGGGGTCGTGCGGATGATCTTCTTCCTCGCGAACGCGTCGACGTCGCAGGTGCATTTCCACCTGCCGCCGCCGAACGCGCATTGGCGCCTGCTCATCGACAGCGTCGATCCGGCGCGCGCCGAGCGGGCCATCGCGGGGCACTCGTACAATCTCGGGGCTCACGGAGCCGCCATTCTCTCGGCTGAAATATCACCGCATCTCGGCGAGGCCGGGGAGGCGTGAGCATGGACGAACTGCGCGTCCGCGCGTCCGCCGCGGGCCTGAAACTCGTCTGGACGGACGCCTTCGGGAGCCAGCGCGAGGTCGGAGACGACACATTGCGCGCGGCGCTTTCGGCGATCGGGGCGGATGACGGCGACCCCGTCTCCGCCGCGCTCGTCACCGGCGTCGTCGGCCGCCCCGTCCGACTGCCGATGGAGGCGTCGCCGGGGACGGCGGCGCTCGTCCGTCTCGAATCCGGCGCCCGGCTGGAAACCCGACTGATCGCGATGGACGACCGCGTTTGTCTGCCGGGCATCGACGAGCCCGGGTATCATCACGTCGAGGTCGCCGGCCGGGAAATCGCGCTTGCGATCGCCCCCCCGCGCGCCTTCGGCCTGCTCGATGCGATCGGCGAGCGTGACGCGTGGGGCGTCGCGACCCAGCTCTACAGCCTTCCACCGGGACGCGGCGCGTCCTTCGGCGATCTCGGCGCCCTCGCAGAGTGCGCGACGACGCTCGGTCGTGCGGGCGCCGACGCGCTCGCGATCAGCCCGATCCACGCCCTGTACGCCGCCGACCCGGGTCGCGAGAGCCCTTACGCGCCCTCGACCCGACTATTCCTCAATCCGCTCTACGCGGATCCGCACGCCGTATTCGGAGCCGATTTCGGGACGGCGGCGGCAGTCGAGCCCGGCGATGCGTTGATCGACTGGGGCCGCGAGGGCGCACGCAAATTCGCCGAACTGCGTCGCCTCTACGCGCGGTTCGCGGGCGGGACCGACAAAGCCCGGGCCGATTTCGTCCGGTATCGCTCCGAACGCGGGTCCCTGCTCGAGGATCACGCGACCTACGAGGCCTTGCAGGCGCATTTCGTCAAAGACCTCGGAGTCAGCGGCTGGCAGGGATGGCCGGAGGACTTTCGCGATCCGCGCTCGCGTGCGGTGGCTCTCTTTCGCGAGACTCACGGCGAAGAGATCGGCTTCCACGCGTTTCTGCAGTGGCTGACGGAGCGCTCGCTGGAGACGGCGCAGGCGAGCGCGCGCGCGGCCGGCATGGGCGTCGGCGTCGTCGCCGATATGGCGGTGGGAATGGACGCCGGCGGCAGCCACGCGTGGAGCCGGCCCGGCGACGTCCTCCAGGGCGTCAGCATCGGCGCGCCGCCCGATCTGCTCGGACCTCTCGGTCAGGATTGGGGGCTCACGACGTTTTCGCCGCGCGCCCTCGCCAAGCATGGCTACGCCCCGTTCATCGAGACGCTGCGCGCCTCGATGCGGAACGTCGGCGGGGTGCGGATCGATCACGTCATGGGTCTGTCGCGCCTGTGGCTCGTGCCGTGGGGTAGCTCCGCGACCGAGGGCGTTTATCTCACGTACCCGGTCACGGACATGCTCCGCCTCGTCGCGCTCGAATCCTGGCGCAACCGCGCGATCGTCATCGGCGAGGATCTGGGAACGGTGCCGGACGGGTTTCGCGAGACGCTCGGCGAGGCCGGAATCATGGGCATGCGCGTCCTCTATTTCGAGCGCGAGCACGGCGGCGGATTCCGCGTGCCCGAGCGCTACGATCGCGGCGCGGCGGCGCTGACCACGACGCACGACCTGCCGACGCTCGCCGGCTGGTGGCGGGGGCGCGACATCGACTGGCGACAGTCGCTGTCGCTCTATCCGGCGCCCGACGACGCTTTGAAGGCGCGCGACGAACGCTCCGGCGACCGGCGCGCGTTCTGGGAGGCGGCGAAGGGTTGCGGCGCGGCCTCCGGGGATGCGCCGTCAGCGGAAGCGACGGGTCGGGCGGTCGATGCGGGGATAGCCTATGTCGCCCAGAGCGCGAGCGCGCTCGCTCTCCTGCCGGCCGAGGACATCGCCGGTCTCGACGAGCAGCCGAATCTGCCTGGCGTGACGGACGGCCATCCGAACTGGCGCCGCCGCCTGCCGACCGATTTCCTGACGTCGGACGCCGCGCGACGCAGGCTGGCTACCCTCGCGGCGCGTCGCCCGAGAGGGTAGGGCGGCGGCTACCGGGTGAGCGCCCGCATCGCGGAATCGAGTCCCTCGACCGTGAGCGGAAACATCCGTCCCTCCAGCAACTGCTCGACCATCGCGATGGATCGCGTATGGCGCCAATGCGCGCGGGGCGTCGGATTGAGCCAGACGGCCTTCTGGAAATGCTCGGTGAGGCGCCTCACCCAGACCTCGCCGGCCTCCTCGTTCCAGTGATCGACGGAGCCGCCGGGCATGACGAGTTCGGTCGGGCTCATCGAGGCGTCGCCGACGAAGACCACGCGGTAGTCGGAGCCGTAGGTGCGAATGACGTCGAGCGTCGGCGTCACCTCACTGTGGCGCCGGCGATTGTCGCGCCAGAGCCCCTCATAGGGGCAATTGTGGAAGTAGAAATGCTCGAAATGCTTGAACTCGGCCCGCGCCGCCGAGAACAGTTCCTGGGCCCGCTCGATATGCCAGTCCATCGAGCCGCCGACGTCGAGGAAGAGCAGCACCTTCACCGCGTTGCGGCGCTCGGGCCGCATGCGCACGTCGAGATAGCCCTTCTCCGCCGTCCCGCGGATCGTGCCCTCGAGGTCGAGTTCGTCGGCCGCGCCCGTGCGGGCGAACCGGCGCAGGCGACGTAGCGCGACGCGCATATTGCGCACGCCGAGCTCGACCTCGTCGTCGAAATCCTTGTATTCGCGCCTGTCCCAGACCTTGACCGCGCGGAAGTTGCGGTTCCCCTCCTGGCCGATGCGGACGCCCTCCGGATTGTAGCCCTGGGCCCCATATGGGGAGGTCCCGGCCGTGCCGATCCATTTCGAGCCGCCCTGATGGCGCTTCTTCTGCTCCCTCAGGCGTTCGCGCAGGGTCTCGAACAATTTGTCCCAGCCCATCGCCTCGATCTGCGCCTTCTCCTCATCGCTGAGATGGCGCTCGGCCATCTTGCGAAGCCAGTCCTCGGGGATGTCGGCCGGCTCCAGCGCTTCTCCGAGCGTGACGACGCCGTTGAAGGTCTGGGCGAAGGCGCGGTCGAATTTGTCGAGGTTGCGCTCGTCCTTCACGAGGATCGCGCGGGAGAGATAGTAGAAATCCTCCACGAGCCCGTCGGCGAGGTCGCGATCAAGCGCGTCGAGCAGCGAGAGATGCTCGCGCAGCGAGACGGGCACCTTTGCGGCGCGAAGGTTCGAGAAGAAGTTCAGCAGCATCCGCGCAGCTTCGCGCAGCCCGAGCGCGCCTGCAAGTCCGCCCGCAAGCGCGCCGGCTTCACTCGTCGGCTACGAGCTGGCCCGAGTAGATCACCGGGCCCGTGGGCGCGCCCGTGGTCGAGCCGCCCTGCGGCTCGACGCTGACCGCGAGCGTCGCTCCGGCCGCGTTCTCGAACAGCGCAGGCGTCGCGATGGGCAGGGCGCCGTCCGCGACGAGGCCGAGCGAGCGGGGCGCTTCGTCCCCGGCGATGTACCAGAGTTCGAGGCTGTTCTCCGCCGGCGCCTCGGCGGCGAGCGCGCGGACGTGAACCACGCCCGCCTGCGTGTCGACGCGAACGATGAGCGCGGGCAATTCACCGCCACGATCGACGACGGCGACGAAGCGTTCGCCCGCTTCGGTCTCGGCGGGAGGAGGCGTGATCGCCTGCGGGATCATGACCGCGACGGCGAGAATGCTCGCCGCTAGAGCGCCGGCGCCCAGCGTCGACACCCGCCAGAAGGCGCGGGAGCGCCGAAGGCGGCGCACCTCGTCGAGGTCCGAAACCGCGCTGCGCAGCGAACCACCGGAGACGCGCGTCACGCTGGCTTCGATATTGCGCCAGACGCGCGCGGGCGGCTTGATCTCGGGCGCGCCGTCGGCGATCGCGCGCAGACGTTCGCGCCAGACCGCAACTTCCTGCCGCAGCACTGCGTCCAGGAGAAGGCGCGCTTCAAAGGCGCGGCGCTCGTCGACGTCGAGCGTTCCGATGACGTATTCGCCGGCCTTGTCGGAGTGGTCGTCGGTCATCGCGTCGCTCATGGCGAACCGAGGCAGTTGCGCAGGGACGTCAGTCCCCGCTGAAGCCAGGTTTTGATCGTGTTGACGGGTCTTTCGAACCGCGTGGCGAGCTCCTCGCGCGAATAACCGCCGCAATAGGCGGCGACGATACAGTCGCGCTGGCTTTCGTCGAGAACTCCGAGGCAGCGCCGCAGGGATTCGCGCGCGACCACCGCTTCGGTGTCGTTGCGCGGATCGGCGACCGAATCAAGCCAGTCGCCGCCGTCGTCGTCGGGCGCGATGGTCGCCTCGACGCGCTGACGAGCGAAATCGATCGCCCGATTTCGGGCGATGGTGATCATCCACGTCATCGGTCGCGCGATCTCGGGCGAATAGGAGCCGGCGTTGCGCCAGATGCGCAGATAGACTTCCTGCAGGGCTTCCTCGGCCCGCGCTTCGTTTCGCAGGATGCCCCTGATGACGCCGAAGAGTTTCGCCGAGGTCTGGTCATAGAGGCGTCGATAAGCGTCGAGGTCGCCTTCGGCCACCGCGGCGAGCGTCTCCGCCAGATCCGTCTCCCGCAATGCCCCGACCTCAATCGTCATATGCCGTCCGCGCCGACTCTTGGTTGCCGTGACGCACAGGGTAGGGAGTTCGCCGGGAAAGTCACGCGGCAACGGCTGCAAAAAAATCGCTCCGTCCTGAAACTTTGTCTTTCGGCGATCCGTAGCTGCTCATCGTGAGCCATGGAGGCCGGGCGCAACGCCGGGTCTCTCGAGGGAGCCGCATTCGGCTCCGACTCAACAAGGAGTAAATCACATGAAGCGCGTTCTTCTTTCCGGAGTTCTTCTCGCCGGCGCCGCCTTCGCGGCCCCCGCCAGCGCGCAGACCGCGGTGGCGCTCGTCGGCGAGCGCACCCTCGCCATCGTCGACGCAGCGGCCCTGCAGGTCACCGGCACCGTCGAAGTCACCGGCGTATCGGGGAGCCTGCTGGGCATCGACGTTCGTCCGGCCGACAACATGCTCTACGCCGTCGTCTCCGACGGCAGCGTGGTGACGATCGACGTCTCGACCGGCGCCGCGACGATGAAGTCGACGCTGCAGACGATGCTCGCCGATGGCGTGATCGCGACTGTCGACTTCAACCCCGCCGCGGACCGCCTGCGCATCATGGGCTCGGACGGCACGAGCCTGCGCGTCAACGTCGACAGCGGCGAAGTCACGACCGATGGCAGCCACGCCTACGCGGCGGGAGACGCCGCAGCCGAGGCTACGCCGATGGTCGTCGCCGGAGCGTACACGAACTCGGTCGGTCGTCCGGAGTCGACGGAGCTGTTCAACATCGACGCCGACGCCGGTGCGCTCGTTCTCCAGGCGCCGCCCAATGACGGCGTCCTGAACACGGTCGGCCCGCTCGGAGTCGATGCGCAGACGTTCGCGTTCGACATCGCCTCGACGGCTCCCGGAACGAACGCCGGTTACCTCATGGCCGACGACACGCTCTACACGATCGACCTCGCGACGGGCGCCGCCACGGCGGTCGGAGCGGTCGCGGGCGCCGACATGCCGGTGCGGGACATCGCCATCCTGCCCGCCATGTAACGCCTGCCCGATCGCGCGCCGGCGGCAAGACCGCCGGGCGCGATTTGGCTTCGCCATCGCGGTCCCACCGGGTTAGAAGCGTTGCGTTGCGACCCGGAGGCTGCGATGGCGATTTTGATTCTTGGTTTGATTGTATTCATCGGCGTTCACGCCTTCACGATGATGCGCGCCCCGCGCGCCGCCGCCGTCGCGCGGATCGGGGAGACGCCGTACAAGGCCGTTTATTCTATTGCTGCGCTCGTCGGGATCGTCCTGATCTGGATCGGCTTCGGAGAATATCGCGCCGAGGGGATGATCCCGATCTGGGACCCGCCGACCTGGACGCGGCATCTCGCCGCGCTTCTCGTCCTGTTCGCCTTCATTCTCTTCCCCGCGACGTATCTGCCCGGCCACATCAAGGCGCGCGCCAAGCATCCGATGTTCGCGGCGGTGAAGATCTGGGCGTTCGCCCATCTCCTGGCCAACGGCGACCTCGGCTCCATCCTGCTTTTCGGGACGTTTCTCGCCTGGGCGGTCGCCGGCCGGATCAGCGCGAAGCGCCGCGCAGGCGCGTCGGCGCCGCTCGTTGCGCCGCAGGCGAAGTACGACGCGATCGCCGTCGCCATCGGCGTCGTCGCTTACCTCGCTTTCGCATTCTGGCTGCATCAGGCTCTGATCGGCGTTCCCGTCTTCACCCGAGCCTGAGAGGGAGCCATGTCCGCACAAGCCATGTCCGCCCAAGCGCAGATCCGCCGTCTGACCGCGCCCGACATGCGCGCGCGCAAGGGCGGAGAGCCGATCGTCTCGCTCACCGCCTATACGTCGCAGATGGCGCGCCTCGTCGATGGTTCCTGCGACTTCCTGCTCGTCGGCGATTCGCTCGGCATGGTGATGCAGGGCTTCGAATCGACCGTGCCGGTGCCGCTGGAGACGATGATCGCGCAGGGGCAGGCGGTGATGCGCGGCTCGCGGCGCGCGCTCGTCGTCGTCGATATGCCCTTCGGCTCCTATGAGGAGAGCCCGGAGCAGGCCTTCCGCTCGGCCGCGCGCGTTCTCAAGGAGACCGGCTGCGGCGCCATCAAGCTCGAAGGCGGCGCCTACATGGCCGAGACGATCCGCTTTCTCACGCGGCGCGGCGTGCCGGTGCTCGCGCATATCGGGCTCACCCCGCAGGCGATCAACGCGCTCGGCTCGTTCCGCGCGCAGGGGCGCGACCGGTCGGACTGGCCGGTTTTCATCGAGGACGCCCGGGCCGTCGCTGAGGCCGGGGCGTTCGCCGTCGTCGTCGAGGCGGTGGCCGAGCCGCTGGCCCGCGAGATCACGCAGGCGGTCGCGATACCCACCATCGGCATCGGAGCGTCCCCGACCTGCGACGGGCAGATCCTCGTGATCGACGACCTGCTCGGGCTGACCGAGCGCACGCCGAAATTCGTGCGGCGCTACGCCGAGCTCGGCGCCGCCGTCACGCAAGCCGCGCAATCCTACGCCGCGGACGTGAAGGCGCGCGCGTTTCCCGCTGTCGAGCACACCTATCCCGAGCGCAAGGGCTGAGGCGAAGGCGGCGGCGGCGCGCGAGCGTTCGCGCTCGCCTTGAGCCTGCGGCTGTGCTAGGCGACCCCCTCAAGTATAATCAGGGTGAGGGGCGAGGCATCGTCCCCGAGACCAGGCCGGGATATGAACGAGTTTTTTCGCGAAATCGACGATGAGCTTCGCCGCGACAAGGCGACGCAATTCTGGAAGCGCTGGGGCGGCGTGATGGTCGGCGTCGCCGTCGTCGTGGTGCTCGGCGTCGGCGGATGGCGGTACTGGGATTATCTCGAGACGACCCGCGCCCAGCAGGCGGCCGCGCAGTTCTACGAGGCCGGGCGGATGATCGAACGCGACGATCGCGCCGGCGGGCGCGACGTCCTCGAGCAGCTCGCCTCGGAGGGCGGCGGCTACGCCGTTCTCGCCCGTTTCCGTCTCGCCGCGAATGTCGGCGACGCCGATCCGGCGGCGGGCGCGCAGGCCTACGACGCCCTCGCGGGCGACGCTTCCGTGCCGGCGGCCTTGCGCGATCTCGCAAGCCTGCGCGGCGCGCTGCTGCGCATGGACGCCGAACCCGACGCGGCCGCGGCCTCTCTGCAGGGGCTCGCGGCGCCCTCCGGCGCGTTCCGGCATACGGCCCGCGAGGCGCTCGGGCTGATCGCGTTGCGCCGCGGCGATTACGACCGCGCCGGCGAATGGTTCGATCAGATCGCCGCCGATCCGGAGGCTCCGCAAGCTTTGCGCGGGCGTCTGGAAATCTATTCGTCCCTCGTCGCGGCCGGCCCGCTCGAAGCCGCCCGTTGAGGGACCTGAAGGGCTCCAAGCCATGACGCCTACGCCCACCGTCGCCATCGTCGGCCGCCCGAACGTCGGCAAGTCAAC
Organism: Microvirga sp.; assembly: GCA_022241475.1. Next base: position 70,390 of record JAKOMT010000008.1, on the reverse strand, counting down.
GCTCTTCAACCGGCTCGTGGGCAAGCGTCTCGCGCTCGTCGACGACAAGCCCGGCGTCACGCGCGACCGACGCGAGGGCGCGGCGCGCCTCGCGGACCTGCGGTTTCGGGTCGTCGACACGGCGGGCCTCGAAGAGGCCGACGCCGCGACGCTGCTCGGGCGCATGCGGGCGCAAACCGAGGCGGCGATCGCCTCGTCCGACCTCGTGCTCTTCGTCATCGACGCGCGCACGGGCGTCCTTCCGGCCGACGCCCCGTTCGCGGAACTGGTGCGCAAGTCCGGCAGGCCGGTGATCCTGCTCGCCAACAAGGCCGAGAGCGCGGCCGGCATCGCAAACGTCTACGACGCGTTCTCTCTGGGCCTCGGCGACCCCATCGCCTTCTCCGCCGAGCACGGCATCGGCCTGGGCGACCTCTACGACGGATTGCTCGCGCATCTGCCCGACGCCGTCGAGGAGGAGGAAGAGGAGCCGGAGGAGGGCGCGCAGGACGACGCGCTGGAGGGCGTCGCCGACGACGAGGAGGAGGCGGAAGCCGAGTTCATCGAGACGGAGTCCGACGATCCCGTGCGGATCGCGATCCTGGGCCGTCCGAATTCCGGCAAATCCACCCTGATCAACCGTCTTCTCGGCTCCGAGCGGCTGCTCACCGGCCCCGAAGCCGGCATCACCCGCGACGCGATCACGATCGACTGGAGCTGGCGCGGACGCGCGGCCAAGCTCATCGATACGGCGGGCCTGCGCAAGCGCGCCCGGATCGACGACAAGCTCGAGAAGCTGGCCGCATCCGACGGCGTTCGCGCCATGCGCTTCGCCGATGTCGTGGTGGTGCTCCTCGACGCCACCATCCCGTTCGAGAAGCAGGACCTGACGATCGTCGACCTGATCGAGCGAGAGGGCAGGGCGCTCGTCATCGGCGTCAACAAGTGGGATCTCGTCGCCGACAAGCAGGGGCTTCTCCGGGAACTGCGTGAAGAGGCGCTGCGCCTGTTGCCGCAGGTCAAGAACTGCGAGATCGTGCCGCTCTCCGGGCTCGCCGGCGATGGGCTCGACGCACTGATGGGCGCCGTCTTCCGGGCCTACAAGGTTTGGAACACCCGAATCCCGACCGCGCGACTGAACCAGTGGCTCGCAGGCGCGCTCGACGCCAACCCCCCGCCTGCGGTGTCCGGCCGGCGCATCAAGATCCGCTACATGACGCAGATCAAGGCGCGCCCTCCGCATTTCGCATTCTTCGGCAACCAGTTGAACGCGCTACCGAAATCCTACACCCGTTATCTCGTCAACGGATTGCGGGAGGCGTTCGACCTGCCCGGCGCGCCGATCCGCTATTCGTTGCGCACGGGCGAGAATCCCTTCGACAAGGGCCGTTCGAACAAGGGCCGTTCGGACAAGGGGCGCTGAGGCGGCTCAGAGGCTGCGCTTGGCGCTCATCTCGAGCGCCTTGCGCCGCGCGATGCCGAGCTGGCGTTCGCGCCAGATGACGAAGACGCCGGCCGCGATGACGATCACCGCGCCTCCGACCACGGCGAGGTCGGGCAGTTGGCCGAAGATGAACCAGCCGAACGCCACCGCCCAGATCATCGACGTGTATTCGAACGGCGCGATCAGCGACGTGTCGCCGAAGCGGTAGCTCTGCGTCAGCAGGATCTGGCCGATCCCGCCGCATAGCCCGGCGAAGACGAGAATGGCGAAGTCGGTCGCGTCGGGCATGTTCCAGCCGAAGACTACGCTGGACAGTCCGATCAGCGTCGTGATCACCGAAAAATAGAAGACGATGGCGCCCGTCCCCTCCGTCTCCGTGAGCCGGCGCACCTGGATCGCCCCGATGGCGCTGCAGAAGGCGGCTGCGATCCCGAGCATCGCCCCGGTCGCGCGGCTTGCGTCGGCGAGCTCCGGCGAGACGACGCCGAACTGGGGCGCGATCATCAGCAGCACGCCCGCGAACCCGACCCCCACCGCGCTCCAGCGATACGCGCGCACGGTCTCCTTCAGGATGATCGCGGCGAGGGCCACGACCATCAGCGGGGCTGCGTAGCTGATCGCGATGGCGTCCGAAAGCGGCAGGTAGGACAGGGCGATGAAGCCGCAAATCATGCCCGTCGCGTTGATGACGCTGCGCAGCACGTGTCCGCGCAGGTTCGTCGTGCGCACGGCGTTGACGATATGATCGCTCCAGGCGAGCCACAGCAGCAGCGGGATGAGCGCGAAGAACGAGCGGAAGAAGACGATCTGACCGACCGGGTAGCGCATGCTGACGTACTTGATCGACGTCGCCATCATGGTGAAGGCGAGCGCGGAGACGATCTTCAGGGCGATTCCGACGAGGGGCTGCACGGCGGGGGAGCTTTTCATCTGTTGGATGCGCCCATGAACCACGGGAGCGGGCTGCGAAGAAGGGGCTGCGTCGCATCGGCAGGTCTGCGCTGCGTGCATGGGCGTCTTCGCGCGCCGCACGGGAGGTATCCGTCGGTTGTCATCAAACTGATATCTCGCGCCGACTAAAAGAGATCGAAATATCGCGGGGGATTCGGCCGTGTCGAGGGAAAACGAAGGACGTCGCGTCCGCACGCTGTTCTTGTCGGACCTCCATCTGGGCACGCGAGACTGCCAGGCCGATCTGCTGCTCGATTTCCTGCGAAAGGTGGACGCGGACATCATCTATCTCGTCGGCGACATCGTCGACGGCTGGAAGTTGAAGTCCGGCTGGTATTGGCCGCAGACGCACAATGACGTGGTGCAGAAACTCTTGCGCAAGGTGCGAAAGGGGGCGCGGCTGATCTACGTTCCCGGCAACCACGACGAGTTCCTGCGCGACTACGTCGGCGGGGCTTTCGGCGGGATCGAAATCTGCGAGCGGGCGCTGCACGAGACCGTCGACGGTCGTCGGCTGCTCGTCATTCACGGGGACGAATTCGATCTCGTCGTCAAACACGCGCGCTGGCTGGCGTATCTCGGAGACGGGGCCTATTCGTCGGCTTTGTTTCTGAATACATATATCAATATCGTTCGCCGGCGAATGGGGTTAACCTACTGGTCACTCTCCGCGTGGGCCAAGGGCAAGGTGAAAAACGCCGTGAATTTCATCAGCCGGTTCGAGGAGTTTCTCGTATCCGAAGCGCGCCGGCACGGGGCCGACGGCGTGGTGTGCGGCCATATCCATCACGCAGCCATTCGCGAGATCCAGGGCGTCACCTACCTCAACACCGGCGACTGGGTGGAATCCTGCACGGCGATCGTCGAGAATTACGACGGTCGGCTGGAGCTGATTCGATGGGCCGACGAACGTCTGGCGTCGCCGCGGTTGCGCCTTCCGCCGCCCCCGGGTCAAGCCGTGCGGCTCCCTCTTCCCGCGCGCGAGGTCGCCTGATGCGCCTGCTGATCGCTACCGACGCATGGAAGCCTCAGGTGAACGGCGTCGTGCGCTCGCTGGAGCAGATGGCGAGCAACGCGGCGGCGTTCGACGCCGAGGCCGTGTTCATCACGCCGCTCGACTTCCTCTCCGTGCCGATGCCGACTTATCCCGAGATCCGGCTCTCTCTGACCTATCCGCGCCGCATCGCCCGCATGATCGACCGGATGGAGCCCACCCATATCCACATCGCCACCGAGGGGCCGATAGGCTTCGCGACGCGCTCGGTCTGCCTCTCGCGCGGCATCCCCTTCACGACGAGCTACCACACCCGGTTCCCCGAATATCTCGCGGCCCGGGCGCCGATCCGCCCGGAATGGACCTACGCCGTCATTCGCCGGTTCCACAACGCCGGCCGTGGCGTGATGGTGTCCACGCCATCCCTCGAACGCGAATTGTCGGATATCGGATTCGGCAGGATCATGCGCTGGACGAGGGGCGTCGACACGACGATGTTCCGGCCGCGCGACGAGCGCGTCCTCGATCTGCCCGGCCCGATTTTCCTGACGGTCTCGCGGCTTGCGGTCGAGAAGAACATTGAGGCCTTCCTCGCGCTCGATCTGCCCGGCACGAAGGTCGTCGTCGGCGACGGGCCTGCGCGTCAGGATCTCATGAAAATCGATCGAAACGCGGTTTTCCTCGGCGCTCTTTCGGGCGAGGCGCTCGCGAAGGTCTACTCCAGCGCCGACGCGTTCGTATTCCCGAGTCTGACGGACACGTTCGGTCTCGTTTTGCTCGAGGCGCTCGCCAGCGGCCTGCCGGTCGCGGCCCATCCCGTCACGGGCCCTCTCGACATCGTCGGCGGGACCGGGTGCGGGGCGCTGGACCACGATCTGCGCGCGGCCGCGCTCGCCGCGCTCGATTGCGACAGGAGCGCCTGCCGCGCTCACGCGGAGAAGTTCAGCTGGCAGGCGAGCGCGCGACAGTTCTTCGGCAATATCCGCTCCGCGCACGGCCCGGTGACCGATGCGGGTCGCGAGGCGGCCTGATATCCCTCAGGAGAACCGGCGCAGTTTGTCCCGCGCGTCGAGCGCGTCGAGTTCGCGCAAGGGTCCCGTGATCTCGTCGAGGGTAACCTCCTCCGAGTCGTCCAGCCCCGCATCGTCGTCGATGAGGAAGGCGTCGCCGGTGTCGAGGTCATCCGCGCACGGGGCGAAGGCCACGTCGTCCTTCAGGGGGGCGTGCGGGACGCTGATGTCGATATCGGGGTCCATCACTTCGAAGGCGACGGTCTCAATGAACGGAGCGTCGCTCAGAAAGTACGCTTCCGTCTGTCCGGAGGCTTCCTCGAAGATGACGTCGTCGATCGCGGTCTGGCAGAGTCCGTTGAAGTCGTCGAGGCTCTCGGCGAGGTCGCGGCGCGTATCGTCCGATCGCGAATCGTCTTCGTCGGGCGCGCCCCAGATGTCGATCATCGCGTTGATGCGCTCTTCGAGGTAGCGCAGCGTATGCACGATCCGGCCGGTCCGCTGGGCGGTCAGGTCCTGGAACGAGCAGGCGGTGTAGATATCCGTGGCGCGACGGTCGAGTTCGTCGCAGATGGCTTCGTCGGCGCCGGTTTCCCGCAGCGTCCAGGCGGCTTCCTGGACATGCTCCGCCGCTTCGAGGATATCGGACGTCGCGCGCTCGGTGGTGCGGACGATCGCGTCGAGCTGCTCCGAGGCGACGGTGAGATTGCTGTTCTCCACCTGATGCGGACGGAGCGAGGCGATTTCCGCCTTGGTGCGGGAAATCGCGCGCGCCATCTCCATCAGATCGATGCGCAGGCGGTCCTTCTCCTGCGCCTCGCGGTCGCGGTGAACGGCCGATTCGATGCGTTCGATGGCGTCGAGCAGGACGCGCGTGTCGGCGTTTCGGTTGCGACGGGCGTATTCGGCCAGGAACCAGCGCCCGCGCGCCGTCTCCATCACTGCGCCTTCGATGGTTTCGTAGTCCGATTGCTCGATGGAGGTCAGGGATTTCGAATCGCTCATAGCCCGCGCCGCCAATTAGTTTGAATTGTCAGATCATGGAAAAAACATCGCAATTATAAGGCGGCACGAACCCTTTCTCGTTTGTTAATACGATACGCTTTCGGGGAGTCGGGCGTCCACCGGGGCGTCGCGCCTCGTGGCGTTTGGGAGCGGGGCGTTGGCGATCGGGCCGAAATTCAGGCTGTCTCTGCTGAGCGCCGCGATCTTCGCGGTCATCGGAATCTACATGCCTTTCTTCCCCGTCTGGCTGCAATCCAGAGGCCTGGAGCCCGCGGAGATCGGCTGGATTCTTGCCGCGCCCATCCTCGCGCGCGTCCTCGTCACCGCGCCGCTGCTCGGCCTGATCGAGCGCGGACTGGATCCCCGCGCGCTGCTCGCGCTCGCGCAGGGCGCGCTCGTCGCGCTGTTTCTGCTGCTTCTCGGGATCGACGGAGTGATCGCCATCGGACTGGTCGTCGTTCTGATCTCAGTCGCGCAGGCGCCGCTCGTGCCGACCGCCGATCTTCTCACGAACGAGGCCGTGCGTTCCGATGGTCGCCTGAGTTACGGCGGGATACGGATCTGGGGCTCCATCGGCTTTCTCGCCTGCTCGATCGGGGGCGGCGCGTTGCTCGCGCGCGCTCCGATCGATGCGGCGATGGTTGCGATGGCGGGTTTCGCCGCGCTTGGCGCGCTCGTCTCCCTCGCGGCGCCCTCGGCGCGGCGTGACGCCCCTGACCGCGTCGATGGACGCGCAGCGCTCCCTCCCGCGCTCCTTTGGCTGATCGCCGCCGGCGCGCTCGTCCAGGCGAGCCACGCGGGGCTTTACGCCTTCGGATCGATCGCCTGGCGCGCGGAGGGTTTCACCGAAGCGACGATCGGCGCGTTCTGGGCCGTCGGAGTGACAGCCGAGATCGTGATGTTCTGGCTGGTCGGTCGCTTCGGCTCGGGTGAATCGCGCGCGACAGCGCTGGTCGTCGCGGGGGCCGTCGGCGCGGTGATCCGGTTCGCGGCGCTCGCGTTCGCTCCGGGCCTCGCCGCGACCTTCATGCTCCAGGCGCTGCATGGATTGAGCTTCGGCGCGACCCATCTCGGGATGATGGCCGCGCTCGCGGCGCTCGCCCCACCCGGCGGGCGGGCGAGGGCGCAGGGGGTGTTCGCGGCGGCGATGGCGCTCGCCATGGCGCTGGCGACGGTCGCGAGCGGGCGCGTCTATCCCGAAGCCGGGCCGCTCGTCTTTCTCGCGATGACGCCGCTTGCGATCGCGGGCGCGCTCTGCGCGCTACGGGCGGCGCGGCTTGCGGCGCGTCAGCCCCAGAGCGCCGGTTCCGGCGGGTGAACGAGACCGTCGCCGTAGCGCAACGGCGTCTCACGGTCGCGCGCCAGCCAGAGCGGGCCGTCGAGATCGACGAAACGCGCCTGCGGCGTCAGCAGCATCGCGGGCGCCATCGCGAGCGACGTGCCGAGCATACAGCCGACGAACACGCCGAAGCCGAGCGCGTGAGCCTCGCGCGTCATCGCGAGCGCCTCGGTCAGGCCTCCGGTCTTGTCGAGCTTGATGTTGACGAGGTCGTAGAGCCCGACGAGCCGAGGCAGGCTCTTGCGGTCGTGGGCGCTTTCGTCGGCGCATAATGGAACGCGGCGCGAGAGGCCGCGCAGGCTCTCGTCGCGATCGGCGTGGACCGGCTGCTCAACGAGCGCGAAGCCCGCATCGGCGCACGCGTCGATGTAGCGCGCCGCGTCTTCGGGCGGCCAACCCTCGTTCGCGTCGGCGATCAGGGTCGCGTCCGGCGCGGCGGCGCGCACGGCGGCGATGCGCGCGAGATCGCCATCCGGGGCGCCGAGCTTGACCTTGAGGATAGGGCGGGACGCCGCCTTCGCGGCCGCCTCGCCCATGGCGTCGGCGCTGTCGAGGCTGATCGTGAAGGCCGTCGTCGCGGCCGGAACGCGGACGACGCCCGCGCTCACATGCGCCGGAACGCCGCTCATCTTGGCCTCGAGGTCCCAGAGCGCGCAATCCAGCGCATTGCGCGCGGCCCCCGGCGGCAGGATTTCCTGCAAGTCCGCCCGCCCTCCGCCTCGCTCGACGAGCGCGCGCGCGGTTTCGACGGCGAGCGTCACGCTCTCAACGGTTTCGCCGTAGCGCCTGTAGGGAACGCATTCGCCCCGGCCAAGGCAGGCGCCGTCGCGGATGCTCGCGACGACGACGGTCGCTTCGGTGCGGGATCCCCGCGAAATCGTGAACGTCCCCGCGATGGGAAAGCTCTCGACCGCGATGTCGAGCGTGCGTTTCATGAAGGCCTCGCGTCGTTGAACCGTATCTCCTCGACTCGGCGAGGCGCGGCAGGCTATCACCAAATTCCCAAGCGGCCAGTGGCAGAAGGTGATTCACCCGTGCAGACGCGCGCGCTCATGGAAGAGCCCGGACATCACGAGCCCGACCTTCAGTCCGGCCCCGATGGATACATCGTCGTGACCGGCGACTGGACGGCTCCGCGCGCCGTCGTGGCCGGGGCCGCGCTCGATCGGGTCGATCCCGTGCCCGTGGCGGGCGAGCCGATCACGATCGATCTCTCCGGCGTCGCCACGCTCGACACCGCTGGCGCGCTCCTTCTCTCGAAGTTCAGGACCCGGCTCGAAGAGGCCGGCGTCGAGGCCGGCTTCGCCGGGGAGCGGGACGAGCATCGCATCCTCCTGCGTGAAGTCGCCAACCATTATGCGCCGGCTCCGGAGCCGCAGCATCGTTCCCGCTTCGTCGACATGCTCGCCGATATCGGCCGCGTGATGGTCGACAGCGGGCGCGACGTCGTCGCGGGCGTGGCCTTCCTCGGCGAGTTGATGGCGGCGATCGGGCGGCTGGCCCTGCATCCGAGCCGTTTCCGGGTCACCGCCCTCGTCAATCAGCTCGAGCAGATCGCCTTCAAGGGCGTTCCGATCATCGTTCTGATGTCGTTTCTCGTCGGGGCGATCATCTCCCAGCAAAGCATTTTCCAGCTTCAGCGCTTCGGCGCGACGAGCTTCGTCGTCGACCTCGTCGGCATTCTCGTCCTGCGCGAACTCGGCGTGCTCTTGACCTCCATCATGGTCGCCGGCCGGTCCGGCTCGGCCTTCACCGCCGAAATCGGCTCGATGAAGATGCGCGAGGAAATCGACGCGATCCGGGTCATGGGACTCGATCCGATCGAAGTGCTGATCGTCCCGCGCATTCTGGCGCTCGTCATCGGCCTTCCGCTTCTCACGTTCCTCGCCTCGATGGCGGCGATCTTCGGCGCGCTGCTGGTGTCCTGGTTGTACGGCGGCATCACCCCGGACGTGTTCCTGAGCCGTCTCAGGGATGGAATCGCCCTCAACACCTTCTTCGTCGGGCTCATCAAGGCGCCGTTCATGGCGATCGTGATCGGCGTCATCGCCTGCGTCGAGGGAATGGCCGTGAAGGGTTCGGCCGAGTCGCTCGGACGGCAGGTCACGTCGTCGGTCGTAAAATCCATTTTCGTCGTTATCGTGATGGACGGCCTGTTCGCCGTCTTCTTCGCGGCGATCGATTACTGAGGTAGCGAAGATGGAGGCGCAGCGTGTCGATGGGGGCGGTCTCGCCCCGGCTCCGGAGCGAGAGGTCTTGATCCGCGTGCGCGGCCTCGAGGTCGGCTTCGGCCCGAAGGTCATCATGAAGGATCTCGATCTCGACGTGTACCGCGGCGAGATCCTGGGCTTCGTCGGCGGGTCCGGCACTGGAAAGTCGGTTCTGACCCGCGCGATTCTGGGCCTCGTTCCGACGCAGGCTGGCGTGATCGAAGTGTTCGGCCAAGACCGCGCGGCCATAAGCATCGACGAGCGTCGCGCCATCGAGCAGCGCTGGGGCGTGTTGTTCCAGCAGGGCGCGCTGTTCTCTTCCCTTACGGTGAAGCAGAACATCCAGGTGCCGATGCGCGAGCATCTCGATCTGCCGGACGCGTTGATGGACGATCTGGCGATGCTCAAGATCGGAATGGTCGGCCTGAAGCCCGACGCCGCCGACAAGTATCCCTCGGAGCTCTCGGGCGGCATGATCAAACGGGCGTCGCTCGCTCGCGCCCTGGCGCTCGACCCGGAAATCGTGTTCCTCGACGAGCCGACATCCGGGCTCGACCCCATCGGAGCGGCCGATTTCGACGATCTCATTGCAACATTGCAACGGACTTTGGGCCTGACGGTCTATATGGTGACTCACGACCTCGACAGCCTGTACAGCGTCTGCGATCGAATCGCCGCGTTGGCCGAAGGCAGGATCGTGGCGGAAGGTCCCATCGAGAGCATGCTCGCATCCGAGCATCCATGGGTGCGTTCCTACTTCCACGGCAAGCGTTCGCGCGCCGTGGCGGCGGCGGACGGAGAGGGAGTCTGACGCGTATGGAGACCCGGGCGAATTACGCTCTGATCGGCCTGTTCACCCTGTTCGTCGTGGCGGGCGCGTTTCTGTTCGTCTACTGGTTCGCGGTCAGCGAGAAGGGGCAGGAGAGGCTCCAGGTCCAGATCCTGTTCCGGGATTCCGTGGCCGGTCTGTCTCGCGGCTCCTCGGTCAGCTTCAACGGTTTGCGGGTGGGCGAAGTGGCCGAACTGCGCCTCGACCCGCAGGACCCGGGCACCGTCATCGCGCGCATCGTGATCGACGCGACCACGCCCGTTCGTTCGGACACGCGCGCGCGGCTTGAGTATCAGGGATTGACGGGCATCGCCGCCGTCTCATTGACGGGGGGATCGTCGCAGGCGCCCGCGCTTGCGGCGGCGCCGGGCGCTCCCGCGCCCTCCATCGTCGCCGAACCGTCGGATTTCCAGGACCTTCTGCGCACCGGGCAGGAGATCGCGCGGTCCGCCTCTGAGACGCTCAATCGCGTCAATCGCCTCGTCGACGCGAACTTCGACACGATCACGGCGACGGTGACCAACGTCGAGCAATTCTCTCGCGCGCTCGGCGACAACGCGCCCGCGATCGACAACTTCCTCGAACAGGTGGGCAATGCGGCCGAGCGCGTCGCCCCGCTCGCGAACTCGCTCGAGGAGCTGTCTCGCAGCACGAACGCCATCGTCTCCGCCGTCGATCCCGAAACGGTCGCGGCGACGGTGCGCAACGTCGAGAGCTTCACCCAGACGCTCGCCGACAGCCGCGGCCAGATCGACCAGATCTTCGCCGATGCGGCCACGATGACCGGCCGCCTCAACGCCGCGTCGGTCAGGCTCGAGACGACGCTCGAGGACGTTTCGGCCGCGGTCCGCGCCGTGGACGCCGGGCGGATCAACGCGACGATCGAAAACGTGGAGGCGTTCTCCCAGACCCTTGCGGAGAATCGTGAGAACGTCTCGCAGATCATCGGAAACGCCGCGACGCTGACGGAAAACCTCAACGTGACGGCCGGACGGATCGACGTCGCGGTCGAACAGATCTCCAGCTTGGCCGCGGCGGTCGATCGCGACGAACTCGCCGCGACGATCTCCAACGTGCAGTCGTTCAGCCGGGTTCTCGCCGAGAACGGCGGAGACGTCGGGGAGGTCCTGCGCCGGGCCGGCGAGATCTCGCGCGCGATCGATCCCGAACAGATCGCTGCGGCCATCGACAGCGCGGAGCGCTTCGCCAACGCGCTCGGCGCGCGCTCTGGCGACATCGACGGGATCGTGGCCAACGCGGCCGAGCTGGTCGAAAAGCTCAACGCCTCCGCCGACCGCGTCGACGGCGTTCTCGCGGCCGCCGAGGGTTTCCTTGGCTCGGCCGAGGAGCAGGCCGGCGAGGGCTTTTTCAACGACATTCGCGAGGCCGCGCAGGCGATCCGCGTCCTCGCCGACAACCTCGACGCGCGAACGGCCGAGATCACCGCCGGCATCAACCGCTTCACGGGGCCCGGGCTTCAGGAGTACCGCGCGCTTGCGGATGACGGCCGCCGTACGCTCGAGGACATTAGCCGGACCTTCCGCGCGCTCGAGCGCAATCCGCAGCAGCTACTCTTCGGCGGTCAGTCGAGCGTGCCAGAATTCAACGGGCGACGCTGATGCGGCCTCCGACTGAAGACGAGAACGAAAGGCGTATCAACGTGATTGCCGAAAAGCTCAACTCAGCCGCGAGGCCTGCCTCGCGCAGGCTCGCCAGGCTCGCGACCGCCGGACTTCTCGGGCTCGCTCTGGCCGGTTGCGCGTCATCCTCCGCCCTGACGGTCTTCTCGTTGAGCGCGCCCGAAAACCTTCCGTCGACCGCGCGCGCCTTGCCCGGCCTGCTGCTCGTCGCGCCGCCGACCGCGATCCAGATCTTCGCCACCGAGCGGATCGTCGTGCGCGAGGCCGACGGCTCGTTGAGCTATCTCCCCGACGCTCAATGGGCCGACCAGCTTCCGGCGCTGCTGCAATCGCGGATGATCGCCTCCTTCGAAAATTCCCGCCGCATCGCCGGCGTCAGCCGCCCGGGCGACCGGGTCAGCCCCGATTTCCAGCTCAACACCGAGGTCCGCGCCTTCGAGATCGACGCCGCGTCGGGCTCGGCGGTGGTGGAACTGTCCGTTCGCGCCGTGAGCGAGGCCAACGGTCAGATCGCGCGCGCGCGCGTGTTCCGCGGGACGGCTCCGGTCGGCGCCTTGAGCCCGGGGACGGCGGTGAGTTCGCTCGACGCCGCGCTCTCGCAGGTCCTCGTCGAGATCGTGGCCTGGGCGGGCTCCTGAACGGGCGTCTTGAACGGGCGGCTTGGCCGACTTCTCACGCCACGCGGATCACGCTCGCCTGCGTGGCGTCCCTGAGGGCCGCCGGGTCGGCCGCGAACACGGCGTTTGGCGCGCCTGCCGCAGCCCAGACCTCCGTGAAGACGAGAAGATCTTCGTCCATGAAGGTGCGGAGCGGCGTCGCGTGCCCGAAGGGCGGGATACCGCCGATCGCGAAACCCGTGACGTCTCGCACGTGTTTCCCGCGCGGCCGCGTCAGCGGTTCGCCGATATGAGCGGCCACGCCAGCCTCGTCGACGCGATTGGCGCCCGAGACGAGCAGAAGATAGTCGGCGCCGCTTTCGCCGCCCGTGAACACCAGCGACTTCACGATCTGCGCGACCGCGCAGCCGCAAGCCGACGCCGCGTCCTCGGCGGTGCGCGTCGTGTCCGTCATGAGGCGAATCGCTATCGGAAGACCGACGCGGTTCGCGGCGTCGAGGACCTTGCGGCAGGCCGGCGGCAGATCGTCCGACATTGCGGAGAATCCCCGTTTCAGGAGGCGTGACGCCCGCGCCTCAGCGAGGCGCGAATGCCGCCGCTCTTTCGTGCGAGCGACACGTTCTCCAGAAACCCGATCGAGCCGTCGGCGAGCAGGCCGCGCAGTTGCGCCTTGACGGAGAACCCGTCCTCGCCGTTCGCGATGTCGAAGAGGTAATAGGCCGCGCGGTGCACGATCGCGCCGCCGCGCGCGGAGGCGGAGGGCGCGCCGACGACGGGCACGAGGCCGTCCGGGCCGGGGATCGTCGCCACCGTGCCGATGTGGTTATGACCGTGCAGGATGAGTTCCGCGCCCACATTTCGGATCATCGTCTCGAACCCGCGCGAGTCGGTGAGATTGCGGCCGGCGGACGCCCCCGCGACATGTGGCGGATGATGGATCATCACGACGCGGAAGCAATCCTCCTCGCCGAGCCTGGCGAGCGCCGCCTCCGCCGCCTGCAACTGAGTCCTGCCCATCCGACCATGGGCGATGAAGGGAGCCGTCGGGATCGCGGAGGACAGGCCGACCAGCGCGACGTCGCCGCGTCGGCGTACGAACGGGAACCGCGCGACGGCGCCCGAATCGTCGGACGTCCAGGGTCCGCACAGCCGCATCATGCCCTCGAGCGCGCCCTCGATATAGGCGTCGTGATTCCCGGGCGTGAAACTGACGGCCTCAGGCTCGCCGAGCTCCGCGAGAAATTCCCGGGCCGCCTCCCATTCGGAGGGCAGGCCGATATTGGCGATGTCGCCCGTGCAGGCTACATGGTCGGGCGCCTGATTGCGCATGTCGGCCACGAGAGCCGCCAGAAGCTCCATGTCGTGCGCGCGGTCGCGGCCGCGATGCCAGTTGATGTAACCGGTGAGCCGTTTGCCGAACAGCTCCCTGAATCGCGGGCGAGGCAGGGGGCCGATATGCGGATCGGAAAGATGAGCTATGCGGAACATCGGTTTCTGGACAGCCTTTCTGCTGGAGAGTTCGCGCGAGCGGATGGCGAGGTCAAGGCGTAACCGGTCGATTGGCCGTCTTTTCGCCACGACGCCCTATTCGACTGCCTCCAGCCGCGAACCGGGACGATGATGGTGAACCCATTTCTCAGAAGACCGTTGCATCTTCTGTGGCGAATTTCGCGGGGAATGACGCTCGGCGCGCGAGCGGTCGTTCACGACCCCGGTCGCGGCGTCCTCCTGATCCGCCATACCTATGCGCCCGATTGGCAGTTTCCCGGCGGCGGCGTGGAGCCGGGCGAAGCGATGGGCGAAGCGCTGACGCGCGAACTGCGGGAAGAGGCGCGCGTCGAGCTGCGCGGCGAGCCGACGCTGCACGGATTGTTCTTCAACAGGGCCGTTTCCGATCGCGACCACGTGGCGGTCTATCGCGTCCATGAATTCACGATCATCGGCGAGAAGCAGCCCGATTGGGAGATCGCCGAGGCGCGGTTCTTTCCCCTCGTCGCCCTTCCGGACGACACGTCGCCGGGGACCAGGAGGCGGCTGCGCGAGATCTTCGCCGGCGAGCCGTTGTCGGCGGAATGGTGAGCGCGCAGAGCGCGCGCGATCTGCGAATTCCCGCGCGTTGCGCCGTCTCGCGCCGCCTGCTATGCGAAGCCCGCTCCGCGCCGACGACACGCTCCGGAGCGCCGGAGGATCGCATGAACGAACGGGGGCGGAATTCCCAGCGACGATGACGACGCGGCCTCGCCGACTTTTTCGCCTCGCTGACACGCTCTTCCCGGAACTCATCGCGTATGACCGATCTCTCGCTCACGCTTCGCCACGAACAGCCGTCGGACGCCGACGCCGTCGAACGTCTTCACGAGCGGGCGTTCGGACCAGGACGCTTCGCGCGCACGGCCTCTCGTATCCGCGAGGGCGCCCGTCACGATCCGCGGCTGTCGTTCGTCGCCAATGTCGGCACGTTGCTGGTGGGCTCGATCCGCTTGACGCCGGTCTGGGCGGGCGCGGCGCCGGCGCTCATGCTCGGTCCGCTGACCGTGGAGCCCGCTTTCATGGACCGGGGCATCGGCGCGGCGCTCATGCGCCAGTCGCTCGACGCCGCGAAGGCTCAGGGCGAAACGCTCGTCTTTCTCGTGGGCGATCTGCCGTATTACGCGCGGTTCGGCTTCTCGCCGGCGCCTTACGCGACGTTCACGCTTCCCGGCCCCGTCGATCCGGCGCGGTTCCTCGTGTGTGAACTCGAGCCGGGCGCCATGGGCGGGAATGCGGGCGAGATCCGCCCGCGTTTCGCGTGAGACGCCTGCCAGTGGATCAGCCGACGCGGCGGACGGGATCGCTGGCGACGCGGACTGGAACAGGCCTCATCATCGCCCACGCCAGCCTGTCGAAGGCGACCGCGCGCTCGACGAGCTCTCGCGCCCGGTTGGGCAATCCGTCCTGCTTGAGCAATCGCGCCTGCTTCACCATCAGGCGGGCGAGCGCGAGAAATTCTTGTGCCTGGCCTCTGTTCATGACGTGTCTCCCCTTTATCTCCGTTACGGATCGATTAACGACCCGGATCGTCGCGACTGAGGCGGCGACGGTCACAAGCGCGTGACCCCTCCGCCCGTCAGCCCCAGGAGCATCGAGATGAGAACCGCCCCCCGCATCGCCGTGATCGGCGCCGGCATGGCCGGAGCCGCCGCCGCGCGGCTCCTCGCCGATCACGGCGCCAGCGTCGCGATCTTCGACAAGAGCCGGGGCCTCGGCGGGCGCATGGCGACGCGGCGCATCGAGGGCGGCGCATTCGATCACGGGGCGCAGTACTTCCGCGCGCAGGGCGAACGCTTCGCGGCGCGGCTGGCGGAATGGCGCGAGGCGGGCGTCGTCGAGGAATGGGAGGACGGGCGTTTCGTCGGGACGCCCGCGATGAACGCTCCGGTGAAGGCGCTGATCGGCGATATCCCGGTCTTTGGCGGCGTTTCCGTAACCGGTCTGGAGAAAGACGGCGTCGGCTGGATTCTGCTCGGGGAGGGCATGCCCGGCGAGCAAATGGGCGGCCAGACGTTCGACGCCGTCCTCGGCGCGATCCCCTCGCCTCAGGCCCGCCCGCTCCTCGCGACGGCGGGCTGGGACCCCGCCGCTCTCGCAGTTGAGCGCTATGCGCCCTGCCTCGCTGCCATGATCGCCTTCGGGGAGCCTCTCGATTTTGAGCCTTCGCTCGTCGTCGAGGACGAGGCGATCGCCTGGATCGCCGACAACGGCTCGAAGCCCGGCCGCGAGGGCGACCTCGAATGTTTCGTTGTCCACGCCGGAGCGGACTGGTCGCGCGCGCATCTGGATGAGGACCCCGACGAGATTCTTGCGATGCTCTACATGCGCTTTGTTGGCCTGACCGGCGTGATGGCCGACCCCGTCCACGGCGCCGCGCATCGCTGGCGCTACGCCCTCGTCGACAACCCGCTCGGCGAGACGCATTTGTGGAATGCGCAGACGAAGCTCGGCGCCTGCGGGGACTGGTGCCTCGCGCCGCGCGTCGAAGCGGCCTTCGACAGCGGGGAGGCGGCGGCGCGCGCGATGCTCGCCTCGCTTTGAGCGAGACGCTCGGCGTTGCATTTTCAGCCGGAATGGCCCAATTGATCGGCGTCGCCCGAGGCGGCCACCGTTCTCCAGACCTGCGTTGCGATGACCGATCCCGCCAAGCCAGTCGATCCCGTCTCCGTCCGCCGCACCTTCGCGATCATTTCGCACCCGGACGCCGGCAAGACCACCCTGACCGAGAAGCTGTTGCTCTTCGGCGGCGCGATCCAGCTCGCGGGCGAGGTCAAGGCCAAGCGCAACCGCGTCGGCACGCGCTCGGACTGGATGAACATCGAGCGCCAGCGCGGCATCTCGGTCATGACCTCGGTGATGACCTTCGAATATGACGAGCGGGTGTTCAATCTGCTCGACACGCCGGGCCACGAGGACTTCTCGGAAGACACCTACCGCACGCTGACCGCGGTCGATTCCGCCATCATGGTGATCGACGCGGCCAAGGGCATCGAGGACCGCACGCGCAAGCTCTTCGAGGTCTGCCGCCTGCGCGATATCCCGATCGTCACCTTCATCAACAAGATGGACCGCGAGACGCGCGACCCCTTCGACCTGCTCGACGAGATCGAGAAGACGCTCGCGCTCGACACCGCGCCCGTGACCTGGCCGATCGGCCGGGGGCGCGATTTCGCCGGGACGTACAATCTCGCGAACAACACGATCCGCCGCATGGACGAGGAAGTCGAGCCGACGAAAGTTTCCGGCCCGCAGGACCCGCTCTTCGCCGAAATGCTCTCCGAATACGGCGTCGACGCCTGGCGGGAGGAAGTCGAGCTGGCGCGAGACGGCTGCCGGCCCTTCGACCTCACGGCGTTCCGCGAGGGCCATCTGACGCCGGTGTTCTTCGGCAGCGCGCTGCGCAATTTCGGCGTCCGCGACCTGATCGACGCGCTCGCCGAAATCGCTCCCCCGCCGCGCGCGCAGGAGGCCGAAGGGCGCACGGTCGAGGCGAACGAGCCGAAGATGACGGGCTTCGTGTTCAAGATCCAGGCCAACATGGACCCCAACCACCGCGACCGCATCGCCTTCATGCGCGTCTGCTCGGGTAAGCTCTCGCGCGGCATGCGGGCGAAGCTCGTGCGGACGGGCAAGCCGATCACGCTGTCCGCTCCGCAGTTCTTCTTCGCGCAGGATCGCGCCATCGCCGACGAGGCCTATGCAGGCGACGTGGTGGGCATTCCGAACCACGGGACCTTGCGCATCGGCGACACGCTGTCGGAGGGCGAGGACATCGTCTTCCGGGGCGTGCCGAGCTTCGCGCCCGAACTCATGCGCCGCGTGAAGATATCCGACGCCATGAAGGCGAAGAAGCTGCGCGAGGCGCTCCAGCAACTGGGCGAGGAGGGCGTCGTCCAGCTCTTCATCCCCTTCGACGGCTCGGGCTCCATCGTCGGCGTCGTCGGCGCGCTGCAGCTCGACGTGCTCAAGGAGCGGCTAGGCGTGGAATACAGCCTGCCGATCGATTTCGAGCAGGTGCGCTTCTCCGTCTGTCGCTGGGTCGAGGCGGACAGTCGCGACGAGCTCGACAAGTTCATGACGGCGAACAATTCCGCCATGGCGCATGATCTCGACGGCGCGCCGGTGTTTCTGGCGCCGTCGCCGTTCTCGCTGAAATACGATCAGGAGCGCTGGCCCGCCATCCGCTTCTCGGACGTGAAGGATTATCAGCGCAAGGCGGCGTGAAGCTCGGTCACTTGATGAGCTTCGAGACGGCGCGGAACGTATCCGTGCCGGCGCGCTCCATCCATTCGAACACGACCATTTCCGTATTCACGACGACGCAGCCCGCCGCCCGCGCCCTGGCGATGGCGAGATCGACGCTCGTGGGCGCGCGGCTGCCGGTCGCGTCCGCGACGAAGAACACGCCGTAGCCGTTCGATGCGAGATCGAGCGCCGTCTGCAGCACGCAGACATGCGCCTCCGCGCCGCAGATCACGACCTGATCGCGCCCGCGCGTCCGTCCCGCCTTGAGATGCGCGGCGAAGCCCGCATCGCGCCACGCCGAGAAGGTGATCTTCTCGTGCACGCTTGCGCCGTCCGGCAAGGCCTCGCGGATCGGCGCGATCGTGTGTCCGAGACCCTTGGAGTATTGCTCCGTCACGTCGACGGGGACGCCGAGCGCGCTCGCGGCTTCGAGCAGGATCTTCGTGCGCGCGATCGCCGCGTCGGCGCCGGTGACCGCAGGCGTGAGGCGCTCCTGCAGGTCGATGATGAGGAGGCGCGAACGCTTGGCGTGCATCAGCATGATTTCCTCCGGCGTCGAAGTCAGGCGGGTTCGATGCGCAGGCTCGCGCCGCCGATGGGGGCGAAGGCGCGGCTGCGGCAGGTGAGGACGATCACCTGCTGGCGCTGCGCCGCGCGGGCCAGCGCGTCGAACATCGTCTCGATGCGCGCATCATCGGAGAAGACGAGCGCGTCGTCGAGGATGATCGGCGTCGCGTGTCCGTTCTTAGCCAGCATCGCCCCGAGCGCGAGGCGAACGAGGACCGCGATCTGTTCGCGCGTTCCGTCCGAGAGCAGATCGAACGCCTCGTCGGCGCTGGCGCGGGTGAGGCGCGCGGGCGAGAAATCGTCGCCGATCTCGAGTTCGGCGCCCGGAAACAAGGCGCCGAGATAGGGGCGCAGATTCTCCATCACCGGCGCGATGAAGCGGGAGCGGCCCTCGGCGAGCCCCGAGGCGATCTCGTCGCGCAGCAGGCGCAGCGCGTCGGTGGCGCGCTGGACGCGGACAAGCTCGCGCTCGGCCATGGCGCGCTCCTGCTCGACGCGGGCGAGGCGCTCGTCGAGGCCGTCCGCGCCCAATCGGCGGACGATCTCCTCGCGGCTGCGGATGTCGTGCTCCGTCCGGTCGATGTCGCGGCGCAGGTTGTCGAGCGCCTGTTCGAGGCGATCGGCGCGCGCCTCGGCGAGCGCGATTTGCTCGGCGTCCGGGGTAGCCTCCTCCTGCTCGCGGCAGGAGCGGCGCAGGGCGTCGAGGGCTTGCGCAGCCGCGTCGCGCTCCTGCGCGCGAAGCGCGAGAACGTCCTCGCCCGCGATCGATCGCGAATCGGCGCGGGCGGATTCAACACGCCCCTTCTGCTCGTCGAGGCGGGATCGCAACGAGGCGAGGCGGGTTTGCGCGGCGATGTGACGCTCGCGCGCCTCTGCTTTGGCCGCTTCGGCGAGACTGCGCGCGCGGGCCGCCTCGCGGCGCCGCTCCTCCAGCGCGTCGCGGTCGCCGGGGAGCGCGACGGCGTCGGTGGTCGCGTTCGCGATGACCGCCTGCGCGGCGGCGATCCGTTGCCCGAGCGCCGCCGCCGGGTCGTTGCGGCCGAACTCCGCGGCGATGGCGTCGATGCGCGGGCGCAGGCCGTCCGCCTCCGAGCGCAGGGTCCGCGCGCCGTCGAGAGCGTCCATGGCCGAGGCGATGCTGGCGCAGCCCATCGCGTCGAGGACGGCCGCGAGTTCGCGACGCGCCTGCGCCAACTCGCGCTCCTGAGCGTCGCCCGCCTCGGGCGGCGTGATTGCGATCTCGCCGATACCGGCGACGCTGACGCGCGTGGGGCCGCGCAACGCCTTCGCGAAGCGCTCCCCGATCGCCTCGCCGTCGACGGTGACCGCCCCGGCGGCGTCCGAAGCGAGCCTGATTTCGAGGCGGCCCGCCTGCGCGTCGAGCCTCGCTTCGAGACCCACGATGCGCTCCTGCAGCGCGCGCGCGTTCTTGAGGCGCTCGGGCGTGGCCAGCGTCTTCGCGAGCGCGGCCTCGATCTCGGCGATGCGGCTCTTAAGCGTCGTCAACTCGTCGCGCCGCGCGACCCAACCGGCGAGACGGCTCGTCGCGTCCGCGGCCTCGACGGCTGCGATATGGCGGCGAAGCGCCTCGTCGGCCCGGGCGAGCGCCGTATCGCCGAGGACGAGCGCCTCGGTGGCCGCGCGGGAGCGCTCCTCGGCGGCGTTCGCCTGCTCCTGCGCCGCGACCATCTCATCGCCGAGCGCGGCCATCCGCTCCGCGGATTCGTCGAGGCGCTTGCGGGCGTCCCGCGCTGCGCTCAACCGCTCGTCGGCCCGGGCGCAGCGCTCCTGCGCTGCGTCGACTTCGAGCTTGCGCGTCTTGAGGTCCGCGACGGCGGCGCGCGCCGTGTCCCGGGCGACGCGCGCATCGTCGCGCTTCGAGCGCAACTCGGCTTCAACGCGAGGATCGCGCAGGCGCTCGAACTCCGCGCGCAACCGTTCGAGCGCGCCGAACTCCGTCTCGAGCTCCGCGCGCTTCTCGCGCAAGCCGGCTTCCTCCTGCCGCAGCCGGGCCGCCTCGTCGAGGGCGACTTTCAACGGCCCGCCCGCCTTCGGTCCGCGCTGCGTCTCCCGCTCGGCGAGGGCGTCCGTCACGGCGTCGAGGATCGCGCGGGCGCGCTCTCCGCCGACGAGCGTTCCGACTTCGGAGGCGATGATCGACCGCAGCGCGTCGCGGGCGCCGTCGCTCGGCTCGGGAGGCTTGAAGGAATGGCTCTGCTCGACCCAGAGGAGGCCGAAGGAATTCGTGTCGATCGAGGCTCTGCCGGAGCCGGGTTCGAGCCCGAGCACCTCCCAGACGACGTCGTCCGCCTTCGCTCCCCGGGCGTATTCGACGCCGTCGCGGATCAGCAGCGCGGATTTCGAGCGAAGGAAGGATTTGGTGATGGCGTAGTCCCGTCCTTCGACGGAGAACGCGACCGAAATCTCGACCGGCAGCGCCGCCTCGCTCGTCGCCAGTTCGCGAATGGGAATGGCTTCGCTCGTGTGGCGTTGAAAGAGGCAGGCGCGCAGCGCGCGAAACAGGGTCGATTTGCCGGCTTCGTTCGGGGCGCTCAGCACGTTCAGTCCCGGCGCGAGGCCGGCGAGGCGGGTGCGCGAGGCGAAGCGGCCGACGCCCGCGACCGTGATGTCCTTGATGATCATGCCTTCGCGCCCTCGGTCGCCATGAGGAAGAGCCGCGTCAGGGCCTCCTCCGCCACGGCCCGGGCGTCCGGCGCCGCCGTCTCGTCCACGATCCGCGCCTGCAGCTTTTCCGCGACGCCGCGCAGCGCCCCGTCGAAGTCGATCGCTTCGAGATCGGCGACGCTCGGGCGCGCGCGCAGGCGCTCGAGGTCGGCGTCGAGATAGGCGCCGGCCGCGCCGAGGCGAGAGAGCGCGGCCTCGAGCGCTCGCCGGCCGGCGAGCGACGCGGCGCCGCGCACGCGCAGGCGCAACACGAGCGCCGACAGATTGTCGAGGCCCCGCACGCGCGCCTCCAGATCGCCGACGCCGTCCGCGTCCGCGATCTCGGCGTCGAGGGTGAGCCAGCGGTAGCGCCCCACCTCCGCCTCCCGGACGACGGGCGGCGCGTCGCCGCCGCGCGCCTCGACGACGAGCGCCTTGCCCGTTTCCTGACTGTCGAAGCGGTCTGGCTCAGGCGTCCCCGCGTACCAGACGCGATCGGAGATGCGCAGGGTGCGGTGCCAGTCGCCGAGCGCCAGATAGGCGAGGCCGGCCCTCGCTGGCCGCGACGGATCGATGGGGTTGTTCGCCTCACCTTCCGAATCGAAGCCCGTCACCGAGCCGTGCGCCAGCCCGATGCGCAGCGCGCCTTCGGGCGTCGGCGCGTCGTCGAACCAGGCGGTGAGGTCGGACGCCTCGGCGCGGCGGGCGAGGGGGGACGGCAACAGGAATACTCCGGGGGCGAGTTCAGTCGGCTCGGGTCGTCGATGCACCCGCACGTTCTGAGGCGCATCAGCGTCCGCCACGCGCTCCCAGACGCCCTTCGGCCGGTCGGCGTCGTGGTTGCCGGGCAGGATGTGCCAGGTGACGTC
Organism: Microvirga sp.; assembly: GCA_022241475.1. The sequence continues at coordinate 48,497 of JAKOMT010000008.1, read as the reverse complement.
GGAGAACCGTCTCATCCGCTCCAGCGGCGCGAGCAGCGTCGTCGTCTGGGGCGTCTCGACGTCGTAGAGATCGCCCGCGACGAGCACATGGCGCGCGCCTTCGCGAATCGCAAGCTCGCCGATCGCCTCGATCGCGGCGAGGCGCGCCTCGGCGAACAACGGCTCTCTCTCGCCGAAGCGCCTGAAAACCTTGCCGATCTGCCAATCGGCCGTATGGATGAACCGCATGCCGCTCCCGCCTGTCGACGCCACGATGCCCGGCGCGCGGGGCGCTGTCGAGGCGCGCGGGCGCCGGGCGACATGAATCCGCTCAGAGCCCGTGGTATTGCTGTATCGTCACGTCGGACTATGTGTTGAATCGCTTCGGGAGCCCCCGGAACGTTGTGTTGAAGGCCCTGTTGATGAACTCTGCGTGGATGGGTTTCGCTGCGGCGGGAGCGGTTCTGCTCGCCGTGAGCCTTTTCGGCGACGTGGTTCCGATTCTGCTTCCGCTCGCGACGCTCGGCATCGCCGCCTCGCTCCGGTTCTCGCGCGACATCGCGGTCTATCTGCGGATCGTGCTCGGCCTGATCGCCGGCGCGCACGCGTTTCTCGGGGGGCTCTATCTCGCCGGACTGGAGGGATTTCTTCCGGAGGCGATGACGGATTTCACGCCGCCGCTCGCCATGCCGGTGGCCGCCGCCGTCTTCGCCGGAGCGATGCTCGCCGTCGGGCGCATCCCCGTCATCCGCACCATCGCCAGCCTGACGGACCCGTTCTTCGTCTCGCGCGAGCCGGGCGTCGTGAAGGTTTGGCCGTTTCCGGAATTCCGCGCGCAGGAGCGCGTCATCGGCGTGGGGCTTCTCGCCGTCGTCGTGACGATGCAGTTCGCGCTCGTGGCGATTTCCGTGCGCCTGAGCTACTGGAACCGGGACTGGTTCAACGCCATTCAGGACCGGAACGCCGACGAGTTCTGGCGGCTGCTCCTCACCGTCTGGGTGTTCTGGGTGGTGATCGCCGTCACCACGGCGATCTACCAGTACGCTCTGCGCGCGACACTCGACATCCACTGGCGCACCTGGATGACGCGGTTCTACACCCGTCGCTGGCTCGACGGCTCGGTGCCCTACCGCATGCAGGTTTTCGGCGTGGGCAGCGACAACCCGGACCAGCGCGTGCAGGAGGACATCAACAAGTTCACGAGCGACACGATCGCGTTGACGCTGGGCGTGCTGTCGCAGGTGTCGACGCTCGTTTCGTTCTCCGTGATCCTGTGGACGATTTCCGCCGACTTCACGTTCCCCGGAACCAATGTCGTGGTTCCTGGTCTGCTGTTCTGGATCGCGCTCGTCTACGCGGTCATCGCCACGTATTTCACCCACATGATCGGCCGTCCGCTGATCCGGCTGAACTTCCTGCAGGAGCGGTTCGAGGCCGATTTCCGCTTTTCGCTGGCGCGTCTGCGCGAATATGGCGAGCAGGTCGCCTTGCTGCGCGGGCAGGACGCGGAGCGCGAGCGGCTGCGCGATCAGTTCCGACGGATCGTGGAGAATTTCTTCCAGCGGGTCAGCATCAACAAGCGCCTGATCGCGTTCACGAGCTTCTACGATTATTCGAACTCCGTCGTGCCCTACGTCATCGCCGCTCCATTCTATTTCGCCGGCGCCATCCAGCTCGGCGTGATGAGCCAGACCGCAGGGGCGTTCGCGCGCGTCGAATCGGCGCTCTCGTTCTTCGTCAACGCGTATCAGGCGCTCGCATCCTACAAGGCGGTCGTCGACCGTCTCACCTCGTTCGACGCCGCGATCGCACGCGCCCATGACGCCGGCCGCGACACGGGCGAGGTCGCGCGCATCGAGCACGACGACGAGACCATTCGTCTGGACGGGCTCGTCGTGCGCCTGCCCGACGGCTCACCCATCGTCGCGGCGTCTTCGCTCGTCCTGGAGCGCGGCGTCTCGACGCTGCTCTCCGGGCCGTCCGGCTCCGGAAAATCCACCTTGTTTCGCGCGATTTCGGGTATCTGGCCGTTCGGCTCCGGCGTCGTGAAGCTGCCTGCCGGGCGTAACGTCATGCTCCTGCCGCAGCGCCCGTACATCCCGGTCGGGACGCTGCGGGGCGCGGTCTCCTATCCGTCGCGCAGCGATATCTATTCCGACGAAGCGCTCGTCGCGGCGCTCGCGGCGGCGAAGCTCGGCCATCTCGTCGACATGCTCGACGAGGACCGCGCCTGGGCGCAGACGCTCTCGCTCGGAGAGCAGCAGCGCCTCGCGATCGCGCGGGCGCTGCTCGAGAAGCCGGACTGGCTGCTCGTCGACGAGGCGACGGCCGCGATGGACGAGCCGACCGAAGCGGAGATCTATCGGGTGCTGCGCGAGGCGCTTCCGGACACGACGGTGATCTCGATCGGTCACCGGTCGACCCTCGCCGCCTTCCACAAACGTCGGGTGATGATGACGGAAACGACGCCCGGACTTTACGAGCCCCGCGTCGTGGAAAACGCGGCGGCCGCGCAGTAACGGCCGCCGCGGCGCACAGGAGCCGGCGATCAGGCGGCCAGCGCCTGCGTCGCCTCTTTCGTCTGTGCGACGTTCCGCCGGACTTCGTTCACCGCAGCCGTCATGGCGTCGAGGCCTTCGCTGATCGCGGAGACCGCGCTCGACGTCCGCTGCATGTTCGACGACATGTCCCGCGAGACGGCGCTCTGCTCCTCGACGGCGCTGGCGCTCGAAGTCACGTACTGGCGCATGGTTTCGACCGAACCCTCGATCGCGCCGAGAGCGCTGGAGACCTCCTGCGAGACGCGCTGCACGCCTTCGATCTCCGCCGAGATCTGCTCCGTCGCACGCGCCGCCTGATTGGCGAGGTTCTTGACCTCCTGCGCCACGACCGCGAAACCGCGCCCCGCCTCGCCGGCGCGGGCGGACTCGATGGTGGCGTTGAGGGCGAGCAGGTTGATCTGTTCGGCGATGGTCTGGATCAATCCGACGATGCTCCCCATCGCGCCGGCAGCCTCGGACAGCTTGCGCGTGAAATCCCCGGCGCTCCTCGCGTGGGAGAAGGCCGTTTCCGTCGCATCGCGCGATTTAGCCATGCTCTCGGATATCTCGTGCACGGAGGCTGCGAGTTCTTCCGCGGCGGCGGCCATAGTCTGGACGTTCTGGGACGTCTCCGAGGCGGCCCGAAGGGCGCTGGTCGCCTGGGCGTCGGACCGGGCCACCGATCCCTCGATCTCGGCGAAGTTCTCCTCGATGAGGGTTTTCAGGCGCGCCATGAGCAGCCGCTGCGCCGTGATGTCGGTCGCGATCTTGACCACCTTGTAGGGACGGCCGGACGGATCGAAAATCGGATTGTAGGAGGCCTCGATCCAGATCTCGCGGCCGTCCTTGCCGAACCTGCGAAACTGGCCCGCCTTGAAGGCCCCGCCGCCCAGCTCGCTCCAGAAGCGCCCATACTCTCCGCTCGCGGCGGTCTCATCGCCCACGAATATCCGGTGATGACGCCCCTTGATCTCCGCGAGGTTGTATCCGACGACGCTGCAAAAATTGTCGTTCGCGTCGAGAATGCGCCCATCGAGGTCGAAAGAAATGACGGCGTGCGACTTGTCGATCGCCGATATCTGGCCTTCGAGGTCGGCGAAACGGCGCTTGCGTTCTGTAATGTCGGTTGCGAATTTCACGATCTTCTCGACGCGGCCCCTGGCGTCGATCAGCGGGTTGTAGGTTGCCTCGATCCAGAATTCGGAGCCGTCTTTCGCGAAGCGCTTGAACTGGCCGCTTTGGAATCGCCCGCTCTTCAACGCCTCCCAGAACGCCCGGTACTCGGCGCCGTTGCGCTCCTCTGCCGCCACGAATATCGCGTGATGACGACCTCTGATTTCGTCTAGGGAGTATCCGGTGACGGAGAGGAAGTTTTCGTTCGCTTCCAGAATATTGCCTGATGCGTCAAAAGTTATGGACGCCATGGCGCGATCGATTGCCGCCAGCTTCAAGTCGGCCCCACTCTGCTTCAGAGACCAAAGCATTCCCCACCTCCCGCTGCAAGCTCGCAACCTGGAAGTGTATTAAATTAAAAATTGTATAAATATAGTTAAATTAATTTCAGGCACGTGGATCGCGATCGAAATCGTCGATCAGAGTGATCGCTCAAACCGCAGCTCGCCGCCCGGCCCGCTGATCGTCATGACATTGCCCTCGATGCGCCAGCGCTGGGCGCCGCGCAGCGCCGTCAGGAAGCCGCGCTCCGACGTCATCGTCGCCCGGTCGCATTCGCGGTTGGTGAGCGCGAACGGTCCGACCGCGATGCCCTGATCCGGTTGCGGATAGGCGATGGCGGAGTAGTTGTTGCAGCCGGCGAAGCCGCGAAGGCTGAAATTGGTGTCGAGGATGACCGCCGGCTTCTCGCCGGGAAAGTCGCGGCCGTTCAGGCTGACGGCGACGTAGGCTACGCCCAGCGGAAACTGCTCCTCGCGCAAGGGTTGAGGAACGCGCTCGTCGACCGGACGGGACGCCTCGGGCGCCGGGCCCGGTTGCTGGGCGTTGGCGGGCGCTGCGCCGAAGGGCAGGGCGGCTGACAGGCACAAAGCCGCTACGCGGAACGCTTTCATCAAACCCGGACTCCATCCATCTCTGCGCGCGACCATAAGCAAGCGGCGCGCGCTGCGCAACGGCGAGCACGCGCATGAGGCGGCGGGACCGCTTTTCAATTTTTTGGCTTGTCGGCGGCGGGGAATTCCTGCGCGCTCGCATCGTCCTCAACTGGGAACGTCGTGAACGAAACGCGACGCCCGTCCGAAGAATGAGAGCCGGACTTGTTTCAGAAAGACATGATTTGCGCGGATCTAAACCAAGTATCAACGATCCTTAAGCGCATCGAAAGGTTCCTTTCGCGGCGATTCACCGACAATTTTAGACGTCTTTTCACACGATCGGAACAACGATGCGTTCATCAACAAGGGCGCCTCCAAGTACGGCGTCATCGGCGGAACGGTTCGACTGGAGGACACGATCATGGCGCGTATGGACATTGGAAGCGCGGACGTTTCGGGCTTCGTCCCGGCTCTCGACAGCGGCGAAGCGTATTTCGAATTGGGACTGATGTACGCCGCGGGGCGCACCGTTCCGTGCGACCTCGTGGCCGCGCACAAGTGGCTCAACGTCGCGGTGTTCAAGGGCTGCCGCGAGGCTGCCGCGCGTCGCGCCGAGCTCGCTGCGGAGATGTCAGCCGATGACGTGAAGGCGGCTCTGCGCGAGGCCCGGCTGTTTCTCACGCTGCATTGAGGCCGGCCTGGTAGAGCGTCGCCGGAAACGACCGATGGCGCTTGAGAGAGAGTTTGAGCGCGGCTATAAGCCCGCATCTCCAATTTCTCTCAAGCACTGGAAATCTCATGGCCATCGAGCGCACTTTCTCGATCCTCAAGCCCGACGCGACCAAGCGCAACCTCACCGGCGCGATCAACGCCGTGATCGAGACCGCCGGTCTGCGCATCGTCGCGCAGAAGCGCATTTTCATGACCACGGCTCAGGCGGAGACGTTCTACGCCGTCCACAAGGCGCGCCCCTTCTTCGGCGAGCTCGTCGAATTCATGACCTCGGCGCCGGTCGTCGTGCAGGTGCTCGAAGGCGAGAACGCCGTCGCGAAGTATCGTGACGTGATGGGCGCGACCAATCCGAAGGACGCCGCTGAAGGCACCATCCGCAAGCTTTTCGCTCTTTCGGTCGGCGAGAACTCGGCCCACGGCTCCGATTCCGTCGAAAACGCCGGGATCGAGATCGCGCAGTTCTTCTCGGGCAACGAAATCGTCGGCTGAGTTCAGTGATCCAGCGGGTCGCTCGCCGGTCCGGTGTCTGAATCTGCAGGGAAGGGATGCTCGTCGCCATGGAGACGCCGTCGGTCGCTCTGAACGTCTGGATTCTCGCGGCGTTCGATCCCTTCCTGATCGCCATATCGGCCTATATCGGCTGGAGGGCGGACCAGTTCGTCAAGATATTCCTCGCCGCGCTCGCCGCGCCGCTCGTCGCGGTTCTCGTGGGCTGGGCGATCACGTCCGTCGGCTTGCCGTGGCTGGCGCCGGTCGGCGGCGAAAACCCGCTCCTTCTTCAGGTGCGGGTCGCCGCCGCATGCATTTGGGCCTCAAGCGCCTATTTTGCGAAGCGCTTGAGGCCCTGACTCGCTACTATGAGCGGGCGCGGGACTGGGGTCAGTTAAGCTGACCGCCAGCCGGAGGAGCGCCTGCCGGAGGAGCGCTAGCCGGGGGAGCGTCCAGCGCCGGAGCGCCGCCCATGCCACCCGTCCCGCCGGGAGCGGACGGCGACATCGGCGCCGTCGCGGGCTGTTCGGTCTGCGGGATCGTCCCGGTCACCGGCACGTCGCTCGTACCGGACGGCTGGCCCATCATGAAGAAGGCCGCGAGCGCGACCAGCACGACGGCCACGGCGGCGATCCAGATTCCGTTTGACGACGTCCGCTGCGAAATCACCGTACGATGACCCGCGACATTGGGGTCGACGCCCGGCTGCGTGACGTTGGGGTTGCGATTCGGAAGCGTGGGGTCACCCTTCACCGGATCGCGATATGGGTCGCGTTCGTTCATCTCGAGCACTCCTCGTTCGATTTATATGCTGAACAACGCATCATTCGAAAAAGAGTTGCATCGGCGGCCGCGCGATTGTCGCGCTCGCCATTCCGCCGGTTCGGGCAGGCGCGACTTGAATGCGACGCCGGAGAGCGCTAACCCGTAGCCGGACATGCGAGGGACAAAGCCAGATGAACGCGCCGGTCGATCACAGCAAACTCATCAAGGGCGCCACGGGCGACTGGGAGGTCGTCATCGGCCTCGAGATCCACGCCCAGGTGACGAGCAAGGCCAAGCTCTTTTCCGGGGCTTCGACGGCGTTCGGCTCCGAGCCCAACGCGAACGTCTCCCTCGTCGACGCCGCCATGCCGGGCATGCTGCCGGTAATCAACGAGGAATGCGTCCGCCAGGCGGTTCGCACGGGGCTCGGCCTCAAGGCGCAGATCAACCTGCGCTCGGTCTTCGACCGCAAGAATTACTTCTACCCCGATCTGCCTCAGGGCTATCAGATCAGCCAGTACAAGCACCCGATCGTCGGCGAGGGCGAAGTGCTGGTCGACATGCCCGACGGCAAGACGATTCGTGTCGGCGTCGAGCGTCTGCATCTGGAACAGGACGCGGGCAAATCGATCCATGACCTGCATCCCTCGATGAGCTTCGTCGATCTCAACCGCTCCGGCGTCGCGCTGATGGAGATCGTTTCGCGGCCGGACCTGCGCACGTCCGAAGAGGCGAAGGCCTACGTGACGAAGCTGCGCACGATCCTGCGCTATCTCGGCGCCTGCGACGGCGACATGGAGAAGGGCAGCCTGCGCGCCGACGTCAACGTCTCCGTCCGTCGCCCCGGCGAGCCGCTCGGGACGCGTTGCGAGATCAAGAACGTGAATTCGATCCGCTTCATCGGCCAGGCCATCGAATACGAGGCGCGCCGGCAGATCGGCGTGCTGGAAGATGGCGGGACGATCAACCAGGAGACCCGGCTCTTCGATCCCGGCAAGGGCGAGACGCGCTCGATGCGCTCCAAGGAGGAGGCGCACGATTACCGTTATTTCCCTGATCCCGACCTGCTCCCGCTCGAGTTCGACCAGGCCTTCGTCGACGACCTCGCGGCCGGCCTTCCGGAACTGCCCGACGCGAAAAAAGAGCGCTTCATCATGGAATACGGGCTGTCGGTCTATGATTCCGGGGTTCTGATCGCCGAGCGCGACTCCGCCGATTTCTTCGAGCGCGTCGCCAGGGGCCGCGACGGCAAGGCCGCCGCCAACTGGGTCATCAACGAGCTCTTCGGCCGCCTCAACAAGGAAGGCCACGGCATCACGGATTCCCCCGTCTCCGCCGACCAGCTCGGACAGATCGTCGATCTGATCGGGGAGGGGGTCATCTCGGGCAAGATCGCCAAGGATCTGTTCGAGATCGTCTGGACCGAGGGCGGCGAGCCCCGCGTGATCGTCGAGGCGCGCGGGATGAAGCAGGTGACGGATTCCGGCGCCATCGAGACGGCGGTCGATGCGGTGATCGCGGCCAATCCCGACAAGGTCGAGCAGGTCAAGGTCAAGCCGACGATGCTCGGCTGGTTTGTCGGCCAGGTCATGAAGGGCACGGGCGGCAAGGCCAATCCGCAGGCCGTGAACGACCTGCTGAAGGCGAAGCTCGGAATAGAGTGAGCCGACCGTTCAGGGGGCGTCGGGCGCGGCCTCGTCGCTCGCAGCGGGCGTGCGCAGCATGTCTTCGGCGCTGACGACCTCGATGTCGCGGTTGTAGCCGCTCTGGATCGCGAATTCGCGCGTGAAGACGCGGCCGTCATGGCGCGCGATCACGACGTATTCGCCCTCCGCCAGCGTGACGCTCGGGAACGCGCCGATCGCCTCGCGCACCACGTCGCCGCCGGGCGTGAGAACGCTGAAGGCCGTGCCCGCATAAGCCTCGCCGCCGGGCGTCGCCACGAGCTTCAGCGTGACGGTCGCGGCGCGGTGGTTGAGCGTCGCCTCCGTTATCTGCCCCGCCTCGACTTCGACGTTGGAGCGCATGGTCGCGTTCGCTTCGCCGTAGGTCGAGACGACGTGATAGGAGCCCTCCGGCAGGCGCATGATCTCCTCGCCATTGACCCCCGCCGCGACGAGCCGGCCCTCGGGATCGTTGGCCAACGGAACATAGACCGCGTAGGTGATGGCCGAGGGCGCGATGGGGCTTTCGCCGACGACGCCGCGCACCATCAGGGCGCCGGCGCTGATCGCGACGATCTCGTTGAGATCGCTCCATTGCATGGTGATCCGCCGCGTGGCCGAGGCGTAGCCGTAGGCGACGTGAACGATGTAATTGCCGGGCAGCAGATTGAGGCTCAGCGCCGGCTCCTCGCGGCGCTCGATCAGCGTCGGCGGCTCGCCATCCCCGTTCTCCTGGAAGATGCGCCAGATGAGTCCCGACCCGATCACCTGACGCGTTTCGGCGAAGATCGCGCGCAACTGCATGGTCCCGGTCTGCGGTAGTATCGGCCGGCGCAGCGCCTGATCGGCCGGCGGCGCGGCGGCGCCGGGCAGGGTGAGCGGCGCGGGCGCCGATTGGGCCAAGGCGGGCGCCGGCGAAGCCAGGATCGCTCCGATCGCCGCAACCCTCACGAATGTTCTCATATCGATCGTCCGCATCCTGGTCCGACGCCTTCCGAAAATCCCGAAAGGGCGACGAAAATGAGGCCGATGGCCGGTCCGCGCAAGGCCGCTCGTCAAGATCGGCGGGGATGCCAAGCCGCAATCGCCGCGATGGCCCGTTGACGCGCTCGCGCAGGGGGCGAGATATAGCCTCGCCAATCAGATTTCGGGGATGACGATGCACCAGCAGACGCTAGACCTTCTCGCCGCGCGGCGTTCCACCGCAGCGCGGATGTTGAGCGAGCCGGGGCCGGGACGCGAGCAACTGGAGAGCATGCTGACGATCGCCGCGCGCGTTCCCGACCACGGCAAGCTCGAGCCCTGGCGGTTCATCGTCATCGCCGGCGAGTCGCGTGAGCGCATCGGGGGCGTGATCGCAGCCGCGGCGCTGGCCGACGATCCGGGGATCGACGCCGAGAAGCTCGCGCAGCAGCAGGGTCTCCTGTCGCGCGCGCCCGTCGTCGTCGCCGTCGTATCCCGGGCGGCGCCGCATCCGAAAATCCCGGAATGGGAGCAGGTCCTTTCGGCCGGCGCGGTCTGCCAGAACCTGCTGATCGCCGCGGCCGCCTCGGGCTTCGCGGCCAACTGGATCACGGAATGGATCGCGTCCGACCGCCGGGTGCTCGACGCGCTCGGGCTCGACGCCGAGGAGCGGATCGCCGGCTTCGTTCATATCGGCTCGGCCGACTTCACGCCGCCGGATCGTGCGCGGCCCACGCTCGAATCCGTGGTGACCTGGCTCTGACGATGCGCGCCCATCGCGATTGGGGCGATCGTCACCAAGGGAGCGGTATCGCCCGGCCTGGGCGCGCATTAGGGTAAACCCGTAACCGATCCAGTGAGGGCGTCTGCATGTTCTACGAAGTCGCGAAGGGCCACGGGCTGCCGTTCGATCCGTTCAAGGCGCTCGTCGCGCCGCGGCCCATCGGCTGGATTTCGGCCATCAGCGCCAAGGGCGAGGTGAACCTCTCGCCCTACTCGTTCTTCAACGCCGTGTCCGACAGCCCCCACATGGTCGGCTTCTCCTCGCAGGGGATCAAGGACGCGATGACCTTCGTCGAAGAAACCGGCGAGTTCGTCTGCAATCTCGCGACCTGGGATCTGCGCGACCAGATGAACGCGAGCTCGGCGCCGCTGCCGCGCGGCCAGAACGAGATGGAGTTCGCCGGCCTCACCGCCGCGCCGTCGCGCCTCGTGAAACCCCCGCGCGTCGCCGAGAGCCCCGTGGCGCTCGAATGCAAGCTCTTGCGCATCATCCCGCTTACGCCGCTCGAAGGCGAGGCGAAGTATCATTTCGTCATCGGGCAGGTCGTCGCGATCCATATCGACGACAGGTTCATCGTCGACGGCATGGTCGACACGGCCGCGATGCGTCCGATCGCGCGGGCGGGCTACAAGGACTACTTCGTCGGAACGCCCGAGACGAAGTTCTCCATCACGCGGCCGCCGGGCGGGGGCGATCTCACCCCCGCCTCCTGATCAGAGCCGGCGCAGCAGGCGCTGCGCCCGCTTCAGGTGGGGCACGTCGACCATCTGGCCGTCGATCGCGACGACGCCCGAATCCGGCGCCTCCTTGAAGGCGTCCACGATGACGCGCGCCTTGGCGATCTCCTCGGGGGAGGGGGCGAAGGTCTCGTTGATCACCGCCACCTGATCGGGATGGATCGCCATCTTGGCGACGAAGCCGTCGCGCCTCGCCTCGCGGCACTCCTTCTCCAACCCGGAGAGATCGCGGAAGCTCGTATAGACCGTGTCGATCGCGTCGACCTCGGCGGAGGCCGCGCCCATCAGCGTGAGCGTGCGGGCGAGGCGGTAGGGATCGGTGAAGACGCCGTGCTCGTCGCGGTTCGTCTCGGCGCCGAGATCGGCGGAGAGATCTTCGCCGCCCCATGCGATCCCGACGAGCCGGTGGCTCGCGCCGCGAAACTCGCCGAGCGCGAAGATGCTGCGCGCCGTCTCCGTGCCGATCGCCATGATCCGCGTCGCGCCGTCGTCGAGGGAGAATTCTGCTTCGCGCACCGCGACGAGCGCGGCGAGATGCGAGACGTCCGAGCCGCCGATCGCCTTCGGGAGGACAATCCCGTCGGGGCCAGCCTCCATCACGGCGTCGAGGTCCTGCGTGGTGAGACCCGTGCTCAGGTCGTTCACGCGAACAAAGAGCTTCGGCGCGCCGCTCTCGCGTTTCGCCTCCCTCAGGAAAGCCGCCGTGGCGTCGCGGGCGGTCTGCTTGGAGCTCGGCGCCACGGAATCCTCGAGGTCGAGGATCAGCGCGTCGGCGCCGGATGCGAGGGACTTCTCGAGCTTGCGGGTGCTGTCGCCGGGGACGAAGAGCCAGGATCTCATGGCCTCAGGCCCCCCGTCTGCGCATGAAGGCCTGCCTGCGGCACTCGGCCACCAGCACGCCGTTCTGGTTGAAGGTCTTGTGGTGGAAATCGACGATTCCCGCGTCCGGGCGCGACCGCGATTCGCGCGTGGCGACGACTTCCGTCGTGCAATGCACGGTGTCGCCCTCGAAGAGTGGAGCCGGGAAACGGACGTCGGTCATGCCGAGATTGCCGATCGTCGTGCCCACCGTGGTGTCGTTCACGGAGATGCCGATCATCAGCCCCAGCGTGAACAGCGAGTTCATCAGCGGCCGGCCCCACTCCGTTTCCTCGGCGCAGTAATGCGCATCGATATGAAGGGGTTGCGGATTGAGCGTCATGTTGGAGAACAACATGTTGTCCATCTGCGTCACGGTGCGGCGCAGCCTGTGCTCGAACACGCGGCCGACCTCGAAATCCTCGAGATACAGTCCGCCGCGGGGGTGGGGTTGAGGGGCGCTCATCGCAAAACTCCGGATTGTTGTCGTTTTCCGTCGCCCCGGCGCTGCCGGAGCGTCGATCTTAGGCATTCGTTTACCATAGCCGCCGCATCGTGGACGGCGAAGAATCGCCAGTTCTCTCAGGCGTTTCCGCCGTTCCGGATCGGGTAGCGATGTTCCTCTTCACCACGCCCCCAGCGACACCGAGCGCGCCGGCCAATCCGGTCCTCGACGCTATTCGCACGGGCGCCCAGACAAGCGGAACGGATTTCGACTACCTCCTGCGGACGGCGCAGCGGGAATCGTCGCTCAACCCCGCCGCCCGAGCCTCGACCTCTTCGGCGACGGGACTCTTCCAGTTCATCGAACAGACCTGGCTCGCCATGGTCAAGCGCGAAGGCCCGCGTTTCGGCCTCGAACGCGAGGCCAACGCGATCGAGCAGCGCTCCGGCGGCGGCCTCGCGGTCTCCGACCCCGCGATGCGCCAGGAGATCCTCGCCCTGCGCGAAGATCCGGAAACGGCCGCGATCATGGCCGGCGCGCTCACCAACCACAATCGCGACGCGCTGGCCGGCGCGATCGGGCGCGAGCCGCGCCCCGCCGATCTCTACGTCGCGCATGTGCTCGGCGCGCGCGGCGCGACCTCGCTCATCGAGCGCGCCACGCAGGACCCCACCGCCTCCGCCGCCGAGATGTTCCCCGAGGCGGCGAAGGCGAACCGATCGATCTTCTACGACCGCTCGGGCCGCGCGCGCGGCGCCGGCGAGGTCTATGCGGTGCTCGCCGCCCATCACACAGCGTCAAGCGCCGCCGCGCCTCCGACGCAGCCGCCTGCCGTCGATGACGCGCCGGTCGAGCCCTTTGCGAAACTCGACGATGCGGCCTTCCACGGCCTGTTCCAGACTGCGGGGCGCCCCGGCGCGGTGTCGGACGCGGTCGCCCGTTTGTGGAGCGCGCGCGCGGACGCCTCGTCCGGCGGGGCCCTGGCTTACTTCCCCCGCACGAAGCCGGCGATCGATCGCCCCGCAGTTGAGCGTCGCGCCATGGCCGCGCCGGCGATCGAGCAGCCCGTCGAGGCGAGCGCCGAGCCGGCCCCCCCGCCGCCCGAACGCGCCTCCCGCCCGGTCGCGCCCCTCGACCTTCGGCAATTCATGACCATCCGGCGAGCCTCATGATCATCCGACGCTTCCTTCTCTGGGCGCAGAGCGCCGCTCCCGGGCAACGCGCCGAAGCCGTCAGCGCGCTGGCGCGCAGCTTCCTCTACTCGGACCTGAGCCCCGAGGATCGGTGGGAGGCCGAGACCGCCATGACGGCGATGCTCGACGACGCCTCGCCGCTGGTGCGCCGGGCGCTCGCCGAGACCCTCGCCAACGCGCCGGCCGCGCCGCGCCACATCATCATCGCCCTCGCCAACGATCAGGGCGACATCGCCGCCCTCGTGCTCGCGCGCTCGCCGCTGCTCACGGACGAGGACCTCGTGGACCGCGCCGCGCTCGGGGATTCCTACGCGCAGACGGCAATCGCGGTGCGCGTTCGCGTCACGGCGCCCGTATGCGCCGCGCTCGCCGAAATCGGCGCCTGCGAGGCGCTGCTGGAGCTACTCGAAAATCCGGGCGCGGAGATCACCCAGTCGGCGCTCTCGCGCATTCTCGCGCGCCACGGCTCCGATCCCGCGATCCGCGAGGCCATGCTGGCGCGCCACGATCTGCCGGTCGAAATCCGCCAGGCGATCACCGTCGCCGTCGCGGACGCCCTGCGGCTCTTCGTGGTCGATCGCGGCTGGATGAGCGTCGAGCGCACCGAGCGGGTGACGCGCGAGGCGAAGGAGAAGTCGACCATCGCCCTGTCGAGCGGGGCTACGCTCGACGATGTCGTGAGCCTCGTCGCGCATTTGCGCGAAAGCGGACAACTCACGCCGGCCCTCATCCTGCGCGCGGTTCTGTCTCAGGGCGCGGCCTTCGCCGAGGCTGCTTTCGCCGAACTCGCGGACATGCCGCTCAAGCGCGTTTCCGGGCTGCTTCAGGACAAGCGCGGGGCGGGGTTCTCCGCGCTCTACCGCAAGGCGGGGCTGCCGGCGGGGCTCTATCCCGCCTTCCACGCCGCGTTCTCGGCGTTGCGCGAACCGCAGGGCGACGGTCGGTTCGCCGGGCTGGCGCTTTCGCGCCGCATGGTGGAGCGGGTCCTCTCCGCCTGCGCCCAGTTGTCGCCGGAGGAGGCGGGCAAGCTCCTCTCGCTCCTGCGCCGCTACGAGATGGAGGCGGCCCGGGAGGAAGCGCGCGAGGTGGCGATGACGCTGATCGACGACGCCGCGCTCGACGCCGCGCTGCGGCATGTCGAGGCCGGCATCGCCGACGCGGTGCGCCTACGCGCGAGACTAGCCGCCTGAGACGCGGGCGATCGACTCGTCCGCCCGGCGCTCCAGTTCGGCGACGACTTCCGCGCCGAAGGGATCGCTCCGGTTGCGCAGGCTCGCCCGCAAGGCGTCGACATGCGCGCGGATCAGTGCGGGCGAAGGCGCGGGGCACAGACCCAGAAGTCTCGCGAGGCTTCCCGCTATCCGGCCCGCGAGAGCATCGCCCAGATCAGGCGCGAGCCCGCGCAGATCGTGCGCGCATCGGAACAGACGTTCCCGACGCGCGCGATCGCGCGGCGAGCGCTCGAATTCCGACAGGGCCTCGGCGAGACGCATCGACTCGTCCGCCAGCGCGTCGCGCGAGCGGTCGCGAACCCGCTCCACGGCGTTCTGCGCACGGCGTATAGCGGGGCCGGCGGCGTCCTCGTACTCGCCGTCGATCACCAGCACGCGGCGCTTGAGGTCGTCGGGCTGGGGAATGAACTCGGCCTCGCCGGGCGCGGCGCGCTTTTTCGCGGGAATGATCCTCATCGTTCGCCCTCCGGCCTGCGCGTCTTGCGTCGCTCGGGCCCGCGATAGGGCGGCGGGTCGGCGCGCCGACGGTCGGGACCGAAATAATCCTTGGTCGCCACGAAGGGGCGCTGGTCGAGCACGAGGCCGAGAATCCTGTCGTAGAGGATCCGCGGCGTCACGGGCTTGGCGACGAAATCGCTCACGCCCGCGTCGCGGGCGGCGACGACGCGGCCCTTCTCGGCGTAGGCCGTCACCATCAGGATCGGGATGAAGGGGTTGGGGCTCGTCGCCCGGTCGCGCATCCGCCGTGCGAGCGCGAGGCCGTCGAGCCCGGGCATCTCCCAGTCGACGAGCGCGATGTCCGGTTTCTGTTCGCGAAACAGTTCGAGCGCGACGTCGCCGTTTTCCGCCTCGATGATGGCGGTGGCGCCGAATGCTTCGAGCATGGCGACCAGGGCGCGGCGCATATAGGCGTTGTCTTCGGCGACGAGGATGCTGAGCCGGTCGAATTCGAGCCGCATGACGCGTCAGTCGCCGAACTGTTCGCGCAGGATGCGCTCGTCGAGGCTGTGGCCGGGATCATGGAGCATGACGAGGTCGACGGTGTGGTCCATCGACACCTCCACATGCGCGACGTTGCGAAACTCGGTGTGGTCGGCGACGGCGGCGACCGAACGGTGCGTCGGATCGAGGATGTCGAGCCCGACGCGGGCGTGGTTCGGCAAAAGCGCGCCGCGCCAACGGCGGGGCCGGAAGGCGGAGATCGGCGTGAGAGCGAGAAGCGGCGCGTTCAGCGGCAGTATCGGGCCGCCGACGGAGAGATTGTAGGCCGTCGAGCCGGCGGGGGTCGCGACGAGAATACCGTCGGCCACGAGTTCCTCGAGCCGCGGCCTGCCGTCGATATGGATGGCGATCTTGGCGGCCTGGTGGGTCTGGCGCAGGAGCGAGACCTCGTTGATCGCGCGCGCCGAATAGGTCGCGCCGTCGACGTCCCGCACCGTCATCAACAGGGGGTGCACGACGCTGCGATGCGCCGAATGCAGGCGCTCCAGCAACTCATCTTCGCGATAATCGTTCATGAGAAAGCCGACGGAGCCGCGGTTCATGCCGTAGATCGGCTTTTCCGAGCCCATGAACCGATGCAGCGTCTGGAGCATGAGCCCATCGCCGCCGAGCGCGACGATCACGGCGGCGTCTTCAGGCGCCACATGACCATAGCGCGCGCCGAGACGCGTCGCGGCCGCCTGCGCCTCTGTCGAGGAGCTCGCGACGAAGGCGATTGTCTCGAAGCCGCTCAATAGCCCGTCTCCGTGGTTCCAGAGCGCGACCGACGACGAAGAACCCGCCGAATCGCAGGGGCATAGTATGGCTTGCCGGGCTTCCGTCCATAAGCGTCTACGCGCAGCGGACGTCGTCGGCCGGGTTAGGCGGCGGTCAAACGCAAAACGCCGGGCCATGGCCCGGCGTTGACGATGATCGACCGCGAAAAGTGGCGGTCGCCGGCGCCGACCCCTGAGGATCAGCGAACTTCGGCGTTCTCGGTGCTGGCGAACGTCTCGGCGATTTGGGCCAGATTGTCGAGCAGCTTGCGAGACTTGATCTTGGACGCGGATACGATCAGACGCTGCACGCCGTCATCGGCGAGAATGTCCTGGCGACCGGTTTCGCGGGGCTCGACGTCGTCGGAGAAGCTGAAGAAGAACTCGATCGGCTGATCGGTCGACAGGGAAACCTGATGCAGACGTCCCGCGCCAATTCGATCCGTTCCGTTCTCGTATTTCTGGATCTGTTGATACGTCACGCCGATCATCTCGCCGAGTTTCTGCTGGCTCATCTTTGCGATGCGACGAGCGAGACGGACCCGCTGGCCGACGAAACGATCGATATCTGTGGGGCAACGCGTCGTCATTGTTTTATCTTCTTCTGGATCGGTTGAGTTGAATTTAGATAATCCTGAACGCCTGAGATGTAAACATATACGAAGGTGTTTTTATTGCGCTGCAGCAAAGTGCGCGACGTTCCGCCGCCCCGCTTCCCCGCAATAAACACTCATTCCGAAGTCCGTCCGTGCAACTTTATGCTACAAAATGAACTGCAACACAAGTCTCGCCCGAGGTAGATAGCGTTCCTTCCGTGTGAAATTGAAACCAGTGGTAAGGAATAACGCCTTCACGCTTTGCGCAAATCCGCACGCTTCTCCGAGACTATCGAGGTGACCCGTGTCGTTGCGCGTCTCATTCGATCACGATCCGCGGTGGCGGCCGGCTGAAGACCGCGCCCGACAACGATTCCCAGACCTGTTCCGCGATGGCCCTGTAGATCAGAGCGTGGGGCGAATCGGGCGCTGTCGCCGTGATCGGGCGCCCCTCGTCGGACGATTCTCGAATTCTGAGATCGAGAGGCACCTCTCCGAGAAACGGCGCGCCGAGCTTCACGGCTTCCGCGCGCGCGCCGCCATGGCCGAAGATGTGCTCCTCGTGGCCGCAATTCGGGCAGATGTAGGTCGCCATGTTCTCGACGATGCCGAGGATCGGGATCTCGGTGCGTCGAAACATCGCGACGCCGCGCCTCGCGTCTATCAGGGCGAGGTCCTGGGGCGTCGAGACGATGACGGCGCCCGCCAGCGGCGTCGCCTGAGCCATCGTGAGCTGGGCGTCGCCGGTGCCGGGGGGCATGTCGACGATCAGGACGTCGAGCTCCCCCCACGCCACTTCCCGCAGCATCTGGGTGATCGCCGACATCACCATCGGGCCGCGCCAGATCATCGGCGTCTCCTCGTCGACCATGAAGCCGATCGACATAACCTTGACGCCGTAAGCCTCCAGCGGCGCGATGGTGCGCCCGGAGACGACCTTCGGCTTGCCCTTGAGGCCGAAGATCTTGGGCATCGAGGGTCCGTAGATATCGGCGTCTAGCACGCCGACCTTCAGGCCCAGCGCCACGAGGCCGAGCGCGATGTTGCAAGCCGTCGTCGACTTGCCGACGCCGCCCTTGCCGGACGCGACCGCGACGACGTGCTTCACGCCCGGAATTTCCTGGGGGCGGGGCATGGGTCCGCCGGGGCCTCGCGCAGGAGCGGGTCCGGCGGCGGGCGTCGTCGTTCCCGCAGGCTTGTCGGCGGTCAGCGTCACGAGCGCCTGCGTGACGCCCGGCGCCGCCTTCGCGGCGTCCTCCGCGGCGCGCCGCACGGGCTCCATGGCGCTTGCTTCCGTCGCGTCGATCGCGATCGAGAAGGCGACGCGGCCCCCCTCGACGGCGATCGCGGAAAGACGTCCAGAGGCGGGGAGGGGCTGGCCGCTCGCGGGCAGCGTCACCGCGGCGAGGGCTTCGAGGATGCGTCCGGCTTCGACCGTCATTTTTTTCTCCGTTTATTCGCCGCTTCGGGCGGCCGGCTTAGTCGTTATTGCGGGTGCGGGCGCGCTCGGCGTCGCGGACCGCCACCTGGCGCCCGCGAAACAGGATGAACAACCCGGCTCCCACGATCACCGCCGCTCCCGCCAGCATCGCCGGCCTCGGCGCGTCGCCGAAAACCATCCAACCGAAAATCACGGCCCAGAGCAGCAGCGTGTACTGGAAAGGCGTCACAGTCGCGGCGTCGGCCAGCTTGAGCGAGCGATTGACGCAGACATGCGCCGTCATGGCGACGACGCCGAGCAGGCAAAGCAGCGCGAACGCTCCCGGCGAGGGCGTGACCCACGCGAACGGCGCGAGCACGAGCCCCGCCGCCAGCGCGCCGATCGTCTGCCAGAACACGAGCGCGGTGTCCGGCGTGGCGCGCAGGCTGCGTCCGGTGATCATCATGAAGGTGAAGCAGAGGCTCCCCGCGATCGAGATCAGCGCCGGCGCGCTCAGCGACTCGGACGACGGCTCGAGCGCGATCACGACGCCGCAGAAGCCGATGAAGATCGCGGTCCAGCGCCGCCAGCCGACGCGCTCGCCCAGAAGCAGAGGCGACAGCGCCGCGACGTAGATCGGCGCCGCGAGCCAGTAGGTCATGACGTCGGCCAGCGGCAGGTAGATCACCGCCGTGTAGAAGAGGAACACCTCGGCCGTGGAGAAAACGACGCGGGCCGCCTGCAGGCGCGGCCTCTCGAGTCGCACGAGCGGCGTCGGCCCAATTCGCCAGAGGAACGGCGCGAGGACGAGGAGCGCGGCGACGCTGCGGATCAGCAGCACCTGGCCGACGGAATAGGTTTCGACGAGCCACTTGCCGAGCACGTCGTTGAGCGAGAACAGGAAAATCCCCACGAGCATCATCGCGACGCCGAGTCCGACGTTCGGCTTCGACAGGGCCTGGCTCAAACGAGCGAACAATCGCGTTCTCCAGAGATCGACATCACGGCGGCTCGCCCATCGAGTTGCGGCGGCCGGACGCACGTTGTGAGACGCCCCGCGAGCGCGCGCAAGTCCCGGCTCAACCTGCGAACCAGGGCGGCGACCGGGTGAACGCCCGCCGAGTTCCGTGAAGCGGCTTCGTTCAGGGACGGCCCGGGCCGATTGCGCCGGAGCCGCGCGCGACGCCTCGCCTGATCGCTTCGCGGCATGCGGAAAGCGCCGCGAAGCCGAGGGCGAAAACGGCGGCCGTGGCTACGAGCCCGATCGTATCGACGAGGACGCCGCCGCCCACCGCCGTCGTCAGCATGGCGAGGTTGATCACGGCGTATTGAAACGCCGAAACGACGGAAATCGCGCTCGCCTTCGCCGCGACGACGAGGCGCGTCTGATGGTGGATGAACAAAAGTTCGAACGTGAAGATGAAGGCGAAATAGAGCGAGAACGACAAAGCGGCGTCCCGCGTCAGCGCCGGGGCGACGAGCAGCGCGGCGCACACGTAGCCGAGGACCCCCGCGACCCCCGTGAGGCGATCGCTGGCCGCGAACGCGAAGCGGTACGTCACGACGCCCGCGATGATCGCAGCCGCCGCGACGACCTGCAGGACGCCGACCGCCGCGCCGCCGGCGTCGAGATGAACCAGCGGCAGCGCGGTGCGGGCGATGTTGTGGAAGCCCTGGAACACCCCGCAGACGAGGACGAGTCGAAACAACGCTTCGAACACGCGGGGATCCGATGCGGACGCGCGCAACGCCTCCGCAAACGCGCGCGCCGACAGGGCCCCGCGTTCCCCCTCCGCGACGGCAACAGAGGGCGCGGGCAATGTCGCGAGCGCCGCCGCGGCGACGAGATGCGCGCCGACGGCGGCGGCGGCCACGACGGCGACGCCGTTTTCGGAGGGCGCCAGCGCGAAGAGCGCGCCGCCTGCCGCGCTGCCGAGATACATCGCGCTCGCCAGCGACGAGACCGAAGTCTGCAGGGCGGGCGGTTCGTAATAGCGCTTGAGCGCCACCAGCCGACCGCTCTTCACGAGGCTCTCCAGCGCGCCGAAAATGGCGCAGAGCGCGATCACCGGGGCGACGCCCGGCGCGGCGACGGCGGCGACGGCCGTCAGTCCCGCGAAGGTCAGCGCGGCGCCCACCATGAGACGGCGCGGCTCGATCATCCGGCCCGCCTGTTCGATGCGCAGGACGAGCAGAACGGGGAGCGCCCATTGCGCGGCGAAGACGAGGCTGGCCAGCAGCGCGGAGCCTGTTTGTCGAAAAATCTCAGAGGCGAGAAGCAGATAGAGCGCGAAATTCGCCGTCGTTCCGAGGAAAGAGCCGATCCAGAGCTTGCGGAGCGTCGTCATGCGCACGCTCAGTAGATCGCCATCGGACACCCGAGAGCGGTTTCCAGATCGACGATGAACCGGCGGCCGAGCGCCATGGCCGTGTCGTGGTCGGGCGCGGCGATGCCGAGACGGCCGAGAGCGCTGAAATTTCCCGTGAACTTCGGCAGGCGCTGGCCGGGCGCGATCCTGATCGTGTTCTCGAACAGCTCGTAGCTGCCGAAGAGCCGATCGAGCCGAGTCTCGACGTCGTGCGGAGCGACGCCTTCCTCCAGCGCCCCGACCGCCAGCGACACGGCCGCGCGACGCGGGATCAGGCGCGCGGCGTCGAGAGCCCGGCCGGCGTGAACGGCGATCAGGACCTCGAACGGGTCGATTTCCGCGACGTGGCCGTACATCTGAGGAAGAGTGCCGCCCATCATGCGCGGGTTGATCTCGACGAGAGCCGGACCCTCCGGCGTCATGATCACCTCGACGTGGAAGAGACCCACGGCGAGCCCGATGGAGGCGAGCACGCGCTCGACATAATCCAGCGCCTCCCGCGTTTCGTCCTGCGGGAGATCGGAGGGCATGAAGGCGCCGATCTCGACGAGTGCGTCATGGCGCGCCTGAGTTCGGCCGGTGACCACGAGCGGCAGAAACACGCCGTCCGCCACCGCCACCTCGGCGGAATAAAGCGGCCCCAGAAGCCGCTCCTCCACCACGAACTCCTCGCTCATGAAGCGCCGGAACGCCGGATGCAGCGCCGCCCTGGTTTCGGCCTCCGACGCGAAGAAGGCGCGCACGTCGTCGTCATCGAAGCAGAAGCCGGACAATTGCTTGCCGACGCCGCGGGTGGGTTTCACGATTACGGGATAGCCGATGTCCCGCGCCGCCCGGAGCGCGGCGTCGAGATCGCGCACCGCTCCGTAGCGCGCGGTGCGAAACCCGTGCAGCGCCAGATGCGCGCGGCAACGATCCTTGAACACCGCGATGCGCAGCGCCTGCGGATCGCTGAAGCGCACGCCGAGCGCGGCGGCGGCGTCGGCGACGGGCAGGACGGCGAGTTCCGAGACCGTGATCAGCGCGTCGATCGGATGCTCGGCGTGCAGCGCGGAAAGCGCCTCGAGCAGGAACGAGCCCGTCAGGCTTTCGATCTCGATGCAGCGATCGACCGCGACGAGAGCCGCAGCGAGCTTCGCCGGCGCCAGGCCGAAGAGGTCGGCGAAGAGCAGGTCGCGGGGGCGCACGAAAGTGACCTCGTCCCCCAGCCGTCGCGCCGTCTCGAATGCGGCGAGCCCGGTGGTGGAGGAATCGACGAAGACGAGATGGCCCACGATCAGGCTCCGGGTTCGAGGGTCACGGCGTGAGGAGGACGGCGGGCGCGCCGCGGGCGCCGTGCGTCGGTGGGCCGCCATCCGGCCAGACCCCGCCACGATCGGCGCCGGGTTCCGTGGCGCCGTAGAGGTCGGCGAAGCTGTCGGGCAGCGGCCGCGCGCTCGAATGGGCGAGCCAGAGCCGCAGCAGCAGCCGGCGCCGCCCGGGCTCCACATGGTCCTCGAAGGCGGTGCGCGCGTGGAAGACCACGTTGTTGTTGAGGATCTGGACGTCGCCCGGCGCGAGCGGCATCTCGATCGCCATGCCGTCGCGCTCGATCAGCGCGTCCAGCGCGTCGAGGGCCGCGACATCCTCCTCCGTAAGGCGGGGGGCGTCGGGATGACGCTGTGAATCGTGGATGAAGCGCCGCAGATATCTGGCGACGAACACGCCGTCGCGCTCGCTGAAGACCGGTATCGTCGAGAAGGGCCGTTCGCCCGGCGCCTCCTCGCCGCGGCGGTCCTGAGGGAGGGGTTTGCGCAGCCGGGCCGCTAGATGCGGCGCTTCCACCGCGAGCGTATCGGCCAGCGCCCGCGCGCTGACGATCCTGCTGCGTCCGCCTGTTCGGGCCGTCCTGACGCAGAACAGGACGACCCGGTCGGCGCGGTCGCAATGGAATGCGAGTTCAGCCGCGGTCTGGTGGCCGCGCACCGTCGGCTTGGAGAGGTCGTGCCCGAGATCCTCGACCCGAGCGACGAGGTTGCCCTTCTTCGTCTGGGAGACCGGACGCCCGAACAGAAGCCCGAAGAGAAGCGCCGCGCGCTCGTCGACGTCCGCCTCTCCGGATAGCGGCAGGCCGCGCATCAGGCAGAAGCCCACCCCGCCTTCGAGCAGGGCCTCGACCCGCTCCTGGAGCGCGGAGGCCGCGGAATCGGGCCGCCAGCCCGCGGCCGCTTCCTCGACGCTCGAGGCGCGCGCGGCGCGTGCGAGGATGTCGTGCGCGAGGGCGGAGGGGATGCCGAGACGCCAATCGGCGGGCGTCAACGAGTCGGCGCGCCAGCCGCGCTGGGCGCGCCACAGCACGGACGGATCTCCCGGAGGCGCTTCGAGCGTCGGCAGCGCTGGAAGAGATCGGACGAAAACCATGTCTGGAGGACCTCGTTGGATGTCAGCCGAGAGCGGCGCGCGCATTGCGACTGGATCGTGCGGCGAGACGACGCCGCAGCTACTCGTATTGCTCGAATAATGGCCCCGTGCAAAAATTGCGTCAAGGCAGATTGACAACTATATGTTGCATGTCTGATCATCCTTGGACCGAGGGCGACCTCGCTCGCGCCGCCGCCATGCGTCGAGTCGCGTAGAGTGTCGCTGGCGCATTGGGTGAATGCTTCACTATCGGGAAATGCGGATAGTGGGTATCCGGACAGCGAAGCAGCGATCCGGCTCGTCGCTGCCTGCGTCTCTCCACCGGCGAACCATGGGCCTGATCGAGTGATCTCTCGCATAGGGATGATTTGATGCTTGAAACCGAGTTCGATACGCACCGCGCTTTTCCGTCGCTCGAAGACGATTTCGCAGTGAACGGCGTGGCGACCCTTCGAGGTCTTCTCGATCCCGGAGCCGTCGACGACGTGCGGAGATGGCTGCGGGCGGCCGTCGATGAGGGCGGCGCCATCAGTCCGGGCTTCGAGGCCGAGTTCGAGCCCGGAACGGACACACCGCGCAAACTTCGCCGCTTGTACTGGAACGACGAGGCATTCTGGAGACGCGTCTTCGCCGACGCGCATCTTCCCCAGCTGGCCGAGCGTCTCGTGGGCGCGCCGGTC
The DNA here is from genome assembly GCA_022241475.1 of Microvirga sp. The sequence goes on along the minus strand of JAKOMT010000008.1, from coordinate 24,846 downwards.
GGTCTGACCTTCCACGCGGCCTTCCTGAAGCCCGCCGAGGTCGGCACCCAGGTCGCGCTTCATCAGGATCAGGCGCTGTGGAAATACGATTATCCCAACGCCGTCAGCATCTGGATCGCGCTGACGCCCGCAAAGCGGCGCAACGGCTGCCTGATCGGCTGCCCGGGCTCCCACGATCGGGGGGAAATCGCGCATGTCGATATCCCCGATCACCCGTGGCATCCCGGAATCGACTGGCGCGCCGAGGGCCTCGCCGAGCCCGTTCCTTACGAACTCGACCCGGGCGACGCGCTCGTCTGGCATCGCAATTTCGTCCACGGCAGCGGTCCGAACCTTTCGGCCGAACCACGTTGGGGCGTTGTCATGGTGTTCGTCGACCGGACGCAGCCCGGGCTGCGCGCCACCGATCGCGCGGATTTCTGAGGCTCGAGAGGAGTTCATCGCATGAAGCGCGAACAGGACATCGCGTCGACCGAAGCGTTCGGGCGATCGGTCGATTTCGGCAAGGCTGCGGTCGATTACCGGCGCTTCCGCGCGGGCTTTCCGCCGGAATTTTTCGACGCGCTCGCGGACCGTGGGTGGATCGCCCCCGGGCGCCGCGCGCTCGACATCGGCTCCGGCGCCGGGACGGTGGCTCGCGGACTGGCGCTGCACGGACTGGAGGTGGTCGCCACGGACCCAGCGACGGCTCTGCTCGAACAGGCGGCGGAGCTCGATCGCGAGGCGGGCGTTACGGTGACCTATCGCGAGGGCCGTGCGGAGGCGATCGACGAGCCGGACGCCGGCTTCGACCTCGTCACCGCGGGCCAGTGCTGGCACTGGTTCGACCGCCCGAGGGCTGCGAGCGAGGTCGCGCGCGTTCTCGCGCCCGGCGGGCGGATCGTCATCGCGCATTTCGACTGGCTTCCGCTGCCCGGCAATGTCGTCGAAGCGACCGAGAGCCTGATCCTCGCGTTCAACCCGGCGTGGACGATGGGTGGGGGCGCGGGGCTTTATCCGCAATGGCTCGGAGATCTCGCCGGAGCGGGTTTCGAGGCTCTCGAAACCTTCTCCTTCGACGTCGCCCAACCATACGGGCATGAGGCGTGGCGCGGGCGGATCCGCGCCAGCGCCGGGGTGAAGGCGAGCCTCGACGAGCAGGCCGCCGATCGTTTCGACGCCACGCTCGCCGGGATTCTCGCCGAACGTTTCCCGGAGGAGCCGCTGCTCATTCCCCACCGAGTCTGGGCGGCCAGCGGCGTACGCCGCTGATCGCGCTCGAAATCAATCTGAAGCAAGAGGCGGCAGGGCCATGCGAAGCTGGACCGGGAGCGCGCGCGCGCGCATCATCGACGCGACTCTGAGGGAGGGCTGCCAGGCGCCCGGCGTACATCTCGACGCTCGCGCCAGCGCGGAGATCGCGGCGCTGCTCGCGGAACTCGGCGTCGACACGATCGAATGCGGGCATCCCGCCGCCTCCGAGGCCGAGCGCGCCCGCATCCGGGCCGTTCGCGAGGCGCTGAACGGTTCGGATCTGCTCTGCCACGCCCGGGCGACGCTCGCCGACGTCCGCGCCGCGGCAGACGCCGGCGCCGACTGGGTCGGCATATTCCTCGGCGTGTCGCCGCTCTCGCTCGCGACGCGCCATCGGTTGACGCTCGTCGAAGCGCTGGCGCGAATCGGCGAGGCGACGCGGGAGGCCGTGCGGCTGGGCCTGCGCGTGCGCTTCACGGTCGAGGATACGAGCCGCACCGAGGCGTCCGTCGCGGCGGCCGCCTATCGCGCCGCGCTCGACGCCGGGGCCGACAGGATCTGTTTCGCCGACACCGTCGGAATTCTCGCTCCACAAGAGACGAGCGCCTGCATCGCGGACCTCGCGGCGGCGTTTCCGCATACGCCGATCGAGGCGCATCTGCACGACGATCGCGGCCTGGCGCTCGCCAACGCGCTGGCCGCCATGGACGCAGGAGTGAGCTGGATATCGACCTCGGTGAACGGCCTCGGCGAGCGCTGCGGCGTCGTCGACCTCGCCGCGCTGCTGTCGAACCTCGATTTCATGAACGAACGACGCATCGCGCAGCCCTACCTCCTGCACGACCTGAGCGAACGCGTCGCCGCGCATTCGCGAGCGCCCGTCGACGCGCGCCGGCCCGTCGTTGGCCGCCACGCGTTCACTCATGGGGCGCGTCTGCACCAGCTCGCCGTTCAGCGTGACCCGCGCGCCTACGAGTGGATCGATCCGGCGCGGCTGGGCCGGGCGCATGCGCTCGCCGAGCCCGCGCTCGACCGGGCGCCGGAGGCGCTCGTCACGTCGCCGCCGGTCATTTCGGCGACGGAACTTCGCCATCACCGGCACGGGCCCGGAGAGCGCTACGTCATGATCGACGAGCGCTTCGTTCCCGACTGCCGGCAATATTGCATCGTGCGCCGCGTGCCGAAGCTGGAGACTTACGGTCCCGGGCACGTGGATCGTCACGCCCACACCTGCGACAGCCTGTTTCTGTTCATGGGCGACGAGCCCGATCTCACGGGGCTTTCAGTCGAGATTTCGCTCGGCGAGGACACGTTCTCGCTGGCGAGCCCCGCCTCGGTCTTCATCCCGGCCGGCATGGAGCATTCCTACCGCGTCCTCGGCGGCGCCGGCCTGTTCGTGAACCACGTCGGCGCAGGAGCCTACAACGAAAGCCTTCTGGACCCCCTGACGCTCACCCGGGAGACCGCCTGATGACCACGCAAGAAAACGCCAAAGCCTCGGCCTGGGATCTCGTCGGAGGCTTGTTCTGGACCAAGGGCCGCGCGACTGCGCGCCCCACCGACGCCGAGATCGACATCTTCCTCGAGGGCCTCGCGCCGGGCGCCCGCGTCGCGATCATCGGCGCCAGCACGAAGGACCTGGTCGAGGCGGCGTTCGACCGCGGACTGTCCGCGACGGTGCTCGATTTTTCGGCGAAGATGTGCGCCGATCTCGCCGACGTGGTCGGGTCCGGGGCCGACATTCGCGTGCAGGACATCACGGGCGAAATCCCGGCCACGTTGCGCGGGCGCTTCGACGCGGTCCTGTCCGATCGCCTCGTCAACCGCTTCACGCGCGAGGAGGCCGTGCGCGCGTTCTCCGGCATGCTGGCGTTGCTGCGCGAGGGCGGCACATTACACGCCTCGATCAAACTCGGCTTCTACCCGATGGACGAGCGGATGATCGAGGAAGGCCGACGCCGCCAGACCCTCGCGGCCTTCTACGACGAGAGCACGCGCACGATCGATTTCCCCGCCGCCGGCGAGATCCTCGAAACATGCCTGCTGCCGCACGGCGAAATCGACCGGACCATTCTACTCTCCTGGTATCGCGGTCGCGGCTGCGAGAGCCGGTTCGACGACGCGGATGTCCTCGCCCTCGCGAGCGAGGCGGAATTCGGCGAACTCGCGCTCCGTAGGGCGAGCGCGCGGGCATTCCCCAACGCCAAGGAGACGACCTGCTACGTCTTCGAAGCGGTTTCGAAGCGCGAGCGCTGAGGATGTGCGGAATCGCGGGAGCGCTCGTCTCGGGCGACGGAGCGGCGGCGCGAGCGCGGGTCGAGCGGATGTTGACGGCGCTCGCCCATCGCGGGCCCGACGGAGGCGGCCTCGCCGCGGCCGGCGACGCGGTGATCGGGATGCGCCGTCTGCGGATTCGGTCGGCGCCTGACGCCGAATTGCCCTTCGTTCTGAACGACGACCTGCGGGCGGCGTATAACGGCGAGGTCTACGCTGCGGGAGAGGGCGGGTTCGCGCCGGGCGGCGGGGCTTGCGAGGCGTCCGCCCTCGCCGGCGAGGAATGGCGCGCGGCGGACGGCATGCACGCGTTGGCGCTCCTGGATGGGCGCGGCGGCCTGCGTCTGTCGCGCGATCGCTTCGGCATCAAACCGCTCTTCGTGCGAAGCGAAGACGATGGTTTCGCCTTCGCCTCGGAGCTGCCGGCGCTGCTCGCCGAAGGAGACGGCGTCGAGGTCGATCTCGAGGCGCTGCACGAAATCCTCGCCTTCGGACGCACGCTCGACCGCCGCACGCTGTATTGCGGCGTGCGCGAGCTGGATCCGGGTGAAGAACTTCGCGTTGGCCCCCGAGGGGCGGTCCTCGAGCGAACGCCGGCTCCCCGGCGCGTCTGCGCGTTTCACGCCTTCGACGACGGCGCCCTGCGTGCGGCGATTCACGAATCCGTCGCGCTCACCCTCGTCTCCGATCGCCCCCTCGGCCTCGCGCTGAGCGGGGGGCTCGATTCGTCCATTCTGGCTCATGAGCTTCGCGAACTCGGCGTGTCCGACCTGCGCACGCTTTCGTTGTCGATCCCCGACAACGACGACGGCGTGCGCAGCCTCGCCGAACTGGGTCTCGGCGGCGATCCGGTGAGCGGCGGCTGGCGTCACAAGGCGATGCCGATCGACGAGGCGGGATACATGACCGGGTTGGTCGAAGCGGCTCGACGCAATGGCGAGCCCTTCCGGATGTCGAGCCTGCCGCTCTACTACGCGCTCGGCGAGGCGGCGCGGGCGCAGGGCGCCACCGTTTTGCTGCTCGGCGAAGGGGCCGATGAGATTTTCGGCGGATACGAAAGCTATCGGGCCTTCGACCCGACGTCCGAAAACCTGCGCCGGGCCATCGGCGCGTTCTATCTCGGCGGCGGGGGAGGGCGCTACCTGAACGCGCTCCTCGGCCCGACCGCCTTCGAAGCTCTGGGGCGTCGGCTCGACCGGAGGATCCAATCCCTGGTCGACGGTCTCGCCCCGAAGCAGGCTCTCCTCGCCGTGGAACGGGTTCTCAGCCTCGAGCCGCTCCTGCGCCGGGCCGACCACACCCTCATGGCCGCCGGCGTGGAGGGCAGGACGCCGTTCCTTCATGGGCGCGCGCCCGATATCGCGTCGGCGCTTCCCGACAGCGAGCTCTGGAACGCGAAAGACACCAAGCGGGCGCTGCGACGCGCCTATCGCGCCGTCCTGCCGGCGGCCTCCGCCATGGCGCCGAAGCGGGCCTTGCGCGCTCCGGGCCGGTTCTGGAAGGTGTGCGGCGCGGCCGCGCTCGACGACGTCGCGCGTCATGGCGGCCAGCTGTTCGCCGCCCTCGGCATCCGCGAGGCGGGCGTCACGGCCGTGCGGGAGGGATGCGCGGCGGGCGATCCGGCGGCGATCCCGCTCGCCGTCGCGCTGATTTCGACGGCCGCGTGCATGTCCCGTCTCGCCGAAGAAGACCGCCTGTCCGACCCGTCGCTGGGGCGCGCGGCCCGCGCAGCCGCCCGGGCCTTCGACGACGAAGGCTCGAACACCCCCACGGTGGGCCATGGCGTCGCTTTCGTCTGACGGCGCCGATTTCGCCCGCCGCGTCTCGGACCCGGAGGCGGTGGTCTCGGAAGCGGCGGCCGTCGGCATCGATCTGTCGAAGGTCGCTACGCGGGACGTGGAGCTGGCGCTGTGGAGCGTGGGCGCGCGCCCGGAGGCGCAGCCGATCCTGCTCCTGCACGGAGTGACCTATTCCTCGCTCAGCGTCTTCGATCTCGCGACGCCGGACGCTCCACGCGAGGCGTATTCGCCGATGCTGACGCTGGCGCGAGCCGGCTTCGCGGTCTACGCCCTCGACGCCGAGGGTTATGGGCTGTCGCCCATCCGGCCCGGTGGATCGAGCCTCGCGGATTGCGCCGGGGATATCGGCGCTGCGATCGAAACGATCCGGCGACCCCATCGGGGCGCGCGCGTCGCGCTCGTCGGCTGGTCCTGGGGCGCCCAGCTCGCCGCGCGCTATCTCAGCCACGACGCTCCCGACGCGCCGATCTCGCATCTGGTGTTCTGGGGCAGTTGCTGGGGCGGCGGCCCGAGCGGTCCGCCTGCGGCGCTTCGCGGGCTGTCGCCGCCGCCGACCGCTCGGCGCGTCAACACGCCGGAGCATGCGCGCGCGGATTTCCGCACGCCGTCGACCTACGCGCCATCCGTGCGCGACGCCTTCGCGCGCCAGGCGCTGCGCCTCGATCCGACCTCCCCGACGCTCGGCCTGCATGCAGTCGCGCGCTCGCTGCCCCTGCACGAGCCCGCGAGAATCCGCGTCCCGACCCTCGCCATCCACGGCGAATACGACCCGATGGCGAGCCCCGCCGACCTCCGGGACTGGCTTTTTCGAATCGACGGCCCCTCGAGCAGCTATCGCGTGATCGCCGGAGCGGACCACAACGCGCAGTTTTCGCGAGCGCGGGGGGCGCTCCTGCAGGAAATCGCGACCTTCATCAGGCTCTGAGGGCGCTATCGCGCTCCGGCGCGCCGGAAGCCGTGCGGTCTAACGGACTCGGCCGCGCATTTGACTTTTCGCCCCGGATTGGAGACAGAACCCGGCGCGTTTCGCGGCGCGCCGGGCCTCATATCGAGCGGCCGCCGCGCCCGCCCCGGAGCCCCGTGGATGAAGCCCTCGTCAGAGACCCGGCCCCTGACCCGCGACGAGACGAACGCGTTCGACCGGACGGATCGCGCGCTGGAACGCTCGTGGGCGGAGAAGCTGCTGCGCTACGTCGAGGGCGGTCACGCGCGCGCTTGCGCGCTGCTCCTGTTGATCACACTCGCCTGCGTCCTGCCGGGCCTCTCCGGCCTCCATCCGATCGATCGCGACGAGCCGCGCTACGCGCAGGCGACGAAGCAGATGCTCGAGACGGGCGATTTCATCGACATCCGCTTCCAGGACGAGGCGCGCCACAAGAAGCCCGTCGGGATCTACTGGATGCAAGCCGCGACCGTCGCGCTCGGCGAGAGGCTGGGAATCGACGAGGCCCGCACGACGATCGGCCTCTACCGCATTCCCTCGGCCGTCGGCGCGATTCTCGCCGTGCTGCTCACCTACTGGTCGGCGCTGGCGCTCGCGCGGCGGCGCGAGGCCTTCCTCGCCGCCGCCTTCGTCGGCGCGAGCGTGATCCTGATGGTCGAGGCGCGGCTCGCCAAGACGGACGCCATGCTCCTCGCCTGCATCGTCGCCGGCATGGGCGGCCTCGCGCGGGCCTGGCTTTTGCGCGGCGGCGCGATCCTGCCGACGCGCACCGTCCTGCTGTTCTGGTTCGCCTTCGCGCTCGGAGTCCTGATCAAGGGGCCGGTCATCGTCCTCTTCGTCGGGCTTCCGGCGCTCGTCCTCTCGATCCAGGCTCGCTCGCTATACTGGCTGCGCGCGCTGCGCCCGATCCTCGGACTTTTGATCGTCGCGGTGATCGCGGCGCCGTGGTTTCTCGCGATCGCGTGGCGCGCGGGCGCGGAGTTCTTCGCCGCATCGGCGGGGCAGGACATGCTCGGCAAGCTCGGGACGGCGCAGCTCTACCATTGGGCGCCGCCGGGCACGTATCTCCTCGTCTTCTTCGCGACCTTCTGGCCCGCCGCGATCCTCGCCTCGATCGCCGTGCCCTTCGCCTGGATCAACCGCCGCGTCGACGTGGTGCAGTTTCTCCTGGCGTGGATCGTCCCGACCTGGATCCTCTTCGAACTCGTTCCGACGAAGCTGCCGCATTACGTGATGCCGCTCTATCCGGCCATCGCCCTGCTGACCGCGCTGGCATTGACGCGCGGGTTCGTCGGCCCGCACCGTCCGCTCGCCAAGCCTGCGAGCGCGCTGCTCGCCTTCGTGCCCGTCGCGCTCGCGATCGGTCTGCCGTTCGCGGGAGCGCATATCGGCGACGGCCGGCTTCTGCTGGGGATGCCGGCGGTGGTCCTGTCGGCGTTGCTGGGGCTCTGGGCGTGGCGCACCTTCCTGCAGGGCGCGGCGATTGCGGCGTCGCTCACGGCGGTCGGCGCGGCCATGCTGCTCTCGATCGGCGTCTTCGGCTTCGTCCAGCCGCTTCTGGGAGGTTTGCGTCTGTCGCCGAACCTTGCGGCAGCCGCTCGCACGCTCACCTGCGCGAATCCCGCCTACGCCACATTCGGCTATCGCGAGCCGAGCCTCGTGTTTCTCGTCGGGACCGATCTCACGATGGTCGAGACCGGCGAGGCGGCGGCCGCCTTCCTCGAGGGGGGCGATTGCCGGATGATCTTCGTCGACAGCCGTTTCCGCGAGGCCTTCGAGACGGGCGTCGCGGAACTCCCCGTCCGCCCGGCGCTGACGACGCGGGTGCGCGGCTTCAACATCAACGGCGGCCGATTGCTCGATATCGGCGTCTACGCGGTCAGACCATGATGCACACCGGCGAGAGCGGCCCCGCGCCGCGCCTGAGCGTAATCGTTCCAGTGAAGAACGAGGCGGAGAACATCTTGCCGCTGATCGCCGAAATCGAGGCGGCCTGCGCGGGCAGCCCCTTCGAGATTGTGTATATCGACGACGGCTCGACGGACGCGACGCCGGCGGTCCTCGAGGGCGCCGCGGCCGAGAAGCCGCATCTGCGCGTCTTCCGCCATGCGCAGAGCTGCGGGCAGAGCGCGGCCGTGCGCACGGGCGTCGAGAACGCGCGCGGCGTCGTCTGCTGCACCCTCGACGGCGACGGCCAGAACGATCCGGCCTTCATCCCGCAACTCGTCGCCGCGCTCGACGCGGGGGGCGAGGGCGTCGGGCTCGCGGCCGGTCAGCGCCTCGGGCGCCACGGCAGGCGCAAGCGCCTGCAATCGCGCTTGGCCAACGGAATTCGCGGCGCGATCCTCAGGGACGGCACGCGCGACAGCGGCTGCGGCCTCAAGGCCTTTCGCCGCGCGGATTACCTGCGGTTGCCGTATTTCGACGCGCTCCACCGCTTCATGCCGGCGCTGATCAAGCGGGAGGGGCTCGGGATCGTCCATGTCGACGTGATCGACAGGCCGCGTTTCGCTGGCGTTTCGAATTACGGCCTTTTCGACAGGCTCTGGGTCGGGATCATGGATCTCGCCGGCGTGTGGTGGCTCATTCGCCGCAGGCGCCGCAAGCCGGAGGTCACGGAGGTGACGGGGTCATGATCGCAAATCTCATCGCCGAAATCGGCGACGGTCTGCATACGATCTTCATCGCGAACTTCACGCTCGTCGTGCTCATCGGCCTGATCGGGCAGTTGCTCTTCACCGCGCGCTTCCTCGTCCAGTGGATCGCGAGCGAGCGGGCGGGACGCAGCGTAATCCCGATCTCGTTCTGGTATTTCTCGCTCGGCGGCGGGATGATCCTCCTAGGCTACGCGATCTATCGCCAGGACCCGGTTTTCATTCTGGGGCAAGGCCTCGGAACTTTCATTTACCTGCGCAACCTCATGCTGATCGCCAAGGCTCGCCGCAAAGACGCGGAGGGGGGCGACGCGTGAGCGGCTACGAGCGTCCCGCTTTCTTCGACGATCTCGGGGAGACGCTGGCTCACGCGTGGGCCTGTCTCGTTCGCGGCGTGAACGACAGGCGCTCGCCCTTTCACACGCCGAGCGTGGCGACGATCGGTCTCGACGGACGCCCGCGCATGCGCACGGTCGTTCTGCGCGGCGCCGATCCGACCGCGCGAACGCTGCGCTTCCACACGGATCTGCGCGGGCGGAAGGTCGCCGAGATCGCCCGCGATCCGCGCGTGGCGCTCCATGGCTACGACGCCCGCGCGAAGCTGCAGATCCGCGCCGAGGGCCATGCGGTCATCCACGCCGACGACGCGGTCGCGGACGACGCCTGGGCCGGCTCGCGGAGCATGAGCCGCGCCTGTTACGCGGTGGCGCCCGCGCCCGGCGCCCCGATCGAGACCGGCGGCGCCTTCACGCTGCCCTCGGACGACCACGAGATCGATGCGGGTAGGGACAATTTCTCGGCGGCGCTGATCCACGTGGAGCGGATCGAGACGCTGTATCTCGATCACGCCGGCCATCGTCGGGCGGTCTTCGATGTGGCGGCGGCGGATGGCTCGGGGCGCTGGATCACGCCCTGACCGCCGTCAGTAAAGCGACAGCCAGCCCTTGCGTAGCGACGACGCCGGCGCGGCCCCCGTGCCCCCGCCGATCCCGAAGCTGCGGGGACTCATTGGTCCGGAAATAGCCTGCGGATCGATGCGAGGCGTGAATTTCAGCGTCGGCCGGCAGATGCGGACACGGCCCGCCGGATCGTGGCGCGCCAGATCGAGATGGAAGTGATCATAGTGGAAGCGGTCGGAGCCCGGTCCGAGCACCGTGGTGAAGTAGCGACAGGCTCCGACGAAGACCTCGCGCAGAAACTCCCGCTCGACCGCTTCGCCGTTCCAGCCCCCCTGGATCGTGACGACCCGCCCGTCCGTGAGACGGAAGGCCATCACGTCGACCGCGTTGCCGAAGGAGTGTTCGGACAGGCGGGCGCCGCGCTGGTTGTTGCGGCTGCGACAATTGTAATCGCCGGAGCGGATCTCGACGACGCTCGAGCCGAAATAGAGTAGCGAGGCGGGCTGCACGATGTCGCGCAGCCATTCGTCCGTCGAGGCGATGACGGGGCAGGCGAGGGTGGCGGTGCGGCTGAGCTCGACTTCGCCGCCGGCGAGAGCGGTCACGCGGAAAGGCTGCTCCATGCCGCAGGTCCCGGGCCCGTCGATCGCGGAGGTTCGCGAGGCGTAGGCCGACGGCTGGACGAGGCCTTGCGCGATGCAGGTCTGTTCGGCCTGCGCGCGCCAGGGTTCGCGCTCTTCGAACTGAAAGAGCCCGCATCCCGATAGGGTCAGGCCGATCGTCGACAGAACGGTGAACGCATACAGGACGCGACGCATGTCGATAGAATGTCGCCGTTCGGGTTAACGAAGGGTCAACCTTCAGACGGGCCTTGGGGTATTTTACCGGCCTCGCGTTTTCGCCAAGACGGGAGCGACGCGCGCGACGGCGCCGCGAGACGTCCGGTGCTGCTAGGGTCCCGCCGCTCGATCCGATCAACGACATAGAGACCAAGGCTGATGATCTCATTGCTGGACATTCTGCGGCGCATCGACGACGGGCGCCTGTCGCCCGCCACGGCGATCGCCCAGGCGCTCGAAGCCGTTGCGCGCAAGGAGCCCGAAATCGGCGCCTTCACGCAGATCGACACGGCGGCTGCGGCTGCGCGCGCGGGGGCGCTGCGGGGCGTGGCGATCGGCGTGAAGGACATCATCGACGTCGCCGGCATGCAGACGCGGATGGGCTCGTCGATTTACGATGACTGGACGCCGCGCGCGGATGCGGCGATCGTCGCAATGGCGCGGCGCGCGGGCGGGACGATCCTCGGCAAGACCACGACGACGCCCTTCGCCTTCATGGATCCCACCGCCACGCGAAACCCTCACGATCCATCGTATTCGCCGGGCGGTTCGTCGGCGGGCTCGGCCGCCGCCGTCGGCGGGGGCATGCTTCCGCTCGCGTTCGGCACGCAGACCGGCGGCTCCGTCATCCGGCCGGCCTCGTATTGCGGCGCCGCCGCCGTGAAGCCGTCCTTCCGGCTCCTGCCGACCGTCGGCGTGAAGTGTTATTCGTGGGCGCTCGATACGCTCGGGCTGTTCGCGGCCACGATCCCGGATGTCGCCTACGCGCTCGCCGTGTTGTCGCAGCGGGCGGAGTTGCGCCTGCCTGGCGACGAGGGGCAGGCGAGCGGTTCGGATCTGCGGATCGGCGTGATGACGCAGGATTTCGCCGGGCCGCCGGAGGATGATTCCGCCGCCGCGCTCGACGCTGCGGTCAAGGCGATCGAGGCGCGCGGGGCGAGGGTCGTTCCGGTCGCCGCCGCTCCCGAACTCGCCGCCGCCTTCGAGGCGCATGGCCCGGTGCAGGATTTCGAAGTCGCGCAGGCGCTCGCCTGGGAATACGACAACCGCCGCGATGCGCTCCCGCCGCTGCTGAGGCGCGCGCTCGACGAGGCTCAGGGCGTGACGGCGGACGCCTATGACGCCGGACGGCGGGCGGCCAATCGGGCGCGCAAGTCTTGGAGCGCGGCGATGGAGGATTTCGACTCGGTCCTGACGTTCTCGAGCCCCGGAGCTGCGCCGGCGAGCCTGTCGACGACTGGCAATTCGCGCTTCAACCGCCTGTGGACGCTGATCGGCGCGCCCTGCGTCAACGTTCCCGGCTTCGTCAATACGGCCGGAATGCCCGTGGGCGTGCAGGTAATTTCCCGATTCGGCCGTGACGACAAGGCGTTGCGCGTCGCGGCCTTCGTCGAGAAAGCGCTCGGCGCGAAGCTGTGAACAACTCACCCTCCGGATATGCGAAAACTTCGCATTTTCATTGGGTTAATCGATGAGTAACCATGATGCTCCGGATGTCGGTCCCGCAGCGCCGCGACAAATCCGCTTGCGATCAGTAGCCGGCGTGCTAGCTTTTTCCTCGATGCCTCGGCATGGAGGATGTTGAATGGGTCTTCTCGGGAAGCTCAACCTGTTACCCAAGCTCAATATGGCTGCGGTTTGCGTTTCGATGGCGTTCATCGGCGCAGTGGTGTTCGGCCTCATCTGAAAACCCGCCTCAAGGGTGCAAGCTCCAGAGTCACAGGCGTAAATAGGCCCGCCGTCGGATGATCACGACGGCGGGCTTTTTGCGACGTATGCGCCACACGTCGACCTTTGCGATGACGTCGATCAGCGCTTATCTCTTTCCCCGGGTTTGGCGGCTCGAACCCGTCGAGGATCATCGTGGACGACAACAAGCCGACCTTCGATACGGCGACGGATTTCGAGACGGGGAGGGTGGCCGATCTCTCGCCGCTCATCCGGCGCATCGTCGCGGGCAACGAAGGCCCGATGACCTTCAAGGGCACGTGCACCTATGTCGTCGGGCGCGGCGACGTCGCGGTGATCGATCCAGGTCCGGATGATCCCGCCCATGTCTCGGCGATCCTGCGCGCGCTCGCCGGCGAGCGCGTCTCCCACATTCTCGTCACGCACACCCATATCGACCATTCGCCCGCCGCCGCCGCGCTGAAGAACGCGACGGGCGCGCTCGTCGTCGGCTGCGGCCTCCACCGGCCGTCGCGCCCACTGGTCGAGGGCGAGATCAACCCGCTCGAGGGCTCGGGCGACCGCCTTTATTCGCCGGACGCGATCATGGCCGACGGCGACGCGGTCGCCGGTCCGGGCTGGACCCTCGCGGCCGTGGCGACGCCGGGTCATACGGCCAATCATCTCGCCTTCGATCTGCGCGAGGAGAATGCTCTGTTCTCGGGAGATCACGTGATGGCGTGGTCGACCTCCTTCGTCGGACCGCCCGACGGTGCGATGGCGCCCTATATGGCGTCGCTGGAGAAGGTTCGCGATCTGGGCCATGCGGTGTTCTGGCCAGGCCATGGCGGCCCCGTTGGCGATCCGCAGCGCTTCGTGCGCGCCCTGATCAGCCATCGGCGCTTTCGCGAATCGATGATCCTCGATCGCTTGCGCGAGGGAGATCGGGGCATCGAGGCGATCGTCGAGAAGGTCTATCCGGGCCTGGCGCCGGGGCTTCGCCGCGCCGCGGCGCTGAACGTCTTCGCGCATCTGGAGGACCTCGTCGCAAGGGAGGCCGCGCGGGTCGACGGCCCCCTCGCCCTCGACGCGGTGTTTCTGCCGGCGTGAGTCTCAACGCAGTTCGGCAAGGAACTCGATCTCTTCGAGATAGGCTCGCAAGACCGTCACGTTCCCGCCGAGATCATGGTTCCCGCGCGGCGCTGCGGCGCGCGCGTCGATTCTGGCGCGCTCTCCGACCGGCGTGATGCGCACGGTCAGTTCGATCGGAAGCCGCAGGACCAGCGTGCGGCCGCGGGCGTCGAGCCGCGCCGGCGCCTCTGCGCCGGGCTCGGCGATGTCCGGACGCTCGATCACCGTGAGGCCGCGCGCGACGGCTGCGCGCTGCGCGATAGCGACAACGTCGGCAAACGGCAAATCGAGGAGGAGCGGGGCCGTCGACGCGCCGCCATCCGAGGGAAGGCCGGACGGTCCCGTCCATCCGCCGCGGGCCGCAAGCGCCGCAGCCGACGTCGAGAACAGCGGAGCCCTCGCCGCGTCCGTCGCCACGTCGAGGGGCTGAGGCGCGAACTGGCGGCTCGCAAGGAGGAGCGACGGCGGCGCCAGGACGAGCAGGCCGAGCGCGAGGCCGGTGATCGCCCGACCGACGCCGAGACGACCTTCCGACCAGATGCGCGCGAACGCGGCGAGGGCGAGGACGACCGCCGCGCCCGCGAAGACGGCGCCGGTGAGGATCGCGGCGAGCCCCGCCTCGGCCTCGATCCTGCCGGCCCGAATCAAGAGCGCCGCGATTCCCGTGACGGCGAGCGCCATCCAGCCCGTTCGTCCCGACCAGACGGCGAAGCGGGTGACGGGTTCTTCGATGACGATGCGGCGCATGGATCCGTTTCTTGCAGAGGCGAGCCGATTTGCAAGCGGCATTCGCGGTATGGGCCCGTTCAGGCGGGAATGCGCACACGCGCGCGCAGGCCGCCCATCGGACTGTCCTCGAGCGCGACGTCGCCGCCGTGGGAGCGCGCGATATCGCGGGCGATGGCGAGACCCAGGCCCGACCCGCTCTCGTCCTGATTGCGGGAATCGTCCAGCCGCACGAACGGCTTGAACACCTCCTCACGCATGTCGTGGGGAATTCCCGGGCCGTCGTCGTCGACGTGCACCGTGAGCCAGCGACCTTCGTGGCGGGCGGAGATCGCGATTCGGTCGCCGTGGCGCGCCGCGTTCGAGACGAGGTTGAACATCAACCTGCGGAAGGCGTCGGAGCGTACGACGACGATGGGGTCGCCCTCGATGGCGAGGCTCGTCGCGTGGCCCTGCCGCTCGGCGTCGCTCTTCAATTCGTTCAACAGCGCGCGCAGGTCGGTCGCCACCGCCTGCTCGCCGGCGTCGCCGCGGGCGAAGGCCAGATAGCCCTCCAGCATCCGGCTCATCTCGTCGATGTCGCGCTCCATATCGTCGATGTCCTCGGTGCGCTCCAGGAGCGCGAGGGAGAGCTTGAACCGCGTGAGGATCGTGCGCAGGTCGTGGCTGACGCCGTTGAGCATCGTCGTGCGCTGGTCGATCGCGCGCTCAATGCGTCGCTTCATCTCGATGAAGGCGCGCCCGGCCTGCCGCACCTCGCGGGCTCCGCGCGGCCGGAACTCGATCTCGCGACCCTTGCCGAAGCTCTCCGCCGCCTCCGCGAGTTTGAGGATGGGCTTGATCTGATTGCGCAGGAAGATGACGGCGATCCCCATCAGGACGAGCGAAGTTCCGGTCATCCAGAGCAGAAATATGTGCGAATTCGAGGCGTAGGCCTGGCTGCGCCGGGCGACGATGCGCATGATGCCGTCGTCGAGCATGACGCGGATTTCGATCAGGTTCGAGCGGCCGACCGTATCGATCCAGAACGGACGCGCCACCTGCCGGCCGATCTCGCTGGAGAGCGCGCCGTCGAGGATCGAGAAGAAGGGCTTCGGCCCGGGCGGCGGCAATTCGGTGTCACGCAGAATCTGGACGTCGAGCCCCAGTCGCTGGCCCGCGATGCGAGTCAGTTCCGAGGCCTGCTCGTCCTGCGGATACGTCTCGTAGATATCGATGAGCGCGGCGATATCGGCCGTGACGGCCGAGGACAGGCGCATCGTCACGGTCTGCCAGTGGCGCTCCATGAAGGTGTACGCGATCACCGACTGCAGCAGCACGATCGGCGCGATGATGATGATCAGCGCGCGCGCGTACAGCCCTTTCGGCATGCGCGAGCCCACCCAGCGCGCGGCGGAGGCGTAGCCGTCGACGACGCGGGAGAGGGGGCGGCGGAGCCTCTCCATCAGTCGAGAACCAGGCGGTAGCCGACGCCGCGCACGGTCTGGAGGAAGACCGGATTGGCGGGATCGTTCTCGATCTTGCGGCGCAACCGGTTGATCTGGACGTCGACGGTTCGCTCGTTGGCGGAAGCGCCGGCCCCGGCGCCGGTCAATTCCTCGCGCCGCACCTGGCCGCCAGAGCGGCCCCCGAGCAGATTGAGAATTTCGCGCTCGCGCTCCGTCAGGCGGATCAACTCCTCGCCGCGCCGCAATTCGCCCCGGTCGAAGCGATACACGAAAGGCCCGAATCGGATGAATTCCGGCGCCGTCTCGGCGGCGTCACGCCCGGCCGATGGCGCGTGGCGGAGAATGTTCTGCAAACGCAACACGAGCTCGCGCGGCTCGAACGGCTTCGACAGATAGTCGTTGGCGCCAATCTCGAGTCCGGTGACGCGGTCCTGCACGTCGGCGCGCGCGGTCAGCATCAGGATCGGCACTTGAGAAATGCGTCGCAGCCAACGGGCGAAATCGAAGCCGTTTTCGCCCGGCATCATCACGTCGAGCACCAGCGCGTCGAAAACGAGATGTCCCGTCATCGCGCGCGCCTCGGCCGCGCCGGCGGCCGTCGTGACGCGGAAACCGTTGTCCGTCAAGAATTTCGCCAGAAGATCGCGCAGCCGCCTATCGTCGTCGACGACGAGGATATGCGGTGCGTCATCGGGAAGTTCGACCTTGCGCGGCAGCATCATTCGCCCGTGGCGGAGGGATCATTCCGGCGCGGCGGCGTCGATGCTAGCGCGTGAACGCGCGCGCGCTCCTCTTCGTCGACCATACGCAGAAGGAAGCGCGCGACGCAATCGCGCATGGCCTGCGTGTCCGCCCCGGAATCGCCCGCGACCGCGCCGGCGATGCGCCGCGACTGTATCTCCGCGAGGCGAAGCGCCAGATCGCGCCCCTGCGGCGTCGCGTGCAGCAGTCGCTGGCGGCGATCCGTCGTGCCGGTGCGGCTCTCGACGAAATCTTTCTCGATCAGTTCCTTGAGCACCCTGTTGAGGCTCTGCTTGGTGATCTTGAGGACGTCGAGAAGCTCGGCGATCGTCAGGCCCGGCTGGCGCGCGACGAAATGCAGGACCCGGTGATGCGCCCTTCCGAAGCCATATTCGACGAGAATTCTGTCCGGGTCGGCGACGAAGTCGCGATAGGCGAAGAAGAACAATTCGATGAGATCGAACGCCGGCTCCCGCCGCACGGGCGCTTCGCTCTCGTGGTGAGCGGCGGCTGCGGCGACGGGGGCGGGACGAGACGCGGACAAAAATCCATTCCGATTGTTTAAGTCAGCCTTATTGACATATCTCAGGCGCATTGTTACTCGTCAAGCGCAAACTACGAAACGATCGATCGTAGACGCGCTGTTTGCAGCAATCACGTAACGACAACTCGCAGGGCGCCAAGCATATTGCGGGATATATGGGAGTATCGGTTCGATGTCGGCTATCCCCTTCGATCAGCGAGACGGATGGATCTGGCTGGACGGCGAATTCGTGCCATGGGCCGAGGCCCGGCTGCACGTTCTGTCGCACGGGTTGCATTACGGCTCATCCGTATTCGAAGGCGAGCGGGCCTATGGCGGCCGCATCTTCAAATCGACGGAGCATTCGGAGCGACTGCGCCGGTCGGCGCAGGTTCTCGATTTCGAGGTTCCGTATTCCGTCGCCGAGATCGACGAGGCGAAACGGCAGGTTTTGGCCCGGAACGGCCTCGCCGACGCGTATCTGCGCCCGGTCGCATGGCGCGGATCGGAGATGATGGGCGTCTCCGCGCAGCTCAACACCATTCACCTGGCCATCGCGGCGTGGGAATGGCCGAGCTATTTCGATCCCGAGCAGCGCCTGAAGGGCATCAAGCTCGACATGGCCGAGTACCGCCGCCCCGATCCGGCGACGGCGCCGTGCCATTCGAAGGCCGCCGGCCTCTACATGATCTGCACGATCTCCAAGCATAAGGCCGAGCGCAAGGGCTTCGCCGACGCGCTGATGCTCGACTGGCAGGGCCGCGTCGCCGAGTGCACCGGGGCGAACGTGTTTTTCGTGCGTGACGGTGCGATCCATACGCCCATCGCCGACTGCTTCCTCGACGGCATCACCCGCCGCACCGTGATCGACCTCGCCAAGCGCCGAGGTTACGAGGTGATCGAGCGTCGCATCATGCCGGAGGAGCTCTCGACCTTCTCCGAATGCTTCATCACCGGCACGGCCGCCGAAGTGACGCCGGTCGGGGAGATCGCGGCTCATGCGTTCAAGCCGGCGGACATCACGCGCACGTTGATGGAGGATTACATGGCCGAGGTGCAGCCCAAGGCGA
Source organism: Microvirga sp. (assembly GCA_022241475.1). The sequence goes on along the minus strand of JAKOMT010000008.1, from coordinate 6,898 downwards.
AGGCCGCCTGACGCGCCGTTCACGCTCGATCAAAAAAGGCCGGGGCGCGTCGCGCTCCGGCCTTCGTCGTATCAGGAAGCGAGTCCCTCAGTAGAGCCGGCCGCCGACGACGGCGTCCTTGCTCGGAGTGATCAGCACGACCTCGCCCGCTTCGTCCGGAACGCCGAGCGTCAGCACCTCCGACATCATCGGTCCGATCTGGCGGGGCGGGAAGTTGACGACCGCAAGCACCAACATGCCCGGAAGTTGCGCCAGCGCGTGGTTCTTCGTGATCTGGGCGGAGGAGCGCTTCACGCCGATCTCGGGGCCGAAATCGATCGTCAGCTTGAACGCCGGCTTGCGCGCCTCCGGAAACGGCTCAGCCGCCACGATGCGCCCGACGCGGACGTCGACCTTCAGAAAATCCGCGAATTCGATCGTCGCGGCTGTCGCCCCGTTCAGCGCCATATTCGCCTCGTCCCCTCAAATCGCCGCCGCCGGATCGCGGGTCTCGCCCTCGTCGTGAATATCGTCACGACCTTTGCGGTCGCGCTGCCGGAAGCGCTTGCCGCCGTCCATGATGGCCTGCCCGATGGCGCGGAACGGCGTCGCAAAGCGCCGGAAATCCTCGGCGCGCTCCATGAACCGCTCAGCGCGACCGAGCTCCCGGTCGAGCCGCGCCATGGTCCGGGAGTGATCCGGCTCGTCGTCCTCGAACCAGGTTTCGAGCGCCCGGCCGAGCGTGATCACCGAGCCCTGCAGCTTGATCGTCCCGAGCGCGCCTTCGGTTGGAATCCGCGCCGCCGCGAGGATGAAGCGGTGCGAATTCAGCGCCACCTGGTTCAGCGCGGCGAGCGTCAACGGATCCCCGCGCACGGCGAAGGCGATGCGCCGCAGCGCCGTCTTGTAGGGCGCCATCGCGTCGAGATAGCGCATGTAGACGTCGAACAGGCGCTCGCGCGCCGGCTCGCCGGCGAGGTCGTCGTTCTGGTCGGCGAGGACGGCGAGATCGATCTTGCGCGCGAAGGCGCCGAGCACCGCGCCCTTGGAGGGGAACATCTCGCGGAACTCGGCGAGCGTCACGCCCGCCGCTTCGGCGATGTCGCCGATCTCGATATCGTCCCACGGACGCTCGGCGGCGAGCGCCATCGTCGCTTCGACGACGGCGTCCCTGTCCGGCTTCTTCGTCGCGTTCGTCATGATCGTCTCCCGATCAAATTTCGTTGCGCGCCATGATAGCGCCCCACGCGTCGATTGACAGGCGATCAGCCCGAAAGTTCGCGGGCGCGACGTTTGGCTGCGGCCACGGCGTCGCGCATCAGCGGCGCCAGGCCGTCCTCGGCCATCAGGATTTCGAGCGCGGCGGCGGTGGTTCCGCCTTTCGAGGTGACGTTCTCGCGAAGCGTCGAGGCGTCGAGCTCGCTCTGGCCGAGCATCGCGCCGGCCCCCGCCACCGTCGCTCGCGCGAGGCTTTTCGCGAGGTCCTCCGGGAGGCCGGCCGCGACGCCGGCCTCCGCCAGCGTCTCCGCCAGAAGAAAAACATAGGCCGGACCGGAGCCCGAGACGGCCGTGCACGCGTCGATGAGGCTCTCGTCGTCGACCCAGGCGACGATTCCGACCGCAGAAAGCAGCGCGTGCGCCATCGCCCGCCGCTCGGCGGCGAGTCCGCTCGACGCGAAAGCGCCCGTGGCGCCCCGTGCGATCGCCGCCGGAAGATTGGGGATCGAGCGCACGATACCGCCGCAGCCGGGGATCGCCGCGTCGAGATCGGCGACCGTCTTGCCCGCGAGCACCGAGATCAGCGTCGTGCGTTCGTCGACCAGCGGCCGAATGTCCGCCGCCGCATCGCCGAGAACCTGCGGCTTGATCGCGAGCACGAGCGCTTCTGGCGGAGACAGGGTGTCGGCGGACGGGTTGAGCGCGACGCCTTTCTGGGCGCACAGATGCACGAGTTCGGCCCCCGGGTACGGCTCGATGACCGTCGCGGCCCCGCCCGGAAGGCCGACGCGCAGCCAGCCTTCCAGCATCGCTCCGCCCATCTTGCCGCCGCCGACGAGGATGAGGGAAGCGGGAAGGTTTTCAATCGTCGGGCTGATGCTCATGCCGGGCTCCTCGTACCGTCCTCGACGCGTCGCGCGCAGGAACACGCCACGCCGTCAGGCCTCACCTTCGGTCTCGAAGAGGACGCTGTCCAGCGCCTCGCGGGCCGACTTGCCGGCCCAGAGGACGAACTGGAACGCCTGATAATGCCGCTCGCAGGCGTCGAGCGCCGCCTTCATCAGCATTTCGCACTGCTCCGTGCGCGGCAGGGCGCCGCCGGTCAGGAGCAGCGCATGCCGATACATGACCACCTGCTCCGAGCTCCAGAGGTCGAAATGGCCCAGCCAGAGCTGCTCGTTGATCATCGAGACAAGCCGCAGCAACTCCGTTCGCCGCGGTTCGGTGACCTTCAGATCGAACGCGCAGGCGACGTGCAGCGCCTCGACCTCCGTGATCCACGTGAACGCGACCTGATAATCAGCCCAGCGACCGGTCACCGAAACGGACATCTCGTCGTCGTCGAAGCGCTCGAACACCCAGGCGTTCGCCGAAGCCACGCGCTCGACTTCGTCGAGCGGGTGTTCGGCGCGGTCTTCCTTGAGCGAGAGCACGTTCATGATCTTCCGTTCGCGCCCGACCCGGCGCCGCTGGCGGGGACGCGAACGTCCGGGCGGATCGGCGCGGCCGCGTCGCCGGATGCCGGCGGCGCGTCCCGTCGGCGCGTCGAATCAAGAAGAACAGCTTCTTCCGCAACGACCCGCCCCCGATTCACCTGGATAAGTCCGCCCCCCGTCTTTTGAAGTTGGTTGAACGTCGAAGATTCGCCGGCGCGATACAATCGGTCGCGCGGTCTTTCCACAATCGAAAGCCGCCGCTGCGTCGCAGGGGCTCGCGAACGCGTTTCGACGCCCTCTGACGAGGCGCCGAGCGCGATGTTCGTGGACAACGGGGCGACGGCGCTTGCGTCGGCGCGACTCGGGTCAGCGGCCGTCGCGACCGAGCGCGCGCCAGCCGATGTCGCTTCGGCAGAAGCCGCCGGGCCAATCGATCGCCGAGATCGCTTCGTAGGCGCGCGCCTGCGCCTGCGCGACGTCGCGTCCGAGCGCCGTGACGGCGAGAACGCGCCCGCCGTTGGAGATGAGGCGCTCGCCCTCGCGTTTCGTGCCGGCGTGGAAGACGACGACGTCCTCGCGCGCTCCCGCTTCGTCGACGCCGCGGATCGCCTCGCCCTTGACCACCGCGCCCGGGTATCCCTTCGCGGCGATCACGACGGTGAGGGCCGTCTCCGGCCGCCATTCGACGCTCACGCCGTCCAGTTCCCCGCGCGCCGCCGCCAGCAGCAGGGCCGCGAGATCGCTCTTCAGGCGCGGGATCAAAACCTGCGTCTCCGGATCGCCGAAGCGCGCGTTGTATTCGATGAGCTTTGGCCCCTCAGCAGTGATCATCAGGCCGGCGTAGAGCACGCCCGTGTAGGGCGCGCCCGTTTCGCGCATGGCGCGCATCGTCGGCTCGATGATCTCGCGCATCACCTGCGCCTCGAGCGCCGGCGTCATCACCGGGGCCGGAGAATAGGCGCCCATGCCGCCCGTATTGGGACCGGTATCGCCGTCGAAGGCGCGCTTGTGGTCCTGCGCCGAGGCGAGGGGGAGGGCGGTCTCGCCGTCGCAGATCGCGAAGAAGCTCGCCTCTTCGCCGTCGAGGAATTCCTCGATCACGATCTGCGACCCGGCCGGCCCGAGCCCGCCGTCGAACATGAAGGCGATCGCGTCCTCGGCTTCCTTCAACGTCATCGCGACGATCACGCCCTTGCCCGCGGCGAGCCCGTCCGCCTTGATCACGATCGGCGCGCCTTTATCGCGAACGTAGGCGAGCGCAGGCTCCGCTTCGGTGAACACCGCGTAGGCGGCGGTCGGGATCGCGTAGCGCGCGCAGATATCCTTGGTGAAGCCCTTCGAGCCCTCGAGCTGCGCCGCCTGCTTCGTCGGCCCGAAGCAGGCGATCGCGTCGGCGCGCAGGTCGTCGACCAGACCTGCGACGAGCGGCGCCTCCGGCCCGACGACGACGAGCCCGATGTCGTTCTCCTTGCAGAACGCGCGGACGGCCTCGTGATCGGAGACGTCGAGGGCGACGTTGGCGCCGATGCTCTCCGTTCCCGGATTGCCGGGCGCGCAGTGAAGCGTCTCGCAAAGCGGGCTCGCCGCAAGACCCCACGCGAGCGCGTGCTCGCGCCCGCCCGATCCGATCAGAAGAATATTCATGCCGTTCTCCGAACTCCGCCCGCGCGCCGGCGCCTTACGCGCGGCTTTGCGCGATCAGCGGATAAGCGCGTTTCACGGTCATCGCAACCGACGCGCAGACGACGGCCTTGATGAGATCGCCGGGGATGAAGGCGAGCGAGCCCGTGAGCGCGGCGAGAGGCGCCACGCCGACGACAGCGATCAGCCAGCCGATTCCGAACGCGTAGATCACGAACACGCCGCCGACGATGCTGAAGAACGTGGCGAGGATGAAATCGACGCGGTCCCAGAAGCGCTCCATCAGCGCGCCGACGACGAAGGCGCCTATCGGCCAGCCGAAGAGGAAGCCGGCGGTCGGCCCCGCGAAGACGGCGAGCCCGCCGCGTCCGCCCGGCAGGAGCGGCAGTCCGATGGCGACGAGGGCGAGGAAGACGAGAACGGCGAGCGCGCCGCGTYGTGATCCGAGGATCGCGCCGGCCAGCATGACGCCGAGCGTCTGCGCCGTGATGGGCGCGGGAATGAAGGGGAGGGGGATCGCCGGAATGAGACCCAAAGCCGCGATCAGCGCTGCGAAGAGCGCGATGTAGGCGAGGTCCCGCGTCTGGGAAATGGACGTGTTCATCAATAAACTCCAATGCGTCACGATCATGCGTCTAGATCGCGCAATCGCAGCTTGCGAGTAGGCCCGGCGCGCTCTGTCGTCAATCGCCGGAAGTCGATCGCGGCTTCGTCTCCGGCGCATCGGTTGTGGACGGTTCCCGTCCCTGCGGGTCGTAGCCGCGCGCGTGCAGAGCTTCGGCGACGGTGTCGGCCATGCGCAGCGCCCGCAGGATCAGCGGCGAGGCCAGCGCGGTCAGGGAGCGCTCGAGCCCCCGCGCGCGCTGCGCCTCGCGAACGGCGGCGGCCTCATTGGCCAGGACCGGCACGAAGCGGATCGCCATCGAGAGACACAGCGCCACGGTCGCCGGCTTGACGCCGAGTGGGCGGAGCGGCGTGAGCGCCGTTTCGATCGCCGCCATCATATCGGAGACCCGGGTCGTCAGCGTCACGAGGCTCGCGAGCCCGAGGACGAGGACGAAGCGGCTCGTGATCAGGGCCCCCTGCCGCCAGTCCCCGATCAGCGCATGAAAGACAAAGATCGCGCCGAGGATCCAGAGCGCGGGTCGGATTTGGGCGATCGCGAGGCGGGCCGGGATGCGCGCCAGCGCGAAGGCGCCCGTGATGGCGAGGCCGGCGAGAGCGATCACGCGCCAGTCGCTCGCGTTCAGGATGAGCGCCGCGCCGACGATGAGAACGAGGATCTTCGCGCCCGCCGGCAGGCGGTGCGCCGGGCTTTCCGCGTCGTGATAAAGTCCGAGCATCAGGCCTCCATCAGCGAAACGTAGCGCGCGATGCTGTCGGCCGGCGCGCCGTCGGCGAGAATCCGCCCCGCTTCGATGGCGATCACGCGGTCGAAATCGGCCAGCAGATCGAGATCATGGGTGACCATGACGACCTGTTGCTCGAGAGAGGCGAGGGCGCTCGCGATGCGCCTCTTGTTGCGCAGGTCGAGCAGCGTCGTGGGCTCGTCGAGCACGATCGTCGACGGGCCCATGGCCAGAACTCCGGCGAGCGCCAGCATCTGCTTCTCCCCGCCGCTCAGGAGATGGGCGGAGCGCTTGCGCAGATGCGTCAGGCCGAAGCGCCCGAGCGCGCCCGTTACACGGTCCTCGAGTTCCGAGCCACGAAGGCCGAGATTGCGCAATCCAAAAGCGAGATCCTCCTCGACCAGCGGGTAGACGATCTGGTGATCGGGGTTCTGGAAGACGAAGCCCACGCGTTGGCGGACCGCCCGGCCGTCGCGGCGCGTGTCGAGCCCGTCAATGAGGACGCGGCCGGATGTCGGGATCACGAGGCCGTTGAGCAGGCGGGCGAACGTGCTCTTGCCCGAGCCGTTCGCGCCCACGATTCCGATACGCCGCTCGGCGAGGCGAAGGTCGAGCCCGCTCAGAACCTGGGCGTCGCCGAAGCGGTGACTGACGTCGTGAATCTCGATCATCGGCTCCCGTCGCACCTTGCGCCCGAACGGCTCTACGGCTGTTCGTTTGCCCGAGTTCGACGAATGATTGCAAGCGGGGAAGGCGCCCGGACATCCCCTCGCGACGAATTGCTGTCCGCTGCGCCGCCAAAATCGATCAAAAATTTCGCGACTTTTCGATTGACGACCGGGAGCCGGCTCGACTAGAACATCCCCATCGACGCCGGCGCTGAGACGCGTTTCCGGCGGCTTCGCTTCCTCTGGATAGCGCTGACGTTTGAGGGCTGGATCGCTCCGGCATTTTTCGAGCGTTGCGTTGTTCGGGTTTTGCGGCGGGTTTCGGCTCGGATGTGCTCTTTGACATTGTAGTTTGGAAGAAGGAGAGACGTGGTCGGCGTTGTCCTTGCGTCCTGTTTTCGTTGGCCTTTCGGGGTTGGCGGGGATGGGAGTTGGATGATGCTGGACTTATGTTTCTTCTGGAGGTTTTGGCTCTGGATCGCCTGCGAGGGTGGTTTGGAGTTTTACTTCCGTTGATACTTTGAGTTCAGCCGGATCTACTCTTCAACTTGAGAGTTTGATCCTGGCTCAGAGCGAACGCTGGCGGCAGGCCTAACACATGCAAGTC
>JAKOMT010000007.1 GCA_022241475.1 Microvirga sp. | reverse complement strand
CTTCATCGGCGGCGGCCGCGCCAGCGTCCGGACCGCCCTGTACCTAGGCGCGCTCGTCGCGAGCCGGCGCAATCCCGCGCTCAAGGCCTTCCGCGACAGGCTCGTCGCACAGGGCAAGCCCAAGATGGTCGCGCTCGTCGCAACCGCCAGAAAGCTCCTCACCATCCTCAACGCAATCATCCGGGACACCGCCCCATGGCAGCCGAAAGACGCTTGACCCGCAAGACAGTCGCTAAGGGGAGGGAATCCGCGGGGTGGTTCAAGCGCCTGCCGAGCTCCCTCCCCGCAGGGGAGGGCGGGGGTGGGGCGGATAGCGCCGACGTTTCCGAGTGAAGCGCCCTTCAGGTTCGCGCTGACCGCGCGAAACACCCCACCCAGCCCTCCCCTGAGGGGAGGGCTTTCGCGGCGCGGTTCATGCGCCGAGACCACGTCCCGCCCGATTCCCGCGATCTGAGAGCCCATCATGCCCTACCGCATTCCCCGCCAGGCCTACGCCGACATGTACGGCCCCACCACCGGCGATCTCGTGCGGCTCGCGGACACGGAGCTCTACATCCGGGTCGAGCGTGACTTCACGATCTACGGCGAGGAGGTGAAGTTCGGAGGCGGCAAGGTCATTCGCGACGGGATGGGGCAGAGCCAGCGCACGAACGCGGAAGGAGCCGCCGACACGGTCATCACGAACGCGCTGATCGTCGATCACTGGGGTATCGTGAAGGCCGACATCGCCATCAAGGGCGGGCGGATCGCGGGCGTGGGCAAGGCGGGCAATCCGGATATCCAGCCGGGCGTCGACATCGTCATCGGACCGGGCACCGAGATCATCGCCGGCGAGGGCAAGATCGTCACGGCGGGCGGGTTCGATTCGCACATCCACTTCATCTGCCCGCAGCAGGTCGAGGACGCGCTGATGTCGGGCATGACGACCATGCTCGGCGGCGGCACCGGCCCCGCCGACGGCACCAACGCCACGACCTGCACGCCCGGCCCGTGGCACATGGAGATGATGCTGCGCGCCGCCGACGGGCTGCCGATGAACCTCGCCTTCGCGGGCAAGGGCAACGCGGCGCTGCCGGGCGCCCTCGTCGAGATGATCGAGGCGGGCGCCTGCGCGCTCAAGCTGCACGAGGATTGGGGCACGACGCCGGCGGCGATCGACAACTGCCTCTCGGTCGCCGATGAATACGACGTCCAGGTGATGATCCACACCGACACGCTCAATGAGAGCGGTTTCGTCGAGGACACGATCGCGGCGTTCAAGGGCCGGACGATCCACGCCTTCCACACCGAGGGCGCCGGCGGGGGGCACGCCCCCGACATCATGAAAGTCGCGGGGCTCGAGAACGTCATCCCGTCGTCGACCAATCCCACGCGGCCCTTCACCGTCAACACCATCGACGAGCATCTCGACATGCTGATGGTGTGCCACCATCTCGATCCCTCGATTCCCGAGGATCTCGCCTTCGCCGAGAGCCGCATCCGCAAGGAGACCATCGCCGCCGAAGACATTCTCCACGATATCGGCGCGCTCTCCATCATGTCGTCGGACAGCCAGGCCATGGGGCGCGTCGGCGAGGTGGTGACGCGGACCTGGCAGACGGCGCACAAGATGAAGGTCCAACGCGGCCCTCTGGCGCAGGACGCAGGCGCCGTCGCCGACAATTTCCGGGTGAAGCGCTACGTCGCGAAATACACGATCAACCCCGCGATCGCGCATGGCGTGAGCCGCCATATCGGCTCCGTCGAACCAGGAAAGCTCGCCGATCTCGTCGTCTGGGACCCGGCCTTCTTCGGCGTAAAGCCGAAACTCGTGATCAAGGGCGGCGCGATCATCGCGGCCGCCATGGGCGACCCCAACGCCTCGATCCCGACGCCGCAGCCGGTGCATTACCGTCCGATGTTCGGCGCTTTCGGCAAGGCGCTACAAGCGACGAGTCTGACCTTCGTCTCGCAGGCGGCGATGGCGCGCGACGTGCGCGGCAGGCTCGGCCTCGGCAAGGAGTGCGTCGCGGTGGAGAACGTGCGCTCGGGGATCTCGAAGAAGAGCATGATTCACAACGACGCGACGCCCGAGATCACGATCGATCCCGAGACCTACGCGGTTACGGCGGACGGCGAACTCCTCGTCTGCGAGCCCGCGACCGAACTGCCGCTCGCGCAGCGATACTTTCTGTTCTGAGGCGGGGCCGCTCGTGCTCGCCGGCCGGGCGGCGGCGTCAGCGCGCCGTCACCATCTCGATACGACGGTTGCGGGCCTTGTTCTCCGCCGTGTCGTTGGGAGCGAGCGGGCGGGCCTCGCCGTATCCGACGGCGGTCAGACGCTCCGGCGAGACGCCGCGCGCCACGAGCGCGTCGCGCACGGCGTCCGCGCGGGCCTGGGAGATCCGCGAATTCGCGGCCTCGGAGCCGTCCGAATCGGTATGGCCGCCGATTTCGACGGCGATGTCGCCGCAATCCTCAAGGATCGCCGCGAGCGCGACGATCTGATCGTCGGATGAATCGTCGAGGTCCGAGGAGGCGACGGCGAAGGCGATGGGGTCGTCCGTGAGAGCGGCGGCCAATCGGCTTTCGCATTCCGCCCTCGAAGGGTCCGTCTCGGCAGGCTGAGCGACGGGCTGCGGCGCGGCCGCCGTCACGGGTTCGGGGGCGGGCTCGACGTCGGGTTCGTCGACCGCGAGTTCGACCCGCCAGCCGGCCGGCGCCAGCGACGCGACGCGATCGCGCACGGCTTCCTGCGTCTGCGGGTAGAGCGATCGTCCCTCGACGGCGAGAACGCCGTCCTCGATGCGCGCTTCGCCTTCCGCGAGCCGGGCGAGAGCCGCGACCGCCGCGAGGCCCGCTTGCGCGATATCCCCGTCGAGCGCGGGATCGCCACGCAGGTTCGCCTCGACGCCGGCCGTGGGGAAGGCTTCGCGCGCGGCGGCGCGGAAATCGTCGAGGGCGGACAGATCACCGACCGCCCCATTGATGAGGATCGAGTCGCCCGAGCGGGAGAGGGACAGGATGGGCCCCGGCTCCGTGGGGAGGGCGGCTTCGATTTTCGGTTCGGGGAGCGACCCGGTGACGATGGTCCGTTCCGGTTCCGGCGGAAACGTCATCGCCGCCGTTCGTTCGGACGCGGGGGCCGGAACGTCGACGACGCGCTGGTCGAGCGATTGCGCTCCCAGAAACACCAGAGACGCAGCTCCGACTCCGGCGATGAGGATCGCGATGGCGGTCAATATCCGAATCGGACTTCTCCTGCGTCTGGACGCGACGTCATGCGCGGCTGTCTGACGAGGGATGTGCCGGTCGAGCGTGACCAAATGAGGGCGTGAAACAGGAAAAGCCCCGGCGTGAGCCGGGGCTTCCCTGAACCGATCGGGATGAACCGATCAGAAATCGCGCTGGATGCGCAGCGTGGCGGTCCAACGATCGTTGTCCTTGGCGTAGACCGCGCCGGGGGCGCCAGCCGTGCCACCGATCAGGATCTGACGCTCGGCCGTGGTGCGGGCGTAGTTCACGTCACCCGAGATCGCGAAGCCGGCGACAGGCGACCAGCTGACGACGGTGCCGAGGGTCCAGTTGGTGAACTCACCGGGATCGTTCTGAACGTTGAACACCGTCGTGCCGACCGGGAAGGTGCGGCGAACGACGCCGGGAGCCTCGTACTGGCCGTACGTGCCGTAAACGACCTGGCTGACCTGCGGGGTCCAGGCGTGGTTCAGGCGCGCATTGATCGCCCAAGCCGTCGCGGTGCTCACGCCGCCGGCGGCGTTGACGTAGGCGTCGGCAGCGTTGATCGAGAAGCGGCGGTTCGCCTGGGCGATCGAGGCGTAAGCCGTCGCGCCGTCAGCGTAGACACCCTGGATCTGGAAGCTGGTGCCCGAACCGATCATCGGCAGATCGACGCCGAGACCGGCGAGGATCGCGAAGCCGTACTTCGTGTCGACGAACTCGTTGTTGGCGCCGAAGCGGTTGGTCGAACGGATCTCGTGCAGCGCGCCGTTCAGGTGAACGGAGAAGCCAGCGCCGCGGTAGGCGAGAGCCGCGACGATGTCCGGCATGTTGCCGGCAACGCGTCCGCGAATTGCGCCGCCCTGGAAAGCCGTCGCGTTGGCGAGGTTGTCAACCGAGTTCGGCGTCTCAGCGGCGATCGTGGCCGAGAAGGCGCCGAAGGACGCCGTGTAGGCGATCAACGGCTGAGCGTCTTCCGCGAGCCAGCCGCCGCCGTTGAAGGCCGGGTTGCCGAACGGACGGAAGAAGGACGGGATCTGACCAGCGGTGAGGCCGCCGAACTGGATGTAGGCGTACTCGATGGCCGCGCCGTTAGCGCCGGCGACGCCATTGAAGTGACCCGAGATGTAAGCGCGAAGCAGGCCGTACTCGGTCGCCGTGCGGGCGTCGAGGCGGACGGCGCCGCGGGCGAACTGCGAATAGGCGCCGCCGCGAGCGACCTGTTGAGCGCCAACGATCGTGTCGTTAGCGACAATCGTGGTGCCCACGGTGCGGTTGGTGCCACGGCCGAGATCGCTGAAGCGCGACTCGTAACGGACGTAGCCCGTGACGCGAAGGCAGGTTTCGGTGCCGGGGATGTAGAAGAAGCCGGTGCCGTAAGCAGAGCAGACGCGGACGTAATCGACCGGGGCAGCCTTGCGGACGGGCAGATCGGCGGCTTGAGCGGACACAACCGCGGCGAGGCCGGCGGCGGATCCGAGAAGAAGGCTCTTGGCGAGCTTCATAACTGACCTCCAAAGTTTCGAGACCCAGGGGCGGGCGTTGTGCTTCGGAACCGTCAGGCTCGTCTGCGTCCCTTTTCCCCGATTCACCTGCGCCGGCTCCGATCCATCGAAAGTCCGACGAAGGCTGCGACCGGGGACCCCCCGTCGCAAAATCACCATAGCCATGACGCTTTTCGGATCAACTTAACGATCGCCCCCGAACGGCCCGCTTGCGGCCTTTTCAGGTCGCTGTTGCACAAACGCAACGAAATCGAGGGCGATCCCGCTTTTTCGGGCCGATGCGGCCGCGCCGCGGCGCGTCGCGGCGGGCGGCGCGCGCCCTTCCCGTCCAAAACAGTGACTTTTTCGTCGGAATTCGACGAATCACGCCGCCCGCGCGGCCGGGCTGACGACCTCGATGGTGCGCACTTCGAATCCCGGTGCGATATCCGCGAAGGCCAGCACCTGCACGCTCACCTCATTCTGTTTGAGGAGCCGTCGCAGCGGGCGACGCAGGTCGGAGGCGGCGAGGAAGACGACGGCGCCATATTCTTCAGCGTTCCGGATCGTCGCGTCGCGGGCCTGCGCGACGAACGCCTGCACGGTTTCGTCCGCCGCGCGAATCGCAGGGCCGCGCTGGTCCGGCGCGGTCGTCTGGCGGAGCACGGTCTCAATCTCTGGATCGAGCACCAGCGCGTTGATGAGGCCCGAGCCGTCGGCGGCGGCGTGGGAAATCTGCCGCTGCAGGAAAGAGCGGACGATCTCGGCCGCCATTTCGGGGTCCTGCGAGCGTTGCGAGGCCTGAACGAGCCCTTCGAGCACAAGGCGCGGCGGATTGAGGCCCACGCCGTCGTCGAGGAGCCGGCGCAGGGTCTCGACCAATGTCATGAAGGGCATCAGCTGCTGAATATCGACGGCGAGTCGCCCGCAGCTCGGCTTGATGTCCTCGAGCCATTGGCCGGCTTCCGGCACGCCGAACAGCGCGTATGCGTGCCGGAGCCTGATCGCGGCGATGCGCTGCGCGTAATCGCGAGCCTGCGCGTCGGTGAGCGGGCCGTCGGGATCGATTCCCTCGATCAGGAACCGATGGGTCGGCACGTCGTCGATCTCGATCACGAATTCGCCGGGCCTGAGGCCGGGATCATAGCGAAAGCCGACGGGCGGCGCCGAGAAGCCCATGCGGCGCAGGAACGCTTCCTTCGTGCGGTCGACATGATCGTAGGCCTCGTCGGGCCGCAGCTTCTCGAGCGTCGCGGGTTCGCCGCTCACGACCATGATGTCGCCGGGTTGCGCCGGGCGCAGCGGCAGCGGCTCTTCCGGGCCGGCCATCATGGGATCGATCTGCTCGACCGGCGAGTCGCTATCGCCCGTCGCCGGCGACGGCGCGGGGGCCGCGCCCGCCGCCGTCTCGCCGCGGCTCGCGCGTCCGGCGGCGCGGGTCATCGCCCAGGCGCCGGCGCACAGCAACCCGCCCAGTATAAAGAAGACGACCGTCGGAAAGCCCGGAATGAACCCCATCGCGAGCGCGACCACGCCGCCGACGCCGAGCGCCTTCGGGTCGGCGCCGATCTGACGGGTGATGTCGCGACCGAGATTGGAGCTCTTGTCGGTCGTCACGCGCGTCACGATCGTTCCGGCGGCGAGCGCGATGAACATGGCGGGGATCTGCGCGATCAGCCCGTCGCCGACGGAGAGCAGCACATAAAGCCGGCCCGCTTCTCCCGCCGAGAGGCCGCGCTGGACCATGCCGATGGTCATGCCGCCCACGAGGTTGATGAAGACGATGATGAGGCCCGCTATCGCGTCGCCCTTCACGAAGCGCATGGCGCCGTCCATGGCGCCGTGGAACTGCATCTCGAGCTGCAGCGTCTGGCGCTTCTCGCGCGCCTCTTCGGCGGTGATGTCCCCGGCGCGCACGTCGTTGTCGATCGACATCTGCTTGCCGGGCAGGGCGTCCAGGGTGAAGCGCGCGGAGACTTCCGAAATGCGCTCGGCGCCCTTCGTGACGACCATGAACTGCACGACGGCGATGATCAGAAAGATCACGAGGCCGACCACGAGATTGCCGCTGATGACGAATTCGCCGAAGGCGACGATCAGCGCGCCGGGATCTCCCGTCGCCAGGATCAGGCGCGTCGTCGCGACCGACAGCGCGACGCGCATGATGCTCGTCAGGAGAATGATCGAGGGAAAGGACGACATTTCGAGCGGCGACCGGAGATAGGTCGTCGAGATCAGCACCACGAGGGAAATAGTCAGATTGAACGCCAGCAGCGCGTCGATCAGCCAGGTCGGCAGAGGCAGCACCAGCATTGCGACGATGAGAACGAAAAAGAACGCGAACACCAGATCCTGGCGCTTCGCGCATTCCGCGAGAAAGCGATTCAACGCCGCCATCGCTGCCTGTCCCCGCGTCAATGCCTCTATCGGGCGTAGTCTACACGCTCTCGTAGTCCATCCCGGTTAACGACGATGCTCGTCTCGTCGATTTTTTCGATCAGGCCGCCGTCGGGAAGCCGCTGTCCGAGGCCGTAGCGCCGCCCGTCGGCCCCGATGACGAAGGTTTGCGGGCGGAGGACGACGGAGGCGAAGAACGGCGCGGTCGGCGGGTCGGATTCGAGGGTCATCTCCAAAGGAACGCGCGCGCGCGCGTGAAAGGCCTGCAACACGTCAACCAGGCGGTCCCGCTCCTCCGGCGTCACGCCCCCCTCGACCGCAAGCGCCTCGCTCCGGCGCGTCACCCGGAGAGGCGGCAGCAGATTCGCCGAGACGAGACGGGCTCGCAGGTCCGTTTCCGCCAGCGCCAGCCGGGCGACCGGATCGTCGTCGGCGGCGACCGGCGGGGCGCGCAGCTCAGCGGCGTCGAGGAGTGAGGCGCTCCCGGGGCGCGAGTCCGCCTCCACCGCGGTCGTCGGCGGGGTCCCGGCCTGGCGCGGCGTCGGTTCGGACAGGATCCATCCCGCAGCGGCGCAGGCGGCCGCGACGCCGAGCAGCGCGATCGGAGCCGAGCGGCGGCCCGTTACGGGGGACTGCGCCGGCGCGAACGCGATCTCGAAGGCGTAATCCTCCGCGACGGTGAACCGCGCCCCGTCGGGGAAGACGAGCGGACGGCCGACGGGCAACTCGCGCCCGCGCGCCACGACGCCGCCGCACAACGCGGTGATCGTCACGAGGCAGGCGGCGCCGATACGTTCGAGCCGCAGGACGGCGACTTCCGGCGTATCGACGTCGGTGATCACGATGTCGGCTTCGGAATCGCCGCCGATCACCACTTCGCCGGCGGCGAAGTTCTGCGCGAAGCAGGGCTCGCCCCGGTCGAAGACGCTAATCGAAAAGGGAGTCTCCGGATGCTCCTCCCGATGCTCCTCCGGCCGAGCGTCCGGCGCCGCGCGCGCGATCGGCCGCGCCGCTTCGTCCGGGAGGGCGGAGTTTCCGGATCGGGCGGGAGATCCGGCCCGGCCGAGCGATCTGAGCGTCGCGAGCACGGCCCGGGCCTCCTCAATCGCCGGCGGGCTGGCGCAGCCCGAAGCGGATGACCTCGACGGGGCGGCCGGCTTCGACGGGCGCGCGCAGACCGACGATGATGGATTCGATGCGCGCGGACAGCCGCGGCGGCGCGAAGACGCGCGCCACGCCGTTCGTCTCGTCGACCTCCAGGGCGAAGTCGGCGTTGACGAGGCCGAACCGCGCGATGGCGTCGCGTATGCGCGCGTCACGCGTAGCGCCGATCTGGAAGGTTTTGACCGTGGCGGTGTCCGCCCGCGACACGTCGACGAGATCGCGCTCGGCGAACCAGACGAGATTGTGTTCGGCCGAAAGCGAGTCGAGGGCGTCGCGCACGCTGCCCGAGATGCGACGCTGGGACACGATCTCACGGTCGAGACGGTCGTTGACGCGCATGCGGAGCCCCGCGATCTGCGCGATGTCGCCGATCACGGCGTCCAGCGCGCGCTCGCGCACGAAGAGTTCGATGGGCGCGTCGAGCTTCTCCTCGCGGTCGGCGCGATCGAGCCCGTAGCGGCTCGCGAGCGCGGCGGCTTCCGGCTGCGACGGCGCGGCGCGGGCTTCGCGCGCTTCGGAGGCCCGCAAGGGCGCTTCGAAAGCGCGAGCGTCCATCGCCGCCGACGCCGCGAGGCCGACGCCGAGAGCCAGACAGGTTCGCGCCAAGACAGGCCTCCGCATCGTCATCCCGGTCGATGTTCCGTCATGAGCCGCGTCGAGGCGGCCGGACGGCGGCGGCGTCGCCGCGCGCTATGTAGGATTGACTGACACGCTTAAGGAAACGTTAAACACGCCGAATGTGGCTATCTGAGTTATATAAAAATCCAAAAAACATTATAAAAAATCATGTATTGAAATAAAAAATTATATCAGTTAGGTTTTGATCATCGCAGACGAAACACAGGAGGTTCTCATGTTGGGTGCAGCGCTCGGAGCAGTCGGTAGCCTTTTCGGTGGCGGAAGCGGCAGCCGCATCGACGTCGGCAACATCATCAACACCATCTCGGGCGGCTCCCGTGACCAGGCCGCGATCCAGCAGGCCCAGCGCGAGGCCGACAACGAGATGACGAAGCAGTCGATCCTGACCTCGGTCCAGACGAACACCAACGCGATGATGCGCGCGGGCGTGGACCAGATCATGACCGGCGCCGCTCAGGACGTTAAGAAGCACTCGGACCGGACGTCGCAGGGCTATCGCGCCTGACGCAGGTCCGCCCGGTCAACGCGCTCCCGACGCTTCAGGCGACGGGGGCGCGTTAACCATCATAGGTTCAGGGCATAAAAACTTATTAATTTTTCATTGACGCTATCGCCAGATTTTTGCAATCATAGGTGCAAGTCGCAAGCACCTGTGAGGAGAAGGCTATGGCTACTGGCATTGGCAACACGACGCCCATCACCACCGACAACACCGCCGCGATGCTCAATCAGATTTCGAGCGCCGTCGCGCAGAATCAGGCCTTCCA
The DNA here is from genome assembly GCA_022241475.1 of Microvirga sp. The sequence goes on along the minus strand of JAKOMT010000007.1, from coordinate 118,833 downwards.
GTCGGCCATGCGCACCGCGGACAACATCAACACGCAGGAATCGATGCTGACGAGCTTGACGCTCAACAGCAACACCGGTCAGCGCAAGGGTCTGGAATCCTCCACCGAGGCGCAGAACCAGGACAACGCCCGCCGTCCGCAGGCCGTCCAGACGTTGTACCGCTCGTAAGGCATTCGGCCCGGCGGCGCATCACGCGCGGCCGGGCCGGCCAACGGATTGAACGCCATGGCGATTTCCCCGCTCAACAACAACGGCAACGTGATTTCCGGCCAGGCGAACGGGCAGGGCGACAACGTCGGGCAGACGCTCACGGAAATTTTCGCCATGCTGATGGTCGATTCGCTCCTGATGGAGCCGGCGCAGTCGCCGACGGCGGCGATCGCCGACAGCCTGCCGGGTTCGCCGGCGAACGTCGAGAACCAGCTCAACGCGGTTCGCGAAGAAATGCAGACTTTCGACCAACGTCTCCAGTTCGGACGCATGCTCGCCCGCAAGGATGACGAGATGGCGTTCCGCAGCTGAAGGCGGCGCGACTCTCAGCCCTGTCGTCGAGCCCGGCGCACGACGCCCGATCCATCAAAATTTGGTCCCAGCGGCCGCGATCGCCGGTCCGGGTGCGCTAACCCCAGCAGGGGCTTGGCCGCGCGGCCGCTTCGCTTGCGCCGCTCGCTCGCTTAACACTGGTGGCTCGCACCATTCTTCGGCCAGCAGCGAGCGACCATGACCTCACAGATGACCGGGATCGATCCCAACTCCGCCATTCACGCCTTCTCTGACGAAGCCCGCATCGCGGCGATCGTCGAGCGCATCGCCGCCTGGACGCGGCTCGAGAGCCCGACCCGCAACGCGAACGCCGTCAACGCGATGATGGATCTGCTCGTGTCGGAGGTCGAAAGCGAGCCGGTGGCGATCGAGCGCTATCCGGGACGCGACGGACTCGGCGGCGGCGTCATCCTGCGCGCGGGACCGGACAACGGCCGCGAGCCGATTCTCGTGCTCTCGCATCTCGACACCGTGCATCCGATCGGCACGGCCGAGAAGGATCTGCCCGTGCGCCGCGACGGCGACCGACTCTACGGGCCGGGAATCTACGACATGAAGGGCGGCGCCTGCCTGGCGCTCGAAGCCTTTCTCGAAGTGGCGCGCCGGGGAACGAGCGCCCGTCCGCTGGTCTTTCTGTTCACGCCCGACGAGGAGATCGGCTCGATCACGACGCGCGGCCTGATCGAGGATCTCGGACGCTCCGCCTCGGCCGTGCTCGTCACCGAGCCGGCCCGCGACGGCGGCCGCATCGTCACCTCGCGAAAGGGCGTCGGACGCTTCGACATCGCGATCGAGGGCCGTCCGGCCCATTCGGGTTCGAGGCATCACGAGGGGCGCAACGCCATCCACGAGGCCGCGCGCCAGATCGCGCTGATCGACGCGATGACGGATTACGAGCGCGGCGTCACGACCACCGTCGGGCTGATCAGCGGCGGCACGGCCATGAACACGGTGCCGCAGCATTGCCGCTTCTCGGTCGACCTGCGCGTCGTCACCGTCGCCGACGGCGAGGAATTCTCCGCCCGCATGAAGGGCCTTTCGCCGCTCGCGCCCGATTTCAAGGTGAGCGTCACGGGCGGCATGAACCGGCCGCCCTTCGAGAAGACGCCGCAGGTCGAGGGCCTGTTCGCGCTGGCGCAGGAGGTCGGCCGCGACATCGGCCTCGACGTCCTCGACGTGCCGCGCACCGGGGGCGGGTCGGACGGCAATTTCACCGCCGTGATGGGCGTGCCGACGCTGGACGGCCTGGGGATCGACGGCGACGGCGCGCACACGTTGCAGGAATACGCGCTCGTGTCCTCCATCGCGCCGCGCGCGAAGCTGATCGCGGGCCTGTTGGAGCGCCTGCGCTGACGAGACCGGGTAATGATGTCGCGGCGCAGCATTTTCCACCGCGCCGCGCCGTCATTTCCCTCGACGAAACCCTGCGCGCATGCTACGCGCCCTCGTCAACTCCCGGCGAGCGGCGGCCTTCGTTTCCGCGCTCAACAATCCTCGCCGGACCGTTCGCTGGAAAGGGTTGACGATGGCGCGCATGATTGAAGACCGGTTCGTCGAGGGCTTCACCTTCGACGACGTACTGCTCCGTCCCGGACACTCGGAAGTGCTGCCCGGCGACGTCGATATTCGCACGCGCCTGACCAACCTCCTCTCGCTCAACATGCCGATCGCGGCTTCCGCCATGGACACCGTGACCGAGGGGCGTATGGCGATCGCCATGGCGCAGAACGGCGGCATCGGGGTCATCCACCGCAATCTCGAAGCGCCCGAGCAGGTCAACCAGGTCCGCCTCGTCAAGAAGTACGAATCGGGCATGGTGATGGACCCGATCACGATCTATCCCGACGAGACGCTGGCCGACGCGCTCGACCTGATGAAGCGCAACGGCATTTCCGGCATTCCGGTCGTCGAGCGCGGACCCTCGGGCCACAAGGGCAAGCTCGTCGGCATCCTGACGAACCGCGACGTGCGCTTCGCCGACAATCCCGCCCAGCGCGTCGCCGAGCTGATGACCAAGGACCGGCTCATCACCGTCCGCGAAGGCGTCACGCAGGACGAGGCGCGCCGGCTGCTCCACCAGTTCCGCATCGAGAAGCTCCTCGTCGTCGACGATCATTACCGTTGCATCGGCCTGATCACCGTCAAGGACATGGAGAAGCAGGTCGCGCACCCGCTCGCCGCCAAGGACGCGCAAGGGCGCCTCATCGTCGCCGCCGCGACGACCACCGGCGAGGGCGGCTACGAGCGCTCCGAGATGCTGATCGACGCCGGCTGCGACGTGATCGTGGTCGACACCGCCCACGGCCATTCCTCGAAGGTGCTCGAAGCCGTCACCCGTGTGAAGAAGCTCTCGAACGCCGTGCAGGTGATCGCCGGCAACGTGGCGACGCGCGCGGGCGCGCAGGCGCTGATCGACGCCGGGGCCGACGCGATCAAGGTCGGCATCGGGCCGGGCTCGATCTGCACGACGCGCATCGTCGCGGGCGTCGGCGTGCCCCAGTTGACCGCCGTCATGGAGGCGGCGGAAGCGGCGTCCTCGACGAATACGCCGATCATCGCCGATGGCGGCATCAAGTCGTCGGGCGATCTCGCCAAGGCGCTCGCCGCCGGCGCCTCCTGCGTCATGATCGGCTCGCTGCTCGCGGGCACCGACGAAGCGCCGGGCGAGGTGTTCCTCTATCAGGGCCGCTCCTACAAGAGCTATCGCGGCATGGGCTCGGTCAGCGCCATGTCGCGCGGCTCGGCCGACCGCTACTTCCAGCAGGACATCAAGGACCAGATGAAGCTCGTGCCGGAAGGCGTCGAGGGGCAGGTTCCCTACAAGGGGCCGGTCTCGGCGGTGCTGCACCAGCTCACCGGCGGGCTTCGCGCCGCGATGGGCTATGTCGGCGGCCGCACGCTCCTCGACTTCCAGGAGCGCGCCGAATTCGTGCGCATCACCAACGCCGGCCTGCGCGAGAGCCATGTCCACGACGTGACGATCACCCGCGAGAGCCCGAACTACCCGACCCGGAGCTGAGCGGCGATCAGCGTATTCGAGTCTCTGCGGCGCGATGCTCCTTTCATCGCGTCGCCGCCTCGCATAACCTCGCGCATGAAAGCCGGATCCGTTCATCCCAGAGGCCAGACATGTTGCGCGCAACCAGCGTCGTCCGCAAACCCGCCGTGAAGGACGACAAGGTCGTCGACACGGTGACGCTCGATCACGAGGGCCGGCATCGCCGGCGCGTGACGCTGACGGGCGAGGGCGGCCTCGCCTTCCTGCTCGATCTCGAAAAGGCCGTCGCGCTCGGCGACGGCGACGCGGTGAAGCTCGAGGACGGGCGCCTCGTGCGCGTGCGCGCCGCCGCCCAGCCGCTGCTCGAGATCCGCGCCGAGAACCCCTCGCGCCTGATGCGTCTCGCTTGGCACATCGGCAACCGGCACACGCCCGCCGAGATCACGGCAGACGCAATCTATATCGAGGAGGATCACGTCCTCGCCGAAATGGTGCGCGGGCAGGGCGGGATCGCCGCCAGGGTCGAGCGCCCGTTCCAGCCGGAGCGGGGGGCCTACGACCATGTCTGTGGGCCGGATTGCGATCACGATCACGGGGATTCGCATGATCACGGGCATGCGCACGCGCATTCTCACAGCCACGCCGAGGCGCATTCCCACGGGCACGGCCATGCTCATTCGGAGGCGCATTCCGAGACTCATTCTCATGCGCACGAGCATGGTCCGGGCTGCGGCTGCGGGCACGATCACGCGCATGATCATCACGCGCATGACACCCATGCGCACGATCACGGCCATCGCCAACGCTGAATGACCACGCACCCGGCGTTGATGATCTGGCTGTCGCCGGCCTTTCCGGTCGGCGCCTTCGCCTATTCGCACGGGCTCGAATGGGCCTTCGAGGCCGGCGACGTCACGGACGCCGCCGCGCTTCGCGACTGGCTCGACGACATCCTCGCCCACGGCGCCGGGCGCAACGACGCGATCCTCCTCGCGCTCGCCCATCGCGACGCGTCCGATCCCGAGCGCCTGCGTCAATGGGCCGAACTCGGCCGCGCGCTCGCCTCCTCGTCCGAGCGCCGGCTCGAGACCTGCATGCAGGGCGACGCGTTTCTCTCGGCCATCGCGGCCTCGTGGCCGTGCGAAGCCGCCGCGCGCTATCGCGCCGCCGCTACGGGTGAGACGCCCTATCCGGTGGCGGTCGGCCTCGCCGCCGCGGGCCACGCCATTCCGCTGACCGACACGCTGCTTGCCTATCTGACGAGCTTTCTCGCCAGTCTCGTATCGGCCGCCATTCGCCTCGGGATCACGGGCCAGACGGACGGGCAGAAGGCCATCGCCGCGCTCATGCCGCGCGTCGCGGACATCGCCGCCGAGGCTGAGGCGAGCGGCGTCGAGGATCTCGGCGGCTGCCTCTTCAAGTCCGATCTCGGCGCGATGCTGCACGAGACGCAATATTCCCGCCTGTTCCGCTCCTGACGCATAGCCCGCGACAAGTTTCGATCTTTGCGGTCGGGAACCAGCGTGATAACACCCGCGCGAGCACCGAAGACGGCGCGCGTACCGGAATTTTGGGCGGCGCGAGCCGGAAATTGCGAGGATGATATGAGCGCGAGCCAAGCGAAGCCGAACCACCTGTCGAACTCCTTCTTCTCCGCGAGCCTGCACGACGCGGACCCGGAGATCGCATCGGCGATCGACCAGGAGCTCGGCCGGCAGCGCGAGGAGATCGAGCTGATCGCGTCGGAGAACATCGTCTCGCGCGCGGTGCTCGAGGCTCAGGGCTCGGTGATGACCAACAAGTACGCGGAGGGCTATCCGGGCCGCCGCTACTACGCCGGCTGCCAGTTCGTCGACATCGCCGAGAAGCTCGCCATCGAGCGCGCCTGCCGGCTGTTCGACTGCAAGTTCGCCAACGTCCAGCCCAATTCCGGCTCGCAGGCCAATCAGGGCGTGTTCATGGCGTTGATGAAGCCGGGCGACACCTTCATGGGGCTCGACCTCGCCGCCGGCGGCCATCTCACCCACGGCGCTCCCGTCAACATGTCGGGCAAGTGGTTCAACGTGGTGAGCTACAACGTCCGCCCCGAGGACCAGCGCGTCGATATGGACGAGGTCGAGCGCCTCGCCCACGAGCATAAGCCGAAAGTGATCGTCGCGGGCGGCTCCGCCTATCCGCGCCACTGGGACTTCGCGAAGTTCCGCGAGATCGCCGACGCCGTCGGCGCGTATTTCATGGTCGACATCGCCCATTTCGCGGGCCTCGTGGCCGGCGGCGCGCATCCCTCGCCGTTCCCGCACGCGCATGTCGTCACGACGACGACCCACAAGACGCTGCGCGGCCCGCGCGGCGGCATGATCCTCACCAACGAGGAGGATCTGGCGAAGAAATTCAACTCGGCGATCTTCCCCGGCCTTCAGGGCGGCCCGCTGATGCACGTCATCGCCGCCAAGGCCGTGGCCTTCGGCGAGGCGCTTCGCCCCGACTTCAAGATCTACGCCAAGGCCGTCGTCGAGAACGCCAAGGCGTTGGCCGACACGATCGCGGCGGGCGGCTACGCCATCACCACGGGCGGCACGGACAACCACCTCATGCTCGTCGACCTGCGCCCCAAGAAGCTGACCGGCAAGGCGGCGGAGGCCGCGCTCACGCGCTGCCACATCACCTGCAACAAGAACGGCGTGCCCTTCGATCCCGAGAAGCCGATGGTCACGTCGGGCATCCGTCTCGGCACGCCGGCGGGCACGACGCGCGGTTTCGGCGTCGCCGAATTCCGCGAGGTCGGCAAGCTGATCGTCGAGGCGCTCGACGGTCTCGCCGCGAACGGCGAGGACGGCAACGGCTCGGTCGAGGCTTCGGTGAAGGAGCGCGCCCACGCGCTCACGCGCCGTTTCCCGATCTACGGATAAGCGGCGGGCGCCATGCGCTGCCCGTATTGCGGTAGCCTCGACACGCAGGTGAAGGATTCGCGGCCGACGGAAGATTCCGCCGCGATCCGTCGCCGTCGCGTCTGCTCGGATTGCGGCGGGCGGTTCACGACCTTCGAGCGCGTCCAGTTGCGCGAGCTCTTCGTCGTCAAGCGCTCGGGCAAGCGCGCGCCCTTCGACCGCGACAAACTCAAGCGCTCCATCGACATCGCGCTACGCAAGCGCGCCGTCGATCCCGAGCGCGTCGAGCGGATGCTCAACGGCATCGTGCGCCAGCTCGAGGCGACGAGCGACGGCGACATTCCGAGCGAGACCCTGGGTGAACTGGTCATGGAGGGCCTCAAGGCCGTCGACGACGTCGCCTATGTGCGCTTCGCCTCCGTCTACAAGAACTTCCGCGAGGCGCGCGACTTCGCCGAACTCATCGGCGGCCTCGACGGGCGGGAGGACGAGAACGACCTCGACGGCGATCCGGACGCCGCGCGATGAGCCCCCACGCGCACGCGGACCCGATGGTCCTGATGGACGCCGCGCGCGGTCATGACGAGCGCTTCATGCGCTCCGCCCTTGCGATCGCCGAGCGGCAGCTGGGCCTGACCTGGCCGAACCCCGCCGTCGGCGCCATCGTCGTCTCATTCGACAGCGGCGCGCCCGTCATCGTGGCGCGCGGCGCCACGCAGCCGGGCGGGCGCCCCCACGCCGAACGGGTGGCGCTCGACGCGGCGGGGCAGGGGGCGCGCGGCGCGACGATCTACGTCACGCTGGAGCCCTGCTCGCATCACGGCAAGACCCCGCCCTGCGCCGAAGCGATCCTCGCCTCCGGCGTCTCGCGCGTGGTCTCTGCGATCGCCGATCCCGATCCGCGCGTCGCCGGGCGCGGGCACGCGCTCCTGCGGCAGGCCGGCGTGCTCGTCACCACCGGTATCGGCGCCGCGGAGGCGGCGCGCAGCCATCGCGGGCACATCTTGCGGGTGACGCAGGGGCGTCCGGCCGTGACGCTCAAGCTCGCGCGCACCCGCGACGGTTTCGCCGCGGCGGCCGGCGCCGAGCGCCTGATGATCACCGGCGCGATCGCCAACGCGCGCGTTCACCTGATGCGCGCGCATGCCGACGCGATCATGGTCGGGGCGGGCACCGTCGCCGCCGACGATCCGCGCCTCGACGTGCGCCTTCCGGGGCTCGGCGACCGCTCTCCGATCCGCGTCGTCATCGACAGCAACCTCATCCTCGCGACGGAAGCGCAGGTCGTGCGCAACGCCGGCGCGCCGCCGACCTGGGTGATCGCGACCATCGCCGCGCCCGTCGAGGCGGAACGCCGGCTCGTCGCGATGGGCGTCGACGTCATGCGCGTCGGGGCCGACGAGACGGGCCGCGTGCGTCTCGACGAAGCCATGCGGCTGCTCGGCGCGCGGGGGATCACGCGGGTCTTCTGCGAGGGCGGGCCGGCGCTGGCGGGCGGGCTCGCCGAGGCGGGGCTGATCGACGAAGCGGTGCTCATCACGGGAGCAGGCTGCCTCGACGCTCCGGGGCTCCCGGCTGTCGGGCCGGCGCTGGCGCGCTACATCGACGACCACATGCGCGGTTCCGGCGAGACGCTGGCCGGCGAGGATCGGTTCGAGACCTTCGAGAGGAAAATCTAGATGTTCACCGGGCTCGTCACGGATGTCGGAACGGTCGTCTCGGTCGCGGATCGCGAGAACCTGCGGCGGATGCGCATCGAGAGCGGCTACGATCCGGCGACGATCGCGCTCGGCGCCTCCATCGCCTGCGGCGGCCCCTGCCTCACCGTCGTCGCGTTCGGCGAGCGGGAAGGCGGCTCATGGTTCGAGGTCGACGCCGCCGCCGAGACGCTGGCGCGCACGACGGTCGGGGACTGGCGCGTCGGGACGCGGGTGAACCTCGAGCGCTCGCTGAAGCTCGGCGACGAGCTCGGGGGGCATATCGTCACCGGCCATGTCGACGGCGTCGCGCGCATCGTGCGGCGCGTCGCGGTGACGGCGGAGGGCGAATGGGGGCCGACCGCGCGCTTCGACGTCGAGGCGCCCGCCGCGATCTCGCGCTTCATCGCGGAGAAGGGCTCGATCTGCCTCGACGGGACCTCGCTCACCGTCAACAGCGTCGAGGGCGACATGTTCTCGGTGCTGCTCATCCCCCACACGCTGGCGGTCACGACATGGGGCGAGCGCGGCGACGGCGATCCGCTCAACATCGAGATCGACCTGATGGCGCGCTACGCCGCGCGGCTGATGGCGGCGCGCTGAGGCCTCGTCGGCGGGCGAGCGGGCGCCTATATCAAACCCGATGACCCGCGCCGCCGATCTCCTCACCCTCACGCCGCAGGGCCTGTATTGCCCGTCGGGCGGCTTCCATATCGATCCCCTGCGCCCGGTCGACCGGGCGCTCCTCACGCATGGCCACGCCGATCACGCCCGGCCGGGCCACGCGCATGTGCTGGCGACGGCGGAAACGCTGGCGATCATGGGCGTGCGCTACGGCGAGAATTTCGCGGGGACGACGCAGGCGGCCCGGCTCGGCGAGACCCTGCGCGTCGGCGACGTGTCCGTGCGGTTCGCGCCGGCCGGACATGTGCTGGGCTCGGCGCAGATCGTCATCGAGGCGGGCGGAACGCGGCTCGTCGCCTCGGGCGACTACAAGCGCGCGTCGGACCCGACCTGCGCGCCGTTCGAATGCACGCCCTGCGACGTGTTCATCACCGAGGCGACCTTCGGACTGCCAGTATTTCGCCATCCCGACGCGCGCGCCGAGGCGAGGAAACTCATCGCCTCGCTCGCGCTGTTCCCCGAGCGCGCGCATCTCGTCGGCGCCTATGCGCTCGGCAAGGCGCAGCGCATGATGGCGCTCCTGCGCGAGGAGGGCTACGACCGGCCGATCTATCTCCACGGCGCGTTGGAAAAGCTGACGGCGTTCTACGCCGCCCAGGGCGTGGACCTCGGCGAAACCGTGAAGGTCGCCGCCACGGACCGCGCGAAGCTCGGCGGCGAGATCGTCATCTGCCCGCCCTCCGCCATGCAGGACCTCTGGTCGCGCAAGTTTCCCGATCCGGTCGCCTGTTTCGCCAGCGGCTGGATGAGGGTTCGCGCGCGCGCCCGCCAGAAGGGCGTCGAGCTGCCGCTCGTCGTCTCGGACCACGCGGACTGGGACGGGCTCGTCGCCACGATCCGCGAGACCGGCGCCGGCGAGGTCTGGGTGACGCATGGCGAGGCGGACGCGCTCGTGCACTGGTGCGGGACGCAAGGCATCGTCGGACGTCCGCTCAATCTCCTCGGCTACGGCGAGGAAACCGAGGAGGGCGGCTGATATGGAGGCCTTCGCCGCGCTTCTCGACAGGCTCGCATTCGAGGCGGGCCGCAACGCCAAGATCCGCCTGCTGACGGATTATTTCGCCCACACCTCCGATCCCGAACGCGGCTTCGCCCTCGCCGCGATCACGGGGGAGCTGCGCTTTCGCGAGGCGAAATCGGGCCTGATCCGCGCGCTGATCGCTGAGCGGACGGACCCGGTCCTGTTCGAACTCTCCTACAATTACGTCGGCGACCTCGCCGAGACGACGGCCTTGCTCTGGCCACGGGCGGGGGAGGGCGCGCGCGCGGCGCCCGCGCCGACGCTCTCGTCCGTCGTCGAGAGGCTGGCGTCGGGATCGCGCGCCGAGCTTCCCCGGGTTCTGGCCGACTGGCTCGACGCGCTCGACGAGAACGGGCGCTGGGCGCTCCTCAAGCTGATCACCGGTTCGCTGCGCGTCGGCGTCTCGGCCCGGCTCGCCAAGACCGCGCTGGCGCGGCTCGGCGATCTGGAGCCCGACGCCATCGAAGAGGTGTGGCACGGGTTGTCGCCGCCCTATGCCGGCCTCTTCGCCTGGGCGGAGGGACGGGGGGAGAAGCCCGTCTCCGACGATCCAACGCCGTTCCGCCCGCCGATGCTGGCGCATCCCGTCGACGAGGCCGAGTTCGCCGCTCTCGATCCGTCGCAGTTCATGGCGGAGTGGAAATGGGACGGCATCCGCGTCCAGGCTTCGAGCGGGCGCGACGGCGCCGGGCGTCTGGGGCGGCGGCTCTACTCCCGCAGCGGCGAGGATATCTCCGCGGCGTTTCCCGATCTCCTCGAGGCGCTCGACGGCGAGGCGACGATCGACGGCGAGCTTCTGATTTTGCGCGAGGGACGCGTCGAGAGCTTCAACGTCCTGCAGCAACGGCTGAACCGGAAGGTCGTCTCGCGCAAGCAGATGGTCGACTATCCGGCGCATATCCGGGCCTACGACCTCCTCGCGCTCGACGGCGAGGATTTGCGCGCCTTGCCGTTCACGGGTCGCCGGGCGCTGCTCGCGGATTATCTCGCGCGCCGCCCCAATCCGCGACTCGATCTCTCGCCGCTCATCGATTTCGGCGATTGGGAGACGCTCGCCGCCGCGCGCAGCGACCCCTCGACGGGAGGGGCGGGCGAGGATGCGCTCGCGGTCGAGGGCGTGATGATCAAACGCGCCGACAGCCCGTATCTGCCGGGGCGCCCCAAGGGGCACTGGTTCAAATGGAAGCGCGATCCGCATCTCGTCGACGCGGTGTTGATGTACGCCCAGCGCGGCCACGGACGGCGCTCGTCCTACTATTCGGACTTCACCTTCGGGGTCTGGCGCGAGGACGCCGAAGGCGACCGGCTCGTTCCCGTCGGCAAGGCCTATTTCGGCTTCACCGACGAGGAGCTGATCCAGCTCGATCGCTACGTGCGCAACAACACCGCGAACCGCTTCGGGCCTGTGCGGGAGGTCGCGCACGGCGCGGATGGCGGGCTCGTTCTGGAGGTTGCGTTCGAGGGGCTCCAGCGGTCGACGCGCCACAAGTCGGGGCTGGCGATGCGCTTTCCGCGCATCCACCGCATCCGCTGGGACAAGCCGGCGGCCGAGGCCGACAGGATCGAGACGCTTGCGGCGCTGCTGGCGCCGTCAGGATAGCCCCGGCGCGCTCGGCGCGACGTCGGGCAGCGCTTCGAAGGCGGGTCGCGCGAAATGGTAGCCCTGCTGGATCGATATGCCGAGGTCGAGCAGGGCCGCGCTCTCCGGCGCCGTCTCGACGCCTTCGCCGATGACGCCGATGCCGAGATCGTTGCAGATCTTCACGATGCCGCCGACGATGACGCGCTTCACGGGCTCCTTGTCGATGTCGCGCACGAGCTGCATGTCGAGCTTGACGAGATCGGGCTGGAACTGGGCGAGCAGGTTGAGCCCCGAGAACCCGGCGCCGAAATCGTCGATCGCGGTGCGGAAGCCCATCTTGCGATAGCTCTCCACGATCCGCTTCAGGTGAGCGGGTTCGGCGAGCGCCTCGCCCTCGGTCAATTCGAAGACGATCGCGTCGAGGGGGAACTCGACCCGCTCGGCGACCGCGAGCGTCGCGCGGATGCAGACTTCCGGACGATAGACGGCGTTGGGAAGAAAATTGATCGACACCGCCTGCGCGCGCTCGGGCAGGCGCAGCTGCGCGGCCAGTTCGATGGCCCGAATGCGGCAGGCCTGGTCGAAGGCGTAGCGGTTTTCGTCGTTGACGCTGGACAGGATGGCGCCGGCGCCCTCGCCGGACAGTCCGCGAACGAGCGCTTCATACGCGAAGATCGCGCCGCCCGCGATATCGACGATCGGTTGGAAGGCCATGGAGAAAGGAGTGTCGAATTGTTGCCCTTCCCTGCAGGCTGCGCAGCGTAGATCTTCGGTTTTCGAGACAGTGCGGGACATCAGACGAGCTCATGGTTCGTTGTTTCCCGAATGATTACGGACCGGTGATTAACAAAATTTGTTCGCTGCGCGGTCCGATCGGGGCTGGATGAGCCCCCGTTTCGAGCCGTGGCAAGGCGTATTGCGTGGATGACGCAATACGAAAGTTGCAATTGAGTGTGAAAGTTCGACAATACGGCAACAGAACGCGAGAAAATCCACGGTCGGGGGGAGCATGGAGGGCGACGCACAGACGACGATAGTCATCGCCGACGATCATCCGCTGTTTCGCGGCGCGCTGCGGCAGGCGATCACCTCGTTTCTTCCGACAGCGCGTATCGTCGAGGCGGGCGACCTCGATCGGCTCGGTCAGGTTCTTCGCGCCGAAGGCGAGGTCGATCTCGTCCTGCTCGATCTCGCCATGCCCGGGGCCCAGGGCTTCTCGGGGCTGATCTATCTGCGCGCGCAGCATCCCTCGACGCCGGTGGTGATCGTCTCGGGTTCGGAGGATGCGGCCGTCATGCGCCGCGCCATCGCCTTCGGCGCCTCCGGCTTCATTCCGAAATCCCTCGACATCGAGAAGATCGGCGAGGCGCTCGCAGCCGTGCTCGCCGGCGCGGTCTGGACCCTGCCGGATCTGGACATGGACGCCCCCGAGGACGACGAAGCGGGCGAGATCGCCCGGCGCCTCGCGACGCTCACGCCCCAGCAGGTTCGCGTCCTGATGATGCTGTCCGAGGGCCTGCTCAACAAGCAGATCGCTTATGAGCTCGCGGTTTCCGAAGCCACGGTGAAGGCGCACGTCTCCGCGATTCTCCAGAAGCTGGGCGTCGACAGCCGCACGCAGGCCGTCATCCTCGCCGCCAAGGTCGGCGTCGCCTCGCGCGCCGCCAGCGCGGCCTGAGCCCTCGTCTCGACGACCCGTATTCGCGAGCCCCGTTCGGTCGACGAATTACTGCCGGACCCACATGATGCGAGCGACCCAGGCGATGTCGCCGAGCGGCACGAGACGATTTTCGTGGACCTCGTTGAGCGACCGCAATTCGAGATTTCGCGCGGTCTTCCGCCAGAGCTCTTTCGCCGTGACCTCTCCGTTGTGGAGCCGTACGACGACCCGGTCGCCCTTGCGCACGCTGGCGCCGGGCGAAACGATCAGAACGTCGCCGTCGCGGTAGAGCGGCTCCATGGAATCGCCGGAGACCTCCAGGGCGAAGACCTTGTCGAGCCCGGGTTCGGGAAACTCGATCTCGTCCCAGCTCGCGCCGGAGGGCATGCCGTCCTCGGTGAAGAAGCGCCCCGCGCCCGCCTGCGCCCAGCCGACGAGCGGGATCGTCGCGGGCGGAACGCCGGCGTCCGGATCGATCAGGCTGACGAAATCGCGGGCGGTCGAACTGGTCGCGCCGAGAATCTTGGCGATCGACTCGCTCGACGGCCAACGCTCGCGCCCGTCCGCGCTCACCCGTTTCGACTTGTTGAAACTCGTCGCGTCGAGCCCTGCCCGGCGGGCCAGTCCCGAGGCCGACAATCCGTGACGCTCCGCGAGCCGGTCGATCGCGGACCAGATCTGACTATGGGTCAGCATGAGCGGCTCCGAAGAGAAGGCGGCGAAATTAAGACGGGCCGCCTATATTAGGAAATATACCTGATATTGGCGTTTCCGGCAAATTCTTTCTGAGGACGTCCACACGGCTTGCCTCGCGCGCGACGCTTCCGCTATGCGATGAATACGCGGGCGCGCCCGCGCTACGGGAGAATGCATGTCGACCGCCGAGAACCAGTCGATCTACAAGATCGCTCCGGCCGCCCTCTGGCGCGCCGCTGAGAACGTCGGGCGTTTCGAGGGCGCTCCGGTCGACCTCGCGGACGGGTTCATCCACTTCTCGACGGCCGAGCAGGTGCGCGAGACCGCGGCCAGGCATTTCCGCGGTCAATCGGATCTGGTGCTCGTCGCCGTCGACCCCGACGCGCTCGGCGAGGCGCTTCTCTGGGAGCCGTCGCGCGGCGGCGCGCTGTTTCCCCATCTCTTCGGCCCGCTCGAGCTCGCGGCGGTGATCTCGGTCGAGCCCCTGCCGATGAACGTCGACGGGACCCATTCGTTTCCGGAGACGATCCCATGATGGGCGTGTTGTACTCCCTGGCGCGCCCCTTCCTGCAGGCGCTCGATCCGGAGACGGCCCACGCGGCCTCGATCCGGTCGCTGGCGCTGCTGCCGGCGCTGCCTTCCGCTCCCGACGACCCGGCGCTCGCCGTCGAGGCCTTCGGGCTGCGCTTCCCCAGTCCGCTCGGCCTCGCCGCAGGCTACGACAAGCAGTGCGAGGCGCCGGACCAATTGCTCTCGCTCGGATTCGGCTTCGTCGAATGCGGCGGCGTCACGCCGCTGCCGCAGCCCGGCAATCCGCGCCCGCGCGTCTTCCGGCTGCCGCGCGATGGCGCGGTGATCAACCGCTTCGGCCTCAACAGCGACGGCGTCGCGGCGATCGCGACGCGCCTCGACAAACGTCTGGGACGCAGCGGGATCATCGGCGTCAACATCGGAGCCAACAAGGATTCCGGCGATCGCATCGCCGACTACGTCGTTCTCGTCTCCACCCTGAGCGGTCTGGCGCAGTTCCTGACGATCAACATCTCGTCGCCGAACACCCCCGGCCTGCGCGACCTGCAGGGCGAGGCTTTCCTCGACGAGTTGCTCGCGCGCTCGGTCGAGGCCCGCGACGTCGCCGATTCACGGCGCGGGTCGCGCACGGCGCTTCTCCTCAAGATCGCGCCGGATCTCTCCGAGGAGAACCTCGACGCCGTCGTGGCGACGGCGCTCGCGCGCGGTGTCGACGGCCTCGTCGTCTCGAACACCACCGTGGCGCGACCTGACAGCCTGATCGAGACGGGGCTGGCGGCGCAGGCCGGCGGATTGTCCGGCCGCCCGCTCTTCGAAATCTCGACGAGGCTTCTGGCCCAGACGGCCCTGCGCGTCGAACGCCGTGTGCCCCTCATCGGCGTCGGAGGCGTCGACGGGCCGGAGACGGCCTTCGCCAAGATCCGGGCCGGCGCCAGCCTGGTTCAGCTCTACACGGCCCTCGTCTATGCGGGGCCGGGCCTCGTTCCGGAAATAAAGGAGGGGCTCTCCGCTCGCATCCGCGCGCGCGGCCTCGAGCGGATCGAGGATGGGATCGGGGTGGACGCGGCCGAACTCGCGCGCGGGTGATCGCGCCGCGAAACGTGAAAAGGGTCCGCCCATGAGCGAGAGCGACGCCGGCAACAAGGCCTCGAAATCCTTCCGCCTCGCGGCGCTGGACACGGATTTCCTGCTCGGCGATTCGATGCGCGGCGTGCGCTTCATGCTCGAATACGCGAAGGCCGAGGAGGAATTGCGCGCCTGGGGCGTGGGCTCGACCATCGTCGTCTTCGGCAGCGCCCGCGTGAGTCCAGACGGCCCGGGCCGCCAGCCATACTGGCACGAGCAGGCGCGCCTGTTCGGGCGCATCGCCTCGGAGCGGGGCGGCGCGCTTCTCGACGGGCGTCGTCATCGCGACAACGTCATCGCGACCGGGGGCGGCGGCGGGATCATGGGCGCGGCGAACCAGGGAGCGGCCGACGCCGGCGCGCCGTCCATCGGCTTCAACATCACACTGCCGCACGAGCAGGAGCCCAATCCCTGGACGACGCCGGAGCTGACCTTTCGCTTCCACTATTTCGCGATGCGCAAGATGCATCTGGCGATGCGGGCGAACGCGCTCGTGATTTTCCCCGGCGGCTTCGGCACGCTGGACGAACTGTTCGAGTTGCTGACGCTCTGCCAGACCGGCAAGGCCCCGCGCATTCCGATCGTCCTGTTCGACGAGGATTACTGGCGCAGCGTCGTGAATTTCAGCGTGCTCGCCGAACACGGCATGATCGCTGAGCGCGATCTCGCGCTGTTCGAATTCGCCGACACGGCCGAGGACGTATGGGCGAAGCTCGTTGCGTTCGGACTGAAGGGCCATCCCGTCGCGCCGCCGCCGCAGGAGCTGTCCGGCGGCCTCACATGACCGCCGGCTGATCCGCCCTTTCCATCGAGCGCAGCCTCACTCCAAGCGTCACTACTCCAAGCGTCACTACTCCAAGCGTCACTACTCCAAGCGTCACTCCGCCGGAACGGCGTGCGGCGGACGCTGGGCCACCGCGGCCTCCTCGGCGAATTCCCGCTCGATCCGCGCGGCCTGCTCCAGCTCGCGCTCGACTCGCAGAGTCTCGGCCGCGCGCGGCTTCGAGAAGCGCGCCAGCAGCGAGAAGGCCACGGGCGTCAGGAAAAGCGTGAAGATCACCGACAGGATCAACCCGCCGACGACGACGAAGCCCAGCGCCTGACGGGCCTCGGCGCCGGCGCCGGTCGAGAGGATGAGCGGCACCCCGCCGAGCGCCGTCGAGAGCAGCGTCATCATCACCGGACGAAAGCGCACGACCGACGCCTCCCGCACCGCGTCCATGACGCTCGCGCCACGGTCGCGCAACTGGTTGGCGAACTCGACGATCAGAATGCCGTTCTTCGCCATGAGGCCGATCAGGATGACGAGACCGATCTGGCTGTAGATGTTGATCGAGACGCCCGCGATCGCCATCGACAGCAGCGCCGCGCCGATGCCGAAGGGCACCGTGACCATGATCACCACGGCGCTCGTGAAGCTCTCGAACTGCGCGGCGAGGACCAGCAGCACGATGAGGAGCGCGAAGGCGAAGGTGATCGCCAGTCCCCGCGAGGTCTGATCGAGCGCCGCCGCCTCGCCGAGGAACTGGATGTTCGTCCCCGGCGGCAAGGTCTCGGCCGCCAGCGCCTCAATGTCCTCCATGGCGCTGCGCAGGTCATAACCGTCCGACAGAGGAGAATTGACCGGCACGGCGCGCATCTGCGCCTCGCGCTGCAGCGAGGGCGCCACGGCGGCTTCTTCAAGTTCGACGACGGAGGAGAGCGGCACGAGGCGGTTGTCGCTCGCGCGGATGAACAGGCTCTCGAGATCCGACGGGTTCTGGATCGCGTCGGCGGGGCCGCGCATCTGCACTTCGATCGTGCGGTCGGCGACGTTGATGTCGCCGATGCGGCGGCCGTCGAGCATGGTCTGAAGCGCCAGCGACACATTCTCGGTCGAGAGGCCGAGATCGGCGGCGAGGTCCCGGTTGATGCGAACGGAGAGCTGCGGCTGGGTCACGTCGAAGGACAGCGAGGGGTTCACGAACCCGGGCAGCCGGTCCTGGATGTCGCGCACAAGCTGTTCGGCGGCCATCGTGATCTGGGGATAATCCGTGCCGCGCACGGCGAACTGGAGCCCCTGACCGGCGCCCCTGATGCGCAGGCTGTTGGGCGTGCGGATCACGGTCTGGACGCCGACGACGTCCGCGGTGACGCGGCGCGCCTCCGCGACGATCTCCGCCTGACCGAGGTCGCGCTCGCTCCAGTCGACGAGCGGCATGATGACGAACGCGCTGTTCGTGCGGCCGCCGAGGCCGACGATGGCCATCATGCTCGCGGCGTCGCCGCGCGTCACGATCGGCCTCAGCCGGTCCTCGATTTCAAGGACCTTGCGCGACGTGTATTCGAGGCTCGCGCCCTGCGGCGCGCTCACGGAGAGGGCGACGAAACCGCGATCCTCCGGCGGCGTCAATTCCTCCGGAAGCGAGCTGAACGCGACGAGGCTGGCGAGCGCGAACACAAGCGCGATGGTGAGCACGACGATGGGAGCCCGCAGGGCGGCGGAGAGAAGGCGCGCGTAAATCCCGACGACGACCGAGCCGAAGCGGCCGAGGATGTCGTAGCGAGCCCGGCGCGCGGCCTGCTCGGCGTCGGCCGACCCGTCCTTCAGCATGCGCGAGGCGAGCATCGGCACCAGCGTGAGCGCGACGAACGATGAGAGCATCACGGATGCGGCCAGCACATAGCCGAATTCCGAGAAGAGCTTGCCCGCGGTTCCGGGCAGGAACGAGATCGGCACGAACACCGCAGCCAACGTCGCAGTCGTCGCGACGACTGCGAAGAACACCTCGCGGGCGCCGAGCACGGCCGCCGCGCGCGGTCCGAGCCCTTCCTTGCGTCGCCGCTCGATATTCTCCAGCACCACGATGGCGTCGTCGACGACGATGCCCGTGGCGAGCACGAGGGCGAGGAGCGTCAGCACGTTGATGGAGAAGCCCATGGCCCAGATCGCCGCGAGCGTTCCAATGAGCGCGACGGGCACCGTGATCGTCGGAATGAAGGTCGCGCGCAGAGAACGAAAGAAGAGCAGGATGATGAGGACGACGAGCCCCGTCGCGATGAACAGCGTCGTCGCCACCTCCCTGACCGCGCCCCGGATGAACACCGCCTCGTCCGAACTGACCCGCAGGTCCACGCCATCGGGAAGCACGCGCTGGAGGTCGTCGATCGCCGCGCGAACTCCGTCCGAGATCGCGATGGTGTTCGATTGCGCCTGCCGGAGGATGCCGAGCGAGATTCCGGTCTCGCCGTCAGCGCGCAGGATGGTGTCGCGATCAGCCGGCGCGAGGAGCACTTCGGCCACGTCCCCGATGCGGGTGCGCGGGTTGATGAACGTCGCCGCGATCTCCTCGACCGTCCGCACGCTCGCCGCCGCCTCGACGAGGAGCGTCTGTTCGCCGGACTGGAACGTGCCGGCTGGCTGGTCGACGAGGATCGATTGCAGGGCGCTCTGCACGTCGTTGACGGCCAGGCCGCGGCTCGCGAGCGCGGCCGGATCGACGACGATCTGGAAGGTCGGGCGGCGGGCGCCCCAGACCTGCACGTCGGCGACGCCCTCGACCGCCGCGATGCGGTCGACCACCTGGCGCTCGGCGAGCGCCGTCAATTCGTCGATCGGCAGGGAATCGGAGATCAGCGAGAGCCGCAGCACCGCCTCGCCGTCGGAATCGGCCTTGACGATCAGAGGCTCCTCCGCATCCGTGGGAAGCCGCCTGCGCACGCCGCTCACGGCCTCGCGGACGTCGGAGGCGGCCGCGTTCATGTCGATGTTGTCGGAGAACTCGGCGACGACCTGGCTCGTGCCGCGACGGCTCGAGGAGGAGAGGGAGACGAGGCCCGGCACGCGGGCGACGGCGCCCTCGACGACGCTGGTGATCTGGGTGTCGACGGCGTCGGGCGTCGCGCCCGGGAAGGACGTCCGCACGGTGATGACGGGGCGGTCGACGTCGGGGAGTTCGCGCACCTGAACGCCGAGATAGGCGGCTAGGCCCGCGATGACGATGAGCATGCTCATGACGGCGGCCAGCACCGGCCGCCGCACGCACAGAGCCGGAAGGCCGCCGTCGTTCGCCTTGATAATCGCCATCGTCAGCTCCGCTCGCGCGTTTCGTTCTCGGCCACGACGACCGTCACCCCGGACCCGTCGCGCAGGCGCTGGACGCCTTCGACGACGATCTGGTCGCCCGCCGCGATCTCGCCCGCGATCAGCGCGCTGGCGTCGCCGCGCTCGACGACGTCAACGTCGATGCGGCGGACTACGCCGTCATGGACGCGCCAGACATAGGCGCCGTCGCGGTCCCATTGCAGCGCCAGCAGCGGCACCGCCGCGTGGGTCTCGCCCACGAAATTCGTGCGCACCAGGAAGGCCATGCCCGGGCGCAGCCGGTCGTCCGAGTTGTCGACGGCGGCGCGGATCGTCAGCGTGCGCGCCTGCGGATCGATGCGCGTGTCGATCTCGGCGATCGAGCCCTGAAAGATCTCGGCCCCGAAGGAGATCGTCGTCGCCTCCATCCGGGCGCCGGGGCGCGCCTGCGCGGCGAAGCGCTCCGGCACGGGATAGCGGACCATGATGGTGCGGCGATCGTCGATATTCGCGACGTTCGTCGTGGTGGTGACCCGGTCGCCGACGCTCACCTGGGCGAGGCCCATATGGCCTGCGAAGGGCGCGCGAAGCGTCCGGCGCTCCAGGGCGAGCTCCACCGAGCGCAGTTCGGCCGCCGCCGAATCCGCCGCCGCGCGGGCCTCGTCGACCTGAACGATCGAGACGGCCTGGGTCTGCGACAATTGTTCGAAGCGGGTGAACTGGTCGCGGCGGCGCTGCAGCTCGATCTGGGCCTTCTCGACGTTGATCTCTTCCTCGCGCGCGTCGAGTCGAAGGAGCGGCTGCCCCTCCTCGACATACGATCCGGCCTCGAACAGGACCTCCGTGACGAGGCCCGCCGTCGGCGCGAACAGGGTCACCGAACGCATCGCTTCGGCCGTCCCGACCGCCTGCACGCGCCGGTTCGACGCGACTTCCGTCACCGTCGCCGCGACGACGAGATTGCCGCCCGGCGCGCCGCCGAACCCGCCTGGAGGGCCTCCGGGTCCGCGTCCCTGCGCCGGGCCGGCTCCCGCGTCGCCGCTCGCCGGCTCGCTGGAGAGCAAGCCGATCCGCTGGGCCGCGTCGCGCGCGGGGCCGGGAAGGGAGTCGGGCGCGACGAGCGCCCACGCCCCGAGCGACAGGGCGAAGACGACTACGGCGGCGAGAATCTGTTTCCACACGGGCATCGGTCGAGCGTTCCATCGTGTCGCGATAGCGCCCTGAAGGCGGTCACGCTGCTGAAATCCAAGGCGCCGCTCCGGCTTCCGACGGCGGACGCGAGCCTTCCGACGACGAGGCAAAACCCGCGCCGCAACAGCGCAGGCCGCAGTCGCCGCGAGCCTCCGATCTGCATATAAGCCCGAACGCTGCGGAAGGCGACACGCATGGCGCCCTTTGGTCGACGCACGTCGATACACAGTTGCGTGTGCGCGCGAGCGGGCGCCCGCGCTTGACACGGCCCAAAAGCTTTGTCAGTCCCGCTCGAACTCACCAACGACGAGGAGCGTCGATGACCCGCGCATTCGTGTTTCCCGGTCAGGGCAGCCAGACGGTCGGCATGGGCAAGGCGCTCGCCGACGCCTTCCCGCAGGCCCGCGCCGTGTTCGACGAGGTCGACGACGCCCTCTCGCAGAAGCTCTCGGCGGTCATTTTCGAAGGTCCGGCAGACGATCTGACGCTCACCGCCAACGCCCAGCCGGCGCTGATGGCGGTCAGCATCGCCACGATGCGGGTGCTCGAAGCCGAGGCCGGGCTCGACCTGCGGACGCACGCGGCGTTCGTCGCCGGCCATTCGCTCGGCGAATATTCGGCGCTCGCCGCCGCCGGCGCCTTTTCGCTCGGAGACGCGGCCCGCCTCCTGCGCATCCGCGGCGACGCCATGCAGAAGGCCGTGCCGGTCGGCGAGGGCGCCATGGCCGCGCTTCTCGGGCTCGATTTCGAGCAGGCCACCGCGATCGCGCGCGACGCGGCTCAGGGCGAGGTCTGCGATTCCGCCAACGACAACGGCGGCGGACAGGTGGTCGTCTCGGGCGCGAAGGCGGCCGTGGAGCGCGCCGTGGCGCTGGCTCAGGAGCGCGGCGCCAAGCGCGCCATCATCCTGCCCGTCTCCGCGCCCTTCCATTGCGCGCTGATGGCGCCCGCCGCCGACGCCATGCGCGAGGCGCTGGAGAAAGTCGCCGTATCCGCGCCCGTCGTCGCCGTCGTGGCCAACGTGAAGGCCGCCCCGATCTCCGATCCCGACGCGATCCGCGCGGCGCTCGTCGCCCAGGTCACGGGGACGGTGCGCTGGCGCGAGAGCGTCGCGTTCATGGCGGAGGCCGGCGTCGACCAGTTTTTCGAGGTGGGCGCAGGCAAGGTGCTCACGGGCCTCGTCAAGCGCATCGCCCCCGGCGCGAGCGGGCAGGCGATCGGCTCGCCCGAGGACGTCGCCAAGTTCACAGACTCGATCTGACCGAAAGGACGCAAGACGCATGTTCGACCTCTCCGGCCGCAAGGCCCTCGTCACCGGAGCGACGGGCGGCCTCGGCGGCGCCATCGCCCGCGTCCTGCACGCCCGCGGCGCCGACGTCGCGATCTCCGGCACGCGCCGCGAGGCGCTCGACGCGCTCGCGGCCGACCTCGGCGAGCGCGTCCATCCGCTCGTCGCGAACCTGTCCGACAAGGACTCCGTCGAGGCCCTCGTCCCGGCGGCGGAAGAGGCGATGGGCGGGCTCGACATTCTCGTGAACAACGCCGGCGTGACGCGCGACGGCCTGTTCATGCGCATGAAGGACGACGACTGGGACACGGTGATCGCCGTCAACCTCACCGCCGCCTTCCGCCTCTCCCGCGCCGCCGTGAAGGGCATGATGCGCCGCCGCTACGGGCGCATCGTCAATATCGGTTCGGTCGTCGGGACCACGGGCAATCCGGGGCAGGGCAACTACGCCGCCTCGAAGGCCGGGCTCGTCGGCATGTCGAAGGCGCTCGCGGCGGAAGTCGCGAGCCGCGGAATCACCGTCAACACGGTTTCGCCGGGCTTCATTACGTCCCCGATGACGGACGCGCTGAACGAGAAGCAGCGCGAGGCGATTCTCGGCAACGTGCCGGCCGGGCGTCTCGGCACGGGCGACGACGTCGCGACGGCCGTTCTCTACCTCGCCTCGCAGGAGGCGGCCTACGTCACCGGCCAGACGCTGCACGTCAACGGCGGAATGGCAATGATTTGAGGAGCTTACGCGGCTCTGGATAACTCCGCGGGCGGCCCGTCGGGCCTCTCGCCACGGGCGAAGGGACGTGATAATCCTTCGTCGACCTAGCGGCAGGGACTTGACCCGGAAGCGAAATAAGGCTTTTGCACCTTCGCTAGCCGGTCGCTCGCCACGGGCGCCGGCCGGGTTCTAATTTAATCATGGCCCCCTCGATCCCGGGCGGGCTCCAGCGACGAGTTATACGAGGAATACAACGATGAGTGACATCGCTGAGCGCGTGAAGAAGATCGTCGTCGAGCATCTGGGCGTCGAGGCCGACAAAGTGACCGACAACGCCAACTTCATCGACGACCTCGGCGCCGACAGCCTCGACACCGTCGAGCTCGTGATGGCGTTCGAGGAAGAGTTCAACGTCGAGATCCCGGACGACGCGGCCGAGACGATCGTCACCGTCGGCGACGCGATCAAGTTCCTCGAGAAGAACGCCGGCTGAGGCCGCTCCCGGCGGGGCCGCCAGGTCCCGCCGTCCAGCTCAGGCGGAACAAACAACATGCGTCGCGTCGTCGTAACCGGTCTTGGTATGGTTTCTCCTCTCGCCTGCGGCGTGGAGGAGACCTGGTCGAGGTTGCTGGAGGGGCGCAGCGGCGCCGGCCGGATCGAGAATTTCGAAGTCTCCGATCTCGCCTGCAAGATCGCCTGCCAGATTCCGCGCGGCGACGGCGCGGACGGGACCTTCGATCCCGACCAGTGGATGGACCCGAAGGACCAGCGCAAGGTCGACGAGTTCATCATCTACGCCATGGCCGCCGCGCGCCAGGCGCTCGACGATTCGGGCTGGGCGCCGAAGACCTACGAAGATCAGATCACGAGCGGCGTGCTCATCGGCTCCGGCATCGGCGGCATCGAAGGCATCGCCGAGGCCGCGATGATCCTGCGCGACAAGGGTCCGCGCCGCATCTCGCCGTTCTTCATTCCCGGACGCCTCATCAACCTCGCCTCGGGCTACGTCTCGATCGAGTTCGGCCTCAAGGGTCCCAACCACTCCGTCGTCACCGCCTGCTCGACGGGCGCGCACGCCATCGGCGACGCGGCCCGACTCGTGGCGCTCGGCGATGCGGACGTCATGGTCGCCGGCGGCACGGAATCGCCGGTCGGGCGCCTGTCGATCGCGGGCTTCGCCGCCTGCCGGGCGCTCTCGACCAACTTCAACGACGATCCGACGCGCGCCTCGCGCCCCTATGACCGCGACCGCGACGGTTTCGTCATGGGCGAGGGCGCCGGCGTGGTCGTGCTCGAGGAGCTCGAGCACGCGAAGGCCCGCGGCGCCAAGATATACGGCGAGCTGATCGGCTACGGCATGTCGGGCGACGCGTTCCACATCACCTCGCCCTCCGAGGACGGCGACGGGGCGTATCGCTGCATGCGCGCCGCCCTGAAGCGCGCCGGCCTCGAAGCCGCCGACATCGACTACATCAACGCCCACGGAACCTCGACGCCGCTCGGCGACGAACTCGAGCTGAAGGCCGTGGAGCGCCTCGTGGGCAACGCCGCCGCGACGCTGTCGATGTCCTCGACGAAGTCGGCGATCGGGCACCTGCTCGGGGCGGCCGGCGCGGTCGAGGCGATCTTCTCGCTGCTCGCCATGCGCGACGGCGTCGTGCCGCCGACGCTGAACCTCGAAAACCCCTCCGTCGAAACGGCGATCGACCTGACGCCGAAGACGCCGAAGAAGAAAGAAATCAACGTCGCGCTTTCCAACAGCTTCGGCTTCGGTGGAACCAACGCGTCGCTGATCTTCTCCCGCGTGGCCTGAGCCCGGAGCGGGGCCCGCGGCGCGCGGTTCGGCCGCGCCTCGCGCGCCCGCTTGCCATCGGGCGGCGTTAGGGCGTAAATTTCGCCACAAAGCCCGGCCACCGTTCCCCGCGAGGCGGCCGAGCGTCGCCACCGCGCAAACGCTCGAAACGGATCATGTTCGGCAGACGTAAGAAAACCAACGATTCCGAAGCCGGCGTCGCGAACGAGGCGCCGCGTCGCGCCGCGCCGCGTAGCCCCGGCGAGGCCATCAAACCCTCGATGGCGTCCCCTCCGCCCCCGCGCATCCGCAAGCCGCGCGGCGGATTGTTGTCGACGCTCAGCGGGCTGTTCAGCTTCTTCGCCGTTCTCGCGCTCGCCGCGCTGGTCGGGCTGGTTCTGCTCTCGCAGCAGGCGAGCGCGCCGGGGCCGCTCGACGCGGAGCAGGTCGTGACGATCCCCACCAACACGGGCACCGCGGGCATCGCCGACATCCTCCAGCGCGAGGGCGTCATCGACAAGCCGATGCTCTTCCAAGTGGCCACCGTGCTCAACCAGAAGCGCGGCCAGCTCAAGGCGGGCGAGTTCGTCTTCCGGGCGGGCGCGAGCGTCAACGAGGTGATCGACGTGATCGCGCAGGGGCGCTCGATCCTGCATTCGGTGACGATCCCCGAGGGACGCACGAGCCACCAGATCGTCGAAATCCTGAAGGCGAACGAGATCCTCACCGGTGAGATCGCCGAGATCCCGCCCGAGGGATCGCTCATGCCGGACACCTACAAGTTCGAGCGCGGCGCGCCGCGGGCTCAGATCCTGCAGGCCATGGCTCGGGCTCAGGAGCGCGAGCTCGCGCGCATCTGGGAGCGCCGGGCCGAGGACCTGCCCCTCGGTTCGCCGGAAGAGCTCGTGATCCTCGCCTCGATCGTCGAGAAGGAAACGGGCCGCGCCGACGAGCGGCCGCTCGTTGCGGGCGTCTTCGTCAATCGCCTGAACCAGGGCATGCGCCTGCAATCCGACCCCACCATCGTCTACGGGCTCGTCGGCGGACTGGGGACCCTGGGGCGCGGCATTCGCCGCAGCGAGATCACGCAGCCGACCGATTACAACACCTACGTCATCGACGGCTTGCCGCCGGGCCCGATCGCCAATCCCGGTCGCGCGGCGATGGAGGCGGTGGCCAACCCGTCGCGGACGCGCAGTCTCTTCTTCGTCGCCGACGGCACGGGCGGGCACTCGTTCTCCGAAACGTATGACGAGCATCGCCGCGCCGTGTCGCGCTGGCGCCAGATCGAACGCGAGCGCGCCGTCGGGTCGGAAGAGGTCGATCGTATCGAGGAGCCTCTCGACGCTCTGGAACAGCGTGGCGACGCCGCCCCCGTCGACGGGCCGATGCAGGATTACGCCCGCCTCGCGCCGCTTCCGGATTTCATGCGCCGCGCCGACGGGCCGGAGCCGACCGCTCAGGAGCTGGAGCAGGAACTGGCGCAGGAGCTCGCCCGGCAACGCGAGCGGATCCTGGAGCGGGACGTCGCGCTGGCCAACGCCGGGCGCGTGCGCGACGCAGGTCTCGTCGGGCGGACGCTCGACGTGTCCGAAGGCACGGCGCTCGATCCGCTGCGCCACGCCAATTTCGATCTGAACTCCCCGCAGACGGTTCCCGAACTGGCCCCGCTCCCGGGTGAGGAGAGCGCGCCGGGGGCGCCCGCCGCCGCCAGCCGCGCAAGCTTGTCGGCGCCGGCTTTCCTGCCGCCACGCCCGGTTCGCCCCTGAGCGGCTCGCTCGACGTCAGCCCCGCAGGGCGTCGATGAAGCGCACGGTCGCGCCGCGGCCCGGCGCGGACAATTCACCCTCCCACATCACCACTTCGCCGCGCACGATCGTGCCGACCGGCCATCCCGTCACGGGGACGCCGTCGAAGGGCGTCCAGCCGCATTTGGACGCGATCCAGTCGTTCGTGATGGTGACCGTCTTCTTGAGATCGACGATGGTGAAATCCGCGTCGTAGCCCGCCGCGATGCGGCCCTTGTTGGCGATGCCGAACAGCCGCTGCGGACCGGCGCTCGTCATGTCGACGAAGCGGGCGAGCGACATACGGCCCTTCGAGACATGGTCGAGCATCACGGGAACGAGCGTCTGCACGCCCGTCATGCCCGACGGCGTCGCGGGATAGACGGCGTCCTTCTCTTCGCGCGTATGGGGCGCGTGGTCGGAGCCCAGCACGTCCGCGACGCCCTGCGTCACGCCGCGCCAGACGCCCTCGACCTGCGCCGCGTCGCGGATCGGCGGGTTCATCTGTGCGTAGGTTCCAAGGCGCGCATAGGCGTCGGGCGCGATGAGCGAGAGATGGTGCGGCGTCACCTCGCAGGTCGCGACGTCCTTGTGGTCGACGAGGAACTCCATCTCTTCGGCGGTCGAGATATGGAGCACGTGGATCTTCGCTCCCGTCTCGTGCGCGATGCGAACAAGGCGGCGGGTACAGGCCAGCGCCACTTCGGGCGAGCGCCAGACGGGATGCGAGCTCGGATCGCCCTCGATGCGCAGGCCCTTGCGGTCGCGCAGCATCTGCTCGTCTTCCGAATGGAAGGCGGCGCGCCGGCTCGTGCGGCTGAGGATCTCGCTCACGCCTTCATCATCCTCGACGAGGAGATCGCCCGTCGAGGAGCCCATGAACACCTTGATGCCGGCGGCGCCCGGCAGGCGCTCGAGTTCGGGGATGTCGCGGGCGTTCTCGTGCGTGCCGCCGACCCAGAAGGCGAAATCGCAATGCATCCGCCCCGAGGCGCGCGCGATCTTGTCGGCGAGCGCTTCGGGCGTCGTCGTCTGGGGATTGGTGTTGGGCATCTCGAACACGGCCGTGATGCCGCCCATCACGGCGGCCCGCGAACCCGATTCGAGATCTTCCTTGTGCTCCATTCCGGGCTCGCGGAAATGCACCTGGCTGTCGATCACGCCCGGCAGGACGTGCAGGCCGCGGCAATCGACGACGCGGCCCGCCGAGGCCGCGGACAGGTCTCCGATCTCGGCGATGCGGCCGTTGCGGACGCCGACGTCGCGTACGCCCTCGCCGTCGTGGTTGACCACTGTCCCGCCCTTGAGAATGAGATCG
This sequence comes from Microvirga sp., assembly GCA_022241475.1. The sequence goes on along the minus strand of JAKOMT010000007.1, from coordinate 91,256 downwards.
AAAACCGCCATCGCCGTCGTCCTTCTTCGTGCGTCGCCAGTCGCGCGACCGGCTCCCCTGATGCCCTGAAACGCGCCGCTTGTCATCATTGCGGGCGCCGCCCCTGCAGTCTTGAGGCCCGACGCTCGACGGACTATCTCTGCCGGGTCGGTCCTGCGACCGGCGCTCCGCAGCGCGAAAGGAAGCGACATGCCAACCGCCCGTCTCGACGACCGTGGAGTGATCAGGATTTCGGGCGAGGCCGCGAAGGGCTTTCTCGACGGGCTCCTCACCTGCGATCTCGACAAGGTGACGCCGGAGGCCGCCCGGCACGGCGCGCTGCTCTCGCCGCAGGGCAAGATTCTCTTCGATTTCATCGTCTTCGCCGCGCCCGAGAGCCACGGCGGGGGCTACTTCCTGGATTGCCCGGCGGCGTTCCGCGCGGACCTCGCCAAACGTCTCGCCTTCTACCGTCTGCGCGCCAAGGTCTCGATCGACGATCGCACGGAGGAACTCGCGGTCGTCGCCGGCTGGGACGCGCCCGCTCCGTCATCTGATATCGGTCTCGTGAGCGCGGATCCGCGCCTGAGCGCTCTCGGCTGGCGCGCACTCGTGGCGCGGGAGGACGCGCCCGAGATCAGCGACGCCCCGGCGGACGCCTACGACGCGCATCGTATCGCTCTTGGCGTTCCCGAAGGCGGCAAGGATTACGTGCTGGGCTCGGCCTTCCCGCACGAGGCGCTGATGGACAAGCTCGGAGGCGTCGATTTCGACAAGGGCTGCTATGTCGGGCAGGAGGTCGTCTCGCGGATGCAGCATCGCGGAACGGCCCGCACGCGCCTTCTGCCGGTGAGCTATGGCGAGGGGCTTCTCCCGGAAGTCGGCGCCGACGTGACCGCGGGCGAGCGCGTGATCGGCGCCACGGGCAGCGCCGCGCAAGGTCGGGGGCTCATCATGGTCAGGCTGGACCGCGCGCAGGAGGCGCTCGAGGCGGGCGTGACGTTGCGGGCCGGCGGCCTCGAATTCGCCTTCTCGCCAGCCGAATGGTTGGGGGTGGCGCCGCCGTCGCCGCACAAGCCTGTCGACAGCGATGCGGGCGGGCGTTAACAGAGTGTTGACCGTTTCGTCGGTATCGTCGCTACTCGTCAAGAGTTGCGTAACCATCAGGTCCGTTATGACGTTCAAACGTTTCGGTTTCTTCGCTTCTTCCCTCGCCGCGCCGGCGCTCGCCGCCTGCGCCGTCGCGCTCGGGAGTCCGGCCGCCAAGGCCGAGAATTTCTTCGCGGACGACTGGCGCATGACCATCGGCGCGCAGGGGCACCTCGTGCCCCAGTTCGAGGGCGCCAACACCTACACGATCCGCCCGATGCCGATCCTGTCGATCCGGCGCGCGAATGCGCTGTCGCGCTTCAAGGCGGCCGACGACGGCATTCGGCTCGGCCTGCTCGAGGTGGAGAACGTCCGCGTCGGAGCCGTCGGCAGGTTCCGGGGTCGCCGCGCCGAGAAGGATTCGAGCGAGTTGCGCGGTCTCGGCAATGTCGGGCACGCCGTCGAACTCGGCGCCTTCGCCGAGATCTGGGCGACCCAGAATTTCCGTTTGAGCGCCGAACTCCGTCACGGGCTGGGCGGGCATAGGGGCGTCCTGGCCGATTTGGGCGCGGATTTCGTGATGCGCCCCGACGCTCAGTGGACGATCGCCGCCGGCCCGCGGCTGGCCTGGTCGAACGCCGAATACAACCGCACCTATTTCGGCGTGACCGTCGGGCAGGCGGCCGCCTCGGGTCTGCGCGCCTACGCGCCGGAAGCCGGCGTGCGCTCGCTCGGCTTCGTCGGATCGGCGAGCTACGCGATGACGCCCGACTGGTCGCTGCAGGCCTTCGCGCGTTACGACCGCCTCGTGGGCGACGTGCGCGACTCGCCGCTCGTGCGCCAGCGCGGCTCCGCGAACCAGTTCTCCGCCGGGTTCGGGCTCTCCTATTCGTTCAACGTCAGCAATCGCTGATCGGTTCAGGCGCGACGGCATGCAGGAGGCAGTCTCTCTCATCCTGCATCCGGACGGTCTGCAGCGCTGCTGGTGGCCGGGGGTCGACCCCGGCTACGTCGCCTATCATGACGATGAATGGGGCGCGCCCGAACGCGACGACCGGGCGCTGTTCGAAAAGCTCATCCTCGACGGATTCCAGGCCGGTCTCTCGTGGATCTCGATCCTGCGAAAGCGCGACGGCTTTCGCGCGGCCTTCGACGGATTCGATCCTCAGATCATCGCGCGATACGACGCAGCCAAGGTCGAGTCGCTCATGGGCGACGCCGGGATCGTGCGCAACCGCGCCAAGATCGAGGCCACGATCCGGGGCGCGCGCGCGTGGCTCGCCATCCAGGAGGGCGAGGGCTTCTCTCATTACCTCTGGAATTTCGTCGACGGCGTCCCGCTTCAGCCAAATCTCCGCCGACGCGAGGACGTTCCGACGCAGACCCCGCTCTCCGAATCGATCTCGCGCGACCTGAAGCGCCAGGGTTTCGGCTTCTGCGGCCCGACGATCGTCTACGCCTTCATGCAGGCGGTGGGGGTGACGAACGACCACCTCGTCGGCTGTTTCCGCCACGCCGAATGCGCGGCGCTCGGACGCTCGGCGTGAGCGGCGGGCGAAAAGCATCGCCGCGCGCCTGGCAGCGGATGCTCTCGGGGCGGCGGCTCGATCTCCTCGATCCGTCCCCCATCGACGTCGAGCTCGAGGACATCGCCCACGGGCTCGCGCGCGTCGCGCGCTGGAACGGGCAGACCCGGGGCGATCACATTTTTTCCGTGGCCCAGCATTCCCTTCTGGTCGAGGCGATGGCCGAGACGATGGCCGGGGAGGTCACCCGCGTCGAACGTTTGTCGATCCTCCTCCACGACGCGCCGGAATATGTGATCGGCGACATGATCTCGCCCTTCAAGGCGGTGATCGGCTCCGCCTATAAAGAGGTCGAGGAGCGGCTGCTCGCGGCGATCCGCCTGCATTTCAGCCTCGCCGCGAAGCCGTCGCGCGCGCTCGCGACGCTGACGAAACGCGCCGACGGCGCGGCGGCCTATCACGAGGCCGTGACGCTCGCGGGCTTTTCCGGAACCGAGGCCCGCGCCTTCTTCGGCGAACCGCGGGCGCTCACCGAGGCGGCTGCCGCGCTGCTCGAGCCGATGCCGATCGGGCGGGCGCAGGCGCTCTTCCACGATCGCGTGCTCGCGCTCCACGAGGCGAGGCCGGCGCGCTAACCCGGACTGCTTGAGAAATTGGAGATTGCGGATACGCTCGCGGAGATGGCAGGTTTTTCATCTCCCCGACGCGATCCCGAACGCGAGGCTGAAAAGCTGAAGCGTCGTTTTGGCGTTGTCACCCGCAGGTTTGAGCGAGGCGATCGCCTGCGCTGCCTGAAGAGGATATTGACGCGTCCCGCCGTCGTCATAGGCTTCGTCGTCGGAGCCGCTGGCGCCGGAGTCTTCGCGCTCAGCCCTTGGCCGGCGAGCGTCACCCTGAAGCATGTCGTCGCGATGGCGGGATGCAGCACAGCCGGCGCAGTCGGCCTGGGCCGTTCACGCCCCGGCGAACCCGGCTATTGGTTTTGGCTCGACAGAGACCGCGACGGCGTCGCCTGCGAGTGGCGCTAGCCGCGCCTCAACTGTCGCGCGGCCCGAGCGCGCCCCCACACAACGAAAAAAGCCCGGATCGCTCCGGGCTTTCTCGTTTGCGGTCCCGGTCCCCGAGAGGACCGGTACGCGCAGGATCAGAAGCGGTAGTTCAGACCGACGCGGGCGATGTGGCCCGTGTTTTCGAAACGAGCCGTGTTCGAGGTGCCGGCCAGGGCAGGCGTCGTGGCGGTCGCCGTCACGTTCGAGGTGCCGAGGTCGTAGTAGAGGTACTCGCCGCGGATCGTCACGTTGTCGAGGACGGCGTATTCCAGACCACCACCGACGGTCCAGCCGAACTTGGTTTCGTCCTTCGAGCCGAGATGCGTCTGCCCGGCGGCGTTCGAGATCGTCAGACGGTTGTCGGGAGCGCCGAACGCGAGACCACCCGTGCCGTAGATCAGGACGCGGTCGAAGGCGAAACCGGCGCGAGCGCGGACCGTGCCGAGCCAGTCGAGACGGCTGGAGGCCGAGGCGGTCGTGACGAGGGGCGCGAGGCCGGTGACGCCGACGGCGCCGTTGCCGCGACGGTTGCCGAGGTAGTTGAGGTCAGCCTCGACGCCGGCGACGAAGTTGCCGAACTGCTGGTTATAGCCGGCCTGGAAGCCGCCGATGAAGCTGCTGCGCTCGCCGGTCGAGAACGAAGGATACGCGCCGGCGCCGCCGGTGCCGCCGAAGCCGCGGTTGGCGATGTCGGTGCTGTTCTGCGACCAGCCCGCGTTCACACCGGCGTAGAAACCGGTCCAGGTGAACATCGGGGCCGCCGAGACGAACGGGGCGGGAGCCGCCTGGCGCGACGGCAGGTCGGCGGCGAGAGCGGGAGCCGCGAGGAGGAGGGCGGCTGCGGAAGCAAGGAGAGTACGCTTCATAACTGAGGTCCTTATTGTTTCAGGCTGGGTGCAAATTAGCGCAGCGCAGCGAAGGCGGGAAGAGCTTTGTCGCTAAAAATGTATGTTTCGGATAGGTCGTTGCAAATTGGCAACGTTAAATCATCATTAACCATGCTCGCAATCCAAGCAGTGTCTAAAATGTGGCGGAAATGTGATCAATAGAAACCTCGATGCTTGGCTATGAATATTGCCTGCTCCCTATGTTATCTTTTGCGCTAGTCTTTTCAATATGACTTTGCGTCTCGTGATTGTGGATTCACTTGATCGCTGTCCGCCCCCGTTTAGATTAAGGCGCATCATGCCCGTCATTCATGTCTGCCCCTTGGCCGAGCTCGACGCCGTGGTCGAAAAAACCGCCGCGTCCCATCTCGTCAGCCTCCTCTCGGCCAATACGCCGTCGGCTCCGCCGCAGATGATTCCTCCCGAACGGCGACTCGCGATTTCCGTCAGCGACATCTCGGAAGCGCTCGACGGCCATATCCTCGCGCAGGAGGAGCACGTCGCGCCGCTCATCGCCTTCGCGCGCGCCTGGCCGCGCGAGCGCCCGCTCGTGATTCATTGCTGGGCGGGGATCAGCCGGTCCACCGCCGCCGCCTTCGTCACGGTCTGCGCCCTCGCGCCGCATCGCGACGAGGCCGAGATCGCGCGGGCCTTGCGAGCGGCCTCCCCATCCGCGACGCCCAACCCGCGCATCGTCGCGGTCGCGGACGCGCTGCTGGGGCGGTCGGGGCGGATGATCGAGGCGATCCGCGCCATCGGCCGCGGCGCCGAAGCCTCCTGTGGATCGCCGTTCGTGCTGCGGGTCGACTGACCGTCCCCGCGCGACAAAGCGGCGACGCGACTCTATCGTATGCGCCTGCGTCGCGCGGCGGAGAGGTCGATGGAACTGTTGTTGATCGCCGTTGTCGTCGGCGTCCTGACGCCGGGGCTCGCCATTCTCGCGCTTGTGCTCGCGTTTCGCGCCCGCGACCGCCTCGATCGGCTGGACGCGCGTCTGGCGGCGATCGAGGCGGCGGCCGCCCGGCGCGACGATGCGCCTCCGATTCGGCGCGAGGCTCGTCGCGACGAATCGTTCGAGTCGCCGGCGGCCGCCCAGCCCGATGCGGAGCCGGACGCCGGAGCTGCGGTCGATCCCGAGCAGGTCCTTCCCGAGCGAGTCGAGCCAGAGCAGCCTCCCGCTCCGGAACCGCAGGACGCGCCGCCGCCCGCGCCGCCGTCCCCGTCTCGGCCCGGCTTCGAGGAGCGGCTAGGGGCGCGCTGGGCTGTCTGGGTCGGTGGACTCGCTCTTGCGCTCGGCGGCCTGTTTCTCGTCCGTTTCTCGATCCAGCAGGGCATGCTCGGCCCCGGCGCGCGCGTTCTTCTCGGCCTCGCATTCGGGCTCGCCCTGCTCGTCGCCGGCGAGCGTCTGCGCCGAGGCGAGGCCCGCCTCGAAATCCCCGGGCTGGGGCCGCTGCATCTGCCGGCCGTACTGACCGCCGCCGGAGCCGCGACCCTGTTCGGCGCGGTCTACGCGGCCTATGCTCTTTACGCCTTCGTCGGCCCGCTGGCGGCGTTCGCCGGGCTCGGAATCATCGCCACCGGGACGATGCTCGCGGCGGCCCTGCACGGGCCGCTCCTCGCGTCGCTCGGCCTGCTCGGCGCTTTCGGCGTTCCGATCCTCGTCGGCGGGAGCGGCGACGACGCCTGGGCGCTCCCTCCCTATCTCGCCGCCGTGGCGCTCGCCGCGTACGGCGTCGCGCGCATGCGCGGATGGCTGAGGCTCGCGGTCGCGACCGCGACGCTCTCCCTGATCTGGGGCCTCCTACCGATCGACGGACCGGCGGGACCCGCCTTCGCGCATCTCGCGCTGCAGGGCGCGCTGGCGGCGGCGTTCTTCTCACTCCTGCCGCATCGGGCCGGCGACGGAGCCGCCGGGCCTCTCGACCGGCCGGCGGGCTCCGTTTTCGCCGCGTTCGCCATCGTTTCCGCGCTCGCGGCGCTGGCGGCGGCCAGCGCGGGCGTGACGCTGGCCTGGTTCGGCGCCGCGATGGTCGCGATCCTTCTCGCAGCCGCTTCCCGCCCGCCCGTCGCGACGGCGGTCGCCTCGGCATACCTCACGATCGTCGGCGTCCTGCTCGGGTGGCCGGTCGCGCTCGAGGCGGCGCTCGAACCCGTTCGCGTGCTCCCCGGCCCGTTGGGACCGGCTCCCATGCCGGAGGCGTTCACGGCCTTCCTCGTCACGGCGACCGCTCTCTCGGCCGCCGCGGCGTGCGTCGCGTTCGAGCGCATGGCGCGGGTTGCGGGATTGCGTGCCGGTCCGCTCGCCGCCTATGCGGCCGCGTTCTCCGCAGGTCCGCTGATCGTGCTCGTGGCGGCGTGGTGGCGCATCACCGGCGCGGCGTCCTTCGTGACGGGCGTCCCGGACACGCCGTTCGCTCTCGTCGCCGTCGCGATCGGGCTCGGCTATGTCGCGGCGGCGCGACGGCTCCACGATCACGGCGGAAGCGAAGCGCGAAGGCTCGCCGCCGGCGCCGCCGCCTGCGGCGCGCTCGGGGCGCTCGCATTGGGGCTGACCTTCCAGCTCGATCGCGGGATGCTCACGGTGGCGTTCGCCCTGAGCGCGCTCGGATCCGCCTATGTGGCGGACCGTACGGGGCTGCGCGCGTTGCGCTGGGCCGTCGGCGCGCTCGGCCTTCTCGTTCTCGCGCGGATCGTGTGGGATCCGACGATCGCCGGCGGCGATCCAGGCTCGACGCTCGTCTTCAACTGGCTGCTTTGGGGCTACGGCGTCCCGGCGCTCGCCTTCTTTCTCGCCGCGCGCCTGCTCGAGCGAGGCGGGCGCGACAGGATCGTTCGACTGGCGGAGAGCCTCTCGATCATCTTCGCGGCGCTTCTCGTCTACGTCCAGATCGGCCATGCGCTTCGCGGCGGCGATCCGCTCGTCACGCCGCCCGTCCATCTCGAAACCGGCCTTGTGGCCGCCGCCGCCCTCGGCTTCACCTATGTGATGCTGCGCGTCGACGCGCGCCGCCCGGACGTCGTTTCGCGCGTCGCCGTGATCGCGTTCGGGTTAGCGTCGCTTCTCGCGGCGGCGCGCGTGCTCACCGGGCCGTCCAATCCGCTCCTCACGGATGAAGCGCTTCTGGGCGGGCCTCTCTTCAACTCGCTTTTGCCGACCTACCTTCTGCCGGCCGCGCTCGCGGCCCTCGTGGCGCTCGCCGCGCGCGGCGTCAGGCCACGCTATTTCGTCGCGGCCGCGGCTGTTCTCGCCCTCGTCCTGCAATTTACGTGGACGATGCTCGCCGTCCGCGCCCTGTGGTGGTTCCCGCAGATCGGGGACTGGCGCGGCGTCGCGGAGGGGGAGCTCTGGGCCTATTCCGCCGCGCTCCTCGTTTGCGGAACCGTCTTTCTCGGATACGGGCTCGTCCGGCGCGCGCCGTGGCTGCGACTGGTCGGCGCGCTCTATCTGCTCGTTGCGGTTCTGAAGGTCTTCATCGTCGATCTCGCCGGGCTCGAGGGCGTGATGCGGGCGGTGTCGTTCATCGCGCTCGGCCTCGTCCTCGTCCTCGTCGGGCTCGTCTATCAGAAGTTCCTGGCCCGCCGCGCGACCGACCCTCAGACGAATTAGCGCATCCGCGCGCCGCTCGCGGGGTTTCCCTTGGGCGCGAATATGTCATAGGGGTTTTTTACGAGGGGCGCCGATGTCGCCCGCGCCGGGCGCGTTGCGCTCCCGTCCGTAACCAAACGGAGTTTCAAAATGACCATCGCGATTGGTGAAAAGCTGCCTGCGGGCACGTTTCGGGTGATGACCGCCGACGGCCCCGCGCCGAAGGCCGCCGAGGAGATCTTCACGGGCAAGAAGGTCGTCCTCTTCGCAGTGCCGGGCGCCTTCACGCCGACCTGCCACAAGAATCATCTGCCCGGCTTCCTGACTCATCTCGACCAGATCAAGGAAAAGGGCGTCGACGCGATCGCGGTGACCGCCGTGAACGACGTCTTCGTCATGGACGCCTGGGCGAAATCGTCGGGCGGCGACGGCAAGATCCTGTTCCTCTCCGACGGCAACGCCGATTTCGCGCGCGCGGTCGGACTCGAGCTCGACGCGACGGGCGGCGGGCTCGGCATCCGTTCGCGCCGCTATGCGATGATCGTCGACGACGGCGTCGTTTCCTGGCTCGCGGTTGAGGACGCTCCGGGCAAGGCCGACAAGACGGGCGCCGACGCTGTGCTCGCCGCCCTCTGACGGCGTTGCGGCCTCGACTTACGTCGCCTGTCAAAGGCGCGCGCGACCATCGGGTCGGGCGCGCCTTTTTCGTTGAAATTTTTGTTGCGTGGACGAAACAACCGCCTATAGACCAAAGTCTATAAGGTGTCATTTTTGGATCGATGCAATTTTTGCATGCAGGAAGGCTTGGCCGATGGACGTGGATTTCTTCCGCCGGCGTCGGGAACCGCTCGCGCAGCGGTATCTGGATAATCCCGGCAGCGCCGCCCTCGTCTGCACGAGCCGCGGGATCGTCGAACCCGACGACATCGCCTGCCGCGTGCGCACGGGGCGGACGGTCACCGTCGCCGGACTTCATCCCGCGGCCGGTGGGACCGGAGCCGATCGCGCGCCCGCCGACATGCTCCTCGAGGCGCTCGTGGGCTGCGCGGGAGTGACGTTGCGGGCCGTGGCGGAAAAACTCGGCTTCGACCTGCGGGGCGCCCGGATCGACGCCGAGGGCGAACTCGACTTGCGCGGCGCGCTCGGCCTCGACGCGCAGGCGCCCGTCGGGTTCAAGGCGATCCGTCTGGACATCGTCGTCGATGCGCCTGAGAGCGACGAGAGGCTGGCCGAGCTTGCGCTATTGACCGAACGCCACTGCGTCGTCTTCCAGACGCTCGCCTGCAAACCCGACGTGAGCCTCACGCGGGCCTGACCGGAGGAGGCAGGTTTCGGGTGTCCCGCCTCGGGAGGCGCTTGTAGAATGGCCGGGCATCAGGAGTGCGCCGCCATGACCCGAGACGCAGCAAACGACATCGCCGCAGACGACGCCGAAGAGCCCGTCGCGGCAGCCGGCTCGCGCCTTGGCGACGCCCGCTATGGCGTCGCAAACCTGGGCGACGAGGCCGGACACGGAGATTACGAGCACGTCCGGCGCATCGTCGCCTTCATCTCGCAGAACTGGCGCCGCCAGCCCTCGCTTGATGAAATCGCGCTCGACGTCGGCCTGTCGACGACCCAGGTGCATCACCTCTTCAGACGCTGGGCCGGCCTCTCTCCCAAGGCGTTCCTCCAGGCAGTCACCCTCGACGCGGCGCGCGGCATGCTGGCGGGCTCGGCGAGCGTGCTCGACGCCGCCTACGAGACGGGGCTCTCCGGTCCGAGCCGGCTGCACGACCTCTTCGTGACCCACGAAGCCCTCTCGCCGGGAGAGTACAAGCGGCGAGGCGAGGGGGTGTCGATGCGCTACGGCTTTCACGTCACGCCGTTCGGCGAGGCGATCGTCGTGATCACCCCGCGCGGCCTCGCCGGCCTGGGCTTCGTCGACGACGGCGACCGGGACGCAGCCTTCGCGGACATGGCCCGACGCTGGCCTGCCGCCCGCCTCGGGCGCGACGACCGGGCGGTCGAGCCCTTCGCCCGGCGCATCTTCGATCGTCGCCTCTGGCGGCCCGAGGAGCCGCTCCGCATCGTGCTGATCGGGGCGGACTTCGAGTTGCGGGTCTGGGAGACGTTGCTGCGCATCCCGTTCGGCCGCGCCGCGACCTATTCCGACATCGCGGGCCGCATCGGCAGTCCGAAGGCGGCCCGTGCGGTCGGCGCGGCCGTCGGACGCAACCCGGTCTCCTTCGTCGTCCCCTGTCATCGGGTGCTGGGCCGCTCCGGCGCGCTCACGGGATATCGCTGGGGACTGACGCGCAAGCAGGCGATGCTCGGTTGGGAGGCTGGGATCGTCGAGGATTGAGAATTCAACGCGCAATTACTGTGAAGTGGAGTGAGGACTGATCTTGGCGGGCGCCGATTAACCCGGTGATTGATTCCAGTTCACGGGCTCTGGATCGGAGAGGCCGATGTCCGCGTCGGCGGGGTCTGGTGCGGGCGCGCCGTGCTCGTGCAGTGAATGCGCGCCGGGATTGGCGCGCGCGCCGGAGCGTCCTAGTCTCGGGCCACGCGCCCGGTTCGGGCGGCTTCGCGTGGAGGCGGGATTGGCCGGTCATCTCATCGCCCTCGACCAGGGCACGACGTCCACACGCGCCATCGTCTTCGATGCGGCCCTTCGCCCCGTCGCGGTCGCTCAGCGCGAGTTTCCGCAGATCTATCCGAGGCCCGGCTGGGTCGAGCATGATCCCGAGGAAATCTGGGCGTCGAGCGTCGCGGTGATCGCGGAGGCGCTCGCCCGGTCGGGGCTCGACGCGCGCGACGTCGCGGCGCTCGGCATCACCAACCAGCGCGAGACGGCGATCGTCTGGAACCGGCGCACGGGGCGGGCGATCCACACCGCGATCGTCTGGCAAGACAGGCGAACCGCGGATCGTTGCGCCCGGCTGGTGGGCGATGGCGCCGAGCCCGAGATCACGGCCAGGACGGGGCTTCTGCTCGATTCCTATTTCAGCGCGACGAAATTCGCGTGGATTCTCGACAATGTCGAGGGCGCGCGCGAAGCGGCGGAGCGCGGCGAACTCGCCTTCGGGACCGTCGACGCGTTCCTGATCTGGAGGCTCACCGGCGGCGCCGTCTTCGCCACCGACGCGACGAACGCGTCGCGCACGCTCCTCGTCGACATCGCGCGGGGTGATTACGACGACGGGCTTCTCGCCACGTTCGGGATGCGGCGCGAGTGGCTGCCGGATATCCGGGATTGCGCGGGCGATTACGGCGCGACGCGGGCCGAATTGTTCGGGGCTCCGATCGCGATTCGCGGCGTCGCCGGCGACCAGCAGGCCGCCGTCGTGGGCCAGGCCTGCTTCACGCCGGGCATGGTCAAGGCGACCTACGGGACGGGCGCGTTCGCGCTTCTCAACGTGGGCGACGCGCCCGTCGCCTCCCGCAACAGGCTCCTGACGACGATCGCCTACCAGCTCGGGGGTCGGCGGTCGTATGCGCTGGAAGGGGCGATCTTCGTGGCCGGCGCCGCCGTGCAATGGCTGCGCGACGGTCTGCGCATCATCGACAGGGCCTCCGACGCCGAGGCGCTCGCCATGGCGGCCGATCCGGACCAGGCGGTGTATTTCGTGCCGGCTTTCGTCGGGCTCGGCGCGCCGTGGTGGGACCCGCAGGCGCGCGGCGCGCTGACGGGCCTGACGCGGGGCTCCGGTCGCGCGGAGATCGCGCGTGCGGCGCTCGAAAGCGTCGGCTACCAGACGGCTGACCTCCTCTCCGCCATGGCGCGTGACGCGCCGGAGGCGCTGGGGACGGGAGCGGTTCTGCGCGTGGACGGCGGCATGGCCGCGAGCGACTGGACGATGCGCTTCCTCGCCGACATCCTCGGCCTGCCCGTCGAGCGCCCGCCGGTCATGGAGACGACGGCGCTCGGGGCGGCCTATCTCGCGGGCCTCGCGGCGGGCGTGACGCCCGAACCGGAGGCGTTCGCGCGCACGTGGCGCGCCGAGGCGCGCTTTGAACCGTCGATGGACGACGCGCGCCGCGAGGAGAAGATCGCCGGCTGGCGAGACGCGCTCGGCCGGACGCTCACCCCGAAGTGACCCGTCGCGTCAATGCGCGACGAGCAGCGGGACCGGAGCGCGCCGCAGCAATTCGCGGCTGACGCCGCCCAGCGCCCATTCCCTCAGGCGGGATTGCCCGTAAGCGCCGGTGACGATCAGATCGGCTCCGCGACTTTCGGCCTCGGCGATGATCGCGTCCGCCGGATCGCGCGAGCGGATATCGTGGACCGTGACCTTGACGCCGTGGCGATCGAGATGGCGGGCGATGCGGCTGTCGGGCGCCTCGCCCGAAGGATCGCGCTCGGCGCTTACGAGGATCACTTCGTCGGCGGCGCGAAGGAACGGCGCGGCTTCCGCGAGCGCCCGCGCCGCCTCGCGGCTGGCGTTCCAGCCGACGACGATCCGCCGGAAGGGCCTTGCCGGCGCGCCGGGCGTGGCGAGCAGAACGCCGCGACCCGACCCGAAGATCACCGCATGGATCAGATCGCTCCACGCCTCGCCGTCCTCGGCGTCCGACAGGCGCGTCGCGAGGAACAGATCCGCGAATCGGGCCGCGCGCGCGGCGTTGTCGCCCGCCTGGTCGCTCATCACGTCGACGCGCGTCAGCGTCGCGGGAAAACGGCAGGCGTCGAGCCGGGCCGCGAGGCGCTTCTCGATCACGTCGCCATCGGCGATCGCGCTCTCCGTCAGCGTTCCCATGACCTCGGCCCCGGCGCCCGACGCGTCGACGGCGAGCGCGATCGAGGGCAGGGAGTTGACGTAGAATCCGTCGATATGCGCGGCATGCGCGTCGGCCAGCATTTCGGCCAGCGCAAGCCGCTCCAGATCCGAGTCGCTTCCGTCCAGATGCACCATCACGTCCCTGATCATCGCCGATCTCCCACACCGTTCTCTTTAACCTGACGGTAAACGGCCAAGCGCGCCTTGACGTTCCGCAATGGCTGGCGGGGCGATCGGGAACCGCAGCCTTGCGCGCCATTGACACGGCGAAAGGGGAGTCGATAGTTGACCGATCGTCCCGCCGCCAAGCTTCCGGCGAGGCGCGTGTTCGCGACGGGCCGAAGAGCCCGCGCGTGGGGAGCCGGGCCGGCGCGAAGCGCCCGCCCGTGTCGAACGCCGGAGGTTGGACGCGGCCGACCGATGATCATCTATACTTACGATCCGTGGCTCGTGGCGGCGTCGATTCTCGTGTCGATGATGGCCTCGTTCACGGGCCTGACGCTCACGCGCGGAATCTCCCGGCTGGTCGAAAGCCAGAAGCAGTTGCGTATCGTCATGGCGGCGATCGCGTTGGGCGGCGGAGTGTGGTCGATGCACTTCGTCGCGATGCTCGCAATGCGCTTTCCCGTGCCGGTCTATTACGATCTCCTGCCGACGACGGCCTCAGTGCTGATCGCGATCCTTTTGGCGGGCCTTGCGCTCATCCTCATGCATTTCGGGCCGCGCACGCGGCCGCGCAAGCTTCTCGCCGGCGCGATTCTCGGCCTGGGCATCGTGGTCATGCACTATGTGGGGCTCTCGGCCATCGACGGCTGCGCGCCGGTCTACGATTCTACGGGCTTCGTGATCGTGGGCCTGCTCGCCGTCGGCATGGGGGCTGCGGCGATCTTCATCGCCTATAGCCGGCGCACCCGCCGCAACACGCTGCTCGCGACGCTCGTCTTCGGCGCGAGCGTCGCGGTGGTGCATTTCGGCGCGATGACCTGGACGGAATTCGTCGAATCGGCGCGTCGCTCGCTCGACGCCCCCGCGATCGCCAACGCCGATATCGCGCTTCTCGTGCTGCTCGCGGGCTTCCTGATCTCCGGAGCCTTCCTTCTCGCCGCCGCGAGCTTCCTCAACCGCTCCGCCGCCGAGGAGGACGCGATCGTGGCGGCGGGCGACGCCGCGTCGCCGCCGGCCGCGGACGGGATCGAGATGGCGGCGCGGCCGAGCGACGTTCGCGCTCCGCAGACGGCGCCGATCCGGCCGGTCCGCGTGCCCTATGAGAAAGAGGGCTCGACCTTCTTCGTGCCCGCCGACGAGGTCTTCGCCGTGCGCGCGGAGGGCCATTACACGATCGCCTACATCGCCTCCGGACGCGTCTTCTGCCCCTGGTCGATCTCCGAAGCGGAGAAGCGGCTGCCGGCTGCGTTCCTGCGCGTCCATCGCAGCTATCTCGTCAACGCCGCCCGCGTGAGCGGGTTCGAGCGACGCAAGGACAACGGCTTCTGCCTGTTCGACGGCAGCCCGTCGCTGGAGCGCGTGCCGGTGGCGCGTTCGCGCATCCCCGCGCTTCGCGAGGCGCTCGGCCTCGCCTGAGGCGTTCCCCGGTCCGTCTCACGCGATTTCGCATTTCGTGCAGGACAGGCGCGTTTCGTGAAATTGCGGCTCCGTCTGGTGAGCGCGCAGCGGCGACGCTCGGCGTCCGGGCGCACCCTCTCGTTCAAACGCATTCAACGCGCATGCGGCGCTCGATCGTCGCAGGAACAAGGGAGGGCACGGCATGATATCGCCGTCATTTGAATATCACCGACCAAAGGACATCTCGGGCGCGCTGGGCCTGCTCGTCGAGCACGGCGAGGAGGCGCGGGTGATCGCGGGCGGGCACAGCCTCATCCCGATGATGAAGCTGCGCATGGTCGAAATCGGTCACCTGATCGACCTGCAGGACGTCGCTGATCTGAAGGGGATCGAAGTCGGTCCCGACATGATCCGCATCGGCGCGATGACGACGCAGCACGAGCTGATCGACAATCGTGCGCTTACCGCAGCCGCGCCGCTCCTGCGCGAGGCGGCCCTTCAGATCGCCGATCCGCAGGTGCGCTATTGCGGCACGCTCGGAGGCAACGTCGCTAACGGCGATCCGGGCAACGACATGCCGGGCCTGATGCAGTGCCTCGACGCGACTTTCACGCTGGTCGGCCCCGACGGCTTGCGCGACCTGAAAGCCCGCGACTTCTACGAGGCGGCCTACACCACCGCTCGCGAGGACGGCGAGATCCTCGCCGCCGTAAGCTTCCCCCGGCCGAAGGGCGGCTACGCCTACGAGAAGCAGAAGCGCAAGATCGGCGATTACGCAACGGCCGCCGCCGCCGTGATGATCGAGAAGGCCGGCGGGCGCGTCGCCTCCGCCTCGATCGCCATGACGAACCTCTCCGACGTCCCGGTCTGGAGCGAGGCGGCCGGCGCCGCGCTCGTCGGTTCGGATTGCTCGGGCTCGGCGCTCGACGCGGCGGTCGCCGCGATGCTCGAAGACATCGACCCGACCGCCGACAACCGCGGGCCGGTCGCGTTCAAGAAACACGTCGCCGGGGTGATCCTGCGCCGCGCGGTCGCGCGGGCGTGGTCGCGCGCCTGAGCCGACGAGGGAGGAAAGACATGGCCAAGATGCATCTGAAGCTCACCGTCAACGGCGAGGCGGTCGAAGCGCTCTGCGAGCCGCGCGAATTGTTGATCCATGTATTGCGCGAGCGCCTCAATCTCACCGGGGCGCACATCGGTTGCGAGACCTCGCATTGCGGGGCCTGCACCGTCGATCTCGACGGAAAATCCGTGAAGTCCTGCACGATCTTCGCCGCGCAGGCGCAGGGCGCGACGATCACCACCATCGAAGGGATCGCGAGCCCTGCCGGCATGCACGTCCTGCAGGAGATGTTCCGCGAACATCACGGCCTGCAATGCGGCTACTGCACGCCGGGAATGATCACCCGCGCATGGCGGTTCCTGCAGGAGAACCCCAATCCGACCGAAGAGGAGGTGCGCTTCGGCATGGCGGGCAATCTCTGCCGCTGCACCGGTTACCAGAACATCGTGAAGTCGATCCTCGCCGCCGCCGAGAAAATGAACGCCGAGAGGGAGGCCGCCTGATGAACGACATGACCCCCAGCCGCGACGAACGCGTCGCCAATCTCAAGGGCGTCGGCTCCAAGCGCAAGCGCGTCGAGGACGCCCGCTTCACGCAAGGAAAGGGCAATTACGTCGACGACGTGAAGATGCCAGGCATGCTCTTCGGCGATTTCGTCCGTTCGCCCTACGCCCACGCCCGCATCAAGTCGATCAACGCGCAGGCCGCGCTCGCGCTTCCGGGCGTCGTCGCGGTGCTTACAGCCAAGGACCTCGAGCCGCTCGGCCTGCACTGGATGCCGACGCTCGCGGGCGACAAGCAGATGGTGCTCGCCGACGGCAAGGTGCTGTTCCAGGGCCAGGAAGTCGCCTTCGTCGTCGCCAACGACCGATACGTCGCCGCCGACGCGGTGGAGCTCGTCGAGGTCGAGTACGAGGACTTGCCGGTCATCGTCGATCCCTTCAAGGCGCTGGAGCCGGGCGCGACCGTCCTGCGCGAGGACATCGCCGAGAAGCTGGATGGCGCCCACGGCCCGCGCCGCCATCCCAACCACATCTTCCTCTGGGAGGAGGGCGACAAGGCGGGGACGGAGGCCGTGATCGACGAGGCCGAAATCGTCGCCGAGGAGATGGTCTATTACCATCGCACCCATCCCTGTCCGCTCGAGACCTGCGGCTGCGTCGCCTCGATGGACAAGATCAACGGCAAGCTCACGCTGTACGGCACCTTCCAGGCCCCGCACGTGGTGCGCACCGTCGCCTCGCTCCTGTCCGGCATCGACGAGCACAACATCCGCGTCATCTCGCCCGACATCGGCGGCGGCTTCGGCAACAAGGTCGGCGTCTATCCGGGCTATGTCTGCGCCATCGTCGCCTCGATCGTCACGGGCAAGCCCGTGAAATGGGTCGAGGACCGGATGGAGAACCTCATGGCGACGGCCTTCGCCCGGGATTACTGGATGCAGGGCAAGATCGCCGCGACGAAGGACGGCAAGATAACGGGGCTCTGGTGCCACGTCACCGCCGACCATGGCGCGTTCGACGCCTGCGCCGACCCGACGAAGTTCCCCGCCGGCTTCTTCCACATCTGCACCGGCTCCTACGATATCCCCATCGCCTATGTCGGCGTGGACGGCGTCTACACGAACAAGGCGCCCGGCGGCGTCGCCTATCGCTGCTCGTTCCGGGTCACGGAAGCCGCCTACTTCATCGAACGCATGATCGAAGTGCTCGCGCTGAAGCTCGGCATGGACGCCGCGGAGCTGCGGCGGATCAACTTCATCCGCAAGGAGCAGTTCCCCTACACCTCGGCGCTCGGCTGGGAATACGATTCGGGCGATTACCACACCGCCTGGGACAAGGCGCTCAAGGCCGTCGATTACGAAGGTTTGCGGCGTGAGCAGGCTGAGCGGCTCGCGTCTTTCAATCGCGGCGAGACGCGCAAGCTGATGGGGATCGGGCTGTCCTTCTTCACGGAGATCGTGGGAGCGGGGCCGGTCAAGAACTGCGACATCCTCGGGATGGGCATGTTCGACAGCTGCGAGATCCGAATCCACCCGACGGGCTCGGCCATCGCGCGCCTCGGCACCATCAGCCAGGGGCAGGGTCACGCGACGACCTTCGCGCAGATCCTCGCGACGGAGATCGGGCTTCCGGCCGATCAGATCACGGTCGAGGAGGGCGACACCGACACCGCGCCCTACGGGCTCGGCACCTACGGGTCGCGCTCGACGCCCGTCGCCGGCGCGGCCACCGCGCTCGCGGGGCGTAAGATCCGCGCCAAGGCGCAGATGATCGCGGCCTACCTCCTCGAAGTGCACGACGACGACGTGCAGTGGGACGTGGACCGCTTCGTGGTCAAGGGCGCGCCCGAGCGCTTCAAGACCATGAAGGAGATCGCCTACGCCGCCTACAACCAGGCTATTCCCGGTCTGGAGCCCGGCCTCGAGGCGGTGAGCTATTACGATCCGCCGAACATGACCTATCCGTTCGGCGCTTACATCTGCGTCATGGACATCGACGTCGACACGGGCGTCGCCGACATCCGCCAGTTCTACGCGCTGGACGATTGCGGCACCCGGATCAACCCGATGGTGATCGAGGGTCAGGTCCATGGCGGCCTGACCGAGGCGCTCGCCATCGCGATGGGTCAGGAGATCGCCTACGACGAGATGGGCAACGTGAAGACCGGCACGCTGATGGACTTCTTCCTGCCCACAGCCTGGGAGACGCCCAACTACGTAACCGACCACACGGAGACGCCGAGTCCGCATCACCCGATCGGGGCGAAGGGCGTCGGCGAGAGCCCGAACGTCGGCGGCGTGCCCGCCTTCTCCAACGCCGTGCACGACGCGTTCCGGTCCTTCGGCCTGACGCAGACGCACATGCCGCACGATCACTGGCGGATCTGGCGCACGGCGAACACGCTCGGCCTGCACGGCTGAGCGGCCTTCGCCCTCAAGGCCCCGACGCCGCCGCCCCGCATGCGGGGCGGCGCGCTGATCGGCGGCGTATGGAGCACGTCACCATGAGCGACTGGCGCGACCTCAAGCGCGACCTCGCCGGCGCGGGATATGTCGCCTCCGACGATCTCGCCATGGCGCTGTATCTGGCGCTGACCCTCGGGCGCCCGCTGCTTCTCGAGGGCGCGGCCGGCGTGGGCAAGACGCAGATCGCGCGCACGCTCGCCACGATCCGAGACGCGCGGCTGATCCGGCTGCAATGCTACGAGGGGCTCGACGCCTCGCACGCCATCTACGAGTGGAACTACCAGCGCCAGCTTCTCGCGATCCGCGCGGCCGCGGAATCCGGGCGCGGCGGCGACGATGTCGAGGAGCGCATCTTCTCGGAGAAGTTCCTGCTCGCGCGCCCGCTGCTGGAGGCGATCCGACAGGACGAGCCGCCTGTGCTGCTGATCGACGAAATCGACCGCGCGGACGAGGAGTTCGAGGCCTATCTCCTCGAAATCCTCTCGGATTTCCAGATCTCGATCCCCGAACTCGGCACCATCGTCGCGAAGGCGCGGCCGATCGTGATCCTAACCTCCAACGGCGTTCGCGATCTCTCCGACGCTTTGCGCCGGCGCTGCATCTATTCCTTCGTCGACTACCCCGACCGCGCCACGGAGATCGCGATCCTCGCCGCGCATCGCCCCGATCTCGAAGCGGCGCTGATGGGCCAGATCGTCGCCTTCGTGCAGGCGCTGCGAAAGGAGGATCTGGAGAAGAAGCCCGGCGTCGCCGAGACGCTCGATTTCGCCGCCGCGCTCGCGGGCTTTAGCGTCAACGACATCGCGGCCGACCCCGTCGCCTTGCAGGCGAGCCTCGGCGCGCTCCTCAAGACGCGCG
This sequence comes from Microvirga sp., assembly GCA_022241475.1. The sequence continues at coordinate 71,925 of JAKOMT010000007.1, read as the reverse complement.
CCGATCGCGACGCGGTTCCGACCGAAGTCGCGCAGCGTCTCGCTGGAAAGGCGGCGTGATGGCGATCACCCGCTTCCCCGCGCGAGCCTCCGGGCCGAGCGAGCGCATCGCCGGCTTCGTCGCGCATCTGCGGGACGCTGGGATGCGGCTCGGGTCCGGCGAGACGGCGGCGGCGTTGGAGGCGCTGACGCGGGTGCGCGCCGTGGATCCGGCCGAGGCGCGCTCGGCGCTGAAGGCCGTCTGCTGCGGGAGCGCCGATGACTTCGCCCGCTTCGACGACCTCTTCGACGCCTATTGGCGCAATCGCGGGCGGGAGCGGATGGCGAGCGCGCCGAGCGAACGCAAGGGACAGCGCAACGAACATCGCGCGCGGTCCGAGACCGGCCGCTCCGATTCCGGCTCCGGCCAGGCCGACGAGCCCGAGGGCGACGACGGCGCGGGAGCCGCGCATCAGGACGGTGAGGGTCGCCTGATCGGCTCGAAAACGCGCAACCTCGCGCAGATCGACCTGCGCAGACTCGTCACGCCGGAGAGCATCCGGGAAGCAGAACAGGCGGCCATGCGCGTCGCGCGCGCCATCCGCGACAGGCGTTCGCGACGCCGGGAGGCGGACAAGCGCGGCGAGATCATCGACCTGCGCCGCGTCGCGCGCGCCTGCGTCGCCACGGGCGGCGAGCCGATGCGCCTGTTCCGGCGTCGGCGCCCCGAAAGGCCCGCGCGGCTGGTCGCGATCCTCGACGTGTCGGGCTCGATGAGCGTCTACTCGCGCGTCTTTCTTGCGTTCCTCAAGGGGCTCATGAGCGCGGACGCGCGCATGGACGCCTATCTGTTCCACACGCGCCTCGTCCGTATCACGGACGCCTTGCGCGACGAGGACGCCCTGCGGTCGATCGCGCGGCTGTCGCTGCTGGCGGAAGGCTTCGGCGGCGGCACGCGCATCGGCGGCAATCTCGCGGCCTTCAACCGCGCCTACGCCAAGCGCCTCGTCTCCGGGCGCAGCGTCGTGATGATCCTGTCGGACGGCTACGACACCGATCCGCCGGACGTTCTCGCCGCAGAGCTCGCCCGCCTGAAGCGGCGGGGCTGCCGGATCGTGTGGCTCAACCCTCTGAAGGGCTGGAAGGATTACGAGCCGGTGGCGCGCGGCATGGCCGCCGCGCTTCCCTATCTCGACCTTTTCGCCGCCGCCAACACCCTCGACGCGCTCGCCGCGCTCGAACCCGAATTCCAGCGCCTGTGAGGATGCGACCATGAGCGGGCAGGACATTCTCGACCTCGTCACGAGCCTCAAAGCGGCCGGTGAGGCCTTCGCGCTCGCGACGGTCGTGCGCACGGTCTCGGTCACGGCTGCGAAGGCGGGCGCGAAAGCGGTGATCCGCGCCGACGGGACGATCTCGGAGGGCTGGATCGGCGGCGGCTGCGCGCGCGGCGCGGTGCTCAAGGCCGCCCGCGAAGCGCTCGCGGACGGGCGCCCGCGCCTCATCTCCGTCCAGCCCGAGGACGTGCTGTCGGCGCACGGCGTCGCGGCGGGCGAGACCCGCGAGGGCGTTAGCTTCGCGCGCAACATGTGCCCGAGCAAGGGGACGATGGACGTCTTCATCGAGCCGGTGCTGCCGCGTCCGGAGCTTGTGATCTGCGGAACGAGCCCGGTCGCGCTGGCGCTCGCCGATCTCGCGCCGCGCTTCGGATTCGCGACCACCGGCTGCGCGCCGGCCTCCGAACTCCCGGCGTTCCCCGCGCATGCCCGGCGCATCGAGGGCTGGGCCATCGACGGCTTCGGCGGCGCCGAGCGCTACGTCGTCGTCTCGACGCAGGGGCGCGGCGACGAGGCGGCGCTGAAGGCCGCGCTCGCCGCGCCGTCCCGCTACGTCGCCTTCGTCGGCAGCCGCGCCAAGACGGCGGCGATCCGCGAACGGCTCGTTTCGCAGAGCGTGGCGGAGGCCGCGTTCGAGCGCCTTCGGGCGCCTGCGGGACTCGATATCGGCGCGATCACCCCCGAAGAGATCGCGCTCTCCATTCTGGCCGAGATCGTCGCGCTGCGACGCTCCGGCCAGCGCGCCGGCTGAACGGCGCCCAGTCCACGAGAACGGAGGAAGCCCATGGAACTGAGCGAAGAAATCATGATTCCCGCCCCCCGCGAGCGCGTCTACGCCGCGCTCAACGATCCCGAGATCCTGAAGGCGGCGATCCCCGGCTGCGAAGAACTGATCAAGCATTCCGACACCAGCCTCGAAGCGAAGGTCGTGCTCAAGATCGGCCCGGTGAAGGCCCGTTTCGGCGGCGCGGTGACGCTCGACCCGAGCGGCGCGCCCGACAGCTTTTCCCTGACCGGCGAGGGATCGGGCGGCGCCGCCGGCTTCGCCAAGGGCGGCGCGGTCGTGCATCTCGAGGATCGCGGGTCGGAGACGCTGCTGCGCTACGAGGCCAAGGCCGAGATCGGCGGCAAGCTGGCGCAGCTCGGCGGCCGCCTCATCCAGAGCACCGCGAAGAAACTCGCCGCCAGCTTCTTCGCCAAATTCGCCGAACAGGTCGCCGCGCGCGAGACGGCGTGAGGCCGGGGGGCGGCGGCCGCTCAGAGCTCCGCCGCCCACCCGATCGTTGCGAGTCGCGCGGTCGCGCTTCGCGCCGCCGCCGCGAGCGCCTCGAAATCGTCGGGCGGGTCACCCTTCTCGAGCATGCTCCTGAAAATCGCATAGGCGTCCGTGACGCTGCCGTAGGCTCGCAAGGTGTCCTCGTCGTTCACCCATGCGAGCACGATGATCCGGCTCGCGCTGTCGAAGCGGTAGAACAGGCGATACTGCTGGAAGAACTTGGCGCGGAACCAGTGCTTGCGCGTGGGCCCGAGCGTGTCGCCTTGCCGGAATTGCGGCGCGCCCGGATCGGCGGGGATCATCTCCGTGACGAGTTTCAGGATCGCCGCGAGCCGTTTCGAGCAGTTCTTCGTCCGGTAGGTCGCAGGATCCCGGGCCTTTCGCGCCGCGACTTCGGCGATCAGCGCCTCGACCTGGTCAAGAAACAGCGAGTGCGCGTAGATCGACCAGCCGTTGACGACGAACGGCGAGGCGGGCGGCGTCGGTCGAGACATCAGTCGTCGTCGGGGGACAGGGGCGCGTCGAGGTCGATCGCGACATCTGCGACCAACGCCTCCAGCCTGTCGCGCAGCGCGCCGTCGAACGACCTCAGGCGCTCGGGATGCGCCCGGACGTCCGCCTCCAGAAGGTCGAGAAAGGAACCGAGCGCAGGATCGATCTCGCTTTCGCGGTCGGCCTCGATGTAGACCCGCCCCGCAGCGTCGACGCAATAACGGATGCGGTCGCCCTTGCCCAGACGCAGCCGCCGACGCACGCCCGTCGGAACCGTCGTCTGGTAACGATCGGTGAGTTTGGAGATCTCGGGCGCGGGGTCGGTCACGGCGATATCCTGATCAAGCGCGAACACTGGCGTCTGAAGGTAATGCAAATGCATTGCCCGATCAAGCGCCGGCGTCCTCACGCGCCTCACGCCCGCCGCGCGGTCCGCTCCGGAACGAGCCCCTGCGGGCTGAAGCGCATGACGACGAGCAGGATCGCGCCCATCAGGAACAGGCGCAGATGCGGCGCGGCGTCCATGAGATGGGCCTGAACGGCGGGTCCGAAGGCGATGGCGCTCGTCAACGTCTGCATCAGCCAGAGGCCGGCGGGTTCGGCCTGGATCCAGACGAACCAGATCAAAAAGCCGCCGAGCACCGCTCCGAAATTGTTGCCCGATCCGCCGACGATCACCATCACCCAGATCAGGAAGGTGAAGCGCAAGGGGCTGTAGGAGCCCGGCGTGAACTGCCCGTCGAGGCTGACGAGCATGGCCCCCGCGATTCCGACGATGGCGGAGCCGAGCACGAAGACCTGGAGGTGGCGCTTCGTCACGTCCTTGCCCATGGCGGCGGCGGAATCGCGGTTGTCGCGGATCGCGCGCATCATCCGGCCCCAGGGCGAGTTCAGCGCGCGCTCGCACAGGATCATCAGCACGATCAGCACGGCCGCGAAGAGCAGCGCGTAGGTTCCGCGCACCGTGATTGTGGAGAGCATGGCCGGGCTCATGCCGATCTGGTTCGCGAGATCGAGGAACCAAGACATCTGTTGCAATTCGATCTCGGCCGGAACCGGCCGGGGCAGGCCGGTGACGTTCTTCACGCCGCGCGTCAGCCAGGCCTCGTTCTTGATCACGGCGAGGACGATCTCGGCGATGCCGAGGGTCGCGATGGCGAGATAATCCGAGCGCAGGCCGAGCGCGACCTTGCCGATGAGATAGGCCGCGCCCGCCGCGAACAGACCGCCGACGATCCAAGACAGCAATATCGGCAGGCCGAGGCCGCCGATATTGCCCTGCGCCGCCGGATTGATCGCCTCGATGGCGTCGGTCGCCGGATCGGCGAAATAGCGCACGACGAAGTAGCCGACCATGATCGTGGCGATGACGGCGAGATTGCGCGCGCTTCCCGATAGCCGGCGTCGCAGATAGACGCAGGCCGCGATCGTCGCCGCGATCGCCAGCGCAGCCGATCCGAGCCCCGCCCCGCCCGCGCGCCACGCGTCGGGGATCGGCGGCATGGCGACGAGGACTGCGGCGACCCCGCCGAGCGCGGCGAAGCCCATGATCCCGGCGTTGAACAGCCCGGCGTAGCCCCATTGCAGGTTCGCGCCGAGCGCCATGATCGCCGAGATCAGGCACAGGTTGAGGATCGCGAGCGCGACCGTCCAGCTTTGGAAGAAGCCGACGGCGAGGAGCGCCGCCGCCATGGCCGCGTAGAGCAGGGGAACGCGCGGATCGCGTTTTTCGGCGCTCGTCATATCTCACGCCCCTTGAAGATGCCGTTCGGCCGCACGAGCAGCACGAGGACGAGGATCACGAAGGACACGGCGAATTTGTAGTCGGTGGAGAGAAGCTGCGCGAGGCCCGCCGGCAGCCACTCCTCGGGCAGGAGATGCGAGAGGAAGCGCCGATAGGCGTAAGTGACGGTCACTTCCGAGAAGGCCACGACGAAGCCGCCCGCGATCGCTCCGAACGGTTGCCCGATGCCGCCGACGATGGCGGCGGCGAAGATCGGCAGCAGCAGCAGGAAGTAGTTGAAGGGCCGGAAACTCTTGTCGAGGCCGTAGAGCGTGCCGGCGATGGTCGCGAGCCCGGCGGCGATGATCCAGGTGATCATCACGACGCGCTTGGGATCGATGCCTGAGAGCAGCGCCAGATCCTCGTTGTCGGAATAGGCGCGCATCGCCTTGCCGGTCCGCGTCTTCTGGAGGAACCAGAACAGGGCGACGACGACGGCGAGCGCCACGACGACGGTGATCACCTGGCTCGTGCGCAACGCCAACGGCTCGGCGAGGCCCGTCATGGCGCGGAAATCGGCCGCGCGGATGACGAAGCGCTCGCCGTCCTCGAAGCGGATGTCGTCCGCGCCGATGAAGAAGCGGGTCAGCGCATTGTAGATGAACATCAGGCCGACGGAGGCGATGACGAAGGTCACCGGCGCGCTCTTCTTCTCGCGGTAGAAGCGATACACCATGCGGTCGCTCAGGAGCACGAGGCCGATCGCGCCGAGTATCCCGAAGGGCAGGGCGAGGAGCGCCGTGGGCAGCGGCCCGAAGGATATTCCCGCCCCCTGCAACAGCCAGGTCACGAGGATCACGATCATCGCGCCGAAGGCCATGAGATCGCCGTGGGCGAAGTTCGAGAAGCGCAGCACGGCGTAGATCAGAGTCACGCCGAGCGCTCCGAGCGCGAGCTGCGCGCCATAGGCGAGGCCCGGCACGATGATGAAATTGGCGAGTATCACCAGCGCGTTGAGGATGCTCTCCACGCTCTCAGCCCCCCAGGAAAGAGCGACGGACTTCCGGGTTGGCGAGCAGAGCCTCCCCCGTATCCGTGAAACGGTTCTGGCCCTGCACGAGCACGTAGCCCCGGTCGGCGATCTCGAGCGCCTGCCTGGCGTTCTGCTCGACCATGAGGATCGCGATGCCGGTGCGGGCGACGTCGACGATCTTGTCGAAGAGCTCGTCCATGACGATCGGCGAGACGCCCGCCGTCGGCTCGTCGAGCATCAGCACCTTGGGCCTAGTCATCAGCGCGCGCCCCACGGCGACCTGCTGGCGCTGGCCGCCCGACAATTCGCCCGCCGGTTGGCGGCGCTTCTCCGCGAGCACGGGAAACAGCGCGTAGACCTGATCCATGGTCTCGCGGACCTCGTCGTCCTCGCGGATGAAGGCGCCCATCTCGAGGTTCTCCTCGACGGTGAGCGAGCGGAAGACGTTGCCGGTCTGCGGCACGAAGCCCATGCCGGCGCGCACGCGCTCCTGAGGCGAGAGCGCGCCGATGTCGCGCTCGTCGAGCCGCACCGCGCCCGAGCGAAGGTTCAGCATGCCGAAGATCGCCTTCATCGCGGTCGATTTTCCGGCGCCGTTAGGGCCGACGATCACGGCGATCTCGCCCTTCTCGACGGCGATCGTGCAGCTCTGGAGAATGTCGGCGCCGCCATAGCCGCCGACCATGTTCTCGCCGATCAGAAAGCTCATGCGCCCGCCTTCGCCCGCGTCCGGCGGTTCTTCATGCCGCGCCCGAGATAGGCTTCGATGACCTGCTCGTCGGCGAGCATCGCCGCGACGGAGCCCTGCGCGAGGACCGCGCCCTCGGCCATGACGATGACCGGGTCGCAGAGGTCTCCGATGAAATCCATGTCGTGCTCGATCATGCAGAACGTATAGCCGCGCTCCTGGTTGAGCCTGCGGATCGCGTCGCCGATGGTGCGCAGGAGCGTGCGGTTCACGCCTGCGCCGACCTCGTCGAGAAAGACGATCTTGGCGTCGACCATCATCGTGCGGCCGAGTTCGAGGAGCTTCTTCTGGCCGCCCGAGAGATTGCCCGCGAGTTCGTCCGCGACGTGGGACAATTGCAGGAAGTCGATCACCTCATCGGCCTTGGCCCGCACTTCGCGCTCCTGCGCGGCGATGGCTTTGCGCTTGAAGAACGCGTTCCAGAGCGTCTCGCCCTCCTGTCCCGCGGGCACCATCATGAGGTTTTCGCGCACGCTCAGCGTCGAGAATTCATGGGCGATCTGAAACGTCCGCAGCAGGCCCCGGTGGAACAGCTGGTGCGGCGGCAGGCCGGTGATGTCCTCGCCGTCGAGCAGGACGCGGCCCGATGTCGGCGTGTAGGCCCCCGAGATGACGTTGAACAGGGTCGTTTTGCCGGCGCCGTTCGGCCCGATCAAACCCGTGATGGAGCCCTTGGCGATCTCGAGGGTGGCGCCGTTGACGGCGCGGATGCCCCCGAAATGCATATGAACGTCTTCGACGCTTATCATCGATGCTCCCTCGGCGCGGACCGGCCCGGAACCGCGAGCGATCCGGGCCGGCGCGCGAAGTGGGGTCTCAGCGGAATTCGATCGTCTCGAACGCGCCGCCGACGATCTCGTAGACACGGTACGAGCCTGCGGCCTCGCCCGGCTCGATCAGCTCGACGCCGGTCGCGCCGACATAATCGATCTCGCCCCCGTCCTTGAGGATCTGGAGGCCCTTTGCGAGTTCGCCCGGCATGATCGGCTCGCCGGGAGCGTTGGCGACGTTCATGATGTTGTCGCGGATCGCCGAACCGTCGGTGGACCCGGCCGCCTGCATCGCGAGCGCGATCAGGGCGGCCGCGTCGTAGGATTCGCCGGTATAGGACGAGGAGGCGTTGACTCCGGCCGCGTTGGCGAGGCCCGCGAAGATTTCGGCGCCCTCGGCCTCGCTGCCGGGAACGGTGCCGAGCACCTTGCCGTCGAGATCGGCGCCGATGGCCTCGATCAGGCTGTCGCCGTACATGCCGTCGGCGAGGATGAAGGATTCGAAGGCGCCCACGTCGAGCGAGGCCTGAATGATCCCTCGTCCGCCCTGGTCGACGTAGCCGAACACCACGAGATGCTCGGCGCCCGACGCCGAGAGCGCGCCGACTTCGGCCGAGTAGTCGGCCCGGCCGTCCTCATGCGCCGCGCTGATCGCGACCGTGCCCCCGGTCGCGGTGAAGGCGCTCGTGAAGGCTTCCGTCAGGCCCCGCCCGTAATCGTTGTTGGTGTAGGTGATGGCGACCGTGTCGATGTCGCGCGCCTGAAGCAGCTCCGCGATGACGGCGCCCTGGCGCGCGTCGGAGGGGGCGGTGCGGAAGAAGAAGCCGTTGTCGTTGATGGTCGACAACGCCGGCGAGGTGGACGACGGCGACACCATCACGACGCCGTTCGGGACCGCGACGTTGTTGGCGACGGCGGTCGAGACGCCGGAGCAATCTGCGCCGATGATGGCGGCAACCTGGTCGGAGGTGATCAGGCGCTCGGCCGCGGCGGTCGCGGCGGCGGCGTCGACGCAGGTGCTGTCCGCGCGGATGGGGGTGAACGTCGCGCCGTCGAGGAGCAGCCCGGAATCGGAGATTTCCTTGAGCGCCAGTTCGGCGGAGGCGGCCATGTGCGGGGTGATGGATTCGAGCGGACCCGTGTAGCCGAGAAGGACGCCGATCTTGACCTCGTTCGCGAGCGCCGCAGGCGAGGCGGCGATCAGGGCCGAGGCGGCCGTGGCGAGCAGTAGCTTCCTCATCATTCACTCCACGTTGCTTACGATGGTGATCGCGGTCGCTACGTGTCGACCGGATATGGCCGTGGAATGTAAAGCAGGGCTTTTGCACGCGCTACACGAATCGGTGCGGCTTCCCCCATACGCGCGCCGTTTTCGGCAGTTTCGGAACATGGATAGAGCCGCCCGACGCGGCCGGGCGGCTCAAGTTGTCATTGCGCGATGCGGACATCGCAAATCCCTGCTCGCGGACGTCGCGTCTCAACGCTGCTTGACGACGATGGGCGTGAGCAGGTCTCCCCAGTAGCCGTCCTGGTTGTGGTGACGCGAGGCGCGCTGCAGTTCGATCGAGAGCCCGGAATCCACCGCCTCCGTGACCGCTGAGTTGAGCCTGTGAAGCTGGTTGGCGAGCATGCGGATGGCCGCCTGCTGCCGGTCGTTCATCGTGATCGCCATATCCTCGGCGCGTTCCTTGACGTTCGGCATGGTCTCTACTCCGTTCGGGACGATGGTCGGTGGAACTCTCGAGGCCCTATTCAGCCGCCTGAAGCCTGGGCGCGCCGGCCTTGAACTGCGCGGCCTCGGTGGATTCGCCCATCGCGGTGGTCGAGGAGGCGCCGCCGGAGATGGTCAGCGCCACCTGGTCGAAATAGCCGGTGCCGACCTCGCGCTGGTGGCGCGTCGCGGTGAAGCCGTGCTCCTCGGCCGCGAACTCCGCCTGCTGAAGCTCCGAATAGGCGCTCATGCCGCGATCCCGGTAGCCGCGCGCGAGGTCGAACATCGACAGGTTCAGCGAGTGGAAGCCCGCGAGCGTCACGAACTGGAACTTGTAGCCCATGGCCCCGAGTTCGCGCTGGAAGCGCGCGATGGTCTCGGCGTCGAGCTTCTTGCGCCAGTTGAACGAGGGCGAGCAGTTATAGGCGAGGAGCTTGCCCGGGAACTTCGCGTGGATCGCCTCGGCGAATTTCCGCGCGTCGTCGAGATCCGGGTGCGAGGTCTCCCACCAGAGGATGTCGGCGACTTCCGCGAAGGCGAGTCCGCGCGCGATGCAATGCTCGAGGCCCGCGCCCTCCTTCAGGCGGTAGAAGCCTTCGGGCGTGCGGCTGTCGGGCTCGATGAAGGGCCGGTCTCGCTCGTCGACGTCCGAGGTGATGAGGCGGGCCGATTCCGCGTCGGTGCGCGCCATCACGAGGGTCGAAACGCCCATCACGTCGGCGGCGAGGCGCGCGGCCGTGAGGTTGCGCTCGTGCGCGGCGGTGGGGATCAGGACCTTGCCGCCAAGATGCCCGCACTTCTTCTCGGAGGCGAGCTGGTCCTCGAAATGCACGCCGGACGCGCCGGCCTCGATGAAGGCCTTCATGATCTCGTAGGCGTTGAGCGGCCCGCCGAAGCCCGCTTCCGCGTCGGCGACGATCGGCGCGAACCAGTCGCGCTTGGCGCCGCCCTCGGAATGCTCGATCTCGTCGGCGCGCTTGAGCGTGCGGTTGATGCGGCGGCACAGCTCCGGCGCGGCGTTCGCCGGGTAGAGCGACTGGTCGGGATACATCTGCGAGGCGGTGTTCGAATCCGCCGCAACCTGCCAGCCGGAGAGGTAGATCGCCTGCAGGCCGGCGCGGACCTGCTGCATGGCCTGGTTGCCGGTCATGGCGCCGAGCGTATTGATGAAGGGCTCGTCGCGCAGGAGGTTCCAGAGCTTCACGGCGCCGCGTTCCGCGAGCGTGTGGGAGATCGGGAACGATCCGCGCAGGCGCAGCACGTCCTCCGGCGAATAGGGACGGCGGACGCCGTCATACCGGCCATCCGGCGCCGAGGGGACGAGATCCTTGAACGTTGGCGTCGCCATTGTGCGTGATCCTCTGTTTGACAATCGATTTACAACTTTCGTCCAATTCGCGGCCCGAGCATCAAATCTTTGCAGGACAACGGCTTGGTCTCGATCTATAAATGCTGCGCTGCGAGGAAACGGGCAAGTCGGACAAATTTCGCAAAAGGTGTGACTGTCAAAAACTGATGTTGTCCGTGTGGTAAAATTGTAAAGGTTTGTACGTGTCACGTGAGACCAGGAGGGCTCATGCCAGAAGAGATCGGCCGTAAGGTTCTCGCCGGCGGGCGTCTGCGTAGACTCCGGCAGGAACTGGGGTTGTCCCAGACCGGCATGGCGATCGAGCTCGGCATCTCCGTGAGCTACCTCAATCTCATCGAGCGCAATCAACGTCCCGTGACTGCGCAGGTGCTGATCAAGCTCGCGGAGGTCTACGACGTCGATCCGCGCAGCTTCGCCCGCGACGAGGAGCAGCGCCTCGTGGGCGAGCTGGAGGAGATCTTCGCGGACCCTCTGTTTCGCGATTCGCCGGTTCCCCGGACGACCCTGCGGGAGATCGCGGACAGCGAGCCCGTGCTGGCCCATGCCGTGCAGCGGCTCTACGCGGCCTACAGCCAGCTCCGCGAGGGCGGAGGCGGGGCCGGAGCCGAGGGCGTCGACGCGGACCGCGCCGAGGGCGCCGCGCCGGAACAGCCAGTCGAACGGGTGCGTGAGTTCCTGCACGCGGCCAACAACCACTTCCCCGATATCGAGGCTCTGGCGGAACGGCTCGCCGAGGAGTTGGGCGCCAGCGGGTCCGACCTCTTCCAGGCGATCGTCGAGCGTCTGCGCGAGGCCCATGGCCTGCGCGTCCAGATCCTGCCCGTCGAGGTGATGGGCCAATCCTTGCGCCGCTTCGACCGGCATCGTCGGCGGGTGATGATCTCCGAACTCGTCGAGCCGTCGGGCCGGACCTTTCAGGCCGCCTATCAGCTCGCCTACGCCGAGGCGAACGACACGATCGACCGCATAGCGGCCCAGCTCCAGCCGGAAGAGGGGACGGTGCGCCGGCTCGCGCGCATCACGCTCGCGAATTATTTCGCCGCCGCGCTGATGATGCCCTACGCCCGCTTCCTGCAGGCGGCCGAGACGCTGGAATACGACGTCGAGGTGCTCTGCGCGCGCTTCTCCGCGAGCTTCGAGCAGGTGGCGCACCGGCTCACCACGCTGGCGCGGCCGAGCGCGCGGGGCGTGCCCTTCTTCCTGGTTCGCGCCGACACGGCCGGCAATGTCTCGAAGCGCTTCTCGTCGGGCTCGTTCCCGTTCTCGCGCTTCGGCGGCACCTGCCCGCGCTGGAACCTGCACCAGACCTTCCGCTCGCCGGGCCGCGTCATCTGCGACGTGGTCGAGCTGCCCGACGGAGCGCGCTGGTTTTCGATCGCCCGCACGGTCCGCCGCGCCGCCCAGCCCTGGGGCGAGCCGCAGGCGCAGTTCGTGATCGGGCTCGGCTGCGAGCTGAAATACGCGAGCCGCCTCGTCTATGCGCGCGGCATGGACCTGAAGAACCGCGAGCCGACGCCCATCGGCGTCAATTGTCGACTGTGCGAGCGCGCCAATTGCGGGCAGCGCGCGGCGCCGCCGCTCATGCGCGCGCTCGCCGTCGACGAGACGACCCGGGGGGTCTCGCCCTTCAGCTTCGAGGCGTGAGACGCGGTCAGCGCGAGCGCGGATCGAGCGCGTCGCGCAGGCCGTCGCCGAGGAGGTTGAAGGCGAGCACGGTCACGAAGATCGCGACGCCCGGGAAGATCGCCATCCACGGCCCGCTGGTGAGGAACCGTTGCGCCGAGTTCAGCATCGAGCCCCAGGACGGGGAGGGCGGTTGCTGGCCGAGGCCGAGGAAGGACAGGCTCGCCTCCGCGATCACGGCCGTGGCGATCGTCAGCGTCACCTGCACCAGGAGCGGCGGCATGACGTTGGGCAGGATGTGCCGCACCGCGATGCGCCAGGGCGGGTTGCCGACCGAGCGCGCCGCCTCGACGTAATCCTCCGCCATCACGGACAGAACCTGCCCGCGCGTGAGGCGAACGAAAATCGGCGTCGCCGTGACGCCGATTGCGATCATCGCGTTTGTCAGGCTGGGGCCGAGGAAGGCGGCGAGCGCGATGGCGAGGATCAGGAAGGGCACGGCGAGCATCGCGTCGGTGACGCGGCTGAGCAACGCGTCGGTCCAGCCGCCGATATAGCCGGCGGCCAGTCCGAGCGGCACCCCGATCAGAACCGCGATTCCGACCGAGATCACTCCCGCCGACAGGGACGCGCGCGCGCCGTAGATCACGCGCGAGAGCATGTCGCGCCCCACCTCGTCCGTGCCGAACCAGTTGAGCGCCGAGGGCGCCTTGCGCACCGCCGTCCAGCTCTGCGCGGTCGGGTCGTAAGGGGCGATGAAGGGCGCGAAGATCGCCGCCAGGACGATCAGCGCGATGACGACGAGCGCCGCCATGGCCGCGCGCCGTTTCAGCAGCCGCCGCCAGGCGCGCCGCCCGGGGCTCTCGATGACGAAGGTCGCCTCGTCGGCGGCGTTTGCGCTGGTCGTCGCGACGCTCATTTGCGCAGTCTCGGATTGGCGAGGATGTAGCCGATGTCGGCCAGGAGATTGAGAAATATGTACGTCGTCGCCGTCACAAGCACGACGCCCTGAACCACCGCGTAGTCGCGGTTGAAGACCGCGTCGACGATGAGTTTGCCGAAGCCCGGGATCGAGAAGATCTGTTCGGTGAGCACCGCCCCCGAGAGCAGCGTGCCGAACTCGAGCGCGCCCAGCGTGATCACGGGGGTCAGCGCGTTGCGCATCGCGTGCTTCCAGACGACGACGCGCTCGGACAGGCCCTTGGCGCGGGCGGTGCGGACGTAGTCGCTCGACAGCGCCTGCAGCATGGCCGAGCGGGTGTGGCGCATTATGACGCCCGCGATGCCCGTGCCGAGCACGAAGGCGGGCATGATGGTCGTCAGCAGCGACTGCTTCAGGTTTTCGAACGGGCTGACGTAGCCAGAGGCCGGCAGCCAGCCGAGGTTCACTGCGAAGAAGAGGATCATCATGATCCCCAGCCAGAAATTCGGCGTCGAAATGCCGGCGAGGCCGACGACGTTGATGACGTAATCCCAGGCGCTGTCCTTCTTCACCGCCGAGAGCACGCCGGCGGAGACGCCCAGAACCAGCGCGATGATCATCGACATCAGCGCGAGCTGCAACGTGACCGGCAGCTTCTGGACGATCAGTTCGGACACCGGCGACCGCAACCGCATGGATTCGCCGAGATCGCCCGTGAAGACGCCGCCGATCCAGTAGAGATACTGCACGACGATCGGCTTATCGAGATTGTAGCGCTCGCGGATCTGCTGGATCACGACCGGATCGCGCTCCTCGCCCGCCATGACGAGCGCCGGATCGCCCGGCAGCAATTGCTGGAGCAGGAAGATCAGCACCGAGACGAAGAAGATCGTCGGCAGGAGCTGGAGCAGGCGTTTGGCGATCAGGCTGAACACGGCGGAATATCCATTCGGCTGCGCGATCGCGGGGCGCGGATGAGCGCCCCGCGATCGGGTTCATCCTCAGTTGGCGAGCCTCAGGCCGACTACGCGCACGAGGCCGTCCGGGAGCTGCGTGTAGCCCTCGAGCTTGGTCGTGTGCGCGATCAGCATGGCGCGGTGATAGAGGTAGAGCACCGAACCTTCCGTCAGCCAGATGTCGGCGGCCCTGGCGTAGGCCTCCTTGCGCGCCTCGAAGGTCGTCGCGACGCGGGCCTCGTCGAGGGCGGCGTCGAGCTCGGGCGAGGAGAACTTGCCATAGTTCAGCGGCCCGTCGGTGGTGGCGAAGGAGTAGATGTTGCCGTCGGGATCGGGGCGCCCGGACCATGCGAGCATGAAGGCCTGGAAACGGCCCTGCTCGGCCTCGGAGAGGCCGGTCGCGAATTCGACGACGCGGATGCGCATGTCGATGCCGGCTTCAGCGGCCATGGCCTGGATCACCTCGGCGACCTGGCGAACCTCCGGATTATTGGGCAGCATGAAGTCGACGACGACCGGCGTCTCGACGCCCGCCTCCGCGATCAGCTCCTTGGCGCGCTCGACGTCGCGCGTCGGCACGGGATGGGCGTCCTGATACCATTGGTTGCCCGGCGCGACCCACTGGTTGCCCGGCAGGAATTCGCCGTTGAATACGACCTGGTTGATCGCCTCGCGGTCGATCGACAGGTTGAGCGCCTGGCGCACGAGGGCGCTCTGCCCGAGCGCGCCCTGTCCGGCCTCGCCGTTGTTCACGTTGAGCGTCATGCCCTGGTAGCCGAGCTCGGTCACCGAGGCCAGCGCGAGGTTCGAATCCGCGCGGATCGTGGGGATGTCGGTCGCCAGAGCGCGCTCGATCAGATCGAGCTGGCCCGCCTGCAGGTTGGCGAGGCGCACGGTCGAATCGTTGATCGGCTGATAAACGATCCGATCGATATGAACGTTGTCGACGTCCCAGTACTCGGCGAACTTCTCGACGACGATCCGGTCCTGCTGGAGCCGCTCGACGAACTTGTAGGGGCCGGCGCAGACCGGGGCGAGGCCGAAATTCTCGCCCGCCGCCTCGGCCGCCTTCGGCGACACGATCATGCCGGAACGGTCGGTCAACGTCGCCAGCAGCGGCGCGAAGGGCGCCTTGAGGTTGAGGCGCACCGTCAGCGGATCGACGACTTCGACGTTGTCGACCACGGACAATTCGCCCCGGCGGAACGAGCCCTGCATCGTCATGTGGCGATCGAGCGAATACTTCACCGCTTCGGCGTCCATCGCCTCGCCGTCGTGGAACGTCACGTCCGGGCGAAGCGCGATGGTGAGTTGCATGCCGTCATCGCTCACCTCGTGCGACAGCGCCAGCTGCGGCACCAGGTTGAGGTCCGCGTCGATGTCGAACAGCTTGTCGCAGATCGACGCGAAGACGATGCGCCCGACATAGGTGCGCGCCATCGTCGGATCGAGAATGTCGGGATCCTCGGCGAGGCCGATCCGCAAGCTGGTCTGGGCCGTCGCCGCAGCCCCCGTCATGCCGAGCGCCGCGAGCGCGACGATCCCGGCCATCACTGTCTTCTTCATGGCTTCCTACTCCCGTTCGTGGGCCGGCGCGTTGGTCGGCCTCTCCCTCTGTGCCGATCCCCGGGGTTCGCCCCGCGCAGGCGCGCCGCTCCCGCCGCCGGCGAAGGCGGAGAAGAGCGTTTCGAGCCTCGGATCGATGCGATCCTCCTTGGGGAGGATGTCTCGTGCGTCCGGCAGCGTGCGCCAGAAATGACAGGCGGTGGCATGACCTGCGCCGTCGTCCTCGAGCGCCGGCCGCTCCGCGGAGCAGCGCTCCTGCGCGAAGGGGCAGCGCGTGTGCAGGTGGCAGCCCGACGGCGGGTTCAGCGGGCTCGGCACGTCGCCCTGCAACAGCGTCCGCTCGCGCCGCGCATTGGGCGTCGTCACGGGAATCGCGGAGAGCAGCGCGCGCGTATAGGGATGGCGCGGATCGGCGAAGACGTCGCGCGTCGCGCCGGTCTCGACGATCCGGCCGAGATACATCACGGCCACGCGGTCCGCGATGTGCTTCACGACGCTCAGATCGTGCGAGATGAAGATGTAGGCGAGGTTCAGCCGCCCCTGCAGCTCCTTCAGCAGGTTGAGGATCTGCGCGCGGATCGAGACGTCGAGCGCGGAGACCGGCTCGTCGCAGACGATCACCTTCGGCTCCGCCGCCAGAGCCCGGGCGATGACGATGCGCTGGCGCTGCCCGCCGGAGAACTCGTGCGGGAAGCGGGCGGCCTGATACCGCCGCAGGCCGACCTGTTCGAGCAGTTCCGTCACCCGCTCCCACCGCTGCGAGGCGGGCACGACGTTATGCAGCATGAGGGGCTCGGCCAGCGTTTCGCCAACCGTCATGCGTGGATTGAGGGAGGCGAAGGGATCCTGGAAGATGATTTGCGCCTTGCGCCGCAGCGGGCGCATCTCGCGCTCGGACAGCGCCGAGACGTCGCGCCCGTCGAGGATCACGCGGCCTTCCGTCGGCTCGATCAGCCGCATCGCGACGCGACCGAGCGTTGATTTCCCGCAGCCCGATTCCCCCACGAGCGCGAGCGTCTCGCCCGGCCGCAGGTCGAACGAGACGCCGTCCACGGCTTTCACCGTCGCGAGCGGGCGACCAAGGATCGAGCGCCGCGCCACGAACGTCTTGACGACGTTCTCGACCGAAAGGACGGGGGCGCCGGGCGCGGGATCGCTCATGCCGCGAGCCTTTCGAGCGGCGCGCGCCAGCAGCGCGAGAGATGTCCGTCGCGGACGTCGGCCAGAACCTGCGGCTGGTTGCAGCGCTCCTGCCGGAATGGGCAGCGCGAGGCGAAGCGGCAACCCGCCGGCGGGCGCGACATGTCGGGAACCGAGCCCTCGATCGCCGCGAGCGTCTCGCGCTTCTCGTCGAGGCGCGGCAGGGAGCCGAGGAGGCCGACGGTGTAGGGATGCTGCGGAAAGCGGAACAGCGCCTCGACCGGCGCGCGCTCGACGACCTGCCCGGCGTACATCACGACGACCTCGTCGCAGACCTCCGCGACGACGCCGAGATCGTGCGTGATGAGCACGATGGCCGCGCTCGTCTCGTCGCGCAGCGTGCGGATGAGTTCGAGGATCTGCGCCTGGATCGTGACGTCGAGCGCCGTCGTCGGCTCGTCGGCGATGAGGAGATGCGGGTCGCAGGCCAGCGCCATGGCGATCATCACGCGCTGGCGCATGCCGCCCGAAAGCTTGTGCGGGTACTCGTCGATCCGCTCCTCCGGATGCGGGATGCGCACCCGACGCAGCATCTCGATCGCCCTCTCGCGCGCCTCGCGCTTGCCCATGGCGCGGTGGCGCACGATCGCCTCCACGATCTGGTCGCCGATCGTGTAGGAGGGGTTGAGCGAGGTCATCGGCTCCTGGAAGATCATGGCGAGCCGATCGCCGCGCAGATCCCGCATCCGGTTCTCGGACGTCTTCAGGAGATCGACGCCTTCGAACCGGATCGCGCCCTCGATCGTCACCCCGGTCTTCGGGAGGAGGCCCATCACCGAGAGCGAGGTCACGCTCTTGCCGCAGCCCGATTCTCCGACGATGCCCAGCGTGCGCCCGCGCGACACGGAGAAGGTCACCCCGTCGACGGCCTGCGTGCGGCGTCCGTCCGGTCCCTCGAAGCCGATCCGAAGATTTTCGACTTCGAGAAGGGGCGCGCTGGCGGCCGCCTCGCTCATGCGCCCTCCGCGAGGTTCTTCGCGATCGCCGCCTCGATCACCTCGCGATCGGTGACGCCGGCGGGATCGTCCTTCTTGGGCAGGAACTGGCGGAAGACCGTCCAGCGCTCGCGCGAGACTTTCTCGAGCCGCTCGAGTTCGGCGAGCGGATCGGGATGGTCGTCGCTGCGCAGATCGATGAGCGAATAGGGCTGTTCGTCGTAGATCAGGATCGCGGCCGATTGCTTGCCGCGCTTGTCGCCGCCGGCCTCCTCGCCCGCCTGCATCGCCTTGATGAGGCGTTGCGCCAGGGGCATTTCGACGTTTCGCGCGAAGGCGTCGGCGGTGCGATCGAGCACTTCCGGTCCGGCGAGCATGTTGCCCGCGACCGAACAGAGCGGCGTCTCGACATGCCCGCGCCAGTCGACGCAGCCCGAGCCCGTGAAGGCGGCGAACCGGCCCTCGCGGTCCATCACGTGCAGCTGGCGGCTCTCCCGGCCTTCGTCGTCCGCGATCGTCTTCTCCAGCGCCTCGCGCGCGGATGCGCCCTGGCGCATCAGGGCGAGGGCCTGGGGACCGTAGAGCGGCGAGACGAGCGCCTGGGAGCAGACGGCGCCGGCCTGCGGATCGATGAACGGCACGCGCGAGCCCACGGCGAGGAAGCGGCTCGCGACGGCGATCCCGATCAACCCGGTCGCCGGGTCCCGCGCGATGATCGACCAGGTCATGCGTCATCCTTGGCGCCTGCGCGGCGCGGTGTGGAGAGGAGCGATGCGGGGTTGGCCCCGCCACGGAAAGGAGGCGTCATCGTCGATCTCTCGCGATCGGTCGGCGAACGGCGTCTGTTCGGATCTGGCGAAGGATGGTTCGAGCCCCGCCTCTGTGGACGGGTTCCGTCGTGGCCCGGCGCCGCCGGCTGGATGGGGCGGCGGAGGCCTCGTGACGGCAGCTTAACAGCCGTCACACCGACGCGGATAGGCCGGCTTCCCAAAGCCATGTGCAGATTTCCGCAAGGCTTGCCCGGTTTGAGGCGCTTTTGGGCGTTCGGCGCCCATACGCCGGGCGCGCCGCCCAATCAGCGTGCGCGCGTCAGGCGAAGGGACGCAGATTCGCGGCAGTCGCTTGCGCTCCCGCATAGTCGACCTTGCCGGAGCCGAGAACCGGGATCGTGGTCACCAGCACCGCGCGGGGAATCCAGAGCTCCGGGAAGCCGCGCTCCCGACCGAAGGCGAGGAGCGTTTCGCGGTCGGCGTCCGGCTTCTCGGTGAGCAGGATCAATTGCTCGCCCTTGCGGGAATCGGGCGCCGCGACGACGACATGCGCGTGGTCGGGCCACAATTCCTGCAGCACGGTCTCGACGGCGGCGAGCGAAACCATTTCGCCGCCGATCTTTGCGAACCGCTTGGCGCGACCGTGGATGGAGACGATTCCGTCGACGATGGTGACGATGTCGCCCGTATCGTGCCAGCCATCGGGCGGCGGAAGCAGTTTGTCCGGATCGTCCTGATCGAGGTAGCCCGCCATGACGTTGGGGCCGCGCACATAGAGACGACCGCCTTCCGTGATCCCCTCGACCGGCTCCAGACGGCATTCGAGCCCCGGCAGGAGCGGTCCGACCGTTCCCGCGCGATTGCGGTCGGGCACGTTGCAGGCCAGGACCGGCCCGCATTCCGTCGCGCCGTAGCCTTCCAGAATGGTCGCGCCGTAGCGCCTCCAGAGCCGCCGCGTCTCCTCGCGCACGCGCTCGGCGCCCGCGATGACGAAGCGCACCCGCGAGAGATCCGAATCTCCGGCCGCGCGAGCGTATCCCTGCAGGAAGGTGTCCGTCGCCAGAAGGAACGTCGCGCCGCTGCTGTCGAGGAGCTTCGGGATCTGCCTGTAATGCAGCGGGCTCGGATGCAGGAACACCCGGATTCCGTGCAGGATTCCGAGCAGCATGCCCGCCGTCAGGCCGAAGGAATGGAAGACGGGCAGCGGATTGAAGAACACGTCCGTGCGTCCGAGCACGCCGCGCGCGTGCTGCATCACCTGCTCTGCGTTGGCGAGCAGGTTCGCGTGGGTGAGCACGACCGCCTTCGGCGCGCCCTCCGAGCCCGAGGTGAAGAGCACCACGCCCTCGTCGTCGGGCCGTGCGCCCTTTCCGAATCCGAGAAGCTTCGCGAACAGGCTCTCGACCGCCGCGCGCAGCTTCTCGAGGCTCGTGATCTCGGCGCGCACGTCTTCGAGGTAGATCACCCGGCGGCCTTGCGCGATCGCGGCCAGCGGCGTGTCGAGATCGCCCTCCTCGACGAAGCGCCGCGAGGTGACGATGGTCCCGATGCGCGCGAGTTTGCAGGCGGCGACGAGGTTCGCGGATCCCGCCGTGAAATTCAGCATCGCGGGCGTGCGCCCGAAGGCGTGCAGGCCGAAGAAGACGACGCCGTTCGCCGGGACGCTCGGCAGGAAAACGCCGACGCGCTCGCGCGGTCGGGTTCCTTTCGCGAGCTTGCGCCCGAGCGCCAGCGCGCCCGTGACGAGGGCCGCGTAGGTGAGGGGCTTTCGCTGCGCGTCCTCGAGGATCGGCGTATTGCCGCCGAAGCTCGCGCGGGCGTCGAGCAGCGCCGTGAACAACGAGCGCCTCGTCGTCTCGCGTCGCTCCAATGGCGGCGAGCGATGGCTCGGCGGAAGCCGGCGCGTCGGTTCGGTCGGGTGGGTATGATTCAGGGATGTGTCGGTCATGCGCTCATCGGTCATGGATTGAGAGCCTAGACGAAGGACGGCCGCTCGCGAAGATGCGTCGGCGTCTCCTGCGCCGAAATCGGCGCCTTCGAAATTTCCGTTCCCCCGCGAGAATCGGGTTTACAGAAACCCTTCGCCTGCTTATACCGCCTCACCGACGCCGAAGCGCTCCTTCGCCGTCCGCCCAGGTAGCTCAGTTGGTAGAGCATGCGACTGAAAATCGCAGTGTCGGCGGTTCGATTCCGTCCCTGGGCACCATTTCCTCCAGAAATTCTTATTCTCTTGGGTCCGCCGCATTGTTCGCGGTTTTCACGGCCTGCTCGC
This sequence comes from Microvirga sp., assembly GCA_022241475.1. The sequence continues at coordinate 51,244 of JAKOMT010000007.1, read as the reverse complement.
TTTGCAGCCCCCGTCCGAGCGCCGATGATGCAATGCACGTCGCCGTTGCGACCCGGCCTCGCGCATGGCTAAGCTGCGAATCGATCAAATCAGTCGATTTTTGACGAATTGCGAGGACACGCGTGATCCACGACGCACTTGAAGATTTCGCGCAGACGCTTGCCGCCAAGTTCGCTCTGCCGGGTTCCGCTTCTCCTGAAGATCAGCTCAAACCAGCTGTGGCCGATCTATTTCGACGTGCGGGGACGGCGTTCGGTCGGGTCGTGGAGACGCGCACGGAAACGCAATTGACCGAACATAAGGTGCGCCCCGATATTGCCATCTATGTCGACGGTTTGATCTGCGGCTACGTTGAATTGAAGGCGCCCGGCCTTGGCGCAGACGCGCCGAGACTCAGGGGCGAACACAACAAGAAGCAGTGGGAAAAGCTCAAGGGTCTACCGAACCTGATCTACACGGACGGGCGGGAATGGGCTCTGTATAACAGCGGCGAAAGGCCGGACGGTCAGCCGATCGTTCGCCTGCACGACGATCCGACGCAGAGGGGCAAGGCCGCCGCGACGCAGGAGAACGCCGATGCGCTCGAGCGATTGCTTCGCGGATTCCTGGGCTGGAAGCCCAACGTCCCTCACACGCCGTCTAGCCTCGCCGCATACCTCGCTCCGCTGACGCGATTTCTGCGCACGGAAGTCGAGACTGCGCTCGCAGTTTCCGGGTCTGCCGTCGAGCTGCTCGCCAACGAGTGGCGGCAATTCTTCTTTCCCGATGCCGACGATGCGAAGTTCGCCGACGCCTACGCGCAGACTGTGACCTATGCGCTGCTTCTCGCCCGGCTTTCCGGCGCCGACAAGCTCGCTACGGCGGAAGCCGCAGCCGTCCTCGACAAGAATAACGGCCTCCTCGCGCGCACCCTCGAGTTGCTGGGTCAGCCCGAGGCGCGCGAGGAATTGTCGGTCGGCTTTGCACTTCTGGCGCGCTCGCTCGAAGCGCTCGACCCGCATGATTTCATGAAATCCAAACCTGATCTCTGGCTGTATTTCTATGAGGACTTCCTCGCCGCCTACGACCCGAAGCTCCGCAAGGATTACGGCGTCTACTACACGCCGCGCGAAGTCGTGGAATTGCAGGTGCGTCTGGCTTCGGAGTTGCTGGAAAAGCGCTTCGGCAAGAAGCTGGGCTTCGCCGATGACGGCGTGGTCTTCCTCGATCCGGCGGTGGGCACCGGCACCTATCCGGTCGCGGCAATCAAGCATGGTCTGGAGAAAGTGCGCGAGCGCTCCGGCCCCGGCGCCGTGCCCGCCCGTGCGCGCCAGATGGCGGAGAACATGCACGGGTTCGAGGTCCTGGTCGGCCCCTACGCCGTCGCCCATCTAAGGCTGACGCAGGCACTCGAAGGCGCGATGAATGAGGCGAAGGCGGCGGGCGACCCGGAGGAAAAGCTCGGTAAGCGATTGAATATCTATCTCGCCGATACCCTGGAAAGCCCAAATAGGGCGCCGCCTGGGGGCCTCAATCTTACGCATAAGGCGCTGACGAACGAGCACGAGGCTGCGCGGAAGGTCAAGAACGAGGGCGAAATTCTCGTCTGCCTCGGGAATCCCCCTTATGACAGGCAGCAGATTGAGGAAGGTGACACGACCACGAAACGCAAGGGCGGCTGGGTGCGAAAAGGAGATGAAGAAGCGCAAGGAAAATTCGTTGAAGGGCCGAGGCCTGCAGATACCGCTTTGAATCGTCCGATACTTAAGGATTTCACCGATCCGGCGACCAAAACCGGAGCGGGTGTGCATTTGAAGAACCTCTATAACGACTATGTCTATTTCTGGCGCTGGGCTCTCTGGCGGCTGTTCGAGCAGCAGGAGAACGGCGGCATCGTCACCTTCATCACAGCATCGAGCTATCTGGCCGGGCCGGGCTTCGTCGGCGTGCGCGAGGTGATGCGCCGTACGTTCGATGAGCTTTGGATTATTGATCTGGGCGGCGATAATATTGGCACACGCAAAACGCCCAACGTCTTCAATATCCTGACGCCCGTTGCCATCGCCATTGGCGTCCGGGCAGCGAAGCCTTCGCCGAATAAGCCTGCGAAGGTGCAGTATTCGAAGATCGAAGGCGTAGACCGGGACGATAAACTGAGCCAACTTGAACCTTTGGCCAATTTCTGTGACTTTGTGTGGCGAGAATGCGCAGGCGGCTGGCACGAACCTTTCCTTCCTGCCGGAAAGGGAGATTATTTCGCATGGCCGAGGCTTATTGATCTGTTCCCTTTCCAGCGGAGCGGTTCGATGTTCGGCAGGGCGTGGCCTGTAGCAGAGAACGAGACGACACTGCGAACAAGATGGGATCGGCTTATTGCCACCCCAGCAGCCGAAAAGCCGAAGGCGTTTCACAATAACAACTACCGGAAGGTTGAACGCGCATACCCGCACCATTCCTCGCGCCTGTCGCTTCCCGCTATTTCGGGATTGACTGGAAAGGACGCGAGACCGGAAATCCGACAATATATGTGGCGTTTTTTGGATCGCCATTTCGCGTTTGCGGACAACCGCGTTAACGATAGAATGGGCGGCCTTCTGTGGGATTTAGTTTCGGAACATCAGGTTTTCCTGATGACCATGAGCACGAAAGTTATCGGCTATGGGGCTGGTCTTTGCGTCGGTGCCGCCGTTCCCGACAAGGATGCCTTTTGTGGTCGCGGCGGCAAAGACATCATCCCCCTCTACCGCGATGCTGCGGGAACCGAGCCCAATGTCACCGCTGGTCTGCTCGACGCGTTGGGCAAGGAATACGGCTCCGCACCATCGGCGGAAGCCCTTGCGGCTTACATTTATGCGCTTCTGGGCGGACAATCCTATACGCGGCGGTTCTGGAATGAGCTGGAGACGCCCGGGCCGCGTGTGCCGCTGACGAAGGATGCGGCGCTCTTTACCGAAGCCGCCGCGCTCGGGCGCAGGCTTATCTGGCTGCATACCTATGCGGAGCGCTTTCAGGGGCCGGGTCGCGGCGATGAGGTGCCGCAGGGATCGGCGCGGATCGTCAAGGGGGTCTCTTCCGATCCGGCGCACTATCCCGAAAAGTATTCCTATGATGAGGATGCGCACGAGATCATCGTCGGCGATGCCCGCTTCGGCCCTGTTGCGCCCGCGATATGGGAATTCGAGGTCTCGAGCCTTAAGGTGGTGCAATCCTGGCTCGGCTACCGCATGAAAAAGCGCGCCGGCAAGAAATCATCGCCCCTCGACGATATCCGCCCCGAGCGCTGGACGGCGCGAATGAGCGATGAATTTTTGGAACTCCTTTGGGTTCTGGAAGGAACGCTCGCGATGGAGCCCGATCTCGAAAAGATACTCGACAAGGTCTTGGCCGGCGCGTGCTTCACCGCCACCGAATTACCTACGCCTACCGAAGCCGAACGCTGCGCCCCTTCTACCCGCAGACAGTCAGACGATCTTTTGTCCCTGTTGGACGAGGACGTGGATGAGGACGGCGACGAAGACGACGTGGATTGACGCCCTCTCACAATCCGCCAGCGTCACGATCACCCGTCGTGGTGCGAGGCCCGCCGAGGCTATGGCGTCGCTCAACGCGCTCAAGTCGGGCTTTCGCCCTTTGCGGCGAACGCCGCGAATACCTCTTCGCCTGTCAGCCTCGGCGTGTCGTTCGCAAGCTCGTAATACGCAGGCTTCTCGTCGATGAAGATCTGCTGGGCGACGCGCAGATCCGCCGTGTCGAAGAGCCCGGCCGACACCGCGATCATGCCGCCGGCCTTCAGCCGGTAGAACAGGGCGCTGCCGCAGGTCCTGCAGAAGACCCGCTCCGCCCATTCGGAAGAGGCGTAGACGCCCAGAAGCTCGTCTCCCGAAATCTCGACCGCCTCCTCGCATTCGACGGCGAAGAAGGGTCCGCCCACCCACTTGCGGCACATGCGGCAGTGACAGACGCCGATCTCGCGGTTCGAACGAGCCAGGGTGAGCGTGACGCCGCCGCACAGGCAGCTTCCTTTGGATTGAGCGGACTCCATATCGGGTCTCCTGTCCGATGGCGGAATGACACCATCCCCGATTTCCATCTGATCTCACAACTCCGCCAGCGTCGCGATCACCCGTTTCGGCGCGAGGTCGGCGTATTCGTCGGGCGCGCCGGCGCGGTTGAGCCAGATCGCGGCGAGGCCGAAGGCCGTCGCGCCGGCGACGTCCCAGCGGTTCGAGGAGACGAAGACGGCTTGCGACGCGTCGAGCCCGAAACGCTCGGTCACGAGCGCGTAGGCGCGCGGATGGGTCTTGAACGTTCCGGCCGTCTCGACGGACAGCGTCGCGTCGAGCAGGTCGGCTAGGCCCGCCGAGGTCACCGCGTCGCGCAGCATCGCCGCGTCGCCGTTCGAGAGGATCGCGGTCATCGCTCCGCCGGCGCGCAGCCGCCGCAGGGCGTCGGCGGCCTCGGGATAGGCGTCGAGGGCGCGGTATGTGTCGAGGAGCCTCGCGCGCAAGCTCCGGTCGACGGCGGGGAAGCTCGCGAAGGCGTAATCGAGCGCGCGTTCGGTGAGAAGCCAGAAGGGCTCATAGCGCCCGCACAGGCCGAGCACCCAGCTGTATTCGAGCTGCTTGGCGCGCCACGTTTGCGAGAAGCGAGCGGCGTCGGGGCCGATCTTGTCGGCGTGGCGGTTCACGGCGGCGTGGACGTCGAACAGCGTGCCGTAGGCGTCGAAGACGTAGAGCGCCGTCATGGTCTTCCTCCCGTCGTGCGGTGGGGGAGCGTATCGTGGAATGTCGGCGCCTGAAACACGCCGCGCATTCCCTCCCCTTAGGGGAGGATTAGGGTGGGGTGTTTCGCGCGATAGCGCGAATCCTCCAGATGGCGCTTCGTTCGGAGACGATGGCGCTGACCTCCCCACCCCGACCCTCCCCTCCGGGGAGGGAGTTCCGCCGGCGCATTGAACACGCCGCTCCGCTTCAGACCCAAGCCCCCGCCGCTCGCCCCATCACGACGGCGGTGAGGAGCCCGTTGCCCGAGAGATACCCGGAATCGCTCGTCCCCGAGACCCCGCAGGCGGCGCCTCCGGCGGCGCGCAGGTTCGGCAGGAACCCTCCAGCCACGCGTCGAACGCGGCCCGTCGCGTCGGCGTCGAGGCCGCCCTGCGTGTGGAAGAGCGCGCCCGTCACGCGCACCGCGCGATAGGGTGGGCCAAGCGGCGCGACGCTGGCGAAGTCGCGGCCGAAACGGTCGCGCTCGGCGGCGGCTTTGGCGGCTTCGACTTCGGCTAGCGTCTCCGCGAGCGCCTGCGCCGGCAGGCCGACGAGCTGCGCCAGAGCCTCAATCGTCTCCGCCTCCCGGATCGCGCCCTGCGCCAGCGCGTCCTGATAATCGGCGAACTGGCCGGCGATCCCGGCGATGCGTTTGTCGAAGACGGCCCAGGCGATCCCGTCGGGCTGGCCCATCACAGCGCGGGCGGCTTCCGAATAGCCCTGAGCCTCGTTCCAGAAGCGGCGGCCCTCCGCGTTCACCTGAAAGCCGCCCTGCGTGATCACGCCCCAGGTGATGAGGATCCCGTGCGGATGCGCGACGTTGCCGTGGCCCTGAAAGGCGGACGGATGGCGGATCGCGGCGCCGAGCTGTTCGCCCCAGATCATCGCTTCGCCCGTGTTGCCGGGATGGCCGAAATACAGGGCGTCGGCGATCGCCGGCATATGCGCGCGCACCATCTCGCGGTTTCCGCCGAAACCGTTGCAGGCGAGGATCAGCTTGTCGCAGCCGATGCGCTCGATCCCGCCGTCGGGGCGCTCGGCCTCCACCGCGAGGACGCGGCCGTCCGCGTCGGCGATCAGCGTCGTCGCCCGACGCTCGCAGACAATGTCGATCCCGTTTTCCTCGCAGGCCGCGCGCAGGCGGTCGACGAGTTCGCGGCCCGAGCGCGAGGGCAGGCCGTGCATGCGGCGGCGCGAATGGCCCGGATAGTCGAAGTCGTCGACGACGCTGAACGGCAGGCCGAAGCGGTCGGCGAGCCATTCGATGGTCGGCCCCGCCTCGCTGGTCAAAGCCTCGACGAGGTCGGGATCGTTCTCGTCGTGCGCCTTCTTCTGGATGTCGCCGGCGAAGATCGCAGGCGTGTCCGTGATGCCCGCCGCGCGCTGGAAGCGCGTGCCGGCGGCGGGGATGAGCCCGGCCGAGAGCGCCGTCGAACCGGCCGGAACCGCGTCGCGCTCCAGAACCAGAACCTCGCGGCCGGCTTCCTTCGCGGCGAGCGCGGCCGTCATGCCGCTGGCGCCGGCGCCGATGATCAGCGTGTCGACGTCGAAATCCGTCTCGTTTCCGGAAGCGCCGGGCTCCGCCAGCCGCACCTGCATCGCCTCACTCCCCGTTGTCTGAGCCGTCGTAACGCGCGCCCTCCGCGAGCAGCGCGGCGGTGCCGAGGCGCTCGTTGAGCTGGCCGAAATCGAACATCCGCTCCGCAAAGGGGCGGTTCGAGCCGTTCGCGACGAGGCTCTTGTAGTAATCCTCCGCCGTGCGGGCGATGGCGCGCACGATCCCGCCGGGGAAGATCACGAAGGAGAAGCCGATCGTTTCGAGATCCGCCGCCGCCGTGATCGGCGTCGCGCCGCCCTCGACCATGTTGGCCATCAGCGGAACGCGGCCCCTGAAGGTCGACGCGATCGTCTTCAGCTCGTCGAGCGAGCGCGGCGCTTCGATGAAGAGCATGTCGGCGCCCGCCGCGATATAGGTCTCCGCGCGCTCGATCGCCGCCTCGAAACCCTCCACGGCGATCGCGTCGGTGCGCGCGATGATCAGCGTCTCGTCGCTCGCGCGGGCGTCGGCCATGGCGGCGATCTTGCCGGCCATCTCGGCCTTGGGGATGAGCGTCTTGTCGGAGAGGTGCCCGCAGCGCTTCGGGTAGGTCTGGTCCTCGACCTGGAGCGCGTTGGCGCCGGCGCGCTCGTAGACGCGCATGGTGCGCTGGGCGTTGAGCGCGTTGCCGAAGCCGGTGTCGGCGTCGATCACCACGGGCAGGCTCACCCGGTCGCGGATCAACGCCATCGTCTCGGCCATCTCGGTCATCGACGCGAGCCCGATGTCGGGCCGGCCGAGACGCGTATACGCGACGGCGGCGCCCGACAGATACAGCGCCTCGGCGCCGGCGGCCTCAGCCGTCGCCGCCGTGAAGGCGTCGTAGATTCCGGGAGCGAGAAGGATCTTCGGGCCTGCGAGCCGCGCCTTGAGGGAAGGGATGGTCATCGACGGCCTCCTAGATATGCGCTCGCCTCGTCGCAGGTCATCGCGTGCGTGACCGTGCCGAGGGAGACGAGCGTCGCGTCGTGGACGTCCTGCCGGAAGGCGGCGCAGCCGTCCGAGAGGAGGATCGTTTCGATGTTGCGCAGATGCGCGTCGCGCACGGTGCTCGCGACCCCGCCATTCGTGACGATGCCGCCGACGACGAGGAGTTCGATCCCCATCGCCTTGAGCACGTATTCGAGGCGCGTCTGGTAGAAGGCGCTGTAGGCGACCTTCTCGATGGTGAAGTCGGCGGGCTTGAGCGCGTCGACGAGATCGTGCCCGAACGCGCCGGGCAGGAAGTCGCCCTTCGTAAGGAAGGGGCGGAGCTGCTTCAGATGCGGCGCGATCAGCGGTTCGCCGTCACGGCCCGGCACCAGCGTGAACTGAGCCGAGACGTAGATCCCGCCGCCCGCGCGCACCGCGTCGATCACGGGGCGCACCTTGGTCGGCAACGCGGCGATCGCCGGCGCGCTCTGGCCCGCGCGACCATAGGCGCCCTGCGGATGCAGGAAGTCGTTCTGCAGATCGATGGTCAGGACCGCGACCTTGCGCGGATCGATCGTCTCTGGGAGCGCCATGAGCCTTACTCCTTCCCGGCCGCGAGGATCACGTTGCCGAAGCGGTCGACGGTTCCCGTGACGCCCGGCTCGATCAGGATCGTCGTGTCGGGCTGCTCCAGAATGGCGGGGCCGGGGATCTCCGCGCCGACCGGCAGCTTCAGCCGCTCGAAGATCGCCGTCTCGCGCCACTCGCCGGCGAAATACACCCGCCGCTTTCCGCGCGTCGCCGCCTCGATTGAGGCGCCGACTTCGGGCGCGAGCGTCGAGAGGTCGAATTTCGGACGCTTGCCGATCACGGCGCTGCGCAGGTTGAGGACGCGCGTCACGCCGCCCGGCAGCAGCCGCCCGTAGACGCGCAGATAGGCCGCGTCGAAGGCCGCCTGAATGTCGGCGCGCGATACAGCCGCGACCTTTCCTGCCTCCACCCGCACGGGCAGCGGAACGCCGACCGTGTGGGTCTGGCCTAGATAGGCCATGTCCAGCTCGAAGACGATCTCCTCGCCGGCGAAGGCGACGCCGGCCGTCGCGAGAAGCCGCAGCCCCTCGTCGACATGCGCCTGCATGAGCCGCGCGAGGCCGTCCTCGTCGACGGATTGCGTCGGCGCGTTGACGGTCTGGACGAAGTCCTGGCGCATGTCGGCGATGACGCAGCCCATGGCCGAGGTCACGCCCGGATAACGGGGCACGACGCCCCGCGCGAGGCCCACTTCCGCGATCAGCGCGCAGGCGTGCAGCGCGCCGCCGCCGCCGAAGGGCATGTAGGCGAACTGCTTGGGATCGAAGCCGCGCTCGATCGAGACGAGGCGGATGGCGCCGGCCATGCGGGAATTGGCCACCGTCAGGATCGCCTCCGCCGCCTTCTCGACGTCGAGGCCGAGCGGATCGCCGACATGGGTCGCGATGGCGCGGCGCGCGGCCTCGACGTCGAGGCGCGTCAGGCCTCCGCCGATGGGGCGCTCGGAATCGATGCGGCCGAGCACGATGTTTGCGTCGGTGACCGTCGGGCGGTCGTTGCCGCGCCCGTAAGCGGCCGGGCCGGGATCGGAGCCCGCGCTTTCGGGGCCGATATTGAGGAGCCCGCCCTTGTCGACCCAGGCGATCGAGCCGCCCCCGGCGCCGATCGTCGCGATCTCGATCATGGGGGTGCGCACCACGAGGCCGAAATCGATGCTGGTCTGGGGGCTGAGCACGCTCTGGCCGTCGGCGATTAGCGAGACATCGAAGCTCGTGCCGCCGATATCGCCGGTGATCACGTTCGGGAACCCGGCCGATTGCGCGATGTAGCCCGCCGCGATCACGCCTGCGGCGGGGCCGGACAAAGCCGTGCGCACCGGCAGCCGGCAGGCGGTGTCGACCGACATCACGCCGCCGTTCGACTGCACGATCATGAACTCGCCGGTAAAGCCGCCCTCGTTCAGCGCCTTGGCGAGGCGGTCGAGATAGCCCGCCACCTCCGGCTGGAGATAGGCGTTGAGCGCGGTCGTCGAGAATCGCTCGAATTCGCGGATCTCGGGCAGGATTTCGCTCGAACACGAGACGTGCTCGTTCGGCCAGAACTCGCGCAATGCCGCGACGGCGGCCTGCTCGTTCGCGGCGTTGGCGTAGGCGTTGACGAAGAGGACGGCCACCGCCTTCGCGCCGGCGGCGACGAGCGCCTCGCCCGCCTTGCGCACCGCATCGAGATCGACCTGCGTGTGGATCGTCCCGTCGGCCAGCGTCCGCTCGGGAACCTCCATGCGCATGTCGCGCGAGGCGACGGGCTCGAAATTCCCGCGCAGGCCCCAGGTCCGGGGGCGGTCGCGCCGGCGCATCTCCAGCACGTCGCGAAAGCCCTGCGTGGTGATGATCCCGATCTTCGCGCCCTTGCGCTCGAGCAGCGCGTTGGTGCCGGCCGTCGTGCCGTGCACGACGCTGACGATGTCGGAGAGGTCGGGAACCTGCGAGCGGATGCCGTTCAGGAACCCGCCCGACTGGTCCGGACGCGTCGTCGGCACCTTGGCGACGGAGGCTTTGCCCGTCGCCTCGTCGAGAACGAAGATATCCGTGAAGGTGCCGCCGACGTCGACGCCGACCATGCTGCCTTTGCCGCTCGCCCGGGTCATGCCGCAACTCCTCTCCAGGCCGTGCCGTAATCCGCATCCGCCTTCTCGGGGCTCACGAGCCCGAGGCGAACGTCGCGCGCGACCGCGTGCGGATCGCGCTCCGAGGGCGGGCCGTAGCCGCCGCCTCCCGGCGTTTCGAGCCGCACCCGCTGTCCGCGCTTGAGCTTGACGCCGACGATCTTCGAATCGAGCGGGGGCGTGTGCATTCCGTCGTCCTGCTGGTACGAGAAGCGATTGAGCGCCGCGTTCGCGCCGCCGGCGACGCCCTTGGGCGGAAAGCGCCCCCGCTCGCCGAACAGGAACGCCTCGGCGCTCTCTTCCAGAAGCTCGATCTCGTAGATCGCGCCCATGCCGCCTCGATGGCGCCCTGCGCCGGCGCTGTCGGGCCGCAAGGCCCACTGGCTGAACATCACAGGATAGGCCGCTTCGAGAATCTCCGCCGGCGGGATGGTCGCCGTCGAGATCGGGGCGTTGCCGTGGTTGAGCCCGTCGCCCTCGGGCGTCCCGCCATGGCCGCCGCCGTAGAAGCTGAACATCACCCAGCGTCGACCGTCGGCGCGATGGCCGGCGATGGAGAGCGCGTTGATCGTCCCGTAGGCGTTGGCGACGACGCGGTCGGGCGCGGCCTGCGAGGCGGCGGAGAAGATCACGTCGATCATGCGCAGGATCGTCTCGGTGTAGCCGCCGGTCGGGGAGGGGAACTCGGCCGCGAGCACGCTGCCCTTCGGGATGGTGATGTCGATCGGCCGCATGACGCCGGCGTTCGCGGGGAGGTTGGGGAAGATGTGCTTGATCGCCACGTAGACGCAGGCGATCGCGGTGCCTTCCGAGATGTTGATCGGCCCCGCCGCCTTCGGCGCGCTGCCGGTGAAGTCGATGGAGAGCCGGTCGCCCTTGATTTCTAGCGCCACGCGGATCGGCAGCGGCTTGTCGGAAATGCCGTCGTTGTCGAGATAATCGACCGCCTCCCAGCGCCCGTCGGCGAGCGCGGCGACTTCGGCCCGCAGCAGCGTCTCGGCGCGGTCGCCGAGCGCGGTCAGCGCCGCGTCGATCGTGTCGGCGCCGTATTCGCCGAGCAGCGCGTCGAGGCGCTTCACGCCGAGATCGAGCGCGTTCATCTGGCCGTTGAAATCGCCGAGCGCCGATTGCGGCAGGCGGGTGTTGCGCAGGACGATGTCGACGATGTCCTGCTGCAGCACGCCCGCGCGCGCCACCTTCACCGGCGGCAGCACGAACGCTTCCTGGAAGACTTCCGTTGCCGTGGGGTTGTAGTTCCCCGGCACCGCGCCGCCGACGTCGTGCCAATGGCCGACGGAGGCGAGATAGCAGAACAGCTTTCCGTCATGGAAGAAGGGACGCACGAGACGCATGTCGGACAGGTGGGTCCCGCCCAGATGCGCGTCGTTGAACATATAGACGTCGCCGTCCGCGAGATCCCCGTCGCGCGCCGCCTTTTCGATCACGGTCTTCACCGCGAAGGCCATCACGCCCACGAAAATCGGCAGGCCCGATTTGCCCTGCACGAGCGTGTCGCCCGTCTGCGCGTGATACAGCCCGTGCGAGGCGTCATGCGCCTCCGCGATGATCGGGTTGAAGGCGCTGCGGAAGAGCGTCGCGTCCATCTCGTCGGCGATCTGCTCCATGCGCCCGGCGAGAACCGCCAGCGTGATCGGATCGATCGCCTGCCTTTTGCCGGTGTCGCTCATGACTGCGCCTGTCCCTTGTTCCTGACTTCCGCGATGTCGTTCCAGACCTGCTGGCGGACGATCGCGCCCTTTTCGATTTCGAATCGGTCGACGAACCGGATGCCCTCAAACGGCGTCCCGTCCGTCCACTCGCCCGACAGCGTCCCGAAGCAGTAGACGATCGCCCGGTCGCCGCCGGGGACGGCGTCGAAGCGCTCGTAGGTCTTGCGGACGGAGCGGTAGCGGGAGGCGGAGAAGGCGACGAGCTCTTCGAGCTGCGTCATCCGCGCGTCGCCGGGGAAGGTCATCTCGAAGCCGGGCGCGAGGAAGGAGCGTGCGCGCTCCAGATCGCGCTCCTGCATGGCGTCGAGGAATGCGCGGGCTATTCCCGCCGGATCGGGCAGAGGCGGGGCGGGCGTGCGGCGCTCGCCGCCGCGCATGTAGTTCGCCGCCGGGATCTCCTGAAGCACGACGATCACGGCTTCCGGCGCGGCCGGGACGACAGAGCGCACGGCGTCCGTCATCGCCCTGCCGAGGCGGGCGCGAGCCTCCTCGTCATAGCCTTCCATCAGCGTCACGGTGACCATCGGCATCGGCGTCTCCCCTCGGCTCCGTCCTACAATCTGTATTTTTTATCAGACAGATTGTCGATGCGAAAAAGGACATACGACCTCGTCACGATCATACAGCTTGCTTGCATTCCGGCTCGTCGCCGCTAGGATCGTGCAACGCGCAGAAGCGCCGGTCAGAAGGCTTTCTGGTGGATCAGGCTATAACAGTTCAGGCGCCGGACGGCGGCAAGGCCCAGCGGGTCTATCTGCTGTTGCGCGACGAAATCGTGAACGGCGGTCACGCCGTCGGCGGCGCGCTGCCGGGCGAGTTGCGCCTCGCCGACCGCTTCGGAGTCTCGCGCGTCACCATTCGCCGCGCCCTCGACGGGCTCGTGCGCGACGGTCTCGTCGAGCGCCGCGCCGGCAGCGGCACGACGGTGCGCGCCGGCAATGGTTCGCATGGCGCCGTGACTGCGGATTTCGCGACGCTGATGCCGCAGGTCGTCGAGATGGGGCTCGCCACGACGGCGCGCCTTCTCTCGTTTTCCTACGCGCCCGCGCCTGCGGTCGTCGCGCAGGCGATGGGAATGTCCGCCGGCGCGCGAGTCCAGCGCGCCGTGCGCGTGCGCCTGATCGACGGCGAGCCCTTCTCGCATTTGACGACCTACGTTCCCGAGTCGATCGCGCAAGGGTATTCGGAGACCGATCTCGCGACTTCGCCGCTGTTTCGACTGCTGGAGCGCAGCGGCGTGCAGGTGGCGCGCGCGACGCAGTCGATCTCCGCGACGCTCGCCACGCCCGACACGGCGGAAGCGCTCGACATCGCGGTCGGCGCGGCGCTCGTGCTCCTCACCCGCGTCGTTTTCGACGCCAAGGGGCAGGGCGTCGAGCATCTGACGGCTCTCTACCGGCCGGACCGGTTCAGACTCGAAATGACGCTCGACCGCGTCGGCGACGCCGATTCCCGCAGTTGGGCGCCGGTCGCCACCCCGCGATCGAAGGAACCGCGCGCAGAGGAGAAGAACGCACGATGAATGCGCCCCGCACCCTGTTCGACAAGCTCTGGGACGCCCACGAGATCCACCGCCGCGACGACGGCGCGTCGTTGCTCTGGGTCGACCGGCATTTCGTGCACGAGGGCTCGCATCACGCGTTCCGCAAGATCGCCGAGCGCGGCCAGGGCGTCTCGGAGCCTCGCCTCACCTTCGGCGTCGCCGACCATTACGTGCCCACCCGCGACCGGGGCATGCGCATCGCCGATCCGGCGATCGCGCGCATGGTCGAGACGCTGTCGAAGAACGCGGCCGAGCACGGCTTCAAGCTGTTCGGCCTCGACGATTCCCGTCAGGGGATCGTGCATGTCGTCGGCCCCGAACAGGGGATCACCCTGCCGGGTCTTCTGATCAACTGCGGAGACAGCCACACTTCGACGCACGGCGCCTTCGGAGCCTACGCCTTCGGCATCGGCGCGACCGAGGTGGCGCATGTCCTCGCCACGCAGACGATCTGGCAGAAGAAGCCCAAGCGCATGCACATCCGCATCGACGGCGCGCTGCATCCGGGCGTCTCGGCCAAGGACGTCGCGCTCAACTGGATCGCGAAGCTCGGCGCGGACGGGGCGCGGGGCTTCGCCATCGAATATGGCGGGCAGGCCGTGCGGGCGCTCTCGATGGAGGGGCGTCTGACGCTGTGCAACCTCTCGATCGAGGGGGGCGCGCGCTGCGGCATGGTCGCGCCCGACGAGACGACCTTCGCCTATCTGAAGGGCCGCCCCTACGCGCCGCCGGCGCATCTCTGGGACGCGGCGATCGCCGACTGGGCGGCGCTCGCGAGCGACGCGGGCGCCGCGTTCGACCGCGAGGTGACCCTGCACGCGGACGAGATCGCGCCGATCGTGACCTGGGGCACGAGCCCCGAGGACGCGCTGCCGATCACGGCGAGCGTCCCCGATCCGGCGAAGGCCCCCACGGAAGCGGACGCGCAGCGCATCCGCGCCGCGCTCGAATACATGGGCCTCGAAGGCGGCGCGCCGCTCGAGCGGATCGCCGTCGATCAGGTCTTCATCGGTTCGTGCACCAACGGACGCATCGAGGATCTGCGCGCGGCCGCCGCAGTGCTGGCCGGCCGCAAGGCGAAGGTGCCGGGCCTCGTCTCGCCGGGCTCGAGCCTCGTCAAGGCGCAGGCTGAAGAAGAAGGCCTCGATCGGATCTTCGTCGAGGCCGGGCTCGAATGGGCGGCTTCGGGCTGCTCGATGTGCGTGGGGATGAACGGCGACATCGTCGCGCCGGGGATGCGCTGCGCCTCCACCACGAACCGCAATTTCAGGGGCCGGCAGGGGCCGGGCGCGCGCACGCATCTGATGTCGCCCGCCATGGTGGCCGCGGCCGCCGTCGCGGGCCACCTCGCCGACGCGCGTCCGATGCTGGCGGGGAGGATCTGATGGCCGGATGGACCATTCATGAAGGGCTCGCCATCGCGCTCCCGTTCGAGAACGTCGACACCGACCAGCTCATCCCGGCGCGTTTCATGTCGACGCCCCGCTCGGAGGGCTACGGCAAGTTCCTCCTGCACGACATGCGCCGCGACGCCGACGGGGAACTGAAGCCCGAGCATCCGCTCAACGCGCCCGAAGCGGTGGGGGCTTCGGTGCTGTTCACGCGCCGCAATTTCGGCGGCGGCTCCTCACGCGAGGCGGCCGCTTACGCGCTCGTCGACGGGGGCTTTCGCGCGGTGGTCGCGCCGAGCTTCGGCGACATTTTCGCCAGCAATTCCGTCAATAACGGCCTCCTTCCCGCCCGCGTCAGCGAGACGGACGCCGAGGCGCTGCTGGCGGCGGCGCCGGGACAGGCGATCGTCGATCTCGACGCCAAGGTCGTGCGGCTCGGCGGGCTCACCGTCCCCTTCGAGCTCGATCCGGTCTGGCGGCTCAAGCTCATCAACGGCTGGGACGATATCGACCTGACGCGATCGCACGCGGACGAGATAACCGCCTTCGCGCAGGCGCGGCGCGTCTCGCGCCCCTGGGTCTGGCCGGAGCCGGTCGAGAACTGAACGCTCAGTCGACCCATTCACCCTTGCGCATCAGCGGCTCGGACGCGCCCGAGGCGTCGATCCCGTCGACGTCGATCTCGCCCGAGCCGATCATCCAGTCGATGTGGATGAGGCTGCGGTTCGCGCCGCGCGCCGAGAGCTCGTCGTCCGACAGATTCTCCCCGTCGACCATGCATTTCGAATAGGCCTGGCCCAGCGCGATATGGCTCGCGGCGTTCTCGTCGAACAGCGTGTTGAAGAACAGGAGCCCGCTGCGCGAGATCGGGGAGGAATGGGGCACGAGCGCCACTTCGCCGATCCGGCTCGCGCCCTCGTCCGTCTCCAATACCTTGCGCAGCACCTCTTCGCCGCTGCTCGCGCGCGCCTCGACGATGCGGCCGGCTTCGAAACGCATCTCGATGTTCTCGATCAGCGCGCCCTGATAGGAGAGCGGCTTTGTCGCGCGCACAAAGCCGTCGACGCGCTCGCGATGGGGCGTCGTGAAGACTTCTTCGGTCGGGATGTTGGGATTGCAGATCACGCCGTTCTGCGCCTGCGAGGCGCCTCCGCACCATTCGTGCCCGTCGGCGAGCCCGACGCTCAGGTCCGTCGCCGGACCCTTGAAACGGATCGCGGCGTAGCGCTTGGCGTTGAGCAGAGACGTGCGCGCGGCGAGTTCGGCGTTGTGCGCCCGCCAGGCCGCGACGGGGTCGTCGAGGTCGACGCGCGAGGCCGCGAAGATCGCGTCCCAGAGCTTGGCGACGGCGATGTCCTCGGGCTCGCCGGGGAAGACGGTCCGCGCCCAGGCCGGCGTCGCGTAGGAGAGGAGCGACCAGTTGATCGCGAAATCCGTGATCAGTTTGAGCGCCGGCAGATAGGCCAGCGAGCGGGCGCGGTTGGCGCGCGCCACGCGCTGCGGGTCCTGGCCGGAGAGCAGCGAGGGATCGTCGCCGCGAACCGCGAGCCGAGCCGCGCCCGAGCGGTAGGCCGCCGCCATCGCCTCGTAGAGCCAGCCCGGCGCTTTGTCGAAGCTCGCCTCGTCCGCGTGGCGGAAGCGCGAGAGAGTGGCCTGCTCGTCCTCGTAGAACGTCGTCACGAGCGGCGAGCCCGCGCGGTAGGCGGCGTCCGTGATCCGGCGCGCCAGCGGCGCCGCCTCGATCGGCGCCGTCATCACCAGTTCCTGCCCGGGCGCGAGATTGAGGCCGATCTTCACGGCGACCTCGGCGAGACGGTCGAGCTTGACGTCGAAATCGGCGGGGGAGGGGCGGAGCGTCATGGGGACCTCTTGATGGCGGGCGGGCGAGCGTTCTCGGGATTTGGTGGAATCGATAACCGAAGGCGTCCCTCGTGGCGAGAGCGCGGCGCTTCCCGCCTCACTCGACGGCGCCGAGCATGCCCGCGACGTCCCTGAACGCGCCGACGAGCGCGCGGCGCTTGTCCGGCGCCATCGCCTCGATCGCGTTCGTCACGGCGTCGGGCAGAAGATTAGGAGCGTGCGACAGGATCTCGGCCCCGCTCGGAGTGAGGCGGGTGTGGACGATGCGTCGGTCGGTCGGGCTGCGGTAGCGCACGATGAAGCCGCGCTCCTCCAGCTTGTCGAGGATCGAGACGACGGTGCCGGGCGAGAGATCGACATGCCGCGAGAGCCCGTTCGTCGTCACCTCGCCGAGATCGCGCACGCCCGCGAGGATCACGATCTGCGGAATCGTCAGGCCGGAGGCGCGCGACATCGCCTTCGAGCGCGTGTCGATCGCCTGCGCGATCACGCGGATCGCCTTCATCAGCGCGCGCAGATCGTCCTGCACGGCGGCGTTGGCCCCCCTCGTCGTCTCCTCGATCGTCTGTTCTATGGTCTCTTCGCTCTCGCGCGCCTCCATCGGAACCTCCGCTGACCCTGCGACGTTGAACAATCGAACCCCCCGATAAATCGCCTGCAATGATTTGACATCAAATGATTGGTTCTGTAAACATTTGATCTCAAATTATTAGATCGCGCTCCGGCGCGCGCTTTGTCGCGCGTTGATGCGCGGCTCGACGGAAAGGATTGCACCGGCTCATGTGCGGAATATGCGGCGAGATCGCCTTCGACGGACGCTCCGGCCAGACGGCCGCCACTCAGAAGATGACGGAGGCCATGACCCCGCGCGGCCCCGACGGGGGCGGCATAGTCTCGCGCGGACGCGTCACCTTCGGGCACCGCCGGCTGAAGATCATCGATCTGTCCGAGCGGGCCGAGCAGCCGATGGTCGATTCCGAGCTCGGACTGACCATCGCCTTCAACGGCTGCATCTATAACTATCCGGAGCTGCGCAAGGAGCTGGAGGGCCTCGGCTGCCGCTTCTTTTCGACGGGCGACACGGAGGTCATCCTCAAGGCCTACCACACTTGGGGAATCGACTGCGTCAAGCGCTTCAACGGCATGTTCGCCTTCGCGATCCACGAGCGCGACTCGGGCCGCGTCGTCCTCGCGCGCGACCGCTTCGGCATCAAGCCGATGTATCTCGCGGAAACGCCGGGGCGTCTGCTTTTCGCTTCGTCCCTGCCCGCCCTCGTCGCCACGGGCGAGGTGGATACGACGATCGATCCAGTGGCGCTGCAGTTCTACATGAGCTTCCACGCGGTCGTTCCCGCGCCGTGGACGATGCTCAAGGGCGTCCGCAAGCTGCCGCCCGCGACGGTGCGCGTCATCGAGGCGGACGGCTCCTCGCGCGACCATCTCTACTGGAGCCTTTCCTACGATCGCTCGCGCGAGGACGCCGAGCGCCCCTTCGAGGAATGGCGCGACATGACGCTCGAGGCCCTGCGCCTCGCCGTGCGCCGCCGCATGGTTGCGGACGTGCCGGTCGGCGTGCTGCTTTCCGGCGGCGTCGATTCGAGCGTGATCGTCGGCCTTCTGGCCGAGGAGGGGCAGACCGGCCTCAAGACTTTCTCGATCGGCTTCGAGGCCGCGAACGGCGAGCAGGGCGACGAGTTCGTCTATTCGGATCTGATCGCCAAGCGCTTCGGCACGGATCACACCAAGATGATGATCCCCTCCGTCGACATGCTGCGCGCGCTGCCCGACACCATCCGAGCCATGTCGGAGCCCATGGTCTCCTATGACAATGTCGGCTTCTACCTGCTGTCGCGCGAGGTCGCGAAGCACGTGAAGGTGGTGCAGTCGGGGCAGGGGGCCGACGAGGTCTACGCCGGCTATCACTGGTATCCGAAGCTCGTCTCCTCGAACGATCCCGTCGGCGACTACGCGGCCGCCTTCTTCGACCGCTCGCACGCGACGCTCGCGAGCCATCTCTCGCCCGACTGGCGCGTGTCGGAGGACGCAGCGCGCGCCTTCGTCGAGGCGCATTTCGCCACCGCGGGCGCGGACGACCCCGTCGACAAGGCGCTGCGGCTCGATTCCACCGTGATGCTCGTCGACGATCCGGTGAAGCGCGTCGACAACATGACCATGGCCTGGGGCCTTGAAGCGCGGGTGCCCTTCCTCGATTACGAACTCGCCGAGCTCGCCGCCCGCATCCCCTCGCGCCACAAGCTCGCCCATGGCGGCAAGGGCGTTCTCAAGGAGGCGGCCCGCAAGGTGATCCCGAGCGACGTGATCGACCGTCCGAAGGGATATTTCCCCGTGCCGGCGCTCAAGTATATCGAGGGTCCGACGCTCGACATGGTTCGCGACGCGCTCGGCTCCCGCGCCGCCCGCGAGCGCGGCCTGTTCGAGAAGAGCTATCTCGACCGCCTCTTCGCCGACCCGAAGAGCGCCATCACGCCGCTTCGCGGCTCGGAGCTCTGGCAGGTGGCGTTGCTCGAAATGTGGCTGCAGGGCCATGAGCTCTGATCTGGGGGCGACGGCGCGAATCACCCCACCCAACCCTCCCCTGAGGGGAGGGAATTCGCGGCGTGTTGCAAGCGCGAACGGAACTCCCTCCCCGCGGGGGAGGGTTGGGGTGGGGCGGTCAGCGCCATCACCTCGAAACGACGCGCCCTCCGGCGTCGCGCTGTTCGCGCGACACACCCCATCCGATCCCTCCCCCGGACGAGCGCTCGCGGTCCGGGCGGGGAGAGCGGCGACGACAGACTCGAACGATGCGCCGACGGCGCCGCTTACGAGAGGCTCGACATGGTCAAGATGAACGAGACGCCGCGATCCGAGCGCCCGCCGCGCCGGGAGCGGGAACATCGCCGGCAGCCGGCCTATACGCAGATGGAGCACGTGACCTCGCCCAGCCCGAACGCGATCGTCGATTGCGGCTGGGGCAGATTGCTGTTCGGGCAGACCTTCGACGACCATCATCGCCTCGTGGAGGCGATGCGGGCCGAGCGGCCGGACAGGCGAGACATCGCGGTCTACGTGCGCGACCCGCACGTCGCGCTCGCGAGCGCGCCGCAGGAGATGTTCCTCGATCCCTCGCACGTCTTTCGGCTCGACCTGTCGCGCTACCGCACGTCGCGCGCGCGCCCGAAGGGCTTCTTCATCCGCCGGCTCGCCTCGGCGTCGGACGCGGACGCCGTCAACCGCATCTACGCCGCGCGCAACATGGTGCCTGTGCCGCTCGACTTCTTCTGGTCGAAGCGCGACAGCCGGGTCATCACCTATTTCGTCGCCGAGGACGAGACGACGGGCGCGGTCATCGGCACGGTGACCGGCGTCGATCATTCGCGCGCCTTCGACGATCCCGAAATCGGCTCGTCGCTCTGGTGCCTGGCGGTCGATCCCCAGGCCATGCCGCCGCGCGTCGGCGAATGGCTCGTGCGCCACCTCGCCGAGCATTTCAAGGCGCGCGGGGCGGCGTTCATGGATCTCTCCGTGATGCACGACAACGTCCACGCCATCGCGCTCTACGAAAAACTCGGCTTCGAGCGCGCGCCGCTGTTCACGCTGAAGCGCAAGAACGTCATCAACGAGAAGCTTTTCGCCGGGCCCGGTCCCGAGGAGAACCTCAACCCCTACGCCCGCCTCATCGTCGACGAGGCGCGCCGGCGCGGCATCGACGTCGAGGTCACCGACGCGGAGGGCGGCTTCTTCCGGCTCACATACGGGGGCCGGTCCGTGCATTGCCGCGAATCGCTGAGCGAACTGACGAGCGGCGTCGCCGTCTCGATCTGCGACGACAAGGCCGTGACGCGCCGCGTCGTGCAGCGCGCGGGCGTGCGCGTGCCCGAGCAGATCGAGGCCGGAGACGAGGCGGCGACCGCGGAGTTTCTCGGGCGCCATAAATCCGTCGTCGTCAAGCCCGCGCGCGGCGAGCAGGGCAGGGGCATCGCGGTCGGCGTCGAGACGATGGAAGATCTCGAGAAGGCGATCGCCGTCGCCCGAAACTTCTGCGACCGCGTGCTCATCGAGGAGCGCGTCTCTGGCGAAGACCTGCGCCTCGTCGTCATCGATTACCGGCTGGTGGCCGCCGCCGTACGTCGCCCGGCGCAGGTGGTGGGCGATGGCGGGTCGTCGATTCGGGCACTGATCGAGGCCCAGAGCCGCAGGCGCATGGCCGCGACGGGCGGCGAATCGCAAATTCCGCTCGACGCCGAGACCGAGCGCACGGTCGCCGACGCCGGCTACGGCCTCGACGACGTCCTGCCCAACGGCGTCGTCCTCAACGTGCGCCGTACGGCGAACCTGCACACGGGCGGCACGATCCACGACGTCACCGCGCACGTGCATTCGCGCCTCGTCGAGGCCGCGATCCGCGCGGCGCGCGCGATCGACATCCCTGTCGTCGGGATCGACTTCATGGTTAAGTCTCCGCGCGAGCCGGATTACGCCTTCATCGAGGGCAACGAACGTCCCGGCCTCGCCAATCATGAACCGCAGCCGACGGCCGAGCGCTTCGTCGACCTGCTGTTCCCACTTTCCGTTCCCGCCTCAGTGCGGCAGGCCGCCTACCAGGAGCGCAACGCGTGACCGAACGCCTCGCCATCGACACCGACTACCTCCGCGCCCGCCTCGCCGACCTGCTCGCGATCCCGAGCCCCACCGGCTACACCGACAGCATCGTTCGCCATGTCTGCCACCAGATCGAAAAACTGGGACTGAGCTACGAACTCACCCGGCGCGGCGTGATCCGCGCGATTCTGCCCGGGCACGAGAAGCGCGGCGCGCGCGCGCTCGTCTCCCATCTCGACACGCTGGGCGCGCAGGCGCTGCGGCTCAAGGACAACGGCCGCATCGAGCTCGCGCCGATCGGCCATTGGTCGGCGCGCTTCGCCGAGGGGGCGCGCGCCACGATCTACACCGAGAAGGGCGCCTATCGCGGCACGATCCTGCCGCTGAAGGCCTCGGGCCATCGCTACAACGACGAGGTCGACACGGCGCCCGTCGGATGGCCCCATGTCGAGTTCCGCATCGACGCGCTCGCCCGCGACCGGCGGGATCTGGTGCGGCTCGGCGTCGAGGTCGGCGACACCGTGGCTATCGACCCCCAGCCCGAATTCCTCGACAACGGCTACATCGTCTCCCGCCATCTCGACGACAAGGCGGGCGTCGCCTGCATGCTAGCGGCGCTGAAGGCGCTATCGGAAGCCGAGGAGCGGCCGCCCGTGGACATCCACTGGCTCTTCACCATCGCCGAGGAGGTCGGCGTCGGGGCGTCCGCCGCGCTCACCGCCGACGTCGCCGCGATCGTGTCGGTGGATAATGGGGTCACGGCGCCCGAGCAGAATTCCGACGAGTTCGGCGCGACCATCGCCATGGCCGACCAGACCGGTCCGTTCGATTTTCATCTGACCCGAAAGCTGGTTCGGCTCTGCCGGGACAACGACATCCGGTATCAGAAGGACGTCTTCCGCCACTATCGCTCCGATTCCGCCTCCGCCGTCGTGGCGGGGCACGACGTGCGTGCGGCGCTGATCACGTTCGGAATCGACGCGTCCCACGGCTACGAGCGCATCCATATGCACGCGCTGCGGTCGCTCGCGGAGCTGATCACGGCCTACGCCTTGAGCACGGTCGAGATCGCGCGCGACGCGCACGAGATCCGGAAGGGGTTGGGCGGGTTCACCCGACAGCCCATGAGCGCGGCCGAGCCCGCCGACGTGATCGAGGCGATCGACGCGCAGGAGGGCGTTCAGGGCGCTGCGGAAACGGGCTGAGCGGGACGCTCGCGCAGTCCCGCCGCGATCTGGCGGTTGATGTTGATGAGGACGCCGAGCCGCTCGGGCTTGGGCTGGACCATCAGATCGACGGTGCGATTGAAGATGAAGAGCGCGAGATTGGCGATGTTCTGCTTGATCTCGCGCGGCAGCGGGTTCTCCGCTTCCGTCGCGGATGTCGCGAGGATCGTCCACAGTTTGCGATTGTAGGTCAGCGCGTCCTCGAGCTCGGGCGCGCGAATGGCCCAGTCGTCTTGCACGTTCTGGAGCCGCGAGGCGGCTTTGATGAGAAGGTTCGCCTCGAGCTCCCTCGGGCTCTGCGTCGCTTGCGCGTTCCTGGCGTAAACATTAGCCCCCTGCGACATGCTTGAACGCCTCCTCCTCGAACGCGATGAGCTTTTTCACTTCTCTGAGAGCTTTATAGAAGTCACCGGTTAGGAGAAGGTTATTGACGTCCGCGATTATCGGCGTCGCGCTGGGGGCCGCGGCGAGAAAATCTCTGACGAGGGGGAAATACACGTCGTTGTGGCCGGAAATATCGCCGTTGAGGTACATGAGCTGAACGGCGAGATAAATCCGCTTGGCTGGCGTGTCGGCGCTGTCGACGGTGAGAATGTCCTTCTCGCGCAGGATCGGCGCTTCGCCCTCGATGAAGAAGCGCGTGCGCTGATCGCCGTTGCGGATGACCGCCGTGCCGATGATGACGCGCTCGCCGGGCTTGAGTTCGACCCTGAGAGGCATGCCTGTCTCCGCGAAGATGAGTGACGCGCCGGGGCGATCAGCCGAACAGGCGCAGGATGCTCTGCTCGGCCTGAGCCGCGAGGGAAAGCGCCTGCTGCGAGAGCTGCTGGCGCGTGTTGAGGGCGAGGAGGTTGGCCGCCTCTTCGTTCTGGTCGGCGAGGACGAGACCGTCGGCGCCGCCCTTGAGCGTGTTCATCATGCCGTTGGTGAATTCCTCGCGGATTTTCACCGTGGTCAGGCTGGTGCCGAAGGTCGCCGCCTGGGTGCGCAGCGAGCCGATCGCCGCGCTCACGGCCGTGGCTGCCGCGGCGATCGCGGTGGCTCCCGCCGCGAGGTCCGCGTCGTCCCAATCCGCGCCAGCGGCGATGCCGATCGGGTCGCCGGAGATCCAGTCGACCGCGGTCACGGTCAGCTGGCTCGTCGAGTCCTCGTTGAAATCCACGACGAGATTGTCGCCGCCGAGCAGATTGATGCCGTTGAGCCCCGAGTCGGTGGCGAGATTCACCATCTGGGTGCGCAACTCATTGAACTGCGCCAGCAGCGTGGCCCGCTCGGTCGGGGAGGTCGAATCGGCGGCCTGTTTGGTGATCGCGGCCATGTTCTCCGCGATCTTCGTCAGCGCCGTGATGCCCTTGTCGGCGGCTTCGATCGTCCGGATCGCGAGGCCCATTCCGTCGAGCCGGCGTCCGAGATCGGTGGAGCGGTTGTTCAGCGCCGACGCCTGAAAGAAGTTGCGCGGATCGTCGAGCGCGGAATTGACCCGTTTGCCGGTCGAGAGCCGGTTCTGGATGACGGATTGCTGATCTCCGATCATCTGAAGCGTCAGGACGTTGTTGCGAACGGCGCTGGTGAGCGTGATGTCCATGGTGGCGACCTCGAAAACGGTTCCCCGCAGGGGCTTTCGAGGAGAATGAAATCATTAACCTTAATATTACGTAAATCGCCGCCGTCTTTCGCCGGGGCGTCCTGGGTCAAAAAGAGAGGGCGGCGGGATTGCTCCCGCCGCCCTGATCGGCGTCGTCTCGTTCGCGTAGAGCGATCAGAACAGACGCAGGATGCCCTGCTGCGACTGGGCCGCGAGCGAGAGGGCCTGAATGCCGAGCTGCTGGCGCGTCTGCAGCGCGAGCAGGTTGGCGGCTTCCTCGTTCTGGTCGGCGAGGACGAGGCCGTCCGCGCCGCCCTTCAAGGTGTCGACCATCTGGTTGGTGAAGTCCTCGCGGATCCTCACGAGCGTGAGGCTCGACCCGAAGGTCGCGGCCTGCGTGCGCATCGTGCTGATCGCCGCGGTGACTTCGTCCGCCGCGGCCTGAATGGCGGTGGCGCCGGCCGCGAGGTCGGCGTCGTCCCAATCAGCGCCGGCTGCGATGCCGGCCGGGTCGCCCGACGTCCAGTCCACCGAGGTGACGGTCGAGCTGTTCGTCCCGTCCTCGTTGAACGAGACCTCGAGGTCGTTGCCGCCGAGCAGGTTGACGCCATTGAACACCGAGTCGCCGGCGAGGTTGGTCAGCTGCGTGCGCAGTTCGTTGAACTGCGCGAGCAGCGTCCCGCGCTCCGTCGCGTCGCTGGAATCCTGAGCCTGCTTGGCGACGGCCGCCATGCTTTCGGCCACCTTCGTCATGGCCGTGAGGCCCTTGTCGGCGGCTTCGATGGTCTTGATCGCGAGGCCCATGCCGTCGAGACGACGGCCCAGATCGCTGGCGCGCGCATTCAGGGACTGCGCCTGAAAGAAGTTACGCGGATCGTCGACGGCCGAGGAGACCCGCAGGCCCGTCGCAAGACGGTTCTGCGTCGCGCCGATGAGGTCCTGAGTTCCCTGCAAGCTGAGCAGGTTCGTGCGCATGGCGCCCGAGAGAGTAATGCCAGACATGTAAACGCCCTTTCTGGAACGTGAGTTCACGGCTTTCTGCCATGTCTTACGCTACAGATCGGGTCCTTATTTTCCTCTAATAAAGATCGTGAACATGCTATTTACTATAGCTATCGCGATTATGATTAACATTTAATAAAAAATTATAGTTAATTACTTGAACAATTCTGCAAAACAAAAAAGCGGCGGAATCGCTTCCGCCGCTTCGATTTCTTCGGAAAGAGGTTTGGAGTTAGCCGAACAGACGCAGGATGCCCTGCTGGGACTGGCTGGCGAGGGAGAGGGCCTGGATGCCCAGCTGCTGGCGCGTCTGGAGCGCGAGCAGGTTGGCGGCCTCCTCGTTCTGGTCGGCGAGGACGAGGCCGTCCGCGCCGCCCTTCAAGGTGTTGATCATCTGGTTGGTGAAGTCCTCGCGGATTCTCACGAGCGTGAGGCTCGACCCGAAGGTCGCGGCCTGCGTGCGCAGCGTGCTGATCGCCGCGGTGACTTCGTCCGCCGCCGCCTGGATCGCGGTCGCGCCCGCCGCGAGGTCGGCGTCGTCCCAATCGGCGCCCGCTGTGATGCCGACGGGGTCGGCGTTCAGCCAGTCGACCGAGGTGACGGTCGAGCTGTTGGTCCCGTCCTCGTTGAACGAGACTACGAGGTCGTTGCCGCCGAGCAGGTTGACGCCGTTGAACACCGAGTCGCCGGCGAGGTTGCTGAGCTGGGTGCGCAACTCGTTGAACTGGGCGAGCAGGGTGGCGCGTTCGGTCGTGTCGCTCGAGTCGATCGCCTGCTTGGCGATGGCCGCCATGCTCTCGGCGACCTTGGTCATCGCGGTGATGCCCTTGTCGGCGGCTTCGATGGTTTTGATCGCCAGGCCCATGCCGTCGAGACGGCGGCCGAGATCGCTGCCGCGGGCATTCAGGGACTGCGCCTGGAAGAAGTTGCGCGGATCGTCGATCGCCGACGAGACCCTGAGGCCGGTCGCGAGACGGTTCTGCGTGAGGCTGATGAGGTCCTGCGTGCCCTGGAGGCTGAGCAGGTTCGTGCGCATGGCGCCGTTGAGGGTGATACCCGTCATCGTCATAATCCTTCTGGATCTAACGTCCTTCTGGACGCGCCGGACCGTTCTGTCCGGATAGCGACGGTTCTACAGAACAAAACTGAACGAATTCTTTCCCGACCGCGCCGGATGCGGCCGTCTCGCGCCGAACCGGAGCGAGACGGATTTCATAGTTAATGAATTACTGTCCGCAGACTTCGCCAGCGGTCTCCGTATTGTGGCTGCGCCGGCGGTCTCCGTCAGCGGTCTTCGCCGACTTTCTGCTGCGCCGCTTCGGCGGCGCTGCGAAGATAGGCGCGCAGCTTGAGGGTTTCCTCGGTCGGGATCTGGGTCACCACCTCGCCCGAGCGCGCATCCCGGGCCCTGTAGACGAGGTCCTGCGTCTTGTCGTCGATCTCGAGCCGGCGCTGGACGGCGCGCTGCATCGCCTGGTCGACGGCCGCGAGCTCACGTGCGGAGCTGGAGGTGTCGAGCCGCACGGCCGCGGTCTCGCGTACTCTCTGTACGGTCGCCTCCGGCGGAAGCTCGGTGCGCGCCATACTGGAAGCAGTCGTTTGATCCATGCGCATGACCGCGTTCTGCGCCGACGCCGGAATGGGTTTGCTCACGCCGCCGAAGTCCATGGCAGCCTCCTCAGGAAGGAACGCGGCCTTCTCGCCGCGTATTCGAGGCTAAGCAAAATCGCTGAAAGAAGAGTTTAAGAAAACGGTTAAATTTAAAATATTGTTTTTTGCTCTAGCACGATCCCCGCCCATCCTGAATTGCAAGGCCGTTCTGAAATCGATAGCGAACGCGAATGAAGCTCGTGGCGCCGTCTGCGGTGAAGTTACGCTGGATCGTTACAAAACGGGGCGGCTGGGCGTCGACTTCTACGCAATATGAGCCGACAACTTCGAAAGCCGGCGTCCAGCGCCCGTTCCGACTGAGGGTAACGTAAGTGTAGCAGCCGATCTCGGGGCAGAATTCCCCCTCGCGAAACCCGCCGCAGCGAAAGCGGTTCTGGTCGAACACGATGTCGGGCATGCCGTCGGCGTCGAAATCGTGAAACGCGATCGCCTCCATCGGATCGCCGGGCCGGCCGCCGATGATCGCGCACGACGCTTCGATCTCGCGAAGTTGCTCGCGCACGCGATGGGGCAGGTCGTCGTAACCCAGGACGGCGGCGCTCGCGCCCCCGATCGCGGCGAACAGGGCGAGAGCGAGCGTAACTGTGGTCGTGGCGATGCGCAGCATGCTCGAGCATGTCCCGTGGCCGGTTAACGAATGCTGTTTGCGGCCTTCAGACCAGGTCGGCCTCGTCGAGCATCGTAAACACGGTGGCGATATGAGCGCGCATCGCGGCGCGCGCCCGCCCGCGGTGACGATCTTCGAGAGCCTCCAGGATCGCCGCATGATCATCGCGCCAGCGCGTCTGCAATTCGGGACGTTGCAGATAGGCGCGCAGGGCGACCCAGGCCTCGACCTGCGTCGCCCGCCAGATATCCCGCATCAACTGGACCGCGATGGGGTTGCCCGAGGCTTTCACGAGCCCGAGGTGAAATTCCCGGTAGGCGAAGCCGGCCTGTTCGACGTCGTCGCTCGGTTCCTGCATCAGCGCGTGGGTGGCGTGGAGCCGCGCCAGATCGTCGGGGCCGGCGCGCGCGGCGGCTGTCGCGCAGACCTCGGGTTCGAACATCAGGCGCGCTTCGAGGACTTCGGCCGCCTTCGCTGTCCGCGCTTCCCGGGGCGAGGCCGCTTTGGAGCCGTCCCGGCCGAGCACGTAGACGCCCGAGCCCACCTGGATGGAGACGAAGCCCCAAATCTCGAGAGCGAGAAGAGCTTCCCGGACGCAGTTGCGGGATACGGAGTAGCGCGTGGCGAGCTCGCGCTCGGTCGGCAATCTGTCGCCGGCCTTGAACGCGCCGCTCAGGATCGCATCCTTCAAGGCGTCGGCGATCTGCCGATAGCGTCTGATCTTCGGCGCGACAATCGCGGCGTTTCTTCGGGAAGTACTTAATGCCGTCATGAAAAATCCTGCGTGACGAGTGATAAAGCTCAAAGCTTGACCATAGTCTATTCCATCGTCAATCTCGTCCGAAATCCTCCAAGTTTAGCTGCGCGCTTTGCGCGATTGCCGGATGCGTTGCAGCAACCGCCGGCTCCGGAGCCGAGGACGCTCGGAGCCGAGGGCGCCGCCGCGCCGCGCCCGGGGCTCAACGCTCCCGCAAACGCAGACGAGCCTCGCTCGCCCGCGCCGCGCGGTATTCGACCGCCAGCCTCTCGACGCGCTCTGCGACCGGGACGACCTCCGTCACCGCGCCGACGCCCTGGCCGGCGCTCCAGATGTCGCGCCAGGCTTTCTTCTGCGGGCCTGCGGTCTCCCCCGCGCCGAAATCCATCTTTCCGGGATCGCCCGCGCCGAGATCGTCCGGATCGTAGCCTGCGGCCGCGACCGAGGGGCGCAGGTAATTGCCGTGAACGCCGCTGAAGAAGCTGGTGTAGACGATGTCGGCGGCTGCGCTCTCGACGATCATCCGCTTGTACTCGGGGTCCGCCCTCGCTTCGGTCGTGGCGATGAAGGGGGTGCCGATATAGGCGAAATCCGCGCCCGTCGCCTCGGCGGCGCGCACGCCCGCGCCCGTCGCGATCGCTCCGGACAGGGCGAGCGGCCCCTTGAACCACTGGCGGATTTCGGCCACGAGCGCGAAAGGCGAGAGCGTCCCCGCATGGCCGCCGGCGCCCGCCGCGACCGCGATCAGCCCGTCCGCCCCCTTGTCGATCGCCTTGCGCGCGAAGGTGAGGTTGATGACGTCGTGCAGCGTGATTCCGCCCCAGCCGCGCACGGCGCTGTTGACATCCTCGCGCGCGCCAAGCGAGGTGATCACGATCGGAACGCGGTGTTTTTCGCAAAGCGCGAGATCGGCCTCCAGCCTCGCGTTCGAGCGGTGGACGATCTGGTTGACGGCGAAGGGGGCGGCTGGGCGGTCTGGATGCGCCGCGTCATGCGCTGCGAGTTCCTCGCGGATGTGGGCGAGCCATTCGTCGAGTTGCGCCGCGGGGCGGGCGTTGAGCGCAGGAAACGATCCGACGATTCCGGCCTTGCACTGGGCGATGACGAGTTCGGGACCGGAGACGATGAACATCGGCGCGCCGATGACGGGGATGCTCAGTCGACCATCGAAGAGATCTAGAGGAGACATCGGGTTCTCTGGGTCGAGGCGACAAGAGTCGAGTCTATCCCAGACAAGCGATAGAACAAAATCACCGCCCGGGCGTTAAGCTTGAGCGTAACAATCGAGAAGGACGTTTGATTCACATGCCGAAGAACAACGAGCGCGACGCCGCCAAGGCGAGCTCACAGAAGACCGCCGCCTCGGACAAGAACGCGAGTTCGGACAAGCAGGCGGTTTCCGGGAAGCAGGGTCCCGCCGACAACAAGTCGTCATCGGACAGAAAGCCCCGTCTCGAGGTGCGACCGGCCCTCGTCAAGGACGTGCGCGCCATTCAGTCGCTGTGCAAACGCGCCTATCCGCAGATGCAGCCCTATTCGCAGGCGCAGCTTCGCGGGCAGATCCAGAATTTCCCGGAAGGCCAGTTCGTCGCCCTCTACGACGGCAAGCTCGTGGGGTATTCCGCCAGCTTCCTCATCGAAGAGAAGACGGCGATCGCCAAGCACGACTGGGTCACCATCACCGGCTCCGGCTACGCGAGCCGGCACGACGAAGAGGGTGAAATCCTCTACGGCATGGAGGTGATGGTCGATCCCTCGCACCGGGGGCTGCGCATCGGCCAGCGGCTCTACAACGAGCGCAAGCGCGTCGCGCAGGACCTCCAGCTTCGCGGCATCGTCTTCGCAGGACGCATGCCCGGCCTCGCCCAGAAGGTCCGCCGCAAGGAGGTCGCAGGTCCCGAAGACTATCTCGAGCGCATCCGCGAGCAGACCCTGCGCGACCGGGTGGTGTCCTTCCAGATGCGCAACGGCTTCGAGCCGATCGGCGTCCTGCACGATTACCTCCCGAGCGACGTCGAGAGCATGGGCGCGGCCGTCCATCTCGTCTGGTGGAACCCGCGCGTCGTCGACGCCGACGCCGGCAAGCCCAAGGCGCAGCGCGGGCGCATCGCCCACACGGTCCGCGTCGCCTGCATCCAGTACCAGCAGCGCCGCGTGCGCTCCTTCGAGGAGTTCGCCGAGAACGTCGAGTATTTCATCGACGTCGTCGCCGACTACAAGTCGGACTTCGCGGTGCTGCCCGAATTGTTCACGCTGCAGCTCCTGTCGATCGAGAACGAGCCGATCCCGCCCGATCAGGCCATCGCCACGCTGACGAAATACACGGAGCCGTTGAAGGAGCTGCTCTCGCGTCTCGCGGTGCATTACAACATCAACATCATCGGCGGCTCGCACCCGACCCGGGACGCCGACGGCGACATCGTCAACGTCTGCTACGTCTGCCTTCGCGACGGGTCGATCCACGCCCAGGCCAAGATCCATCCGACGCCCAACGAGGCCTATTGGTGGTCGATCGTGGGGGCCGACGACGTGCGCACGATCGAGACCGATTGCGGGCCGATCGGGGTCATGATCTGCTACGACGCGGAATTTCCCGAGCTCGCCCGCCACCTCGTCGACCAGGGCGCGCAGATTCTGTTCGTTCCCTTCTGCACCGACGAACGCAAGAGCTACCTGCGCGTTCGCTATTGCTGTCAGGCGCGGGCCGTCGAGAATCAGGTCTATGTCGCGATGGCGGGCAATGTCGGCAACCTTCCGGGCGTGGCCAACATGGACATCCAGTACGCCCAGAGCTGCATCCTGACGCCGTGCGACTTCCCGTTCGACCGCGACGGGATCGCCGCCGACACGACGCCGAACGCCGAGATGGTGGCCATCGCCGACCTCAATCTCGACGCGCTGCGCCAGTCGCGCATGTCGGGCACGGTGCAGAACCTGCGCGATCGCCGCTTCGATCTCTATTCGGTGCAGTGGCGCAAGGAGAAGACGCGCCCCGAATGACGCGCGTCATTCGGGGATCGGGAGGCCCCGCGGCGGCGTGATCGTCGACATAACGAAGCTCGTTCGCACATCGGCGACGCCGGGCATCGTGAGGAGACGGTTCATGCTGAACTCGCCGTAGGCCTCCATGTCGCGCGCGACGACGTGAAGGAGGAGGTCGATCTCGCCCGCCATGGCGTAGCAGGCGAGCACCTCCTCCAGCGCGTTCAAGCGCTCCACGAGCCGGGTTCGCCAACCCGGCTCGCTCTGCTCGAGCTTGACCATCACGAAAGCCTCGATCGCGTAGCCGAGGGCGCGGGCGTCGAGCTGCGCCCGATAGCGCGAGACGAAGCCGTCCTCTTCCAGCGCCTTGAGACGCCGCAGGCAGGGCGAGGCGGCGAGGCCGACGCGCTCGGCGAGCGCCGCATTGGTGATGCGCCCGTCCTCCTGAACGATGCGCAGGATGCGTTTGTCCGAAGCGGTCAGATTTCTGCGCATAGGGCCTCTCATGGGTCCGGAACCGACACAGAAGCCCTGTATCGTAATGCAGATCGACCGGAAATGACATCATGGATGGCATATTATCCCTTTGGCGAGGTTGGGGCTCTGGAGGGAGACGCATGATGGGCGAGTACTTTTCCGAAGACGATCCGCGCCGCTATCTGCGGGATCAGGGTTTCGAGGCCTACAGCGACGAAGACCACGCCACGTGGGCGACCCTCGCCAGACGGCAGCGCGCGATCCTGAAGGGCCGCGTCTGCGACGCCTTCCTCGGCGGGCTCGACGCGTTGGGCATTTCTGACGACGGCATCCCCGATTTCCGCGTGATGAACCAGCGTCTCAAGGCGACGACGGGCTGGGAAGTCGTGGCCGTCCCCGGCCTCGTGCCCGACATCGCCTTTTTCAAAATGCTCTCCGAGCGCATGTTCCCGGCCGGCTTCTGGATCCGCCGCCCCGAGCAGGTCGACTACATCGAGGAGCCGGACATCTTCCACGACGTGTTCGGCCACGTGCCGCTCATCATGCAGCAGCGCTACGCCGATTATCTCGAAGCCTACGGCAAGGCCGGGCTCGTCGCGGCGCGGCACGGCGCGCTGCATCGACTGGCGCGGCTCTACTGGTACACCGTCGAGTTCGGGCTGGCGCGCACGCCGCAAGGCTTGCGCATCGTCGGCGCGGGAATCGCGTCCTCGCCCTCCGAGACGGTGTTCGCGCTGGAGAGCGCCTCGCCGAACCGCATCGGCTTCGATCTCGCCCGCGTGATGCGCACGCGCTACCGGATCGACGATTTCCAGGAGACCTATTTCGTGCTCGACGATCCCGACGCCTGGCCGGCGCTCGACATCGACGCGCTCGTCGCCCTGTGGCGGGAGCTGGATACGCTCGACGATATCGACCCCGGCGCGCGGCTTCCGTGCGATCATGCGCTCACGCGCGGCACGGGCGCGTACCACGCCGCGAGACGCGTCGCCGCTTGATCGGGCGGGTTCTTCAAAAATCGCGCGCGCGGCGGCGCCGCACACTGGACAGGGCCGGGGCGCTCTGCTATCCGAACGCCCTCGCAGCGATCCGTCGCCGCGATTTTCGCCTCGGCGAATGGGTGCATAGCTCAGTTGGTAGAGCAGCTGACTCTTAATCAGCGGGTCCTAGGTTCGAGCCCTAGTGCACCCACCAAAGTTTCAAAAGGCCGTTGGTCCGTCGGGATCAGCGGCCTTTTCTTTTGATCCGCGCCGTCGCGCGGGTCGCCGCTTTCATCGACGCCGCAGCGGAGGGAACCATCCGCCCCGCAGGAGGATTAGTCCTGCGACGGCCGACGCGCGGCCGTCGGCGCCTCGCTATGCAAGGCCTTCCCCTCGGGCCGATCTCCACCAGAACGGGCCTTCCGCCGCCAAAGGTGATAAACGCAGTGAACGCCCTCCCGTCGAGCCAAGCGCCGGCCGCGCTTTTGCGGCCCGCAAGGAATACTCCCCTATGAGCAGACCGATCCACCGTTTCCACGAGATGCCGTTCGGCGCGCAGATCGGTCCCGACGGCTCCGCCCGGTTCCGCCTCTGGGCGCCGGCGCGGGAGGCGGTCGCGCTCGTCATCGACGGGCGCCAGGAGTCCATGATCGCCGCGGACGGCGGATGGCATGAACGGATTGTCGAGGGCGTCGGAGCGGGGACGCGATACCAGTTCGCTCTCGAAGACGGCCTGCTCGTTCCCGACCCCGCCTCCCGACGCCAGCCCGAGGACGTGCACGGCCCGAGCGAGGTGGTCGATCCGGCGGCCTACGCCTGGGGCGACGCGTCTTGGCGGGGACGGCCCTGGAGCGAAGCCGTCATCTACGAATTGCATGTCGGAACGTTCACGCCAGAGGGCGGGTTTCGGGCGATCATCGGCAAGCTCGACCACCTCGTCGCGCTCGGCGTCACCGCGATCCAGCTCATGCCGATCGCCGATTTCCCGGGCGGGAGGAACTGGGGCTACGACGGCGTGTGTCTGTTCGCGCCGGACGCGAGCTACGGGCGCCCCGACGAGCTCAAGGCGTTGGTGGACGCAGCCCACGCCAGAGGCCTGATGGTGTTCCTCGACGTCGTCTACAATCATTTCGGCCCGGACGGGAATTATCTGCACGCCTATGCGCCCCAGTTCTTCACCGAACGACGCAAGACCCCCTGGGGGGCGGCGATCGATTACGACGGTCCCGACAGCCGTCCCGTGCGCGAGTTCATGATCCACAATGCGCTGTACTGGCTCGACGAATATCACTTCGACGGCCTGC
Organism: Microvirga sp.; assembly: GCA_022241475.1. The sequence goes on along the minus strand of JAKOMT010000007.1, from coordinate 17,581 downwards.
GGCTGGACGCGGTCCACGCCATCCTGGACGACAGCGAGACCCATCTCCTCGACGAACTGGCGGCGCGCGTTCGCGACGCGTTCGGCGAAGAGCGCCGCATCCATCTCGTTTTGGAGAACGAGGAAAACGAAGCGCATCGGCTCGAACGCAGGGGGGACGGCGCGCCGCGCGCCTACGCCGCCCAATGGAACGATGACGTCCACCATGTCCTCCACGCCGCAGCCACGGGCGAGGACGCGGGCTATTACGCGGATTATCGCGGCGACACGGAGAAGCTGGCCCGGGCGCTGGCCGAGGGCTTCGCCTATCAGGGCGAGACGATGGATTATCGCGGCTCGCCGCGCGGCGAGCCGAGCGGGCATCTGCCCCCGACCGCGTTCGTGGCCTTCATCCAGAACCACGATCAGGTCGGCAATCGCGCCTTCGGCGACCGGTTGACCGCGACGAGGCCCGCGGAAGTCGTGCGCGCCGTCGCCGCCATCTACCTCCTGTCGCCCCAGATCCCGATGCTGTTCATGGGCGAGGAATGGGCGGCCGCGCAGCCCTTCCCCTTCTTCTGCGATTTCAACGCGGAACTCGGCGAGGCCGTGCGGAGGGGGCGGCGGGAGGAGTTCGCCCGGTTTCCCGAATTTCGGGACGAGGCGGCCCGCGAACGCATTCCCGATCCCGTCGCGGAAACCACCTTTCGGTCCGCGAAGCTCGACTGGGAGGATCTCGCCCGCGAGCCGCATGCGGGCTGGTTCGACTGGTATCGCCGGGTCCTCGCGACGCGCCGGGCCGAGATCACGCCCCGGCTGGCTCGCGCCACCGGGGGAGGGGGCGCGTACCGGACGTTCGGCGATGGCGCGTTCCGCGTCGATTGGCGATTGGGCGACGGAAGCCGTCTGCGCCTCGTAGCCAATCTCTCCGACGCCGCTCTCTCCGACGCCGCTCTTGCCGACGCCGCTCTTGCCGACGCCGCTCTTGCCGACGCCGCTCTTGCCGACGCCGCTCTTGCCGACGCCGCTCTTGCCGACGCCGCTCTTGCCGACGCCGCTCTTGCCGACGCCGCTCGCGACGGGATCGACCTCGTGGCGGACGCCGGTCGCATCCTGTGGAGCGAGGGACGCGTCGATGCGATCGAGCGCAGCATCGGCCCCTGGTCCGTGATCTGGTCGATCGCGAGCGCCGATGATCCGAACGGAGACGAACGACCATGAACTCACCCTTGCCTCGTCGAACAGAAGGACGGCCAATGTCCGTTGACGATTCGGCGCCGATCCCCCGCGCCACATACCGGGTTCAGTTCGCTCAGGATTTCGGTTTCAAGGACGCCGCCCGGCTGGCGCCCTATCTCGCCGCTCTCGGCGTGAGCCATCTCTACGCATCGCCCTATCTCAAGGCGCGCCCGGGCAGCGCGCACGGCTACGACATCGTCGACCACAACGCGCTCAATCCCGAACTCGGCGACGAGGATGATTTCCGCGACATGGTCGCGGCCCTGAAAGCGGCGGGCATCGGCCAGATCCTCGATTTCGTGCCCAATCACATGGGCGTCGGAGGCTCGGATAATGCCTGGTGGCTCGATGTCCTCGAATGGGGGCCCGACGCCGCCAGCGCCGGCTATTTCGACATCGATTGGACGCCGGACGCGCGCTATCTCGAGGGCAAGGTGCTGGTGCCGTTTCTTGGCGAGCAATACGGCCGCGTGCTCGAATCAGGCGACCTCCAGCTTCGGTTCGACGAGGCCGCCGGCGCCTTCGCGGTCTGGGCGTACGGGACGCACAAGCTGCCGATCTGTCCGCTCGATTATCGCCGTATCCTCGGTCACGAGCATCCCGAGCTGGAGCGGCTGGGCGACGACTTCGCGGACCTCCCGAGTCAGCGGCCGAACGTCGTTCGGCGGGCGGACGAGTTGAAGATCGAACTGGCGCGCCTCACGACGCAGCGTCCCGACATGGCCGAGGCGGTCGCGCGGGCCGTCGCCGCGCTCAATGCGGATCTCGATCGTCTGGACGGCCTCATCGGCAGGCAGCACTGGCGCGCCGCGTTCTTTCAGGTGGCGGCCGACGACATCAACTATCGCCGGTTCTTCAACATCAACGAGCTGGCGGGCCTGCGGATGGAGCAGCCGGAGCTGTTCGATCTCACCCACCGCCTGATTCTCGACATGGTGGCCGACGGTACGCTCGACGGGCTGCGCATCGATCATATCGACGGGCTGCTCGATCCGAAGGATTACTGCATAAGGCTGCGCGAACGCGCGACGCGGCCCTTCTATCTCGTCGTCGAGAAGATCCTCGCCCGCCACGAGCGCTTGCGCGAAGATTGGCCGATCGAGGGAACGACGGGCTACGAATTCGCCAATCTGGTCGGCGGTCTTTTCGTCGATCCCGCCGGGGAGAAGGAGTTCACCCGCCTGTACCGCGACTTCACGGGCATCGACGTGGCGTTCTCGGACATGGTGCGGGCCTGCAAGATCCGCATCATGGACGCCGAGATGGCGAGCGAACTGAACACGCTCGCCCGCGACGCCGCGAGCATCGCCCGGTCGAACAGGCGCACTTGCGACTTCACGACCAATATCCTGCGCGCGGCGCTCCGGGAGATCGTCGCCCGTTTCCCCGTGTACCGCACGTATATCGACCAGTCGCAGCCGGCGGCCGAGGATCGTCGCGACATCGACTGGGCGATCGCGCAGGCGCGTCGCGCCGACGACGCGCCCGACGCCAGCGTGTTCGACTTCCTGCACGACCTGCTGACGACCGATCTGGTCGCGCGACCCAGGAGCGGGTTCAGCCGCAACGCCGTGGTGCGGCTCGCGATGAAGGTGCAGCAATATAGCGGGCCCGTGATGGCCAAGGGGCTCGAGGACACCGCCTTCTACCGGTACAATCGCCTCGTGTCGCTGAACGAGGTGGGAGGCCATCCCGACCATTTCGGCGTGAGCGTCGCCGCCTTCCACCAGGCCAACGCGGAGCGGGCGCGCCGCTGGCCGCACACGATGCTGGGCACCTCCACCCACGACACCAAGCGCGGCGAGGACACGCGCGCGCGCCTCAACGTCCTGTCCGAGATGCCGGAGGAATGGGAGCGCCGGCTTCAGGCCTGGAGCCGCATGGTGCGGGCCCGCCGCGGCGACATGGAAGGCGCGGCTCCGCCCGACCGAAACGACGAATACCTGCTGTATCAGCTGTTGATCGGCGCGTGGCCGGCGGAGCTGACCGGCGTCGACGCGCTCGATCCCGACGCGGTTTCAGTCTTCGCCGAACGCATCGAGGGGGCGATGATCAAGTCGGTGCGCGAGGCGAAGACCCACTCGACCTGGGCGTCGCCCAACGAGGAATACGAGGCGGCGCTCAAGGCGTTCGTGCGCGATTGCCTCGACGTGTCGCGAAACAATCCCTTCCTCGACAGCTTCCTGCCGTTCCAGGAGCGGATCGCGCGGCTGGGCATGCTCAACAGCCTGTCGCAGCTTCTGCTCAAGCTGACGGTTCCCGGCGTGCCGGACATCTATCGCGGCTGCGAGCTGCTCGATCTGAGCCTCGTTGACCCGGACAATCGCCTGCCCGTCGACTTCGATCGGCGTCGATCTCTCCTCGACGAGCTGGCGCCGCAGCTCGGGCGGGATCCCGCCATCGTCGCCCGCCTTCTGGACGATTGGCGGACCGGGGCGGTCAAGATGGCCGTCACGCTCGCGGCGCTCGGCCTGCGCAGGGACAAGCCGGACCTGTTCGCGCACGGCTCCTACCTCCCGCTGGAGGCGTCCGGCGAGCGGGCCGAGCATGTTTGCGCCTTCGCTCGCGAGCACGGTGAGGATCGGCTGATCGTGGCGGCCCCGCGGCTTGTCGCGGGGCTCGAGGCCAGTCCCGGCTGGTCCGGGACGCGGATCGCGCTTCCCGCGAACGCCGCCCGGCGCTGGAGAAATCTGCTCGGCGGGGCAACGCTGGAGGTTTCCGAAATCGACGGCTCTCCGGCCCTCGACGCCGCGCGGATGTTCGAAAGTTTCCCCCTCGCTCTGCTGGTCCCCGACGAATAGGAGCTGGAGGCCCCAGATCAATCGACGAACGCGCGCTCCACCACGAACTCCGCCGGGCGGGCGTTCGAGCCCTCCGTCAGGCCGGCGGCGAGGCACAGCGCCTTGCAGTCGGCGATCATGTCTTTCGAGCCGCAGATCATCACCCGGTCCGTCGCCGGGTCGAAGGGGGCCAGGCCGAGATCAGTGAAGAAGGAGCCGTCTTCGATGGCGGCGGTGACGCGCTTCGTGCGCGGCCACGGCTCGCGGGTGACGCTCGTCCAGCTGACGAGGCGCCCGGCGGCGAAATCCGAGACGAGCGGGTCCTGTGCGGCCGCCTCGACGATCTCCTGCCCGTAGGTCAGCTCCGCCGCCTGGCGGCAGGTATGGGTGAGCACGACCTGGCTGAACTTCTCGTAGGTCTCGGGGTCGCGCACGAGGCTCGCGAACGGGGCGACGCCGGTTCCGGTCGAGAGCATGAAGACGCGCTCGCCCGGCAGAAGCGCGTCGAGGACGAGCGTCCCCGTCGGCTTCTTCTTCATCAGGATCGTGTCGCCGACCTTGATCCGCTGCAAATGCTCGGTGAGCGGCCCGCCTGGCACCTTGATCGAGAAGAACTCGACTTCGTCGTCCCAGGAAGGGCTCGCGATCGAATAGGCGCGAAAGACCGGGCGCTCGGCGTTCGGAAGGCCGATCATCACGAATTCGCCCGAGCGGAAGCGCAAGCCCGCGGGGCGGGTGACGCGGAAGCGGAAGAGGTGATCGGTGTAATGCCGCACCAGCGTCACCGTCTCCACGTAAACGTTGGCCGGAATCTCGAAGGCCTGCGGATGGGCCTGCGCCTGCGTCGCCGACGTGCCGGAATTCATCGTGGCATCTCTCCTACGGGAAACCGCCTTGCGCGCCCGCCTGCGCAGGACATAGCATTCCGACAGCGCAGGTAAACACCGTTTCTGCGAACGACAATCCGGCCATGCGGTCAACGCAGGGCGTCTTGCGCGGCGCGGCGGCGTTCGCGTGGCGCTCGGGGAGGCGGCGTCGTGGCCCAAGTCGGACGGGTGGACGATTGCCGGGAACGAATGACATTTTTTGTAATCTGTCACTTCTTTTTCGCGTCACGCGGCCGCGTCGGGGTTGAGCCAAAGGTATAATGACTGCATGAGGCTCGTGATCGCAGCCTTCCATTGGCGGCGGCGCATCGTGGGGACGATACGATCGGGCGTCGCGGCCGTGAGGCTCGGCCCTCGGGGGAGTATGACGATGAAGCAGTTCAAGCCGTCCGTTTCGCTGGCCGCCGTTCTCGGCGCCGCGTTGTTCGCAGCCTCCGCCGTGAGCCTCGCCGGAGAAGCGCAGGCTCAGGCGCGCGAGTTCCGCCTCGGCCTGATCACGCCCCCGGCGCATGTCTGGAACCAGGAGGCCGCCGCCTTGTCCGAGACGCTCTCGCGGCTCTCGGACGGCCGCTTCAGCGTCGCCGTGTTCCCGTCGGGACAGCTCGGCAACGAAAGCGCGATGCTCCAGCAGCTTCAGACCGGCGCCCTCGACATGGCCTGGCTGACGACCGCCGAAGTCACGACGCGCGCTCCCGACATCGCCGCGCTGCACGCGCCGTTCCTCGTCGAGGACATCGCCGGCGCGGCAAAGGTCCTTCGCAGCGACGTCGCCCGCGAGATGCTAGAGACGCTTCCGGCCCGAACCGGCGCCGTCGGCGTCTGCTACGCGATGACGGGCATGCGCCAGCTCCTCACCCGCGCTCCGATCGAGAATGTCGCGAACCTTCGGGGCATGCGTTTTCGCATCACGCCCGCCCCGCCGATCCGCGACTTCTTCGAGATGCTCGGCGCCGCGCCCGCGCCGATGGCGCTGACGCAGGTCTACGACGCGCTCGCCAACGCGCAGATCGACGCGATCGACATGGATTACGAGTCGATCATCAACTTCCGCTACTACGAGCAAGCGCCCAACATGCTGGTGACGAACCATCACATGTTCGGCATGGTCGCGCTCGTTTCGGGACGCGTCTGGGCCGGCCTTTCGGCCGAGGATCAGGCGATCCTGCGCGAGGCGGTTCAGACGCATTGCGACACGACGATCGATCGTTTCGTCGACGAGGAGGACGACAAGCTGGCGCGCCTTCGCGAGGCTCCCGGCATCCGCATCGTCGAGGGGCTCGGCCCGGATTTCTTCGGCGACGTCGTCGAGCGCTGGGACGCCGTCTGGGGCGAGCGCACGCCCTATGTCGCGAAGCTGCGCGAGCTCGTCGCCGGGTTCTGAGGGCGACGGCGCGACGGCCCGCAGGAGACGCCGGGAATGAGGCTATGACGTTCGCCGCGCGGGTGCGGTCCTTGTCGGATCTCATCGCCTTCATCGATCGCCGGGCGATGATCGCGCTCGTCGCGGCGCTCGTCGTCCTCGTGCTGGCGAATGTCGGCACGAGGCTCGTCGGCCACACCATCGCCTGGGCCGACGAACTCGCGGTCTATTGCATGGTCTGGGTGGGATTTCTCGGCGCGGCGCTGATGCTGCGCGCGCGCACCGCGCCGGCGGTCGCCGCTCTCCTGCGCTTCGCGCCGCCTCGCGCAGCCGCCGCGTTGCGGGTGGCGGCGTCGGCGTCGACCGCTCTGTTCGGCGCGCTCGTGATCTGGACGTGCTGGCGCTGGTTCGATCCCGTCGGGATCGTCGCGGCCGGGTTCGACGCGACGCGCTTCGAGGCCTCGACCTTCAACTTCATCTACACCCAGACGACGCCGGTGATGGGCCTTCCCTCCATCATCTTCTACGCCGTCCTGCCGTGGTTCGGCGTCGCCGCGCTGATCCATGCGGCGACGAACCTCCTCGAGGATTGCGGAGTTCTGTCGCGCGCCGAGACCGAAGACGGCGCCGTGGCGGAGGAGGGCTGATGACCACGGCGGCCTTTCTCCTGCTGCTGGCCGTGGGGGCGCCGATCGGCGTGGTGCTGGGGCTTTCCGCCTTCGTCTACGCGGTGGCGACCGGCAACGGCGTGCTGCTCGAGAGCTACGCGCTGATGCTGTTTTCGAGCCTCGACAATTTCGGCCTGCTCGCCATCCCGCTCTTCATCCTGATCGGCGAGGTGATGAACGCCGGCGGAATCACGACGCGCCTCGTGCGCCTCGCCGCCGCCTGCATGGGCGCGGTGCGGGGCGGGCTCGCCTACGTGAACCTGCTGGCGAACATGCTGGTGGCCTCCATCATCGGATCGGCGACGGCGCAGATCGCGATGATGAGCCAGGTGATGACCCCCGAGATGGAGAAGGCGGGCTACGATCGCGCCTTCGCGGCGGGGCTCACCGCCTATGGCGGGCTGCTCGGCCCCATCATCCCGCCCTCGATCGTCTTCGTCGTCTACGCCGTGCTCGCGCAGGTCGCGGTGCGCGACATGCTGATCGCCGGGATCCTGCCGGGTCTGCTGATGACGGGGCTCTTCCTCGTCACCGTCGCGCTGCTCGGCCTGCGCCATGCCTATCCGAGGGGCGAGCGGCTGAGCTGGGGCGCGCGCGGCCGCGCATTACTCTTGGCGGCGCCGATGCTCTCGATTCCGGCGGTGATCGTCGGGACGATCGTCACCGGCGTCGCATCGCCGACGGAGAGCGCGGCCGTGGGCGCGCTGCTCGCCACCCTGATCGGCCTGTTCTACACGCGCACGCTGAAGCTCGCGGACTTCCCGGGCATCTTCCTGCGCACCGGGCTCAACACAGCGCTCGTGCTCTTCCTCGTGGCGGCGGCGGGCGTCTTCTCGTGGGTGCTGATCTTCGGACAGGTGCCGCAGGCGGCCGCCGAATGGCTGCAGAGCGTCGCGACGACGCCGGCCGCCTTCATGCTGATCGTGCTCGTGATGCTGCTTCTGCTCGGCACCGTGATCGACGGCATTCCCGGCCTGATCATGGTCGCGCCGATCCTGCTCCCGATCGCCACCGGCGTTTACGGCATCGATCCGCTGCATTTCGGCGTCGTGATCTCGATCAACCTGATCCTCGGCCTGCTCACGCCGCCGGTCGGAATCGGGCTCTATGTCGCGGCGAGCGTGTCGAACGTCGATCCTCTGCGGGTCTTCAAGGTGACGTTGCCTTTCTTCCTCGTGAGTTGCCTCGCCCTTGTCGCGCTCGCGCTGGTGCCGTGGTTCAGCCTCGCGCTGGTGCGCTGAGCCTCACGGCTCGATCAGCGCGAAGCGGTCCACGTCGACGAGCCCGCGATCCGAGATCTTCAGATGCGGTATCACGGGTAGCGGCAGGAACGCCACCTGCAGGAACGGCTCCGCCAGCGTGACGCCGAGCGCGCGCGCGGCTTCGCGCAAGGGACCGAGCGCGTCGCGCACGCGCTCGAACGGCTCCTCGCTCATCAGCCCGGCGATGGGCAGGGACAACTCCGCGAGCACGCGCCCGCCTTGCGCGACGACGAAGCCGCCGCCGATCTCGCCGAGCCGGTTCGCCGCGAGCGCCATGTCGGAATCGTCGGCGCCCACGATCGTAACGTTGTGGCTGTCGTGGCCGACCGACGAGGCGATGGCGCCGCGCGTCATGCCGAAGCCCTTCACGAAACCGCGCCCGATATTGCCGTTGCGCCCGTGGCGCTCGACGACGGCGACCTTGGCGACGTCCTGCTCCGGATCGGCGACATGCGCCCCGTCCTCGACGGGAAGCGTCAGGCGCAGGTGCTCGGTGATGATCTTGCCGGGGATCACGCCGATCACCGGGAAGGCGCCCGCGACCGCCGGGACGCGGAAATCGGCGCCCGCAACCGTCGGCGCCTTCATGCTGTCGCGGCCGATCGGCGCGACCCGCCCGCGGGTCGCGAACAGCGCCTCGTCGACGAGACGCCCGGCGCTGAAGACGTCCGACACCCGGCATTCCGCCAGATCGTCGAGCAGCGCGATATCCGCCCGCCGCCCGGGCGAGATCAGGCCCCGGTCGCGCAGGCCGAAGGCGCTCGCCGCGGTGAGGGATGCGGCGCGGTAGACGGCGAGCGGCGGGCGGCCCAACGCGATCGCCGTGCGGATCAGATGATCGAGATGCCCTTCCTCCGCGATGTCGAGCGGATTGCGGTCGTCCGTGCAGAACGCCATGAAGGCCGAGGTTTCGAGGTCGAGCAGCGGCGCGAGCGCGTGCAGATCCTTCGAGACCGAACCCTCGCGGATCAGGATCGTCATGCCCTTGCGCATCTTTTCGAGCGCTTCCTCAGCCGTCGTCGCCTCGTGCTCGGTTCGCACGCCGGCGGCGATGTAGCCGTCGAGATCGCGCCCGCGCAGGAGCGGCGCGTGGCCGTCGATGTGGCCGCCCTCGAAGCCGGCGAGCTTGGCGAGGCAACCCGGATCGGCGTTGATCACGCCGGGGAAGTTCATGAATTCGGCGAGGCCGATGACTTTCGGGTCGTCGCGGTAGCGCGCCAGCGCTGCGGCGTCGATCTCCGCGCCCGACGTTTCGAGATCCGTCGCCGGTACGCAGCTCGAAAGCTGCACCCGCAGATCCATGATCGTCTCGCGCGCGCAGGCGAGAAAATAATCGAACGCCGCCGTCCCCAGAACGTTCGCCATCTCGTGCGGATCGCAGATCGCCGTCGTCACGCCGTGGGGCAGGACGCAGCGATCGAATTCGAGGGGCGTGACGAGCGAGGATTCGACGTGCAGATGCGTGTCGATGAAGCCCGGGACGGCGATCCGGCCGCGCCCCTCGACGCGCCGGCGGCCCTCGAAGCGCCCGTAGGTCGCGACGATCGTATCTCCGCAAATGGCGATGTCGGTCGCGACCAGCTCTCCGGTGACGAGATCGAACAGGCGCACGTCGGCGATGACGAGGTCCGCAGGCTCGGCCCCGCGTCCCTGCGCGATGCGCCGGGCGAGACGCGAGGCCCCGTCGCCGCGCTCGCTCATGTCCCTCGTCGCCATGTGAACCTCCGCCGCTCGATCGCAGCAAGCGTGCCGGAAGCGACGGCGCTGTCAATGTCGCGGGATCGACCTCTCCCATCGCGGCGGCGATCGGGTATGCTCCCAGACGGCGTTAGTCGAGCACGAGGGCGTTGATTGAGCGATCATCGGGAATTCGGACTGCGCGAGGGCGAGACGGCGGTCGCGTTGCCGGAGCGCTTCGATGCGGGTCTCTATTTCATCGGGCGGATCGAGACCCCATGGCGGGAGCGCTCGGAATGCCCGAAGAATCCGGCGGGCTCCGATGCGCTCTGCCGCGTCCATCTCGATCCGCGCTACGAGGCGGGGCTCGCCGATCTCGCGACCTGTTCGCACGTGATCGTTCTGTACTTCATGGACCGGGCTCCTCGCGACATCGTCGTTCAGCGACCGCGCCATTACGGCGAGGCGCGCGGCGTATTCGCGCTGCGCAGCCCGGCGCGACCCAATCCGATCGCGCTGTCCGTCGCCGAACTCGTGGAAATCGAAGGGTGCGTCCTGACCGTGCGCGGGCTCGATTGCCTCGACGGCACGCCCCTCCTCGACCTGAAGCCCTATTTTCCGTCGATCGACGCGAAGCCCGAGGCCGTCGTCGGCTGGCGCGAGGGCCAGGGCGGCTGAAGACTCCTCATGAGCGGCCGCGAACCCTGTCGCGCATGGTCCGGACGAGATCCCGGGCGGCGTCCCGCGCGCGTCGTCGCGCGGCCTCGACGGCCAGACGGGCCGGACCCGCGGGGCCGCGGCAGATCACGAGATCGGCGATCGTCTCGCGCTCGTCGTAGAGCGCGTCGAGAGCGGTCGCCGACGTCGCGCAGGAATCGAGGCGGCGCAGATCCGGCTCTTCGTGAAGCCGCGCGACGATCTCGTCCTCGAGCACGATTCCCGGCGCGAACCGTCGCAGGCTTTCGTCAAAGGCGGTTTTCCAAAGTACGGCGACGCCGTCCTGGACGAGGCTCATCGACATCGCGACAGGGCGCCCGTCGACCATCAGCCGATCGACGCGGCGGGTCGCGGACGTGGCCGCATCGCCGAAGAGCGCGCGCAGCATCGCCGTCGCGCGCGGATCGTCCGCGAGCGCCGTCCCGCGCCGGCCTTTCCAGCCGCTGCTCTCCAGCGCGAGAAAGTCCTCGACCGCAGTCCCGAAATCGCCGGTCAGGACGTCGCAGGAAACAACGCCCTGTCCGGCGAGGCCGTTGCGCAGTCGGCGCAGACTCTTGCGCCGGCTCTTTCCGTAGGCGCGCTGCGCGAAGGTCGCGTAATCGGCGGCGGGCGTCGCCACCGGACGCGCGAAGGCGTCGAGCAGCCCGTGGGCCGAACCGCTTCGACGCGCAGACGCCAGCATCGCCGAGCCCGCCTCGGTCTCCACCGCGAGGCGCGGCAGGACCATGCAGGAGCCGGACGCGAGGCCGAGGATCAGCGCGAGAAGTTCGTCGGCCCAGCCGTCGGGCGCGTCGCGCGCGACGAGCGGGGTCGACAGCGTCGTGAACGGGGAGGCGTAGGCGGCGGCCGCCCGTCCCCAGCCACAGACGGTCGCGTCCCGCGCGACCGGCAGAAGCGCGACGAGCCGATCGGCGTGGAGGATGCAGGCGAAACCGAGATCGGGCGGCCACGCAGCGCCCGACAGGGCGAAAGCCTCCATCGCCCCGCGCGCGTAGAACGGGTTCGGCGAGAGCGGCGCGCGCTCCAGGGCGTCCCACGCCTCGGCGTCGCGGCGCATCGCGTCCAGATCGCGGCGCTCGCCACGCCAGAGGCCCGCAGCTCCTTCGCCCGTTTTCGGCATCGCGCCCAACGTCTCCCGCAGGCGATTTTCGTCGCCGGAGCCCGGCCCGTGATCCGATCGCCGGTATCGCACGATAAGACGGCGCGATTACGCAAGCCTTAAGCGGTTACGCGAGCGACGCTGCGAGGCGCCTCACCAGCTGCGCGGCGCGCCGTCGTCGATGTGAAAAAGGCCGTTCCGGTAGCGCTTGACGCCGCCGACCTCCCCGTGGTCGCGCAGGAAGGTGAGGACGGCGCGTCCGTCGCCCTTCACGCGAAAATCGACGGCGCGGCAATCCAGATGAAGCGAACGGCGCGCGCCGCCCGCGCGGGCGTTGCGCGTGTGCGAGCGGTGGGTGGATTGGACCGACACGTCACCGAAGCGCTCGGCGACCTCGGTCAGGACGCGCATCAGAGCGCCGGGCAGACAATGCGTCGGGGCCGAGTCGCGCGTCGCGATCGGGGCGTCGGTCGCGCGCGGCCGGGCGGCGGCCTCGTCGTCCTTCAGGGCGCCGGCGTCGAGGTTCGCCGTACGCGTTTCTTCGTCGACGGGCGTGACCTGCGTGGCGATATGCGCCGGGACGAGAGTGGAATCCTCCGTCGCGGCGAGAGCGGGCGAAACGACGACCGCCGCAAGCGCGGCGAGGGCGACTGTGGGCGGACGGATCGCGACGAAAATTCGACGCATGAGTTCGATGCCTCCATTGAAACGCGAAGCCGCGCATCCTTCGCGCGGCTGGGGCGGTTTCAACGGGGTGAATGCGACCGTGGGGCGACTCGAATCCGGGTCTATTGGGGAGATTTCCCGGCCATAATGCGACCTTGGCCTTGGCCCGACCCGGTCACGCCCGCATTTTCTCGCTACCTGCTATTCGCAAACCCGCCTTGACACCGGACGTCTCCTCCGTCGTCCTCAGGGTGGAGATTCCGCGCTGCGGACCAGTGCCCGCCGCGCGCCCAGAGCGAGACGCACGATGTCGCCGACGACCCTCGCAAGCCCGGCTCGGGCTCCGCTGATCACCCCCGTCCTGATCGGCGGCTGCATCATCATCCTCCTCAGTTTCGCGGTCCGCGCGAGCTTCGGCGTCTTCCAGATTCCGATCGCGGAAGAGTTCGGCTGGCTGCGCGCCGAGTTCAGCCTCGCCATCGCGATCCAGAACCTCGCCTGGGGCATCGGCCAGCCGCTGTTCGGCGCCTTCGCGGAGCGCTTCGGCGACCGGCGAGCGATCATCCTCGGCGCGATCTTCTACGCGGCCGGGCTCGTGCTCTCGTCCTTCGCCGTGACGCCCGGGGCGCATCAGCTCCTCGAAATCCTCGTCGGGTTCGGCATCGCGGGAACGGGCTTCGGCGTCATTCTGGCGGTGGTCGGCCGCGCGGCGTCGGACGCGAACCGCTCGCTGGCGCTCGGCATCGCCACGGCGGCGGGTTCCGGCGGCCAGGTGATCGGCGCGCCGCTCGCGGAATTCCTCCTCGGCTTCTACTCGTGGCAGATCGTGTTCCTCATCTTCGCGGGAATCGTGATCGCCTCGCTCCTCGCGCTGCCGCTGATGCGCGCGCCGGCCCCGGCGAGCCGCGCCGAACTCCAGCAATCGATGGGCAGCGCCCTGACGCAGGCGTTCAAGGACCCGTCGTTTTCGCTGATCTTCCTGGGCTTCTTCTCCTGCGGCTACCAGCTCGCCTTCATCACCGCGCATTTCCCCGCGCTGGTGACGGAAATGTGCGGGCCGATCATGCCGGGCGGCATGCTCTCGAATATGGGGATCACCACCACCTCGGCGCTGGGCGCGGTCGCGATCTCGCTGATCGGCCTGTTCAACATCGCGGGCTGCATCATCGCCGGCTGGGCCGGCAAGCGCTATTCGAAGAAGTATCTGCTGGCCGGCGTCTACGCCGCGCGCACCGTCGTCGCGGCGGCGTTCATCATGAACCCGATCACGCCGGAATCGGTGCTGATCTTCTCCGCCGCCATGGGCGCGCTCTGGCTCGCCACCGTGCCGCTGACCTCGGGGCTGATCGCCCATATCTACGGCCTGCGCTACATGGGGACGCTCTACGGGATCGTCTTCTTCTCCCACCAGCTCGGCAGCTTCGTCGGCGTCTGGCTCGGCGGCGCGCTCTACGACGTCTACGGCGACTACACGATGGTCTGGTGGTTCGGCGTCGGAGCCGGGGCCTTCTCGGCGCTGGTCCACCTCCCGGTCGAGGAGCGCGCCATGAACGCAAGGCCGGCATGACGGGTCCCGGCGCCGATCTCCTCATCCGAGACGCGCGCCCCATGGGGGGCGAGCGCGCCGACGTCCTGATCCGCGACGGGCGCGTGGCGCGCATCGCGCCGGGAATCGTCGCGGACGGCGTGCCCGAGGAAGACGCGAACGGGGCGGTCGCGCTCCCCGGCTTCGTCGACGCCCACACCCATCTCGACAAGACGTTGATGGGGCGCGGCTGGCACGTCAACAATGTCGGCGCCGACCTGATGCGCATGATCGAGAACGAGCGGCGTCTTCGGGCCGATCCGGCGATCGACCCGCATGTCCAGTCCATGCGCCACGCGACGGCCCTGATCGCGACGGGAACGAGCCTGATCCGCAGCCACGTCGACATCGACACCGACAACGGCCTGCGGATGGTCGAGGGCGTTCTCGCGACGCGCGAGGCGCTGAGGGGGGAGGTCGAGATCGAGATCGTCGCCTTCCCGCAATCCGGGCTCGTCGTGCGGCCCGGCACGCTCGCGCTGCTTGAAGAGGCCTTGCGCATGGGCGCGGACCTCGTCGGCGGGCTCGACCCGTGCGGGATCGACCGCGATCCGAAAGCCAGTCTCGACGCCGTCTTCGATCTGGCCGGGCGCTTCGGGCGTCCGATCGACATCCATCTGCACGAAGCGGGCGATCTCGGGGCGTTCACGGCGGCGCTGATCTGCGAGCGGACCAGGGCGCTCGGCATGCAGGGCCGCGTCACGATCAGCCACGCCTTCTATCTCGGCCTGCGCGACCATGTCCGCGTCGGGCGGATGATCGACGAGCTCGCTGAACTCGACGTGGCCATCGTGACGACGGGCGCGCCGTCGCGCGACATTCCCCCGCTGACGCGGCTGCTCGACGCCGGCGTTCGTGTCGGCGCGGGCTGCGACGGCGTGCGCGACGCCTGGAAACCGAGCGCGCGTCCCGACATGCGCGACCGCGCCCGGATCATCTGCATGAAGCAGGATCTGCGCGCCGACGACGAACTCGAACTCGCGGTCCGGCTGGTGACGACGGAGAGCGCGCGCGTGCTGGGCCGCGACGATCATCGCCTCGTCGAGGGCGCCGTCGCCGATCTCGTTCTCCTCGACGTCGAGACCCTGGCCGAGGTCGCGATGGACGCGAGCCCCGCACGCCTCGTCGTCAAGGGCGGGCGAGTGGTGGCGCGCGACGGCGCGGCGCTCGCGGCCGCCCCGTGAGCCCTGGGGCGACACGCGACAGCAAGCTTTCGTTTACTACTTGAGGTGTTATTCTTACGCCGAATCGGGGGCGTTTCGGCGTTTTGACGTGATTTATGCAATTTAAAATTGAATTTGGGGGGGTATTCGATGGCTGACGGGCAGGGACGTGGCGGTGGGATGAGGCGTCGGGATTTTCTGGCGGGAGCAGGCGCCGGCGCGCTGGCGCTCGGCTTTCCCTTGCCTCCGCGCGCAGCGATCGCGAGCGCCGTCGCCGTCGCGGCCCCGCCCGGCGCGCGCGTCGCGCGGGTGGGAATCTATCCGGCCATCGGAATCTGCCGCGTCGGCGGCTCGCCCCAGTGGTTTCTCGCCCCGGAAGTGCCCGGCCTGCCGCCGACGCCCGAGGGCGGATTCAAGGACGGCGAGGAATCGATCAAGAAGCAGGTCCAGCGCTTCCGCATCTACGCTTTCGACGACGAGGAGCGGGTGATCGGCGAATTGACCGCCGACGACGCCGAGATCGAATGGAGCGTCCATGTCGCCAACACCAAGGCGGCCTGGTACGGCTTCAACAATCCCCTCGACAACGGCGAGCTGGCGCCCGGCTTGCCAGGCCAGATGCGGAACCAGTATTTCGTCACCGACGCCGAGCGTGAGAGGATGCTCGTCATCGATGGCGGTCTGACCACGATCGCGGGCGCCGCGACCAACGGCGAGGGCGATGATCCGCGCTACGCCATGGGCGGCGTATTCTACGCGACGCAGCCCGTCGGGCTCGGCCATCTGCGGACGGACGAGCGCGGCCGGCTTCTCGTCTTCCCGGCCGACGGCGTCTCGAACAGCCCCGTCTCCAGCCCGATCACGAGCTTCGCCGACAATGACGGCTGGCGCGACGACTGGTGCGACGGTCCGGTGCGCGCCCGTGTGAGCCTGCCCGACGGCAGGACGCTCGACGCGGATCACGGCTGGGTCGCCTGCGTCGGCCCGAATTTCGCGCCCGAGATCCCGCCGGTGACGACCCTCTACGACGTGATCGAGGATCTCAACGTCAAGGAGGGGTGGAGCGTGGCTCCCGCTTCGCCGCTGTCGTTCCGGAAGCATATCTATCCGACCTTCCGCCGCCTCGCCCTGATGGAGTGGGTCGCCTCGGCCGCCAACCTCCGGCAGGGCTGGCTGAACGTCGGCGATTTTTCCGATCCCGCCTATCTCGCGCGGCTCGCCGATCCGAGCCCTGCCGAGGCGGAGTTCCGGCGCTCGGTCTTCGAGAAGTTCCGCAACCCCCGCAACCTGGGCCCGGAGGCGTTCAAGGAAGAGCGCCTGAAGATGCCCTACATGGTGGGCGACGGGATCAACTACGACGGCAGTCCGCTGCAGTGGTTCCAGTTTCCAGAGCTGCAATATTCCTGTCTGGAGCGCTGGGCGGAGGGCGATTTCGTCGACGATCTCGGCGATGCGACGAGGGAGGCCATCACGTCGCTCGAGGATATCGACGTCACGCTCCAGCCGGGCGCGCTCACCGAAGCGGCGCTCGAGCCCTGCTCCGGCGGGGCGTTCCATCCCGGCGTGGAGCTGACCTACTATCTTCGCCTGCGCGCGATGTACGCGAAGGCGCACGGCCAGTCTTCCGAGCCGTTCCGGATCGCGCTCGGCGAGCGCGAGAGCCTGATCCAGAATGTCGGCCGCCTGCTCACGCCGGAAACCGCCTTCAACGGCGGAAACGGCGCGCCGCCGCCCATCGGACGGCAGGCGCCCGGCGATCTGACGCGCTGGATGGGCCTGCCCTGGCAGTGCGACGCATTCAGCTGTCAGCAGGTGAACATGCAGGAGGACTTCCCGACCGCGATCTGGTGGCCGGCGCTCCTGCCGATCGACGTGCTGCCCGAGCGCTACTATGAGCAGGCGATGCGGGACGACCTCGCGCCCGAGCAGCGCGTGCGCTTCTTCGAGAACCGCGTCCCCTGGTCGCGCGGCGTCGCAGGCATCGGCTACCACGCCAACGCCAGCTACTGGGACGGCATCACGAACATGATCACGCTCTGGGAGCGCATGGGCTTCGTCGTCAGGCGCGAGGGGCCGACGGATCCAGAGCGCCCGGCGTCGATACCCCCCGAGATGTTCGTCGAAGTCGGGCGGGCCAATATGGAGATGCGTTTCGACTGGACGCCATCGGATGGTCAACTGCCGAAATGACGGCTGTGGCGGCTTCGCGCATTCGCGCGAAAAACCCCACCCTGGCCCTCCCCTCAGCGACTGTCTTGCGGGTCAAGCGTCTTTCGGCTGCCATGGGGCGGTGTCCCGGATGATTGCGTTGAGGATGGTGAGGAGCTTTCTGGCGGTTGCGACGAGCGCGACCATCTTGGGCTTGCCCTGTGCGACGAGCCTGTCGCGGAAGGCCTTGAGCGCGGGATTGCGCCGGCTCGCGACGAGCGCGCCTAGGTACAGGGCGGTCCGGACGCTGGCGCGGCCGCCGCCGATGAAGCTCTTGCCCCGCCATCGACCG
>JAKOMT010000006.1 GCA_022241475.1 Microvirga sp. | reverse complement strand
GCCTTGCGGGTCGCGCGGCGCGTCGAAACGCTCCTCGCGGCCGCGCACGTGCACGTCCAGGCGATCCTTCGAGACGTCGATGCCGACGATCGGGGCGATGGCTTCCATTGTTTCCCTTCCTTGCGCAAGCGGGCTTTGACGGCGGCCCAAGCGACTGTTCGGGTTCAATGGAACGGCGAGCGTGGGTCCGAGCTGAGGGTCGGGCTTAATGGCCCAGGGGGAGGTCGGCCTCACGCTCGCCACCGCCTCCGAAACCATACCGCAGGCGGCAGGAGAATAGTTACAAGGGGAGGGCTAGGGTGGGGTGTTTCGCGCGAAAGCGCGAAGCCTCCAGAGGGCGTTACACTTGGAAATGATGGCGCTATCCGCCCCACCCCGGCCCTCCCCTGCGGGGAGGGAGTCAGGCCGGAGCCTGGATTCCCACACCCCATCACAAATCCCCCATCACAAGCCCCCGGAAGCCGAACACCCGGCGGTCGCCCGAGAGCGGAACAAGGGAGACGTCGCGGGATTGCCCCGGCTCGAAGCGCACGGCCGTGCCGGCGGGGATGTCGAGGCGCATGCCGCGCGCGGCGGCGCGGTCGAAGGCGAGGCCGGCGTTCGTTTCGGCGAAGTGATAATGCGAGCCGACCTGAATCGGGCGGTCGCCGGTGTTGGCCACCGTCAGCGTGATCGCCTCGCGGCCCTCGTTGAGCACGATTTCGCCGGGCTGGGCGGTCACCACGCCGGGCTCCAGCGCCCCGCTCGCGCCCCGGATCGGATCGTGCACGGTGACGAGCTTCGTCCCGTCGGGAAACGTCGCCTCGACCTGGACGTCGTGAATCATCTCGGCGACGCCCGCCATCACCTGGTCGGCGGTGASGACATGCGCGCCSGCCTCCATCAGATCGGCGACGGAGCGGCCGTCGCGGGCGCCCTCGACGACGAAATCGGTGATCAGCGCGATCGCTTCGGGATAATTCAGCTTCACGCCGCGCTCGAGCCGCCGGCGCGCCACCATCGCGGCCATGGCGATCAGAAGCTTGTCCTTTTCGCGGGGAGACAATTGCATCGGGTCAGCCCTCAGATCATCCAGCTGCGGGGAACCGGCGCGCCGCGCAGGCCCTCGATGAAACGCGCGAGATCGGCGCGCATGGCCTGCGCGTCGCGCCCCAGAAAGCGCGCAACGAGAAGTCCCGGCAGGGCGCTCGCTGCGCAGGGGCCAGCCGCGCCGGCGAGCGCGTCGCGCGCGCGCTCGAGAAGCGTATCCGCGCCCGGCGCGACGAACAGGCAGGTCGCCATGGCGTGCGCGCCGTCGGCGACGGCCGCGCGGGCGAGGCGCTCGGCGATCTGTCCCTCGAGGCGCACTTCCTCGGCGAAGACGAGTTCGCCTCCCCGCCTGATCCGCCAGGAATCGCGAAACGAGCCCTCGATGACACGCTCGCCCATGGCGGTGCGCCCGAACACGGCGCTCTCGACGAGGAAAAGCGAGGCGTCCGGCGCGATCGTCGCTTCGAGGCGGCGGGACAGGCGCGCCCGGTCGAACAGGATCTGCTCTTGCGGCAGCCAGTCGAGGCGCGCTCCCGCCCCGAGCGAAAGGCGTACCGCGATCTCCGTCGGCTCGGCCTGCGCGCGGTAGATCTTCTCCGCCGCCTGCGTGGTGAACGCGGCTTGCGCGCCGGCGTCGAGCGAGATGTCGAGGCGCATGACGTCGCCCCCCGCCATGCCGCCGCCGGTGTTGACGAACACGCCCTCGCAGGTCGCGCCGCGCAGGAACCGGACGCGGTAGCCGCCGCTCTCGGCGATCTCCATCGGAACGCCGCCGCGCGGACCGGCCCCGATGCGCGCGCGAACGCCGCCGCGCGCGCGGATGCCGCGCGGGAGACGGGGTTCGTGGGCAGAGCGCGTGGCGTGCATCGTTCGGGATGCCTTCGGGCTACTCGTTGGATGTGGAGGATCGCGCCGGCGAGCGCGGCGGGCAACGGGGATTTGCGGGTCCGTCGCCTAAATTGCAGGCGCCGGCGAGCGCCGTTCGGGCGCCGGTCGCATTCCAGCCTTGAAGCGGGCGGCGGGGCGGGCTATCGGCAGAACGCCCCCGTCCGGCGCCGGCAGCCTGCAAGAAGATCGTCGCGATGAAAACGAATTACATTCTGACCCTCTCCTGCCCCGATCGCGTCGGCATCGTCGCGGCGGTCGCCGGCTTCCTGGCGGAGCGCAGCGGCAACATCCAGGCGAGCGCGCAGTACAACGACGTCGACACCCAGCTCTTCTTCATGAGGGTGGAGTTCGAGATCGCCGCGGACGAAGATGAGTTGGGCTCTGCATTCCAGGCGGCTGTCGGCTCGCCGCTCGCGATGGACTGGCGGCTGACGCGGGCGGATTACCGCCCGCGCATGCTGGTCATGGTCTCGAAATTCGGCCATTGCCTCAACGACCTGCTCTACCGCTTCGGCTCCGGCCTCCTCAAGACGCAGATCGCGGCCGTCGTCTCGAACCATCGCGACTTCTACCGTCTCGCAGCCAACTACGACGTGCCCTTCCACCACATGCCCGTCACCGCCGCGACGAAGGCCGCGCAGGAAGCGAAGTTGCGCGAACTGATCGAGGCCGAGAAGATCGACGTCGTCGTGCTCGCCCGCTACATGCAGGTGCTCTCGCCGGAATTCTGCGCCTCCATGCCCGGCCGGATCATCAACATCCACCACTCGTTCCTGCCGAGCTTCAAGGGCGCCGGACCCTACACGCAGGCGCACAAGCGCGGCGTGAAGCTCATCGGCGCGACGGCGCATTACGTCACCGCCGATCTCGACGAGGGGCCGATCATCGAGCAGGACGTCACCCGCGTCGACCACAAGATGGGACCCGACGATCTCATGGCGGCAGGCCGCGACGTGGAATGCTCTGTGCTCGCGCGGGCCGCGCGTTATCATGTCGAGCGCCGCGTTCTGATGAACGGAAACCGGACCGTCGTCTTCTCCTGAATCCGGGCGTTGCGGAAAGGGCCGAAGGCTCTTGCGGCTTTGCCCACGCTAGCCGCCTCGACGCGGTCGCATCCGCCACGTATCCAAGTCTGATCGAGTTCGGATCAGCGATTTGCAGTCACCCGCCTCACTCGTCGTCGACAACCGCCGCGGCGTCATCGCGATGCTCTTCGCGTCGTCGTTGTTCGTCGCCAACGACACGCTGGTCAAAGTCGCGTCCGAGTTTTTTCCAACCACCCAGATCATGGCGATGCGCGGACTCTGCGCGACGGCGTTCGCGCTCTCCGTCGTCCTGCTGATGGGGCACGCGCGCGAGCTGCGCAATCTCGGCTCGCCGCTCGTGGCCCTTCGCGCCCTGATCGAAGCCAGTTGCGCGTTCCTGTTCATGAGCGCGCTCCCCTTCCTCCCGCTCGCCAACATCACCGCGATCCTGCAGGCGACGCCGATCATCATGACGGTGATGGCGATCGCGCTCGGGATCGAGCGGGTCGGATGGCGGCGCTGGGCGGCGATCGTCACGGGCTTTCTCGGCGTGCTTCTCATCGTGCAGCCGACGCCCGGAGCGTTCGACTTCTATATCCTCTACGCGCTGGGCGCCGCTTTCCTCGTGGCCGTGCGAGACCTCGTCACCGCGCGGATCAAGCTGGAGGTTCCCTCGATCGTCGTCGCGACCTCGACGACCATCGGCGTCAGTCTCGCGGGCTTCGTCATCGCGTTTTCGCGCGGCGACGAGTGGGCGACTCTGGCGCGGCCCGAATCAGCCTATCTCGTGGCGGCCGCGACGTTCCTCGTGCTCGCCAACGTCACCGTCGTCATCGCATTCCGGAACGTCGAGGTGGCGGTCGTCTCCCCTTTCCGGTATTCGATGGTCGTGACTGCGATCATTCTCGGATATTTCGTTTTCGGCGATTGGCCCAACGGGCTCGCGTTCATCGGGATCGGGCTCGTCGTCGGAGCCGGAATCTACACGATCCATCGCGAGAGCGTCGTGCGCCGCAAGGCCGCGAGCGCCGGGCTCGCTGCGGCTGGCGGAAGGCGAGAATCGTGAGCGCGGGCGAGAAAGCGGGCTTCGACAAGACGCCGGCGGACGCGCCACGGCCCGTCACGCCGCCCCTCGTCATGCTCGTGGCGATCTCGACGCTCCAGCCCGTCGCGGTGAATATTCTGGCGCCCGCCACGCCCGAACTCGCCCGCGCCCTCGGCGCCGATTATTCGACGATCCAGCTGACGCTGACCGTCTATCTCGCGACCGTCGCCATCGCCCAGATCTTCGTCGGCCCGATTTCGGACCGGTTCGGCCGCAGGCCGTGCATCGCCGCGGGAGCCGCGCTCTTCGTCCTCGGATCGGTCATCGGCGCGTTCGCCGGATCCATCGAGACGCTGCTGTTTTCGCGCGTGGTGCAGGCGATCGGGGGCGGCGCCTGTTTCGCGCTCGCGCGCGCCGTCGTCCGGGACACCTCGACGATGGATCGGGCCGCGAGCGTGATGGGCTACATGGTGATGGCGATGGTCGTCGCGCCCATGATCTCCCCCTTCCTCGGCGGGGTGATCGAGGAGACGCTCGGCTGGCGCGCGATCTTCGTGGCGATGGCGGCGCTCGGCGCGCTGGTCCTCGCCGCGATCTGGTTCTTCCTGCACGAGACGGCGCCGCGATCGGAGGCATCGTCCCTGCTCGCCTCCCTGCGCGGCTATCCGACGTTGCTCGGCGACCCGGCCTTCGTGCTCTACACCCTGTCGCTTTCGTTCGTCAGCGCGGCGTTCTTCATGTTCATCGCCGGCGCGCCCTGGGTCGTGATCGAGACGATGGGGCGCGCGCCGCAGGTCTACGGCCTCTATTTCATGATCAACGCCGCCGGATACATGCTCGGCAACTTCATCTCCGGCCGCTTCGGACAGCGGCTCGGCGCGGAGAGGCTGATGATCTGGGGCGCGGCGGCGTCGAGCTCGGCCATGCTCGTCGCACTGTATTTCGCCTATCTCGGCCCCTGGACCCCGCTGACGTTCTTCGTCCCGATCGCCCTGAGTTCGGCGGGATCGGGCATGACGATTCCGGGCGCGACGGCGGCGGCTCTGTCGGTGCGGCCCAAGCTCGCGGGAACGGCGGCCGGGCTCTCCGGCGCGGCGCAGCTCGGCATCGGCGCCGGCGCCGCGGTCTTCGGCGGCTACGTCGTGCAGATCGATTCGCGGGCGCTCATCCTGGCGATGCTCGCCGCGGCGGTCCTCGGGCTCGTCTGCGCGCGCGCGGCCTCCGCCCGCGCGGCGCGCGCGCGATAAGCGGCCGCCGGCTCTTCAGCGGGGCGCGGCGTCGTCTGCGAGCAGGCCGAGACCGACGAGGATGGGATTGGGACCGTCCCGCGCGGCGCGCGCGTTGGCGTTCGCGGCGCGAAGAGGCGCCGCGTCACCGAGCTTTTCTACGGCCGACGAGAGATCGGCCCTGCGCAGCGCGCGAACAGCGTATTCGCGATACATCATGTCGTTCAGGCCGCGATCGTGGAATGCGACGACGCCTGCGGGCGCGGGGTCCTGCCGGCGAGCGGGTCCGGCGCGACGTCGGGCTCCGGCGGAGGAGCCGCGCGCGACGTCGTCGTCGCGGGCGGGAGCCCGCTCCGTCGCACTATCGCAGATGACGCCATCCTCCAGAACGGAGACCATTGCTCGATCGCTCGTAATTTCGCGCCCAGCGAAAAGGGAACGCATAATAACGGCAAGTATAGCGCCACATGCGGCGCGCCGCCACGCCAGAATACGCAACCTGACGATGGCGCGCAGCGGTTTGACGCGCCTCTCCGTCGCCCGTAGATACGAGACAACGGAAGAATCGAACGTATGGGGAGCGAAATGGCGAAGGTCGCGTTTCTGGGGCTGGGCGTAATGGGTTTTCCGATGGCCCGGCATCTCGCCGCCAAGGGCCACGAAGTCACGGTCTACAACCGCACCGCCGCGAAGGCGGAGGCTTGGGTGGCGGCGCATGGCGGGCGCTCGGCCGCCACGCCGCGCGAGGCGGCCGCGGGACAGGACATCGTGTTCTGCTGCGTCGGCAATGACGACGACCTGCGCGAAGTCGCGAACGGGGCCGACGGCGCCTTCGCCGGCATGACGCGCGGCGCGATCTTCGTCGATCACACGACGGCCTCCGCCGAGGTCGCGCGCGAACTGGCGCAGGCGGCTGCGGGCCTCGGGTTCGGTTTCATCGACGCGCCCGTGTCGGGCGGACAGGCCGGAGCGGAGAACGGCGTCCTCACGGTCATGTGCGGCGGCGACGCGGCGACCTACGCGCGGGCCGAGCCCGTGATCATGAGCTTCGCGCGCTCCTCCCGGCTTCTCGGCCCGGCGGGATCGGGCCAACTCGCCAAGATGGTCAACCAGGTCTGCATCGCCGGGCTGGTGCAGGGACTGTCCGAGGGAATCCAGTTCGGCCTCAACGCCGGGCTCGACATGGAGGCGGTGCTCGACGTCATCTCCAAGGGCGCGGCCGGATCGTGGCAGATGGAGAACCGGGGCAAGACGATGGTGGCCGGCGAGTTCGAGTTCGGCTTCGCCGTCGACTGGATGCGCAAGGATCTCGGCATCGTGCTGGCCGAGGCGCGCCGCAACGGCTCGACCATGCCGGTGACGGCCATCGTCGACCAGTTCTACGCCGAGGTCCAGAAAATGGGCGGCGCGCGCTGGGACACGTCGAGCCTGATCGCGCGTCTGCGGCGCTGAGTTCAGCGCCCCGTGAAACGCGGGGGGCGCTTGTCGCGGAAGGCGGCGACGCCCTCCGTGAAATCGTCCGAGCGACCGCATTTCGCCTGGAGCGCCGCCTCGCGATTGAGTTGCTCCTCGAGCCCGGCGGACAGGCTTTCGCGCACGGCCTGCTTGGTCAAGACCTGCGCGAGAGCCGGCCCTTGCGCGATGCGCGCGGCGAAGGCCATCGCCTCGGCCGGGAAGACCTCGTCGTCGAAGATCGCGTAAACCAGCCCGAGGCGCAGCGCCTCCTCGGCGGGCGTCGGATCGGCGGTCAGCATCAGAGCGAGAGCGCGTTTGGGTCCGACGAGCCGCGGCAGGAGCCAGGTGCCGCCGGCGTCCGGGATCAGCGCGATCTTGGCGAAGGCCTGCTGCAGGAAGGCCGAGCGCGCGGCGATCACGATGTCGCAGGCGAGAGCGATATTCGCGGCCGCGCCGACGGCGGGACCGTTCAGCGCGGCGATCGTCACTTTGGGAAAATCGGCGAGCGTCAGGATCAACGGGTTGTAGTCGCGCTCGAGCGGCGGGCCGAGATCGACGCGCCCGTCCTCGCCGCGCGGCAGGTCCTCGGTCAGATCCTGCCCCGACGAGAAGGCGCGCCCCTCCCCCGTCAGAACCACGACCCGCACGTCGTCGTCGCGCGCGCAGGTTTCGAGCGCCGCCCGCAGCTCCGCATGCATGGTCGCCGTGAGCGCGTTGAGGCGCGCGGGCCGCGCCAGCGTGATCACCGCGATCCCGGCCGCGGCCTCGTATTTCAGGGTTTCGTAGCTCATAGCGCCTCCTCGCGGATGTCGGCGTCGGCCAGAGCGGCGCGGATTTCCGCGCGCAGGACCGGCAGCAGCTCCGCCTCGAACCAGGGATTACGCCGCAGCCAACCATTGTTGCGCCAGGAGGGATGCGGCAGGGGAAAGATGCGCGGCCGTCGGGGCTGCGCCACTATGGCGCGCCAGCGCGCCACCGTCGCGGTGAGCCCGCCCGCCGCGTCGGGCCCAAGATGCCATTTCTGGGCGTAGAGGCCGATGGTCAGGACGAGCGACAGGCGGGGCAGCCCGGCGAAGACGCGCTCGCGCCAGAGCGGAGCGCATTCCCGGCGCGGCGGCAGGTCCCCGCCCTGCGCGTCGTAGCCCGGAAAGCAATGGCCCATCGGGACGATGGCGACCTGCTCCGGATCGTAGAACGTCGTCTCGTCGAGGCCGAGCCAGTCGCGCAACCGCACGCCGGACTGATCGAAAAACGGAAGGCCCTTGGCGTGCGCGCGCGCGCCGGGGGCCTGGCTGGCGATGCAGATTCGCGCCCGGGAACTGGCCTGGATGATCGGCCGGGGCTCGTGCGGGAGGAGCGGGCGTCCGTCGGCGGGGTCGCGGCAGACGCGGCAGACGCGGCAGGCGCGCAGTCCCGCGAGCAGATCGTCGAGATCAGGCCCCGCGCCGTTGGACGCCAACGGGATCAAGCCCCTGCGCTGGGCCGCGCCTTGAGCGCGGCGTGCCAGCGCAGGACGTTGACGAGATCGTCCGGAACGACGAGCTTGGCCGGCTTCATGAAGTCGAGCGCGACGAGCCCCGTGATGTCGGCGACGCTGAAGCCGTCCTCGCAGAGATATTCGCTGTTCGCGAGATGCGCGTCGAGCAATGCGAGCGCCTCCATGACCTTCGGCTTGTTGGCTTCGCCCCATGCGGAAATTTGCGGGCTCTCCATCTCGGCCATGGCGGGGTGCAGATGCCGGAACGCCGCGGCCACGTTGTTGAAGAGCCCCAGTTCGACGCGTCTTTGCCACATCTCGACGCGGGCGCGAGCGATGGCGCTCGCGCCGAACAACGGCGGATCGGGGAAAAGCTCCTCGAAATAGCGGCAGATGGCGATGGATTCGGCGATGGTCGTCCCGTCGTCGAGGAGAAGGAGCGGCGTCAGGCGCCAGGGATTGAGAGCCGTGAATTCCGGCGAACGATGCGCCATGGCGCCCAGGTCGACCGGCGCGAT
Source organism: Microvirga sp. (assembly GCA_022241475.1). Next base: position 143,757 of record JAKOMT010000006.1, on the reverse strand, counting down.
ATCGACGGAGATATCCTTCTCCGCGAGGAATATGCGCACGCGTCGCGGATTGGGCGCACGCCCGCCATCGTAAAGTTTCATGGTCTTTTTCCTCCCGGACCCGAAGGGACCATAGCGCTGCGTGGCGGTCAATGCGGGGCCGGAGTGATGCGGCGGGCCCGACCTTGCACGGCTGGCGCTTGGGCCCCTGCAAAAAAAAGGACCCGGCCGAAGCCGGGTCTTGGAAGGTCGGTCGTCTCTGAAGGTCGTCGGGTGAATAACGCCCCATCGACGATTCGGTTCCCCGTCAATCGCGCGCCTGTTCGGACGCGTCCTGCGCGCGCCGCCAATCGGCCGGGCGCTCGAACTCGCCGGCCCAGAGTCCGAGGCGGTCGTCTCGCGCCCGCGCCTCCTCCGCCTCGTATGCGCCGAAGGCGACCGCCTGGCCGGCCGAGACCATCGCAGCGCCGAGATCGAGCCCGTCCGCCTCGCAGCGCGACACGCTGCGGCCGTAGCGGTCGCCCTCCAGGACGACGCAGCGCGTCTCGAACCCCTCGACGAGCCGCTCGAGCGTCAGCCGGGACTCGACGCCGCACCGGCGGTCGATCCCGTCGTACCGGCAGAACTGGCGAAGCTCGGGCGCGTCGATATCGGCGATTCTGATCTCGACGTCCCCGATCCGCAACGAATCGCCGTCGATCACCTGGGCGAGCCCTGCGACCGTCTCCTTCGGCAGGAAACTCCAGTCGCGCTCTCCGAGCCAGATTCCGAGGATGATGAGCGCCGGCAGAAGGATGAATGTCCGGCCGAAGCGCGCGCTGCGGCGACGAAAGGGATGAGCGCGCCGGGGCCGCGCGCGTCCCCGGCCCTGGCCGACGAAGCGGGGCTTGAGCGGCGACGGCGTCCCGCGATTTTTTCCCGGCGGCTCGACGATCATGAGGCGGACATTAACGAATTTGCGGAAGACTGCTCCTCGGAATACCGCGAATCGATGCGCAACCCGTTAACGAACCCGACCGAATGACAGGCGAACAAGCCGCCGGATCCGCTCCGGCCGAGGCGTCCGGACCAGACGCCCCCACCCTCGACGCAAGGCGTCGTCGCAAGGTCGCGCAGAACATGCGCACGGCCCGCGAGCGGCTGACCTCGTCGGTGGGGCTCGAGCGTTCGTTCGAACTCGAGTTCCTGCGGCTCTTCGCTCAATATCGCGTCGACGCCGCGATCCCCCTCTTCGTGCTCGCGGCGGCCGGCGGTTTCGCGGCCTTCTGGTTCGTCCCCGATCAGGCGGCGCTGATCTCCGCCGTGATCGCGATCGCCACAGGCCTGATGATCGCCCTGTCGCACGGCCTCTCCCGGCACAAGGAAGAGGACATCGCGCTCGGGCGGTGGCACCGCACCTTCGTCTTCGGCGAGGCCCTCTTCGGCGCGGCCTGGGCGCTGCTGGTGATGGCGCTCGCGAACACGAGCGACCCGAGCGCCGGCTCGTTCGTCCTGTTCGTCCTGCTGATGGTCTCGGCCGTCACGGCGATGCTCTCGGCCACACTGCCGGCCGCCGTCTACGCCGGACTTGCGCCCCTCTTCGTCGCGGTGATGCTGCTCGCCTTCGGGACCCGGGAGGTCGGCGCCGGCCTTCTGGCGGCGATGACGATCAGCGCGCAGGTGTTCTTCGTCTTCCTCGCGCGCCGTCTCTATTCGAGCGCCCTCGCCACGCTTCGCTCGCGGGCGGAGAAGGACAAGCTGTTCTACGAACTCGAGGAGGCCAAGGCCAATTCCGACGAGGCGCGGCGGCGGGCGGAGGAGGCTAACCTCGCCAAGTCGCGCTTCCTCGCGACGATGAGCCACGAATTGCGCACGCCGCTCAACGCCATCCTCGGATTCTCCGAGGTGATGAAGGACGAGGTCTTCGGCAAGCACGCATCCGACACCTATCGGGAATATTCGGCCGACATTCACGCCAGCGGAGGCCACCTCCTCGAACTCATCAACGAGATCCTCGACCTGTCGCGCGTCGAGGCGGGGCGCTACGAGCTGAACGAGGAAGCTTTGCGTCTGTCGCATCTCGTCGACGATTGCCGGCACATGGTGGCTTTGCGCGCCCGCGCGAAGGAGCAGGCGATCAAGGCGGTCGTCGATCCGTCGCTGCCGCGGGTCTGGGCGGACGAGCGGGCGTTGCGACAGATCATTCTCAACATCCTCTCGAACGCTGTGAAATTCACGCCGCCCGGCGGAGAGATCGTCATCAAGGCGGGATGGACGTCGTCGGGAGGGCAATACGTGTCGATCCGCGACAACGGCCCGGGAATCCCCGAGGAAGAAATCCCGATCATCATGTCGTCCTTCGGGCGAGGATCGCTCGCGCTCAAGACGGCCGAGCAGGGCTCGGGTCTCGGCCTGCCCATCGTCAAGGGCCTGATCGAGCTGCACGGCGGCGCCTTCCAGCTCCGCTCCGCTCCGCGCGAGGGCACGGAAGTGATCGTGACGCTTCCCGCCTCGCGGGTGATGGACGCGCTCCCCGCAGTCGACGTTCAGCCGAGCAACGCCGAGCGGGACGCGACGGGCCGCATCGTGAAAGCCGGCTCCGGATCGACGCGCGCGGCCTGAGCCGGCGCGGCGCCGTCACGAATCGCGGCGCGCCACGGCGGCTTCCTCGAAGGTCGCCATATCGTTGTGGCACCCAGCCGCCGCCTTGATCAGGCCCATGGCGAGCGCCGCGCCAGAACCCTCGCCGAGCCGCATGCCGAGCGCGAGCAGCGGGGCTTTTCCGAAGCGCTCCAGAACCTCGCGATGCGCGCCCTCGGCGGATAGGTGGCCGAAAACGCAATGATCGATGGCGCGAGGATCGAGCGCGTGCAGGATCGCGGCCGAGGCGGTCGCGACATAGCCGTCGACGACGACGGGCACGCGCTGGATGCGCGCGGCGAGGATGGCGCCCGCCATGGCCGCGATCTCGCGCCCGCCGAGCCGCGCGAGGATCGCCAGCGGATCGGACAGCGCGTCGGCGTGGCGGGCGAGCGCCGCCTCCACCGCCGCGACCTTGCGCGCGAGGCCCGCATCGTCGACGCCCGTGCCGCGCCCGACCCAGCGTTCGGCTCCGCCGCCATAGAGCGCGGCGTAGATCGCGGCGGCGATCGTCGTGTTGCCTATGCCCATCTCGCCGATCCCGAGGAGATCCGTCCCGCCGGCGATCGCCTCCATCCCGAACGCCATCGTCGCGACCGCGTCCTTCTCGGTCATCGCCGCTTCCTGCGTGATGTCCTTCGTAGGCATGTCGATAGCGAGTTCGAAGACCTTGAAGCCGATGCCGTAGGCCGCGCAGATCTGGTTGATGGCCGCGCCGCCGGCGGCGAAATTGGCCAGCATCTGGCGGTTGAGCGCGTCCGGGAAGGCCGAGACGCCCTGCGCCGTGACCCCGTGCGCGCCGGCGAAGACGGCCACGAGCGGCCGCGCCACGCTCGGCTGCGCCTTGCCCTGCCAGCCGGCGAGCCATTCCGCCAGCCATTCGAGGCGTCCCAGCGAGCCGGCGGGCTTGGTCAGCTCCGCTTGGCGGGCGCGCACGGCCTCGATGGCCTCGCCGTCGGCGCCCGGCATCATCGCGAGAAGCCGTCGCACGTCGTCGAAGGGGGCGCCGGAGGTCTGCTCGATCATGACTTGGCTCCTTGTGGGCGGGCGTGTGCGGGAAGGCTCGCTGGTTGGCCGCGGAGCTATAGCGGGCTATTGGAACGGGGTGAAGCGCAGCGAGGGTGGAAGATGGACCGGCACGAGCACGTTCCCGCGCGAGACGACGCCCCGCATGCGGCGGCGCGGGCGGCCACCCACGTCGCGCAATGCCTGCGCTTCTATTCGCGCCTTCCCGTCCCGGCCCTCCCCTGGGAGAGCGATCCGCACGCGCGCCCGGATTTTGCGGCGATGACGCGCATGCTCCCGGCGGCGGGCGCGATCATCGGGGCGATCGGCGCGCTCGTCTTTCTCGCCGCGCACGCGCTCGGACTCGGCGACATGATCGCGGCCGCCCTCGCGGTGACGGCGCTGACCCTCGTCATCGGAGCCTTCCACGAGGACGGGCTCGCGGACACGTTCGATTCCTTCGGCGGCGGCGCGACGCGCGAGACGCGCCTCGAAATCATGAAGGACAGCCGCATCGGCACGTTCGGCGGCGCGGCGCTGATCCTCGGGCTCGGTTTGCGCGTGCTGCTGCTCGCCGAGATCGCGCGCCGGATCTCGCCGCTCGCGGCGGCGGGAGCGCTCGTCGGGGTCGCGGCCCTGTCGCGCAGCGTTTCGCTGGCGCCCCTCGCCTTCCTGCCGCCCGCGCGCTCCGACGGCGCCTCGGCGGCGGTGGGTCGGCCGACCGTCGCGACCTTCTTCGTCGCCTGCGCGATCGCGGCTGCGATCTACGGCGCCGTCGGCCTCGCGACGGGCCTCTCCCTGCCGGGACTCGCGCTCGGGGCCGCTCTCGCCGGCGGCGTCGCCGCGCTGATGACGCGCTGGTCGAAGGCGATGATCGACGGCCAGACCGGGGACGTCGCCGGCGCGTCCCAGCAGATCGCGGAGATCGCGATCATGCTCGGCCTCTTGATCCTCGCCGCCCGGTGACGACATTGTCCTTTCGAGCACCGGAGAGATCATGAACGAGACGAGCGGCGCGGCGCGCACGATTTCGAGCCCTTGCTCCAAGGTCTGCCTGATCGACGAGGCGACGGGCCTTTGCGAGGGCTGCGGCCGGACGCGCGCCGAAATCGCCGGCTGGGGCCGCTTGTCGGAGGACGAGCGCCTCGCCGTCATGGCCGGGCTCGACGCGCGCATGCGCGCGGCCTATCCGGCCGAGACGTCGGACGGGCGAGACTGAGCATGCCGGGAGCGATCGGCCTCGGCGTCATTCTGGCGGGGATCGCGATCCTCGCCTTCACCTATGGCCAGCGCGAGATCGTCGGGCTCGAGCCGGACCAGTTCGCGCGGGTCACCGGCCTCGCGGCGATGCTGCTCTTTCTGGCGGGCTCCGTGTTCGGGGGACGGCGGGGCCAGTTCGGGGACGCGCTGCGCGCGCTCGTCATCTGGGCGGCGATCTTCGTCGCGCTGCTTGGGCTCTACGTCTACCGCTTCGAGATGGAGGCCGTGTTCGGGCGCGTCGTGGACGGCGTGATTCCCGGCCGGACGACGGTTTCGTCCGCCGGCGAGGTGAGCGTTACGCGCGGCGCCTCCGGCGGCTTTATCGTCGAGGGCGCGGCCAACGGCGAACCGATGCGCTTCATCTTCGACACCGGCGCCGACGTCGTGGTGCTGACCGCGGAAAGCGCCGCGCGCATCGGCTTCGCGCCGCAGGATCTGCGCTACGTCGTGCAGGTGCGCACCGCCAACGGAACCGCGATGGCGGCTCCCGTGACGATCGAGACCCTGGCGATCGGCGATATCGTCGCGCCGCGCGTGCGCGCCCTCGTCGCCCGGCCCGGCGCTCTCTCCGAGAACCTTCTCGGGATGAGCTTTCTGAACCTGCTGACCTCCTACGAAGTGCGCAACGACCGGCTGATCCTGCGCGGCGGCGGCTGAGCGGAATCGGCGCGCAAAGCCCGAAATTGCTTGACTTGCGGGCTCTCCGGGTCCATGGCCTGCGCGTCGCATTTTGTGCGACGCAAAATCAACCGAGATGATGATGGACGACAGCCCTAGTAGGCGCTTCCCCGGAAGCGCACGCCAGCACGATGCGCGTCGCGCGCAGACAGGTCTCCGCGTCGTCGGAGCGGCTCAAAGCGGTTGATCGCCGTCACGCCGCCTCCGCCGGCCAGGGTCCGGCGAGGAGGTGGAACATGACGGACGTAMRATCCCTGCTCGATCTCGAYATCGACCACAACGCGCTTTCCGARCCGGAGACGCTGGAGATCGTCGYSGACGCGRTYCGCGYSGTTCTKCGCGACGRCGACGCGGCGTCGCTGCGCTTCTTCTTCGATTCGCAGGAGCCGGCCGACGTCGCCGCGATTCTCGAGGAGCTCGARGCCCCCGASGCGCTSGCGGCGATGCGCATGCTCGACCTGCGCGAACAGGCGCAGATCTTCGGCTATCTCGACGCCCGGGACCAGGTGGAGCTGTCCGACCTCATGGGCCGGCGTGATTTCGCGCGGCTGATGTCGGCGATGTCGCACGACGAGCGCGTCGACCTGTTCAAGCGCCTCGACCCGGCCGCGCAGGAAGCCGTGCTTCCCGGCCTCGCAAAGGCCGAGCGCGACGACCTGCGCAAGCTCGCCTCCTACGCGGAGGGCACCGCCGGCGCGATGATGACCTCCGACTACGCCACCCTGACGCCGGACATGACGGCGAAGGAGGCGATCGAGGCCCTGCGGGCCCAGGCCCTCGACGCGGAGACCGTCTACCAGGCCTATATCGTCGACGACGAGCGCCGGCTCGTCGGCGTGGTCAGCCTGCGCGACCTGATCGTCGCGCGCGCCAACGTGCGCGTGCGCGCGCTGATGGACACGAACCCGGTCTCCATCGACGCGGACGAGCCGCAAGAGGAAGCCGCGCAGATCATCTCGCGCTACGACCTCATCGCGCTCCCCGTGATCAACGGCGGCGAGAAGCTCGTCGGCATCGTCACGCAGGACGACGCCATGGACGTTCAGGAGGAGGAGGCGACGACCGACTTCCTCAAATCCGGCACGGTTTCCGGCCTGAAGACCGGCATGCGCGAGGCCGGCGTCTTCGCCCTCTACCGCGCCCGGATCGTCTGGCTCGTGCTGCTCGTGTTCGGCAACATCTTCTCCGGCGCGGGGATGGCGTATTTCGAGGACACGATCGCGGCGCATCTCGCGCTGCTGTTCTTCCTGCCGCTGCTGATCGCATCGGGCGGCAACGCCGGCGCGCAATCGGCGACTCTGATGGTTCGCGCGCTCGCCACGGGCGACGTGCGCATGAACGACTGGGCCTCGGTGCTCGGCCGCGAATTCGCAACCGCGCTGCTGCTGGGCGTCACCATGGCGATCGCCGTGTCGGCGATCGGTATCCTGCGCGGCGGCCCGGCCATCGCCGTCGTCGTCGCGACCTCCATGGTCGTGATCGTCATCGTCGGCGCGATGATCGGAATGTCGCTTCCGTTCGTGCTCTCGAAGCTCCGTCTCGACCCCGCGACGGCGAGCGCGCCTCTCGTCACCTCGATCGCCGACGTCGCCGGCGTCGTCATCTACTTCGCCCTCGCCACTCAGGTGCTCGCGATGATGTCCGACTGACGCAAGGCGCGCGATGGCTGGAGACGGGATGGAGACGATACGCGACCCGGAGAGCTTCATCCTCGCGCATACGCGGCTCGTCGCGACGCCGCACGCGCCTGAGATCGGGCTGCGCGTCGCCGATGAAGCCACGGAGCTCTGGCGGAGCACCGAAGAGGAACTCGGCGCCATCGGCCTGCCCCCACCCTTCTGGGCCTTCGCCTGGGCCGGCGGACAAGCGCTCGCGCGTTACGTCCTGGATAACCCGCAGACGGTCGCGGGCAAGCGCGTGCTCGACTTCGCCTCGGGCTCCGGCCTCGTCGGGATCGCCGCCGCGAAGGCGGGCGCGGCGCGCGTCGAGGCGGCCGAGATCGACGATTTCGCCATCGCCGCGATCCGAATGAACGCCGCCGAAAACGGCGTCTCTCTCGAAACGCGGCGCGAGGATCTGATCGGGCGGGACGAGGGCTGGGACGTCGTTCTCGCCGGCGACATCTGCTACGAGCGCGACACCGCCGCGCGCGTCGTCGACTGGCTCAAGGCCGTCGACGCGCGCGGCGCGCTCGTCCTCATCGGCGATCCGGGGCGCGCCTATCTGCCCAGGGACCTGGAGGCGGTGGCGCGATACGAAGTGTCCGTCACGAGGTCGCTCGAGGACGCGGACGTCAAGCGCGCCGCCGTCTGGCGATTCGCTCGCCCTAGGACCTGATCGCAGCCGGAATCGCGACTCCACGCGCCTGCGCGATCTCGACGAGCGGCGCGAGATCGGCGAGGCGATAGGGGATGCCCTCCGCCAGGCGACGGGCCTCGTTGCGCGCCTCGGGCTCGCCCGGCATCAGGATCTCGTCGAAACCCTCCGCGAGGGGCGACTCCTTCACGGTCGCGACGAGTTCGCGCATGCGCTCCGTCACGACCTCGCGCGGCATGAACAGATCGGGCTTGAAGACGATCACGGTGTGGCCGACGTCCTGCGGACGGTCGAAATCCTCGTACTGGTTGCCGACCCTCCCGGCGAAGGCCGCGCCGGTGAGGACGCCGGCGACGATGTCCATCAGCATCGACAGCGCCGCGCCCTTCGGACCGCCGATCGGCAGGACCACGCCGCGCAGGGCCGCCTCGGGATCGGTCGTCGGGCGGCCGTTTTCATCGAGGGCGTAGCCTTCGGGAATGCTCTTGCCTTCGCGCTGAGCTTTGCGGATCTTGCCCCGCGCCGCGACGCTCGGCGCCATGTCGAGCAGAAACGGCGCGCCGCCCGGATTGGGAAAGGCCGCGCCGAAGGGCGACGTGCCGAGGAGCTCCGCGCGGCCGCCCCAGGGAGGCATCGCGCGCGAGGCGTTGGTGAAGACGAGCGCGGCGTATCCGGCCTCGAGCGCCTGCAGCAGATAGCAGGCCGCCATGCCGAAATGGGTCGAGCGCGACACGCCGACCAGGCCCACGCCGTTCTCCTGCGCGATCGCGATCGCCTCCTCGACGGCCCGCGTGGCGACGACGAATCCCAGCCCGTTCTGCCCGTCGAGCTGAGCCGCCGCAGGCGCGACGCGCTTCGGCGCGAGAACGGGAGCGGCCGTGACGAGCCCCTTGTCGAGGCGTTCGAGATAGATCGGCATGCGCACGATGCCGTGCGTGTCGACGCCGCGCAGATCCGCTCTGACGAGGCAGCGCCCGACCGTCCGGGCGTCGGATTCCGGCACTCCGTGAGCCGCGAACAGGCTCGCCGCGAATGTTTCCGCCTCGTCCCGACCAAGGCGCGTCACATCGTTCATCGCTCACCCTCCCTGTGCGTTATCGCCAATGGATACGCTTGCATATTTTGGGATGCAATCAAGCCTCCCGTGGTTTGACCGTCTGCACACAGGCGTATACACAAGAATGCAAAAGGTGAGGAAACGCAATGCTACTGCTTGAACACGACGGCAAGGCGCTGCTCGCGGCGCGTGGGCTGCCGATACCGGAGGGCGTCCTGATCGCGCCCGGCGCGCCACCGCCGGCGACGCTGCCGGGCTCGGGACCCTGGATCGCGAAATCGCAGGTCGCCACGGGCGGACGGGGCAAGGCGGGGGGCGTGCGCCTGTGCCGCGACCGTGCGGAGTTGGAAGCCGCCTGCGCCGATCTGGCGACGCTGCGCATCAAGGGCCACGACCCGCGCGGCGTGCGCATCGAAGCCGCCGTGTCGGGCGCGGTCGAGGCCTATCTCGGGCTCTCGCTCGACGCGGGACGCGGACAGGTGATCGTCATGGCCACCGATCGCGGCGGCGTCGATGTCGAGGCCGCCGGCGACGACCTGCCTCGCGCCTTCGCCGATCTCACGCCCGAAGCGATCGAAGCCGCAGTCCACGAACTCGCGGAGCGTCTTCCGGAAGCGCTGCGAACACCGATCCGCGAAGCCGGCGCCATCTGCGCGCGCGCCTTCTGCGAAATGGACGCGCTGCTCGTCGAGATCAACCCGCTCTTCGTCCTGCCGGACGGCCGCTGGGTCGCCGGCGACATGCGCTTCGTCGCCGACGAGAACGCCATCGTGCGCCAGCCGGAGATCGCGGCGCTCGTGGACGAGAAGCCCGAATCCTATCCCGACGCGTCCTTCAAGAAGGTGCACGGCTACGATCTCGTCGTGGTCGATCCCGACGGCGAAATCGGCCTCGTGACCACGGGCGCCGGCCTCTCGATGAAGCTCATCGACGAGATGATCGCCAAGGGCCTGCGCCCCTTCAACTTTTGCGACATCCGCTCCGGCGGCATGCGCGGCGACCCCTCGCGCCTGATCGAGGCGCTGCGGCGCATTTCGAACGGGCCGCGCATGCGTTGCGTGCTCGTGAACATCTTCGCCGGCATCACCGATCTCGGCCAGTTCGCGGAACTCCTCGTCACCGCGCTTCGCGCTTCGCCCGACATGCGCTTACCGATCGTCGTGAGGCTCGCCGGAAACGGCGAGGACAGGGCGGAGGTGATCCTGCGCGAATCCGGCCTGCCCGTGATGATCGAGCGCGATCTGGAGAAAGCCGTCGATCTCTGCGCTACCGCGGGCGTACACACTGCAGGAGGCCAGCATGCGTGACGCGATCCTGAGACGCGTCGTCGATGCCGCCCTCCCCCCTCCGCGCGTCATCGTGCAGGGCGCCACCGGCCGCGCGGCGCGGATGCATATTCGCCTGATGCGCGGCCACGGCACGCAGATCGTCGCCGGCGTCTCGCCGGGCAAGTCCGGCGAGGACGAGGGCCTGCCGATCTTTCCGGACTGCGCCTCGGCCGTCGCGGCGACCGGCGCTGAGGCGAGCATCGTCATGGTGCCGCCCCTCTCCGTCCTGCCCGCCATCCTCGACGCGCTGGCGGCCGGGCTCAAGCTCGTCGTTACGGTGACGGAGGGCATGCCCGTACATGACGCGGTGCGCGCCCGGCGGGCCGTCGACGAGGCCGGCGCCGTCTGGATCGGAGCCTCGACGCCCGGCCTCGCGGTGCCAGGCCGCATCAAACTCGGGTTTCTCCCGGACGTCGCGCTGGCCCCGGGCTCCGTCGCGATCTGGTCGAAGAGCGGCACGCTGTCATACGAAACCGGCCGTCGCCTTGTTCAGCGCGGGCTCGGCCAGTCGGCATGGATCGGCGTCGGCGGCGATCCGGTGAAGGGCGCCCGCTTTCCCGACCTCGCGCCGATGTTTCGCGATCACGCCGCCACGCGCGCCGTCGTCATCATCGGCGAAATCGGGGGCGAGGAAGAGGAAGACCTCGCCGAGGCGCTCCTGCGCGAGCCGATCGGCAAGCCGGTCTTCGCCATCCTCGCCGGGTCGGAGGCGCCCGAGGGCGTCACCATGGGCCACGCCGGCGCGATCGTTTCCGGCGGGCGCGGAACGCTCGCCTCCAAGACCACGGCCCTGCGCGCGGCGGGCGTGCATGTCTTCGACGCCATCGGCCCGCTCGTCGACGCGGTGGAAAAAGACCTGAAAGGCCAGCCATGAAAATCGAACTGAATCCCGAACAGCGGCGCATGATCGAGAGCGTCCGCGACCTGACGCAGGACCGCTTCATCCATCGCGGCCTGAAATGGATGGACGGAACCTTCCCTTGGGAGAACGTGCGCGAACTCGCCGAGCTCGGCGTTCTCGGCATGGCGGTTCCCGAGGAATACGGCGGGCTCGGCCTGCCGGTTCTCGACACAGCGCTCGTCCTCGAAGAGATCGCCAAGGGCTGCTACGTCACGGCGATGGCGGTGCTCGGCGAGGTCGGCGTGCAGACGCGCGTGATCTCGACCTACGCGCCGGCCTCGATCAAGGATCGCATCCTTCCGGGCGTCGTCAGCGGCGAGAACATGCTCGCCATCTGCATGACCGAGCCGCACGCCGGCACCGACGTGCCGAACTACAAGACCAACACACAGATCAAGGGCGACCGCGTCGTCGTCAACGGCGTCAAGACGCTGATCTCCCGCGCCCCCGAGGCGGCGATGTTCGTCGTCTTCACGCGCGTCGACGGCGCGCCGGGTCGCGAGGGCATCGGCTGCGTCCTCGTCGAGGCCGGAACGCCGGGCCTGACCGTCACGGGCAATTACCACACGATGGGCGGCGAGAACCTGCACGAGGTGCAATTCGAGAATGTCGAGCTGCCGCGCGAGAACCTCGTGATCGAGCGCGACGGCATGCGCCAACTGCTGTCAGCCTTCAACACGCAGCGCTGCCTCAATCCGTCGATCTCTCTCGGCCTGGCCGAAGGCGCCTTCGACGCGGCTCTCGCCTACGCCAAGGACCGCACCGCGTTCGGACGCCAGATCGGGGCCTTCCAGGGCATGCGCTGGAAGCTCGCCGACATGTACAAGGATATCGAGGCGGCGCGCGGCCTGCTCTATCGGGCCTGCGCCAGCGCGAACCCGTTCCCGGACCCCTTCCTCGCGGCCACGGCCAAGGTGTTCTGCAACGAGATGTCGCTGCGCGTGACGTCGGAGGCCGTGCAGGTGCATGGCGGCTTCGGCTTTACCGACGAGTACCTCGTCTCGCGGCTCTATCGCGGCGCACGTTACGGCTCGCTCGGCGGCGGCTCGTCGGAGACGCTGCGCGATCTCATCGGAAAGAGACTCATGGCGGACGACGACGCGGGCGACGGCGTGCTCGGCCGGCTACTGGCGGATTAAGGGGAAAAATCATGGAATTCAGGAATCCGCTCAAGGAGAAGCTCGCGCGCGGCGAGCCGGCGCTCGGCATCAGCGTGCGGCTCGCCCGCTCGCCCGACATCGCGCGCATCGCGAAGACGACGGGGCACGACTTCATCTTCATCGACATCCAGCACTCGATCTTCAACGTCGAGACCCTGTCCAACATGGCGCAGACGGCGCTCGCCATCGGCATCGCGCCGGTGGTGCGGGTGCGCTCGATCGACGATCCGGACGTCTCGCTCCTCCTCGATAACGGCGTGACGGGGATCGTCTACCCGGACGTCAACACCGAGGAGCAGGCGCGCCACGCGGTGGAGATCTGCAAGTTCGCGCCGCTCGGCAAGCGCTCGGTCACGGGCGGCTATCCGATGTTCGACTACGCCCCCCTGCCGCTCGCGCAGGCGATCCCGGCGATCAACGAGGCGACGCTCGTCGTGTGCATGATCGAGACGGTCGAGGGACTCGAGAACGTCGAGAAGATCGCGGCCGTGCCGGGCGTCGACGTGATCCATGTCGGCACGAACGACCTGCTCGTGAACATGGGAATGCCCGGCCAGTTCGATCATCCCGACATCATCGCCGCGCAGGAGCGGGTGAACGCGGCCTGCGCGCGCTTCGGCAAGACGGCAGGCTGCGGCGGCAACCGGGACGTCGGCCGACAGGCGGCGGCGATCCGAAAGGGGGCGCGCTTCCTGACCACGCAGACCGACATCAGCTTCCTCGCCTCCGCCGCGGCGGACTGGACCAAGAGGCTCAACGCGGCTTTGAACGAAGGCTGAGATCAGACGAGGCCCATAGCCCCGAGACAGGCTGCGGCGGCGAGAATGGCGATGGGCGGAAGCCGCGTCGTCAGCGAAAGGCCCGCCGCGGCCGCGACCACCGCGAGGCGCGCCCATGTCGGCGCCGCCGAGAGGATGAAGAGCCAGGCGCTCGCCAGCATCAGGCCCACGGTCAGGGGCACGAGCGCGCGCCGCAGGAGGCGGAACCAGCGCGCCTCGCCCCACGCCACCCACATGCGCGCGGCGCTCGCGGCGGCGATCACGGCCGGCGCGATGAACGCCGTCGTCGCCGCGATCCCGCCGCCGACGCCCGCGATCTTCCAGCCGATGAGCGTCACGAACAGCATGTTCGGCCCGGGCGACGCCTGCGCCACGGCGAACAGCGCCGTGAACTCCTCGTCCGTCAGCCATCCGTTGACCGAGACCACCACCCGGTGAAGTTCGGCCAGTACGACATAGACCCCGCCGATGGCGAGGAGCGACTGGGTCGCGAGGAAGACGACCAGCTGGCGCAGCGGCTCATCCATCGCGACGCATCTCCCAGAGGGTCAGCGCGATCGTCAACGGAACGAGCGCCGCCAGCGTCCAGATCAGCGGCGCGCGCAGACCGACGATGGCCGTCACGCCCGCGACGACGGTGACGACGGCGTACGGGCGACGACGCAAGGGCCAGAGAAGCTTGAGGGTGACGCCGAGGACGAGCCCGGCCGCTGCCGCCGCGACCGCCGCGATGGCCGAGCGCACGGCGTCGATTTCGGCGAAGGCGGCGTGCACCGTCGCGAGCGTCATGACGGCGACCATAGGCACGGCGAGAAGACCGCCGAGACAGGCGACGAGGCCACGCCATCCGGACGCGCGCATGCCGAAGACGACGGCGAAATTGACGATGTTGGGGCCGGGAAGCACCTGGCAGAGCGCCAGCATCTCCGTGAATTCGTCCTGCGTCACCCAGCGGCGCTTGGTGACCAGCTCATAGACGACGATCGGGAGGACGCCGCCGAAGCCGGTGGCGCCGATCCACAGCCAGCAGAGGAACATCTGTCCGAACGACGCGCCGCGCCCCGGCAGTTCGGAGACGGCGGGCGCGTGGTCGAGGGCCATGTTTCGTTCCTCAGGCGACCGGGCAGAGACCGCCGTCCACGTTGATCGCGGCGCCCGTCACGTAGGAGGCGGCGTCGGAGGCGAGGAAGCAGGCGACGTTGGCGAATTCCTCGGCCTCGCCCATGCGGCCAAGGGGAATCGTCGCGCCGACGGGCGCGAGAAATTCCTCGTAGGTCTGGCCGGCTCCCGACGCCGCGTAGCGACGCTCCCACTGGCCCGACTTGATCTTGCCCACGCACAACGCGTTGACGAGGATGTTCCAGGGCGCGAATTCGCGCGAGAGCGCGCGCGTCATGGCGATGCCGGCGGCGCGCGAGAGAGCCGTCGGGATGCTGCCGGCGTCCGGCGCCTTGCCGATGATGGCGCTGACGTTGATGACGCGTCCCCAGCGTCGCTCCTTCATGCCGGGAACGACGTCGCGGATGAGTTCGGCGGCCGCGAAGATCTTGAGATCCATGTCGGCGATCAATTTGGCGCGGTCGACGGTCTCGATCGGGCCGCGTTGCGAGCTGCCGGCGTTGTTGACGAGGATGTCCACGCGCCCGAAGCGGTCCGTGACCTCGGCCAGAGCCGCCGCGCGCGCGGCGGCGTCGGTGATGTCGCACGCCACCGCCATGGCGCGCCCGCCGCCGGCCGTGTTGATCGCGTTTTCCGCGGCCGCGAGCGTTTCGGGGTTGCGGGCGAGGATCGCGACGGCGGCCCCTGAGGCCGCGAAGCGCTCGGCCATGGCCCGACCGAGCCCCGTGCTGCCTCCAGTCACGAGCGCGACGCGCCCGGTGAGATCAATCAGCATCGCGTTTCCCCATTCCTTTGAGCGCAGCGATCCCGCCGGAGGCCCCGCGGCGACGATCCCGGATCAGGGTCCACGCCGTCCAGACGAGCATCAGGGCGGTCAGCCCGAGGAGCACGCCGCTGATCGGTCGCTCGATCATGCGGGTGAAATCGCCGCGGAAGATCAGCATCGCGCGCTTGAAGTTCTCCTCGACCATGGGACCGAGGATGAAGCCGATCAGGATCGGCGCGAGTTCGAACCGCAACAGGCGAAGCACGTATCCGAGCAGCCCGAAACCCAGGACGACGAAAACGTCGAACGCGCTGGTGCGCACGGTGTAGACGCCGATGCAGATGAAGCAGATCACCGCCGGGTACAGCACGCCGTAGGGAATCTTCAGCATCCGCACCCAAAGTCCGATCATCGGGATGTTCAGGATGAGCAGCAGGACGTTGCCGATCCAGAAACTCGCGGCGAGGCCCCAGAAGATATCCGGATTCAACGTCATGAGCTGCGGGCCGGGCGTGATGCCGTGAATGAGGAGGGCCCCCATCATGACGGCCATCGTCGCAGAGCCCGGGATGCCCAGCGTCAGGGTCGGGATGAAGGCCGCCTGGACCGCGGCGTTATTCGCGGATTCCGGCGACGTGATCCCTTCGATCGCCCCTTTTCCGAAGCGCGAAGGATCGCGGGCAATCCGCTTCTCGATCGCATAGCCGACGAATGTCGCGATGCTCGGCCCGGTGCCGGGCAGCGCTCCGAAGAAGCCGCCGATGCCTGCGCCACGGAATGTCGGACCGATCGATCGCTTCACGTCGTCGCGCGTGGGGATCATCGAGCGCAGCGTCACCTTCTGGATGAAGGGCGCATTCACTTTCTCGCGGATCGACATGATGATTTCCGACAGGCCGAACAATCCCATGGCGAGCGCGATGAAGCTCAAACCGTCGCGCAGTTCGAAGTACCCGAAGGTAAATCGGGCGACGCCGCTGTCGATGTCGGAACCGACGGTGCCGAGCGCCATGCCGAGCACCACCATCCCCAATCCCTTCGCAGGAGCGTCCTGCGTGACGGTCGCGGCCGCCACGAGGCCGAAGATCATCACGGCGAAATACTCCGCCGGGCCGAAAGCGAGCGCCCATTGCACGATGAGCGGCGACAGGGCGTAGAGCGCGATGATGCCGCAGGTGCCGCCGACGAAGGAGGCGATCGTCGTCGAGAACAGCGCGACGCCCGCGCGGCCCTGCTGCGTCATCGGGTAGCCGTCGAGGCAGGTGACAGCGTTCGACGGCGTGCCCGGCAGGTTGAGCAGGATCGAAGCGGTCGAGCCGCCGTACTCGGCGCCGTAATAGACGCCGGCCAGCATGACGAGCGCGGTCGTCGGCTCGAGATAATAGGTGATGGGCAGGAGCATCGTGACCGCGGCGAGCGAACCAATCCCCGGCAGCACGCCGAAGAAGGTCCCGAGAAACACGCCGAAGAAGCAATACAGGAGGTTCTCGCCGCTCAACGCGACGCTGAATCCGGTTATGATGTTTGACCAGATATCCATCAGAGTGGCGACCTCAGCGAGGGTATCGGCAGGCCCAAGAGCGCGATGAACACCGTCCAGCACAGGGCCGTGATGACGATCGCGGTGATCCAGATCGTCTTCGGGCGCGCCTCGGCGTTGCCAAGCATGGCGACGATCGTGGTGACGAAGGTCGCCGGCACGAGCCCCGTGCGCGGCAGCAGCAGCGCGAACGCGACGACGGCGGCGGCGATCGCGAGGAGCGGGCGCCAGGAGAAAGCCGGCAGGGCGCCGGGGCGGCCGATCGAGCCGAGCGCGATCATCCCGCCGAGCAGCATGGCTGTAGCGCCGAGCCAGTAGGGGACGAAGCCCGGCCCCATGCGGGCCACCGTCCCCATGCGGTATTCCTGGGCCCCGAGAAAGAAGAACAGGCCGATCGCAGCGATCAGCACGCCCGACACGAGGTCAGTCCGATCAATTTCGCGCATATTGTCCCCACATGCGACGAAAGGGACCGGGAGCGCATGCGCGCTCCCGGCTGAAAATCCGGGCCGGCGAGGCCGGTCCGAAGCGACTTACTGCTCGGTGATGTTCGCAGCCTTGGCGACTTCCGCCCAGCGCTCGAAGTTCGCCGCCATGAAGTCGGCGGTCTCCTGCGGGCTCATCGGCATGGGCTCGCCGCCGTCCGTCGCCAGGAACTCGCGGAACCTGTCGGAGACGATGACTTCGTTGATGGCGCCGTTGAGCGTGGCGACGACGTCGTCGGCGACGCCCTTCGGAGCGAGAATGCCCCACCACTGAAGGACTTCGAAGCCTTCGAGGCCGGATTCATGCAGCGTCGGCACGTCGGGCGTGGCGGGCGAACGCTCCATGGAGGTGAGCGCGATGCCCTTGATGTTGCCGGCGTTCATCTGCGGCAGCATCTGCGTCAGCGATCCGATCGAATATTCGATGTGGCTGCCCATCACGTCGGTCAGGGCCGGTCCGCCGCCGGAATACTACACGACCTGCACGTCGGTCCCGGCCTGCTGGTTGAACAGTTCGCCGGCGAAATGCTGGATCGAGCCGACGCCCGTCGCGCCGTAGCTGAGTTCGCCCGGACGCGAGCGCAGATACTCGATGAGCTCCTGCGGGTTGTTCGCCGGAATGTCGGGACGCGCGCCGATGACGAGCGGCACCTGGCCGACCATGGCGATCGGCGTGAAGTCGTTGCGCGAATCGTAGGGAATATTCGTCTGCACCGCGGCGTTCATCGTGAACGTCACGGAGGCGATCCCGATCGTGTAGCCGTCGGGATCCTGAGCCGCCACATGGCCGGTTCCGACTGTCGCGCCGCCGCCGGGACGGTTCTCGACCACGACGGGCTCGCCCCACATCTCGCCGAGCTGGAGCGCGAGCTGGCGCGCCACGATGTCGTTCGATCCGCCGGGGGCGAAGGGCACGACGAGGGTTACGGGACGCTCGGGGAACTGCGCGAGCGCGGGTTGCGCGAAGATCGCCGCGCCGACCAGGCCGATCGCCGTGGCGCAATATTTCGTGAAGCTGCGAGTCATTGGTATTCTTCCTCCCTCGATCCGCCCCGTCTCGATTGTTCGGAAGTTCGGCGCTTGGCGCTGTCGACTTCGCGGGGCTTTCGCAGCTGGACTACGCTGCATACAGCTGTATGTAACGGGATGCGAAAACCTAAGTCAAGCGCCCCTCCCGGGCCGGTCGTGTCGATCGGCCCATGCCGTGAGCGCGCTCCCTCCCGCCCGATACTCCGTCCATCGCGCACAATGCGCAACGGCGCGGACGATGATCGCCCGCGCCGTCGAAACTGTTGGCGGTGAAGGTGAATCGCCGAGCGGGCTCAGACGACGCGTTCGAGATTGATCCCGCGGCAATCCATTTCGTAGTCCAGACCGTCGACGGGCGGGCGGTTGAAATGCCAGGTCAACCCGTGCGCCGCCGCCCCGCGCCGGACGATCTCGTCGGCGAGGAAGGGGTGGAAGTCGTAGACGGAATAGACCTGCGTCGCCGTCACATCGGCCCAGGCGAAGCCGAGGGTGGCCATGCGCCGCTCCATCTCCGCCAGCACGAAGCGAGCCTTCTCGCGCAGCCCCTCGACGCTGGTGTCGCCGAGCCGCACCGTGTGGTCGCGGTAGCTGTCCTTGCCCTCGGGCGCCTCGCCGCTGCCGGCGACGACGAAGGACGGGGCCGCGTCGCGGGCCTCGACCGTGTAGCAGAAGGCGTGGAAGGACGGCTCCGCCGGCTTGTCGATCTCGGGACAGACGTTGCTGCGGGCCACGGGGTTCACGCCGTCGCGAAAGATTCCCCATTTCTCCAGCGTGCCGACATAGACCTCGTTGAAGGCCTTGAAGCCCTCTTCCGTGAAGGGCTCGGGCGAGCGCAGCTCGCAGGCGCAGAACGCCGTGAGCGGGCGCCCTGCCGCCTCGATGACCTTCGCGATGCGGTCGAAGCCCTGCGCGACGGGAACGGGATTGCGTAACCGCACCCGCACGATCTCGAAGCCCGGCTCGGCGACGACGCCGGCCGAATACTGGAAAACGCCCGGGGCGTACCGATAGCCGCCCGGTTCGAACTTGACTGCGGTCACGATCTAATTACCTCCAGTTGCGCCCTCGTTTCGGCCGCATCGGCGCCGACGGCGGGCTGCTGGCCGGTGCGCCGGCCATCATTTCCCCGACCGCTCCGCGCGAACGCGTTCGCGCGGTCGGGTTTCCTTTCGCGCGCCGGTCCTTCGGCGGCGGTGAGCGACGGGCCCGGGCGACGGGAAGCTGCACGGCGGGACCCCGTGTTCGTAGAACGCCGCCTCCAGCGCCGCAATGCGGGCGTTCGCTTTCGCGCGTTGCGAAATCCGCCCGGGCCGCCGCGTTCAGAGCTTCGGCGGGTCGCCGGTGAAGACCGCCCGTTGCGCCGCGAACGCGCGTTCGAACGCCGGGCGGGCTTCGCCCCGCGCGACATAGGCGCAGAGGTTCGGACGTTCCTCCAGCAGCCCCGTTCCGTCGAGCCGGCGCAGCACCGTCACCATCATGAGATCGCCCGCGGTGAACGCGCCCTCGAGCCAGTCGGCGTCCCCCAGCCGCAGCGAGAGTTCGCCGAGCCGTAGCCGGACGCGATCCCTCAGGACCGGCAGGCGACGCTCGTGCCAAGGCTCTCCGCCTTCGAGAAGTCCGGCCATGTCGAGATCCCAGATCGGCGGCTCCACCGTGTCCAGCGCGGCGAAGATCCAGGCGATGGCGCGCGCTCTCGCGTTCGCGTCTTTCGGCAGAAGCGCCGGGCTCGCTTCAGCGACGTGAAGAACGATCGCGCCCGACTCGAAGAGCGCGAGATCGCCGTCCTGATAGGTCGGAATTTGGCCGAAGGGATGGAGCGCGCGATGCGCCGGCTCCTTCAGTTCACGGAACGAGACGAGCCGGACCTCGTAGGGCCTGCCCGCTTCTTCGAGAGCCCAGCGCACGCGCATGTCGCGCGCCAGGCCCCTGCCCCGGTCCGGAGACCGCTCGAAGGCTGTGACGACTGGGATCATCGCGAGGCTTCTCCGTGGAAAACCGGCCGAAGCCAGAATACGCGAGCCGGGGGAACCTGCCGAGAGCCTAGAGAAACGGCGCAGGCGAGCCGCGGCGCTAACCGATGGACGGCATTTGGAGACCATGGGACAAACATCGCCGGGATCGAGGATCGGGAGCGCGGGATGGCTGCGGAAGGATTGGGCCCGGTGATCGGGCCGATGGTGGCCCTGATGGGCGCGGCGGTGGTGGCGGTTCCGCTCTTCCGCAAGCTCGGGCTGGGCTCGGTGCTCGGCTATTTCGCGGCCGGGGCTCTCATCGGCCCGTCGGTGGCGGGCTTGTTCACGGACCCGGACACGATCCTTCATTTCGCGGAACTCGGCGTCGTGATGTTTCTGTTCGTCGTCGGGCTGGAGCTGCGCCCGCAGAAGCTCTGGGCGATGCGGGGCCAGATCTTCGGCCTGGGACTGACGCAGGTGTCGGTCGCCGTGGCGTTGCTGACCGGGGCGGGCGTCGGTCTGTTCGGGCTCGCTCCCGTGACCGCCTTCGTCGCCGCGTCGGGCTTCGTTCTGTCCTCGACGGCCGTGATCATGTCGACCTTGCAGGAGCGAGGGGAAATCGCGAGCCCGGACGGGCAGAAGTCGGTTTCGATCCTGTTGTTCGAAGATCTGCTCATCGTCCCGTTGCTGGCCGTGGTCGCGTTTCTGTCGCCGGTCGGCCAGGGCGATGGCGGGCTCTGGGCGCTGGGGCTGGCCTCGGCCGGCCTCGTCGTCCTCCTCGTCGTGGGGCGCTGGCTGCTCGATCCGTTCTTCGCGCTCCTGGCTTACGCCCGCACGCGGGAGGTGCTGACCGCCGGCGCGCTGCTCGTCGTTCTCGGCGCGGCGCTCCTGATGGAGGCGGTGGGTCTGTCGATGGCGATGGGGGCGTTTCTGGCCGGCGTCATGTTGTCGGGCTCGAGCTACCGCCACCAGATAGAAAGCGATGTCGAGCCCTTCCGGGGCCTTCTGATGGGCTTGTTCTTCCTGGCCGTCGGGATGTCGCTCGACCTGGCGATCGTCTCGACAGAGTGGCCGCTTCTGATCGGAATGCTGCTCGCGTTCACCCTGGTCAAGGCGCTCGCCATCTACGTCACCGCCCGCCTCTTCGGCAGCCCGAACCTGACCGGGCTCCGACGCGCCGTCATGTTCGCGCAAGGAGGCGAATTCGCGTTCGTCCTCTTCACCGCGGCCGCCTCGGGCGGCGTGATCGACGCGCGGGACAACGCGATCTTTTCGACCGTCGTGATCCTGTCGATGGCGATCACGCCGCTGATGTTGCTCGCAGCCGACCGGCTGCTGCGCGACGGCGACGTGTCGCTCGACGGGGTGGAGCCGGCGCGCGACCTGAAGGGCAAGGTGCTCGTCATCGGGTTCGGCCGGTTCGGTCAGATCGCCCTGCAGATGCTGCTGGCGCGCGGGGTCGAGGTTTCGGTGATCGAAAACAATCCCGACCGTATCCGCGAGGCCGCGCGCTTCGGCTTCAAGGTCTATTATGGAGACGGCACGCGGCTCGACATCCTGCGCGCATCCGGAGCGGCCGAGGCGGAAGTGATCATCGTGGCCGCGGACGACCGGAAGGCCGTCGGCGCGATCGTCGAGCTCGCCGCCCACGCCTTCCCCAACGCGCAGGTGCTGACTCGCAGCTATGACCGGGCCCATTCCATCGAACTGATCCGCGCCGGCGTCGATTTCGAAATTCGCGAGACGCTGGAATCCGCCCTGCTGATGGGAGCCGAAAGTCTTCGACGCCTCGGCTGCGACGAGGCGAGCGTGACGGACACCCTGAACGATATCCGCCGCCGCGACGCCCAGCGGCTCACCGAGCAGGTGCAGGGGGACATCATGTCGGGACGCGACTACGTGCTGACAGCGCCGGTGCCGGAGCCTCTCACCGCGGTCGCCGTCCAGCCGCCGGAAGAACGCGTGCGCACGTGACGATGAAGGATTGAACCGGCTTCGATCGGGGAGAAAGGCGGCGTCGCGTCGCCGGGCCGCCGAAGCGCAATCGTCGCCCGCGGCGCGGCGCGCGACACCGCGTCAATCCCCTCGCCCGCCGTCCTGCACACTCATGCCGACCAAAAGAGCGCGCGCGACGCCGGCGACGAGGGCGTCGCGCGCGCCTGCGTGAGCGGGGACGGGCACGCGGCCGTCGATGAGAAGTGTCGCCAGCCCGTGAACGAGAGCCCAAGCCGCCAATGTGTGGACGCCGTTCGCGTCCGGCGAAAGTTTTCCGTCGGCGGCCGCCGACGCGATCGCGTCGCGCAGGACGCCGAAGGCCGCTTCCGAAGCCGTTCGAAGCCCGGGGAGGTCCACGGCCTGCGCCAAATCCTCGGAAAACATCAGTCGGAACATCGCTGGATTATCCACGCCGAAACCAACATAGGCTTCGGCGAGCGCGACGATCCGGTTTTCATGGGCGTCGGGCGGCACCGCGTCGCTCCGGCGGGTCAATTCCGCGCCCAAGTCCGTGAAGCCGATTTCGGCGACGGCCGCCAACAGCGCCCGCTTGTCGTCGAAGTGGTTGTAGGGCGCGTTGTGACTGACGCCCGCCACGCGGGCCACTTCGCGCAGGGTGAAACCCCATTCGCCGCTTTCCCGCAGGAGGCTTTGCGCCGCCGCGATGAGCGCTGCGCGAAGATCGCCGTGATGATAGGCGCGCCGGCCGTTCCGAGGAGATCGATCTGTCATGAAACGATCATGCAGGAATATGTTGACAGCGTCCACATAAAAAGGAATATGGACATCGTCAACATATGCACGGAGACGCCCCATGACGCCCCGCACCTTCAGAACGATCCTACGCAGCGCCCATATCGCGATCGGCCTGTTCATCGGCGCTTACATCTATTCGCCGTGGCACGCCGATCCGAACTGGACCCTGGCCGCCCGTCTCGCCCTGATCCCGCTGATCACGCTCACAGGCGTCGCGATGTGGAAGCAGGGGCGCCTGACCGCTCTGTTCGGCCGCAACCCGCGCTGACGCTCCAGGGAGGACCAGGAAATGTACCATTTCATCGTCGACCGGAAGGTGCGCGGCGTATTCGAGGCCCTGAACCGCGGGGACTACGAGGTCGCTTTGGCGGGCATGGCTCCACGGTTCGAACACGTCTTTTCGGGCTCCGGCCCGATCGGGGGCGTCCGGCGCACGAAACCTGCGATGAGGAAATGGTTCGAACGCCTGTTTCGCCTGAACCGCAACCTCGACTTCGAGGTCAAGCACGTGGCCGTCTCGGGCTGGCCGTGGGACACGACAGTCACCGTCGAATGGTCCGACAGCGCGGTGTTGGCGAATGCGGAGCCCTATCTCAATAACGGAGTCCACGTCGTGCGGATGCGATGGGGCAAGGTCGTCAGCTTGCACGCCTATCTCGACACCGCCGTATTCGACGAAGCCTGCCGCCGGATGGCGGAGGATGGAATTGCGGAGGCAGCCGCCCCTCCGATCGAGGATTGATGCGGCTCTCGCATCCGATGACGGGTCTGGCGCCGCCCGGTCTCACGTTACGCGATCTGCGCGAGGCCCCGGCGTAGCGCGTCCGCCGCGCCCGCTTCCAGACCCGCGTCGAGGTCGGCGTGCGCGTCGCGCCAGACCAGAACAGCCTCGCGCATCAGCGCCACGCCTTCGGGGGTGATGCGAAGCCTGCGGGATCGGCGATCGTCGGGATCGGGCTCGACGCTGAGCAGCCCCCGGCGCGCCAGCGGCTTCACCGCGGCCGTCAGGGTCGAGGGGTCCATGCCGAGGAAGGGCGCCAGTCGTCCGATCGGCGGCGGCGCCGGCTGGTTGAGCGCCACCATCAGGGAGAATTGACCGTTCGTCAGCCCGAACGGGCGAAGCGCCGCGTCGAAGCGGCGCGCCAACCTGCGCGCCGCCCGTTGGGTGGCGAGACACAGGCAGGTGTCGCGGATGTTCAGAACCGTCTCACGGGGCAGAATGTCGGGGATTGCGTCGCGCATTTTATTTTGATATCAAAGTAAATAGCCAAGCGCAACATCGATCTGCCGCAGCAGGAGGACAGACAGATGCCGGAAGCGAATCCGATGCGGGGCGTCGTCCCCTACCTGGCCATGGCGGGCCGGTCGGGCGAGGCTTGCGATTTCTACGTCCGCGCTTTCGCGGCCACCGAGATGGGGCGCATGCCGATGCCGGACGGCGCGGCGGGTCTCATGCACGCCCAGATCGGCGTCAACGGCGGCTGCCTGATGATGACGGACCATGTCGGCGGGGGTCCGGCGCCGTCGACGAATTTCGGCCACCTGCAGCTCGTGGTCGAGGATGGCCGAGCCTGGTGGGACCGCGCCGTCGCGGCGGGCTGCAAGACGCTCGCGCCTTACGAGCGGCAGTTCTGGGGCGACGATTGGGGACTTCTGGAAGATCCGTTCGGGATCAAGTGGGGGATCCTGCAAACCGGCGCGCAATCCTGATCGCCCCATCCCGCGCCATTCGAGGATGAAGCCATGACGAATTCAACCGCGCCCGACGCCGAAGGGACGACCCCGAAAGCGCTCATCTGTCTCTGGTTCGACAAAGACGCCGAGGAAGCGGCCCGCTTCTACGCCGCGACCTTTCCCGACAGCGAGGTGACGTCCGTCCACCGCGCCCCGAGCGACTACCCGGCGGGCAAGGCGGGGGACGTGCTGACGGTGCGGTTCACCGTTTGCGGCGTTCCCTGCCTCGGTCTGAACGGAGGTCCGATCTTTCCGCAATCGGAAGCGTTCTCCTTCCAGATCGCGACCGACGATCAGGAGGAGACCGACCGCTACTGGAACGCGATCGTCGGAAACGGTGGGCGGGAAAGCGAGTGCGGCTGGTGCAAGGACCGCTGGGGGATGAACTGGCAGATCACGCCCCGCGTCCTGACGGATGCGCTGGCGGCGGGCGGCGATCAGGCCAAGCGCGCCTTCGACGCGATGATGACGATGCGCAAGATCGACGTCGCGACGATCGAGGCCGCTCGGCGGGGGGCCTCCCCCGTCAGCGGAACGGCGCGCGCATGAGCGCCCCCCTCGCCTCCTCGAGCGAGGAATCGCGCGCCGGCGAGACGGCGCCCCGCCGCCTCTCCAGTTTCACGTTCCAGTCCGCCGACGGCTTCTACAAAGGGCCCGACGAGGACATCTCGTGGAATCGCCACGGGCCGGAGGAGCTCCGCTTTTCCGAGGAGCAAATCGCGCGGGGCGACGTTCTGGTCTTCGGGCGGCGCACCTACGAGCACATGGCGGCGTTCTGGACGCTTCCTCTGGCCGAAGAGAGGATGCCCGCGATCGCCGCCGGAATGAACCGGGCCGAGAAGATCGTCGTCTCGACCAGCCTGCGCGAGGCGCCCTGGGGGCCCGCGCGGATCGTCGGGTCCGATGCGCTCGCGGCGTTTCGCGCGCTCAAGGGCGAGGAGGGTCCCGACATGACCATCCTCGGCAGCGGGGAACTGGTGCGCGCCCTCGCCGCGCAGGGTTTGATCGATACGCTTCAGATCATGATCTACCCCGTCGCCATCGGGCGGGGCGCGACGCTGTTCGAAGGGCTCGCCGAGCCGCTCGGACTCACCCTGACCGGCCACCGCATCTTCGCGAGCGGCACGGCGTTGCTCGACTATTCCCCGGACGGCGCCGAGAGGCGATCGACTATCGACGGCCCCTGACGGGACGCTCCGCAAGGGCGCGCGTCTCTCGCTTGACTCGACCTCGAACGCCGCCGGCGAGCGGCGCAAAAATTCGCCACGAAACAGGCTGACCTTTGTTGAAAGAGGAGGAACGATCATGACCTGCATCACGGGATTCGTCGGCGCCGTGCCCACGCTAATGTCACGGGCGATCCGGCAGGAGGCCCGACATGCGCTTTTTCGATTTCAGTTCCTGGCAGGGCGTGCTGACCAGCATCGGCCAATATCCGCCAAAGCACCAGACGTTGCCTTCCGGGTCGCGGCAGATGAATTCGCGGCCGCCGTAATCGCGCTGGACGGGTTCCTGCTCGATCGTGACGCCCGAGGCCTTCACCCGCTCGTAGAGCGCGTCGAGATCGTCCACCGCGACGTAGACCGACTTGCCGCCGTCCTGTCCGGGGCCGCCGACCATCGCGCATGGGTATGGGCGGCCGCGGCATGGACGGCGGCCCGTCCGGGGGGTGATCGAACGTCATCGACCCCAACCGCGCATGCGTCAGGCTCGAGCCTCGGGATCATTGATCAGCGGACTGATGGCGACCTCCTGCATCGCGCCGCCCCGTTGCAGCGTCCTCAGGAGACGATCGACGTCGATGCTCCTGTCCGTGCCGGATGCGAGCATGACGTATCGCCGCAATCCGCTGGCGCTGTCCTGGCGAGCGGCCATCGACGTGACTTGAAGCCCTTCCGCCGCGAGATCGGACGTCAGGGCGGCGCCGTCATAGCTGCTGTCAAGAGAAACGGCGACTTCGAGGCGGATTTCCGGCTTGGCCGGCATCAAGCACTGCACCACCTGCAACAAGACCAGAACAAGCAGCGCGATCCCCGTTCCGATCGTCGCTAGCTCCACCAATCCTGCGCCGAAGACGATGCCGAGCGCGGCCGTCAGCCAGAGCGACGCCGCAGTGGTCAACCCCTGCACGGTGGCGCCTTCCCGAAAGATCACGCCCGCGCAGAGAAACCCGATCCCGGTCAAAATCGCGTGCGGCATCCGCGCCATATCCGAAACGATCTCGGTGCCCACCGGGAGGTCCGCCGTCCATTCGGACATCCTGAGCCCGAGCAAAGTCATCAGCGCGGACGCGAAACAGACCAGCGCATGAGTTCGCAGCCCCGCGGGCTTGCCCTGATATTCACGCTCCAGGCCGACCAGGGCGCCGGCGACGAGACTGCAGACGAGCGGGATCATCACGTCGGCGTCTCGCAACGCGTCCAGAAAACTGTCGGGGGTCATGACGAACTCCGTGACGCGAGCGCTGAATATGGCGATCAGAGTGCGAGGGGCTCGGTCTTCCCGCTCGCTTCCAGATCCCAACGCGCCTGCCAGTCGCCAGAAAACCGTTCGAGGAGCAGATAGTTCCGCTCGGCGACGTAGCGGGCGCTCTGCCCGGGCAGGCGCGCGATCCTGATCGGATGATCGGGCAGCGGATCTTCGCCCAGCGAGGCGAGGGCGCCGAGAAAACGCGCCCATCCCTTCGGCGGCGCCCGATGGGCGATGCCGGAGGCCACGAGCTGATTGAGGTGGAGCCCGTCGCCGAGATCCATCACGGCGCGCGTGGCCAGATGGATTTCGCCGGAGACGGCCGTCAGGTCATGGCCGTCCCGGCGCGCCATGTCGCGCACGAGACGCAGGATCCGGCGCCACTCCTCGCGGTGCGCCCGGCTCTGCCATTGGTCGCGCAGGTCGTCCTCGTATTCCTGCATCCGCGGGATCACCACCATCAGCGCTTCCAGCAACGACAGGCGCGGACCGAGCAGCGGAACGCTGGACAGCAGCAGCGTATGCCCCTGCGCGTCTCGCTTCGCCTCCGCCTCCATCATCGCCCAGCCGCCGGGCCCCATGATGTTGCGCCGCGTCCGCTCCGATCGCAGGTCGGGGGCCAGAATGCGCAGGCCGGGAGCGCGGACGCTCCAGCCGAGATGCTCCCCCGACGGGTCGGCGAAGCGGGCGGGCAGGTCGCCCTCCGTCGTCGCATGCTGGAGGATCAGGAAGCTCTCCCGCGCCGCCGCAAACAACGCCTGGCCCACCGGCGAATAGGTTCGCGAGCGGCGCAGCGACCCCCACCCGTCGCAGATGTCGTGATCGTCCCATTGCATGAGCGAGGGCGTGCGCGCGGCCAGCCACGCCAGTTCCGGCGCTGCGTAGAGCGCGGCGTAGCGCTCGAAAAAGCGTTCGCGCAAATGTCGCCGGAGATCATTGAGCGCCGCCCGCGACGGATCTCTGGGCGCCCGGTCGGGCCAGTCGTGGCTGAGTTCGTGTCCCCGCGTGACCTCGTCGGCGTAGACCTGATCGCCTCCGTGCAGCATGAGCGCGAAGGGCTCGCGGCGGTGCTCTTCGCGCAAACGCGCCCACATGGCGTTGCGCTCGGAGCCTTCGCGATCCATGTCGCCCACCTCCTCGCCGTTGCAGGAGACATAGGCGAGGCGCAGATCGCCCGTGAGATCGCCCGCGATCTCGTAGTTCTCGCCGTTCCACGCATAGGCGGATGATCGATCGGCCGGCAGCGAGAACCGGGCGCGCCAGACGGTGGCGTTTTCGTAGTCCGCCAGCAATTCGGCGCGGGCCGTCTCCGTCCCCAATTCGACCGGGGCCGGCTGATCCCCCTTAGCGGTGATGAAGAGCGCGGACAGCCGCAAACGGCCGTTCTCGACGTCGTCAAGGAACAGCACGGGACCGATGGGGAACGCGAGCGAAAAGGCCATGCTCTATGAGCTATTGCCGCTCGGGCCGCCTAGCAATGCGGGAATCGGCGTTTCCTGTCACAGTCGCGATAGCGAGGTTCGCCCGACGCTCGCTCAGAAGGATCTTCGATCAAAGTCGGCGAAGGCCCCACGAACCGAGGTTCGCATCGCTCCGGTCAAAACCGCAAGGCATGCCCATGAAACCATGCATTTCCGTCCTCACGCTCGGCGTCGCAGATCTCGAACGATCGCTCGCCTTCTATCGCGACGGGCTCGGCCTGCCGACCGACGGCGTCGTCGGTCGCGAGTTCGAGCATGGCGCGGTCGCCTTCTTCGATCTGTCAGGCGGGCTCAAGCTCGCGATCTGGGCGCAGGACGACATCGCCTTCGACACCGGGCTGCCGAAGCCCCCCGTCTCGTCGACGGCGTTCACTATCGGACACAATGTCTCGCGCAAGGGCGAGGTCGACGAAACGATGGAGGCGGCGCGGCGCGCGGGCGCGGAGATCATCAAGTCGCCGCAGTACACCTTCTACGGCGGCTACGCCGGGTATTTTCGCGATCCCGACGGACACGTCTGGGAGATCGTCTGGAATCCGCTGGTGCCGCCAGCGGATGAGTGACTTCAGTCCCCAACGTCCGAAGACGGCGTTCTCGGAAGCGCATTTTATTTTTTGGCATGGAAGCGCTGGCTTCGCCGAGGCTTTTTAGTTGATCTTAAAAAATAGAATATATTTAAAATTGCTTTTTGAGCAGAGGTTTTTGGCATGAAAGTCTGTTTGAAGGCGCTTGACGGGGTATGGACGCGGGGCGTCGCGCTCGACAAGCACAAGATTCGTAGCACCTACACCGGCGACAATGAATTCGGGCATCCTCAGTTCGAAACTGAGCGAACCGAGATAGGCGAAGCACTATTCCAACTGAAGTATAGAAAGGCTTGGTCGCATGTCCCGGCGCTGGCAGCCGCTTTGTATGAGCATGCCGTACCCAATTTTCCGGAAATTGATTTTGTTTTGCCAGTGCCCCCCTCGACATACAGGGCACGGCAGCCGGTTACCGAGCTCGCGCGAGCTGTTGCGAACCTCCTCAGCGTACCGTGCATCGAAAATTTATTGACGAGCAACGCCGGGTCATCGCTCAAGGATGAGAAGGACCGCGAGAAAAAACTTGCTCTCCTTGCCGGGCGGCTTGTCGTCGACGATATTCTTCCTGACGGGAAATCGAATTTGCTGTTGATCGACGATTTATTCGATACGGGCGCGACGCTCGAAGCGGCTTGTTCAATGCTGCGAACGTACCCTAAAGTGGCAAAGATCTATGTCGCCACGCTAACCTGGACGTAACGTGATGACCACGGTATTCATCGCCGGTTCGATCAAGATCAAGAAGCTCGACGAGCGGGTCAAGGAACGGATCGACACGATTGTCGATCAAAACCTGCGCATCGCCGTCGGTGACGCGGATGGCGTCGATTCTTCGGTCCAGAGCTATCTCGTCGAAAGACGGGCGAAAAATGTGGTCGTCTATTGCAGCGGTTCGAAGCCGCGTAATAATCTCGGGGCTTGGGTCGTGACGCCGATCGAGGCCGATGCCGCACCCGGAACGCGCGCGTTTTTCACAGCGAAAGACGTCGCCATGGCGGAAGAGGCGGATTATGGCCTCATGATCTGGGATTCGCGCAGCGTGGGCACATTGAAGAACGTGCTCGAACTGCTCTCGCGAGGAAAAAAGACATATGTCTTCGTCAACAAGGCCAAGGCGTTTCGTGCAGTGGGTGAAAGTTCGCAACTCGAAGCCTTGCTCGAGTTCATGTCGCCGGAAGCTCGTGAGGATGCCGAGCGCAAAATCGATATTCCACGCCGATTGGCTGAGCTAGCCCCTCAGCAACTCGGCATGTTCAATTAGAACAACCCCGGCGATCGCGATGATCGCGGGGGTTGTTAGTTTTCAGTTCGAGCTGCGTCAGCCGATCAGGCCGCGTTCTGCGCCCGGGCGCCGAAGGCTCGGGCGAGTTCGTCGGCGAGGTCGGTGTTCTCCCACGAGAAGCCGCCGTCCTTCTGGGCCTCGCGCCCGAAATGGCCGTAGGCGGCCGTGCGGGCGTAGATCGGGCGGTTGAGCTTGAGCCGCTCGCGGATGCCGCGCGGGGTGAGCTTGACCATCTCGCGCAGAGCCGCCTGGATCTTGTCGGTGTCGATCTTGGCGGTGCCGAACGTCTCGACATAGAGCGCGACGGGGTCCGACACGCCGATGGCGTAGGCGAGCTGGATCACGCACTTGTCGGAGAGCCCCGCCGCCACGACGTTCTTGGCGAGATAGCGCGCGGCGTAGGCCGCCGAACGGTCGACCTTGGTGGGATCCTTCCCCGAGAAGGCTCCGCCGCCGTGGGGCGCCGCGCCGCCATAGGTGTCGACGATGATCTTGCGGCCCGTGAGGCCGGCGTCCCCGTCCGGCCCGCCGATGACGAACCGTCCCGTCGGGTTGATGAAGAGGCGATCCGCCGGGCAGTTCCAGCCTGCGGGAAGCGCGTTCCGGATGTAGGGCTTGACGATCTCGGCGACGGCCGCCTGATCGATCGAGGCGTCGTGCTGCGTCGAGACGACCACCGAATCGACGGCGACCGGCTTGCCGCCCTCGTAGCGCAGGGTGACCTGGCTCTTCGAATCCGGTCCGAGCAGCTTTTCGACGCCTGAGCGGCGCGCTTCCGCCATCGATTGCAGGATGCGGTGCGAGTAGATGATCGGCGCAGGCATCAGCTCGGGCGTCTCGCGACACGCATAGCCGAACATGATGCCCTGGTCGCCCGCGCCTTCGTCCTTTTCGCCGGCGGCGTCGACCCCGACCGCGATATCGGCGGATTGCGCGTGCAGCTTCACGACGATTTCGTTGTGCTTCCAGTGGAAGCCGTCCTGCTCGTAACCGATCTCGCGAACCGCGTCGCGCACGCGCTCCTCGATCGTCTCCAGCACGCCCGCCGGTCCGCGGACTTCGCCCGCGATGCAGATGAAGTTCGTCGTCGTCAGGGTTTCGCAGGCCACGCGGGAGGCCGGATCGGCCGCCAGATAGGCGTCGACGATCTCGTCCGAGATGCGGTCGCAGATCTTGTCGGGATGACCTTCGGAAACGGATTCGCTCGTGAACAGCCAGCTGCGCGGCGGCGTCGATGATTGCGACATGGGTAGCTCCTTGAAATGCCCGGACGCGCCCCGATCGGGACCGCGGAAACGTCTGGAAAAACTCTGAAAAGGGGTGCGCTCAGCGCTTGCGGAAGTGGAGGACGCCCCAGGCCATGTAGCCGCTGTCGGCGGCCTTGACCCAGTTCTCGAGGCCGACCAGCATCCGGTCGACGAACGCCTTGCTCGAGACCTTCACGAGCCGGTCGTAGTCGCGGCGAAGATCCTCGCCCACGCGCTGATAGTGCGTGCGCAGATTATGCGTGTAATCGACCGTATCGAGCAGCTCGAAGCCGATCTTGTCGGCGATCGTGCGATAATAGGCGAAAGAGCCGAGGCTCTGCAGATGAATGCGGTCGTAGACCGGCTGCAGCACGCCCGCGGGGCAATCGTCGGCCTGCATCGGATCGGTCATGATGAGCTGGCCGCCGGACTTCAGAACCCGGTGGGCCTCCTCGAAGACCCGCTGGCGATCGCCCGAATGCAGGATCGCATCCTGCGACCAGACGACGTCATGGCTCCCGTCGGGCGACGGGATCTGCTCGAACGAGCCGTGCGAGACCTGGATCAGGTGAGCGAGGTTCTGGCGCCGGTTGAGGAACCGGTTCGTGTCGTTCTGCGCCTCGGAGATGTTGAGGCAATCGACCGAGCAGCCGAATTTCGCCGCCAGATGCCGGGCCGCGCCGCCATAGCCCGCGCCGATGTCGAGAACGCTCGTCGTCTCCGACAGGCCCTCGATCATCGCCGCCATTCGCTCGACGGTGGCGCGACTGGCTTCCTTGATGTCCCTCGTCTCCTCGTAGAGACCGATATGGATGTCTTCGCCGCCCCAGATGTTGAAGTAGAAATTGTCGGCTTCGGCGCTGTCGTAATACTCCTCCGTCACCGCCGCGACGGTCTTGACGTCCGAGCCCTTGACGTCCGAGCCCTTGGCGTCCGTCGACCTGGCCTTGCCGGCGGCGGGCAGACGGTTTGGCGAAAACGCCTTTTCGACGACATGGACCAGAAAGTCCGGATCCGTGTCCTCGAAATTCTCCTGGAAGTCGCCGTAGGTGCGGATGCGCTGGAACCCCGATTCCTTCAGAAGCTTGTGCATGTAGCTTCGGCGCAGCGGGAACATGTTGAGCGTGTACCGGCTGCCGTCAGGAAATGTGTATTTGAACCGGGCGAGACCGTCGTCCACATGCTCGGGCTCGGCCGTCACCTGATCCCCGCAATAATAATACTTGTGCTTGGACGAAAAGCCGTCGTCGAGGATCGTGTCGTAGTTGCGCTGATCGATGATGAGGATGCCGTCGTGCTTGAGCGCGGCGTAGAATTCCGCCAGCGCCCGGCGGCGATCGGCCTCGTCGAACAGGTGGGTGAACGAGTTGCCGAGACAGATGATCGCGTCGTACTTGCCCTGGATGTCCTTGTTGAGCCAGCGCCAGTCGGCATGGGTCAGCTTCAGGATCAGGTCGCGGTCCTTGGCGTTCTCGAAGGCCTGGTTCAGCATGGCGGCGTTGCCGTCGACGCTGGTGACGTCGAACCCGGCCTGCAGCAGGCGCACGGAATGGAATCCGGTGCCGCAGGCGACGTCGAGCACCTTGTGCTTGCCGCGCGAACGCAGAATATCGATGAAGAAGTCGCCTTCGCTCGTGGCGCGGGCGTCCCAGTCGATCAGTTCGTCCCACTTTTCGACGAAGCTCTTCACGTATTCGGCCTGATAATGGCCCGTCTCGCGCACCTTCAGCGGGTCGTCGCCGTAATGCTGGGCGTGGTCGGATTTGGGTTTGGCCCCTGTGGTCAACGTCATTGTCGTTCGTCCCCGTTTTAGCCGCGATCGCAAGTCGGCTGCGACGGCGACAGCCCTAAGGCCAAGGTTGCGCGAGCGACGCGTCATGCGCGGGCGGCTCGCGATGGCGCAAGCGGGCGGACCCGCCGCGAAAAAGGATGCTCCGCCAGCTTCCGGCCAAAGCTCGGCCGCGGCCCGCCTGGAGCCGTTGCGGCGGAACATGGCTATTGCGCCGAAAGCAAGCGAAGACCGCTGCGCCGATGATGCGCAGCCGATTTCGAGCATCGTATCGCGAAAAGAATGAAATTGAAGGGTTACATTCCGATTTTTTCGATGCTATCAAACGCAACGCCTGCGTCGAATTAGAAGACTGATCGCCCCTCTGATCCGCGGCTCATCTGCAATTTCATCGCTGCCAAATCAGAGACAGGAAATACGGCGCGATGTATGCGGCATCGGAGAAGGCGTTGCTCGAAATGCTCTTCGAAATACTGTCGTTAGCATAATTTCTGTCGGTCTCGCTGCAACGTTCCCGATCGGGAGGTATCGGTCTTGGAGAGGCCGTCCATCACCCGTCGTCGTGATGGAGCGTCGGCGCGAGGCGCGTCGCCGAGGAATCGAAAATTAATAATCCTATACTCAGCAATGCGCTCTGGCGGGCGAAGCGGCGATCGACGGTTAGCCATACGGCACTTCGCCGAGGCCGAAATAGCCGTGGAGCACATCGGCAAGATCGTTGCTATGGACCACCTAATGGTCTAAAAATAAGACAAGACCGGACCGACATATGGTCCAAATCGGAGCAAGCCATGCAAGTGTCCGTGACAGAAGCCAAGGGGCAGTTGACGGAGCTGGTTCGGCGAGCCGAGGCAGGGGACGAGGTCATCTTGACGCGTCACGGCCACGCCGCCGTGCGGCTGGCGCCGATCAAGGCGGCGACTGACCGGAAATCCCGACGGACGCTTCTTGACGCTGTGCGGGCATCCGCCGCCGCCAAAGCGGCCGCCGGGCCGAGCGCGGCGCGTAGCCAGGACTTCCTCTACGGCGATGACGGCCTGCCCGAATGATGGCGGTCGATACGTCGGCTCTGATGGCGATCTTGCTCAATGAGCCGAGCGCGGACGCCTGCGTCGCAGCGCTGGAGGCCGAGGGCGATCTCCTCATCTCCGCCGGCACCGTGGCGGAGGCGTTGATCGTCGCCGCTCGACGCAATGTCCGCGAGGAGATGGAGCGCCTCATCACAGGTCTCGGCTTCGAGGTCGTCAGTGTCACGCCGGCGTCGGCGCGGCGCATCGCGCACGCCTACGAAATCTGGGGCAAAGGCGCGCATCCGGCGGCGCTGAATTTCGGGGACTGCTTCGCCTATGAAGTCGCCAAGGAGCATGGATGCCGCTTGCTCTATGTAGGCGAGGATTTCGCGCGCACCGACGTCGCGGGGGTGATTTGATGCTGTCCGGACGAGATATCTCGTCAGTGAAGGAGCGTCTTTCGCCCGTCCCGGATGCGGGCGTTCAGAGCCGAGGCGATCCTTGGCGAACCCGCCCATAGAGGCCGGAGATTTCGATTGACGATCCGATCAACTCGCCACCTCCGCAGTTTAGAGGATTTTCCGATCATATTGCATCGTACCCGGCAGCAGCGAAGTAGTTTTGGCACTCGTGGGGGCCGAAGAGGTCGATGGCGAGGCCGATGGTGGACCACAGGCCATCGCGGGTTCTTTCGGCGGCCTTCCGGAGCTGAAGACATTCTCTAGGTCGGAGTTCGTACGCGAGTGCGCGTCCGGATATACTGCGTAAAGTTCAGAATAGCCCTGCCGGATACCCTCGCCAAGCGCAGAATTTCCTTGCGCCCCCCCCCCCGGAATTGACTCCATCGTTCTGTTGGCACTCCGCTGCCATCAATAAGGCCTGCAACTCGCAATACGCCTACCAGAGAGCCATCATTGCTGGATTTGAAACCGGTGGTCTTTAGCCAAGCATTCGTGACCTTGGGCGGCACCCCGACTTGCCTAATTTTTGAAAGGAGCGTTGAAATATTACCCGGTACGGTGGTGTAAACTACATCGCCCATTCCACTTCTGTGGTATAATTAGCGGGTACAGCAGAAGGATGGGCTGGATGTTGGCGTGTAATCGGCGGCCATTTTCGGCGAGAGCTGTCCCGCATGGTCGGGCACGTGGAGCGCTGTTTCTATTGCGCGCCATAGAGGGCAATCAGCATTGTTTGGCGGAGGGAGAGGGATTCGAACCCTCGATACGGTTTCCCGCATACACACTTTCCAGGCGTGCGCCTTCAACCACTCGGCCACCCCTCCGGGGGTCCGCTCGCGGACCGACCGGCTGTATAGCCGATGCGTGAGTGAGCGCAAGATGATTTCGGCGGCGGCCCTTCGCTCGGCGGCGGTCGCGCGGCGCCGGGCGGCCGAAGCGGCGCCTGCGGGGGCGTCCGAACGCCGGATTCGCCGCGCGCCGAAAGGCTTTGGACGCGGATGCGGCGAATTCGGGGCTTGTCATGCGGGCCGGCGCGGCCGATAAAAAACGATAAAATTAAAAAGGTCATCGCCCCCATGATCCGCTTCGTGTTGCGTCTCGTCGGTTTTCTGCTCGTCGCCGCGGCCTTCGTCGGCTTCGTGGTGGACGGCGCGCGCACGATCGCGAACGCCGAACTCTCCTTCACGCCGCTCGGCCAGGTTCTTTTCCAGCTCTTTCCGGAATCCTTCCCGATGCTGGAGCCCGCCATCACGCGACACGTGCATCCCATGCTCTGGGATCCGGTGGTTCTCAACCTGTTGCTCGCGCCTGCGGCCGTCGTGGCCTTCGTTCTCGGCGCGCTTCTGCTCTGGCTCGGCCGCGCGCCTCCCGAGCCGATCGGCTACCTGACCGAACGCTGACGCCTCGACGAGCGGCCCCGCCCTCCCCATATCGCCTTCACGAGGCGAGGAGACGCGCGATGTTCGGCCTGTTCAAGAAGTCCACGATACCGACCGCCGCCGAGGCTCTGCCCGGCAGGCCGGACCCGATCCCGACGGCGACGACGCATTTCGTCAACGGCGCCCCGCTGAAGGGCCCCTATCCCGACGGCGCGCGCAAGATCGTGTTCGGGCTCGGCTGCTTCTGGGGCGCCGAGCGCCTGTTCTGGCGCTTGCCGGGCGTTCACGTCACCGCCGTCGGCTACGCGGCGGGCCATACTCCGAACCCCACCTATCGCGAGGTCTGCTCCGGGATGACCGGGCACAACGAGGTCGTGCTCGTGGTCTACGATCCGGAGGCCCTTCCGCTGGCGACCCTCCTCGCCGCGTTCTGGGAGGGGCACGATCCGACGCAGGGCATGCGCCAGGGCAACGATTCCGGAACGCAGTACCGCTCGGGCGTTTACGTCTTCGACGATCAGCAGATGGCGGCCGCCATCGCGAGCCGCGAGGCCTACGCCCGCGCGCTGGCCGAGCGCGGGTTCCCCGCGATCACGACCGAGATCCTCGAAGCCGGCCCGTTCTATTTCGCCGAAGCGGAGCATCAGCAGTATCTGGCCAAAAATCCGGCCGGCTATTGCGGGCTCGGCGGCACAGGCGTGACCTGCGCCGTCGGAACCGGCCAACCCGCCTGAGCGCTCACGCGGCGGGCGGTCCACGCCGGCGCGCCTCGAGCGCGACGGCGGCGAGGATCACCGCGTGCAGCAGGCAGATCGCGACGAGACCGGCGAGAAGCGCGTCGGGACCGGCGGCGTCGATCACGTAGGCGCTCACGAGCGGCGCGAGCGCGCCCGCGAGCAACGTCGGCAAAGCCAGCTTGCCCATAAGCGCCGCGTAGCGCGAAGGCCCGAACAGCGCCAGCGGCAGCGAGCCGCGCACGATGGAGTAGATCCCGAGCCCCGCGCCGTAGAAGACGAGCGACAGCGAAATGATGGGCGCGCCGGCGGCGAGCATCGCCACCCCGGTCGTTGTCAGCGCGGCCGAGATCGCCGCAGTCCAGAGGGGATGGAAACGGCGGCCGAAGACCGTCTCGACGAGGCGCGCCCCGACCTGGCTCGGGCCGACGAGGGCCCCGAGCGCGACGGCGGCCGCGAGCGTGAGGCCCCGCGCCTGCAAGATCGTCATCAGGTGCATCGAGATGACCGCCGAGGCGACGATCGCGCTCGTCATGCCAGCGGCGACCAGGCCGAACAGGAGCCGGTCTTCCGGGGGCAGGGCGCCCCCCGCGCTCCCCCTCCCCCGCAGGAGATCGCCCAGCGACAGCCGCGGCGCGTCGCGGATGTCGGCCGGCGCGCGCGGCAGCACGAGGGCGACGAGCGGCAGCGTGACGACGAGATGGAGGCAGGCGTAGGCGAGACAGGCCCCTCGCCAGCCGAGCGCCTCGACGAGGAAGGCGCTCGTCGGCCAGCCGACCGTGCTCGCGAATCCGCCGAACAGGGTCAGCGTCGTGATGGCCTGGCGCGCGTTCGAGCCGTAGAGGCGCCCGAGCGTGGCGAAGGCCGCATCGTAGAGCCCCGCGCCCATGCCGAGTCCGAGCACGATCCAGGCTAGATAATACTGCGCGAGGTTCTGGGCGAAGGAGAGCGCCGCGAGGCCGGCGGCGAGGAGCAGCGAGGCCGCCATCAGGACCGGGCGGCCGCCCGTCGCCTGAATGGCGCCGCCGACGCGCGGCGACGCGAATCCCGCCGTCACGAGCGCGGCGGTGAGACCGCCGACGACGGCCGCCTTCGACCAGCCGGTATCGGCGACGATGGGGGCCGCGAGCACGCCGAGGAGGTAGAAACTCGACCCCCAGGAGAGGATCTGCGCGACGCCGAGCGCGGTAACCACGACGCCGCGGCTTCGTCCGGCGCGCTGGGGCTCTTCACCCGATGTTTCACCCGTCGACATGGCCGAGCTCCCGGTGGCCCGGCGAGGGTTGAACCGATTCGCCCGCGCCCGCAAGCGGCGCGAAAACTCAGCCGAAAAGCGCGTCGATGTCGTTCTGGTCGACGTGGCCGGCGTCGCTCTCGAGCTTCGGTCCGTTGAGCAGCGACTTCTCGTCGTCGATGGTCGCAAGGCCGGGATTGTCCGCCGAGAAGTCCTTGAAGGCGTCTAGACCGCCCCAGACGCCGATCATCTTGTCGAGGCGCTCCTCGACGAACTTCAGGACGTTGACGATCTTTCCGATGCGCTGGCCGGTGAGGTCCTGGAAGTTGCAGGCCTCGTACATGCTGACGACGCGGTCGAGAATCGCGCCGACGTGATCGTTGTTGCCGCTGTCGACCCCGGCGGCGCGCAGCATGTTGGCTTGCGTCTCGATATCCTCGAGCCCCGAGAGGATCGAACTTGTCGCCTCCTCGGTCGCGCCCACCACCGCGTCGAGCTCGCCGGCGACGCGGCGCATGCCCTTGCCCTCGCTCTCCGAGCGATAGATGGAGGCGATTTCGTTCTTGGTCGAGGTGATCGCGAGCTTCATCGCGTCGAGCTCGCGGCGCAGCTCGTACACCTCCGCGATCTCGCGGCGATAAGCTTCGACGACGTCCGCCGATTGTCGCAGCGCCGGGTCCATGGACCCCTTCATTTCCTGAAGCATCGCGAGGATCTGGTCGACGCGGGGATCATTGACCGCGCCGGACGCGGCGGGTTGGGGATGTTCGATCCTCTGGAGCAGGCGGGGGTCCGGGCCGTGAGTTTCCTCGATGCGATAGCGTTTGTTCGTCAAAGACATGGAGCCGCCATTAATCCCGTTGTGTTTCATCGACGATGATTGCCAACAATTGATTATGATATGGTGAACTCGGGTCCCGCGTCGGCGGCCTCGGGCGCGGCCCGGAGCACGCGTTGGAGCGCTCGTCGAGGCGACAGCATTGCGCCTGCGCGCATTCCGGCGCGCCGGTCTCGGGCGCGCGAATTTACATTTCATTCATGATTAATGAAGACAAGACGATAACCAATAACGATAAAAGTCGATGGAATGTCGCGCCCGACGCCCATCTGAAAGCATTCCTCAAATTCGAGCGTCGATACTGGCCTCAAAGCTGCGGGAACGCTTGGCGCGCCGTCCGTTCGGGCGACGCCGGCGTTCGCTCCGACGGCTATGGCCCGACACTCGTTTTTCGAGAGGTTTTCGATGAGATCGATCGGCACTGCCCTCGCCTGCGCGCTTCTCGCCGCCGGCTTCGCCTTCGCCGCGGGCGCGTCGCCGACGCACGCCCAGAGCGGCGCCCGCTACGCCGAGCCGGGCGCTCCGGCGCCCAGTCTCGGCGGCGGGTTCATCGAACTCCTGCTCACCGGGCGCGACCCGTCCCCGCGCGCGTACTCCGCTCCGCCTCCGGTCGAACCCCGGAGTGGCGGCTCCAATCGTTCGCAACAGGTGATCCCGTCCGTCATCCCCGCCGAGATTGCGCCGGGACAGCGCGCCGGATCGGCGAGCCGGGAGCGCACGGCCGGGATATTCCAGCCGGTCTCGCGTGGACAGGGAGTCGATCCGCGCTTCAGCCGTCAGGTCGTCGCCTATCAGGGCAGCGAGGCGCCCGGTACGATCGTCGTCGATACGCGCAACCGCTTCCTGTATTTCGTGCAGGAAGGCGGGCGGGCCGTACGCTACGGCGTCGGCGTCGGTCGCGAGGGTTTTTCCTGGAAGGGATCGCAGCGAATCAGCCGCAAGGCCGAGTGGCCGGACTGGCGTCCGCCGGAATCGATGCGCCGCCGCCAGCCGGAATTGCCCGCCTTCATGGCCGGCGGCCCGGACAATCCGCTCGGCGCCCGGGCGCTCTATCTCGGCGCCACGCTCTACCGCATCCATGGCACGAACGAGCCGCACACCATCGGCCACGCCATGTCCTCCGGTTGCATCAGGATGAT
Organism: Microvirga sp.; assembly: GCA_022241475.1. Next base: position 103,652 of record JAKOMT010000006.1, on the reverse strand, counting down.
GAACGACGACGTCATCGACCTTTACGGACGGGTTCGGGTCGGCGCGCGCGTCGTCGTCCTCTGAAGCTGCGATCGCATTCTCGACCACGACCGTTCGCGTCCGCGCGGGCGGTCGTGGCGTTTCGGGATGCCCCAACGGAAGAAAAAGCGTCAGCGATTACGATTTATGAACGCCTCTGAATCAGTGTGAACCTCGATATTGCGGCTTTCGCCGGTTTTCGCCCGGTGATCCCGACTTTCGAGCCTGCGGATTGCGCAACTCCGAATGGCGGGACGATCGACGGCATGAGGGGGCATAGGATCACGATGAAGAAATTACTGGTTGCGCTCACGAGCTTGAGCCTTCAGATGCGGATCACCTTTACGATCGGCCTCGTCGCTCTGCTGTCCTCTGTGTCCGTCGGATACTACGCCTATACCAGCTCGCGGGACGCCCTCGTCGACGCGACGCGCGACAGGCTCGCCCTGATCGCCAATTCACGCGCGCAGACGATCGGGGAAGACCTCTCCGCCATGGCCCGCGACATCGAAACGCTCTCGGACAACGCCGTCGTCGGCATCACTCTCGACGAGTTGCTCGGCGCCTACCGCACCGGCGAACAGCAGAGGGTCGAGTTCCAGGCGTTCTTCACCGAGGGCGAGGACGCCGAGGCGCGCGTCGCGCGCAACGGGGACGGCAACCGCACGATCTACGCCTGGCGGCATTCCCGGGTCCACCCCTCCTTCCGCTCGATCATGGCCGAGCGCGGCTACGCCGACATCATCGTGATCTCAAGCGACGGGGACGTCGTCTATTCGGTGGCCAAATACGGCGACTTCGCCGAGAAGATCGATGGTCCGGTGATCGCCGGCACCGCTCTCGAAGCGGCGTTCCGTGGCGCGGTCGAATCCGACGGAACCACGCCCGTTCTCGTCGATTTCGCGCCGTACGCTCCGGCGAACGGCGAGCCCTCCGCCTTCCTCGCGACCCCCGCCTTCGCGCCGGAGGACAGGGGCGGCGGGCTGCTCGGAGCCGTCGTCTATCGCATCACCCCCGCCAAGCTCGATGCGCGCATCGCGTCTCGCGAAGGGCTCGGAGTGAGCGGCGAAAGCTATCTCTTCGGCTCGGACGGCGTCCTGCGCTCCAACCGCCCGCTGGTCGACGGGGTGACCGCCCTGTCGCAGCTCTCGCGTCCGGCCGTCGAGGCCGCCGACACCGGATCCTTCACCTATGTCGACGAGAACGGCCGCGAGCGCTTCGCCGAGAAGCGCGCGATCTCCTGGCTCGGCCAGGACTTCTTCGTCGTCACCGACCTCGAGACGTCGGAGGCTCTCCAGCAGGTGGCCGCGACGGGCCGTGGCGTGATGATCGCCACGCTGACGATGCTCGGCGCCGCGCTCCTGCTCGCATTCCTGACCGGACGCTCGATCGTGAAGCCGATCCGCGCGCTCACGGAAGCCTTGCGCGGGCTCGCCGAGGATTCGAACGTCGCGCATGTCGCCGGAGAGGAGCGCCGTGACGAGATTGGCGACATCGCCCGGGCCGTCTGCGACATTCGCGACCGCGTGCAGATGGACGCGGCGGAGCGTCAACGCGAGACCGAGCGCGCGCAACGCCGCGAAACGGAAGCGCGCGGAAAGATGATGCACGAGCTCGCCGACGATCTCGAGGCCGCGATCGGCGAAGCCGTAGCGACGCTCGGCCGCGAGGCGGAAGAACTGACCCGCGCCGCGAATTCGATGGCCCAGCTCTCCGAAGAGGCCCGCGACGGTTCGGACCGCGTGGCGGGCGCCGCGAGCACGGCCAGCCATTCGGTGCAGGACGTCGCGTCCTCGACCGAGCAGCTCTCCTCCTCCATCGTCGAGATCTCCCAGCTCATCGCCCGCTCGGCGGCCGTCACCAACGAGACCAACGAATTCGCCGCCGACACGAGCGGCGTCGTGATGTCGCTCAACGAATGCGCCGCGCGCATCGGCGAGATCGTCGGCCTGATCGAGAGCATCGCCAACCAGACGAACCTTCTCGCGCTCAACGCCACCATCGAGGCGGCGCGCGCGGGCGAGGCCGGCAAGGGCTTCGCGGTCGTCGCGCAGGAGGTCAAGGGTCTCGCGACCCAGACGGCCAAGGCGACGGAGGAGATCGGCCTGCAGATCGAGGAAATGCGCGTGGCGACGCTGCGCGCGGTCGACGCCGTCGGCCAGATCCAGACCAAAGTGGGCGAGATCTCCTCGGCCATGACCTCCGTCTCGGCGGCGGTCGAGGAGCAGTCCGCCGCAACGCAGACCATCGCCCACAGCGCCGACGTGGCGCGCGGCGGCGCGGCGAGCGTCAGCGACGACATTCAGGGCGTGCGCAGCGTCATCGTCTCGGCAGACGAGGCCGCCGACGTCGTGGTGCGCACGGCGGCCGAACTCCAGAAGCAGGCGGCCGGCGTCAACGAGCGCGTCCGCAGCTTCGTCGCCCACATCAAGGCGGCCTGAGCGCGCGGGTCCGGCGCCGGCGAATCGAAGCCCCGGCCGCCCCCGCGGCCGGGGTTTTCTTGTCGGCGCGCCTTGCGAAGGATTCACGTTTTCGTGCAATAAGCGTCGCCGGAGCGAGCGCGCTCCGCACGACGGGAACGCCATGAACGACGCCATCACTTCCGGCGACGCCCTCGTCGCCCTCTTCGAGGGCGAGGGCTATCGCCTGACCGAGCCGTCCGTGCTGCAGCCGGCGGATCTGTTCCTCGACCTGTCCGGCGAGGACATGCGCCGGCGCATGTTCGTCACGCAGGACGCGGCGGGAACGGAACTGTGCCTGCGGCCCGAATACACGATCCCCGTCTGCCGCGCGCATCTCGCCTCCAACGCCGCCGCCCTGCCGGCGGCCTATTGCTATCGCGGCCCGGTCTTCCGCCTGCGCGCGGGCGAGACGGGCGAGTTCATGCAGGCGGGCGTCGAATCCATCGGACGCGACGACGCCGCCGCCGCGGACGCCGAAATCCTCGCGATGGCGCTGGAGGGGTTGTCGCGCCTCGGCGCGGGTCCCGTTTCGGTGCGTCTCGGCGACGTCGGCCTGCTCGAAGCGGTGATCGACGCCCTCGCCGTCCCCGCCGCCGCCAAGAGCCGGCTCATCCGCGACGTCGTCTCGGGACGCGCGGCGGCCGCGCTCGCGGCGCCGGCGCCCGCCGCGCCGGATGTCGAGCACGCAGGCCTTCTCGCGGCCATCGAGGGCCAGGACCCTCAGGCGGCGCGCGCCTTCGTCGAGGACGTCCTCTCCATCGCCGGCATCTCGACCGTCGGCGGACGCAGCGCCGGCGACATCGCCGAACGCTTTCTCGCCCGCGCCGCGCAGCGCACCGGCGCCCTCTCCGACGAAGCGCGAGCGGTGCTGCGGCGCTATCTCGCCATCGCCGGCGGTCCCGACGAGGCGGGGGCGCAGATCCGCGAACTCGCCCGCGAGGCGTCGCTGGACGTCGAGACGGCGCTCGGTCTCTACGAGGAGCGCGTCGGCTTCGTCGCTGCGAGCGGCGTCGATCTTTCGCTCCTGCGATTCCGCACCGATTTCGCGCGCAACCTCGATTACTACACGGGCTTCATCTTCGAGATCGTGCGCGCCGACGCGTCCGACGCGAAGCCGCTCGTCGGCGGCGGGCGCTACGACAGGCTGCTCACCCATCTCGACAGGAGCGCGAACGCGCCGGCCGTCGGCTGCTCGTTCTGGCTCGACCGGATCGCGGCGGGAGATGGTTCGCGAGACCTTTCGGGAGCGCAGGCATGAGCGACACGCCCCTCGTTCTGGCGGTGCCCTCCAAGGGCCGGCTCCAGGAGAACGCCACCGCGTTCTTCGCCCGCGCCGGGCTCGTCTTCACCAAGTCGCGCGGCTCGCGAGATTATCGCGGCGCGATCGCCGGCTTGCCCGGCGTCGAGGTCGCGTTCCTGTCGGCGTCCGAGATCGTCACCCAGATCGCACAAGGCGCGGCGCATCTCGGCGTCACGGGCGAGGATCTGGTGCGCGAGCAGATCGGCGACGCCGATTCCTGCGTCGAGATGCTGACGCCTCTCGGCTTCGGCTTCGCCAACGTCGTCGTGGCCGCGCCGCAGGCCTGGATCGACGTCCGCAATATGGCCGATCTCGACGAGGTCGCCGTGGATCTGCGCGCCCGGAAAGGCCGCAAGATGCGCGTGGCGACGAAATATCTGAACCTGACCCGCACGTTTTTCGCGAGCAAGGGCCTCGTCGACTACCGCATCGTGGAATCGCTGGGCGCGACCGAGGGCGCGCCCGCCGCCGGCCAAGCCGAGGTGATCGTCGACATCACGACGACGGGCGCGACGCTCTCGGCGAATGCGCTCAAAGTGCTCGACGACGGCGTCATCCTGCGCTCGGAAGCCAATCTCGTCGCCTCGCTGAAGGCGAATTGGTCGCCGACGGCCCGGGCGGCCGCGCGCGCGATCCTCACCCGGATCGCCGCCGAGGAAGAGGCTCGCCGGGTTCGGGAAGTCCGCGCTCATATCGGCTCGGCGAGCGCGGATGCGGTGCGTGACGCGGCGAACGGCTTCGACGCTCACGCGCCCTTTGGACTCGACGGTCCGGAGATCGTGCTCCACTGCGCCGCCGAGCGCGTCTTCGACATCGTCGAGTCGCTCTCGGACGCCGGCGCCCGCGACGTCAGCGTGCGCGCGCTCGACTACATCTTCCGCAGCGAAAACCCGTTGCTGGCGAGGCTGGAGCGGAGGATCGGGTGAGAAAGCCGAAAAGGGAAGTGTCAAGAGCGCGCCCGTTTGACTGGTCCACACGGCTGTCGCTCCCTGCCGGTGTGTGCTTACCCTCTCACCTTTATACGCCGACGGAAGCCGCATTCTGCCCGCCAGCCCGCGAAACAGTGCGAATGAGGCTTGCTTGATATTCCGACGATGGTAAAAATTATTACACTCCAAAGTTAGGAACACTGATGCACATTAGCCGATTGAAACTCAAAAATTGGCGGAATTTTAAAACAGGCGAGATCGATAATCTTCCTGAATCTGTTTATATTCTGGGTCCCAACGCAGCTGGAAAATCTAACTTTCTAGATGCAGTACGTTTTCTAAGAGACGTATCAAAGCATCGCGGCGGAGGACTTCAGGACGCTATTGAGCGTCGCGGTGGTGTTGGAAAAATCCGATGCTTGCATGCTCGTAACGACACTGAGATTCTTATTGAGGCTGACGTTGTAAATGAACTTGGCTCGTTAGTTTGGAAGTACGAGCTTGGATTTAATATACCACCGAAAGGCAAGCGTGAACCACAAGTTACTAAGGAGAGAGTTACCTCTTTTTCATCTGATGGAACTCAAAAACTTTTGATTGATAGACCTGGAGAGAAGGAAAAAATTGATGATCTTCTTCTTCGAGAGACCCACATTGAGCAAATTAGTGCAAACACTGAATTTCGAGAGCTCGCCGATTTTTTTTCTGGCGCAACCTACGTCCATCTAGTTCCTCAACTTCTGAAATTCGGAGATCAAATTGGCGGACGGGTTATCGATGATGACCCGTTCGGCCAAGAGTTTATGCTTAGAATTGCTCGAACTACACAGCGCACAAGAGACTCGCGTCTTAAGCGCATAGAAACAGCCTTGAAGACAATTGTACCTCAGCTAGAAGATTTGCGATTCTTAAAAGATGATATTACAGGCCATCCACATTTAGAAATCAGATTTAAACACCATCGCCCACGAGGGGCCAGACAAAGAGAGGATCAATTCTCAGATGGCACACTAAGGATAATGTCACTTCTATGGCTTTTACAGGAGTCAGGCAGCTCCCCGCTTCTCCTAGAGGAACCCGAACTATCACTAAACGAAGAAATTGTCTCCCAGCTCCCTCGAATTATGGCGGCCGTCAAATCTAAATCACGAAGCGCAAGGCAGTTTATTATAACCACACATAGTCAAGCTCTGCTGTCGAACTCAGGCATTGACCCCCGTGGTATAGTTATAATAACGCCTTCAGATGACGGTTCGAGCATCAGGAGTGTCTCTGAGGATGAGCAAGCTGCACTTAATGCAGGCCTCTCTCCTGCAGATGCAGTGTTGCCAAACGCCCGAAAGGCTGGACAACTTGATTTTTCGCTATGACAGTTTTTTACTGCATTGAAGACGCACTTAGCCGCGCGGTCGCTGAGCGACTTATTCGCGAATGTTGCCCGACCAATACAACTTCTACTGAGCTTGGAAAGGTTTATGGCGGATTTGGATATATTAAGAAAAATTTGCAAAAATTCCACAAGCTGGCACAACGATCGCCTGTGCTCATTATAACAGATTTAGATCGCAACCCTTGCGCACCTTCTCTGAGAAGAAAATGGCTAGATTCAGCCAATATTCGAGAACCACTGCCGGATAAAATGCTATTTTGCATTGCGCATTCGGAAATTGAGTCGTGGTTGCTGGCGGATACCAATGGCGTGGCAGATTTTCTGAGAATTAGTCCAGATAAGCTGAAGCATGATATTGAATCTAATATCGTTGATTCGAAGGAGTACCTGGTCAATTTGGCAAAAAATTCTGCAAGTTCAGAAATTAGAAATGACATAGCGCCCAGCCTCAGAAGCGGGGCTGCGACAGGCATCAACTATAATTTTAGATTATGTAATTTCGTGGAGAACGATTGGAGCTTAGAAGCTGCAGCAAGAAATAGTCGCAGCCTTAATCGAGCTGTTACCAAATTATCTTCGTTGATGACTTAATATAACCTCTTCAAAAATAAGCATGTGGGTCTGCGCTCGAAAAGCTCCGCCACATCCGAAAAAGGCCGCCTCGGTGGAGCGAGGCGGCCTTATATGCGCGTCTTCCCGGGGGGAGGAGGAAGTCGCGCGGGGAAGGGAAGCGCGCGATGCGCGCTTCCGAACGACGTACGACGCCTCGGGCCGGGGCGGATCATGCGAGGCGGAAATTATCGTCAGCCGTCTGCGTAGGTCGACCCGATCGGCGCCTGACTGATCACGGTCTGGCGCGTCTCGGGGGGCGAGACCTCGATGCCCCCGCGTTCGGGCAAAACCTGCGTGACGTAGAGGTATCCGCCGCTCATCCCCACAAGCAGCGCGCAGAGCAGAACGAGGCGCGCGCGCACGATCCTCGCCGGGCGCTCATCCGTGGGGAAAGGCTGCGCCACGCTACGCGACCGCAGATCTCCGCCGCCGACGGCGACGATGTCGCGTCCGGGGATCGCCTTGCGGCGCGCGGCGCGCAGGCGCGACGCGGCCTCCATCTGGGCGATGGTCAGGTCGAGGACGCCCTCCGCAGAACGGCTGTCGGAGGGCGAAGCCCCGGCGGGGACGCGCGATCGCCCGTCCTCGCCCTGCAATCGTTCACGGTTCACGACTCACCCGTATGGTTAACAAATCGTAAACGCGACTATGCCGCGTTAAACGTCGGTTCGCCAGACGGGAGGTTCAAACATGGTTAACGAGGATTAACCGTCCACGCGAACGGGCAGGCCCTTGTGCGGCGTGATGACCTGCACGCCCGAGCCCTGCATCGCCTCGACGAACTCGTCGGCGTTCTGCGCGATGATGGGGAAGGTGCCGAAATGGCAGGGAATCGCCGCGCGCGCCTTCGGGAAGAAGCGCTTGATCGCGAACGCTGCGGTCTTGGCGCCCATCGTGAAGCGGTCGCCGATCGGCGCGATGACGATGTCGGGCGCGTACAGTTCCGTGATCAGCGCCATGTCGCCGAACACGTCGGTGTCGCCCATGTGATAAACTGTTGGCTCGCCTGGCGCGGTCACCACGACGCCGTTGGCGCTACCCAGCGGGAAGCCCACGTCCGCCTCGACGAGGCCCGCAGAATGGTCGGCGCGCACGAGCGCGACGCTGAACCCGTCGAAATCGACCGCGCCGCCGGTGTTCATGGGCGAGAAATTCTCCAGCCCCTGCTTGGCGAGATACATGCAAAGATCGTAATTGGTGACGACGGTCGCGCCGGTCTTCTTCGAAATCGCGACGGCGTCGCCGATATGGTCTCCGTGACCATGGGTGACCAGGACATGGGTCGCGCCCTCGGCCGCCTTCTCCGCGTCGCCCTCGAAAGCGGGGCTGCCGGTGAGGAAGGGATCGATCAGGACGATCTTGTCCGAAAATTCGAGGCGGAAGGCCGAATGGCCGAACCAGGTGATCTTCATGGTTGCGTTCTCCCTGTATGACCGGCGCACGGTCGCCGAAGACGACGCGGCGCGAAAGTCTCGCGCATGAACGTGGCGCTGGAAGAGCTCGCAGGCAAGCTGCCGCGGCACGGGCGACTGCTGGGGATCGATCTCGGCGAGAAGACCATCGGCCTCGCGCTGAGCGACGTCGAACGGCGGATCGCGACGCCGCTCGAGACGCTCAAGCGGGTGAAGTTCACGGCGAACGCCGCCGCGTTGCGCGCGATCGTGCAGAAGTTCGAGATCGTCGCGATCGTCATCGGCCTGCCGCTCAACATGGACGGATCGGAGGGGCCGCGTTCGCAATCGACCCGCAGCTTCGTCCGTGAACTCACCCGCGCGCTCGACCTGCCGATCGTCTTCTGGGACGAGCGCCTGTCGACCGTGGCCGTGACCCGCACGCTGCTCGCGGCCGACGCCTCGCGCGCGAGGCGGGGGGCACTCGTCGACAAGATGGCGGCGAGTTATATCCTGCAAGGCGCGATCGAGCGCATGGACCGCATCGGCGGCGACGCCGCCGGAATTGAATACGGCGCCGAAGAAGATTGACGCCGAAGAAGATTACGTCTCGCCGGCCGGGGCCGTTGCCGCGACGGTCGCGGCGCGGTATCTCGACGCTCATGACGCAAGCCGCTGAACTCGCCATCGCCCTCGCCCAGCTCAACCCCCGCCTCGGCGACGTCGCGGGCAATGCGGAGCGCGTCCGCGACGCTCGAGCGCAGGCCGCCGCGATGGGCGCGGACATCGTGATGTTCTCCGAGCTGTTTCTCTCGGGGTATCCGCCCGAGGATCTGGCCCTCAAGCCAGCCTTCCAGGATTCCTGCCGGCAGGCGCTCGACGCGCTCGCCCGCGAGACCGCCGACGGCGGGCCTGCGGTGCTCGTCGGCCTGCCCTGGGCGGAGGGCGGCGCGCTCTACAACGCCTATGCGCTCCTCGACGAAGGCCGCATCGCGGCGGTGCGCTTCAAGGTCGATCTGCCCAATTACGGCCCCTTCGACGAGAAGCGCATCTTCACCGCCGGCCCCCTCCCCGGCCCGATCGTCGCGCGCGGCGTGCGCATCGGCGTGCCGATCTGTGAGGACATCTGGGGCGAGGAGGTCGTCGAGTGCCTCGCCGAGACGGGCGCCGAAATCCTGCTCGTGCCGAACGGTTCGCCGTACTGGCGGGGCAAGAACGACGACCGCTTCAACATCGCGGCGATGCGCGTGACGGAGAGCGGACTTCCGCTCGTCTATCTCAACCAGGTCGGCGGCCAGGACGAGCTCGTCTTCGACGGCGCCTCCTTCGTTTTGCAAGCCGATTGCGCGCTCGCCGGGCAACTCCCCGCCTTCGAGGAGAGCGTGGCGCTCACACGCTGGGCTCGCGAGGGAGGGGAATGGCGCTGCGTCGAGGCCCCGCGCGCGCTCGTCCCCGAGGGCGAAAAGGCGGATTACGCGGCCTGCGTGCTGGGACTTCGCGATTACGTCGGGAAGACCGGCTTCCCCGGCGTGGTGCTCGGGCTCTCGGGTGGGGTCGATTCGGCGCTCTGCGCCGCGATCGCCGTCGACGCGCTGGGCGCCGAGCGCGTGCATTGCGTGATGCTGCCCTATCGCTACACCTCGCAAGAATCCCTCGACGACGCCCTCGCCTGCGCGCAGGCGCTCGGCGTGCGCTACGACATCCTGCCGATCACCGAGGGCGTGGAGGGCGTCGAGCGGGCGCTCGATCCGCTCTTTTCCGGCACCGAGCGCGGCGTCACGGAAGAGAACGTCCAGAGCCGCGTTCGCGGGCTGATGCTGATGTCGATCTCCAACAAGTTCGGCGCGATGGTGGTGACCACGGGCAACAAGTCCGAGATGTCGGTCGGATACGCCACGCTCTACGGCGACATGAACGGCGGCTTCAATCCGATCAAGGACCTCTACAAGCAGGAGGTCTTTCGGCTCTGCGCCCTGCGCAATCGCTGGCGCCCCGATGGCGCGCAGGGGCCGGACGGCGTGGTGATCCCGGAAAACATCATCGTGAAGCCGCCCTCCGCCGAGTTGCGCGAGAACCAGAAAGATCAGGATTCGCTGCCGCCCTACGACGTCCTCGACGCGATCCTCGAAGAGTTGGTGGAGAAGGAGACCCGCGTCTCCGACATCGTGGCGATGGGCTACGACGCCGAAACCGTGGCGCGGGTCGAGCGGCTGCTGACGATCGCGGAGTACAAGCGCCGTCAGGCGGCTCCGGGCGTGAAGGTCACGCGCCGGAATTTCGGCCGTGATCGGCGCTATCCGATCGTCAACCGCTTCCGCGACACGGGCGCGCCGGCCTATGCGCCCGACGCGGACATCCAGCGCCCGGCCGCGCCGGCGCGCGCCGATCTCGACTACTGACGCCGAGCCGCGTCAGCGGAAGCCGCGCATGAGGCGCGCGATGATCCAGATCGGAATGACGATCATCGCGCCGTAGATCAGCCAGGTCGCGATCGTCTCGAAAGCGCCGAAGCCCAGATCCCAAAGCGCGCGGAACATGTCGCCGATGCGATCGAACAGACCGAAGGGCGTAAGCCCCAGCATCGCCATGAACGCGCCGACGAGAATCGACAGGAAGAGAAGCTTCACGATCACGGAGCCCGGCGAGCCCCCGAAAAACCGCTGGATATTCGACGCCATGCCCTGATCGCTCCCGGTTCGGGCGGTCGACCGCCCCGCACCGTAGATCGCAACGCCGTTCGCGAATGGCAAGATGCCCGTTGGCGAGCGCGATTCAGGCGCCCGCCGCGGCGGCGGGGTCGGCGCGGGCTTTCACGATCCCATAATAGGCCCACAAGGTCTTGGCCGCGACCCCGCGCCACGGACGCCAACGCTCGGCCAGCGTTTCGAGCTCCGCCGGGCGCGGGCGCGATTCGAGTCCGTAGGCGAGCCGCGCCGCCTCCTGCAAAGCGAGATCGCCCGCCGGGAAGGCGTCGGGATGGCCCAGGCAGAAGAGCAGGTAGATATCGGCCGTCCACGGCCCGATCCCCTTCACCGCGACGAGCGCGGCGTGAGCCTCGTCCGCCGGCGCGGCGTGAAGTTGGTCAAGCGGGAGATCGCCGTTGAGGATCGCCTGCGCCGCCGCGCGCAGCGTGCGCATCTTAGGGGCTGAGAGCCCGCAGGCGCGAAGCAACAAATCGTCTGCGTCGAGGAGCGTCGCCGCGTCGAGCGCGGGAAAGCGCGCCTCCACGCGCGACTGGATCGCCTTCGCGCTCGCGGTCGAGACCTGCTGCGAGACGACGATCGCCACCAGCCCGGGGAAGCCCGGCGCGCGTTTGCGCAATGGCGGGCGCGCGCCCTCCGCCACGATGCGCGCCATCACCGGGTCCTGCGCGCAGAGCGCGGCGAGCCCGGCGTCGAGCGCTTCGGAGGTGTCGAGCAATTGCACTTGTCCGGGCGCCCCGCATGCGCGATTGAAACCAGCTCATTCCTCGCCGGTGACGACCCGTGACGCAACCCGTTTTCCGTTTCGCGCCGAGCCCGAACGGGCGCCTTCATCTCGGCCACGCCGCTTCGGCGCTCCTGAACGAGACGCTCGCGCGCCGGTTAGGGGGGCGTCTCCTCCTGCGGATCGAGGATATCGACGTCACCCGCTGCCGGCCGGAATACGAGGCGGCGATCGTCGCGGACCTCGCCTGGCTCGGGATCGCCTTCGACCCGGGCTTCCGACGCCAGTCAGAGCATTTCGCGGAATACCGCGCCGCAGCCGACAGGCTCTCGGCCATGGGCCTCCTCTATCCGTGCTTTCGCACGCGCCGGGAGATCGCGGACGACGCGGCCGCGTTCGAGGCGGCGAGCGGGGCCCCCGCCCCGCGCGATCCCGACGGCGCGATCCTGCGCTCGCGCGCGCTGCACGGCCATGACGAAGCGGAGGCGGCGCGGCGCATGGCCGCCGGAGAGCCGCATACTCTGCGCCTCGACATGGCGCGCGCGATGGCGCTCGCGGGCGATGGGCTCGCCTATATCCGCTTCGACCCGTCCGGACGCGAAGAGCGCGTCCCGGCCGATCCCGCCCGATGGGGCGACGCCGTGATCGTGCGCAAGGAGATCCCGACGAGCTACCACCTCTCGGTCGTCCATGACGACGCGCTGCAGGGGGTGACGCATGTGGCGCGCGGGGCGGATCTCGAGGCGGCGACGGATCTCCACGCCTTGCTGCAGCGGCTGCTCGGCCTGCCCACGCCGCGCTACCTCCACCACCCGCTCGTGCTCGACGAAGGCGGGGAGAAGCTCGCCAAGAGCCGGGGATCGACGCCGCTCGCGGAGTTGCGCGCGGCGGGCCTCGGCCCGGATGACGCGCGTCGCCTCGCGCGGGTCGCCGTTTGAGAACGCCTCAGGGGCGCGTCTGGCCCGAGCCGCGCACGCGGTACTTGAACGAGGTCAACTGCTCGACGCCCACGGGACCGCGCGCGTGCATGCGCCCCGTCGCGATGCCGATCTCGGCGCCGAAGCCGAATTCGCCGCCATCGGCGAACTGGGTCGAGGCGTTGTGCATGACGATGGCGGAATCGACCTCCGCCAGAAATCGCTCCGCCGCCGCCTGATCCTCGGTAAGGATCGATTCGGTATGGCTCGACGAGTACTCGGCGATGTGATCGAGCGCCCCGTCGAGGCCGGGGACGACGCGCACGGCGATGATTGCGTCGAGATATTCCGTACGCCAGTCCTGCTCGGTCGCCGGGCTCACCCGCGGATCGACCGCTTGCGTCGGCGCATCGCCGCGCACTTCGCAGCCGGCGTCGAGCAGCATCGTGACGAGCGGCGCGAGATGGGTCGCGGCGCAAGCTTCGTCGACGAGCAACGTCTCGGCGGCGCCGCAAATACCGGTGCGGCGCAGCTTGGCGTTCTTGACGATCGACAGCGCCATGCCGAGATCGGCCTTTTCGTGCACGAAGACGTGGCAGAGGCCTTCGAGATGCGCGAAGACGGGAACCCGCGCCTCCTCCTGCACGCGCGCGACGAGGCTCTTGCCCCCGCGCGGCACGATCACGTCGACGCAGCCGCCGAGCCCCGTCAGCATCGCGCCGACCGCCGCGCGGTCGCGCATCGGCACGATCTGCACGCAATCCGCCGGCAGGCCCGCCTCCGCGAGCCCTTCGCGCATCGCGGCGACGATGGCGCCGGCGCTGCGCAGCGAATCCGAGCCGGCGCGCAGGATCGCCGCGTCGCCGGCCTTCACGCACAGCGCGCCCGCGTCGGCGGCGACGTTGGGGCGGGCCTCGAAGATCACGCCGATTACCCCGAGCGGCGTGGCCACGCGCTCGATCACGAGCCCGTTCGGGCGGGTGAAGGTCGCGAGCGTGCGGCCCACCGGATCGGCGAGCGCGGCGATGCTATCGACCGCGCCGGCGACGCCCTCGAGCCGGGCCGCGTCGAGGGAAAGGCGGTCGAGATAGGAGGCGGCCTGCCCGGCCGCGCGCGCTTCGGCGACGTCCTCGGCGTTGGCGGCGAGAATCGCAGGCGCGGCGGCGCGAATGCGCGAGGCCATCGCGCGCAGGGCAACGTCCTTGTCGGCGGTGGAGGCGAGCGCGAGCTTGCGCGACGCGGCGCGAGCGCGCCGGCCGATCGCCGTCATCGTCGAAGCGAGATCGCCTTCTCCGTTCGGGGTGTTCTGGCCGTTCGACCGGCCGACCGCTCCGCCATCCATGCGTCTATCCTGCGTCTACTGAAATCGCCGGCGTCTTATCACGCCGGGGCGGCGATGCCGAGGCCGATTCAGCCTGCAAGGCGCGCCGGCGACCCCGCGCGCCTTGTCGTCGCCCTGTCGCGATGACATGGTCTGTTCGCTCTCCCCGGCCGCGGCGCCGAGCGAAACGGAACCAGATTCGCGATGAACGCAGCCCTCCCATGAACGACAGCCCGCCCCCCGCGCCGGCCGCCCTCCGGCCAGAGCCCGAAGCGGTCGACGCGCAAGTCATCGATCGCGCCACCCGGCGAGGCGCCCTCGTCGGCGGTGTGGTCGCGAGCGTCCTGCTGATCACGGCGGCGCTCGTTCTCGACGGCCGGACAATCTGGCTCTTCGTCGTCGCCGTTCCGGCCGTCCTCATCGGCGCCGCGCTCGCGGCTCACGGCGCCCGCGCGCAGGGGAGAAAGATCATCGTCGCCACCGACCGGCGGGTCGCTGTGGCCGAAGCGCTGCTGGCGAACGTGCCCGACCCCGTCATCCTCGTCGACCGGCGCTCCGTCGTGCGCGAAGCGAACGCCGCCGCGCTCACGCTGTTTCCGGGCTTGCGCAAGCGTCATCCGCTCTCGTTCGGGCTGAGGGCGCCGGAGGTGCTCGACGGCGTGGAGGACGTGCTGCGCTCGGGGCTGACGGAGAAGGTCGCCTATTCCCAGCGTGTGCCGGCCGAAGTGACGTTCGACGTGCAGATCGCCGCTTTGGAGACGGACGGCGAAGGCGGACGCAGCGAACCGGGGGTGATGCTGTTCTTCCGCGATCTCACCAACGCGCGACGCCTCGAAACCATGCGCGTCGACTTCATCGCCAACGTCAGCCACGAACTGCGAACGCCGCTCGCCTCGGTTCTCGGCTTCATCGAGACGCTGCAAGGCCCCGCGCGCGACGACGCGAAGGCGCGCGAGCGCTTTCTCGCGATCATGCGCGAGCAGGCGCTGCGCATGACGCGGCTGATCGACGACCTGCTCTCCCTCTCGCGGATCGAACTGCGAGCGCATGTCGCCCCGACCGACGAGGTCGATCTCGCGCCAGTCGCCCGCCAGATCCTCGACACCCTCGCGCCGCTGGCCCGCGACAACGGCGTAACGATCGTCCCGCATTTTCCCGCGACGCCCGCTCTCATTCGCGGCGATCGTGACGAGTTGCTGCGCGTCGTCGAGAACCTCGTCGAGAACGCGGTGAAATACGGCGGCTCGGGCGGCAAGGTCGAGGTGTCGCTGACGCGACGCGACGAGAGCGGTCCGTTCTGGGTGCTGGCGGTTCGCGATTACGGACCAGGCGTCGCCGCCGACCACCTGCCCCGCCTGACGGAGCGTTTCTACAGGGCCGATGTCGAGCAGAGCCGCCAGAAGGGCGGCACGGGGCTCGGGCTGGCCATCGTCAAGCACATCGTGGCGCGCCATCGCGGCAGGCTCGCCGTCGAGAGCGAGCCGGGCCAGGGCGCGACCTTTTCCGTCACGCTGCCCGCCCTCCCGGCCGTTCAGGCTCCGGCCGGCTCCTGAATCCCAGGCGATAGGGGCTTGCAGAGACGACGAGGCGCGCTTGCAGGGCTCGCGCAGCGGGCTATTGCTCTCCATGTCCCGTCGCGAGGGGGTCGCGGGGCCCCAGGACGATCCCCAGGCGGGACACAGGAGGCCTTTCGATGCAGCTCACGGGCATCCATCATCTCACGGCCGTTTCGGCGAACGCTCCGGCCAATCACGACTTCTACACGCGCACTCTCGGAATGCGCCTTGTGAAGAAGACGGTGAACCAGGACGACACCTCGGCCTATCATCTCTTCTACGGCGATGGCCGCGCGACGCCCGGCAGCGACATCACCTTCTTCGAATGGCCGGTCGAGCGTGAAAAGCGGGGCACCCACGCGATCACGCGAACCGCGCTTCGCGTCACCGGCGAGGAGACCCTCGTCTGGTGGGCCGCGCGGTTCGACGCGATGGGCGTGCCGCATGCGGGCGTGAGCGTGCGCGACGGGCGCGGCGTCCTCGATTTCGAAGACCCGGAGGGCCAGCGCCTCAGCCTCGTCGACGACGGCGGCGAGGGCGCGGGCGAGATCTGGGAGAAGAGCCCCGTGCCGGCGGAGCGCCAGATCCGTGGGCTCGGGCCGATCACCATCAGCGTTCCGGACGACAAGCCGACCGACCTCGTGCTCACGCGCGTGCTCGGCATGAGCCGCGCGCGCAGCTACGTCGAGAACGGCGCTCCGGCCCATGTCTACGAGATGGGTCCCGGCGGTCCCGGCGCCGAAGTGCATCTCGTCGTCGAACCGCATCTTCCGCCCGCGGTTCAGGGGGCCGGCGGCGTGCATCACATCGCCTTCCGCACGCCCGACATCGAGCAGTACAACGCGTGGGCGCAGCGTTTGGCGAGCATCCGCCTGCCCTCGAGCGGCCCGGTCGATCGGCACTACTTCCGCTCGCTCTATTTCCGGGAGCCGAACGGCATCCTGATCGAGATCGCGACCGACGGGCCGGGCTTCGACGTCGACGAGCCGATGGAGACCTTGGGCGAGTCGTTGGCGCTCCCGCCCTTCCTGGAGACGCGTCGAAAGGAGATAGAGGCGGGATTGCAGCCTCTGTAGCGCGAACCGGGCGTATCACGCTGCGGAATTGGCTTTGACCAAGACTTGAAGGGCCCGGCCGCGTCAGCGCCCGGGCCCTTTCGCGTCTTTTCGTCAGACGCAACCTGCTATGGAGACTTTGATATTCACCGACTGATCGTCACGAGACACCGCTTTTCGCAACAAACCGCAAAGCCTGTGAGAATTTTTTGTCTGGAGACTTGATGATTTCATATTTTTGACTTACCTGTCGGGTTTAGAGGTCGAACTATCGACGGTGATTTGCGCCGACGAGGTAAAAGACAGCTTCGACGACGCCGTAATCAGGGCGGATTCGTCAAAATATGACAAACGAGGAAAGAATAATGAGCGAAACAGCGCAGGATAGTGGCCACATCGAACTGACCACCGAAATCGTTTCGGCCTACGTCAGCAACAATTCACTTCCGACGGCCGAGCTTCCCGGACTCATCGAGTCGGTCTACGGCGTTCTGAAGAAGATCGCGACCGGCGTCCAGGAACTGCCCGTTGAGGCGCCGGTTCCCGCCGTTCCGATCAAGAAGTCCATCACCCCGGATTTCATCATCTGCCTCGAAGACGGCAAGAAGTTCAAGTCGCTCAAGCGCCATTTGCGTACGAAGTACGACATGACTCCCGAGGATTATCGCGCCAAGTGGGGCCTGCCGTCGGATTATCCGATGGTCGCGCCGAATTACGCGTCCGCCCGCTCGGAGCTGGCCAAGGCGATGGGCCTCGGCGCCCAGCGTCGCAAGCCGGTCGATGCGGAGCCCGCCCCGCGCGGCCGTCGCCCGCGCAAGGTCGCCTGAGCGCGCCTCTTTCGGGACGATCGTTTCAAGGCCGCCCCGCAACGGGCGGCCTTCGTCGTTTCGGCCTCTGTTGCGCCCGCGCATCAACCCGGGAAAACCCGGTCCGCCCCCGTTTACGGCGCGGGCCATCGAGCGTAAACGCGCGTCCGGAATCGAATACGGATGACGGCGCGTGGTTCCGGCGCGCCTGAGCGGGACGCCCATGAACAACGAATCGACCAGCGCTGGCGCCCGCATTCGGGCCGCCGGCGAAACGCCCTCCTTCGCCCGCGCCGCGCTCGGCTTCTCGGGCTCGATCGCGCTTCTCTGCGCCGCAGTCTTCGCGCTGAGCGTCTTCTGACGTGGACCGACGCCACGGCGTCGGCGGTTGATCCAAAGCCCTTTGCCTCGATGGGCCTTGCCGAGCGCGGCGCTTTTCGCCAAAAGCGCTTCGCAGCGGCATCCGAAATAAAAGCGAGGCGACGTCATGGCGACCCACAAGCTTCTTCTTCTTCCCGGCGACGGCATCGGCCCCGAAGTGGCGGCCGAGGTCGAGAAAATCGTCGCCTGGTTCACGAAGGCCGGGATCGCCAGGTTCGAAACCGAGAGCGATCTCGTCGGCGGCGTCGCCTATGACGCGCACGGGGCCGCGATCAGCGAAGACGCGATGAAGCGCGCCATGCAGGCCGACGCCGTGCTCTTCGGCGCGGTCGGCGGGCCGAAATGGGCGGACGTCGCCTATGACGTGCGCCCGGAGGCGGGCCTGTTGCGCCTGCGCAAGGATCTCGCGCTGTTCGCGAACCTCCGCCCGGCGATCTGCTACGCCGCGCTCGCGGACGCCTCCTCGCTCAAGAAGGAGCTCGTCGAAGGCCTCGACATCCTGATCGTGCGCGAGCTCACCGGCGGCGTGTATTTCGGCGAGCCGAAGGAGATCGTGACGCTCGAGAACGGCCAGAAGCGCGCCGTCGACACGCAGCTCTACACCACGGGCGAGATCGAGCGCATCGCGCGCGTCGCCTTCGACCTCGCCAAGAAGCGCCGCAACAAGGTCTCCTCGGCCGAGAAGCACAACGTGATGAAGTCCGGCGTGCTCTGGAAGCAGGTCGTGACCGACCTCCACAAGCGCGAGTTCTCGGACGTCGAGCTCGAACACGTGCTCGCCGACAATTGCGCCATGCAGCTCGTGCGCAATCCGAAGCAATACGACGTCATCGTCTGCGACAACCTCTTCGGCGATATTCTCTCCGACGTCGCGGCGATGCTCACGGGCTCGCTCGGAATGCTCCCCTCCGCCTCTCTCGGCGCGGAGGATTCCTCGACCGGCAAGCGCAAGGCGCTCTACGAACCCGTCCACGGCTCGGCGCCCGACATCGCCGGACGTCAGCTCGCCAACCCGATCGCCATGATCGGCTCGCTCGCCATGTGCCTGCGCTATTCCTTTGGCCTGATCGAAGCGGCTGACATGCTCGAGGGCGCGATCACGCAGACGCTCGCCGACGGCGTGCGCACGGGCGACATCGCGGGCCCTGGGACGAACACGGTCTCGACCTCAGGGATGGGCGACGCGATCCTCGAGCGCCTGCAGCGCGTCGCCGGCTGAGGCGTCCCGCTCAGAGAGAAGACGGTCGGCGCGGGGGGACGGGAGCCACGTCCCGCGCCTCCGCCGCCTGCCCGGCGGCCGGGAGCCAATCCGGAGCGGCGGACGCGACGGCGACGTCCGCGCATTCGGTCGCCGCGCCGTCCACCGGCTCCTTCAGAACCGAGCGGCTGGCGGCCTCGTCGACGAAGTCGAAGGCGTCGAGCGCGCAGGCCAGATCGCCACGCGTCACCCCGCCGGCGCAGAGCCAGCCGGACATGCGCGCCGACAGCGCGGGATCTTCGTCGCGGAAGGCGAGACAGTCGCGCGTCGCGCCGTCTTCGAGCCCGACCCGGGCGATCTCGACGCGCCCGCGGCGCGTCTCCAGCGGCTCTTCCCGCGCCGCTCTCGCGACCGCGAGCCCCGCCTGCGCCGCTTCGAGCGCGACATCCACGTACAGGCTTCGCGCCGACGGCGCGCCATTGCCGCGCTCGACCGCGACACGCAGATGCGTGGCGTCGGCGGCGAAACGCCCGATCTCGACCACGTCGCGCGACGACGCGCCGTCGGCGCCTGCGAAGGCTTCATGACGCAAGGCGAGATCGGCCGTCGCCGGATCGTTCGTGAAGGGCGTCAATGTCGGAACGGCGAGCGCGCTCCACCGGGCGGGCGGGGCGCGCAATTCGGGAGGATCGGCGAGAAACGGCGTTCGCGGAGCGGCGTCATCGGGGCGCGGCGCGTAGACCGTCAACAGGGCCACGACCGCCACGCTGCCGAGCAGCAGGCCCACGATCGAGCGGCGACGCCGTCGCTGGGCGCGCGTGCGCGGCCTCCCGACGCCGATCGCGTCGAAATCCTGCTCGCTCCAGTCTCGGGTCGATCCCCCGCTCATTAGCTCCGCCAATCCCCGCGCCCATCGCGCGAGGGACGATCGCCGCGCAATTGAGCCAAAGTCGAGGGATCGGCTTCAGGAAGCGTTGACGGCGCCCCGGATTCGCGAAGCATCGTGAATCGGGCGTTACGGCCAAGCTCGGGCCGGGCGCGGCCGTTAACCGTGACGAAAGCCGCTCAGCCCCCGAGCGCCTTGCGGGCGCTGGCGATGACGCGATCCTGCGTCGTCTCGTCGAGATAGGGATGCATCGGCAGGCTGACCACCTGATCGGCGAGCAATTCCGTGACGGGCAGGCCGTTTCCGGCGGCCGGATAATGACCGTAGGCCTTCTGGCGGTGCAGCGGGCGGGGATAATAGACGGCGGTGGGGATCCCGTCGGCCTTGAGCGCGTCCTGGAAGGCGGCGCGGTCGAAGCCGGGCGCGCGGATCGTGTACTGCGCCCAGACCGAGGTCGCGCCCTCCATCAGCTTCGGAGTGACGGCGACGTCGGAGAGCCCCGCGTCGTAGCGCTTGGCCACGCGGTCGCGCGCTGCGATCTCGTCGGGGAAGATCTTGAGCTTCTCGATAAGCACCGCCGCCTGCATCGTGTCGAGGCGGCCGTTCATGCCGATGCGGACGTTGTCGTACTTGTCGGCGCCCTGACCGTGGATGCGCAGCGAACGCATGATCTCGATCATCTCGTCGCTTTCGGTGAAGACCGCGCCGCCGTCGCCGTAGCAGCCGAGCGGCTTCGCCGGAAAGAAGCTCGTCGTCGAGAACTCGCCGATCGCGCCGACCTTGCGGCCCTTGTACTGCGCGCCGAAGCTCTGGGCCGCGTCGCAGAGCATCCACAGGCCCTCGCGGGAGCAGAAGGGCTCGATCGCGTCGTAATCGGCGGGTTGGCCGAAGAGGTCGACGGGAATGACGCCGACGGGCTTGAGGCCCTTCTCGCGCGCGGTCGCGAGCGCTGCGGCGAGGCTGTCGACGTCCATGTTGAACGTGTCCTCGACCACGTCCACGAAGACGGGCGTGGCGCCGAGCCAGGCGACGACTTCCGCCGTCGCGGCGAAGGTGAAGCTCGGGCAGAGGATCGCGTCGCCGGGCCGCACGCCCTTGGCCATCAGGACGAGCGCCAGCGCGTCAGTGCCGTTGGCGCAGCTGAGCACATGCTTGGCGCCGCAGAACGCCGCCAGATCGGCTTCGAGCGTGGCGACTTCGGGACCCATGATGTAACCGCCGTGATCCACGACCCGCAAGATCGCGTCGTCGACGAGCTTGCCGAGACGGCGGCGCTGGGCGCCGAGATCAATGAAGGGGATGGTCGCGGTCATGGAGGGCCTCGGGAGCGATTCACGGATGCGCCGATTGCGCGCGCCGTCGTGTAGCCCGAAACGCATCCCCGGCAAACGGGCGGGCGATCAAGTTTGGTTACCGTTTGCGACAGGCGCCGATCTTAGGACGCCATCGCGGCGCGATCTAAAGATGTCCAGGGCTCTGGTTCGCGATGCCCGATCGTGAGACGATCCGCGTCTATCGGCGGCGCGGGATCGGTGCGGGAAGAGCGACGATGACGGGGTCTGGAATGGCGAACGGCCCTTCGAGGCGCGCACGCGCCGCCGCCGGCTGGCGAGCGCTCGCCGCCGGCCTGTGCGCTGTTCTCGTTCCCGCTGTCTGGGTCGCGCCCGCCCACGCCTGCCGCTGGGAGCCGTCGTCGGAGAGGGTCGCGGGCTATGCCGGCGAGGGCGAGATCGCGCTCGCTTCGGGGGCGAGGGCGCTCGTCGCCGACGTCGCCGTCGCAGACGACGAGGCCGCGGCCGTGATCGTCGCGCGCGCGGCGCGCAGCGACCACGCGGTCGCGTTCCTCGCAGGCGCGGACGAGGATCGCTGGCGGCGACGCCCGGCGCGGATCCTCCTCGACCCCGGAAGCGACGCCCCGCGAGATCTCGCGGCCACCCTGATCGCGACCGGCGCCGCGCGGGTCGATCCGGGGGCGCGCGAGGCTCTGTGCGACGCGGCGCTGCTCGCTCGCGAGGAGACGGCGCGGCGCGCCGGGCGGGGTTTGTGGCGGGAGGAGCGCATCCGCCCCCTCTCGGCCGACCAGCCCGAGCTCATCCTCGAACGCGCAGGCCGTTTCGCCATCGTCGAAGGCGTGGTCGTCGGCGTCGGCGAGCGGACGCGGCGCACCTATATCGACTTCTCGCGGAACTGGGACGGCGGCTTCACCGTCATGGCGACGCCCCGCATCTGGTCCGCGCTCGTCGCCCGCGGGCTCGACGCCGACGCATTGACGGGTCGACGAATCCGCGTGCGCGGTATAATCCAGATCTGGCGGGGGCCGGCCGTCGAACTCACGACGGCTGATTTTGTCGAAACGATGGACGCTGAGCGGCGGCGGCGATGAGTTTTGTCATGCTCCCAGAAGCCCTATTCCCGGGCGGCGGAACCCCGCGCGGCGGGTCCCTGCATCGCGCCGCGCGCGCCTGCCTGACGGGCGCCGCGCTGGCGCTCCTTCTCGGCGGCTGCATCGCCGGATCGGGCGAGGTCCTGCGCTCGGCGCCGGCGACCACGACGGCGCCCGTCGTGGCGACGCCCGACAACGCAGCCGAACGCGAACATGCGCGGCTCGTTTCCGCGTTCGGCGGCGAGTATCGCGCTCCGTCGGCGCAGGCCTATCTGGAGCGCATCGTCGCGAGCCTCACGCCGGCGACCGACCGCCCGGACGAGCGCTTCAGCGTCACGCTGCTCGATTCGCCCGCCGTCAACGCCTTCGCCCTCCCCAACGGCCGCCTTTACGTGACGCGCGGGCTCCTCGCCCTCGCCAACGACGACGCGGAACTCGCCGCCGTGATGGCCCACGAGATCGCGCACGTGACGCTGCGCCACGCCTCGACGCGCTCGGAGCTGGAGATGCGCTCGGCGCTCGTCACGCGCGTCGTCGCCGACGTTTTGCGCGACCAGCGCGCCGCCGAACTCGTGCGCGACACGACGCGCATGGACATCGCGCGCTTCTCCCGCGAGCAGGAGATCGAGGCCGACCTGACCGCGGTGGCGACCCTGGCGCGCGCGGGCTACGACCCGCACGGCGCGACGCGCTTCCTGCGCAACCTCGACAATTGGGTCGAACTGGCGAGCGGCGCCTCGGGAGGGCGCGTGCAGCGCGCGGCCTACGACATGTTCGCCACGCATCCGGCGACGGCGCAGCGCATCGAGGCCGCCCGGATCGCCGCGCGCGGCTTCTCGGCGCCGGGCGTCGGCGCGACCGATCGGGACGGCTACCTCTCCGTGCTCGACGGCGTGGCCTTCGGCGACAATTCGAGCGACGGCATGGTGCGCGGGCGCGAATACGTCAACGGACGGCTGCGGATCGGATTCACCGCGCCGGACGGCTTTCGCCTCGACAATTCCTCGCGCGCCGTGCTCGGCAGCTCGGCCGACGAATCCCGCCGCCTGCTCTTCGACCTCGTCGAGGGAACCGACGGACAATCGCTGACGGACGTCTTACAGGCGACGTGGACGGACGACATGCGCTCCGAATCCCTCGCGCTCACGACCGTCAACGGGCTCGAGGCCGCGACCGGCGCGTCACGGGGGCGCGAGTGGAGTTTCCGCCTCGCCGCCGTGCGGCAGGAGGGGCGCGTCTTTCGTCTGATCTTCGCGTTCCGCCCGCGCGACGCGGGCGCCGAGCGCCTCTTCCAGGAGGTGTTGGCGAGCATCCGCCCGATCACGGCGGCGGATGTCGCCCGGCTCCAGCCGCCCCGGCTGCAAATCGCGCGCGCCGCTCCCGGAGACGACGTCGCCGCGATGGCGCGGCGGATGTCGGGCGCCGGCGGCAGCGTCGATATCTTTCGCGTGCTGAACGGCCTCGAGGCCGGCGACCGGATCGAACCGGGGCGCGTCTACAAGATCATCGTGGATTGAGCCGCGCGAGCCGACCGCGCCGCGCGTTCAGATCGCGGGGCGGCGCGGCGGCATCGGCACCGTACGCGCGCCCGAGGTCGTCGCGGCGGCGGGAGCCGTCGACGCCGCCGACGCGACGGCCTGCTCCGCGCCGGGCGGCGTCGAGCCGGTCCAGACCCGGATCGGATCCGGCGGCCCGCGCTCGGGCAAGGCCACGACCGGCAACCGGACGCCGCCGAATCCGAACAACGCCGAGAACCCGGCGGTCGCGACCGCTCCCGTGTCCGAATCGCTCTCGCCCGTAGCGGCGTTGCGATTGCGATTGGGGTTGCAGATGATCGGGCGCAGATCCGGCGGACCCGGCTTGGCGGATCGCGGCATCGTTTCGAGGGTCGTCCCGCCGAAGCCGCCGAAGGTGGAGAACCCGTATTCCATCAGCGACGCCGACTTGGCCGTGCGTTCGGCGGCGGTCGGGGCGCCCATCACGACGGTGACGATATCGCGCCCGCCGCGCTGCGCCGTCGCGACGACATTGAACCCCGACGAACAGATATAGCCCGTCTTCATGCCGGTCGCGCCGGTATAGCGCCCGACGAGGCCGTTGTGGTTGCGCATCAGCGTGCGGCCGTAGCGGATCGAATCGAGGCCGAAGATCCCACGCGCCTCCGGAAACTCCCGCCAGAGCGCGCGCGCCAGAAGCGCCATGTCGCGGGCGGAGGTGCGCTTGCGGGCGTCGGGCAGGCCGTGCGGATTGGCGAAATAGCTGTCATGCATGCCGATCCGCGCGGCCGCGAGGTTCATCTTCGAAACGAAATCGTCGACGGAGCCCGATACGCCTTCTGCGATCGTCGTGGCCACGTCGTTGGCCGACTTCACCATGATGATCAGAAGCGCGTTGTCGAGCCGGATGCGCTCGCCGGGCTTGAAGCCCATTTTGGACGGGGGCTGGGCGGCGGCGTTCGCGGTGACGGTCAGCAGGGTGTCGTAGCCGAGCCGCCCGGCGCGAACCTCGTCCAGCGCCACATAGGCCGTCATGAGCTTGGTCAACGAGGCCGGGAACCACGGATCGGCCGCGTTCTCAGAATACAGCACCTGCCCCGAATTCAGATCCGCGACGAGGGCCGGAGCGCCCTCTACCCATGTGGACGCGCGCGCGGTCTGCGCCGTCACGGCCAGCGGCGCGGCGAAGACGAGCGCTCCTGCGAGCGCCGCGACGGCGGCGTTCCGGCGCGACGGTGTCAGGATCATCGTCGTGATCATCATCAAGCCTGTCCGGTTTCTCGATTGCTGCGGCGCGCGAACCCGCATGGCGGCGCGCATCGACTCTGGCGACAGCATAAGCGGTCGCCGGGTGGTCTGCCTAGGCGTCGATGGCGGTTTCAGGGCGAGGAGCCTTCACCGGCGTGGTTTTCCGCCCATTTCACGATATTATGATCGCCGCAACCGGGAGGCGAGCCTCGAGCATGGTCAAGGGACCGATTCGCAATCAGGGCCCGCAACGCGTCGGCCCGATCGCGCGCACGCGCGAGGAGAAGGATTTCGAGCGCCGCGCGCGCGAGTTCCAGGCCATCCTGCGGCGCGAGTATCGCGAGCACAACGAGGCGGCGCAGGAGCGCGGCGAACTGGCCGTGGCCTTCGACGAGCGCGTGCTGATCTCGGGCGAACGCGCGTCCGAGGCCGTCGGCGTCCTCGAGGAACTGTTCCGCCTGAGCCCGACCTTCCGGAGCGTCGTGGAGAAGGCGTTCTCAGAGCTCGACACGCTCTGGATCGTCATCGGCCGCGGCGGCGGCCCCAGCCGCTCGACGATCGGCGCCCGCGACGAAAAGATCTGGATCAACCTCGACCAGGGCGACCTGCGCGACCTCATCATCCACGAATGCGGCCACGCGCTCGCCAAGCTGGAGGACGGGCCGCTCGGTGGCTTCGGCCCGAACCAGCGCTTCCAGGCCGTGATCAAGCGCGAACTCGATCTCGGACGCGGCGGGATCAAGCCCTACGGCGCGGAAGTCGAGCCGAACGCTCCGGGCTGAGCCTCAGCGCGACAGGGCGTAGAGCGCGATCCCGGCGGTCGTCGCGACGTTCAGGCTGTCGAAGCCCCCCGCCATGTCGATGCGCACGCTCGTCGCGCGGGCGATGACGTCCTCCGGCAGGCCCGGCCCCTCTGCGCCCAACAGAAGGGCGCGGCGCGGCCCGGCGTTTCGCGCGGCCTCCTCCAGCGACAACGCGCCGCGCGGGGTCAGCGCGAAGGTCTCGAAGCCTCCGCCCTCGAACAGATCGATCATCGCGTGCGCGTCCGCGCAGCGTGCGAACGGCGTCGTCAACGCGGCGCCCACCGAAACGCGGATCGCCTTGCGGTACAGCGGGTCGCAGGAGGCCGAATCGAGCAGCGCCGCCCCCGCTCCGAACGCGGCCGCGTTGCGGAAGATCCCGCCGACATTGTCGTGGTTGGCGAGACCCACGCAGCCGACCGCCAGAGCGCGGCCCGACGAGCGCGCGAGAAGCGCGGCGGGATCGCCCGGCTCCGGCGCGATCCCGATCGCCAGCGCTCCGCGATGGATCGGAAAGCCGATGATCGCGTCCATCGCCGCACGCCCGGCGACATATACCGGAACCCCGTCGGGCAGCGCCGCCAAGAAATCGGCCAACGCCGAAATCCGGTTCTCCGCGATCAGCAGCGATTCGAACTCGAAGCGGCCCGCGCGCGCCATCTGACGCAGCACCACCTCGCCTTCCGCGACGAAGCGTCCCTGCCGTCCCACGAGATCGCGCTCGCGCACGTCGCGATAGGCGGCGATGCGGGGATCGTCGGGGTTGCTGACGGGAATGAGGCGCTGCATTGCTCCGGGATCGGGCGCGCGCGCCCTCGTGTCAAGCCTCGCCGGCGCCCCCCTCTTGCGCGGTCGCGGCGCCTCGCGTCTGATGTCGCCTCGCCCAACAGATGCGGAGGGCCCGATGTCGCGTCGTGACGCCGTCGCTGCGGTTCTGGACCGGCTCGCGCCGGGGGCCCCGCGTTTCGAGCGCGAGGCCATCGTCGATCACGCGCTCGACAGCCCGGGCCTTCGCGGCGCCGCCCCGGAGAACGCCGCCTGGCTCTCGATGGTGGCCTATATCCGCCACGTCCTGACCGACTACGACGCGCTTCTGGCCGAGGGCTACGACGTCGATTCGGCGCGCCATTTCGTCGCCGGCGACATCGACGACGTGCTCGAATCCTGGCGCTCGACCCGCCGCCTGTCGCCCGACGACGATCCGGCCTGAGCCTCAGCGCGCCCGGAGCGCGGCCTCGACGAAGGCCGGGACCGCCTCGCTGGCCGGACCGTATCGGCGCTCGTCGAAGAGCCGCGCGTTGTCGGAGGGCTCGAGATTGATCTCGCAGGTGCGTATCCCGAGCGCCCGCGCCTGCGAAACGAACCCCGCCGCGGCGACGCCCAGATCGGCCCGCCACGGCGGCGTTTCCCCGCACGCGAGGCAGCGGGCCTTGAGCAACTCGCCGTGCATATGGGCGACGCGCGTCGAGCCCGCGCGCTCGTGCAGGTCGTCGATGTTCTGGGTGCAGAGGAAGAGGTCGCCGCCGCGCTCTGCGAGCCCAGCCTCCAGCCGCGCCAGCGCAGCGTGCGCCGCGTTCGGCTCGGCGGTGAGCAGATTGGCGCGCCGCGCGTCGTAGAAGGCGTGGACGAGATCGGGATCGCGCGCGAACGCTTCGGGCGTGGCGAGTTTCATCGGATCGAAACGCCGCCACATCCCGCCGGCGTCCCGAAACGTGCCGAGCCCGCTTTCCGCCGACACGCCGGCGCCCGTCAGCACGAATATCCGCATCGGATTTCTCCCTGGACCCCGCCATTGGAGCCGTGCGGGGAACGGCTCGTCAACCGCCGTTCGGGCGCCGATTTCGCCTTGTAAGCCGACTCGGAACCGCCGATAGTCCCGCCTCTGCAGGGAAAAGCGTCATGTCGCGGTCGGTCGATTATTATTTCTCGAGCAGTTCGCCCTGGGCCTTCATCGGGCACGACGCCTTCATGGAGATCGCCCAACGGCACGGGCTCAAGGTGAATTACAAGCCGGTTTCCCTGTCGCGCATATTTCGCGAGACCGGGGGTCTCCCGCTCGCGGAGCGTCCGCCGGTGCGGCGACGCTACAGGCTCGTGGAACTGCAACGCTGGCGCGATCGCCGTGGCCTGCATTTCAACATCAAGCCGAAATACGTGCCCTTCGACCCGACGCTCTCGGATTGCGTGATCGTGGCGCTGGTCGCCGAGGGCGCCGATCCCGAGGGGTTTTTGCGCCTCGTCTTCGAAGGGGTGTGGGTCGACGAGCGCGATCTCGCCCGCGACGACGTCGTCGCGGACCTCCTCGCCGAAGCAGGCCACGACGCGCAGGCCGTCCTCGCGGCTGCACGCAGCTCGACGGCCGAGGCGATCTACGCGCTCAATCTCCAAAGCGCCCTCGCGGCCGACGTATTCGGCGCGCCCGCCTACGTGCTCGACGGCGAAGTGTTCTGGGGGCAGGATCGCCTCGCGCTTCTCGACGACGCGCTCTCGAGCGGCCGCGCCGCCTATTCTCCCAACGTCTGACACTATCCGGAAAGAGCGCCACTGATGAACGAATGGTTTCTCCTCGCCGCAGGCTTCGCGCTGCTGCTCGCTGGCGGCGAGTATCTGGTGCGCGGCGCGGTCACGGTCGCCCGCGCCTTCGGCATGTCCCCGATGCTGATCGGGCTGACCCTCGTCGGGTTCGGCACCTCGACGCCCGAACTCGTGGCGAGCGTCAACGCCGCGATGAAGGGCGCGCCCGGTCTCGCAGTCGGCAACGTCGTCGGCAGCAATATCGCCAACATTCTCCTCATCCTCGGCGTTTCGGCCGTGCTTCTGCCGATCGCGACGAATCGTGAAGCGTTTCGGCGGGACGGACCGGCGCTTCTGATCGCGACTGCGGTTCTCGTCGCCGCGATTCTCTCGGGAGCGATCGATCGCGTGATGGGCGTCGCCGGCCTCGCGCTGCTTCTGGCCTATACGGCGTTCACCTGGTGGACCGATTCGCATGAGCTCGACGCCGGCGCCGCGATGCACGGTCAGGAGGCCCAGGAAGTCGACATGCAGGGCACGAGCCTGCCGGTCGCGCTCGCGATCACGCTGGGCGGCATGGGGGGCGTGCTGATCGGGGCGGACCTCCTCGTCGACGCGGCGATCGTGATCGCGCTCGATTTCGGCCTGTCGGAGGCGGTGATCGGTCTGACCCTGGTCGCGATCGGAACCTCGCTGCCCGAACTGGTGACGTCGGTGATGGCGGCGATCCGCAAGCACGCCGACGTCGCTTTCGGCAACATCGTCGGCAGCTGCATCTTCAACATTCTGGGCATTCTCAGCGTCACGGCCCTCGTCGCGCCGCTGACGATACCGGCCGGCATCGCCGCGTTCGACGTCTGGGTGGCCGCGCTCGCGGCCGTGATGCTCGTGGTCTTCGCGATGACCGGCTGGCGGATCGGACGACGCGAGGGCGCGATCCTTCTCGCCGTCTATGGCCTGTACATCGCGCTCCAGATCTTGCCGGAGCTGCGGGCGGCGCTGGGCCTGCCCGCAGCCTGAGCGCGACGTCAGCCGGCTTTCGCGGCCTGCGCGTGCCGATCGAGCTCGGCGCGCAGAGCCTCCGGCAGACGCAGCGCGTCTCCGAGGCGCTCGAGATAGCGCTTCTCCTCGGGCGTATCCGCGTCGACGGCCAGCGCCGAGGCGAGATAGATCTCGGCTCCCTGCTCCTCGCCGCCCGCGAGCCGCGCGATCGCGATCGGATCGCTCGGGGCGTTGAGCTGGTCGAACAGGAACGCCTTCTCGTCCGGCGCGAGGCTCATATTCGTGATCTGCTGCTGGATCGCGGCGTTTTCGGCGGAATCGATATGGCCGTCAGCCTTCGCCGCGCTGATCATGGCGCGAACGAGGGTGAGACGCATGTCCTCGCCCTGCGCGTCGGTCTGCGCGGTGAGATCGAAGGCGCCGCCCGGCGGCGGGGGAGGAAGCCGGGCGATGTCGATGGGACCGGTCGCGGGAGCGGCGCCGCCTGCGCCCTTGGCGGCGTTGTAGTCGCGCCAGGCCTTGTAGGCGAGGCCGCCGACGACGGCGAGGCCGCCATAGGTCAGAGCTTTTCCGCCTAGCTTGCGAGCCTGCTTGCTTCCCAGAAGAAGCGCCATGAGGCCGCCCGCGGCCGCGCCGCCGGCCAGTCCGCCGGGTAAGGAGCCGCCCAAGCCCCCCAAGCCGCCCAAGCCGCCCGCGCCTCCCAGACCTTTGGCGATCATGTCCTGGATCTGGCCGCCCTGCGACGCGGGGCCGGTCTGCCCGCCCTCCCGGGGCGCTCCGGCCCGCGTTCCGCCGACCTGTCCGAGAAAGCCTTCAAGCAGCCGTTTCACATCCATCGCAGGGTTCCTTCCAATCCTGTGGCCTGCGCGTCTCGAGACGCGCAATGCCACAAGTGGGGACCGCGAGGGCCGGCGCCAAGGTTGCGCCCGGGTTGCGTTTCGTCAGGCGCCGACGCCGCCGCGACGAACCGTCACGCGCGCGCCCACAGACACGCGGCTGTGGAGGTCGACGATGTCTTCGTTGAGAAGGCGCACGCAGCCCGAGGAGACCTGCTCGCCGATCGACCAGGGCTCGTTCGTGCCGTGGATCCGGAACAGCGTGTCGCGGTCGCCCTGATAGAGGTAGAGCGCGCGGGCGCCGAGGGGGTTGTCGACGCCGCCCTCCATGAAGGCCGGCAGGTCCGGGATGATCCGGCGCATGTTGTCGGTCGGGCTCCAGTTCGGCCAGACGCCCTTGCGCGCGATGCGCGCGTCGCCGCGCCAGGCGAAGCCGTTACGGCCCACGCCGATGCCGTAGCGCATCGCCCGCCCGCCCGGCTCGACCAGGTAGAGAAAGCGGTTGTCGATATCGACGACGATGGTTCCCGGCGCCTCGCGGCCCGCGTAATCGACCTGCTGACGATGGAATTTCGGGTCGATATAGGCCTTGTTGACGAGCGGCACGTCGAAGGGCTCGTCCGCCATCAGGCCGGTGTACCATGCGTTGTAGTCCTGCGGCCCGGTCTCCTGCAGCGATACGTCCTGCGGAGGCTGGCAGGCGGCCAGCATGAAAGCGAAGGCGACGAGGCTGGCGCGGAGAGCGAGCATGGGGGATTGCAATTCCAACAGCGATGATTCGGGCGGCGTACGGTTTCGCACACGCGAACACAAGTATCGCCTCGGCGCTATCGCGCCAAGACGCGCCGGCCAGTCAAGCTTCCGGCGTTGTCGCAGTGTGTCCTAATTACCTCACGTACAGCACGCGCGCGCGGATCGTGCCGTCGAGCGCGCGCAGCTCCGTCAGGATCTCGCGCGCGTCCTCGGGCACGCTGTCGAGCTCGATGACGACATAGCCGATTTCGCCGTCGGTCTGCAGGAACTGACCGACGATGTTGAGGCCGCGTCCCGAGAATATCCCGATCAACCGCGCGAGGATGCCCGGCGCGTTTTCGTGGACATGCATGTATCGCGCGCCGTGCGGCCGGGGCGGAAGCTGCACGGCCGGGAAGTTCACCGCGCCGATCGTCGAGCCGATATCGGAATAATCGACGAGCTTGCGCGCGACCTCGACGCCGATGCGCTCCTGCGCCTCGAGCGTCGAACCGCCCACATGCGGGGTGAGAATGACGTTCTCCAAGCCCTGCAGGGGGCTCTTGAACCGTTCGGCGTTCGAGCCCGGCTCGACCGGAAACACGTCGATCGCCGCGCCGCGCAGATGGCCCTCGCGCAGCACGGTGGCGAGCGCGTCGAGATCGACGACGGTGCCGCGGCTGTTGTTGATGAGGTAGGCGCCCGCCTTCATGGCGCGCAGCTCGTCCATGCCGATCATGCCCTGCGTGGCGGACGTTTCCGGCACGTGCAGGCTGACGACGTCGGACTCGGCGAGCAGCTCGCGCAAGCTGCCGACGGGCTCCGTGTTACCGTGGCGCAGGCGGTCCGTGTGATCGTAATAGATCACGCGCATGCCGAAGCTCTCGGCGAGCGTCGAAAGCTGGCTGCCGATATTGCCGTAGCCGACGATGCCGAGCGTCTTGCCGCGAACCTCGTGGCTGTCGTTGGCCGACTTGTCCCAACCGCCCTCGTGGGCCGAGGCCGAGCGCGGCAGGATGCGCCGCATGAGCATGACGATTTCGGCGAGCGTCAGTTCCGCGACGGAGCGCGTGTTGGAGAACGGCGCGTTGAACACCGGCACGCCGCGCCGGCGCGCGGCGTCGAGATCGACCTGGTTCACGCCGACGCTGAAGCAGCCGATCGCGATCAGCCGGTCCGCGGCGGCGAGAACGTCTTCGGTGATCTGGGTGCGCGAGCGGATGCCGAGGATATGGACGCCCTTGAGCGCCTCCTTCAGAGCCTCGCCGTCGAGCGCCTTGGGCAGGCGCGTGACGGTGACGTAGCCCGCCTGCTCGAGCAGCGCGACGGCGCTGTCATTCACGTTCTCCAGGAACAGAACGCGAATCTTCTCCTTCGAGAAGGACAATCCCCTGGTCATGGCTCACTCCGCAGCCTGCGCCCGACGCGCGGCGTCGCGCGGTACGTCGCAAGCGCGGCGGTGAAAATCAAGCGCCGAGATTCAGGCCGCGTCGCGTCGCCATGCGGGGAAAGGGTCCGGCAGATCACGGAAGGCGTCCGCGTCGAAACGCTCGCCGAGGCTCGATCCGACGAGGCAGGAATCGAGGCTCGCGCGGATCGTCGCCTCGTCCATGCCGATCCCGATGAAGACGATTTCCTGTCGGCGGTCACCCCAGACCGGGCTCCAGTGCCGGTTCAGGAGCTTCGTCCACTCCTCGTCCTTCGGCCAGCGGGATTTCGGGATGGCGCTCCACCAGAAACCCATGGCGGAGGCGCGGCGAACGGCGCCCGCGACCGATAATTCGCCGACCCAGTCAGGCCGGGTCGCGAGCCAGAAATGGCCCTTTGCGCGAATCACCCTATGCCAGGAACCGTTGATGAAAGCGTTGAATTTCTCGGGATGGAACGGCCTGCGGGCGCGGTAAACGAAGCTCGCGACGCCGTATTCCTCGGTCTCGGGAACATGCTCCGCATGGCCGTAGAGTTCCCTGCTCCAGAGCGGATGCTCCCCGGCCTTCTCGAAATCGAACCGTCCGGTGTCGAGGATCTCCGCGAGCGGCACGCGCCCGAAATCAGCCTCGACCACGCGCGCGCCGGGATTGAGGCCGTGGATGATTCCGCGCGCCAGTTCGCGCTGCTCGGACGTCGCGTCGGAGACCTTGTTGAGCACGATCACGTCGGCGAATTCGATCTGGTCGACGAGCAGGTCGACGAGCGTTCGATCATCCTCCTCTCCAGCGGTTTCGCCTCGATCGCGCAGGAAATCCTGCGAACCGTAATCCTTGAGGAGATTCACGGCGTCGACCACCGTGACCATCGTGTCGAGCCGCGCGACGTCGGACAGGCTCTCGCCGTTCTCGTCGCGGAAGTCGAAGGTCGCGGCGATAGGCAGCGGCTCGGCGACGCCCGTGCCCTCGATGAGGAGGTAATCGTAGCGCCCGTCGGCGGCGAGGCGGCGCACCTCGGCGAGGAGATCATCGCGCAGCGTGCAGCAGATACAGCCGTTGGACATTTCGACGAGCTTCTCCTCAGTGCGGGAAAGCTCGGCTCCGCCCCCGCGCACGAGGTCGGCGTCGATGTTGACCTCGCTCATGTCGTTGACGATCACGGCGACCTTGCGGCCATCGCGGTTGTTGAGGACATGGTTTAGGAGCGTCGTCTTGCCCGCTCCCAAAAATCCGGAGAGGACGGTTACGGGCAGGCGGTTGTCGATATCGCGCATGGTCACCTCGTGCGGCTTCATACGCATGTAACGTTATAACATTATAAAAATGTCAAGCCGGATGACTCTCGTCGCCGGCCTACGATCCGTCAGAGCCGGAAATCCTCGCCGAGATAGAGCTTGCGCACTTCGGGATTGGCCACGATCTGGGCGGGAGAGCCTTCGGTCAGGACGCGCCCGGAATGGATGATGTAGGCGCGGTCGATGAGGCCGAGCGTTTCGCGGACGTTGTGGTCGGTGATGAGGACGCCGATGCCGCGGCGCGTGAGATGCCGCACGAGGTTCTGGATGTCGCCCACGGCGATCGGGTCGATGCCGGCGAAGGGCTCGTCGAGCAGCATGAAGGTCGGATCGCCGGCGAGCGCGCGCGCGATCTCGCAGCGACGCCGCTCGCCGCCCGAGAGGGCGATCGAGGGCGCCTTGCGCAGGCGCGTGATGTTGAATTCCTCGAGCAGCGAGTCGAGCTTGTATTCGCGCGCCTTGCGGTCGGGCTCGACTGCTTCCAGCACCGCGCGGATGTTGTCCTCGACATTGAGGCCCCGGAAGATCGAGGCCTCCTGCGGCAGGTAGCCGATGCCGAGCCGGGCGCGGCGATACATCGGCATGTGCGTGACGTCGTTGCCGTCGAGGCTGATCACGCCGCGATCGGCGGCGACGAGGCCGGTGACCATGTAGAAGATCGTCGTCTTGCCGGCGCCGTTGGGGCCGAGCAGGCCCACGGCTTCGCCCCGGCGCACGTGCAGCCCGGCGTCGTGCACGACGGCGCGGCCGCGGTAGCTCTTCTGGAGGCCCTTGACCGCGAGCATTCCGGGGCCGCCGAACCCGGCGTTGACGCCGTCCCCCTCGCCGCCCTCGTCCTCGTCGGCGCCGAAGAGCCGCGACAAGAATCCCCTGGCGCCTCCCGTGCGAACGGCGGCCGCAGGCGCGACGGGAGCCGGCTCATAGGATCGAGGATCGTAAGCCTGCTCGTCGTAGGCCGTTTCTTCGTAAGCCCGGGCGTCGTCGAACGAGGGCGAAACGGCGCCCGGACCGGCGCGCGACGCGTCCGGCGCCCCCGCCGGACTGGCGTGGACCTGCGCATGGTTCCTGGGATCGAACGGTTCGTTCAAGGCGTCGTCACTCTGTGCGGACGGGCCGCGCGCCCGAAGGCCCGGCCCCGTGATTTCTGGTAAACGACGGCGCTTGCGCCGGCAATGCGGAACGCCCCGGCGGGACGATCGGTCGCCGGAGCCGGCGCATTCGTCGTCACTGCGGCGTCTGCCCCTGCCCCGGCACGAACAAGCCGCGCACGCGCTGCGACGCGCCCGCCTCGACATTGGCGACGCCGCGATCGATGTCGTAGACGAGCCGCTCCCCGCGCGTCACGTTCTGGCCCTGGCTCAGCGCCACGTCGCCGGTGATGATCATCTGGCCGATCTGCCGGTCGTAGACGGCGTTGGCGCCGGTCGCCACCTGGTCGCGCGACAGGATCGTCACGGGACCGACGCATTCGATCCGGTCGATCGAATCGCCCGTGTCGCCTCCGCCGGAGGCGCCCGTCGTGGGCTGGCGGTCGAAGAAGATCGTCAATTGCGTGCAGCGGATCGTGGTGTCGCCCTGAACCGCGACGACATTGCCGAAATACACCGCGCGGTTCTCGCGGTCGAACACGTCGAGCTTGTCCGCGTCGATGCGGATCGGGTCCGTCGAATTGGAGCCGAGGCCGCCGAACGCGGCGTCCGGGTTCTGCGCGAGGGCCGGCGCGGCCGCGAGGGCGAACGCGACGAGCGCGAGGCGGGCGAGACGGGAAATTGCGGTCGACGGCGTCATTTCTGTCCCGATTCTCAATTCTGGGGGCTCTGGGGCGCATCGGCTCCCGCAGCGGGTGGGCGGGCGCCGAGCGCCGGCGCGGCGAAGACGCTGCTTACGCCGCCCTCGAACGTGATGACGGCGCCGCTGTCGACGATCGACATCGACCCGGCCTCGACGGAGCCGGATTCGAAAACGAGCCGGACGGGCTCGTTCGACACGACGCCGCCGCCCTTAAAATCGACGGTGGCCGACGACAGGTCGAGGGTGTAGCCGCTCGACGAGACGACCCGCACGTCGCGGTTCAACTCCAGGATCTCGGCATGCGTGTCGAAGCGCCCCGTCGCGGACTCGACCAGAGCCGTCGCGCCCGCGTCGTCGACGGTGAGCCTCGCGCGCAATTCGCGCAGGTCGACGAGATGGGGTTCGCGGACATCCTGGGAGGCCTCTTCGGCCGTGACCTCGTAGGGGCGCGAGCCGTCCTGAAATCCGCGCAGGCGCGGAGCGTCCATGACGATGCGCGTGCCCGAGACGCTGACCGGTCCGATCGTCAACCCGCCGACGCTGGCGAACGGATTGAACAGGGTCACCGCGACCACGAGCGCGACGGCGCCGAACGCCGCGATGGGGATCGCGCGCCGCAGGACGCGCACGCGGCGCGAATGGCGCACCGCGCCCGCATAGCCGCGCGACCTCGCCCCCTGGTCAGTGATTGCGACGCGTCCGTCCACTCGAAAACCCCGCCCCCGATCCGGCGCCCCTGTGCCGCGCGTCGAGAGCGCTGGCTTACGCCGATGGCGAAGTTATGTCCCGCGCGAACGAAAAGGAAAAGACCTTCCTTCGCGAGCGGCGCGAGGTGAGCCTCTCACCGCCGCAGCACGGCCCACATATTGTCGTCCGTCGGCAGGCTCCACGGGAACGGGTATTCGATCCTGAACCCGTGTCGCTTGGCCATATCGGCCAGCGAGCGGCGCGTGAAATAATTCACGTGGTCGGGCACGCGGTAGCCGCACCAGCGAGAGCCCATCACGAGGCGGTTGATCGTGCCGAAATTCGGGACCTTGACGATCGCGACCCCGCCCTCCCGGATCACCCGGAACAGCCCGGCGAGCACGTCGTTCGGATAGGCCTCGTGCTCCAGATACGAGCGCAGCACGGCGACCGAGAAGAAGCCCTCCGGGAAACGCGCGAGCCCGACCCGGCTCTCGGCGTGCTCGCAGCGCCCGCCATGCGCCGCGAAAGCCTCATTGGCCTCGCGGGCGAGGTTGCGCGAGATCTCGATGCCGTAGGGAGTGAAATCGGGCGTGAAGGGCAGCGCGTGCGAGCCGGTGCCGCAGCCGATGTCGAGCATCGCCCCACCCGTGACGCGCGCCCGCGCGAGCGTCTCCGGCCGGGCGCGCGGCAGGATTCGATGGCGCCAGCGCGTGACGTTTTCGATCCGCTGGAGGATCGGCATTCGCCTGAGCCGCGCCTTGGCTTCGCGGGCGAACTGCTTCTCCCAGGCGAGATCGTCGACAAACGCCTCCGCAGGCGCGAATTCCGGCATGTAAACAAAGCCGCAGGACCGGCACCGCACGACGCTCCAGCCATCGCGTTCGAGAACGACGCCGTCCCCGGCCGCGTCATGATCCGTCCCGCAGGAGGGGCACGGGCGGCTCGTGCGCGCAGCGCCTGTCGTCGCCGTGTCGGATTGTGCGTCCATGCCGCTCTCCCGTCGATCGACCCATCAGCTATGCGCGAAGATATCTGTCTCGGACCAGCCCGCAAGGTCGAGCCGGGCGCGGGTCGGCAAGAAGTCGAAACAGGCCTGCGCCAGCCCCGCGCGGTCCTCGCGCGCAAGCATGGCGTCGAGGCGCTCCTTGAGGGCGTGAAGGTGAAGGACGTCGGAGGCCGCGTATTCGAGCTGGGCCTGCGTCAGGTCATCGGCCGCCCAGTCGGAAGATTGCTGCTGCTTGGAGAGGTCGACGCCGATCAGCTCGCGGGTGAGATCCTTGAGGCCGTGCCGGTCCGTGTAGGTGCGCGTCAGCTTCGAGGCGATCTTGGTGCAATAGACCGGCGCGGACGTGACGCCGAGCGCGTGCTCCAGCACCGCGAGGTCGAAGCGGGCGAAATGGAAGATCTTCAGGACGCCGGGATCAGCCAGAACGCGCGCGAGGGTCTCGGGACGCTTCTGCCCCTTGACGATCTGCACCACGTCGGCGTCGCCGTCGCCTCTCGAGATCTGCACCACGCAGAGCCGGTCGCGCAGCGGATTGAGGCCGAGCGTCTCGGTGTCGACGGCGATCGACGCTCCCGGCTCGTAATCGGCCGGCAGATCCTCGCGGTGGTGGCGGACGGTCATCGATTGCGCTCTCTCTCGCGGATGTCTCGGGCAGGGCGGGTGATTTCACTTCGGGCGGGCGTTGTCAAATAGGCGACGGCGGGGCGCCCTCCGAACGCTTCCGGCGGTCGCCCGGGCAGGAAAGCGTTAACCGCGATCTCGGTTCGCAGGCGGGGATTCACCACTCCTTCAGCACGACGGCGCGACCCTGATCCCGTCGCGGCCGCTCGTCCGGCGCGCCGCGCGAGAGTGGAGTGACGCGCATGAAGGCCAAAGCGATCGCCATCGCCATCCACCGCGAGGAACGCGGCTTCACCCCGGCCTCGCGCCGCTCGGCGGCCGCGGCCGCTGCGGTCGTCACGGCGCTCGTTCTCGGTCTCTCGACGGTCGCCGGCTCCATCCTCGCCGCGCTGGTCTGAAGACGGAAAAATAGGCCGCGCGGGTTTCGCCGATCGGGTTCTGGCGTGATGCGGCTTCCGGTCGCACGGGGTCCCGGCTAGGATTCGTGTCCCGCCATTTGGCGCGCCACGAGACGAGGCCACAGTGATCGACCCCGCCCTGTTCGCCGACCAGGCAATCGACCAAACGACCCGCGCGCTCAACGCCGATATCGTCGCGACGCTCTCCGCCGGCCCCGACGTCTGGTCGATGCCGATCGACGACGTGCGCCAGCGCCGGCGCGAAGGCGGCGGGCCGTTCCCGACGCAACCCCTCTCCCCGCGCGCCCGCGAGATCGAAATCCCCGGCCCCGCCGGCCCGCTGGCCCTCAGAATCATCGCGCCCGACGCCCCCCGGGGCGTCTATCTCCATATCCACGGCGGCGGCTGGACATGGGGCGAGCGGCACGAGCAGGACGAAGAGCTCGAGGCGATCGCCGCGCTCGGCTACGCCTGCATCGCGGCCTCCTATCGCCTCGCGCCCGAACACCCCTACCCCGCCGCTCCCGACGATTGCGAGGCGGCGGCGCTCTGGCTCCTGCGCGAGGGCGCGCGGCAGTTCGGCACGACGCGGTTCGTGATCGGCGGCGATTCGGCTGGCGCGCATCTCGCCCTCGTGACGCTGCTGCGCCTGCGTGACCGTTCCGGCGTCGCGTCGTTTGTTGGAGCGAACCTCGTGGCGGGCTGCTACGATCTCGGGCTGACGCCGAGCGTGCGCAACTGGGGCCCGACGAAGCTCGTCATCAACGGCCGCGACATGGCGATGTTCACGCGCAACTTCTGCGGCGCGCGCGACCGCGCCGATCCCGACATCTCGCCGCTCTTCGCCGATCTGTCGGGATTGCCGCGGATGCTGCTGACGGTCGGCACGCGCGATCTGCTCCTCGACGACACGCTGTTTCTCGCCGCGCGGCTGACGGCGGCGGGCGTCGCCAGCGAGCTGTCCGTGGCGCCGGGCGGCTGCCACATGTTCCAGCGTTTCCCGATCCCGATCGCCGAGAACGCGCGGGGGCGGATACACGCGTTTTTCCGCGACATCGCCGCGTGAGCGGCGGAGTTCAGCCTCGCCCCTTCAGGAACGCCTCGTGTTCGGCGGCGAGATCGCCGGCCAGCGCCTTGGCGATCAGCGCGCGGGTCTCGGCGACGCCGTAGAGCGCCACGAACGAACCGAAGCGCGGGCCGCGATTTTCGCCGAGCAGGATCTGATAGATCGTCTCGAACCAGGTCCGGGCGACGCCGGGGCGTCCGTCGGGGCTCTTGGCCTTGCCCGAAAGATCAGGGAAATGCGCGCGGCCGACCTCGTAGACGAGGGCCTGAAGATCCTCGGCGTCGGTCGAACCGAGCTTGGCCTCGAGATCGTCGTGGAGTTGGGCCAGCGCCGCGCGCTCGGCGTCCGACGGCAGGCGATAGACCTTCGCCGGGCGCACGAAGTCGCGGAAATAGCGGCCGGCGTAGCCGACGAGTTCGTTCAGGCGCGGATGCGATTGCGGGGAAACGTCGGGCGCGTAGCGCCGGATGAAGCCCCAGATGACCGCCGGCTCCTCGGAATTCGCCACCGCCACCAGATTGAGCAGCATCGAGAAGGTGAGCGAGGTCGCGTTGGCGCCACCCTGCTCGGCGTCGCCCTTCCCTCCGCCGAGCAGCTCCGGCGCCGGCGGCGCGCCCGAGTGGATGTGCCAGACGGGGTTGGCGAGGCGCTGCTTGTCCTCCTGCTGCGGATACTTTTCGAGGAAGGTCAGGTAATCGTCGACGTGGCGCGGGATGACGTCGAAATGCAGGCGCTTGGCCTCGCGCGGCTTGTTGTACATGAAAAGGGCGAGGCTCTCGCGCGAGCCGTAAGTCAGCCAGTCCTCGATCGTCAGGCCGTTGC
Source organism: Microvirga sp. (assembly GCA_022241475.1). The sequence goes on along the minus strand of JAKOMT010000006.1, from coordinate 63,876 downwards.
CCTTCGACTTGGAGATCTTCTGGCCCTTGTCGTCGAGAAAGAGCTCGTAGTTGAAGCCCTCCGGCGGCTCTGCGCCGATCGCCTGCGCGATCCGGCCCGAAAGCTTGACGGAATCGATCAGGTCCTTGCCGGCCATCTCGTAATCGACGCCGAGCGCCGCCCAGCGCATCGCCCAGTCGGGCTTCCATTGCAGCTTGCAATGGCCGCCGGTCACCGGGGTCTCGAAACGCTCGCCGCTGACGGGATCGCGCCAGACGATGGAGCCCCTCGCGAGAATGCGCTCCTCGACCGGGACCTGCATCACCTCGCCGGTCGTCGGATGCAGCGGCAGGAAGGGCGAATAGGTCTGCCGGCGCTCCTCGCGCAGGGACGGCAGCATCACCGCCATCACCGCGTCGTAGCGCTCCAGCATGCGCAGCAGCGTCTCGTCGAACTGGCCCGAACGGTAGCAATCCGTCGCCGAGCGGAAATCGTACTCGAAGCCGAAATCGTCGAGGAAGGCGCGCAGGCGGGCGTTGTTGTGGTGGCCGAAGGATTCGTGCGTGCCGAACGGATCGGGCACGCGAGTCAGCGGCTGGCCGATGTGGCCTTCGAGCAGCTCGCGGTTCGGCACGTTGTCGGGCGCCTTGCGCAGGCCGTCCATGTCGTCGGAGAAGGCGATCAGGCGGGTCGGAATCTTGTCGTCGGTCAGCGCGCGGAAGGCGTGGCGCACCATCGTGGTGCGGGCGACCTCGCCGAACGTGCCGATATGCGGCAGGCCCGACGGGCCGTAGCCCGTCTCGAACAGCGCCTCGCCCTTGCCCGTGCGCTCGAGCCTCGCGACGAGTTTCCGCGCCTCCTCGAAGGGCCAGGCGGCTGCGGCGCGCAGGACTTCCGGGTCGAACATCGGATCACTCGTCAATCAGAGCTGGCTTAAGGGGCGGCGAAAGGGGGAAGACCGGGCGCGCACGCCTTGTCTCGCGCCGCTTTTGCGCCGTCTCGCCCCATGCGTCAACTCAGAACGGGCTGACGGGGAAGAAGGTGAGCCATGTCTCGGAGTACTCGCCCTCCTCCCAGATGCGCTGGAGCGCATAGTCGAAGGCGCGGCGCAGTTGTTCGTCCTGCGCGCGCATGACGAAGCCGATCCCCTCCCCGAAATAGCGCTCGTCGAGATAGGGCCCGCCGGCGAAGGCGCAGCAATCCTGCGAGGAGCGCCCGCCGATCCAGAGCGCGAGGGTCAACCCATCGCCGAAGACGAGATCGACCTCGCCGCGCTGAAGCTCGCCCTGGGCGAGGAACAGGTTGGCCGCGCGCGACAACGCGGCTGAGGGGAAATACGCGTCGAGGAAGGCTTCGTGCGCCGAACCCGCGACCACCGCGACGCGCCGCAACGCCAGCGATTCCGCGTCGATCCTCGCCGGGGCCTCGCCGGCGCGCGCGACGAAGCGGGCGGGAAAGCGGAAATAGGGCTGGGTGACGGCGAAGCGGTCCTGAAGTTCCGCCGTGATCGGGAACGCCGCCGCCACGACGTCGCCCTCGCCGTCGTCCAGCGCCCCGAGCAGGGAGCCGAAGGGCCGGACCTGGATGGTGCAGGCGATGCGCAGCCGCTCGCAGGCGAGCCGCGCCAGCTCCACCGAGAAACCCGTCGGGACGGCGTCGGGGCCGCCGAAATGCAGGGGCGGGAAATCGTCGGCCGTCATCACCCGAAGGGCGCGGCCGCCGGGAGCCTCGGCAGGCTCCACCCGGGCGCGCGGATCCCAGAAGCTCGGGATGCCGGCGGTCGCGTCTTCCCCCTGGGCCCGCGCTTCGCCCCCGAGCGCGAGAAGACAAACGCCCGCAACCATCGCGAGCAAAAGCAACACGAAATTGCAATATCGTCTTGACTCTGACTTAAGAATGCAGACTGACAATATGCTCCCGCCCGCCTCGAAGGCTTCCTCACAAAGGGGTTAACGCCCGTGACGCATCAGGGTCAAGGCGCCCCCGCGCGTCACGCTCCGACCGCACGCGATCCCGCGCCCGCCACGATCGCGTTCCTCGCCGAACACGGCGTCGCGCCCGCGACGCTGCGCGAGGCGACGCGCCGGGCGCGCCTCGCGGGCGTCGATCCCGCCGCATGCCTCATGGCCGACGGGCTTCTCGATGCGGAAAGTTACTACCGGGCGCTGGCGAGCCATCTCGGCGCTCCCTATCTCGCCCGCCCCGTGCTCGCGGCGAATGCGGAATATCCCGACGCCATTCTCGCGGGCGTCGCGCCACTGGCCGATGAGGCCGGGCCCTCGCGCTTCGTGAGCGCGCCCGATCCAGCCGCGATCGCACGACTTCTCGCTATGCGCGCGGCGCCAGAGGGCTTTTCGATCACCGCGCCGGAAGCCTTGCGCAAGGCCGTTTTCGCCGCAAGGCCCGACCTGATCGCCGACGATGCGGCGAACGCTCTGCCCGACGCCGATCCGAGCCTGTCCTTCAAGGGCGGGCCGGCGCTGACGCAGCAGCGCGCGCTTGTGGGATCCGCGGTCGCGGCGGGGCTCCTCGCCGCAGCATCGCCGTGGCTGGGCTTCGTGCTGGCGACGGGCGCTCTTTGCATTCTCTTCCTCATCCTCGCCAATCTGCGCATCGCCGCCTGCCTGGAGCGGGCGCGCGTTTCGCCCGAACCGCGCGCGCGGCGACGGCGAGACGACGAATTGCCGGTCTACACGATCGTCGTCGCCCTCTACCGGGAGGAGGCCGTTGCGGGGGCGCTGGTCGCCGCGCTCGACCTGATCGATTATCCGAAGGCGCTCGTCGATCTGAAATTCGTGGTCGAGGAGGGCGACGAGGGGACGCGCGACGCGCTCGCGCGGGCGGCCGGCGATCGCGCCTGCGAGATCATCGTCGCGCCGCCGGGCGCTCCCCGCACCAAGCCGCGCGCGCTCAACATGGCTCTGGCTTTGGCGCGCGGCGAGTATCTCGTCGTCTATGACGCCGAGGACGCGCCCGAGGAAGATCAGTTGCGCCTCGCCGTCGACGCCTTCGCTCGGGCCGCGCCCGAGGTCGCGTGCCTGCAGGCGCGTCTCGCGATCGACAATATCGACGACGGCTTCCTGCCGCGCTGCTTCGCGATCGAATACGCCGCCCTGTTCGACGTGGTCAATCCGGGTCTGGCGCGGCTCGGCCTGCCGATCATGCTGGGCGGCACCTCCAATCACTTCCGCACGGACACGCTCAGGGCGATCTGCGGCTGGGACGCGTGGAACGTCACCGAAGACGCGGATCTCGGCCTGCGCCTCGCGCTGTGCGGCTATGGCGTGCGCGACCTCCCCTCGACCACCTGGGAGGAGGCGCCGGCGCGCTACGCCGCCTGGGCCGCCCAGCGCCGACGCTGGATGAAGGGCTTCATGCAGACCGCGATCACGCATTCGCGCCGGCCGTGGCGGGCCTTTCGGGCGCTCGGCGCGACGGGCTTCGCGAGCGCCGTCGCGGGAACGCTGGGGACGGCGCTCGCGGCTATGCTCTATCCGGCCTTCCTCGCGCTCGCGCTGCTGGCGGGCGCGACCGCCGCCTGCGCGGCGATCGGCGTCGTGCCGCCATGGCTCGGCTTTTTCTCCGCCATGCCCGACGGCGCGCGTCCGCTGGCCGTGGCCGCCGCGGCGATCGGCGCCGTCACCTTCGCGGCCGGTTTCGTCTCGATGACGGCGCCGCTGGCGCTCGGATTATGGCGCAGGCGCTGGTTCTCGCTGCTGCTCTGGCTGCCGGCGATGCCGGTCTACTACCTGCTCGTCAGCCGCGCGGCCTGGGGCGGTCTGTACGAGCTGGCGCGCGCGCCCAACCACTGGAACAAGACCGAGCACGGGCTCTCGCGCCGCCGCCGACGGCGCTGAGCCCGCTCAGATCTGGCGCAGCAATTCGCGCGCTGCTTCCGTCGGCTCGCGCGTCGTGTCGAGCGCCGTGACGAAGCGTCCCTGCGCATCCATGATGTAGACGATCGCCGTATGGTCCATCGTGTAGTCGCCGTCCTCGAGCGGCGATTCGCGCTTGTAGGCGCGATAGGCGCGAACCACCTCGTCGATCTGCTCCTGCGTGCCCGTCAGGCCGACGATCCGGTCGTCGAAGCTCGACACGTAGCTCTTCATGATCTCGGGCGTGTCGCGCCGCGGATCGACCGTGACGAAGAGCGCGCGCATATCCCGGCCCTGCTCCGCCGCCGCTTCGAGGATCTGCGAAATCTCGAAGAGCTTCGTCGGGCAGACGTCGGGGCAATGCGTGAAGCCGAAGAAGATGAGGTGCGGCTGGCCGAGATAGGTCTCGTGCGTGACCGCCCGACCGTCGTGATCGACGAGGGCGAAGGGGCCGCCGACGGACGACGGGGCGACGCTGCGGCCGCCGGGACCGAGCGTCAACACCACGGCGACGCCGAGCGCCACGAGGCCGAAGAGAAATGCGGCCAGGGGGATTGCGATCTTGCGCGCGCGTTCGGTCATCTCGTCACCGCTCCTGATATCCGTCCGTGGGGTACCCGCCCCGGGCCGGCTATGCAATACGCGGATCGCCGCGCGGGGGGAATGCGGCCCTGCGACGCCGGTCCGGGCGTCCGCGACTTGCGTGCGAGACGACGAGGCGGCACCCTCTGGCGGGAAACGCAACGAGTGAGCCCGGACCAGCCGCATGCGCCCCTTCACGTTCGCCACGACGCCGACCCTGTTCTTCGGTCCCGGAGCGCTCGCGCGGCTCGCCGAGATCGCGAGCCGGCTGGGACCGCGCGCCCTCCTGGTCACGGATCGCGGCCTCGTCGGGGCGGGGATCGCGGGGCGCGCGGTGGCGGCGCTGGAGCAGGCGGGAACGGTCGCCCGGATCTTCGACGGCGTCCTCGCCGACCCGCCGGAAAGCGTCGTCCTGGCGGCGCGCGACGCGGCGCTCGATTTCGGCGCGACGGGCGTCGTCGGCATCGGCGGCGGCTCGTCGCTCGACGTGGCGAAACTGGCGGCGCTGCTCGCCGGCGGCGGGGAGAGCCTCGCCGATATCTACGGCGTCGGCCTCGCAAAGGGGCCGCGTCTTCCCCTCGCGCTCGTCCCGACGACGGCGGGAACGGGATCCGAAGTCACGCCGATCTCCATCGTGACGACCGGCGCGCACGAGAAGAAGGGCGTCGTTTCGCCGGTGATCCTGCCTGATTTCGCCCTGCTCGACCCGGAATTGACGCGCGGCCTGCCCCCGGAAGTGACGGCGGCGACGGGGGTCGACGCCATGGTCCACGCCATCGAGGCCTACACTTCGGCGAGCCCGGCCAACAATCCGGTCTCGCGCGCGCTGGCGCGAGAGGCGCTTCGGCTTCTCGGAGGCTCGATCAGGGGCGCGGTCATGAACGGCTGCGACATGCGGGCTCGATCCGACATGTTGCTCGGCTCGATGCTGGCGGGGCAGGCCTTCGCCAATTCTCCCGTCGCGGCGGTCCACGCGCTCGCCTATCCGCTCGGCGGCCATTTCGGCATACCCCACGGCCTCTCGAACGCGCTCGTCCTGACCCACGTCATGCGCTTCAACGCGCCGGTCTGCGGCGTCGCCTATTGCGAGATCGCGGCCGACGTCGTCCCGGACCTCGCCGGGACGCGCGATCCGGAAGCTCTGATCGACGCGCTCGCGGCGCTGTCGCGCGCCATCGGCCTCGCGCCGCGCCTGCGTGATCTCGACGTGCCGCGCGAAAGCCTGCCGCTGCTCGCCGACGACGCGATGAAACAGACGCGGCTTCTCGTGAACAATCCCCGTCCCGTCTCGCGCGCGGACGCGCTGGCGATCTACGAAGCAGCGTGGTGAGGAGGCCGTGATGGGAGGTTCTGAATCCGGGCGCCCCGTCCGCCAGTCCCGCGACGCCTTCGCGCTGTGGCGGCCCATGCCGACGCGCTGGATGGACAACGACGTCTACGGCCACGTGAACAACGTCGTCTACTACTCCTATTTCGACACGGCGGTGAACGCGTTTCTCGTCGAACAGGGGCTACTGGATCTCACGGGATCGTCAGTCGTGGGCCTCGTCGCGGAGACGGGCTGCGTCTACTTCGAGCCGGTCGCCTTTCCCGAAAGGCTCGAGGTCGGCCTCGCCGTGTCGCGGCTCGGGCGCTCGTCCGTGACCTACGCCGTCGGGATCTTCCGCGAGGGCGGCGCGCTCGCGGCGGCGCAGGGGCGGTTCGTCCATGTCTATGTCGAGCGCTCGGAGGGGCGGCCAGCCCCGATTCCGGACCCCATCCGGGTCGCATTGGAGCCGCTTCGGCGATAGACGCGGCCGCCGCAGCGCGAGCATCCGTCGCGCGCGCAATTTCAGGATGCAAACCGGGCCAATGCGCCGAGCGCGCCGCAGTGAGCGCGCGAGTCCGCCGCGTTTCAAGCGGGACGAAGCGACGGCTCGTCGAAAAAAGTGCGATTACGACGGCGCACAACTTATGATAACTTATTATCCGCAGAAATCTTGGAAAATGAAATTTAAGGTCGTTTTTCAAACATGGTTGACGGATATTAACGTTAAGAATTGATTTACGAGGTCGAGCTCGTTTTAGGCGTTTCATTCACAATCGCTGCGCGCGATAGTGGTTCCCGGCGGACGGCTGAGGCTCGTGTTGGCGGGCCTTGCGGAGATCAGGGCGAAGTCATGAGTTTCAATCGTTCATCGGGGGACGGGTCGTTTCCCGCCGATCGTTTTCCGACGTCGGCCTCCGAGCGGAGCTCAAAAGCGTCTCCCCAGACGAATCCGGGCGAAGCGCCCCGGGACGTCATGCTGTTTGATCCCGTCGCTCCGCGCCCCGCCGCCGGCGGGCGTCGCGAGACGCTGACGGGCCGCGCGCCGCGCGGCGTCCTGCCCGGTCTGGCGCAGCAGAGGCTGCGCCCTCTCGACGCGCTCGATATCGCCGCCGGACGATCGAAAACCGCCGTCGCGCCGCCCGCCCTGGCGCCGCACGAGCTGGTCGCGCTCGACCGCTTCGAGGAACTCGACGTTTCGCTCGAGCCCGAAACGGGCCTCTACTGGTGCCGGATGAACCCCTTCGAGCGGCCGAGCTACACGCCGGGCCTCTTGCGCGGCATCTCGCAGATGCAGCACTCCCTGCGCGATCTCTTCGCCGCCTACCCGACGCGGCCGTTCGACTATTGGGTCCTGTCCTCGCGTTTCGAGGGCGTGTTCAACCTCGGCGGCGACCTCTCCCTCTTCGCCCGGCTGATCCGCGACGGCGACCGCGAGGGCTTGCTCGCCTACGCGACCATGTGCATCGACGTGGTCTACGCCAACTACATCAATCACGACCTCCCGATCACGACGATCGGCCTCGTGCAGGGCGACGCGCTGGGCGGCGGATTCGAGGCGGCCCTGTCCTGCGACGTCATCGTCGCCGAGAAGGGCGTCAAGTTCGGCTTCCCGGAAGTGCTCTTCAATCTGTTCCCCGGCATGGGCGCCTACAGCCTGCTCGCGCGCAAGCTCGGAGGGGCGCGCGCGCATCAGATCATCATGGACGGACGCGTCTTTGACGCCGAAGAGCTGCACGCCATGGGGCTCGTGCACGAACTCGCCGAACCGGGCGCGGGCGAGGACGCGGTGCGCGACTTCGCGCGGCGCGACCGCCGGCGTCGCAACGCGACCGTCGCCATGCACGCGGCTCTGCGCAAGACGGCGCCCCTGCCCTATTCGGAACTGCTCGACATCGTGACGCTGTGGGTCGATTCCGCCCTGCAACTGACGCCGACGGACCTGCGCAAAATGGCGCGCCTCATCGGCGCGCAGGATCGCCGCGCCCGTGATACGTCCCCGGTCGATCCGGACGAGAACGCGCCGGTCGTCATCGACAGACGCGCGGTCTGAACGACGCGATCAGGCGGCTTCCGCGAATTGTTCGAGCACGCCGCGCGCTTGCTCGAAATTCGCGGTGAGTTCGTTCGCGTGCCGGGCGCCGTTCAGTCGCATCTCCTCCGGACCGATGTCGCGCAAGGCGAGGCAGATCTCGAAGATCGCGACAGCGCCGACATTGGCCGCGCTGCTGCGCAGGGCGTGGACGAGATCGCGGAACGCCTCGTCGTCGTCGCGCTGCAGCGCCTCCTGCAACTCGCGCAGGATGGTCGTCGCGTCGCTCAGGAACGCGCGGGCGACCTCCGCCCGGAAGCTCGCCCCTCCCAGCTGTTCGAGCCGCGCGATAGTCTCCTCGTCGACGACGCGCCGCGGCGCGGCGGGCGCGTTGTCCGGGTCCTCATGCGTGTCGGCCGGCGTCGCTGACCCCGCGTCGCCGAGATCACGGCCGCTGGCGACGAGCGCCTCCCTCATGATCGCGAAGAGTCTCGCGGGAAGAATCGGTTTCGCCACGCAGGCAGTCATGCCCGCTTCGAGGCAGGCGGCGCGCCCTTCCGGCGTCACGTCGGCGGTCAGCGCGATCACCGGCGCGCGATCGGCTTCCGGAACGGCCGAACAATAGGCGCGCGTCGCCTCGACGCCGTTCATCTCCGGCATGTTGACGTCCATCAGAACGAGATCGAACCGCTCCGCCAGCAGGAGGTCCAGAGCGGCGCGCCCGTGATCGGCGATGACCGCGCTGTGGCCGGCGCGCTCGAGGATCTTTCCGATGACCTTCTGGTTGGTGAGGTTGTCCTCGGCGACGAGCACCCGCAAGGGCGGCAGCGCGGGCGCCGCCGGGCGTCCGCGCGGATCGTCGCCGTCGACGATCCGCAGATAGGGCGCGGCCGCGACGCGAAGCGCGCCTGCGAGCTCACGGCCCTCGGGATAGCGGCTGATCGTCGTCGCGAAGCCGAGCCGCGCCTCGATCGAGGCCTCGGCCGGTTCCGGCGTCAGCAGGATCGCGCCGTGATCGCGCAGGGATTCAACGGGCGCGCAGGCGGCGGCGATCTCCTCGGGCGAGAGCCCGCAATACTCGACGTCGATGAGAAGCGCCGGCGCGGGCCTGTCGCCGGAGAGGTCGCGCGCGGCGATGTCCGCAGCCTCTTCCGGGGTCGCCACGATCCTCGCGGTGACGCCTCGCTCCAGGAGATGCGCCGCGAGCGCCGGAGCGTCGGGGGCGCGGGTCAGGAGCAGCGGGGCCGGAATTCCGGCGAGCGTGAGAGCGCGGACGGCCTCCGCGCCGTCCTGCGCAGCCTCGGCGTCGACGAGGAACTCGAACCAGAACACGCTGCCCGCGCCGGGCTCGCTGTCGACGCCGATCTCACCGCCGTTGAGGAGGACGAGCTGCTTGACGATGGCGAGGCCGAGACCGGTGCCGCCAAAGCTGTCGATGATGGTCTCGTCGGCCTGGGTGAAGCTTTCGAAAATGCGCTCGCGGGCGGCGGGCGCGATGCCGATGCCGGTGTCTGTCACGGCGAAGCGCAGGCGAACGCGCCCGCCCTCGTCGGCCACGACGCGCAGGTCGACGTGCACGTAGCCCTCGCGGGTGAACTTGACGGCGTTGCCGGCGAGGTTGACGAGGATCTCCTGCAGGTGACGGCGGGGGCCCGTCACGCGCGCAGGCGTGAGCGGATCGATGTGATAGCCCGCCCGCAGCCCCTTCGCGCCGGCCTGGGCCGTGACCATCTGGACGCATTCGCGCACCAACGCGTACAGATCGAACGCCGCCACCTCGGTCGGCATCTTGCCGGCTTCGAGCCGGGAGAAATCGAGGATGTCGTTGATGTGGTCGAGGAGCGTTGAGCCCGCCGTCTGGATCGTCTCGGCCATCCCGCGCTGATTGGAGTCGAGCGGCGTGTCCTTGAGCAGGTCGCTCAGTCCGATGATCGCGTTGAGCGGCGTGCGCAGTTCATGGCTGACGCTGGCGAGGAACAGGCTCTTCTGCCGGTTCGCCTCCTCCGCCTCCTGCTTGGCCCGCGACAGCTTTCGGATCAGCGTCGACGCATAGGCGGGAATGATGATCAGCCCGACGAGCAGTCCGATCGAAAGCGGCGGGTGATCGCTCCAGTAGCCGTCGGCGAGCGACACGATGGTGAAACCGGTCACGGATACGGCCACCGCGCCGAAGAGATAGGGAATGCCGAAGCGGAAACCGTTGCCGAAGATGACCCAGAGGTAGATCGGATACAGGATCGCGGTGACTTCGCCCCCGAGATACAGGACGTAGGACAGCGTTCCGAGATCGACGACCATCGCCAGAACCCGGCGGATCGGCGAGGAGCCGGGTCGCCAGATGATGTGGGCGAGGAATCCGAGCCCGCCGAGCAGATAGAGCGAGGAGATGACGAGCGGCTGCGCCGCGCCCTCGCGGCTCCACCATGCGGAGATCGCGAGATAGCCGAAGATGAGCGCGCCGAAGACGATGCGGTTGAGCACCATCTCGTGCTCGCTGTCGGGACGATTTGCGAAGGGGCGCCGACGGCGCAGCTTCGCGGGCGGGTTGGCCGCCGCTTGCCCGCCTCCGGATGACTCCCGCTTCGTCAAGACCGCCGACATCGTTTGATCTCCAGGCCCCTTGATCTCCAGGCCCCGACGCTCCTCAGGCCGAACGCGCGATCGCGGCGTCCGCGCGCGCCAGGGCGACGAAATCCTCGGCCGGGACGGGCTTGGCGAAGAGGAAGCCCTGCGCCTCCTCGCACCCTTCCGCCCGCAGCATCTCGACCTGCGCCAGACTGTCCACGCCTTCCGCGATGACGTCGATGCCGAGGCTGTGCCCGAGATTGATGATGGCGCGGACGATCGCAGCGTCGTTCGGATCGGTCGCGATGTTGCGCACGAAGCTCTGGTCGATCTTGATGCGGTCGACCGGGAATTTCTTGACGTAGGCCAGCGAGGAATAGCCGGTGCCGAAATCGTCGATCGAGACGCTGACGCCCAGCCGGCGCAATTCTCGCAGCTCGGCCGTCACCTCCTCGACGTCGTGCATGAGGATCGTCTCGGTCAGTTCGAGTTCGAGCGCGCGAGGCTCGAGGCCGGTGCGGCGCAGGATGTCGCCCACGAGCTGCACCATGTTGCGGTTGCGGAACTGGATCGGCGACAGATTGACCGCGATGCGCATATGCGCGAGCCCCTGCGCGCGCCACGATTGCGCCTCCCGGCAGGCTTCCTCGATCACCCATTCGTTGATCGGAATGATCAGCCCGGTCTCCTCGGCGAAGGGCAGGAAGTCGAGGGGACGCACGAGGCCGCGCGTGGGATGGCGCCAGCGGATCAAGGCCTCGGCGCCGATGATGCGATTGGAGCGCAGGTCGATCTGCGGCTGGTAGAACAGTTCGAATTCGCGGTTCATCAGGGCGCGCCGCAATTCGCCCTCGAGGGTGAAATCGCCCCGCGCGACCGAGATCATCTGCTGGTCGAAGGCGCGGTAGATGTTGCGCCCCTCGGCCTTGGCGCGATACATCGCGATGTCGACCTTCTTGAGCAGGTTGTCGACGTCGTCGCCGTCGTTGGGGTGAATGACGACGCCGATGCTCGCGCCGATCACGACGTCCTGTCCGGCGATCGAGAACGGCTCCTGCATCGCCTCGATGATCCGCCCAGCCATATCGAACGCGCTCTGCGGACAGGCGATATCGGCGAGGAGCACGGCGAATTCGTCGCCGCCCAGACGCGCCAGGGTGTCGTTCTCGCCGACGATCGCCGAAAGGCGGCTTCCGACGGCGCGGATCAGATCGTCGCCCGCGTGATGACCGAGCGCATCGTTGACGTTCTTGAACCGGTCGAGATCGAGCATCAGGAGCCCGAAAATCCGATCGCCGCGTCGCGCCCGCACGATTTCCCGGCGCAGCCTGTCCTGAAGCAGCGTGCGGTTGGCGAGGCCCGTCAGCGCGTCGTGATGGGCGAGATGAACGAGGTGGCGCTCGGCCTTCTTGCGGTCGGTGATGTCGAGCGAGCTCGTCAGCACCGCGATGATCGCGCCGGCGCTGTCGCGCAGCGGCGACTTCGCCGTCAGCCAGACGGAGCTCTCGGCGCCCGAGAGCGAGGTCTGCTCCTCCTCGAAGGTCGGCAGTGCGCAGCCCGAGCGGAAGACCATCTGGTCGAGCGCGACGCTGCGGCCGCCCGGCTCCTCGCCGACGAGTTCGACGGCGCTTCGGCCGATCGCGGCTCCGGCGTCGACGCCGATCCGGCTCGCGGCGTAGGTGTTGAGAAAGACGCAGCGCCCCTCGCGGTCATAGGCGGTGATGGCGGCCGGGACGGTGTCGATGACCTGGGCGAGCCGTTCGCGGCTGTCGCGCATGAGCTGTTCGCGCGAGCGCTCGCTGTCCTGCAGCTCCCGCTCGAGGCTGTGGGCGCGGCTCTTGATGATGAGCGACTGCATCCGCATGCGCAAAAGATTGCGCGCGCGCGTGACGAATTCCGCATGATCGACGGGGCTGAGCAGGAAGTCCGTCGCGCCGGCCTCCAGCACGGCGAGGCGAAAGCTGCGCTCCTCATAGACCGTGATCGCGATCACGGGGACGTCCTCGCAGCCGTCGAGCTCGCGAAAACGCCGCGTGAACTCGGCCCCGTTCATCCCGGGCATCTTGTAATCGGTGACGACGAGATCGGGGATCGGATGGCTGATCGAGGCGAGAGCCTCCGCCGGGTCGCCGAACGACTGCACGCGCACGTCGTCGGCGATCGACGACGCGAGTTTCGCGAAGATGTTTCGGTTCGTCACCCGGTCGTCGAGGATCATCACGAGGGGCATGCAGCGCCAACCACACCTGATTGAAGGGCCAGACGCCTGCGGAAGCGTCGCTGTGTTGCGAGCATGCCCCCGAAAATCTAAACATTTTCAAAAGATTCATCGTCACTGCACAATTTTTGATAGCATTGTAGTCAGTCAACCATCCCCTGATCGGGCGCAGTGGACGCACGAGCCGGCGCGGCCGTCGCGTGATCGCGCAAAAGCCGCCGCGCGCCCGAACGATGACCGCTTCGGGATCTCGGTTCGACCGTATCAAACGTTTGCTGCGCAAGGCTTTCAGAGATTGACGCCGAATTTTCGCGATGATTGCGCCGTTGGCGTTTCCATTCGATTCACCCTGTCGACAGGGAGGCGGCGATTGGCGGATCCATCCGCGGCTCGGGCGGGCAAGCCACGACGCAATCGCGCCCGCCCCGCTTGGCGCGGTAGAGCGCGTCGTCGGCCTGGCGCACGAGATCGCGCGGATCGGCGCTCGCGTCGAACTCCTTCACCCCGAAGCTCGCGGTGAGCGCGACGACGGCGCCGCCGCCGACCGTGACGGGGGTCGCCGCCACGAGGCGCCGCAGCCGCTCCGCGGTCGCCATCGCGCCCGCCAGATCGGCGCCGGGAAGAATGAGCATGAATTCCTCGCCGCCGGTGCGCGCGACGAAATCGACGCCGGCGCGCGTCGCCTCGCCGAAGAGCGACGCGATCGTGACCAGCGCCTCGTCGCCGGCCGCATGGCCATACGCGTCGTTGATCGCCTTGAAGCGGTCGAGATCGACCGCGACGATCGAGAAGAGTTCTCCCGTTCGCTGCGCGCGGCGGGTCTCACGCCGCAACGCCCGCGCGAAGGCGCGCCGGTTGGCGAGTCCGGTCAGTTCGTCGGTCAGCGAGAGCTGGCGCAACTCCTCCTCCAGCGCGCGGCGCAGCTCCACTTCGCGCGCGAGAGCGTTGCGCGCCGTCTCGGCCTCGATCAGAGCGTTCTTCAGATCGGTGACGTCGGTGAAAGAGACGACGACGCCGTCGGCGAGCGGGGCCATCGTCACGCGCAGCCAGGCGTCGATGCGCCCTTGGGTGACGTCGAGTTCGAAACGGTCGAACGCGCGCTCGTCGACGACCCGCAGGCAGCGGGGCCAGAGCCGGCCGGCCATCGCCTCGGGAAAGACGGCGAAAAAGCGCGCGTCGCGCATGCGCGCGGGCGTCGAGCCGACATACTCGGCCGCTTTGGCGTTCGCCGCGACGATTTCGGCGTCCGTCGGCGCTCCGGCCCCGTCGCGAAGGGCGCGCAGGACGATCATGCCGTCCTGCGACGCCTCGAACACGGCGCGCAACAGATCCTCGCGGCCTCCTCCGGGACGCACGAAGCTCACGATCCGGTCTTCTCCCGCATGATTGCGGCAGGGGAGAATGAGTCGTTCCCAGAAGCGCAGACGGGCCGGCGCGAGCGACCGGTCGATGGCCAGGATGGGCCGGCGCTCGCCGAGGATCCGCGCGATCGCGGCCTCGTAGCATTCGCACAGCACGTCCTCGAGGTCGCCGATGCATCGACCCGTCAGATCCGAGCCGGTGGCGGCGGAGATGGCGGACCCGAATCGCACGTAGCGCCAGCCGCCGCCTTCCTCGGGCGCGAGCACTTCGATCGAATGTCTCAGGAAGGGGTCGGCCGCGTCCATGAGCGCCTCGACCGATGCGCGCCCGTCATCCCCGACGAGGTTCCGAAAGAGCGCGAGCAGGTGCGCGGGTTCGCGCCCCGAGGCGTGATACTCCAGACCAGTCGTGAAAATGTCGATCTGCATGGTCCGAATCGTCGCCTCATCGCGCCGGAGGAAGACCGAACCTAGGAACGCGCGCTCTGCCGGCCGTTAAGCGAGAGCGTCGCATTTTAGCGTTCGGGCGAATTCTGACGGAGCGGCGGCACGCCTTTTGCCGCAATGGGTTACAAATGAAGGATTGTTCTGAAATGGGCCATGTCACCACCCGGCGCAGGCTTGGCACGCTCCGCTACGTCGTGCCGTTTTGGCTCATCGCCATGTCTTCAGGCGTGGATGCAGATGAATTCGGCCCTGCGCGGGATTCTGCGATGTTTCATTGCGGGACGCCGCCGACGAGCAGCGCCCAGGTGGTCGCGGGTCCGCGTCTCGGCCTCGACGCCACGGGAAGGCGCGTCGTGCGTCGAAACGTGACATTTCCGCGTTATCCATGCGCCGACGCGCCGGAGCGCGCGCGATCGTCGATCGGCGGGATCGAGATCGTCGTCGATCCGCGTCTACTGGAAGCGCAGCCGGCAGACGCGCGACCCGGACCGGGCTTTCGACCTGGTCCTCGGCCGCCTCGCCGGCCGCGCTGAGATCAGGGCCTGTCGTCGGGCAGGAAGTTCTGGCGCGACGCCTTCACCTCGCGGACGAGGAAGTCCATCGTGGCGCGAATACGGGCGATGTCCTTGAGATCGGCGTGGACGATCAGCCAATAGGAGCGCGTGAAGGTCGCCTTCTCCGGCAGGATCTGCACGAGACGCGGCTCGGTCGCGGCGACGTAATACGGGAGAATGCACACGCCGGCGCCGGCCAGCGCGGCCTGCATCTGCGCGACGAGCGACGAGCTCTGCAGCTTGGCGCGGATTCCCTTCGAGATCTCGTCGAGATAATCGAGCTCGGGCGTGAAGATCAGATCGTCGATATAGCCGATGAAGGTGTGCTCGAGCATGTCCTCGGGCTCTTCGATCGTCTTGTGCGTGTCGATGTAGTCCTGCGTGGCGAAGACGCCGAGCTTGTAGTCCGTCAACCGGCGCGCGACGATCTTGCCTTCCTTGGGCGGCGCGAGCGAAATCGCGATGTCGGCCTCGCGCTTGGAGAGCGACAACAGTCGCGGCATGGCGACGATCTGCATTTCGAGATCGGGATATTGCTGCGCCAGACTGGCGGTGCGCGGCGCGAGGAACATCGTTCCGAAGCCGTCGGGCGCGCCGATGCGCACGGTTCCCGACAACGCCAGATCGGCCCCGCCGATCTCGCTCGACACCGCGAGCGCCTGCGTCTCGATCGCCTCGGCCTTGGAGAGAAGTCGCTCGCCGTGCTCGGTCAGCGCGTAGCCCTGCGGGCGACGCTCGAACAGCTTGGCTTTGAGCGCGTCCTCGAGCGCGGTGATGCGGCGTGATACGGTGGCGTGGTCGGCGCCCAGTCGACGGGCCGCGACGGTCAGACGGCCGACGCGCGCGACGGCCAGGAAAAAACGCAAATCGTCCCAGTCGAAACGGCTCATGTCGTCCACTCCATGCGTGCGTTCTTGAAATTTCGCATCTGCGCACGTCATTGTTCGCGTTTGTGCTATATCTTTGTATACAACGCAATTATCTTATCATGCGCTGCAAGCAGGGGTGCATTGCGCTGTATGCAGCGGCATCCAGCGTTTCTCGACGCAGCTTGGTCGAGCCCGCCGAAAAAAGCTCACGTTCGTCAACGATTTGACCGCCCGGCGACGGCTCGGCCGGCCTGACGGGCGAACGGCGGCGCGGGACCGTCGCCGTGTCAATCGTATGGGAAAAAGATTCGCCCACGCGACCCTTCGGATGTTTTCAGAGAGCAAAACCGCACGGCTTTTCGACCATTCCGGAACGCGCCGGCCCAACGCCGCCGAGGCGTGGCGAAACGGCTCGTTCGCGCCTATAGAGGGAACTGGAGAGCTCCCATGCTGATCAGATCACCGCTGCTTTCGACCCGAAACGGAACGGCGCACGCCTTCTTCACCCGCGAGGGCGGACGCTCCAACGGGCTCTATGAAAGTCTGAACGGCGGGCTCGGCTCCGCCGACGAGCCGGTGCGCGTCATCGAGAACCGCGCGCTGATGGCGCAGACCATCGGCGTGACGCGCGAACGCTTTCTGAGCGTGCGGCAGGTCCATTCTCCGGATGTGGTGACCGTCGACGAGCCGTGGGGCGACGACGCGCGCCCACAGGCGGACGCGATGGTCTCCGCCCGCCCGGGGCTCGCGCTCGCGATCGCGACCGCCGATTGCGGCCCCGTGCTCTTCGTCGACGCCCGCGCCGGCGTGATCGGCGCAGCGCATGCCGGCTGGCGGGGCGCCTTGTCGGGCGTCCTCGACGCGACGGTCGCGGCGATGGAGGGGCTCGGCGCGCGCCGGGCCGATATCGCGGCGGCGTTGGGGCCGACGATACGGCAGCCGAATTACGAGGTCGGACCCGAATTGCGCGAGGCCTTTCTCGCCGGGGACGCCGCGGCCGACGCGTTCTTCGCGCCGGGAGATGGAGACCGGCTGTTCTTCGACCTCCCCGGCTATATCGGCGCGCGGCTCGAGGCTCTGGGGCTCGGCGCGGTCGAGGATCTGCGCCGCTGCACCTACGCCGAGGACGAGCGCTTCTTCAGCTACCGGCGCTCCACGCACCGCGCCGAACCGGATTACGGCCGGCTGATCTCGGCGATCGCGCTCACTCCCTGATCCCGACGACGTCGGGCGTCTCCCAGGCGAGATGCTGACCGCCGTCGAGGGCGATCATCTGCCCCGTGATCGCCCCCATGCGCCAGAAGAACGTCACGGCTTCCGCGATCTCCTCGGGCGAGGCGCCGCGCCGCAGAGGCGTCGCCTCCTCCTGCTTGCGGAAATCCTCCTCGCCCTGACGCACGTTGGTGAGCGTCGGCCCCGGCCCGATGGCGTTGACGCGGATGCGCGGGGCGAGCGCCTGCGCCATGGTTCGCGTCGCCGTGAGCAGCGCGGATTTGGTGAGCTGGTAGGAGAAGAAATGCGGCGTAGTCTTCCAGACGCGCTGGTCGAGGAGGTTGACGATCAATCCTCGCGCGTCCTCCGGAAGCTGCGCGGCGAAATCGCGGGCGAGAAACGCCGGCGCGCGCAGGTTGACGGCGAAATGCCGGTCCCAGCGCTCCTGCGTTAGCGTCTCGATCTCGTCGGGCTCGAATTCGGAGGCGTTGTTGACGAGCAGCGTGACGGGACCGAGCCGCGCGGCCGCCTCGGGGATGATCCTTTCGACGGCCTGCGCGTCAGTGAGATCGCCCTGCACCGCGCAGGCGCGCCCGCCCCCCGCCGTGATCGCCGCCGCGAGCGCTTCGGCCTCGGCGCCCGAGCGTCCGTAATGGATCGCGACGGAAAAGCCCTCGCTCGCCAGCCGCTCCACGACGGCGCGCCCGATGCGCTTCGCCCCGCCCGTCACCAACGCCACGTTCATGGGATCCGCCCGCCCATCTGTCCGACAGGCTCAATACGGCCCCGCTCGCCGGGCGGATGCAAGTTTCGCGCGCCCTTACGCAGTGACCTTGGTCTTCGCAAAGGAAGGAACCTGGGCCTCGAAGCGGTCGACGAACGCGGCGAGCCTGGGATGCGTCTTGCGGAACGTCCCTTCGAAACGCAGGTCGAGATAGCCGAGCGCGCAGGCGAGCGAGATCGCGCCGATGTCGTTCGCGCCGCCGAGCCCCTCGACCAGCGTCTCCAGATGATCGAGGGTGCGCGCGACCTTGCCGCGCTGGTGCTCCAGCCATTTCGGCTCATGCCGGGCGGGGTCGCGGAAGCGGCCCTCGTAGATGATCAGGATGCAGGCGTCGACGAGTCCGTCTGCGAGCGCCTGAAGGCGCAGCACGGGGAAACGCGCGGGACCCTTCGGGATGATCTTTCCGCCGCCGGCCACCTCGTCGAGATATTCGACGATCACGCGGGAATCGTAGAAGGTCTCGCCGGAATCGTCGACGAGAATGGGGATCTTGCCGAGCGGGTTCTGCCGGCGGAGCGAATCGTCCGGATCGGTGGTGTCGGCCGCGACGATCTCGATGCGGTCGGAGAGGCCGAGAACGTCGGCTGCGATCTTGACCTTGCGTCCGAAGGGCGAGAGCGGCGAAGAGCGAAGGATCATTGTGTTTCCGTCCCCTGTATTCGTTCGTCTATTCTGCGTGCGCCATCCTTAGCGAAGCCGTATGGTCGCGCATAGCGGTTGCGACGCCAATCGCATTGCGCGGGGACTGGCGCGCGGCCCAGTATGCCCGCGAACGATCCGGAGAGCGCAACCGATGACGAACAAGCCGCCGCCGCATCCCCCCGGCCTCTCCATGCTGGAGAAGCGTCGCATCGAGGCGGAGATGCTCGGCCACGTCTACGCCGTCCTCAAGGAGCGGATCGGCGTCGAGGGCGCGCAGACCGCGATCGGCGAGGCGGTGCGGCGCTCGTCGATCGAGCAGGCCGAACGCTTCGCGCAGGCCGAGCCGGCGGGCACGTCCCTCGACAGCTTCGTGGAGGCCACGAAGCTCTGGGAGCAGGACGACGCGCTGCGCATCGCGGTGAAGGAGCGAACCGACGACACATACGTCTTCGACGTGGAGCGCTGCCGCTATGCGGAGATGTATCGGGAAATGGGGCTCGGCGAGATCGGCCATCTCCTCTCCTGCCAGCGCGACGGGACGTTCTGCCAGGGGTACGATCCGCGCCTGAAATTCACGCGCACGCAGACCATCATGCAGGGCGCCTCGCATTGCGACTTCCGCTACGACTTCGTCACGGAGGACGACGAGGCCGATCCGGCGCGCGGCTGACCGGCGTCGCTTCTCAGAGCAGCGTCGCGCCGAAATTGCGGGCCGGGTCGAGCTCGGCTTCGAGCCGGCCCGTCGGCGCCGCGCAGGAACCCGCCTTACGCGCCAGGAACCGGCCCGATCCCGGCGCGGCGCGAAGCGCTCCGTCCTCGACGATCGTTTCGCCGCGCCGGATCACCGTTTCGGGCCAGCCGGTCACGGTCATCCCCGCATAAGGCGTGTAGCGCGTGTTGTCGCGAACGAGCGCGTCGTCGAGCGTGACGCGGCGCTGCGGATCCCAGAGCACGAGATCGGCGTCGAGCCCGGGGGCGATGTCGCCCTTGTTCGGCAGGTTGTAGAGGCGCGCCGGTCCGGTCGCCGTGAGCGACACGAATTTCGACGGGCCGAGCCGTCCCTGCGAAACCATCGCGTCGAAGAGGAGCGGCATGCGGAATTGCAGACCCGGCACGCCGTTGGCGATCTGCCTGAAATCCGGGTTCGGCCCGGCCTTGAGCTTGCCGCTCTCGTCGAAGGCGTAGGGCGCGTGGTCGGAGGAGACGGTCTCGAAATCGCCGAGTTCGAGCGCCCGCCACAAGGCCTCCTGGTCCTCCGGCTCCCGCGCCGGGGGCGAGAACATCCACTTTCCGCCCTCGATCCCGGGCTTGTCGACGATCTCCTTGGTGAAGAACAGATATTGCGGGCAGGTTTCGGCGAAGATCTTCACTCCCTCCCCGCGCGCGCGCCGGATGATCGCCGCGCCCTCCTTCGTCGAGACGTGGAAGATCGTCACCGGCTGGTCGAGCAGCGCCGACATGCGCACGACGCGCTCGAACGCCTCGCTCTCGCTCACGCGCGGATGGGCGATCGAATGGTACTTCGGATGGACGTAGCCGCGCTCGACGAGGCGCTTGGCCATCCACGCGATCATGCCGTGGTTCTCCGCGTGGACGCAGATCATCGCCCCCTTCTCGCGCGCCACCGCCATCAGATCGAGGAGTTGCTCGTCGTGCAGCCGGACCTTGTCGTAGGTCATGAACGCCTTGATCGAGGCGTGGCCGGCGTCGATCAGAGCGGGCAGATCCCGCTTCAGCGTCTTGTCCGTCGGGTCGGCGACGATGAGATGAAAGGCGTAATCGATCACGGACCCTTGCGCCGCGAGGGCGGAGTAATCCGCCACGACTTCCGCGAGATCCATCCCCTGGTGCTGGGCCGCGAAGGCGACGACGCTCGTCGTGCCACCGCAGGCGGCCGACGCCGTCGCGCTCTCCCAGGTATCGGCGTTGAGGAGGCCGCCGCCCGACAATTGCTCGATATGCGCATGCGCGTCGATCCCGCCCGGCGTGAGCATCCGCCCGGTCGCGTCGATCTCGCGGGCGCCCTCGGCAAGGCCCCGCCCGATCGCCGCGATGCGCCCTTCCGACACCGCGACGTCGCCCTCGAAACACGCGCTCGAGGTCGCGACGAGCGCGTTGCGGATGACGAGATCGTAGGCGGGCGCGGCCATGGGCTGGTCCTCGTTCACATCGGAATGGGGCTTTCGACCATCTGGACATTCATCGAGCCCGTGTTTCAATGGGCGTCGAAGCACATCCCGCTGGCCGTGGCGCGCAGGCGCCGCCGCACAGTAGGCGCCGGCGGGCGTTCGGGTTGGGGCGCGGCGACGCCCACGCGGTCTCCCCTCCAGACCGCGCCGCAGGCGACGCCGCGTCCCACGCCTCTTCCATGCTGATTGATTCTTGCCATGTTGATTCTTGGCGTGCTGATTCTTGGCGTGCTGATTCCCGTCATGTTGATTCCTGTCATGGCCGCGACCCGATTTTTCGGGCCTTGATGCTTCGACGGCGGCGCGATGCGCCACGCGGAGGCAGACATGTCCGAAAACCTGATCATCCCCCATGACGGCGTCGTCGTCGTCGGGGACGGACGCAAGGCGCTCGTCCTGCGCAATTGGGGCCATCCCCTCGCCTGCGACCTGCGGGTCGAAGAAGTCTTCAACGCCCCCGACAATCCCGCCACGGCGGAGCAGGGCGCCGACCGGCCGGGGCGAGCCATGGGCTTCGACGGCCGCCGCTCGGGCGTCGAGCAGACGGACTGGCACGAATTGTCGGAGCAATCCTTCGCCAGGGACGTGGCGCGCGCCGTCGAGGGCCTCATCGGCGCGAAGCGCGCGACGGCGATCATCCTCGTCGCGCCCGCGAAGACCCTGGCGGAACTGCGCCGCGCTCTCTCGTCGAAGACACGCGAGATCATCGTGGCCGAAATCGCCAAGGACCTGACGGGACATCCCGTGGCCGCAATCCAGCGGCTGCTCGTCGGCTGACCCGACGCCGCCTCAGTGACGCAGGGGCGGCGTCGATTCGTCGGCGTCCGGCGCCGGCGGCGGATCGAGCGCGAGACGGGCGGCGGCGATGCGCGCCTCCGAGCGCTCGATGTGCGACTGAAGCCCCGCGATGCGGGCGTCGGCGACGTCGAGGCGCGCCTGCAGCATGAAGACCTGCATCTGCCCGTCGCGTTCCGCCGCAGCCAGGCGCTCGTCCGCCGCGCGCTCCGCGTCTTCGACGAGGCTCTGCGCCTCGCGCGCGCGCCCGTCCGATTCGGCGAGCGCTTCATGCAGACGCTCGACGTCGCGCCGGTGGCGGTCATGTCCGTCACGCAGCGCCGTCTCGGCGAGGGCGAGCCTGTCGCGGACGGCCGCAAGCTCGGCCTCGCTCTCGCGCTTGTCCATCTGGAGCCGCGCCGCCCGCTCGGCTGACGTGGCGAGCGCGTCCTCGACGCGCGCGAGACGCTCCTGCGTTTCACGCGATTGCGTCCGCGCCGCGTCGACGCGCTCCGCGCTCTCGCGCGCGGCGCTCTCCGCGGCGGCGATCCGCTCCCGCATTTCCGCGAAAGCGGCTGCGGCGCGCTGCTCGACGTCGGCCGCGCGCGCCTGCGCTTCCGCCGCGCGCCGCTCGGCCGCCTCGCGCGCTGCTTCGGCGGCGACCGCGCGGGCGCGATGCTCGTCGGCGTCCTGCCGGGCGCGCCGCAGCCCGTCCTCGGCGCGCGCCGAATAGGCGTCCGCGCGGGCGACGAGGTCGCGCATGTCGTCCAGCCGCGCCTCGGCGCGAGCGGCCCGTTGCAGGGCCTCGTCGAGACGGGCGGAGGCGGCTTCGACGGCGCGTTCGGAGGCGTCGAGGCGCGGTTCGTTGTGGTGCAGGCGCTGGGCGATGTCGTCGACGCGCCGCGGGGCGTGGCCCTGCAGACCCGGCCGCAGACGGAACGACGCGATTCGATCATCGTCGGCGTAAGAGGCGGCGCTCGGCTGCGTCATCCTGGCGTCCCGTGTTCGCATCGCGGCGATTTCGCGCCGGGACAGGATGGACGCGCAACGCTTGCGTCACGCCGAACCGGCCGCCCGATTCTGCGAAGTTATGGTTAATAATGCATTAAGACGGCGGCCGTCGCTCCTCAGCCGAGCGCGGCGGCGATCGCCGCCACGGCCTCGTCGGCTTTGGCGCCGTCGGGCCCGCCGGCCTGCGCCATGTCGCGCCGGCCGCCCCCGCCCTTGCCGCCCAGCGTCTCGGAGCCGATGCGCACGAGCGCCACGGAATCGAAGCGTTCGGTCAGATCGGGCGTGACGCCGACGACGATTCCGGCCTTGCCGTCCTCGGAGACGCCGACGATGGCGACGACGCCCGAGCCGATGCGGCGCTTGGCTTCGTCGACGAGGCTCTTGAGGTCCTTCATCTCGACGCCGGTGACGGCGCGCCCGAGAAACTTGACGCCGCCGATGTCGCGCGGCTCGTCGCCGCCACCGCCCGAACCGCCCATCGCGAGCTTCTTGCGCGCGTCGCTCAGTTCGCGCTCCAGCTTGCGGCGTTCCTCGATGAGGGAGGCGAGCCGCGTCGGCGCGTCGTCGACGCTCGTCTTCAGCAGGCCCGCGATCTCGCGCAGGCGACGGCTCTCGCGCGTCAGGTGGTCGCGCGCGGCCGCGCCCGTCAGCGCCTCGATACGGCGAACGCCCGCAGACACGGCGCCTTCCGCCACGACGCAGACGAGGCCGATGTCGCCGGTGCGGGTCACGTGCGTGCCGCCGCACAATTCGATCGAGAAGGGCTTGCCAGCGCGCCCGCCATCGATCTCGGCCTGCGGATAGACCCCCATGGAGACGACGCGGACTTCGTCGCCGTACTTTTCGCCGAACAGCGCGCGGGCGCCCGATTCGATCGCTTCGTCGACCGCCATCAGCTTGGTGACGACCGGCGCGTTCTGGAGCACCAGCGCGTTGGCGAGGCGCTCGACGCTCGCCAGCTCGTCGTCAGCGACGGGCTTGGGGTGGCTGATGTCGAAGCGCAGGCGCTCGGAGGAGACCAGCGAGCCCTTCTGCGCGACGTGATCGCCGAGCACGTGGCGGAGCGACTCGTGCAGCAGGTGCGTAGCGGAATGGTTGGCGCGGGTCGCCGAGCGGCGGGCGTGATCCACTTCGAGCTCGACCGGCTGGCCGGGGCGCAAGGTCCCCTTATCCACCGTGACATGATGGACGAAGAGATCGCCGAGCTTCTTCTCGACGTTCGTCACACGCGCGGCGACGCCGCCGCCCGAAAGCGCGCCCGTATCGCCGACCTGGCCGCCGCTCTCGCCGTAGAACGGCGTCTGGTTGAGGATCACGAGCCCGGTCTCGCCGGCGTTCAGCGCCTCGACCTCTTGGCCCTCGCGTAGAAGCGCGTGGACGACGCCCTCGGCTTTCTCGGCGTCGTAGCCCAGGAAGTCCGTCGCGCCGACGCGCTCGCGCACGCCGTACCAGACGGTTTCGGTGGCGGATTCGCCCGAACCGGCCCAGGCGGCGCGGGCCTTCTCGCGCTGGCGCTCCATGGCGGCGTTGAAGCCCTCCAGATCGACGCCGACGCCGCGGCTCTTGAGCGCGTCCTGCGTCAGGTCGAGGGGGAAGCCGAACGTGTCGTAGAGCGTGAAGGCCGTTTCGCCCGAGAGCTTGTCGCCGGACGCGAGCTCGCGCGTCTCCTCGTCGAGGATCGACAGGCCGCGCTCGAGCGTCTTGCGGAAGCGGCGCTCTTCGAGCAGCAGCGTCTCCGCGATCAGCGGCTCGGCGCGCACGAGTTCGGGATAGGCCTGCCCCATCTCGCGCACGAGCGAAGGCACGAGGCGGTGCATCAGCGGATCGCGGGCGCCGAGCAGCTGCGCGTGGCGCATGGCGCGGCGCATGATGCGGCGAAGCACATAGCCGCGCCCTTCGTTCGAGGGCAGCACGCCGTCGGCGACGAGGAACGAGCAGGCGCGCAGGTGGTCGGCGATGACGCGGTGCGAGGCCTTCTGCGCGCCGTCGGCGTCGACGTTCGTCAGGTTCTCGACCTGCCCGATCAGCGCCCGCATGAGATCGGTGGCGTAGTTGTCGTGCGTGCCCTGGAGCACCGCCGAGATGCGCTCGAGGCCCATGCCCGTGTCGATCGAAGGCTTGGGAAGCGGCAGCTGCTCGCCGGGGGAGAGCTGCTCGAACTGCATGAAGACGAGATTCCAGATCTCGATGAAGCGGTCGCCGTCCTCGTCCGGGGAGCCCGGAGGGCCGCCGGGGATGTGGTCGCCGTGATCGTAGAAGATCTCGGAGCAGGGTCCGCACGGCCCCGTGTCGCCCATGCGCCAGAAATTGTCGTCGGTGGCGATGCGGATGATCTTCGAATCCGGCAGGCCCGCGACCTTGCGCCAGATGTCGGCGGCGTCCTCGTCGTCGGCGTAGACCGTGACGAGAAGCTTGTCCTTGGGCAGCCCGAACTCCTTCGTGATCAGGTTCCAGGCGAGCTCGATCGCGAGCGGTTTGAAGTAGTCTCCGAAAGAGAAGTTGCCGAGCATCTCGAAGAAGGTGTGGTGCCGGGCCGTGTAGCCGACATTGTCGAGATCGTTGTGCTTGCCGCCGGCGCGCACGCATTTCTGCGACGTGACCGCGCGGGAATATGGCCGGTGTTCGACGCCCGTGAAGACGTTCTTGAACTGCACCATGCCCGCGTTCGTGAACATAAGCGTCGGATCGTTGCGCGGCACGAGCGGGCTCGACGCCACGATCTCGTGCCCGTTCTTCGCAAAGTAGTTCAGAAACTCCGACCGGATTTCGTTCACGCCGCTCATGGACGATGGCTCTTTCGTTGGCGGCGCCAGCGCGCCGCGTGTTTGTCCGGCGCGGTTTTAGAGGGCGGACAAGGACTTGTCGAGGACTTGTCGATACCGGCCAGCGGCCGGCTTGCCGGGGCGCTCACCGCGTTCTTCGGGGCGTGATCGGGCGACCAAAACGGCGACCGGCATTCCGCGTCGCGGAGGCGGCGGCGCAACCGATACCCGCTCAGATTGTATCGGATTAACTTCGTATTGATTTGCGGCGTCCATACTCGGTTCGAACGGGCGTCCGGATTGATGAAACGGACGCCGCAGGGAAGCAGGCGATGGCAGACCCAGACGAGACGATCGAACCGAAGCCGCCACGAGAGCGCCCAGCCGACGAAACCGAACCGAGACGCATCGCAGCGCTCGACGCGCTCCAAATCCTGGACACGCAGCCGGCTTCGGGCTTCGACAGATTGTGCGTTATGGCGCGCGATCTTCTCGACGCGCCCATCGCCGCCATCACTCTGGTCGACCGCGACAGGGTGTGGTTCAAATCGAGCCTCGGCGTCGATTTCGCGGAAATACCGCGCACGGAATCCTTCTGCGACGCGACGATCCAAGCGGCCTCCGTGCTGGTCGTGTCCGACGCCGCCGAGGATCCGCGCTTCAGCGAACTCGCAGTTGTGCAGGGCGCGTTGGGCGTTCGCGCCTATCTGGGCGCGCCGCTGATCCTCGAAACGGGAGAGCGGGTCGGGGCGCTGTGTGTCTGCGACACGCGCCCGCGCCAGTTCGACGACGGCGACCAGGCGCTGCTCGTCGAACTCGCCAAAGTCGTCGTCTCCGAAATCGCGCTGCATCACGCCACGCACGAGGTGCAGGGCACGCAGTCGGCGCTCGTCTCGGCGGAACAGCGCTACCGGGCGCTCGCGGAAGCGAACGCGGCGCTCGTCTGGCGCGCGGATTCCAAGGGCCTGCTCGTCGACATTTCGCTGACGGGACCGTTCGCGGGAATGGCGCGGGAAGAATTCCTCGGCCTCGGCTGGCTGGCGCTCCTCCATCCCGACGAGCGCGCCTCCCTGCGACGCCGCGCGCTCCGCGCCGGCCTCGAGGGCGCGCCCTACGAGGGCGCGCATCGGGTGACGTGCGCGGACGGCGGCTATCGCTGGACCCGCATCCGCGTGGTGCCTTTGCGCGACCCGTCCGGCGAAGTCTGCGAGTGGGTCGGAACCGGCGTCGACGAACACGACCGGCATCTGGCGGAGACGCGTCTGCGCGCATCGGAGGCGCGCCTGCGCATCGCGCTCAACTCCGCCCGAATGGTCGCGTGGGAATACGACCCGGAGAACCGGACGACCCAACGCTCTGACAATTCACTTGAAATTCTCGGGGTCGAAGCCGACGACCTGCACGGCTATCTGCTCAACGTCCATCCAGACGACCGCCGGATCTTCCACGAAGCCTACCGGCGGGGCGGTTCGATGCGGGTCGCGGAACTGCGCTACATGCACCCCGACGGGCGCATGATGTGGCTGGCGTCCCGCGGTCAGGACCTCACGGAATCGGATGGCGACCGGCGCGTCATCGGCGTGACCTACGACATCACCGACCGGAAGGTCAGCGAGGAACGGGCCTGGCGGGCGGCCAATCACGACGGCCTGACCGGCTTGCCGAACCGCGCCTATTTCCTCAGTCGCGTCGAGACGCTGCTCGGAATCCGGGAAGATGGCGGCTGCAAGGCGCTCATCCTGATCGACCTCGACGAGTTCAAGGCGGTGAACGAAGCGGTCGGGCATGATTCCGGAGACGCGCTCCTGCGCGAGACCGCCGATCGTCTGCGGGCGGCCATGGGCGGGCGCGGCGTGATCGCGCGGCTGGGCAGCGACGAGTTCGGCGTGTTCGTTCCGTATTGCGCCGACGCGGCCGAGGCGAGCCGGATCGCCGACGGGCTCATCGCCGAGATCGGGCGCGAGATCTACAGGGCCGACCACATCATCGCGTGCCGGGCGAGCGGCGGGATCGCTCTGTATCCACAGAACGGCGCGACGGCGGCCGATCTGATGAAGGACGCCGAGACGGCGCTCTACGCGGCCAAGAGCCAGGATCGCAACCGCGCGATCCTCTACGATCCAGGCATGCGGGAACTGATGGCCGTTCGCGCGCAGATCACCGGCGAGATGCGCGCCGCGCTCGACGAGGACCAGATCATCCCGTTCTACCAGCCGCGCGTCGATCTGCGGACGGGCGCGATCATCGGCTTCGAGGCGCTGGCGCGCTGGCGCCATCCCACCCGCGGCCTGCTGACGCCGGGCGCTTTCGCCTCGGCCTTCGACACGCCCGAACTCGCGCTCGGGATCGGGCGGAAGATGGCGCATGACGTGATCGCCGACCTGAAGAGCTGGCTCGACGAGGGGCTCGATCCCGGCTCCGTCGCCGTCAACCTGTCCCCGGCCGATTTCGGCGAAGGGGGCCTGGCCGGTCGCCTACTCGGCCTGCTGCGCGAAGCGGGCGTGCCGACGCGAAACTTCACGATCGAAGTCACCGAGAGCGTCTTCCTCGGCAAGGGCGGAGGCGGCGTCGCGAGCGCGTTGCAGGCGCTGAACGCGGGCGGCGTTCGAATCTCGCTCGACGATTTCGGAACCGGCTTCGCGTCGCTCACGCACCTTAAGCAGTTCCCGGTCGACGAGATCAAGATCGACCGATCCTTCGTCAAGGACGCGCCGGCGGATCCCGACGACGCCGCTATCGTGACGGCGGTGATCGGCCTCGGGCGCGCGCTGGCGCTCGACGTGGTGGCCGAGGGCGTCGAGACGGTGGAGCAGGCCCAGTTCCTGCGCGACCGCGGCTGCGTCGAGGCGCAGGGATTTCTCTTCGGCAAGCCGATGGTGGGGTCGCGCGCGAGGGCGCTCCTGCGGGCTCAGGCGCGCGCGCATGCGGAGCGGGACGCCCCGCTCGCCGCAAGAGCCTGAGCCGTCGACGGTTCAGGGACAGATTCGGAGAACGATCGCCTCAGGCGACCCGGGCCGTCGGCCCCGGCCCGTCCTCGATCATCACGAGATCCCGGCCACGGCTCTTGGCGCGATAGAGCGCCTCGTCCGCGCGTTTGATCGCGCAGGTGACGTTCTCCCCGCGCCGCAACGCCGTCACGCCGATGCTCGCCGTCAGACGGACCTCCTCGCCGCGCACCGGAATGCGGATGGCGGCGATCGCGGCGCGCAGAGCCTCGGCGACTGTCGCGCCGGCGGCGCAGCCTCGTCCCGGAAGAGCCAGCACGAATTCCTCGCCGCCGAACCGTGCCGCAAATCCCTTGGAGGACAGAGCGTGACGCGCGAGGACGGAGCCCGAACGGCGGATCGCCTCGTCCCCGACCGCGTGGCCGTGCGTGTCGTTGAGCTGCTTGAACCGGTCGAGATCGACCAGAACGACGCCGAGTTCCTCGTCGGCCTCGCCCGCGCTCCAGTTCTCGACGCTCGTGAAGAAGGCGCGGCGGTTGAGAAGGCCGCTGAGCAAGTCGGTGCGCGCCTGGCGGACGAGTTCGGCCTGCATCCGCGTCAGGCGCTCGGCCGCGCGCAGGCGCGCGTGCAGCTCCTCGGGGACGGGCGGCTTGGAGATGAAGTCGTCGGCGCCGGCGTCGAGCGCCTCCGCGAGATTGCGCGTGTTCGCGAGGCTGGACATGGCGATGACGTGGAGGGGGCGGCCGGCCGCAGCGATGAGGCGCAGCGCCCAGCACAGTTCGAACCCGTCGATCGGCCAGGTCTCGAGACCCGTGATCACGGCGGCGATCTCGTCGTCGCGGCGGACCGCTTCGAGCGCTTCACGGGAATCGGCGAAGGCGAGCGCATGGTGGCCCCGCGCCTCCAGCATGGTGGAGACGGCCTTGGCGACGACGCGACTGGAGTCCACCACGACGACCTTCAACTGGGAACCCCGTCCGGTTAGATGCTTGCGCAGATTGTGACGAGCCGCGCTTAATGGCGCGCTAACGCCGGCGGAAGGGACGCACATAACTTTGCGGAAAGTCGCACACGGCCGGGGGCGGCGCCCGGGAACAATATAAAGACATGTTTATATCTGAATTGCTCTTTCGGCCGAGCTCTGCTAGAGAGCCCCCAACGCCATCGAGCGAAAGGAACGCGCATGTCGACCGATTACATCGTCAAGGATATCAGCCTCGCGGGTTGGGGCCGCAAAGAGATCGATATCGCCGAGAGCGAGATGCCGGGGCTGATGGCCCTGCGCGACGAATACGGCGCGAGCCAGCCCCTCAAGGGCGCCCGCATCGCCGGCTCCCTGCACATGACGATCCAGACGGCGGTGCTGATCGAGACGCTCAAGGCTCTCGGCGCCGATATCCGCTGGGTGTCGTGCAACATCTACTCGACCCAGGACCACGCCGCGGCCGCCATCGCCGCCGCCGGCATCCCGGTCTTCGCCTATAAGGGCGAGACGCTGGAGGAATACTGGGACTACACCGCCAAGCTGTTCGACTGGCATGGGGGCGGCACTCCCAACCTCATCCTCGACGACGGCGGCGACGCCACGATGCTCGTGCATCTGGGCCTGCGCGCCGAGCAGGGCGACGTCGCCTTCCTCGACAAGCCGGGCTCGGAAGAGGAGGAGATCCTCTTCGCGCTGATCCGCCGCCTCGTCGCCGAGAAGCCCAAGGGCTGGTTCGCGGGAATCGCCGGCGCGATCAAGGGCGTCTCCGAGGAGACGACCACGGGCGTGCACCGCCTCTACATCATGGCCAAGGAGGGCAAGTTGCTCTTCCCGGCGATCAACGTGAACGATTCCGTCACCAAGTCGAAGTTCGACAACCTCTACGGCTGCCGTGAATCGCTCGTCGACGGCATCCGCCGCGGCACGGACGTGATGATGGCCGGCAAGGTCGCCATGATCGCGGGCTACGGCGACGTCGGCAAGGGCTCGGCCGCTTCCATGCGCCAGGCCGGCTGCCGCGTTCTCGTCTCCGAAGTCGATCCGATCTGCGCCTTGCAGGCGGCGATGGAAGGCTACGAGGTCACGACGATGGAAGACGCGGTCAACCGCGCCGACATCTTCGTCACCGCGACGGGCAACAAGGACGTCATCACCGCCGACCATATGCGGGCGATGAAGGACCGGGCGATCGTGTGCAACATCGGCCACTTCGACAACGAGATCCAGGTCGCCGCGCTCAAGAACTACAAGTGGCACAACGTCAAGCCGCAGGTGGACGAGATCGAGTTCCCCGACGGCAAGCGCATCATCCTGCTCTCGGAAGGCCGCCTCGTGAATCTCGGCAACGCCATGGGGCACCCGTCCTTCGTGATGTCCGCCTCCTTCACCAACCAGGTGCTCGCGCAGATCGAGCTTTGGCGCAACGAAGGCAAGTACGAGCGTCAGGTCTACACCCTGCCCAAGCATCTCGACGAGAAGGTCGCGGCGCTGCATCTCGCCAAGGTCGGCGCCAAGCTCTCGAAGCTCACGGACGAGCAGGCCGCCTATATCGGCGTGAAGGATCAGGGCCCGTTCAAGCCCGATCATTACCGCTACTGAGCGCCCATCCGGCCTCTGATCGAAACGCCCCGCGAGCCCGGCTCGCGGGGCGTTTCCTTTTTCGGCTGCGGCCTCGCCAGACGACGGGCGCCCGCTCAACCGGATTTGGAGCCGCGCTCCGTCATGATCCGCGCAATCTCGCCCTGTCCCGCGGCCCGGAGCCCGGCGACGGCCCCCGCGTGATCGCGCTCATCGCGATTCTGGCTCAGCTTCGACTTGGCGAGGATGCGCGTCGGCTCGATGCGGAAGGCGACGATGTTGCGCAGCATCTCGTCGAGATAGTCGCGCGGCGCGTCGGCGATCCGCCAGCCCTGCTTGCCGTGGATCCGCCTCTCGTGCGTGCGGGTGAGCATGCCGACCGCCGCGAGCTTCGCCTGCTCGTCGTGGTTGAACGCGATCGCGCCGTGAACGTGGACGACCTCGTAATTCCAGGTCGGCACGTGCCGGTGATGCTCGGCCTTGGAAGGGTACCAGTTCGGAGAGATATAGGCGTCTTCCCCGCGAAACACCGCGAGCACGTCCTGCCCCTCGGCGATCAGTCGATGCATGTCGTTGGCCAGCGCCGCGTGGCCGATCAGCGCGCCATCGGACGCCAGAAGCAGCGGAATGTGGTTGGCGAGCAGCCCCTCCTGCGTCTGCGCCACGACGCAGGCGAGCGGCGCCGCCTCGATGAGCGCGACGATCGCGTCGCGTGAGGTTTCCTCGAAATGGGGCGGGACGTACATGCCGACGCTCCTCTGCGCGACGTTCGGTCAGCTAGCGCTATTCGTCCGGACGGCGACGCCCGAAATCGGGCTCCGCCGTCTCTTGCCCTTCCGAGATGATGCCGCGGCGGATGGTCCGGGTGCGCGAGAACAGGTCGAACAGCGCGTCGCCGTCGTCCCAGCGGATGGCGCGGGTGAGCGCGGCCAGATCTTCGTTGAACCGCGAGATCATCTCGAGCACGGCTTCCTTGTTGGAAAGGAAGATGTCGCGCCACATCGTCGGATCGGACGCGGCGATGCGCGTGAAGTCGCGGAACCCGCCGGCGGAGAACTTGATGACCTCCGATTCCGTCACGCGCTCCATGTCGGCCGCCGTGCCCACGATGTTGTAGGCGATCAGGTGCGGCACGTGGCTCGTGATGGCGAGGACGAGATCGTGATGGGGCGCCGACATGATCTCGATGCGCGAGCCCATCCCCTCCCAGAAGGCCCGCACCCGCTCGACCGCGCCGGCGTCGACTCCATAGGCCGGCGTGAGAATGCACCAGCGGTTCATGAACAGCGTCGGGAAGCCGGCGTCCGGGCCGGAACGCTCCGTTCCCGCGACGGGGTGCGCGGGCACGAAATGCACGTGCGCCGGCAGGTGCGGCTCCATGGCGGCGACGACGGCGCCCTTGACCGAGCCCACGTCGGAGACGATCGCCCCCACCTTCAGCGAGCCCGCGACCTGCTTGGCCAGCGGCCCGCACACGCCGACGGGGACGCAGAAGATCACGAAGTCGCAGTCGCGCACTCCCTCGGCCGCGTCCTTGAAAAACGCGTCGGCGAGGCCGAGTTCGGCGCTGCGCGCCAGCGTCTCATCGTCGCGATCGATCGCGACGATGGTCCCCGCGAGGTTCATCTGGCGGGCCGCCCGCGCGATCGACGAGCCGATCAGGCCGAGGCCGATCAGCCCGAGGCGCGCGAAAAGCGGCTCGTCGCGCGCTTGGCCCAGACCCTCAGGCATGGTCCGCATCCCCGCCCTTCAGGAAGGCCGCGAGCGCGGCGACGACGAGGCGGTTCGCCTCCTCGGTTCCGAGGGTGAGGCGCAGCGCGTCCGGCAGTCCGTAGCCCTCGACGCGGCGCAGGATCAGCCCGCGCTGGGTGAGAAAGGCGTCGGCGTCGCGCGCGGTGCGGCCCGGCTCCTTCGGGAAATGCACCAGCAGGAAGTTCCCCACGCTCGGCGTCACGGACAGGCCGAGTTCGCCGAGTTCGCGGGTCATGATCCCGAGCCATTTCTCGTTATGGGCGACCGCCTCGGCGACATGGCCGTCGTCGCCGATCGCAGCGACCCCGGCCGCGAGCGCGACCGCGTTCACGTTGAACGGCGGGCGCACGCGGTTCACCGCGTCCACGACATGGGCGGGCGCGACCATCCAGCCGATGCGCAGGGCGGCGAGGCCGTGGATCTTCGAGAAGGTGCGCGTCATCACCACATTGTCGCTCGTCATGACGAGCTCGAGCCCCGCCGAGTAGTCGTTGCGGCGGACATATTCGGCGTAGGCCGCGTCGAGGACGAGCAGCACCCCGGCCGGCAGGCCCGCGTGCAGGCGCTTGACCTCCTCGAAGGGAAGATAGGTGCCGGTCGGATTGTTGGGATTGGCGAGGAAGACGATCCTCGTGCGCGGCGTCACCGCGGCGAGGATGGCGTCGACGTCGGCGACGAGGTCCGTCTCCGGCGCGACCACGGGCGTTCCGCCGGCCGCGAGGATGGCGATGCGATAGACGAGGAACCCGTGCTCGCAGAACAGTCCCTCGTCGCCCGGCCCGACATAGGTCGACGTGAGGAGCGAGAGCAGTTCGTCGGAGCCGTTGCCGCAGACGATCCGCTCCGGATCGAGCCCGAACTTGCGGGCGATGGCGTCGCGCAGCGCCGAAGCGGAGCCGTCGGGATACAGCTCCAGTTTCGCCAGCGCCGCCTGCGCCGCGTCGCGGGCGCGCGGCGACGGGCCGAGCGGATTTTCGTTGGAGGAGAGCTTGTGGACCTTCACGCCCGCGGGCGCGGCGCTCTTGCCGGGCACATAGGCCTCGATGGACATCAGGCCCTCGCGGGGCGACGGACGGGCGGTCATGGTCGCGGTCTTTCGGCTGGACGGGTAGAAGGCTCCGACGCGCCGGGCGCCGGCGGCCCTTCCTAGCGCAGCCCGCGAGGGAATTCACGCGGAAAGGTGACGCGGGCCTTCGTCGTCGCGTCATCATTCCGTCATCGATATGGTGGCAAAATATTCATGTCGGCGGCTGAACACTCACGAGGCGACGGGATGAAACATCCGGGATCGAAAAGCGTCGGCTGGGCGCTGGTTCAGGCGACGCGCCTCCATCGTGCGCGCATGGGCGAAAAACTCGTCGCGCTCGGCCTCTTCGCGGGCCAGGAGCAGGTCCTGCAGGCGTTGTCCGCGCACGGGTCGCTGACCATGGGCGAACTCGCCACGATCCTGCGCGTGCGTCCTCCCACGGCCTCCAAGACGATTTCCCGTCTCACGGCGCTCGGGCTCGTCGAGCGCGCGGCGCGCGGCGCCGGCGCGGGCGCCGGCAAAGCCGAGGACGCCCGCGTCGTGCGCGTCGCCCTGACGCCCGAGGGCCGGACCCGCGCCGAAGGCATCGGCGAGCTCTGGAACGAAGTCGAGGACGAGTTGCTGGCGGGCCTCGACGGCAAGGACCGCAAGCGGCTGCGCAAGCTCCTGCGCAAGGCCGCCAGGAACCTCGCGGAACTGTCCGGCGCCGACGCCCGGAGCTTCGAGCCGGCGGAGGACGACAGCGGCGACGAGGAGAGCGAGGCGGCCGAGCCTCCGATCGAGATCGTCGCCGGCGCGGCGGAGCCCCGCGGCGGCGCGTGAACCCCGGGCGTCCCGCGCTCCCGCCTGTGCGCGGCTTCGCTCTGACGGGGCCGCGCGGGGATGATACCGTCGCCGCATGAAATCGCAGAACATCGACATTGACGCATCCGATCCGGCCGAGCGTCGCCAGCGCCTCGTCGCCATCGGGCTGATGAACGTGGCCCTGTTCTGCTTCTGCTGCCTCGACGCGGGCGCGAAATGGCTCGGCTCCCAGGGCGTCGATCCGCTCATGACCGTGTTCGCGCGCTACGCGGTCGCGGTCGCGCTCGTGTCGCTCTTCGTCAATCACTGGACGACGCCCGGCGTCATGCGCACCAGTCGGCTCGGATTGCAGATCCTGCGATCGCTGCTGCTCTTCGGCTCGTCGGTGCTCACCTACAACGCCCTGAGATACGTCCAGCTCGCCGAAATGTCGGCGATCATGTTCGCAACGCCGTTTCTCGTCGCGCTGTTCGCAGGCCCGATGCTGGGCGAACGCGTCGGACCGCGGCGCATGGCCGCAATCTGCGTGGGCTTCGTCGGCGTCCTGATCGTCGTGAGGCCGGGTCTGGGCGGCCTGCACCCGGCGGCTCTTTTGATCGTCGGAGCCGCGATCTGCTATTCCTTCTACGGCATCCTGACCCGCATGCTCGCGGCGAGCGATTCCTCGCGCACGACGCTCGTCTATTCCGGGCTCGCGGGCGTCGCGCTGATGGCGCCCATCATGCCGTTCGTCTGGACCGCGCCCGAATCCGCCCTGGTCTGGGCGATGATGGGTTTCATCGGCCTCGCCGGGGGCTTTGGTCACTGGCTCCTGATCCTGGCCCATGCTCGCGCGCCGGCGCCCGTGCTCTCGCCCTTCATCTACGGCCAAATCGTCTGGATGCTCATTCTCGGCTATGTGATCTTCGGGGAATTGCCGGATATCTGGACGCTGGCCGGAGCGGGTGTCGTTATCGCCTCGGGGCTGTATTTACTTTATCGGGAGCGGGCGCGTGGGATCATTCCCCGCTGATGGATCGTTTCGGGGGCTGCGCGCGTTGTCCGGACGGTCGGCGCGTTGATGAGGAGTCGAAGTGGACGGGATCGAAGACAACCATAAGCTGGACGGTCACCCTACGCTGACCGACGGAGCAAGGATCCTCGCCGGGCTTCGTCTCGCCGGAGTGAACGTTTGGCGCTGGCGGCTGGCCGACGGTCGGTTGGAGTGGACTGACCGGATCGAAGTCATGTCGGAGGCCGATCCCGAGACTTTCGAAGGCCCGCTCGCGAGCCTCGGTCGCGACGTGCATCCCGAAGACGCGCAACGGGTGAAAGCCGCGATAGAGCGGACGCTGGCGACCGGCGAGCCGTATCGCGTCGTCTACCGAGCCGCGCCGGTCGAGGGTCGCGAGGAGGTCTGTCTCGAGGCGTGCGGGGGGCTGATCCACGATCCCGACGACGGAGTGGTGCTGACCGGAGCCCGCCACGACGTGACCCGGCGCGTGCGCGACGAGCGCGAACTGGCCGTGCGCCTGCGTCAGCAACGAGCCATCGAGCGGCTGGGCTCGTTCGCGCTCACCGAAGAGGATTTTCAGGCCGTTCTCGATCGCGCCGCCGAGACCGCGGCCGACGTTCTCGGCACGCCGATCACCAAGATCCTGCAATTCGCCGATTCCGCCGATCACCTCGTTCTGAAGGCCGGGACCGGCTGGCGCGGCGGCCTCGTCGGGGTCGCCGCCGTGGGCGTCGACGCGCAATCGCAAGCCGGCTACACGCTGACCCACGAGTCTCCCGTCGTCGTGCGCGATCTCGCCTCCGAGACGCGGTTTTCCGGTCCCATGCTGCTCAAGGATCACGGCGTCCGCAGCGGCGTCAGCGTCGTGATTCCGGGGCCGGGTCCAGGCCCGCGCCCCTTCGGCGTGATCGGCGTGCACGACGTCGTCATCCGCGACTTCACCGAGGCGGATGTCGAATTCGTCCTGTCGCTGGCCAACATCATCGCGAACGCGGCGCGCCAGAAGGCGGCGCACGAGCAGCGGTATCTGCTGCTGCGCGAGATGGCGCACAGGTCGGGCAACATGCTGCAGCTCGTGAGCACCATCGCGAACCAGACCTTCGGAGAGGGCGCGGACGTGAACGTGGCCCGCCACTCCTTCAGCGCCCGTCTCGGCTCGCTGGCGCGCGCGAACTATCTCGTCGCGCAGGGAGGCTGGACCTCGACGCGCGTCGTCGCGCTGCTCGCGGAGACGCTCGAGCCGTTCCGCGACCGCATCGACTTCCGGGGCCGCGACATTCTGCTGCCGCCCGATCTCTGCTTCGACCTCGGCCTGATCATCCACGAGCTGGCGACGAACTCGGCGAAGTACGGCGCGCTCGCCAGCGGCGAGGGTCGAGTCTCGGTCTCGTGGACGCTGAAGCGGGCGGGCGCGAACGGAAGCGATGCGGACGGCGAGGAAGACGACGGAGATTGCTTCAGCCTCGCCTGGGAGGACGGATCGGCGCATGCCGGGCCGCCCTCCGCCGGCCGCGGCTTCGGGTCACGCCTGCTGCGCGCGCTCATCGAGCGCAAGTGGGCCGGAAAGATCGAGACGAACCACGAGAACGGCTACCGCTTCCGAATGGAGATGCGCGTCCCGCGCGAATAATCGCGCCCGTCACGAAAAAAGGGCGGCGCCCGCTCGCGCGGGGCCGCCCTCGAATACGCTCTCGAATCAGGCTCAGGCCTTCTCGAGCGACTGTTCCCACTGACCGAGCGAAGCGAGCCCGTTCATCTTGGCGCGGTGCGCGAAGGCCGCCTGCGCAGACGAAACATTCTCCTTCTTGCCGCCCCAGGCCTTCTGCGGCGCGGCCTGAAGGGCGCGGCCGTAGGAGAAGGTCATGCTCCAGGGGAAGCCGCCGATCCTGTTCATGGCGTCGAGATGCGCGGTCGCCAGTTCGTCGGACTGTCCGCCCGAGAGATAGGCGATGCCGGGCACCGCGACCGGAACGCAGCGTTCGAGCACCATGAGCGTGCGTTCCGCCACTTCCTCGACGGAGGCCTGCTTCGCGCTCTTCTTGCCCGGCACGATCATGTTGGGCTTGAGCACCGTGCCTTCCAGAACGACGCGCTGCTCGTAGAGCTCTTCGAACACCGTCTTGAGGACCCATTCCGTCACGTCGGCGCAGCGCTGGATGTCGTGGTCGCCGTCCATCAGCACTTCCGGCTCGACGATGGGCACGATGTTCGCTTCCTGGCAGAGCGCGGCGTAGCGGGCGAGCGCGTGGGCGTTCGTCTTGACGGCGGTCCAGGTCGGGATTCCGTCGGCGATGTCGATCACCGCGCGCCACTTCGCGAAGCGGGCGCCGAGCTGGTAATATTCGTTGAGGCGCTCGCGCAGGCCGTCGAGGCCTTCCGTGATCGTCTCGCCGGGGCAGCCCGGAAGCGGCTTGGCGCCGGCGTCGACCTTGATGCCCGGAATGGAGCCGGCGGCCTCGATGAGCTTCACCAGCGGCGTGCCGTCGGCGGCCTTCTGGCGGATCGTCTCGTCGAAGAGGATGACGCCCGAGATGTTCTCGCGCATGGCGGTCTCGGTGCGGAACAGCATCTCGCGATAATCGCGGCGGTTGTCCTCGGTGGACGTGACGTTGATGGCGTCGAAACGCTTCTTGATCGTCGAGGAGCTTTCGTCGGCGGCGAGAATGCCCTTGCCGGGGGCGACCATCGCATTGGCGACTTCGACGAGTTGATCGAGATTCATGAGCGCTTCCTTCATTTTCTGGGGCTGTCGGAGCGCGCGCGTCCTCGAGCCTGGCGATTGCGGAGCGCCGCGCGGCGGCGCGACGACTGGGGCGAAGCCGGGACCGCGGCCCCGGAGAATTCTCAATCCTTGCGGCGCAGGGCCTCGACGCCGGGCAGCGACTTGCCCTCGAGCCATTCGAGGAAGGCGCCGCCGGCGGTCGAGATATAGGTGAAGTCGTCGGCGACGCCGGCGTGGTTCAGCGCGGCGACCGTGTCGCCCCCGCCCGCCACCGAGACGAGCGCTCCCGCCCTCGTGCGCTCGGCCGCGAACCGCGCCGCTTCGACCGTGCCCTTGTCGAAGGGCGAGATCTCGAATGCGCCGAGCGGCCCGTTCCAGACCACGGTCTTCGCATCCGCGATCGCCGATTTCACGCGATCGACCGAAAGCGAGCCGACGTCGAGGATCATGCCGTCGGAGGGGATCGCGTCGATGCCGTATTCGTGGTTCTCGGCGCCGGCCCTGAACTCCTTGGCGACGCTCGCGTCGACGGGCAGGATGATGGCGCAGCCCGTCTGCTTGGCCTTGTTGATGATGCGCTGGGCGACGTCCGCGAGATCGCGCTCGGCCAGCGACTTGCCCACGTCGATGCCGATCGCGTGCAGGAAGGTGTTGGCCATGCCGCCGCCGATGACGAGGCTGTCGACCCTGCCGACGAGATTCTCCAGCAGGTCGATCTTGGTCGAGACCTTGGCGCCGCCGACGATGGCGCAGACCGGGCGCGCCGGCTTCTCGAGCCCTTTCGTCAGGGCCTCGAGCTCGGCCTGCATCGAGCGGCCCGCATAAGCGGGCAACACGTGCGCGAGGCCTTCGGTCGAGGCGTGGGCGCGGTGCGCGGCGGAGAAGGCGTCGTTGACGAAGATGTCGCCGTTCGCGGCGAGCGCCTTGACGAAATCGGGGTCGTTCTTTTCCTCGCCCGCGTGGAAGCGGGTGTTTTCCAGCATGACGACGTCGCCGTCACCGAGCGCGTCGACGGCGGCCCTGGCCGCCTCGCCGACGCAATCGGAGGCGAAGGCGACTTCGCGGCCCAGAATTCCGGCGGTCGCCTCGGCGACGGGAGCGAGGCTCTCGCTTTCGATCCGCTTGCCCTTGGGACGCCCGAAATGCGCGAGGATGACGACGCGCCCGCCCTTGTCGGCGATCTCGCGGATCGTGCCTGCGACGCGCTCGATGCGGGTCGCGTCCGTGACGCGGCCGTCCTCCATCGGAACGTTGAGATCGACCCGCAGCAGCACGCGCCGGCCCTTCACGTCCACGTCGTCGAGGGTGCGAAATTCGGTCATGGTCCGTCCCGGTTCAGGCCTCGTGCAAGACGCGGAGAGGGGCCCGAGCGCTGACCGCCGGCCCCTCCCCCGATCGTCAGATGAGCTTCGCGAGATGGACGGAGGTGTCGGCCATCCGGTTCGAGAAGCCCCACTCGTTGTCGTACCAGCTCATGACGCGCACGAGCGTGCCTTCGAGCACCTTGGTCTGGTCCATGTGGAAGATAGACGAATGCGGATCGTGGTTGAAGTCGATGGAGACGTTGGGCTCCAGCGTGTAGCCGAGAACGCCCTTCATCGGGCCGTCGGCTGCGGCCTTGATCGCCGCGTTGATCTCCTCGACCGTGGTCGCGCGCTTGGCGACGAACTTGAAGTCGACGACCGAGACGTTCGGGGTGGGCACGCGGATCGAGACTCCGTCGAGCTTGCCGTTGAGCTCGGGCAGCACCAGACCGACGGCCTTGGCCGCGCCGGTCGAAGTCGGGATCATCGAGATCGCCGCCGCGCGTGCGCGGTAGAGATCCTTGTGGATCTGGTCGAGCGAGGGCTGGTCGTTCGTGTAGGAGTGGATCGTCGTCATGAAGCCGCGCTCGATGCCGATGGCGTCGTTCAGCACCTTGGCGACGGGGGCGAGACAGTTCGTCGTGCACGAGGCGTTGGAGATGACGAGGTGATCCTTCGTCAGCTTGTCGTGGTTCACGCCGTAGACGACCGTGAGGTCGGCGCCCGAGGCCGGAGCCGAGACGATGACGCGCTTGGCGCCCGCCTGCAGATGCGCGGCCGCCTTGTCACGATCAGTGAAGATGCCGGTGCATTCGAGCGCGATGTCGACGCCGAGCTCCCCGTGCGGGAGTTCGGCGGGATTGCGGATCGCGGTCACCTTGATCGGGCCGGAGCCGACGTCGATCGTGTCGCCCGAGACCGTCACCTGGCCGGGAAAGCGGCCGTGGACCGAGTCGTAGCGCAAGAGATGCGCGTTGGTCTCGACCGGGCCGAGATCGTTGATGGCGACGACCTGGATATCCGTGCGGCCGCTTTCCGCGATCGCGCGCAGGATGTTGCGGCCGATGCGGCCGAACCCGTTGATGGCAACTTTCACAGTCATGGCGTCGAACTCCTTGTTATTGACGTCGCGCGCGAACGGCGACGCAGAATGATCTTTCGATCGTCAGCCCTTGCCGCGCGCGGCGACGGCGTCGGCCAGCGCCTCGGGCGTGATTCCGAAATGCTTGTAGAGCTCCTTGTATGGAGCGCTGGCGCCGAAGCTCGCCATGCCGACGAAGATCCCGTCCTCGCCGATCACCGCGTCCCAGCCGAAACGCACGCCGGCCTCGACGGCGGCGCGGATCGGCGCCTGGCCGACGACCTTCGCGCGCACGTCCGCCGGCTGCGCCAGGAACAGGTCGAGCGAGGGAACGGAGACAACGCGGGCCGCGACGCCGCGTTCCTTCAAGAGCGCCTGCGCGGCGAGCGCGATCTCGACCTCGGAGCCGGAGGCGAAGAGCGTCGCCTGCGACTCGCCTTCGGCGGGGGAGATCTCGTAGGCGCCGGCGGCGCAGAGATTGCCCTCGCCGGCCTCGTTGCGGGCCTGAACGAGGTTCTGGCGCGTCAGCGCGAGGATCGAGGGACCGTCGGTGCGCTCCAGCGCGAGCTGCCAGCATTCCGCCGTCTCGACCGCGTCGCAGGGGCGGAAGGTGCGCATGTTGGGCATGCCGCGGAAGGCGGAGAGATGCTCGACCGGCTGGTGCGTCGGGCCGTCTTCGCCCAGCCCGATCGAATCGTGCGTCATCACGTAGACGGCGGGGATCCCGGCGAGCGCGGCGATGCGCATCGAGGGGCGGGCGTAGTCGGTGAAGACGAAGAACGTCGCTCCGGCGGGGCGCAGCCCCCCGTGCAGGGCGATCCCGTTCATCGCCGCGGCCATGCCGTGCTCACGGATGCCGTAATGGATGTAGCGGCCGGCGAAATCGCCGGGCTTCACCGCGACGGCGGCCTTCGTCTTGGTGTTGTTGGACGGCGTCAGATCGGCTGAGCCGAGCGCGAGCTCGGGCATGACCGGCGTGATCGCCTCGAGCGCCATCTCGCTCGCCTTGCGGGTCGCGACGGTGGGCTTGTCGGCGACGAGCTTCGCCTTGAGGGCGGAGACCGCGTCGGCGAGGCCTGCGGGAACCTCGCCCTTCAGGCGGCGCTCGAACTCGGCCTTCGTTCCGGCCGGAAGCGCCGCGAAGCGGGCCGCCCAAGCCTTGCGTGCGGTCCGGCCCTTCTTGCCGGCGCGCTCCCAGGCCTTCTTGATGGGGTCGGGCACGACGAAGGGCTCGTGCGGCCAGCCGAGCGCCTTGCGGGCGCCGGCGAGTTCCTCAGCGCCGAGCGGCTCGCCATGGGCCTTCGAGGTGCCCGCGCGGGTCGGCGCGCCGTAGCCGATCGTCGTCTTGCAGGCGATGAGCGTCGGGCGGTCGGACTTCTTCGCCCGCGCGATGGCGCGCGAGATCGCGACGGGATCGTGCCCGTCGACGCGCACGGCGCGCCAGCCGCAGGCCTCGAAGCGCTTGATCTGGTCCGTCGTGTCGGAGAGCGAGAGCGGGCCGTCGATCGAGATGCCGTTGTCGTCGAACAGCACGATGAGGCGGTTGAGCTTGAGATGGCCGGCGAAGGCGACGGCCTCGTGGCTCACGCCCTCCATCAGGTCGCCGTCGGAGGCGAGCACGTAGGTGTGGTGGTCGACGATCTCATCGCCATACTCGGCCGCGAGCATGCGCTCGGCGAGCGCCATGCCGACCGCCGTCGCGATGCCCTGCCCGAGCGGACCCGTCGTCGTCTCGACGCCGGGCGTCATGAAGTTCTCGGGATGACCCGGCGTGATCGACCCGCTCTGGCGGAAATTTCGGATCTCGTCGATCGTCATCGCCTTCACGCCGGTCAGGTGGAGCAGCGAGTAGAGCAGCATCGAGCCGTGGCCGCCCGAGAGCACGAAACGGTCGCGGTCGGGCCAGGTCGGGTCCGCCGCGTCATACTTGAGGTGTTTCGTGAACAGCACGGTCGCAACGTCGGCGGCGCCCATCGGCAGCCCCGGATGGCCAGACTTCGCCTTCTCGACGGCGTCCATGGAGAGGGCGCGAACCGCGTTCGCCATGTCGGCGTGGGTGACGGGGG
The DNA here is from genome assembly GCA_022241475.1 of Microvirga sp. Next base: position 21,456 of record JAKOMT010000006.1, on the reverse strand, counting down.
CGGTCGCTTGCGTCGCTGGGGCTTGGCTGGTCACTGGCTTCGATTCCGTTCCGGGCCGCGATACGCGGACGCGCGAACATCGCGCCGCGTTCCGGCCGCCGCTAGAGGTCGCGGGCTGATTAGCATGGCGGGGGCGCGAGTCAACGTCGCGAGGCCGGAAAACGCGTCGCCGCGCGGCGCGAAAACGCCTTCCTGCGCTGGGTTTCCCTCGCGAGCGAACGCGGGTTCACGCTGCCCGCTGCGTCGCCGGGTAGCCCGCCTTGGCGAGCGCCTCGCAAACGACGTCGGGCGCCGCCTGACCCTCGATGCGCGCCTCGCCGGCTTCGAGGTCGACCTGCGCCCTCGCCCCCGGATCGACGCGCTGCACGATCTTCTCGACCGCCGCCGCGCACCCGCCGCAATTCATACCCTCGACGCTCAGCCTGTATTCCCGCCGCTCGACCATCGTGTGCGTCCTTCTTCTTCGCGTCCTCAGGCGTCCTCCGCGACGGCCTCGCCCTCGATCTCGACGAGGAGCGCGGAGGTCGCGAGACCCGACACCTGCAGGTATGTCGTGGCGGGAGCATGACCCTGCAACGCTTTTTCACGCGCCTCGCGGAATATTCCCACCGCGCCGGGCTGCGTGCAGAAGGCCGTGATCTTCAGAAGGTGGCGGATGTCCATCCCGTCCGCCCGCAGTACGGCGAGCAGGTTCGCAAAGGCCTGGTCGAACTGCGCCTCGATCCCCTCCGCGACGCGGCCCTCGCGGTCGATTCCAATCTGCCCGGAGATCACGAGCCGTCGGCCGGAGAGCGCATGGCTTGCGCCGTGAGAATAATTCGAGGCGGGCGCCTGCACGGCGTCGGGATTGAAAAAGCGCGTCACGGCGAGCTCCTGCCCTCTGGGAAATGGGCCTTACCCTGTGGACATGCGCGCGCGTCTTGCAAGATAGCGCTAGTGATCGGCGTGCCGATTTGCGACCCTGCATATGGGCGGAACGAGTATCATACGCCAGTTCTGGAGCGATTCGTCGGCATGGGGATGATGAGGACATGGGCGCTCGCGGCGACCGGCGCGATGGCCGTCGGCGCGTCGTCGGTCGCGGCGGGGAGCCTTTACGGCCCCGCAGCGGCGGCGGGCGTCCTCGCGGCGGCGGGCGCGGCGCTCGGCGGCGGAGCGCTCTGGCGCGCCGGACGGGCCTCGCGGGTCGCCGAAAAGACCTCCTCGGATCTCGACACGCTGGCGCGGCGCCTTCTCCGGCTGGAATCGCGGCTCGCGGACATGGAGCGCCAGCCCCTCGCCGAGACGCGCCGGACCGTCGCCGAAGTCTCGGGCGAGATGGCGCTCCTCAGCGGCCTCCTGCGCGATCTCGCCGCCACGGTCTCCGGCCACGACCGCGACGTCGCCACGCTCGCCGAAGAGATCGTCGCGCTGCGCGACAGGGCGCAGGGGTCGCAGCGCTTACCCGTTTCACAGACTTCGCCCTCCGCTCCTGCCGTTGCGTCGCCCGCCGCCGCGGGCTGGACCGGCCAGCTCGCCGATTTTCCGCCGGAGGACGTCGTCGCGCCGCCCGAACCGGCGGCGCAGGTCCCCATCAGGCAGGAACACGTCGGGCAAGATCACGTCGGGCAAGATCACGTCGGGCGGGGCCCCATCGGGCATGAGGGGGCCTCGTCGGACGCCGCCTCCGCTGACGACGCGCTGTTCGGCTCGTCCGCGCCTCTCGATCCCGCCGACGAGGCGCGCCGGCGCGCCATCCTGCAGGCCTTCCGCGAGGATCGCATCGAGATCCACCTCCAGCCCGTCGTCTCGCTGCCGCAGCGCAAGACGAAGTTCTACGAGGCGCTGGCGCGGCTTCGCCTCCCCGACGACACGCTCGCCGCCCCGGCCGATTTCCTGCCCATGCTCGAGGAGGCGAAGCTCGCCCCCGAGCTCGACGGCAAGGTCGCCGCGCGCGCGGCGGCGGTGGCGCGCCATCTCGTCAATCGGGGCTCCGAGGCGTTCGTCACCTGCAATCTGAGCCCCGCTTCGGTGCGCACGCCGGGCTTCCTGCGCGCGCTCGGTCGCATCGTCGAGGCCTATCCCGACGTGCTCGGCCGCCTCGCCTTCGAGATCTCGCAGCGCTGCTGGCGCACGCTCGACGCCGAGACGGCCGGGGCGCTGGAGCAATTGCGCAGGAAAGGCGCCTTCTTCGTCCTCGACCGGGCGACTGATCTACGCATCGACGCGCTCTCGCTCGCCGATCGCGGCGTCGCCTACGTCAAGCTGCCGGCGCGCATGCTGCTCGATCCGCAGCCGAGCCACGGGCTCGATTTCGAACCGGCCGACATCGCGACCGTGCTGTCGCGCGCCGGCATTCGGCTCGTCGCCGAGAAGGTCGAGTTCGAGCACGACGTGCCCGACCTGATCGACATCGACGCGCCGCTGGCGCAGGGCTTCGTCTTCGGCCCGCCGCGCGGCGTGCGCTCCGACATCGTGGGCGGCGGCGCGTCCCCCGCCCGCAAGCCGGGCGACGGCTCGGCCCCGGCGGCGCCCGCGTCGACCCGGGGTCCGACCGCCCAGGCGGGCGCGCAGCCCCCCCGGCAGCAGGCCCGCGCTCCCGCGCCGGATGCTTCGCCGGCGAAGCGGGAGGCCAAGGACGGCAACGCAAATCCCGCCGGTCCGACTGAGCCGCCGGAGCCGCGCCTGCCCTATCGCTCGTTCTTGCGCCGCGCCGGTTGACAGGGCGCGCGCGAGGGCCTACCCGCCCGGTCTAGCCGCCCGGCGGCGACCCTGATCGGAGCCCTAGAGCGACCATGTCCCTGACCAAGCGCCAGCCCGCGCCCGAGCGCACGCGCCTCATCACCGGCCTGTCCGAGATCGCCGCCGACTACGACGCGGTCTTCTGCGACGTCTGGGGCGTCCTGCACAACGGCATGCGCGCCTATCCCGCCGCCGCCGAGGCGCTCACGCGCTTTCGCGCCGAGGGCAAGCCCGTGGTGCTCATCACCAACGCGCCTCGTCCCGGCGATTCCGTCATCGGCCAGCTCGACCGCCTCGGCGTGCCGCGCACGGCCTTCGACGACATCGTGTCCTCCGGCGACCTGACGCGCGCCGACGTGCGCGAGCGCGCGGGCGCCGGCGTCTTCCATCTCGGCCCGGAGCGCGACAAGCCGATCTTCGCCGGGCTCGACGCCCGTTTCGTCGACGCAGAGAGCGCCGAATACGTCGTCTGCTCCGGGCTCTGGAACGACGAGGAGGAGAATGTCGACGGCTACGCGCCGCTCCTGCGCCTGATGCGGGAGCGCGCCCTGCCGATGATCTGCGCCAATCCCGACATCGTGGTCGAGCGCGGATCGACGCTGGTGCCATGCGCGGGAGCGATCGCGCAGGCCTACGAGGCGCTCGGCGGCGAGGTCGTCTACAACGGCAAGCCGCATGCGCCGGTCTATCGCGAGGCCCTGCGCCGCGCCGCCGCGTTCGCGCCGGAGCCCCCCTACGGGCGCATTCTCGCCATCGGCGACGCGATCCGCACCGACATCGCCGGGGCCCGCGATTTCGGCCTCGACGCGCTGTTCGTCGCGCGCGGCATCCACACCCACGAACTCGGCCTCGACGAGCACGGCCTCGCGCCCGAAACGGCCGAGCCCTGGTTCGCCGCGCAGACGCATCGCCCCCACCACGCGCTCGACCTGCTCGTCTGGTGAGCGGCCGGCTCAGGCCTTGCCGGCGCGCGCCCGCTCGCGAATGGCGGAGAGCGTCGTCGTCGGCGTGATCGCCTCCGGGTCGATCAGGAGGTGCAGGATCGCGGGCTTGCCGGACGCGAGCGCCGCCTCGAGCGCCGGCTCGAACTCTTCCGTCCGCTCGACGCGCGCGCCGAAGCCGCCGAAGGCCAGCGCATAGGCCGCGAAATCGGGATTGCGCAAAGCCGTCGCGCTGACGCGGCCGGGATATTCGCGCTCCTGATGCATGCGGATCGTGCCGTACATGCCGTTGTCGACGACGATGACGACCACGGCCAGATCGTATTGCACGGCGGTGGCGAATTCCTGCCCGTTCATGAGGAAGCAGCCATCACCGGCGAAAGAGACGACCACGCGCTCGGGAAAGGCGCGCTTGGCGCCGACCGCCGCCGGCACGCCGTATCCCATCGAACCCGAGGTCGGAGCGGCCTGCGTCCCGAAGCCCCGAAAACGCCAGAAGCGGTGGATCCAGCTCGCGTAATTGCCGGCCCCGTTCGTCAGGATGGCGTCCTCCGGCAGGCGCCGCGCCAGAGCCTCCATCACCCGGCCCATCTGGAGCGCGCCCGGATGGCTGATCGCCGCGGGATCGCTCCACGCGAGGTAATCCGCATGAGCCAGTTCCGTCGCACCCGCCCAGACGGGCTCGGCGGGAGGCTCGAGCCCTTCGAGCGCGGCGGCGAAAGCCGTCGCCGTGGCGTTGATGGCGAGATGCGGGCGATAGACGCGCCCGAGCTCGCCCGCGTCGGGATGAACGTGAACCAGCCGCTGGCGCGGCGCGGGGATGTCGAACAGCGTGTAGCCCTGGCTCGCGATCTCCGAGAGCCGTCCGCCGACGACGAGCACGAGATCGCTTTCGCGGATGCGCGCCAGAAGCGCCGGATTGACGCCCAGCCCGAGATCGCCCGCGTAGCAGGAATGCTCGTGATCGAAGAGCATTTGGCGGCGGAACGAGCAATGCACGGGCAGCGCGAAGCGCTCGGCGAAGCGCGTGAAGCGCGCTGCCGCCCGCGCGTCCCAGCGCGACCCGCCGAGAATCGCGACCGGGCGCTCGGCGCCGCGCAACAGCGTCTGAAGCTCGGCCATTTGAGACAAAGCCGGATGCGTCTCGACGGCCGAGAAGCGCGGCGCGTCCGCGACCACGGCCTCCTCGCGCAGCATGTCCTCCGGCAAAGCCACGACGACGGGGCCCGGCCGACCCGAGGTCGCGACGTGAAAGGCGCGCGAGACGAGTTCGGGGATGCGCGCGGGATCGTCGATTTCGACGACCCATTTGGCGATCGAGCCGAAAACGGCCCGGTAATCGAGCTCCTGGAAGGCCTCGCGCTCGCGCATGTCGCGCCCGACCTGCCCGACGAACAGGATCATCGGCGAGGAATCCTGCCGGGCGATATGCAGCCCCGGCGCGGCGTTCGTGGCGCCGGGCCCGCGCGTGACGAAGCAGATCCCTGGCCTGCCCGTGAGCTTGCCGACGGCCTCCGCCATCATCGCCGCCCCGCCCTCCTGCCGGCAGACGGTGACCGACGGCGCGCCCGGCGCGTCGTGCAGCGCGTCGAGGGCCGCGAGATAGCTTTCGCCGGGAACACAGAACACCTGTTCGACGCCGTGCGCGACGAGTTGATCGATCAGGATGCGACCGCCTGTGCGGGTTGTCGAGGTCATCGGGGAGCTGTCCTTCGCCACGCGGGGAGCGCGGCTTCGTGGGGAGTTTCGTTTCTGCGCCACGCTACGCCATCCCCGCGCGCGCCGGAAGTCGCGAGGGCTTCGAGCCGCAACGCGATCCCGCGCGCGAAAAGACGGATCCCGGCGTGATGGCGCTTGTCCCGACGCAGTCCCCATGCTAATCGGCACGCCGCCACCGACGCCGCATTCGCTGCGGGTCGTCAAAGTCGGAGAGGTGGCAGAGTGGTTGAATGCACCGCACTCGAAATGCGGCATACGGGCAACCGTATCGGGGGTTCGAATCCCCCCCTCTCCGCCAAACATCGCCGTTTTCTCACAGATCGACCGTCTACGGCATGCATGAAGCGGCGAGCGTAGTTCGACGAGACGTCGGGCCCGTCGCCACCGTGATCGGCGAAAGCCGCACTGCAGCGTGGCGGCGTCGGGTCATGGCGCCCCGATCAAAGGCCGCGCCCCGAAATCGCTTTGTCGGTCGCCACTATATCCCATCCCAGAATGCCAGCGCGAGCCGCGATCCCTCTGACATTTTGATCGCGATGGTCGCCGGCAAATACCAGCATGATCCGCCTAAGCGGTTCTCCGGAATAAGCGATCTCCGGCAGGAACGGGTCCCCACGTCAACATCCATCCTCTCGACCCGTGAAGACGCGGCAGAGCGCGCGTGTGCTGTCGCCGCGACCTCGTCTCGTCAAGCCGGCGGGGTGGCTGGGAGACGTCGTCTTTCGCGCATCGCGGTCCAGGCCACGACGATGATGAACAGCAGCCCCGCGGCCAGAAGCGCGGCGCTCACGGGGCGGGTCACGAAGATGTCGAAACTGCCGCGAGACAGCATCAGCGATCGACGAAAGTTCTCTTCGACCATCGGTCCCAGGATAAACCCCAGCAGCAGCGGCGCGGCCGGAAAGCCCAGAACCCGCAGCGAATAGCCGATCATGCCTGCGATGATCACGACGTAGATGTCGAACGTATTGAAGTTCACGCTGTAGACGCCGACGCAGACGAGCGCCAGAATGATGGGATAGAGCACCTGATACGGTATCGCGATCAGCCGCACCCAGATGAAGATCAGGGGCGCGTTGAGTATCAGCAGCATGAAGTTTCCGATCCAGAAGCTCGCGACCAGCGCCCAGAAAAGATCGGCGTGTTCGACGATCGTGCGCGGACCGACGCTGATGCCGTGGATCATCAGGGCGCCCAGCATGAGCGCCATCACGACGTCGCCCGGAATGCCGAGCGTCAGCGTGGGAATGAACGCCGCCTGCGAAGCCGAATTATTGGCGGCTTCGGGGGCGGTGATGCCCTCGATAGCGCCATTGCCGAAGCGCTCGGGATGCTTGGAGACGCGCTTCTCGACGGCGTAGCTGATGAAACTCGCGATCGCCGAACCCGTGCCGGGCAGCAATCCGAACCACGCGCCCACCGCCGTTCCCCGCAGGATCGGAAAGAAGCTTTGCTTCAGGTCGTGGCGGCTGGGAATGTATGTCCGCCAGCCCATGTTCTTCATGTCGACCCGGCCGCCGCCCTGCATGCCGATATTCGCCAGAACCTCGGCCAGACCGAAAATGCCCATCGCGATCGCGACGATGCTGATCCCGGCCTGCAGGTTGAGAGACCCGTAGGTGAAGCGCGCCACCCCCGAGTTGACGTCGAGACCCACCATTCCGAGCAAGAGGCCGGTCATGACCATGACCATACCCTTGAAGAAGGACCCCTGGCTCAGTGATGATGACGCGAGCAAGCCCAGCAGCATCACCGAAAAATACTCGGGGGAGCCGAAATTGATCGCAAACTGCGCCAGCGGCGGGGCGAACGCCATGACGAGCAGGATCGACAGCGAGCTTCCGGCGAAGGATGCGATCGTCGTCATGATCAGAGCGACGCCCGCCCGACCCTGGCGCGCCATCGGATAACCGTCGAGGCACGTCACCGCCGACGACGGAGCGCCGGGAATGTTCAACAGGATGGCGGATGTCGAACTGCCGTAGTTGGCTCCGTAGTAAAGCCCCGCCAGCATGATGATGGCCGCGGCCGGCGACAGGTAATAGGTCATCGGCATCAGCATGGCGATCGCCGCCAGCGCGCCGATGCCGGGCAGGATTCCCACCACCGTTCCCAGCGTCACGCCGATGAAACAGTACATCAGGATCTCGGGCGACAGCGCGATGCTGAAGCCCATCTGCATGTTGCTCAGGAGTTCCATGATGACGGTCTCACCAGACGAAGGGTTTGATCGGTAGTCCGAGGAGCCCGACAAAGATCATGGTGACCGCCGCCGGCACGAGCACCGCCATCAAAATCATGAAGACGGGCCGAAAGGTCTGTTCCGCCAGTCCGGCGATGATCACCAGCATCGTCGTCGCCGGGTAGACGCCGTAGCGCTCGATCATGAAGGCGAACACCCCCATCGCGACCGGCACGACGAGGATGGGGAGAATTTTGGTGGGAAGCCGCTCGCCGCCTTCGCTGTTGCGTTCGAAAAGTATGGCGAAGGACAGGATGACGAGCGCAATTCCCAGAAGGCTGGGGAAATACCCCGGACCCATCCGGTTCAGCGTCCCCAACTGATAGCTCCACGCCTCGGTCAGGACCAGAACGCCAAACAAAAGTGTGACGGCGAAGCTGATCAACGCCCTGGGACGGTTCGACAGGCGTGTGAACGCGCGGGTCAGAAGACCCGCAGGGGCCGGATGATCAGTCGACATTTGAGCCCCCGGGCGACATTGCGGGGGCGAACCGAGGCGGCGTCGCCCTTGAACCGGCGCACCGAGCAGCTTCAAAACGGCCTGGCATCGCGTCCCTCTGGAGTTTCTCGCTGCGCCCAACGGGTCGAAGCGTCCCGGCACGGGACCGGTCGGAGCGGAAACGCCTGCTCCGACCGGCGTTCAACCGTCATCGGTCGTCTGGCCGTGCTCAGTCTGCGCGAACCAGCGAGCCACGCTCGATCATCCGCTCGATCAGGCCGCCGTAGCGGACGTCTTCTTCGACCAGGAGTTCGGCGAACTCGGACGGTCCGTAGAAATCCGTCAGCCAGGTCCGCTGCTCTGCGGTTTCCACGAATTCCGGCGCGCTCGCCGCATGACGGATCGCGTCGGCCAGCAGCTCCACGCGGTCCTGCGGGGTGCCCTTCGGCACGAGATAGCCCCACCACGTCAGGGTTTCGACGTCATGGCCCATTTCGTTGAAGGTCGGGGTGTCGGGGAACGCCGCGTATCGATCGCGGGTCGCGAAGGCCAGAACCTGCAGCGTGCCTTCCCGGATATGCTCTATCGCGCCGCCGATGCCCACCGCAGCGGCGTCGACCTCGCCACCGAGCGCGGCCACGAGGGCCGGGCCGCCGCCCTGATAGGCGATATGGGTGAACTCGACGCCCGTCGCGCTTTCGATGCTCAGCGGAAGCAGATGCGAGAACGAGCCCTCGCCCGGGTTACCGTACAATATCGCGCCAGGATTGGCGGCCGCGTGTTCAAGGAACTCCTCCACGGTGCTCCAGGGCCGGTCCGCCCGCGTGATGAGCGCGAGCGGCGTGCCCGCGGGCATGGCCACCGGCTCGAAATCATCGAGAACGCGCACGCGAACGGCGCTCGACAGATAGGGCCCGGTCACGATGGACGGCGTGGCGACGGTGATCGTGTAGCCGTCGGCGGCGGCCGCCGCCCCTTCGGCGAAACCGATCTGGCCGCCGGCCCCGGTGCGGTTGATCACGACGACCGGCTGGCCGAGACGCTGCTCCATGCCGCGAGCGATCAGGCGGGCGGAGTTGTCCGTATCGGCGCCCGGCGCGAACGGCACGATCATGGTGATCGGCTGGTTGGGGAAGGCGTCCTGCGCAGAGGCGGGATGTCCCGCCACGGACAGGACGAGGGCCGCGATGCCGGCGCTCAGAATTGCTTTGGTCGGCCTCATTGTATGTTCTCCTCTGTTATGCCTGCTTATTGTTTAGTTGTCGGCGCCGGCTCTTTCGGACGCGGCCGGTTCTACCGATCGCCGAACGGGCGCAAGCAGCGCTTCCCGGTAATCTTGCAAGACCTGCGAGGCGACTGCTCCGCCCGACTGGATGCGGCCGTGCGTCGGCGCGATCACCTCGATGTCGAGGGGGGCGAACAGGCCGTCCCAGATCTTGCGCAGCGCCGCGGTGTCCGCGCCTTCGAGCCAGTCGAATTTCGCGAGCATCGTCGCGCGCAACTGAGCCTTGTCGGGGGCGCCTTCGAGCGTGGTTCGCACGAGCGCGTCGTCCGGCGCGGCCAGAAAATCTCCGCCGAAACAGTCGGTCGAGAACAGCGCCTTCCCGCGCGAGTCGTAGAGCCAGGACGTCCCCAGCATCTTTATCGCCGGCCTGAGGCTGTGCAGATGGGCAAAGCCGAAATCCTGCAGAGACTCGCCGAATCCGACATAGGCTGAGGGCGGATGCATCCGCTGCGGCTGCTTGCGGTGCATCAGGTCGAACGGGTTCAGGGGACAGGACGTGATCGTCTGCACGTTGTCGAAACTGTCCATCAGCCGCCCGAGGCTGGCGATGCATTCGAGTTCGGAGCGCGTGTTGAACACCATCAGGCGCCGACCGGACAGCCTTTCCTCGATCGCCGCATGCACGGAGGGCCAATGCACGACCATCCCCGGGTCGATCACCAGCAGCGCTTCGTCGGATTCGACGAGATAAGTGTAGTACGGCTCGAATCCCGAGGCTCCGGGCGGGACCCAGCTCACCCTGCCGTCGATCCTGACCAGATTGGCGATCGCGCTGACGCGCTCGGCGATCTCGATGACCTTGTCCATTCACTGACCCCTGATGTGGCGCATGCCGTCTTTGAACAATTCGGTCATGCGCTTCGTATCCGAGATGACGCCTCCGTGGGTCGGGGCGATCAACTTGACGGGCCGCTCCGCCAACATGGCGTCGAGCGCCTGGCAATAGGGTTCGGGGTCGACGAGTTGGGTCCAGGCGAGGGCGCGCGAGGTGACGAAACTGGTGTCGGCCACCGTCGGCTCGTGGGGGAGCTCCTCGGCCAGAAGCGCGCATTGCCCGGGCTCGTGCTCGTGCGTGTAGCAATAGGCGTCGCAAGCGAAGAGGACCTCTTCCTTGCGGTCATAGACCCACAAGGAATTGGGCAGGTCGTGAATGATCGCCTCGAGGAATTCCAGCGGCCGGTCGCCGAGTTCCAGAAAGTCGCCGACGTGGCGCATTTCCAGGCGGCTCTCGAGATCGGGGAAATAGAGATGATAGTTGCGGATATCCCCCACGATCCGGGCGTCGGGAAACATCTCCGCCATGGGTTCGAGATTGCCCATATGCGGCATCTCCGGATGGGTCGGGATGATGTAGTCCAGCGGCCTGCCATCGAGCGCTTCGAGCAACTGCCGGCGCACGTCGGTCCAGTCCCGGGAATTGCCGGTGTCGATGATGGCGGTCTTCTGCGTCCCGCAGGCCATGTAGAATGAGGAATGGGAATGCAGGATCTCCTCGCCGACGGGCTGACGTGAGCAGCCGCTGAGCCAGAAGGTCTGCGGCGCGATTTCCCGTGGCAGGCTGGCGTCGTACGGCGCCGCTCCGAGCGCGAAATGAGGTTTGATCATCCGGAAATCTCCAAACGTAGGGCGTCCAACACGGGCAGATGCGTTCGGGAGGATTTCCGCCTATCCATTGCGCACCCTCGCAGGCTCGACGGCCCGGGCCGGAGCGAGCGGCCAGCGCTGCGGGTGGGCCCGCGTATACTGAAATGGATAGTCGACGCTCTCGCCCAACGCCTCGGCGGCCCGCCATGTCCAACGTGGATCATCGAGAAACGCCCGCGCGATCGCCACGCCGTCGGACTGTCCCGTGGCGACGATGTCCTCCGCCTGGCGGGGGTCGTGAATCCCGCCCGTCACGAGGGTCGGGATCCCGGCGGCCCGGCGAATTTCCGCGGCGAACGGCGCCAGGTATCCGGCCGAGAACGGGATTTTCGCCTCGGCGCTGATCGCCCCGGCGGATACGCAGACATAGTCGCATCCGGCTTCTTTCAGCGCGCTCGCGATGCGGATCGTATCGGCGAGCTCCAACCCGCCGGCGACCCAATCCTGTGCATTCAGACGGATTCCGAGAGCCCGGTCCGCCGGCCAGACGGCGCGCACGGCCACGACGATCTCACGCACCAGCCGCAGGCGGTTCTCAGGCGTTCCGCCATAGGAGTCCCGGCGCTGATTGGACACCGGAGACAGAAACGAATGCAGCAGGTAGCCGTGGGCGCCGTGCAGTTCGAGCAGGTTCACGTTCAGGCGCGCGGCGCGGGCGGCGGTTGCGACGAAAGCGTCGCGAACGCGCGCGATCCCGGCCTCGTCGAGTTCCTGCGGGACGGGCCAGTCGCCGCCGCTACCGAGGGCCGAGGGGCCGAAAACCCGCCAGCCGCCCTCGTCGAGAGGGAGCGGACCGTTGCCGTCCAGCGGCAGGCGCGCGGACGCCTTGCGCCCGGAATGCCCGATCTGCAAACCCAGCAGGACAGGCGAAACCGCGCGCAGGCCCTCGATCATCCGTGAAAAGGCGCGCTCCTGGTCATCGTCGTGCAAGGCGAGGCAGGCGCTGCATCCGTAGCCCTGCGGCTCGACGGCGGTCGACTCGATGATGATCAGTCCCGGCCCGGACGCCGCGAGCGCGCCGAGATGCTGGAAATGCCAATGCGACGGGCAACCTCGAACGGCGGAATATTGCGCCATCGGCGACACGGCGATGCGGTTCGGGACGTCGAGCCGGCCGAGCCGCATGGGCGTGAACAGCGTCGCTTTGTTCATTGCAAGCATCGGGCGACGGCGCCGTGCGTCGGCGGAGTCGCGTCGCGCCCCGTCAAGGCAAGGTCGAGGTCTCGGGAACGCCGGCTGTCGGACGTCGCTGGGCAGGACGTCGCAAGGCGGGACGTCGCAAGGCGGGACGTCGCTGAGTCAGATGTGGCGGCTCGACAGTCACCATGCGTAAGGCTGGCCGACTTACAATCAAACATCCCCATTCTTTCTTCTCGCCAATATCAGGTTGGCGTTATTGATTGTCGTTTGACCAAATAAACAATATAAAATATCACTATTCAAGATCTTTCTGACATATTGTGGCTTCCGCTTCGATCGCAGCATGTCGATCGACATGAAAGCGCTCGCGAAAAAACAATCAGAGGCGCCCATGTCTTCGTGTGAACAACTGTCGTCGGCGATCATCGAGCGCTATCGTGAGACTGTCGATATCGGGGACGTGGAGTGGAATCCGACCTTGGGGCACGTGCTCGGGCACCGCTCGACGCGGGCCTTCTCGGCCTCCAAACTGAAACCCGGCGTCATCGAGGTTCTGGCGGCCGCCGCGCAATCGGCGCCAACCTCGTCCAACACGCAGTCCTACAGCATCGTCGCGGTTCAGGACCCCGCGCGCCTGAGCAGGCTGGCGCGGCTGGCCGACAACCAGAGCTTCATCGCGACGGCGCCGTTGCTGTTGCTCTGGGTCGCCGATCTCGCCCGAGCGCGAGAGATCGGGGCGGATGAGGGCGAGGAACTGGAGGGGTTGGATTATCTGGAAGCGTGGCTCGTAGCCTCGGTCGACGCCATGCTGGCGGCGCAGAATGCGGTCGTGGCGGCGGCCTCGTTGGGGCTCGGGAGCGTCTATCTCGGCTCGATGCGCAACGCGCCCGAGGCGGTCGCGGCGGAGATCGGCCTGCCGGACGGCGCCTATGTGGTCGCCGGGCTGGCCGTGGGCTATCCCGATCCGGACCGCCGGACGCCCGTCAAGCCACGGCTGCCGCAATCGGTCGTTCTGCATCACGAGCGATGGGTCGGCGAGGGGCAGTCGGACCTGATCGCCCGCTACGACGACCACATGCGCGCCTTTCGACAGTCTCAAGGTCTGTCCGTCACGGGCTGGTCGGAAATACTGCGCGACCGGTTTCGCAACGTCGCCGCGCTGCGCGGGCGCGATCAGCTCGGCGCGATCCTGAGGCGGATGGGGTTTGCGCTGCGTTGATCTGGGGCGAGGCGCGGAGACGCATGACCGCGCACGGACCCAGCGGAGAAGCGCCAATTTCGACTCAGAGCGCGCCATATCGACCGACGCGAACGCATAGTAGGCCTGATTAAATTTATTGCGGTAAACAAGCTTGCATACCGATTTCCTCTGTATATGCTCGCATACAGAGGAATGCCGATTTGCAGGAGTGATCTCATGACGCGCCTCCCACTGCTTCAATGGGACGAGATGAACGCCGAGCAGCGCGAGGTCGTCGAATGGTTTCGCAAAGAAAAGGGCCGTGAACCTCAGCCGACCCATCTCACCTGGATGCGAAGCCCCGCGCTCGCCAAGCAGGTTTTGGAGTTCGGCCACCACCTTCGCTACGAGATCCTCGACGCCCGCAAGCGGGAGCTGGCGATCCTGATCGCGGGCCGCGCCTGCAGAAGCCCCGTCGAATGGCATCTGCATCTGCCGCATGCGCGTAAGGCCGGCATTGAGGAAGAGGTCATTTCGGATCTCGCCGCCAACAAGAAGCCGGACTTCAAGGATGAGCAGGATGACGTCTTGTACGACGTTTGCATGGATCTCCTGAAGAACCTCAGCGTCAGCGACGCCAACTATGAGCGCGGGATGCGCCTGCTCGGTCCGAAAGAATTCGTCGAGCTGGTCGCCATCACCGGATTTTACGTCTTGATGGCGATGCTGATCGGGGCTTTCGATTTCAGATTGCCCGAGGGCGTCGAGCCCGCATTCGTGGATGAAACTCCGCCGCGCGGCCCCGGATACCTCTGAATGCTGCAATATATAATAAAAAGACTATTTGTAGCATTCCTTGTTGCGGTCACCGTTTCTGTCGTGACCTTTGCGCTCGTGCGCAGCGCCGGCGACCCCGCCGTCGCGATCGCCGGCCCGGACGCCGCCCAGGAAGACGTGGAGCGCATCCGGGTTCAGTACGGCCTGGATAGGCCCATCATCGTCCAGTACGGCGAGTGGGCCGGCAAGGCGATACGCGGCGATTTCGGCTATTCGCGATTTCTCAACACGGAAGTATCGCAAGTCGTCCTGGACCGCCTGCCCATCACGCTGACGTTGGGCGCGTTGTCGATCTCGTTCGCGCTCTTATTGGCGATACCGCTGGGCGTGCTCGCGGCATGTTATCCGAATACGATACTGGATCGCATCGCCCTCACGATATCCGTAGTCGGACAGGCGCTGCCGAGTTTCTGGTTCGCGCTCATCCTCATCGTCTTCTTTGGCATTCACTGGAACATGTTCCCCGTCAGCGGGAGCAGCACGTTGCTCCACTTCGTGCTCCCGTCCGTCGCCCTCGGCTATTACGCCTCCCCGGCCATCATGCGGCTGACGCGCGCGGGCATGCTCGAAGTGCTCGCATCGGATTACATCCGCACCGCTCGCGCCAAGGGCCTCTTGCAGACGTCGGTCCTCTTCAAGCATGCGCTTCGAAACGCCGTCATTCCCGTCGTCTCCGTCGCCGCGGTTCAACTCGGGTTCATGTTCGGCGGCTCGATCGTCATCGAGACGATCTTTTCGCTGAACGGCCTCGGTCAGCTCGCCTGGCAGTCGATCCATCGCGCCGATCTCGACACGATGCAGGCCGTGATCCTGATCAACGCCGCGATGTACATCATCGCGACGCTGGCGGCGGATATCCTCAACGCGGTCCTCGACCCGCGCATCAGGGTGAACTGACCGATGAGCGTCGACCCGAAAAGCGCAGGATTGGATATCTCGCTGACAGCGACGGAGGCCGTGGAGCCGTCGCGCTTCGCGAATCTGAGGCGGCGCGGCCTGCGGCATGTCGGAGTCATGGTCGGCGGCGTGGTCCTCGTGCTGGTCGTCTTCGTCGCGCTCTTCGCGCCTCTGATCGCCCCGGAAGACCCGTACGCACAGGATCTTACCCGGCGGCTTCTGCCGCCGATCTGGCACGCGGACGGCAGCTGGAGCAACATGCTCGGCACGGACGCGCTGGGTCGGGACTATCTGTCCCGCGTGCTTCACGGGGTGCGGATCTCCCTTCTGATCGGCCTGTCGGCGGTGATGATCTCGGCCGTGATCGGGATTTTTCTCGGGCTTATGGGCGGCTATTTCGGCGGGCGGATCGATTCAGCAGTCGTCTTCATCCTCACCTGCCGTCTCGCCCTGCCCGTCGTCATCGTCGCCCTGGCGGTCGTGGCGCTCGTCGGACCGTCGCTCCAGCTCGTGATCCTCGTCTTGGGCCTCCTGATCTGGGACCGGTTCGCCGTGGTCATGCGCAGCTCCACCCAGCAGGTCCGCAGCCTCGACTATATCAACGCCGCGCGCGCGCTCGGATGCAGCACCCCGCGCATCCTCTGGTCTGAGATCCTGCCGATCGTCGCGCCCAATCTGATCGTCGTGGCGACGCTCGAAATCGCCAACGCCATCCTGCTGGAAGCCGCTTTGTCGTTTCTCGGCCTCGGCGTCCCGCCGCCGTTGCCCTCGCTCGGCCTCATGATCTCGGAAGCGAAGGGCCTGATGATCTTCGAGCCCTGGGTCATCGGCGTGCCCGGCGTCGTCCTGTTCGTCATGGTTCTGGCGATCAACCTGTTCGGGGACGGCGTGCGCGACCTGACGGCGAGGGATCGAAGCTCATGAACACGCTGCTCAAGATCGAAGACCTGTCGGTTGATCTTCCGGTTCCGGCCGGCGTGCTGCGTGCGGTTCGCGGCATCAGCTTCGATGTCTCGCGGGGCGAGATGCTCGCCATCGTCGGCGAGTCGGGATGCGGCAAGTCGCTCACCTCGCTCGCCATCATGGGCCTGCTGCCCAAGGGCGCGGCGCGGCGAGCGACCACGCTGGATTTCGGCGGGATCAATCTCGCCGTGATCCCCGACCGGAAAATGGCGGACATTCGCGGCGAACGGATCGGGATGATTTTCCAGGAGCCGATGACGGCGCTCAATCCCTGCTTCAATGTGGGGAGCCAGCTGGAAGAGGTGCTGGTCCGGCATCGCGGCGCTTCGCGCAAGCAGGCGCGCGATCGCGCGACCGAACTGCTCGAAGTCGTGGGCATCACGCCGGCGGCCCAGAGGCTGTCGCAGTTTCCCCACCAGCTGTCGGGCGGCCTGCGCCAACGCGTCATGATCGCGATGGCGCTGATGTGCGAACCGGAGCTCCTGATCTGCGACGAGCCGACGACGGCGCTCGATGTGACGGTCCAGAGCGAGATCCTCTCGCTGATCAATCGGCTGCGCCGCGACCTCAACATGGCCGTCATCCTGATCACGCACGATCTCGGCGTCGTCGCGCGCGCGGCCGACCGCGTCGCCGTCATGTATGCCGGCCAGATCGTCGAGAGCGGCACGGTGCGCGACGTGTTCGCAAACCCGTTGCATCCCTATACCCAGGGACTTATGGCCTGCATTCCGGTCCCGGGACGCACGGCGCCGGGGGAGCGCCTCGGCTCCATCCCCGGCGTCGTGCCCTCCATCATCGGCGAAGCGCGCGGCTGCAGCTTCCGCAACCGGTGCAGTCTGGCGTTTCACGCCTGCGGCGAGGCGGATATCCCGGCGACGCCCGCGAGTCACGGCGGCGATTACAGGTGTCTTCTTGCTGAGAGCGACCTCGCGAACCGGGTCGCGGCGGTCGGAGGATCGCGCTGATGGCCCCGCTCCTCGAAGCGCGCGACGTGCATGTGGCCTACCCGGTGGGGAGCATGTTTTCCGGTCGCCGCACCGTCAATGCGGTCAACGGCGTCTCGCTGGAGATCGAACGGGGCTCGGTTCTCGGCATCGTCGGAGAATCCGGTTGCGGCAAGAGCACGTTGTCGCGTCTGCTGATCGGTCTGGAACAGCCGACGTCGGGATCGGTCTTCGTCGATGGCGCTCCCATCGCGCAGATGACGCGATTGGAGCGCGCCCGGCGCATCCAGCCCGTGTTTCAGGATCCCTATTCGTCGTTGAACCCGAGAAGAACCATCACGGCCACGATCCGGCAGCCGCTCGACGTGCACGGCGTCGGCACGATGCGAGAACGCATGGCGGTCGTGCGCGACATGATGGACCGCGTCGGGCTCGCGCAGCGTCACGCCAACAGCTATCCCAACCAATTGTCGGGCGGACAGCGTCAGCGGGTCGCCATCGCGCGCGCGCTGGTCATCCGCCCCGAGCTTCTCGTCTGTGACGAGCCGACGTCCGCGCTCGACGTGTCGGTCCAGTCCCAGATCCTCAACCTCCTTCAGGATCTGCGGGCGGAGTTCAATCTCACCTACGTCCTGATCAGTCATAACCTGGCGATCGTGGAGCACATCGCGACGAAGGTCGCCGTGATGTACACCGGGCGGATCGTGGAAGAGGGCGAGACGAGCGCGGTATTCCGCAATCCCGCGCATCCCTACAGCCGCGCCCTGCTCTCCGCCGTCCTGACGCCGGAGCCGGGACTCGGAATTCCGGAGACGCGGCTGCGGGGCAGCTTCCCGAATCCGATGAACCTCCCCCCGGGTTGCACCTTTCACCCGCGATGCCCGGAGAGCATGCCCGTCTGCATGGACGATGCGCCCTGCCTGCGCGCCGTCGATGGCAAGGCTGTTTCCTGTCATTTGTACGATGAGCATCGGAATTCTGTCGAAAACCCGAGGAAACAAATCGGGTGACTATAGACGAGCGTTGGAACCAGAGAGGATGACACAAATGAAAGAACTTCTATTCAAATCGACATTGGCCGGGCTGACGCTCGCGATGTTGGGAGCGCCTGCTTTCGCCGGCAAGGCCAACGACACCCTGATCTGGAGCACGTCCCAATCCCTGGCGAGTCCGGATCCCTACTACAATCAGCTGCGTGAACGCATCATCATTCATCGCAACGTCTGTGACGGGCTGATCTACAACAATCCGGAAACCCTGGAGATGGAGCCGCTGATCGCGACGTCCTGGGAGCAGGTCGATGATACGTCTATCGACTTCACGCTTCGCGAGGACGTGACGTTCCATGGGGGTCAGGCGCTGACGGCCGACGACGTCGTCTACACCTATAACTGGCTCGCCAACCCCGATTCCGGCATCGTGAACGCCAGCGCCGTCTCCTGGATCGCCGGCGCCGAGAAGATCGACGACTTCACGGTGAGGATCAAGACGCGCGACACGAATCCGACCGCTCTCGCGCGTATCGCCGACGACATTCCAATCCTTCCCAACGACCATTACGCCGGCGCGCCCGATGGCGAAGGCGGGCGGAAGAACTACGGCGCCGTTCCGCTGAATTGCACGGGCCCCTACAAAGTCACCGGCTATGTGCCGGGCGAATCCATCACCATGGTCGCCAACGACGACTACTTCTCCGAGGGCTCGAAGTTCAAGCCGCATATCCAGAACCTGGAATTCCGCACGATCGCGGATCAGGAGACGCAGATCGCCGAGCTCCTGACGGGCGGCGTCGACATGATCTGGATCGAGTCGAAGGACCGGGCGGATTTCCTCGCGCGTATGGATCGGGCGGAGGTCAAGAGCATCTCCATTCTCAGAATGGATTTCCTTCAGTTCGAAACCTTGGGCCGGTCGGGATCGAACCCCTTTCAGGACGTTCGCGTTCGTCAGGCCGTCTCGCACGCCATCAACCGCGAGGCCATCGCCAAGAACCTGGTCGGCGAAAGCTCCGAAGTCATCCATTCTCTGTGTTCGCCGACGCAGTTCGGCTGCGCGCAGGACGTGACGCAGTACGATTACGATCCGGAGCGGGCGAAGGAGCTGCTCGCCGAGGCGGGTTTCGCTGACGGGTTCGACACGGACCTCTACACCTATCGCAGCCGTGAAACCACGGAAGCCATGGTCGGCGACCTGCGGGCCGTCGGCATTCGCGCGAACCTGCGCTCCATGCAGTTCCAGGCGCTGCTGCCGATGCAGCGGAGCGGCGAGGCTCAGTTCAGTCAGCTCAGCTGGGCTTCGCTGGGCCTGAACGACGCCGTGGCGAGCACGAGCCATTATTTCCGTGGTCGTCCGGACGATCAGCATCAGGATGCGGAAATTATCGCCTGGCTCGAGATAGCGGATACGTCTCTGGATCCGGCTGTTCGTGAAGAGCACTACAAGCTTGCGCTGCGGAAGATCGCCGATGAGGCGTATACGCTTCCGCTCTGGACGGCCGTTCGCTACTTCGGTCTTTCGCCGGACCTCGAGTTCCAGCCCCACTTCGACGACATCGCCCGTTTCTGGGCGGCGGACTGGAAGTAATCCAGCGGGAATCCGAAAACGATACGGCCACTGTCTCAGTCAAGAGACAGTGGCCGCTCTATACACAAATCGGGATCGCCTATAACGCTCCGTTCAAAGCTCGTAGCGCGTGAATTCGCGATTGTGGGCCGGCAGGGGCGCGATGTCGAAGATGTTGCGGCCCGGCTGCATGACGAACATCGCTACCGTGGCCGTCATCACGCCGGCGACGTTCGGCCGGGGCGGACGACACACCGACCACGGCGTGAACCGGTCGTCGAACAGCGCCTGCTTGACGTGATCCGTCGTGATCGCTCCGGAGCCCGTCGGCAACAGTTCGCGCACGCGGATGTCGCGATAGAGCGTGTCGGGCATGTTGGCGACGCCCTTGTCGCGCAGCTTGGCGAGCGCCGCCGGCGCGATCCAGTGATTGGCGTGCACGATCACGCCGTCGCGCGCATGCACCTGGAAAGTCTCGTCGGGAGCGCATTCGAAGTTGATGGCGATCCCCGAGGCGTGGCTGACGATCATGTTGCTCGACGCGGATTTCGGCGTGACGTAGACGGTGCGCATGGCGAGCGCCGGATGCTCGCTTTCGAGCGCCTTGCGCCGGATGAGGGCGACCGGCACGCCGATCTGCGTGTAATCACGATCCGATTCCAGATAGTTGCCGGTGATCGCGACGCCGGCGGCGTTGAAGCCCGTGCGCGCGAGCGCGCCGGCCTCGGTGAAGGTGAGAATGTCCGGGCCGTCGTTGCGGCGGATGCGCAGGACGATCGAGCTCTCGAGGCAATCGCGCTTCCAGTCCCAGTTCTGCGCGTGGATGAGCGCGCCGTCGGCGCTCGCCTCGGGCAGGACGACGAGCGCCGTGCATCCGTCCGGATCGGCGGAGGCCGCCTGATTCCGCTCGGCGAGCTTGAGCACTTCCGTGCGCGCGTTCAGCAGGACGATCTGTTCGAACGGGACCTCCGCCCCCTCGGCGATCCCGCGCATCTCCTCGACATAGGCCGGATCGAAGCCCTCGACGACGGGCAGGAACGCCTCCACCGCCGAGCGCAGCCCGGCCGCGTCGAGGTCGAGCGTCTTCAATTGCGCGACGTAGTGGCTGATGCCCACGAGGATGCGCTCTCGCGCCTGACGTCCATGCATGACGCCGCGCTCCCGTGGGGAGCCGGATACGTCGACGAGCGGAAACGGAGTGATCATTGAGTGGTCTCCAGCGACAGATCAGGCGTCGGTTCGCGGCGCCGGGTTTCGATCGTCCGATCGTCCCTTCGAAAACGGTCGAAAAATGTATCACAATGCGATACATTGCATCATATATTACAAAGTGTCACTTGAGATTCAACTTGTCAAACTGCCCCTGGAACAGTCCCCCACGCGCTCCGTCGACGTGGCGGCCGCGCCGATCTCGTCCGGTCAACCTGCCTGTCTCATCGATCGTCACGCGGATCCGCCGAGGTTCACCCCTTCGGGCAAGCGGCGACGCCGATACCACGCCGCTCCAGACCTCATCACGGTCCACTCGTCGCCGCGCATATCAAAAACCCACTTACTGTATCGCATTACGCTACTGAATATCGCTATTGATATGCTGCTGGTCGCTGCGCTATCAAAGTAACCGAATAACAAACGCGAAGTCCCATCGCAGCGATGCGGTAGGCGACGGCGAAGGGGGGAACCATGCAGACTTATCCCGTGGTTACGCGCAGTCTCCGGCGGGAGGGAGACGCCCGTTTCCGGCTCCCTCGCCCGTCATGGCCGGGCGGCGCTCGCTGCGTCGTCGTGATGACCATCGATTTCGACGGCCCCTCCCACGACGTCGGACAGGGATTCGCGCCGCTCGGCGCGCGCTCAACGGGCCGCTATTCCGCGCGCGCCGGCGCGCCGCGCCATCTCGACATGCTGGACAGGCTCGGCATGAAGGCGACGTTCTTCG
>JAKOMT010000019.1 GCA_022241475.1 Microvirga sp. | reverse complement strand
TGGGACTCCAGCTCGCTTGCCGGCGTCGACCTCTGCCTTCTTCACCCAATCCAGCAGCGTGTGCGTCGAGCAGCCGATCTTCGTCGCTATCGACTGGCAGGCAGTCCAGCGGGAGGAATGATCAGCCTCATGATCCAACACCAACCGCACCGCACGCTCGCGCACTTCAGGGGAAAACTTGTTCGTCGTTTTGCTCGTCATGGCTCCATCCTATTTGGAAGTTGGAGCCTCCGGCAAACCCGGGGCGGTTCAAGTTCGGCCGCCTCGCCGACGAGACGCTGGACCGCGTGGCAGAGTTGAAGGAGTCCGCACTCGAAGCCGACAAGGTCGTCGCCTAGGCGCTCCAGCGTCTCCCCCGGTCGCATTCGGGGGAGCAGCGGGGGCGCGGAAGCGGAACAGGGGTACACAACGGGAGGGCACGACAATGAAGAACAAGATTTCGGATCTGAACAACCACCTTTTCGCGCAGTTCGAGCGGCTGTCGGACGAAGGCCTGTCAAGCGAGGAAGTCGCCCGGTAGGTGGGCCGCGCAAAGGCGATCGTCGAGATCTCCGACCAGATCGTGGGCACGGCACGCCTGTGCCTCGACGGCAACCGGAAGAACGCCGACCCGACGAACTGGGAGCCGGTGCCGAAGGAGATGGGCCCGCGCCTCAGCATCAAGCGGGGGTTCGAGACCGCGCCTGCGGAGCTGCGACCTATCATCATGGCGGTCACCCGCCTCAAGCATGCTGCGGCCGGCGCCGCCCAGAAGAACGAGAGGACGTGACATGCACGAAGCAGCAAGCACCCGCGAGGCCTACCTGAGGAGCCGAGAATTTTTGAAGCGGGCCGGGTGGACCCCGACCGCAATGGCCAGGCAGATGGGCGTCTCGGAGATCACCGCGAGGCAATACGCCCAGGCACCCGGGACACCCGGCAGCCGACCCATGCCCTTCGAGCGGCTCAAGCGGCTTCAGGTCGCGGCCAAGAAGGAGGCGTTCAACCTGGTCAAGCATGCGGAAAATCTGATCGAGGAGGACGACCGATGACGAACGCAACCAAGGCAGCGCTGGCCGGCAAGGCCGCGGCGGCGATGCCGAGGAAGCCGGAACCGAAACCCTTCGTGAAGTGGGTGCGGACAACGGCTGGCGGCCTGCAGCGGGTGGCGATGCCATCCTTTGTCGCGGGGTCCAGCACGCCGCCCGAGGGCTGGGCGGTCGAAGGCTCGCCAGAGGAAGCCGCGATGAAGCAGGCAGCCGAGGGCGCTCCCGTCCCCGTTCCGGCCACGCAGGACTGGCAGGCGGTGTCCACGCTGCCAGCGAAGCCGCAGATTCCTGAGACCGAGGCCGAGCGGAAGGCGAGCCTTGCGAACCCGGAGTACGGCACGCTCGAGTACCTTGAGACGGTCAAGTGGCCCGTCGGCGAGAAGGGCGAGACTGCAGAGAGCTGGGAGGCGTGGCGCGCCCGGCAGCCATGGGCTGCGGAAGCCGCCGCGCTGGCGGCCGAGGTCGCCGAGACACCGAGACCTGTCCGGCTCCCGCCCCCGGTCCGCAGGCCGCCTCCTGTCGGCCCGAAGACGGAAGCCAAGCCTTCGTCACCGCCTCCCACACGTCGGCCGCCGCCGATCCCGCCAAGGCGAGCGCCAACTTGACGTGTCAAGAATGCAACGGGGCTTGGCGGCCCCGTTCTCTATTAGGCTTCCACGAATGCGGCGGAAGGCAGCGTCCGTGTCCGGTAGTCCGAGCCGGCGGCGGCCTCTCGATCATGAAGGCGGTGTCGGGCTGAGACCTCACGGCCTGCGCCAGGCTCGGTTCCAGCGAGCGGTTCAACAGGGAAGCCGGGCTTCAGCGACCCATTCGACAATGAGCGATTCCTGTGCCCGCCACGAGCAGCCGGAGAGCGCGACCAGCGCCGCCAGAGACTTGCAAGCATCAGCCTGTCATCAGCAAGGTCAACTCAGCGATTATGGAACGACGGCTTCGCGCCCAATTTCGGCCATAGCGTACCGCATTTCCGTTAGCTGAAAGCTGACGTTGCTCGGAACAACTGCCCGGCGCGGCCGTCCGGCGGTGAGTGATCAAACGGCTGCTGGCCACAGGCGATGCGGCACATGAAGACACTGGAGCTCGCGATCGAGGTTCAGTCGGGATGCGCCCCGAGTTGGAACCAATGTCACCTTGGCCGTATTGAGCGTTTGCGACGTTTAGTCGTACACAGCACGAAAAGCCCGGTTCCCCCGCCACCGGGCTTTCCTTTGTCTGAAATCGGCTCTTATAGCCGTGCCCTCCGTTCTTGGCGCCAAAGCCCAGGTACCCATCCACACCTGGTGAGCCCAGGTTAGCGGATACGCCTCAGTTTGCGGCCAGCGCCTGTCCGAAGAGCTCACCAAAGACGTTGCGGGCTCGTCCTGGATGCTTGACCTCCTCGGCCTCGCTGAGGTTCACCGGCTCGCCAACGCTAATGAGCATGACCATGCCCATGGCGTAGTGGGGTGCACACTTGACGCCATAGATGCCTTCCTTCTCAAGCGTGTAGACGAACTCTTCGTTGATCCCGCCCTTGAAGGGTGTCGCGTCCTCCGGCAGCATGCCCGCGATGATCTCGGCGTTATGGCTGGGATCGGTCGCAACGAACCTGATCGTGTCGCCGGGTGCGGCGCGGACGAATTCCGGTTCGAAGACCATCGGGCGATCGCCCCGGTTCAGCATCTTGATCTCGTGTTCGGCCGCGTGGGCTGATCCGGCAATTCCGATTGCCGTGGCAAGGACGATAAGGGCTAGTATTTTCTTCATGTCAGTGGTCCTTCTTTTCGAAATGGCCTAGGCCGTTGGAAGATCATTAGGCTGGAACAGCAGCGGGCAATTTGCTGTTTCGCAAATAGCAGGTAGACATCGATCGAAATCGTCTCTGCTGATTAGGAGCGGAATTTGCCGTTGGACCGATCACTGATTTCAGGCCTTGCCCTCTTCACGGGCATGACGCCGGGCGAGCAAGAGGACGTCTTGATCGAGGCGCGTTCGGCCCGATACCAGAAGGACACGACCATCTTCTCGCAGGAAGAGGAGGCCCACTCCTTCTTCCTGCTGCTCAACGGCCATATCCGTGTGGTCCGCACGACCCCGGACGGCGAGCAGGTGATCGCGCGCTACATTGCCGAGGGCGAGTTGTTTGGCATTGCGCCTGCCATCGGTCGGACCACATACCCGGCGAATGCAGTAGCCGCGGTGGATTGCGTCGCTCTCGCTTGGCCCACGCGCATGTGGAAAATCTACGCCGAGCGCTATCCCTCCTTCTCCGTTAGCACCTACGCGACAGTCGGCAAGCGACTGCAGGAAACCCAGCAGCGTGTCGTGGAGATGTCGACGGAGCAGGTCGAACAGCGGGTGGCCCTTACCATACTGAGGCTCATCAAGCAGGCGGGCCGCAAGACGCCGGAGGGGATTGAGATCGACTTCCCGATCACCCGACAGGACATTGCCGAGATGACCGGCACCACGCTGCACACGGTCAGCCGACTCCTGAGCGCCTGGGAAGATCGCGGCATCGTAGTTGGCGGTCGCCAGAAGGTCACCGTCGCCGATCCGCACGGCCTGATGCTGATCGCCGAGCACCGGCGCCGGAGCTAGCCCGCTTCGGGCCGGGACAGGATGAATATGGTGACCGCCGCCAGGCAGACGGCTTGAAGTGCCAGCGCCCAGGCGGGAACACCGGCCGCGACAGCAATCGCAAGGCTGGCGGCGATCGAGAGCAGGGCGAGGCCCTTGGCCCGACGCGAGATGGCGCCCTGGTCCCGCCAAGCTTCGATGGACGGTCCGAAACGGGGATGGTGAATCAGCCAGTCGTGGAAACGCGGCGAACTTCGCGCGAAACACCAGGCGGAAAGCAGCAGGAAGGGCGTTGTGGGCAGGAGCGGCAGGACCACGCCGAGTGCACCCAGCATAAGGCTAGTCCAGGCGATTCCCTGCCAGACGAGCCTCATCATGACACCTCCCGCCCTGACCTCCGGTAGCGCCCGCCCGGCGGCACGATAACGCCGTCATGGCTGGCGATGGCGAGTTCGAGGCTCCCTGCAATCAGGCGCGCCCTCTCCACGAAAACATCGGCCGCTTCGGGACTGCATACGTCACGGGCCGTCTCCTCGAACAGTTGCAGCCAGCGATCGAATTGGGCCGCCTCGATGCCGAGCGGCACATGGGCGGGCACCGGCCGGCCCTGGTAACGTCCCGACCGGTGGATGACCGACGACCAGAAATCGCGGATCCGCTGCAGATGATCCTCCCAGTCTTCGACATGGGCCGCAAAGATGGGCCCGAGCACCTCGTCTTCACGCGCTCGTCCGTAGAAGGTGCGCACCACGCGCTCGATGTCGGCTTCCTCAATCAATTCCCTTGCCCCGCAACAGCTTTCGCCAGTTCCCCGATGAGCGAATCCTCATCGAGCCCGTGTTCCTCGCATGCCTCGGCAATCGTGTGAAACCCGCCGATCGGGCATCCGATGCACAGCATGCGATGCCGCATCATGACCTCCATTGTGGCGGGCCAGCGGCGCATGACCGCGTCTATCGGCATATCCGGGTCGTATTTCCACTTGGTGTTCATCCATGCCTTCCTTGCCGCTCAGAGCCTTGGACGCGCCAGGATCGGGACATAGCGGATCGCGAATACGAGGAAGGCGAGGCTCCAGACAAGCCCGCCCGCTGAAAGCATCAGCAGTTGGTAGGGCCCGGCAAGATCGGCCGCCACACGCAGGAATGCGCCGGTCGACACGCAGCAATAGCTGACCATGGTCCACCGATCGGCGACGATTTCCCGTCCCGTGTGGCCAAGGCTTGCGCGGGTCATCACGGCGAGCGTCATGGTCCCCGCCGCTCCTGCCGTCAGTGCATGCAGCGCGGGGCTGACGGCCAGATGTCCCGGCCACAGGATCGCGGCCCCCATCAGCACCGGCGCGACCGCCAGCCAACCATAGCCGAGATGGAGGATCCCGACGATCGGTTCACGCAAGGTGGCGAGGGATCGCCAGCGGGAGAGACGCAGGACAAGCATGACGCCTGCAATGATCAAGAGTCCGGCCGTCAGCTCTTCGTGGGGCTTGATGATCCAGGCGGCGACCGCAGCGAGCGTCACGGTCAGCGCCGCCTTGTCCAGAAGCCCAAAGCTTGCGGGCAGCCGCTGCCCAACCTGGCGCGCCAGCCAGTTGCGGGTGAAGCTGGGGACGATCCGGCCGCCAATCAGCGCGAGGAGAACCATGATCCCGCCCAGTGCCAGGCGGATCGCCAGGCCGGGCTCGCCGTAGCCGGCTGCCTCGAGATGATGCAGCAAACCTGCCATGGCGAGCAGCGAGAGCATCAGCGCGACGGGAGCGTTGCGCCAGTTGCGGCCCGCGACGATCTCTCGCCAGACGCATGCGGCCAGAACTGTGAGGAAGGAGACGTCGATGAGTGCCGCGGCAACTGGCTCGGCCAAAAGCCCTGTGGCCAGGCGCCCTGCCGCCCAAAGTGCGACGAGCCCCGCCAGCGGGGCGCCGCTCAGCGGCAACCCGCCGGTCCAGTTGGGCACGGCGGTGAGCACGAAACCCGCGACGACGGCCGCAAGATAGCCGAAGATCATCTCATGCGCATGCCATTGCAGGGCGTCGAAGGGACCGCCAGGCTCGCGGCCGGAAATCAGCATGAGGAGCCAGATGGGAATGAGGAACGCCGCGTGCAGCGCTCCCAGCAGGAAGAAGGGCCTAAACCCATAATGAAGAATCGCCGGTGCGCTGCGGATGCGTCCGCGTCCGTCTCTCGAGCGGTCGCCCTGGCGGATCCGGCTGCGCGGCACCGAACGATCAGGAAGTTGGCCGATGACGCTCATGCAGCCTTCCCCGCTTCACTTTCGGATCGGCGTCGGTGGTAGAAAACGGCAGTCCGCATGGCAGCAGCGCCGGTCTCGGCCGCACTGCTTACATCCTCAAAGATGCCCGCTATCTCGCCAAACAAGCTGATGTCTCTTTCGCTGGCATCCAGTTCATCAAGGTCGACGAGGTATCCACAGAGCTTCGCGATCGCTTCGCGCATGGCTCTGGCCCGCATCAGTTCCGCGGCGAATGCAGCGTTTGCGTTGGCTTTGGCAAAATCGTCGAGGCTGTTCTCGATTTCCTCGCGGCAGCGGCAGTCAAGGTCTGCGTCGGCAAACCGGCTCCTCATGCGTGCGACGAGGAGTTCGAAGGGCAAGCTCGGGATTTCGGGATTATCGAGGAAAGGACGTGTTGCCGGCATGGTGGAGTCCTCCGTTAAAAAGGTAACGGGCCACCGGTCTCCCGGCGGCCCGTAAACAAGGATTGGTCCCTAATCGGCAAGGTAAGTGAGCTCTTCGCCGTCAACGCCCTCGCGGAACAGTTCGGGCTGTTCCGGCCCTGTGACGATCAGCTTGCCGACGAGCCCCCGCATCGCGCGAGACAATGCATGGTCGACGAGGAGGTACTCGCCGGGAACCTCCAGCTTCATGTCGACCGCGGCGGCTCCGCCCGGCGGCACGGAGATCGTCTGGACGTCGGGCAACGGTTCACCGGTCAGCGAGCCCAGATTGTAGACCTTGTCGAAGATCTCCCCGATCACGTGGAAGCTGGAAGTCTTGTTGGGCCCACCGACACCGAAATAGATACGGATCGTCTCGCCCACTTCGGCATACAGCGCATTGTCGCCCGTCAGAGCCATGTCCGCGCCGTTGAAGACGTAATACTCCGGCGTCTCGTTCATGAGCTTGTCATAGTCCTCGGTGAGATGTCCCGGACTGCCATAGGCCTCGTAGGTGTAGAGCTCGCCCTGCATGACGTAGAACTCGCGATCCACCGGGGGCAGACCACCCTCGGGTTCGACCAGGATCAGCCCATACATGCCATTGGCGATGTGTTGTGCCGCCGGCCCGACCGCGCAGTGGTAGACATAGAGACCGGGATTGAGCGCCTGGAAGGTGAACCCCTTGGTCTCGCCAGGGGCGGCCATGGTCGCGTGGCCACCGCCATGCAGGCCTGTCACGGCGTGGAAGTCGACATTGTGCATCGCGATTGAGTCTTCATGGTTCTTCATGACGACCTCGACGGTGTCGCCGACACGCACGCGAACGAAGGGACCGGGAACCTTTTGGTTGAAGGTCCAGTAATCGTAGGTGGTGCCGTTCGCCAACTCGCCGATCACCTCGACGGTCTCGAGATTTACCCTGACCGTCTCGGGGCCGCGCTCTCCGATCACCGCCGGCAGGTCCGTGACCGAACGAATGACGCTGACGGGCGCCTCGTGCGTGCCCAGTTCGGCGGCAAATGCCGGGGCTACGGCAAAAGCGCCGGCGATCGCCAGCGCGCCGGCTGCGGCGCTGCTGAGGAGGAAGTGGCGGATGTTCATTGGTCTTGTCCTTTCGACCGCGTTGTGATGGGGACAAGCTAGTCGCGGGCACTTCCTCCTTCTTTGCATTTGCACAAACTGTCGGCCGATCGTCTCTCATAGGCATCATTCTCCAGATATCCCGACCGGAAGCCGATCCGATGACAGAATTCCTCCTTGCCCTGAGCGTCTTCCTTCTTGCGCATGCCATTCCGCCGCTGCCCGCCATCCGCAGGAGACTTGTGCAGGTGCTCGGCAAGCGCGCCTACCTGATCCTCTATTCCGCCCTCTCGCTCGTGCTGATTACCTGGCTTGTTTCGGCCGCCATCCGTGCACCCCGCCTGCCGCTTTGGCAGCCCGAAAGCTGGCACGCGGCGATCCCTGTCATCATCATGCCGATCGCGCTCTGGCTGCTGATCGCCGGCCTGGCCGAAGCGAGTCCGCTCTCTGTCTCGATACGCGCCACAGATGCCGCAGCCGAGCCGGGCCCTCTTGCGGCCGTCACGCGTCATCCTGTCCTGTGGGGCTTCCTGTTGTGGGCGGTCGCGCACATTCCCCCAACCGGCCATGTCGTAGCGCTGATTCTTTTCGCGGGCATGTCGCTGCTTGCCGTGGTCGGCATGTTCGCCCTCGACCGGCGGGCGAGGAAAAGGCTTGGCGTCAATCGATGGGCGATGCTGACGGCAAGCGCTCCCCTTATGCCCTTCGCCGGCGCCTCACGAGGCGCCATCCGCTGGAAGCTCGTGGCATGGCCCGTGGCGACGGCAATACTCGTCTATCTGTGGATCCTGTTCGATGGACATCGACGTTTCATCGGACCCGACCCGCTGGCTTGATTCTGAGAGTGGGAGGATCTCGACTGCCTATGGGAGAACATCGCTGTGCCAGAGGCATACTCGTCGCGAGCGAACTCCCGACCTGGCGCGCAGTGGAACCCGGCGCTTTCCGAGCTCGTTTGTGTCAAGGAGGATTGCTGTAGGAGGAACAGATGACTGGCGAGCGAGCTCCCGCCCAGAGGATGGCACGATCATGCCGTTGGAATCTGACAGCCTTTGTTGTGGCTGGAGCCATCTTAGGACTCTTGACCGGGATCGGCTGGGGATGGCTTGACTACGGACGCCCCGACGTAGGGTTCATGTATGGCCACGTCATCGGTCTGGCCGTTATCTTCGCAGCGTTGGGCCTTGCCTTGGCAGCAGTGCGGAATTGGGTTCGACGAAATCCCATGGCCTGATGCCGGGAGCCTGCCGTCCTTACGTAGCGCCCACCCTTGCTCCCTTGTACTCAATCACGAATCGGTGATAGCCTTTTGCCTATTCGCTCGGCAGTTTGCCTGAGGAGGGGGCACTATTCATGACGAATGAAGAGGTGCGACCTGCGGCTCCGCGGAGAGGTCGACGACACGAATTCATCGTGTTCCTCATCCTTGCGGTGCTGATCTGGCCGTTCATTGCGGTCGGGTTCGTAAGCGGCTTCGGCTTTCTCGTCTGGATATGGCAGATGATCTTCGGGCCGCCCGGACCTCCAGGCTGAGGTGCTGTGATGGATTACAACCGCCGCAGCTTCCTGACCGGATACGTCACAAACGGGCCGCCGGTCCGTCCGCCTTGGAGTCGTGAACGCTCGGTCCTCGAGGCATGCACTGGCTGCGGCGACTGCGCCAAGGCCTGCCCGACCGGAATAATCTCGATCGGTGCCGGCCGTCTGCCGGAACTCGTTCTAAATCGCCATGAATGCACTTTTTGCACCGAATGCGTGCGTGCCTGCCCGGAAGACGTCTTCGACACGAACATCCCGGCATTCGAGCATCTTGTGAAATTTGACGCGGACTGTTTGCCACGCGCAGGCATCGATTGCCGTGCCTGCCAGGATGCATGTCCCGAAGCGGCAATCCGATTTCGGCCGCGACTTGGCGGACCGCCCCTGCCGGAACTCGACGATGCCGCATGCACGGGTTGCGGCGCGTGCCTGTCGGTCTGCCCCGTCGACGCCATCGGCGTTGCCCTTTCAACCCAGGAGGCGGTTCGTGCCTGATCGACCACATAAAGTCGTTCACATCTCGAGTGTCGTCGTGCGCTGCAGGCGGGGTGACATGGCGCGCCTGCAATCGGAGATCAACACACTCGACGGCGCAGAAATTGCTCATGGCGATGAGGGCAAGTTGATTGTCATCCTAGAGGGACCCACCAGCGGCACCGTTGGAGAGCTCTTGACGCGTATCAGTCTTCTGGACGGCGTCGTTTCCGCAGCCATGGTCTACGAGCAGATTGAACCCATTGAATCCCTGGGAGAAGAAGCATGACGTTGACACGTCGCGAGATGATCAAGGCCCATGCCGCCGGTGTTGCGGCTACGGCCGCTGGCATTTCCCTGCCCGCTGCGGCCCAGCCCGTTCCCGGCGGCACAGAAGCCCTCCGCATCAATTGGTCAAAGGCGCCCTGCCGCTTCTGCGGCACGGGGTGCGGGGTGATGGTTGGCGTACGCGACGGCCATGTCGTGGCGACCCATGGCGACATGCAGGCTGAGGTCAATCGCGGGCTCAACTGCATCAAGGGCTACTTCCTGTCGAAGATAATGTATGGGACCGATCGCCTTACGCGGCCGCTGCTGCGCAAGAGCGGCGGTTTCTACGACAAGGAAGGCGAGTTCGAACCCGTTTCCTGGGACGAAGCGTTCGACGTCATGGCCGAGAAGGCCAAACAGGTGCTGCGCGAAAAAGGGCCGCGCGCCATCGGCATGTTCGGCTCAGGCCAGTGGACGATCTGGGAAGGCTACGCAGCATCCAAGCTGATGCGCGCGGGCTTCCGCTCCAACAATCTCGACCCCAACGCCCGCCACTGCATGGCTTCAGCTGCGGTGACCTTCATCCGCGCATTCGGTATCGACGAACCCATGGGGTGCTACGACGATTTCGAGCATGCCGACGCCTTCGTGCTGTGGGGCTCGAACATGGCGGAGATGCACCCGATCCTGTGGTCCCGACTGTCGGACCGGCGGTTGGCCCACGACCATGTCCGGGTCGCCTCGCTCCAGACATTTACCAACCGCAGTTCCGACCTTGCCGACATCCCGATCGTCTTCAAACCGGGCACTGATCTGGCGATCCTCAACTACATCGCTAATCACATCATTCAGACTGGGCGTGTGAACGAGGAATTCGTCAACGCACATACCGCGATTTTTCGTGGACGCACCGACATTGGCTACGGCTTGAGGCCTGAGCATCCGCTGCAGACGATCGCTGGAGGAGCGGACAGGCCCGGCGATATGGAGCCCTCGACGTTCCAGGAGTTCGCTGAACTCGTTTCAGAATACACGGTTGAACGCGCTTCGGAGATATCCGGCGTCGAACCCGGGCTTCTGGAAGAGGTCGCGGAGCTCTATGCTGATCCCGGCCGCAAGGTGATGTCGCTCTGGACGATGGGCATCAACCAGCATGTGCGTGGCGTCTGGGCCAACCACATGATCTACAACATCCATCTTTTGACGGGAAAGATCTCCGAACCCGGCAACAGCCCGTTCTCGTTAACGGGCCAGCCCTCGGCCTGCGGCACGGCCCGCGAGGTCGGCACCTTTGCCCACCGGCTCCCGGCCGACATGGTCGTGACCAATCCTGACCATCGCCAGATTTCAGAAAACATCTGGCGTCTGCCCAACGGTCTTCTGCCGGACTGGGTGGGTGCGCATGCCGTTGAACAAGATCGCAAGCTCAAGGATGGCGAGATCAATTTCTACTGGGTGCAAGTCAACAACAACATGCAGGCCGCGCCCAACATCGCCAACGAGACCTGGCCCGGCTACCGCAATCCGGAAAACTTCATCGTCGTCTCCGACGCATATCCGACCGTGACGGCAATGGCCGCCGATTTGATCCTGCCGGCCGCCATGTGGGTGGAAAAGGAAGGCGCCTACGGCAACGCAGAACGCCGCACGCACTTCTGGCAGCAACTCGTCGACGCGCCCGGAGATGCCCGCTCCGATCTCTGGCAACTTATGGAGTTCTCAAAACGCTTCACGACGGGCGAGGTCTGGCCGGAAGAGTTCGTTCAGAACAACCCCGACTATCAGGGCAAGACGCTGTTCGATGTGCTGTTCGCTAACGGCCATGTTGACCGTTTTCCAACTTCTGATCTGAACCCCAATTACGCAAACGCCGAAGCAGACCATTTTGGATTCTATCCACAAAAGGGCCTCTTCGAAGAGTACCGCGAGTTCGGGCTGGGCAAGGCGCACGACTTGGCGGAATTCGACACCTACCACCAGAATCGGGGGCTTCGCTGGCCCGTCGTCGATGGCCAGGAAACAAAATGGCGTTTCCGCGAGGGTTACGATCCGTATGTCACCGAGGGAGCCGGCGTGGAGTTCTACGGCCGGCCCGACGGTCGTGCGGTGATCCTCGGAGTGCCCTATGAGCCGCCGGCTGAGTCACCCGACGAAGAATTCGATCTATGGCTGGTGACGGGCCGGGTCCTTGAGCACTGGCATTCCGGGTCAATGACCATGCGGGTGCCGGAGCTCTACAAATCGTTTCCCGGCGCGCTCTGCTACATGCATCCCGAGGATGCCCGCGAACGTGGCCTCAACCGTGGTGCCGAGATACGCGTCGTTTCTCGCCGTGGAGACATGCGCACGAGGCTTGAGACGCGCGGACGAAACCGCGTGCCCCGCGGAGTAATCTTCGTCCCATGGTTCGACGCCAGCCAGTTGATCAACAAGGTCACGCTCGACGCCAACGATCCCATCTCCAGACAGACGGATTTCAAGAAATGCGCAGTCAAAATCGAACGAGCCTAAGCCCTTTCGGCTGGGCATCGCTGGCGATTGTCGCCGTCACGGCCGCAAGCATGTTCCTGGCTGCTGCCTACGCGCAGGAGATTGTACCGAGGCTCACCGGCACGGCCGATCCGATGGCCGACACTCCTGCGTCGCCGCTTGCCACGCCCATCACGGATGACCAGCGACGCATGCGCAACTATCCCGAACAGCCGCCAATCATACCGCACTCGATCGACGGCTATCAGGTCTCGCTCAACGCCAACCGCTGTCTGGATTGCCATCGTCGCCAGTTCACCGATCTGGTCCGTGCGCCGATGATCAGCATTTCCCACTTCACCGATCGCGACGGCAACATGCTCGCCGATGTGGCGCCACGTCGCTATCACTGTACCGCCTGCCACGTGCAGCAGACCGACGCGCGCCCGCTGGTCGAGAACGTGTTTCGCGACATGCTGACCCTCCAGCCGGTGAGGGATGAGTAGTCCATGCAGAAGATCAAGGCATTGCTCAAGTGGTTCTGGGGCATCGCCAGCCGTCCCAGCGCTTATCTCAGCGTCGGCTTCCTGACACTTGGCGGCTTTCTCGGAGGCGTCCTGTTCTGGGGTGCCTTCAACACAGCGCTCGAATTGACCAACACGGAGGAATTCTGCATCTCTTGCCATGAGATGGAGGCCAACGTCTTTGAGGAACTGACCCGCACGGTCCACTTCACCAACCGTTCCGGTGTGAGGGCTAACTGCTCCGATTGCCACGTTCCGCACGAATGGACCAACAAAATCGCGCGCAAGATGCAGGCCTCCAAGGAAGTCTGGGGCCACCTCTTCGGCACCATCAACACCCGCCGGAAGTTCCTCGATGAAAGGCTGCGGCTCGCCCAACACGAATGGGCCCGCCTGAAGGCCAACGACTCACTCGAATGCCGTAACTGCCACTCAGAGGTGGCTATGGACTTCACGCGCCAGACGCAGCGTGCGGCCGACATTCACACACGCTACCTTATCGAAAGCGACGACTACACCTGCATCGACTGCCACAAGGGCATCGCGCATGAACTGCCCGACATGACCGGGGTCGATCCAGGCTGGCTGCCGCCTGAGGAGGTCCGCGACGAGATGGGCATTCCTTCGACCCTCCATTACAACCCGGAGGCTGACGGACTGCGGAACTACCTGCAGGAAAGCACGCTGCGCAACGACTAAGCTAGTTCTTGATCTAAAGCCTGCCGGAAGGTCGCTCCTGCCAGCGAAGCTAAGGATGCCGTACCAGCGGCCGTCGATTTGCCAACAGAGCACCGTAGCGAAGGGGCGGGAGGCCTCCGGGTGGTCCCGACGAAACCCTGTCTGTCGCGCTTCTGTTTGCGTTTTCGCAAACCTCGGCCTGGCCGCTCAGCCTACGGTCTTCTCAACGTCAATTATATCCGGCGGAAGAGCGAGATCATGGGTTTTCCGTACCATAGCGGATCGCAGATCCTGGAAATGCATGTCAGGGACGCGTACGAGCGGTGCCATCCCGGCGAAACTTTTCAAGACCTAAAGACCCGCGCGCGCTTCTCCGAAGAAGATCGAGGGCTGCTGAGCGACTGGATAACTTTCGCCGGCAGAGGGCACCAATAAATGCCCATGGCCACCCCCATTACGCGCATCCGTGCAAAAGCGAGCCAACCGCAGCAAGCCGGGAGAGCGCCTAAACGATTGGTGGAACTCGGCGAGGACGGCGTGGAAGTCGACGCCGCGGTCATTGCCAGTGGATTGAAGGTCAATCCGGATCAGGTACTCGATCAACTCCGCTCAGGCGCCATTACCAGTCGATATGAGAGGGGCGTGGGCGAGGATGCGGGCCGAAATCGCCTGACGTTTTTCTCCCAAAGTCGGCGCCTCCAAATCATCGTGGACGTTACGGGCGCCATAATTCAGCGACGCATGATCGACTTCGGCCAGAACCCATTGCCCGCCGCGACAAGATCCTCTGTCGAGTAGGGTTTCGATAAAGCTACGGCAGTTGGTGGGACTGGGCTCGCTGACGCCAGCAATGCATCTGCACTCATTCACAAACCTCGAAAGGTTCAACAATGTCCAGTAGAAACGAGTCTGGCACCAATTCATCGCGGCAACCTCACCGGGAAAGCACGTTGCTGCCCATGCTGATCGGCGGACTCGCTCTTGCGCTGGTGGGGATGACCGTCATCGTAATGTTCGTTTAGGACGACATCGCTGATGGGCAGAGTCCTGTCTACGTGCTCGGAATGATTGGCCTCTGGATGCTATGGTAGGGCGTTCGCGGTGCCTCTCACCAGCATGCGGGACAGGGTCTTGCTGCCGGGTTCGCGGCCGGATTGATACCGTGTCTGCTACCCCTCTTCGTCATGACCCTCGCGGTCACGCGCGGCGTGCCAAAGGCAGGCGTGGCCTTCGCGGTCGTCATGATCATTCGGTGTCGGTCTGGTCCTTGCGACAGTTGCGCTGGCGGCGGTCTCTTCCGTCAGCAACTGATCCGGCTGTTGGCGTCCCGGCCGAAAAAATGGTCGACCGCGTCACCCGCGCGATCCAGGTCAGGCTGGTGTCTGTTGGTTTCCGCTGAGAAGTGACCCGGGTTTTCCATCGAGTTTTGACCCGGCAGAAGTTTATGTTGTTGGGTTCAGGCTTGGGTCAAGGGCTGTTTGTCCTCCTTCCTTTTTGTTACCGCAGCCGAGCTCGCCTTGAAGCGGAAGCTGTCGTTTCCGGTTTCCAGGATGTGGCAGCGGTGGGTGAGGCGATCGAGCAGCGCGGTGGTCATCTTGGCGTCGCCGAAGACGGTGGACCATTCGCTGAAGCTGAGGTTGGTGGTGATGACGACGCTGGTGCGCTCGTAG
>JAKOMT010000067.1 GCA_022241475.1 Microvirga sp. | reverse complement strand
ATCGAGAAGATGTCGAAGTCGAAGAAGAACGTGGTCGACCCGGACGATATCATCGCTTCCTACGGTGCCGATACGGCCCGGTGGTTCATGCTGTCAGACTCCCCGCCCGACAGGGACGTGATCTGGACTGAAGCCGGCGTCGAAGGTGCTTTCCGCTTTGTGCAGCGGCTGTGGCGCGTCGTCAACGAGGCTGCCGAGACGCTGCGCGCCGCCCCCGTGGGCAGCGCCACGGACGCCGCCCTGACGCTAGAGGTCAGGCGCGCGGCGCATCGTGCGGCGGCGGGCGTGGCTGACGATATCGAGCGTCTGGCCTTCAACAAGGCCGTCGCCCGCCTCTACGAACTGGTCAACACCTTGTCGGCCGCCTTCGGAACGCCGGCCTTCGCCTCGGACGTGGCGTTGCGCAGTGCCGGCACCGAGGCCCTGTCGATCCTCATCCGCCTGGTGGCGCCGATGATGCCGCATCTGGCCGAAGAGTGCTGGCAGGCTGCGGGCGAAAGCGGCCTTGTGGCCTCGCAGCCTTGGCCGACCGTCGATCCGGCCCTCCTGGTGGATGATGAAATCGTGCTCCCGGTGCAGATCAACGGCAAAAAGCGCGCGGATCTGCGC
>JAKOMT010000066.1 GCA_022241475.1 Microvirga sp. | reverse complement strand
ACCGTCGCCATCGCCCAGATCTTCGTCGGGCCGATTTCCGACCGGTTCGGCCGCAGGCCCTGCATCGCTGCGGGAGCCGCGCTCTTCGTCCTCGGCTCGCTCATCGGCGCGTTCGCCGGATCCATCGAGACGCTGCTGTTTTCGCGCGTGGTGCAGGCGATCGGAGGCGGCGCATGTTTCGCGCTCGCCCGCGCCGTCGTCCGGGACACTTCGACGATGGATCGGGCCGCGAGCGTGATGGGCTACATGGTCATGGCGATGGTCGTCGCGCCCATGATCTCCCCCTTCCTCGGCGGGGTGATCGAGGAGACGCTCGGCTGGCGCGCGATCTTTTTGGCGATGGCAACGCTCGGCGCGCTAGTCCTCGCCGCGATCTGGTTCTTCCTGCACGAGACGGCGCCGCGATCGGAGGGATCGTCCCTTCTCGGCTCGCTGCGCGGCTATCCGACGCTGCTCGGCGATCCGGCCTTCGTGCTCTACACCCTGTCGCTATCATTCGTCAGCGCGGCGTTCTTCATGTTCATCGCGGGAGCGCCCTGGGTCGTGATCGAGACGATGGGGCGGGCGCCGCAGGTCTACGGCCTCTATTTCATGATCAACGCCGCCGGATACATGCT
>JAKOMT010000065.1 GCA_022241475.1 Microvirga sp. | reverse complement strand
ATCGTCTTCTCGAGAGATTATCGTTCGCGCCGGCGTGACGAGATCGCTCTATATGGGGCTTCGGAGAGGAAATGGGATGGGCATGCAGGCGTTGATCGAGGAAAGGCTGCGCGAGGCGCTCGCGCCCGAGAGCCTCGCTGTCGTGGACGAATCGCATCTTCACGCCGGGCATGCGGGCTCGCGCGACGGCGGCGAGACGCATTACCGCATCGAAATCGTCTCGCCGGCGTTCTCAAAGAAGTCTCGGATCGAGCGTCATCGGCTCGTCAACGAGGCGCTGAAGCTGGCTTTTGCGCGAGGGCTTCATGCGCTCGCGATCCGCGCGCGCGCGCCGGGAGAATGATGGGACCCGGCTGAACGCGGTCAGCTCGACGGCGTGAAGATCGCGCCATCGAGAAGCGCGCAGCTCGTTCCGTCTGCGTGCAGGGCGAAGCCGTTCGACGGGGCCGCGGCGATGCGGCAGGTCATCGGGAAGCCGCTCTCGCCGGGAGGCGCGTCGACGTTGGACAGCGTCATCATGTCGCCGTAGACGCGGGCCTGTCCGGTGTAGCGGTCTCCATCGTCATCGAGCACGAGTGTGAAATCCCCGTCGGAATCGAGCGAGAGCTCGATATCTCCGG
>JAKOMT010000018.1 GCA_022241475.1 Microvirga sp. | reverse complement strand
GGTTCAGACGGATGCGATTGAAAAAAGCTTTCTACCTCGGGCGGCAGGCTACGACGCAACAATTCAAGCTGATCCAGGATCGCCCGTCGTTGAGCAGCTGAGAATGTAGCAACCCCGAGCGACAGCTCAGGATGCTCGCGTGCGTGAGTGACGATGGCCTGTGCCACGATTTTAGCTTCAACCGAATTTGTCCTTGTCGCGCCTGCATCGAAGATTCCCTGTGGGATCCTATGAAAGCGCAGGCCCGTTCCTGCTTCAGCTGTGTAGGGGCTTGGGACGATAAACAGCTTGTTCTCGTAAAACTGACGGTTGCTGACGGCGATCAATGATTGGTGCTTACTCCGATAATGCCAGCGCAGCATGCGCATCGGCAGTCCGCGTGCAGTGAACAGCCCCAGAATGCTTTCGATGTCCGCAACGCGTGTGCCGGAATCTTCGTCATCATCGAGGCCGCCACCGGTCATTTTTGAGAAGAACGATGTAGGTGGCAGCTGCTTAGGGTCGCCTACGACGACGACTTGCTTAGCTCGGGCAACGGCCCCTAGCGCATCAACCGGCTGGATCTGGCTCGCCTCGTCCATGACGAGAAGATCAAATTCAAAGACACCAGGTGTGAGGAACTGCGCAACTGACAGCGGGCTCATCATAAAGACAGGCTTCAGGGCCTGGACTGCGGGTGCCGCCTTCTCCATCAGGCGGCGGATCGGCATATGCCCACGCTTCCGTGCAATCTCAGATCGCAGAACGCCAAGAGGCCCAACCGATCCCCCATCGCGTGCAGGAACTGCATCATGATGGACGCGCACGACTTCGAAGCTGGATGAAGATATGCGCTGGCGGTCCATGTCAGCAAACTCGCGGGCTAATTTGCCGTGCAATGTGCCATCGAACGTACCGAGCAGGGGATCTGTCGCGATCAAATCCGCATATACGCTTTCATAATATGCCATCTCGAAAGCCGGAACGGCAGAATCAGTTTTCAGTCGCCCATCTGAAAGCCTCCGGACAACATCATCGCATCCAAGAGCCGACGCTTTTTCCGCCCGATCGCGATAGGCGGTCCACTGAAACAGGCGTTCGCCTGAAGCGCGCCAACATTCAAGGTGCGCCATCAGGCTTTGCAGCTCAGCTCGATTGATTTCGGTTGCCCCAAAAGAGGTTGGCAGATTAAGACGCAGCTGTTTTGCAATGACCTCAAGATCCTTCGCCAACGCCTTAGCTTCAGCCAGTATCTGTTCAGCGGTTGCAGCAGGAAGCGCCCGATCGTCGATGCGGCCGCACAAAAGCCGAATGTCGCCATTCTCCTTGATCCAGTCAGCAGCGCTGCGCAGTGCTCGCCAATCTGAGCCAGCGCCCAGCCAAGCATCGCCAAAGGCGGAATTGCCAAGTTGGCGGCCATCTTCAATAGCCTGCGCCTTAGTTTGTGCCTCGATCAGATCGGCAAGCCTGCGACGCCTCAAGTCGAGATCAGCCGCAACATTGCTGAACGCAGCGGCAGTGGTCCGGTCCGAAGAGTGAATACGTGCGATGATGGTCATCAGCGATGCCATATCTGTCCGCTCTGCCGAGATCGCGTCTCCGAAGCTTGCAGCCGGCGAATGTTCAAGAGCAGACCAAACATGGTCAGCCAAGGGAGCCGCGCGTTCCAAAAGGTCCGTGGTTCGCTCGGCTCTGGCACCGATCTCAGCAAGGTCCGGTCGACGTRCTGCAATCATGCGAGGTTCGGCTCCCAGCCCTTTGAGCGAGCGTATCCATTCCACTATCGCCAGTAAGGGAACAGAGCTTGAGCGAGCGCCGCGCCATTCTGATCCGAATGCTGCGCGGGCGAAAGTGTCGTGTTCATCGAGTTGGTGTTTTGCAGCCTGTCCCTTGGACAGCGCATCGAGCAGCGCGAGCGTATCGTCGAGTGGGAGCGTCGGCGAAGTAAGTACGGATCGGACCAGCCTGTTRGCACGCCGCCATTCGCCGCTAAATATCCGGAAAAAACCCGTTCCATGCGAAGCCAGCACTGCGCGCTGTTGAGCAAGATCCATGGTCCAAGCCGCATCGGTCAAATTGCCTGAAACTACGGCGGATGCTTCTTCGTAGGATGCAACAGCATCGACAATATCGGAAGCACGCTCGACGCCTGCGTCCCATACATCTGCGGCAAAGGCTTCTGCGTCGCCCGCTGGGGCCACCGCCAYACGTTCTCCCACCACGGTAAGGTACCGAATTTCTTCCAATGTCGTGGGCGAATCCCGGCCAACCGAGCGGGCGAGACCGTTAGCTTCTGCCAAAAGCCGAGGGAGCAACGTCGAAAGCTCACCAGTCTGCTCGAAATGTGCGATGCTAAAGGTTGTTGGCAGTTGTGAGATCGCGACGGTCGCTTCTGTCAGATCGCTTGTCCAGCCCTCGTTGGAGACAAAAGGCGCAAGTTCAGATTTTAGGACGCCGTGACGTTGGYCAATTGCGAGGAGCGCGTTGATGTCTTCAGTGCCGGCTCCCCAACTTGGGTCCGCCAAGGCCATACCTTGGATCGCAGGAGCGCTGGCAACTCGCGTTGCCAAAGCGAAAACGACAGATATCTCATCTAATGAGCGAGCAGGTGCCACTTCGAGAAGTGAGGCGAGGACGGTCTGATTCTCGTTCAGCGCTGCTAACCTTGCCACTATCCCTGTCAGCCGTTCCTCGAGGCGTTCCACATCTGTTGGCAGGATCGAAGACAATCCTACACCTCGCCAGGGGTGCTCAGCCGGACGACCAATTACCTCAATGCGTTCAGCCAAGTCGCCGATTACAGCATGACGTTCGGCAAAATCGTCGTTTGACCAAGTTTCTGGCCAAACGAGCGCCAAATCCCCCGGCTTTTCCCCATCAAGCCTGAGCCGCGTTAGCTGTCCGATGACCTGATAGGGCGTCAACCCGGAGGCCGGGTGAGGTTTGTGCATGCGACGCGCATGATCGTTAAGGCGATCGCGAGCTTCAGTCAGCCGAACATGCAGGCTACCTACGTCTTGGTGCTTGGGCGCGCCCAGCTCCCATGTGCGCCTGAGCTCCTCCAACACCGCTTTTTTGTTGGCCTTGTTGCTATGCAGTTCGAGACAGGCATCCCCTACCCCTGTGGCATCAAGGCGACGCTTCACGACCTCTAGAGCTGCCATTTTCTCGGCTACGAAAAGCACTGTTTTTCCATCGGCGATTGCAGAGGCAATAATGTTGGCGATAGTCTGGCTCTTGCCAGTGCCTGGCGGTCCTTGGATCACCATATCGCGGCCGCGCCGGACTTCATGCACCACGAGAGCCTGAGAACTGTCACTGTCTACAATATGCAGCATCTCGGCAGGTGGGATGAAGGCGTCGATGTTGGCATCTTCGGGGATCATCCCTTCGCTACCCTTGAAGCCGTCTGAAAGCAGACCACGTACCAGTGGCCTTTCGGTGATCCTTCCGCCATTTGGCCATGTCTGGGGATCGAGGTCCCGATACATCAGAAATTTTGCGAAAGAAAAGAAGCCAAGGACAATGACGTTGGGCTGAACTTCCCAATCTGGCTTTGCTGATATGGCTTCTGCAACCTCGCCGAAGTACACTGTTGGATCGAAGCTGTCGCTCGCTTCAAATGCAGGCAATCGGATTCCGTGAACTCGGTCTAGAAAGGCCTCCAGCGAGAGATTGGAAGCGTAATCTTCCTGCCGCATGCGCAGCTTGAACTTTTCGCCGACGTTACCGCGCTCAAGCTGCACTGGAACAAGAACGAGGGGAGCGAAACGAACATTAGCGGCATTAATAGGGTCGGTCCATTTCAATGCGCCGAGTGCGAGATAAAGGATGTTGACGCCCTGCTCTTCCTCCAGAGTGCGCGCATCGAAGTACAGGTCAAGCAGGCGCTTTTGCAGACCCTTTGGTGTTAGCCGGGTTTGAAGCCGGGTATCGGAATGGCGTGAGAAAACGCCACGGTCGTCCATAACGTCCTCTTCTGGTTGAGCAAGATCGTCGATCTCATCAGCGTCGGTTTCTGCTTCGGGTTCGCTCGCCTCACCTGTTGCGGATGCCTTACCAGAAAGGAAGGTCAGGGGCTTCCCTTCAAGGGCCAGTAGCCGAAAAACCTCTGCGCTGATTTCATCAACAACCTCCACAGCCTTTGCACCCTTTGACGAGCGCGGCATGTTCAAAAGTCTGTTTCGGGCAGATAGGTCCAGCAATTCGGTGCGTGCCTGATCCAGTTTTTCATCA
The DNA here is from genome assembly GCA_022241475.1 of Microvirga sp. Next base: position 12,091 of record JAKOMT010000018.1, on the reverse strand, counting down.
ATCGGCAGGTCACTTTGGAAAACCGAAACTTGCGGCTCATCGTCTCCAACCACAGGGATGCTCGCCAATGTTCGATCCTTCCAATGATTCAACGATGTCGGATTAGGCGCGAATCCTAATCATTAGTCCAGCCTAGCAAGCAACATTATATGAACTGTTACTCAGCTGCCGCTCAATCAATGCCAGCAAACCGCAGTTCGGCCAGCTCTCGGCGTTGAAAGCTTGCCCGCCGGGGCAAGCTACCAATCGCTTGGGCGCTAACATTCCGGGATACCTCCGCGACGCTGGGAGTCGGTCAGCGTACGGTCAAGCATTTCTAAAGGATTCTGGACCTACGGCAGAGCCATGCCAAATCGTATAAACCAAAACGCGCCCTCTCAGATTCTGGCAATCAAGCCATCAGGTCTTGTTGGCGCCATAGCCTTCGCCGGAAGCCCGAAGATTGTTTATCTTTGCGACGCAGGATGTCGACCAAACCCTGGCACCCACCTGCCCGTAGTTTGGGATGATAGTCAGTTTTTGGATATTCCGGGTAGCAATGGTACGAACCATCGAGCTTCATATCAGGCGGTAATTGCTGCACTCGAAGATGCCAGCCAACGTCAACTAAGCCGTATTGAACTTCAAGTGACTTCTGACTTGGTTTACAAGCAATTGTCTACTGGCGCGTACTGCCGTAATAAAACGCTGGCTGAACTACGGCAAGCTGTCGTTGATCGTGCAGATCGGGTTAAGCCGGTGCGGATTGTTTTGAAGAATGCTCCGTTCCTAATCGGAGCATCTACCGTGCTGACGCGGCACGCCTTGCGTCGAGCAGCCTCGTCCTTTCACGCGAGCGCCGMAAGTCAGCCCCTAGCCGCGCCTCAAACGAGCCATCGTTCTGCTCATACGGTTCCAGCACGAGCCCGAGTTCAAGCACGCCAAGGCGTATAACTGGCAAAGCTACTGTCTCAATCCATCGCGCAGGGCCCATGATCGTAGCATCCATAATTCCAGCCCGAACCTGACCGCCGCAAATGACATCTGCCAGCGTCAGTGGGATGAAAGTAGCCTGGATATTTGCGCCAGCATCTCGCCCATCGTCCAGGATTAATTCCCCATGCCGCCCATAGGCTTTGATCCGATAGGCTGTGTAGCTGACATGATAGAAGCCATCAGGAACGCGCACATGATGTAAGCTCGCGACAGCTTCCGCGACATATTCAAATCGATCCATATTTCTGAGCTGGGCGGCAAATATCTGAAGCGTTTGACTATCGCATGGCTTGGCTATTTTTTCAGTGTGCTGAATTAATTGCTCACGAATGTAAGACATCTGTTTACTTATAGATCTCATATTTTTCCCCTATTGCTTGCTTGACATAAATATAAATCATTCAGTGAATTCCTTTGCATGCCAGAATTGGAAGTTTTTCGATTAATATAGGAGAGTTTCATCGATACAGCTTCGAATTTTGAGCTTAATGTAAATCGTGATGATGACGTGGGGCCGCGTTTATGTTCCCCGGGACGCCTTTTCGGGGGCAAGGCGGCCGTGACTACACATCCTATGGGAATGGTAAATGCGCCGGTCGACAGCGGCGCATGCCTCTCGATGGCAAAAGAGATTTCTGACAGGCTTGCTACGATAGAGRTCTAAAGCGAGAAATTGATCAAGGTCGGGGACTGGTGGATGGCGATGGTGGAGTCCCCTTGCTCGGCAAGCGAGGGGCGTTTGAATCTGACGACCGGACGTTAATGATGGCTGGCATTCGCCTGCGAGCGAGTTGGTTGCTGGCTTCCGGATTTGGTTCGTTGCTGACGCGGAGGAAGCGATCGCATGAGCAACAGCGTTGTACTGATCTCATGCCCGCATACGCTGGAACTGGACAGCCGCCGTCACGCTCGTCAGCATGGCAGCATGACCGACCAGATCGCACGGATTCGCATCACACTCGACGACATCAAGCCCGCCATCTGGCGGCGGGTCGAACTGCCCATCTCCAACAGCCTCAAGACCCTGCATCTAGCAATCCAGGCCGTCATGCTATTTGAGCAATACCATTTGTTCCGCTTCGATATCGGTGAAGGCAGCTACGGTATCCGCTTCGATGACGACTACCAGGATCCACCGACGCGCGAGGCGGGCAACCTGCGGCTCGCCAAGCTGATCGAGCGCGGCATCACAAACTTCACCTACACCTATGATTTTGGCGACGACTGGCGGCACAGCATCGTTGTTGAGGAAGTGCGGCCCGCTGACCCAGCAATCGATTATCCGCGGTTCGTTGATGGCGCACGCCGTGCACCGCCCGAGGATGTCGGCGGCCCCCCAGGCTTCGAAGAGTTTCTTGAGGCTATGGCCAAGCCGCGCCATCCAGAGCACAATTCAGTCCTGCAATGGTATGGGCACGCCTTCGATCCCGAAGATATCAGCCCCAACGAAATCCGCGCCCGCATGGCCAAGCTCGCCAAACGCCGTGCCTCCGGCAAAGCTGCTCACACCTCCAACAAGGTCCGGTAAGCAAGGCCGCCAACCGGCCACCATTACACTCTATTCACGATCAGCTTGAGAAAATATCCATTATCTCGGTACCTTTGCCTTTATTGCATCGACCAGCTGATCAAGCACCAACCTAGCCGCGATGATTCGGTCGATGGCAAGCCCCAAAGGTTCGAAAACCTCATCAAGTGCATCCTCTTCAAACCCTAGCGCCAGTCCCTCTCGGCTGATGGGAATTGTTAGTGCGATATCTCCGGCTTTCGGATCACAGAGAAACCCTTTGCCAACAAGCTCGTCAAGTAGCTGCCCTTGCGATCTTAAAAGAGCCTTCCAGTCTCGTTGTCCCAAAGCTTCAGTTGTTGCTGATAGCCTGATCCCGGCCCCAGCGAACCCCGCGATCGTCCCTATCCAGGTCTCTGGCGCGTGCCCATCGAGGCACGGCACCGTGTCCAGCACAAACGATAGGTAGAAGTCATCGTCTTTGGGATCCCCACCCATTCGCCATTCCWCGGGCGCCAGCCATTGGGTCTCGACAAAATCGGCTGGTGCTTCACCTGCCCAGCCAAGGTCGCGTCGCTTATCGTCCAAGATCTGAGCAATCGCCTTTTCAAGCATGGGCTGCATCTTACCGTTGGCATATCTAAGGGCTGCTTCAAGCTCGTCGATGTGCTYCACGATCAGGGCGCTTACGGCGGGCTCTGACATGTATAGGCTCCTAAAAAGCTCGAACGTGTTCGGCGAAACTGGCGACGAGATTTTGAACGTAAGACCGGCTGGCAACCTGCTGGCCGGCTGCCGCGCGTCCAGCACGTGCGACGTCCGCCCACGAGGTCGACAAGACATTCAAATGGTTTGTTTGGAAGGGTGCCAACAACACTACCCAAGGGGCAAGCCTCTGAAGTTTGGCCCGTCGATATATCGAAGCGGTGTATCGTTCGAGTTGTTCTTTCCCTAGCCCGGCGCGTATTTTAACTTCAACGCCAATCAAGTAAGCTGGTGTTTCGATGACCAGATCCACGCGATCCGCGATATCGCCCATCGGACAGACCTCGGTAGCGACGCGGTATCCGCGATCGAGCTCGCAAATCCAATCGATGTTGGCTATCGCGCCCGCCAGGTAGCTCGCTAGGAAGCGCTTAGATGTGTTGCCGCCAAACTCCGACATCCAGAGGCCGGCTAGAATGGCCGCATTGCGTACCTCGTCTTGTCCTAACCCAGCAAGCGACCAAGGGTTTATGAGGCCGCCGCCTTCCTTAGCTATTGAAAGCGGGCATTTAAGCGCTTGAAACGCGGTCTGAAGATCATGAAGCGCGTAAAATTGCTTGGCGATGCCAGGCGGTGGAACGGGTAGAGCCTGGCCAATCGCTTGAAACGCGCCTTGTAGCTTCAGGAGGTCAGGGGCTTTAATCATGTCAGCATCTCTCAGGGGCTCAGCTAGCTTGTCAGTCTGTCCGACTTATAAAGGCAGGCGTGCTCCGAACTTTTCAGCAATGAGCATTTCGTGGCGGAAGCCCGGCATGAGCTGGATGAAAAGCCGGGAACTCCGGGCAAGATTGGTGGCATAACCGGACGCCGCACTGCGATATAAGCAAGCTCGAGGGTGCCCGGCATTACCAATTTGGTTTTAGAGCGGTCGATCGCGCCAAATCTCTTCTGCCCGCTCAAGGATCTCGTCACGCTCGACTTCTTCTCGTGTAAACATTCCGTCATTAACTCGAATGACGTCTATTCCTAGCTCACTCACAGCTTGTTCGATGCTCATCGGCCACCGCGGATCCCAATAACGTGCGGTCGAATTGCCTTTCCGCTTCATTGCAAGACGATGGGTAAACTCTGCTAAATTGTCGGCCGTCTCGCGGCGCATTCGTCCTTGCGCCTCATCATCAAGCGGGTTGCGATCAAACAGGAGGCGCTTCGACATGCTCATGATATCACTCCCGTTTTCGCACTTGAGTTTCGGTCGGTCGCCTAGCGCTATCTGAATTGCTTCTGGTTTGCCAGATAGCCCAACTCGTCGCCTGGGGTTTTTCGGGACGAGGGGCTATCATGTTGCTCCATCTGCCATGATCGATTTTGATGCCTCAATTTTGCATGGGTTCGCGGCCGTTCTCATGCGCGTCGGCAAAACACTGCTTGCGCAAAAAACCCGGCTAACACCGGCAATGAATACGGTGATACCCACCTAGCGCGTCTGATCATTTGAGCTCCTGGTTAGAATCATCGTACGCCGAAAAACGCCTATCCTGATGCGAAACGCCATGTTGGCGCAACCTTGCTCCACCACGAACCACCCCATGATGAGATGTTAGACCATATCATCATGGGGTGTCTGTTGCTCGATGAGCTAAGGAAAAATCAATGAAGGCGTTTATAATCTCCCGGCGCACAGCTATTCTGACAAGCGCGGCGGCTATAGTTTCGATCGGATCGCCCGCGTTAGCCGGAACATCCGGTGAATCTGCAGATCAGCAGTCCGCAGCTAATCCGAGCGACATCGTTGTTGTAGGCCGGTCGCTCGAGTCCGAAGAAGCACTATTGCCTGTTTACGTACTGTCGGGCGATGAGTTGGCGCATCGCAGGCAGGGTGGACTCGGTGAAACGCTAGCCGGACTACCGGGTGTTCATCTGGACAATTTTGGCGGTGGCGCGTCGCGGCCGGTCATCCGTGGTCAGACTGTTCCGAGAATCGAGATACTGAGCGATGGCGCAAATTTGTTCGACGCTTCGTCGGTATCGCCCGATCATGCCATCACAACTGATCCGCTGTTACTCGATGCGATCGAAATTCAGCGCGGGCCGGCAGCCATTCGCTACGGTGGCAACGCGACGAATGGCGCGATTAACTTGATCGATAGTAAGGTGCCGAAGGCGATCCCGACTAACGGGGTCACGGGTATGACTGAAGTCCGCCTAGGAACCGGCGACAAGGAAAGGACCGCAGTCGGCCGCCTGACCGCAGGACTTGGTCAGTTCGCCATTCATGCCGAGGGCGCACGTCGTAACGCCGAAAATTACGCCATCCCCGATCGCTTCGGTTCGGACCGGCTTCTCGATTCTTTTGCGGAGACTACCAGCTATTCGGGTGGCGCATCGTGGATCACTTCTAAGGGCTATATAGGCGCAGCCTTTACCCGAACGGAGAGCAAATATGGCCTTCCGGGTCACAGTCACATCAACAGCGTATGTCACATACACGACCTCGATCTTCATTGCGAGGCGCACGACGAGTTCGAAGMTCCATTCGGCGGACCCGACAGCCACACAGCGTCCGTCCGCCTTCGTAGTGACCGCGTTGATCTGCGTGCCGACTATAACGACCTACTGCCGGGGTTTGAACAAGTCCGATTGCGCGGTTCGTATACCAACTATGCGCATGACGAAATCGACGGTGAACTCTTGTTCTCGCGCTACACAAACAAGGTTTGGGACGGGCGCGCCGAGCTAACTCACAAGCCGATTTTTGGCTTCACCGGCACTTTTGGCGTTCAATACACAGACGGAGATTTTAGCGGCATCAACATCAACAACCTCCACCGCCCGTTCCCTGATGGCGCCTACGGATTCGACGGCAACCCGATATATCGTACCGAGAACATTGGAGCGTTTCTAATCGAGCGCCGCTCAGTCGGTGCGGTTGACGTAGAAGCCGCGATCCGCAAAGATTGGCGTCGAATCGACGTGGGCGTGCCGACTTGGCGCTCAACTGTTGGCCCAGAACTCGCTGCTCTGTTCGTCGAGTGGTACGGGGCTGACTGGGAAAAGACGCTTGAAGGCGAAGACGTCGAACAGTTCCGCTCCAGAAACCCGAGCGTTCGCCATAATCCATTCTCCGCGTCGCTCGGCGCTACATGGAATGCAGGACAGGGTTATGCGCTTGCGTTCTCTTTCGGCCACACCGAGCGGGCGCCAAGCGTGCGCGAGCTTTACGCACGTGGCAACAATCTCGCGACAAACAGTTACGAGCTCGGTCTGGCGGTCAACAATCCAACTTTGGACGTTGCGGGTTTGGATGCAGAGGACATTCTCGAAACGACCGACTCGTTTAATCTGACGCTGCGCCGAACTGGGGGCACGTTCGAGTTCGAATTCGGTGTGTTCTACCAGCGTGTCAGCGATTACGTATTCGCACGACTGATTGAAACCGAAGCCGAAACCGGCGTGCCACACAACTTCCTGCTATATACCGCGGCCGATGCGCGTTTCGCCGGCTTCGACGGGCAGGTAAGCTATCGACTCTCGCCGCAGTCGCGTGTCACGGTTTTCGGAGACTATGTCGACGCTCAGCTGAGGAACGATAACGATAACCTGCCACGTATTCCTCCTGGCCGCCTCGGCGCGCGCCTCGAGCATGAAGCTGGGCCAGTCTCAAGCGAGATCGAGTATTACCAAACGTTCGAGCAAAATAAGGTCGCGTCTTTCGAGACAGTGACGCCCGGGTACGGAATGCTGAACGCCACGCTTAGCTATCGTTTCAAACTCGACCGGGCTAACGCAGTCGAATTCTACCTCCGCGGCACTAACCTGTTGAACGAGTTGGCATTTGTGCATACCTCATTCGTTAAGGACCAATCGCCGCTTCGCGGGCGAAATCTCGTCTTTGGCGTGAGACACGCCTTCTGATGGGGCGCGATACTAGCCTTCGCCGGTCACAATGGATCGGTTGCAATTTAATGACCAGAAGCTTGTAATTTGGAGCATGCCAGTTTGTTGAGTCCGATACCCGCCCTCACAGTCGAGGCTACCTCAGGGCTCGAGTTCAACAGTCAGGATGCAGGCGCAACGCGCAACTGAGCCTTGGCGAGGTTAGCAATGAGTTCTGGCTTGGTCTGTTCGTTTAATGCGGCCCAGGCCGGCTGACCCGGAGCGCTTCGCCAAGCTTCATTTAGCGGACTGTTATCGACTGTGTCGAAACCGAAAGTGTCGAGCAGTCCTGCGACAAGCTCTACGGCGTCGGCATGATTGCTTGAGATCGGTACCGCGATCCGATCGGGGGCCCCGCGGGGTCTGGCAGCGGATGCAAGGCGCGGTGCCTGAATATGGGTGAATCCCTGCACAACTTTGGACATAGGCAGTTGCTCCTGCCGCAGTTCGTAGACGGTCTTCTCGCCGGAATCGATCATTGGGAAATGACCATCACGCCAGATCATGTAGTTGTTGGTGTCGATCACGATTTTCCCCGCAAGCGCATCGGTTGGCATGTCATTGGCAAGCTTCAGGGGCACGGCGATAACAACGAAGTCGCCGGCTCGTGCTGCCTGCTCGGCTGTGGCCGCTTCCGCGGCGGGACCGAGTTTGTCGACTAGCTTGGTCAAGGTGTCAGGGCCGCGCGAATTTGATAGTACGACCGAATAGCCGTGGGTGATCGCGGCTCTGGCAATGGCTATGCCAACCTCGCCTGCACCGATAATGCCAATAGTGGTCATGAGACGTCCTTCTCTCGTAAGGGAGCAACCGGAACCGCTGAGCCGCCCAGCTACTAATTAGATAGTGGCAAGCAATCGCTCACTCTTCTCGCACAAGGCTGCGGCGCGCTCTGGATCAAGCGCGTAGGACCGGACGCCATCGGCGAAGGGATTGTCGCTGTCGTTGATGGGTGCGGCGGCGCAATCCTCAAGATATTTGCCTCTGATCGCTTCATTGTCGGCAACCACCGCCGCCCACACTGAGGTCTCTGCAGCCTGCGGGATTTCCTTCAACTTAGCCGGGGAGAGTCCTGCGGCCTCCCGCGACTTCGCAACGGTTTCGAAGAGACTTTCAAGCCGCTCTTGCGAGAAATACCGAGGTAGATTGGTTATGCTATTTCCAGGCATAACTGAGGCGGCACCGATGCCGCGATGCCGCAGACGTCGGTCGAGTTCGACCGCCAGCAGAGTATCGGCGGTCTTGGATCGCCCATAAGAGATAAAGGGATCGTAGGCCTGATGATCAAAATTGAGATCATCGAGATCAATGTCCGATACTCGATGTGCCTGTGAGGAAAGGATGACGATCCGCCCGCCATCAGCAATGAGCGGCTCAAGCATCAACATGAGCGCAAAATGGCCAAGGAAGTTAATTCCGAACTGAAGCTCGAAACCGTCGACGGTTCGTCCGAGCGGCGGTCCCATTACCCCGGCATTGGCGATTATTGCATCGAAGCGTTCGCCGTGTGCGAGCAGCGCTTTGCTTTGTTCGCGAATGCTAGCGAGCGAGCCCAGGTCGATTTGGATTGTTTCGAATCGTCCACCGCCGTTTTCGGCAGCGTGGCGCAAGGTTTGCGTCGCCTGCTCGGCATTGACCGGGCTCTTTGTTGACGAGCCGACCACGGTCGCGTCATGGGCGACCAAGGCACGCGCGGTTTCAAGGCCGATGCCTGAGGAAGCACCGGTTACAAGGTAGCGTTTACCCGCTAGATCCCGGCCGGCAAGTACATCATCAGCGGTGGATGTTGCGCCAAAAGGCGTATTTCCGGAGCTAGCGGTCATGTGAATTCCTTTAGTCAGCTGGCCAAGCGCGCCTCTGCGAACGATGCCATCGCGCCATCGAGGATGAAGGTGTTGATTATCGCGGAGTGCTGACCTGGAGGGATCAGAGCCCGAGCTGCTTCTGCAGGCCGACGACGTCCATGGCGTAGTTCATCTCGTAGAACTTACCGTCTCGCGCCTTGTGAAAGGCAAACTCAAGGGTTTCTACCGTCCTTCCGGTTGGTTCGATTCCCAGCCACGACTTCATCGGTGTTCCGATGTTGAACAAGCGCGCTGCAATAGTGTCGCCCTCTACGACCACATCCCTGACGCGCCATCTGAAATCAGGAACGGCTTCGATATGCCCCTTCAAGTCGGCGATAACATCTGCCCGCGTTACTAGCTTTAGGTTTTGCACGACGGTGTCATGAACAAACTCTGTCATCCGTTCCATTTGATGCGCATTGAGTGCAGCGATGTAGCGATCAAATAATTCGCGAATATCTTTCTCTGTCATTTGACCACCGCGTTTTTTTCCAACTGGCCCTGCTAGAGCGAGTGCGCCACTTGTAGACATTGCTGTGACTCCAAGGCCTAATCCTGCGACGATAGCTCGCCTCGAGGTAAAATCGGTCATCACTTGGTCCTTTCATTTTTTCCCTGGCGCCGGAGCAATCGCTGGCCGTCAGAACGCCCTTGCGCCGAAATATTGGTGGGTCTCTTCCATCCGCTCTTGCCGCCTTGGACATAAAAGAACCCAATTTTGACCGAGGCGCATTCGATTGTCTGTTAGCCCGTCCTGTCGGGCTTGGTGGAGGCTGAGTCTTCGATGCGAGCGATCAACTCGTGCAGAGCCAATCCATCGTCGAAGGTCGGCGCTGTCCGACTGCCGGTGCGAATGTCTGAAGCGGTGCACCGGTAAATCTTCGCCACTGCCTCAGCGGCTGGCGATAGGCCCTCGCCTCCTGCACGGTCGGACATAGGAACGAGCGGTGCCAATGCGCGATCTTCCAGCCGGCCGCCCGAAATGGTGAGTTCGACGATCTGAGGATAGCCCATGTCGCCAGTGACCTGGATGTCTCCTTCGGTGCCATTGATCTCCCACAGAAAATTAGTGCCGCGGGAGGCGCCTCCACGATAGTGGATCGAAAAGGCGGCACCGCTCATCATGCGGCCCTGCACCATTACTTGATCCGGCACATCTTTGGGCAGCACCTCGTTCGTTTCGATGATTTCCACTGAACCAAAGTTGCGCGCGAAGGTCGCATCCACGACATCGATTCCACCGAGAACATGTTGAACGGCGACAAGGGTGTGTCCCAAAGCAATGGACTGCATCGAGGCACCATTCGCACTGTCTGACAGATAGTAAGAATCAGCGGAGGTTTGCCCGGTCCAGTTACCGCCAGAGGCGATGATGCTGGTAGAAAGAACCTTTCCGACGTAACCATCGGCAATCAGATCCTTCACGGTCTCGACGCCGGTTGCGGCGCTTCCTTGCGTGCCAATCACCGCCACGGATCCAGTTTCACGCGCCAGAGCTGCCAGCTTACGGGCTTCATCAAGTCCGTTACCGAGCGGCCATTCACAGTAAACGTGCTTTCCTGCCTTCAGCGCTGCGGATACCAGGTCGAAGTGGTGAGGCACCTTGACTGTGACGACGACGAGATCGACGTCAGGCCCGGCGATTAGCTCTGCAGGGCTTGCAAAAGCCAGCCGAAGGTCGAGTTCACGTGCGGTGCGTTGCGCGCTTTCCAACGTGCGATTGGCGACGCCGACGATCTCGAAATCCCCTTCAAGGGAGCGCAATGCCGGGATGTGGGCAGTGGCGGCCCATTTGCTATCGGGGTTAAGACCGATGAACCCCACTCGGATAGGCTGCTTGCTCATAAGAACTCCTGATCGTTAGAATACCTGCTGAATGTGGCTCCGGGCCGCTGGCCAAATGCGTGACGCCGCATTTACCCGGAGCCGACCAGCGCCTCTTATTTCGCGGTGAGAAAGTTAACGACCAGCGAGTTGATCTGAGTCGGACATTCCTCTGGCAACCAGTGGCCGCATCCCTGAATGGTCTCAGGCTGCACGTTGACGGCGTACTTGCGCAGCTGTTCGCCTTGATACGCGCCCATACTGTTGCCTCCGCCGATGGCCAGCACCGGCATGATAAGCTTTGTATCGGCCAAGGGCTTATTGCGCCGCGCTGTCTCATTCAGCGCGCGATAATATTCCAGGCTTGCAGTCAAGCTTGTCGGCTTGGCCCATGATTTCGCGTACATGTCTAGGACATCAGGCGGGAATGCATCCTTGTTGCCGGCGCGTGTGAGGATAAAGTCCTCCAGGAAAACCCGCTCCTTACCTGCGAGCATCGTCTCCGGAAGCGGAGCAGCGAGATTGAAGAAGCTGAAATGCCAGGCGAGGGATGCGCCTTTATCAGTAAAGGCAGGCCATCCATAAAGGCCGTCATCCGGGATCGGCGCTTCCATGTAGACCAGCCGCCGGACATCATCCTGGTTTGTGACCACCATGGGATAGGTGTTCCAGATTCCAATGTCGTGTGCCACGAGGTCGAAGGGTGCATCAGGGCTGAAGCTTTTTGCAAATTTGTGAAGCAGCACTGCGACATCCTGGCCGGCATAGGACTTCGTGCTACCCGACTGGCCAAGAGCGGGAAGGTCAACAGCAACAACCGTGTGCGTTTTGGCTAGCTCTGGCATCAGGTAGCGCCATTCGTACCAAGTCTGGCCGTAGCCGTGGACCAGAAGAACCAACTTGCCCTTGCCGCCCTTCACATAGTGGAGGTTCACCCCATCTACACTACGGAAACCTGGGGTGAAACCGGCCGGGGCGGGGAATTCCTCCCGCGCTTCCTGAACCTGTTCGGTAGAAGAACTTGAAGCTAATGCGCCAACGCTTGTCGTGGTTAGAGCTAGAGCGCATACGATAGACTTGAACAAATGGGGTAACATGGACAATATCCCTTTTTGAAGATGAAATAAATTTGGCCGAACATCACATCTGTTGGTTCTGACCCGAATAGTAGCAATCTGATTAGAAACGGGCGTCACCCATGTTCTTCAGGAATGTCATCGGGTCCCAATACTCGCGATAGTTCGTCATCAGTTCCTCACGGAAGGTGATAAAGGTGGCGTACTTCATGTCGTAGCTA
>JAKOMT010000017.1 GCA_022241475.1 Microvirga sp. | reverse complement strand
GGTGGATTCAATCGGTCGTCGCAACAACTCTGTGGAGGGTGGTCGCGATGGCGGGTCGAAGGCGTTCGGATCGGTGTATTCGGGGTAAGCTGAGGTCGCCCGGTCGACCGGGGCTTGTCCGACGCGATGATCTTCGGCGGTTCTGGGCTTTTATCGCCGACGGGCTGTCGAGTGAGGACGCGGCGATGGCAATCGGGATATCGCAGCCGGTCGGCTATCGGCTGTTCCGAGCGGCGGGCGGAATGGCGCCATCTCATTTGTCGCGCTCGTCGAAGCCGCTCTCCGGGCGGTATCTCGGCTTTGCGGAACGGGAAGAGATCGCGCTTCTTCGAACGCAAGGCATCGGCGTGCGCGAGGTTGCACGTCGGCTCGGGCGCGCAGCCTCGACGATCTCGCGGGAGCTGAGGCGGAACGCGGCGACGCGAAGCGGCGCCCTCGATTACAGGGCGACGACGGCGCAATGGCATGCGGAGCGCGCGGCTTGTCGGCCGAAGTCTGCGAAGCTGGCGTCGAACCCGGCTTTGCGCGCATATGTGCAGGAGCGCATCGCGGGCCTCGTCGCCTTGCCGAGCGGCGCCGCGTTGCCCGGTCCGATCGTACCGTGGAAGAGGCGAAGACACGGGCAGCGCCAACACCGGCGATGGGCGAAGGCCTGGAGCCCTCAGCAGATCGCCGCGCGATTGCGGCTCGACCATCCGGACGACGCGGCCATGCGCCTCAGCCACGAAGCGATCTACCAGGCGCTCTACATCCAGGGCCGGGGAGCGCTTAAGCGGGAACTGACGCAGTGTCTGCGCACGGGACGGGCTCTTCGAGTGCCGCGGGCGCGCGCTCGATCTCGCGGAAAATCGTTCGTCACCTCCGACCTTCTGATCAGCGAGCGACCGGCCGAGGCGAACGACAGGGCCGTTCCCGGGCATTGGGAGGGCGATCTGATCATCGGGCTGAAGCGCTCTGCCATCGGAACGCTCGTGGAGCGCACGACGCGGTTCACGCTGCTGCTGCACCTGCCTCCGATGGAAGGGCACGGCACGCAGGAGCGCGTCAGGAACGGGCCGGCGCTGGCCGGCCACGGGGCGGAGGCGGTGCGAAACGCGATCACACGTACGATCACCACCTTGCCCGAACAGATGAGGAGATCGCTGACATGGGACCAGGGGTCCGAAATGGCGCAGCATGCGCAGCTTCGGGTCGAGGCTGGTCTGGAGATCTACTTCTGCGACCCGCACTCTCCTTGGCAGAGAGGTAGCAACGAGAACACCAACGGGCTGCTGCGGCAGTACTTCCCGAAAGGAACGGACCTGAGCCTGCACAGCGCGGAGCACCTCGAGGCCGTGGCCGCGGTTCTCAACGGCCGACCGCGTAAGACCCTCCAATGGCGAACGCCCGCCGAGGCACTGGACGCCTTCCTCAAGACTGCCCAAGATGGTGTTGCGACGACCGCTTGAGACCGGCTTGAGAACCCCTGTCGGAGTGATGCACGAGGCCGGGCGGTGGGCGTTGGCGCGCGACAGCCATTTTGAGCGCCTCGAGGGCGATGGAAGCATGAAGCGTCTCACGCATGCTCCAGCCGACGACCTTGCGCGTGTGCATGTCGATGACGGCGGCAAGAAAGAGCCAGCCTTCACCGGTGCGGATGTAGGTCAGGTCGGCGAGCCAGACCTGGTTGGGCGCGCCCGCCGTGAAGTTCCGGCGCAACCTGTTCGGCGCGATCGGATAATCGTGCCGGCTGTCGGTCGTTCGGACGCGGCGCGGGAACCGACGCACCCAGCGGCGCAAGACCGTCTCGTTCACTCCGAGTTCCTCTGCCACCCTCGCTATAGGGAGCCCGCTCGTCTCGATACGCTCCACCGCCTGCTGCTTGAACGTATCCGGAAAATGCCGGCGCTTCTTCATCTCCATCGGACACTCCTGTCTTGGCCCGAAAGCCTATCATGGGTGTCCACTCAACCGGGGCAGGATCACGAACGGCCAGACGGAAGGGCAGATCTGCAAGCTGAAGAAGCTGAAGCGCCAGATGTACGGTCGCGGCAACATCGACCTCCTCGCCGCCCGGCTCATGCCGATTAGCGCCTAACCTGCACCGAATCTGCGACAGACCCCCTTTTGGACGCCGATAAGGGGTCCTATTCGAACGCCGGTTGACACGCCTCAGCCATCGGAGCTTGAGCGCGCGCAGAGGACGTGTTTCAGCGTCCAACGCACGATACCGATAGGAGCCGTTGAGACTGTGTCCGATCCGCACGCATATCGTCGACATTCAGTTACCTGAACAGAGGTGTTGAGGTAACTCACAGCCGATCTGGCGCGGTATCATACAGAATGCACGATCTTAGGGCGCCGTGTCCAAAAATTTGCCGGATTTTCTTGTTGCGCGCGCGATTGCAGGGACCTAACCCTATACATCGACGGAAGTAAGCCAGTTAAGCCGGGGATTTCGATGTCGAGCACGGTTGACGCCTTCAGTATGCGGGCGCCTGATGATGTCCAAGAAATTGGACGAATCTTTGCGCGCCTTGCTCAACGCCATCCGCGTTCCGTCGCGGTTATCGGCAAGGTGGAGGGTACGGCGACCACCAACGACTTCTCCCGGGGCCTTGCGCTGAGCGCGATCGCCGCCGCTGCTGACGAGGCCGGGCTCGATCGGAGCCGCTTGCAGATCGTCCTTTCGACCGGTTGCGAAGGCGTCATCAGTCCCGGCGGATATGTGCTCGCCGCGCTCGACGATCACCGGGACGCCGATGGCGACCTGCGCGTGGGCTTTGGAGCGTCGCCCGCGCTCGCCCCGGCGGAGATCGTGGCGCAGGCTCATGTGGAGCATGCGCGCCAGGCCGTTTCTGCGGCGATCGAGAGCGCGGGCCTGAAGCCGCAGGACCCGCTTCTGGTCTTCCTCAAGAGCCCGCTCCTGACCCATCAGGAGGCGGTCGGACTTCCCGAAGCCCAGGCCCGGTTCGCGGGCGTGTCGGGCGCCGCGCGGGGCGCAGCCGCGCTGGGAATGGGGGTGGCGCTCGGCGAGATCGCCCCGCAGGACGCCGTCATCGAGAACCTGCTGGTGCGGCCCGATCTCTACAGCCGGCGCGGGATGGTGTTCTCGGGCACCGAGACGCGCGCCTGCGAGGCCATCGTCGTCGGCCAGCCCGCCGGCGTCACGAGCGGCCCCCGCGTCCATTGCGGCCTCGTCGACGACCTCGTCGACATCGACGGAATGGCGCGCATTCTCGCCGGCGACGCGACTGGGCCGATCGACCTCGCACGGGCGAGGGCGCGCGAGCTCGACGGCGTGTTCTTCAAGGCCGGGGTCGCGCGGACGGGCCTCGTGAGAGGCCGCCGCACGACGGTGTTCTCGAGCGATCTCGATCCAGACAAGCACATGCGGGCGGCGGCCTCGGGGGCGCTCGCGGCGCTCCTGGGCGATTGCCGGATGTTCGTTTCCGGCGGCGCGGAGCATCAGGCGCCGGACGGCGGCGGCGTGTTCGCCGTGATCAGCCGAAGCTGAGAGGAAAGCGACATGAGAATCGTTGGCGAAGAAGAAATCAAGCGGGCGTTCGACCTCGACGGCGCCCTGGCGCTGATCAGGTCGATCTATCAGATGGCCGCGCGAGGCGCGGCCGACGTTTCCAGCCCCGCCGCGCTTTCGCTGCGCGGGGCGAACGGGACGAGCGGACGCTTCAAGGTCAAGGGAGCCGTGCTCGACGATCTGAACGTCGCCGGCTTCCGACTGATCGGCGACGCCGATCCCGCTCACGGGCGCGACCACGCCTATTGCTATCTCGTCGATCCGCGGACGATGGAGCCTCTGGCGCTGGTGGACGAGGAATGGCTGCACGGCGTGCGGACGGCGCTGACCGGCGTCGTCGCGGTCGAGGCGCTCGGCCCCTCCGTGATCGACGACATCGCGATCGTCGGAACGGGGCGCATCGCGCGGCATCTCGCGTCGTTTCTCGCGAAGACCCATCCGAAGGCGCGGATAACCCTAGCCTCCCGCTCCGCCGAACGCGCGGCCTCGGCGGCCGGCGCCTGGTCCGAGGAGTTCGCGACGAGCTTCCACACGGCTGCGAGCGTCCCGGAGGCGGTCGGCAGAGCCTCCGTCGTCGTCACGGTCTCGGATGCCGACGAGCGTCTGTTCGGGGCCGATGATCTGCGGCCGGGAACGCTCGTCTGCGCCATGGGCGGTCGGCGGGAGTTCGAGCGCGACGTCTTCGACAGGGCGGACCGCCTGATCGTCGACGAGATCGACTTCGTCTGCACCGCAGGCAACGTTGCTTCGTGGATAGCCTCGGGGACGGCGACGCGCGCCGAGATGGAGGCCCAGCTCGACGCGACGATCGGCGAAGTGCTCGCTGAACGCGGATCGATCACGACCGGAACGAACGAAGTCTGCCTGGCGGTGATCCAGGGCATGGCGATCTGCGACATCGGCCTCGCGAAATGGATTCTCGATCGCAGCAATGGGGGAGCGTGATGCACGGCATCGAGACGGATTCGGCCGAAGAAGCCTCCTCCGGCGCCGGCGGCTTCACAGGTCCCTGGAACCAGCTCGCGTTCGTGATCGCGGCGGCGGGGGCGCTCTACTACGTCTGGGTCGCCGCGGTCGGAATTCGCTTTCCGGAGATCGACCGGAGCCTGTTCATCCTTCTCGGAATGCTGCTCGCGTTCATGTTGAAGCCTCTGGGCTCTTCGACCGCTGCCCGCCTCGTCGACGTGCTCCTCATCGGTCTGGCGATCGCCGCGACCGTGCGCTTCAATGTCATGTACACGGCCTTCCTCGAGATGGTCGGTCTGCCCATCTCGGACCTCGATCTCGCGCTCGGATGGATCATGATCTTCCTGAGCTTCGAGGCCTGCCGGCGGGTGCTGGGCGCGGCGATCCCGATCATGGGATTCGCGTTCGTCGCATTCCTGATGCTCGGGCCATACGTCCCGCAGCCGTTCACGCATGCGGGTTTCGATCCCCGTACGATCGCCTCTTACATGTACGCCGGGACTGACGGCATCTACGGCCACATCACCTACGTGCTGGCGTCGCAGATGTTCCTGTTTCTCGTCTTCGGCGCGTTCCTGATGCGATCGGGCGCCGCGGATTTCTTTTCGACCCTCAGCATGGCGCTCGTCGGCAGCCGAGCCGGAGGAACCGCGAAGGCGGCGGTGGCGTCCTCGACGATCGTCGGATCCATCACCGGATCGGCGGCGGCTAACGTCGCCATTAGCGGGTCGATGACGATCCCGCTGATGAAGTCCGCCGGCTTCAAGCCCCATGTCGCGGGAGGCATTGAGGCCGCCGCCTCGACGGGCGGGACCATCATGCCGCCCGTGATGGGCGTCGCGGCCTTCATCATGGTGGCGCTGACGGGCATTCCGTATTCCGAGATCGTCATCTACTCGGCGACGCCGGCGCTGCTCTACTTCTTCTTCGTCTACATGCAGGTGCACTGCTACGCGCGGCGCAACGACCTCGTCGGGAGCCCGAGGGAGACCTTGCCGCCGGTCGGGCGCACGCTCATGGCGGGTTGGTACTATGTCGCGCCCGTCCTCGTGATCGCGGCCGGCATCTTCATCGGCTACTCGCTCGCCTTCATCGCTCTTCTCGGCATCATCGCGACCCTCGTCGTCAGCCAGCTCAGCCGCACCCACCGCATGGGACCGCGCGACATCCTGCACGCCCTCGCGGAGGGCACGAAACAGGCTCTGCCCATTATCGTGGTCGCAGGTCCGGTCGCGATCATCGCCCAATGTCTGTTGCTGCCGGGCACGGGCCTGCGCATCACCGGCATGATCGTCTCGGTGGGGGCGGGCGATCTGGCCCTGACCCTGGGGCTCGTGTTCGTCGTCGCCTACATCCTCGGGATGGGGCTGTCGGTGGTGCCGGCCTACATCATCCTGGCGACGCTGGCGGCCCCCGCCCTCGTGCGGCTCGACGTGCCGCTGATCGCGGCCCACCTGATCGTCATGTGGTGGGGGCAGGCCTCCAACATCACGCCGCCCGTGTCGCTCGCGAGTTATGTCGCTGCGTCGATCGCGAAGGCGCCTCTATGGCGAACCGGATGGGCGGCGGTCGTAAAGGGAGCCGGGCTCTTCCTGATCCCGGTCCTGTTCGCCTATCAGCCCGGACTCCTCTACGCCGCGTCGCCTCTGGAGAACGCCGTCACGATCGGCTCGATCATCGTCGGCATCGTCATGGCGTCCGGCGGCATCGAGGGTTTCCTTTTCCACAGGCTGTCGTTGGCCGAGCGCGCGGTGCTGCTGCTCGGCGCCGCGGTCCTGCTCTTCGGTCACAGCATCCCCACGATCACGATCGGCCTGATCATCTGCGCGGCGGCGCTCGCCGGGCGACCGCTGGTCGACAGGCTTGCCGGACGAAAACGGGGAGCGGCCGGCTAACCAGAACACCCCGAAATCCAGAGGAGACTTCAAAATGAACAAGATACTTGCGGCTCTCGCAGCCGGGACCATCCTGCTCGCCACGGGCGCCCATGCGCAGCAAAACGCCGTGATCGGGTCGAGCTCCGTGGGCGGCAGCTACTATCTCTACGCCGGCGGCCTCTCGACCTTCATCAACGAGAATTCGCAATCGTTGCAGGCGACCGCGCAGACGACGCGCGGATCGGTCGAGAACGCCCGCCTCCTGGCGGCGGGGCGGCTCGATTTCGGCTTCGCCAACGGCGGCGTCGTCTATGAGCAGCAGGCCGGCACGGGCCAATTCGAGGGCGCCGCTGCGAGCAACATCCGCGGCGTTGCGGTGATCGATATCGCGCCGCTCCACGTCGTCACGTTCACGCGCAGCGCGATCGAGACGCTCGATCAACTCAAGGGCCGCACGTTGTCGGTCGGCGCGCCCGGCTCGGGAACGGCGAACACGGCCGCCAATGTTTTCGAAGCGGCCGGGCTGACGGGTCAGATCAACATCCAGAATCTCGGCTTCGACGAGAGCGCAGCGAACATGCGCGACGGCAACCTGGACGCTTTCGCCGCGTCCTCGGCCCTCCCGATGCCGGCGGTGCTCGATCTTTCGACCAGCCACGACGTGCGCCTGGTCCCCATCGATGACGCCGTGGCGGCCGCCCTGCGCGAGATCACGCCCGCCTATCAGCCGGTCACGATCCCGGGCGGCACCTACACCTCCATCGACGCCGACGTCTCGTCGATCGGCGTGCCGTCGATGCTGATCACCCATGACGGCGTCTCCGAAGAGGTCGTCTACGAGTTCGTTAGCCAGATGTTCGCGGACAATGCGGAAGCCTACATGCGCAACGTCTACAACGCCTGGAGCCCGGAGCCGGGCGTCTCGGCCTTCTCCGATCTCGGCGTCCCGCTGCATCCCGGCGCCGAGCGCTTCTATCGCGAGAAGGGCCTGATCCAGTGAGGATTCGCGACCTTGGCTGAGACCGCCGATACTTTCAGGCGCCCGTTCGATCGGGCGCCTGGAGACGGTCGCGCCGTCCAGGCCGCGATCGCGCGAGGCGTAACGACGCGCGCGGCGCGGCTCGACGCCTCGCGCGTTCGATCGCTGGGCGAGCGCTATCGCGTCTTCAGCGCGCTGCGCCTCGAGGCGTCGCTGTCGGAGCTCGCGGAGGCCGACCGCCGCCGCGGCTCCAGTCTGTCGTCGCCGGTGGACGGGCTGTTCGTCACGATCAAGGGCAACATTCCGCGACGGGGAATGCCCTGGACGGAGGGGAGCGCAGCCTTCCGCGATCGTATCGCGGACGTCACGGCGCCCGCTCTGGCCCGGCTCGAGGCCGCCGGCGCGGTGACCATCGGCTGCACGACGCTCACCGAACTTGCGATGTACGCGCCGGACAACCCGTTCGAGCCCCTGGCGCTTAATCCGTGGTCGGTTCTGCGGACGCCGGGCGGCTCCAGCTCGGGAGCGGGCGTCGCGGCCGCGCTCGGTCTCGCGGAGATCAACCTCGGCACGGATTCCGGGGGATCGATCCGCAACCCCGCCATTCATTGCGGGGCGTTCGGCTTCAAGCCGAGCCTCGACCGCTGGAATCTCGAAGGCGTCGCCCGGTACGCGCCCGACCTCGACACGCTCGGCGTGGCTTGCGGATCGATCGACGACGTCATCGCCACGGACGCGATGCTGTCGGACGTCGGCGCCCCGTCCCATTCGGGCGTCGTGCGTCTGCGCGTGCCGGAGCATCTTCTCTCGATCTGCGACTTGTCCACGCGCAAGCTGTTCGACGACGTGCTCGGGCGCCTGTCCGAGAGCGGCGTCACGATCGAGCCGATCGCGTTCGACTCCTGGCTCGACGGTCAGGCCGCGGCCGGCGTCGTCTCCCGCTATCAGAGCTCGCGCCGGGTCGATCGGGCCTTGCGGAGCCGGTTGAGCCCGTCGCTCGCCGCGCGCCTCGGGCAGGCCGACGACATCAGCGAAAGCGAGGCCGTCGCCGCGCTGGCGACCTGCGCCGACTTTCAGCGCGAGCTGGCTGCGCGATTGGGACCCAGCGACGTCGTGATCAGTCCCGGCTGGCCGTTTCGGGCGCCCCGGATCTTCCAGACCTGCGTCGTCGTCGCGGGCAGGAGAGTTCCGATGGACCCCACGCGCAACGTCTTCGTTCGCGCGGCCAACGCCGCTCGCGCGCCCGCGCTGGTCCTGCCCGCCGGATTCTACCCCGGTCGTATTCCCTTCGGGCTGCAACTCATGGCAGAGGAGGGGGGCGACGCGCGGGTGCTGGATGCAGGCCGGGCCGTCGCCGGGCATCTGTCGACCGGAATCGGGTCGGCCTTGACGGGTGGTGAAGACGATGGGTTCGGAGTTTGAAGAGCGACGCGCCGTCAACCTCCTGCCGCCGCTCCCGGAAGCGCATCGGTTTCAGGCGAGCTTCACGGAAATAGGTCGCCGCGTCGAGGCGTATCGTCGGGGCAACAACAAGAGCGCGGGCGAGGTCGCCAAGCGCCTGGGCGTCAGCAGGTCGAACCTTTACCGCATCGAGCAGGGCGAGATCGTGAAGATCGAGACGATCCACCGTCTCGCCGAACTCCTGGACACGTCGATCAACTCGCTTCTCGGCGGCGGCTGCGAATTCATTCCGCGAGCGAGCGTCTTCTTCGAGCGCGTGCGTCAGATCGATTCGGAAGCGCAGAAGATCATCAATTTCTTCGGGCCCATTTCCTACCTGCTCACGTCCGACGCCTACGACGCGCTTCTCGCTGAAATGCTCATGGAGACAAGGCCCAGCCGGGGTCGGCAAACCCGGGCCAAGGAGGCCGAGGGCATCCTCGAAACCCTCGCGCGACGCAAGGCCGACTATCGCGCCGGACGCCCCGATCTCGTCGCGCTCGTATCCGTGGCGGAACTGGAGCGTCTGCTGACCCTCGCGGCCGATCCGCCGGGAACGCTTTCGCCGCGCCTCCGGCTTCGCTATCAGGAAGTGATGTTCGAGGAGGTCGAGCGCGTCGCGCACATCATGGAGGCTCTGCCCCTGAACGTGAGCGTCGGCCTGTTCACGGAACCGCTTCATTCGACCCCCTTCCAGATCACGCGCCAGGTCGGGGGCAGGACCTTCCTTCAGATCAGCCCGTTCAAGCTGGCCAGCATTCCGGACGTCAACCTCGGTGTGGCGATAATCACCGACGACGCCGACGCGGTTCGCTACCACATGCAAGTTTCCGAACAACTTTGGAACAAGTCCGTCAAGGGTCCCGATGGCGCCGCCGCACTCCGCGATCTGCTTGCCCGGACGAGGTCCAGGAAGCGGTCTGGGGTCGCCCGTCTGGACTGAGACCAAGATCAAAAATCAATCATCGTCGTATTACGGCAGTTGGGGATGTGCGCCGCATCAGTGGAAGCCGGTCGTAGCGCTCGAAGCTCTCGAGACGCGCCGGCGCTATTAGCGCGAGCGTGAGCTTTGAGACAATTGGCTATACGGGGTACGCTGTACGCCCTTAGCAAGACGCTGACACGATAACTGGAGCCGGAGCGAAAGCGGGCTAGGATAGCGGATGAGCACCATCAGCTACCGCCGCCATCGTTTCCCGCCCGAGATCATCCAGCACGCCGTCTGGCTGTATTTCCGGTTCCCACTCAGCTACCGCAACGTCGAGGACCTGCTCACCGAGCGCGGCATCGATCTATCGTATGAGACGGTGAGGCGATGGGCGCTGAAGTTCGGGGCGCTTTACGCGCGCAAGCTCCGCCGGCTGCGGCCGCGGCCGAGCGACCGCTGGCATCTCGACGAGGTCTTCGTCTCGATCGGCGGCAGGCGGATGTATCTGTGGCGCGCCGTCGACGACGAGGGTGAGGTGCTCGACGTCCTCGTCCAGGCGAGGCGGGACAAGCGAGCGGCGCTCAAGCTGATGCGCAAACTGCTGAAGAAGCATGGCGTCGCGCCGCAGGTCTGGGTCACCGACCGGCTGCCCTCCTACGGCGCAGCCCTGCGTCCGCTCGGGGCGAGCAGGCGCCACGTGACCGGCGGGCGCCTGAACAATCGGGCGGAGAATTCGCACCTGCCGGTTCGACAGCGGGAGAGACGCATGCAGCGGTTCAAATCGCCGAAATCAGCGCAGCGCTTTCTCTCCACCCACGCCGCCGTCTACAACACTTTCAACAACCAGCGCCACCTGACCTCCCGGCGAACGATGCGGGAGACCCGCGCTGATGCAATGGGCGTATGGCAGAGCGCGGTGAGCGCCGCTTGATTTTCGTTCGCTGCGGTCTCCCGCGTTTCCTTCTGGACAACGTGACAATACCTCGCGAGCGCTTTCCACGGAATGTCCGGCCGGCGCGGCGCCGGCGGGGGGCGCGTGAAATTTGTCGACCGACGCGTGATTTTCGCGCGTACCTCTTCGATCTATCGGCGATGCGCGCTGGTCCGCCGAACAACCAATTGGGGAGAATGCGCTTTTTCGATCAGTGCGCGCAGCGCGGCCTTTGGCACGAAACCTGCTCGACCCCCACCGTCCAATCCTGGCGGGGAAAGACAAGCGCCTGAAAACGGGCGAAAGAACGATTGGGAGACATCAGATGATCCTCATGCGAAGCCTCTTGGCCGCGACAGCTCTTGCGCTCTGCGCGATCGCACCCGCGCAATCCTCAGACCTGACGGTCGGGTTCACGCTCGACGCCGACACGCTCGACCCGGCGAACCACCGCAAGCGCGAAACGGAAACCATCATCCGCAACCTCTACGACGGGCTCGTCACGCGCGATCCGGACATGGTCGTCGTGCCCGAGATCGCGGAATCGATGACCCAGCAAAACCCAACGGTGTACGACTTCAAGATCCGCTCAGGGGCGATGGTGCTGAGACCGCTTTTGCGAGAACAGGGGCTGCATGAAACAGGGATCTGCGGTTTCGTCGTCGACGGGCGAAACGTTCCCGGTCTGGCGGAGGCCGAAGCCGTCGAGATTTACGATGCTGACACCAACGTGCGGATTTATCGCCGTCGTCGAAAAGGATCATTGGTCGAGCAGAAACTCTTTCGCCTCGAGCTACAGGTTCTCGGCAATGCGGCCTTGAACGGATTGTTCGATGACGCCTTCCACTTGGCCTATACCCGGCTCGATCGCCTGCCGGAGGAGACCGCGAAGTCGATCATCGGTGTACCCTTCTCCTCGTCGATCTACGTCACGGGCCGTGTCGCGCTCAAAGTGTACGATCCATTGCTCAAGGATCGAGGCTTCGTGAATTGCGCCTATCTGCGCGACCCCTTCGTGGAATTGTCGGAGCAGCTCTTGCTGCTGCAATGGGCCGGGATGAAACCCAGATCGGCGGTGAAGGGCGTTCTCACCGAGGGTATAGCTGATGTGGTCGAGTTCGGACCGCCTCCCTCGCTCAAGGATGCGGGAGACTACGCGGCTTGGCTGGAAGAGCTCCCGCGCTCTGCGCGAGGCAGGCTGGCCGATCCTGCCTGCCGCCTGTTGACGACTTTTTCCGTCGATGACGGTCTTGGTCCGAATGCGCTGGCTGATGCGCTCGATGCTCTGGCGAACTTCGCCGCAGTCGGTCACGACGAGGACTTGGCCGGTTTCACAGCTATGGTCGGAGGCGCCATGGGGGATGAGTTCGAGGCGCCCGACATCGGCGGGCCAAGTCAGCGCGTCATGGACCTTGCGAATGATCTGCGCAATCTGGAGACTTTCCGCCGCCTTCTCGCAGCCGACATGGAACTCTACGCCGCCGTGAGAGAGTGCTACGGTCGTGCAACCCTGAAAAAGGCGTGATCTTCAGCGGGATCGCTCGATGAGGCCCGCGACATAGAGACCGCCCAGGCTCCAGATCGCGAACAGCGCCGCGAACGTCGCCAAGGCGATCAAGAACGGGCGCGGGTAGTAGGCGGTTTCGGCGAGCGTCGGCGGCATGAAGACGTCGAGATAAACCTGTTGTCGAACCGCTGCGAGCTTCGCATCGACCGCCGCCGTTTCGGTTCTCGCGACACGCTGGGTCAGAAGATGCCGGCGAGCCTCGATAGCGGAGAATTGTGAAATCGTCTCGCCTGGCCCGACGGCGGACAAGGCCGCGTCAAGCTCGCCGATACGCTCGTTGAGCGCAGCTATTTCGTTCTCTTGCCGCACTATGCTGGGGGCGTCACCGCCAAGCCGCGACGCGGCGGCCGCCAGCGCCGCCTCCCGGGAGGCGCGCTCGGCCCTGAGCGTCGATGCCAGTTCCTGGATCGCCGTGGCCGAGGTCAGAGCATTGATCGCACCGCGATCGTTTCGCGTGGTTTCGAATTCATCCAGAAGTCCGGCGAGGTCCGCGCGCGCCGCCGCTACCTCTCGTTCGGCGCGCATAACCATTTCTCTCCGCAGCCTATCCGTAAAATCGTTGACGAGGACTTCGCTGGCGGCCAGAACGCTTGCGGCCAGTTCGCGCGCATGTTCGGGCGTGAAGGCCGTGATGCGAACAGTGACGACGCCAGACGTGGATTCCACGGAGGTTTCGACCATTCTGCGCCAGTAGCGGCTGATCTCGTCGACGCTGCTTTCCGGATCGAGACGCGTGAGGAAGTCTGTTCGCGGCAATGCGTAGATCTCGCGCAGATCATGGTCTCGCGAAAGCGTCTCGACCATATCGCGGCTCCTGACGAAATCCGCGACGATGTGCGCCTCCTGATTATTATTCAGGGCCGAAAGCGCTGCGCTCGGGCCAAAGCCCCCTTCCAACGTCAAGCGCTCGACCGATCCGCGTACGACAAAGCGCATCTCGGATACATATTGAGGAGCGGCGAGAATCAGAAAATACGCGAGCGTCGCCAAGGCGGGAAGCGCGACGAGCAGAGCGAAGGTGATTGGCAGCAAAGGCGGCGCGCGGCCTGTCAGTTCCGGTTGAGCGGCTGCACGCCCCTCGGTGTCGGAGGGATCGATCGAAGCGAGGGGCGCGGCAGGCGGCCGAGTCGTCAACGAACCTGCGTTCTTCGCCCACGCGAGACCGAAGATTCGCGCGACCGACAGCATCACCGTGTTCAGATTTGAGGTCCGCCGTGTCGCCTGTTCCACCTTAAACCGTCAAATCCTTTGCTTCGATCCGCGAACTTTGGCGGGAAATCTCCGACGAAAACCCCCTATAGCATATTGATTCCGACGGGTGAGAGCGCAAATCGCGCGTTCTGCGGTCACGGGGCTTTGCTAATGCGCATCGACGGCGTTCAGCACCGGCGCATCGCCCCCACAAGGAATAAACAAGTCGAATTCCTTGCCTCCGAACGCGCCGGTGGCAACGATGGGCGCGGGTCGCGGCGGTCGCGGCGGTCGCGGCGGTCGCGGCGGTCGCGACGGCGTCCCGCGACATGATCTGATGGGAGACTATTTGATGCGATGGGGACCGCCGCGAAACCAGCGGAACGCCGTTCTGGTCGTGTTGGCCGTCTCCACGCCGCCATGGGGAGCGGCGGCACACTGGACGGCGCAGCCGACCACGCGAGAGTTCCCGCCGATGATCGCGAGGCTGCACGGTCTCTGGATCGGCTCCGGGCCGCCACTGCTGATCGACGTCTGCCGGATGCAGGCGCGATTCGGCGACGAGCGGCCGTTCGATCGCGAACCCCTCTGGATCCGCGACGTCACGGTCGACATGGTCGTCATCGCCATCGGAACCCGGCCGCTCGTCGCGCACATGGACTCGAACGCGATGGTCGTTACGGGTCCTGGCATTGAGGGCGTCGCCCGGCTCGCCCGATTCGGCGTCGCAGTGGATGACGGAACAGACGTCGTCTGTGACGTCACCGTCCCTTGAAAGCGTCTCCCATGGCCGTCCAGTCCGATTGAACGCGATCCGCGCGCGTTGCGGTTCACCTGGGTTCAGCGTCCGGATCACAGGCGCGGGGCGGCGTGCTGGCCGGGTCGGCCGCGACAACTCGAAAAGGCGCCAGCTGCTCAGCAACTCGCAAGCTGGACATCTGGGCCGCCATTGCTCAGCCTGAAGGCAACGCGTCAGCCCATGACCTGCCCACTGTGACCTGCCCACGGATCGATCAGCGTGATCCCCGTCCCTTCGAAGTGACGGGTGTTGCGGGTGGCGAGCGCAGCTCTGCGCGCGGCGGCGATGCCGGCGATCAGGACATCGCGGATCTCGACCGGACGACCCGCTTCGCGCTGGCGTGCGGCGATTATGGCGGCCGCATCGGCTGCCGCGTGATCGAACGCCAGAACCCGACCCTCCAAGTCTGCGTCGAGAGCACTGGCGAAAGCGTCTTCCAGCACACTTCGCCTGTGTCCCCTGGCCAGGATCTCAAGGCCATAGCGAATCTCGAAGACGGTGACCGCCGTCGTCCAGATCGATTCCGGCGGCTGCACATCGAGCCATGTGATGACGGCTGGATCAGACTCGCGGCGCATCAGCGCCGACAGGACATTGGTGTCGAGAAGAATCATGCGTCGAATTCGGCAGGTCGGGCCGCCTGACCGCGTAGTTCGGGCATATCCTCATCAAGCCCGATCCGGGCGAAGCGGCCACTCAGTCGAGTACCGAGAGGAGACAGAGGCGCGCCTTCGTCGCGCACGGCGCTGCGCAGGATGTCGCGCACCTCTTCCTCGGTGCTGCGCCCATGCCGCCGCGCCCGACGCTGAAGCTTCGTCTTTACGTCGTCATCCAAATTCCGGACCAGGAGCTGAGCCATTTGGGCCTCCATATTTGATATCATGATATCGCAAGGCCCGGGCGACGATCAAGCCTCAGCCGCTCCGGAGCCGGAGTTTTCCACCATGAGGTCCACAACGGGGCTGTCACGTTGTCGGAACGCAGGCATCTTACAGGTGCTCGATTTAGTCCATCAGGCGGCGCGTACAGCGTTCTGCCATATGGCCATCGCATCATCGCTTTCTTCGTCGGGCGCGGCCATTTTTCGGATTGCACGGCTGGTGCACTTTTGCTGGCGCAATGCCGGCCGCCCTCAGATCCGCTGCGACAACTGCTACAACGGCAACGCCATGCAGAAGGGGCGCGGGCGATGGTACTCCCTGTTTGGAGGTGGAAATTCCCTGTTTCAACCCGTACGGAACTGGTCGGCAAGCTGCTGCCAAATCTGACGAATTTTCCGCTGCTCGTGCCTTGGCGAACCTGTGGCGAGCGGCATTCCCTGTATTTTCCCTGCGTAACAGGGAACCATCCGCAGAGACCGGTTTGCCAGGCGTCGCTAGCCCCACCAATCTTTTCAAGGTTTTGCGGATAGCTCGCCCTCTTCTCCATCTCGTCCACCAATGAAATCACCAATGATACATCGTTGGGACGCGCGTCTCTCGCCGCGCTTTGCTGCGGCTTAGTGCGGTAGCTGATTGCCCGTGCGGCTCCCTTGAGATGATCGGGGTGATGATGGCCGTAAACCTTTTCAAGCATCTCAAGACTCATGCCGAGGAAGCCAGCGGCTTCCCACTTGTCAGCTCCGTTCTGCATTAGCCAGGTCGCCGCGGTGTGGCGAAGCGTGTGGGGCGTTACCCGACCCTCGAGCCCGGCGAGCTTCACGGCTGTTGCGAACGCGGTTTCACTGAGCGCACCGGCTTGCCTTGCCACTCGACGAAATGGTCGCCGGAGACACCGAGCCTGTGCCACCGACGCAAGTGCGCAAGTAGGCGCGGCGGAATCGGGATGGTCCATCGCCCAGACGTGATTCGGGCGGGTGACCGGCAGCTTGCGCAGGAGATAGGGATAGATCCGGTGGCCGGGCGCCGGCTTCGAGGTGTTGGGCCGGCGGTAGATCGCCTCGATCGCCATGCGCTTCATCAGGGTGCCGACGTGCAGGCGACCGACCTTGATCCCGTCGCCTGCGAGCAGATCGCGCAGCATCCGGCTGCCGGCGAACGGATACGCCAGGTGAAGTTCGTCGATCCGGCGCATCAGCGCGAGATCGGCGCAGGTTGCGGGGCGCGGCCTGTAGTAGACGCCGCCTCGGCT
>JAKOMT010000064.1 GCA_022241475.1 Microvirga sp. | reverse complement strand
TGATGTCGCCATCCTGCCGATAGGCAAGGCAGTTGCGCGCCTTCCACCGGGCAATCTGCTCCTTCCAGGAGGCCAGCGCCGAATGGTCGGTCTTCAGGC
Organism: Microvirga sp.; assembly: GCA_022241475.1. Next base: position 534 of record JAKOMT010000064.1, on the reverse strand, counting down.
CCAGTTCGCGCCATGCTTCCAGCATCGCCTTCAGCACATGCCCGACATCGCCGATGATGGGCAGATCCACGCGCACGTTCTTGTTGATCGACGACGGGTCGATATCGACATGGATTTTGCGGGAGTTGGGCGAAAAGGCATCGAGCCGGCCGGTGATCCGGTCGTCGAAGCGCGCGCCGAGGCACAGCATCACATCGCAATCGTGCATCGCCAGATTTGCCTCGTAGGTGCCGTGCATACCCAGCATTCCGAGCCAGTTTTCGCCCGAAGCCGGATAGGCGCCCAGGCCCATCAGGGTCGACGTGACGGGTATGCCGGTTTGTGCCACGAATTCCCGCAGCAGACGGCTTGCCTCCGGCCCGGAATTGATGACGCCGCCGCCCGTATAGAAGACAGGGCGCTTGGCGCTTGCCAAAAGTTCCACCGCGGCGCGCACGCGGCCCCGGTCGGCGTCGATGCGCGGATGGTAGCGGCTGGCCGCACGGCTGGCCTGCGGCGGCGTGTAGGAGCCGGTGGCAAACTGGACATCCTTCG
>JAKOMT010000016.1 GCA_022241475.1 Microvirga sp. | reverse complement strand
GGCCGCCACACGCCGTTCTTCAACAACTACCGTCCGCAGTTCTACTTCCGCACGACGGACGTGACGGGCATCGTGACGCTCCCCGAAGGCACCGAGATGGTGATGCCGGGCGACAACGTGGCGATGGACGTGGAGCTGATCGTGCCGATCGCCATGGAGGAGAAGCTGCGCTTCGCCATCCGTGAAGGCGGCCGCACCGTCGGCGCCGGCGTCGTCGCCGCCATCCTCGACTGAGGTTTTCGCCTCCCGCGCCGCCGTGACGATGGCGCGCGGGAGGCGATTGTCTTTCGGAAGGCGATGCGCTATGCGTCCCTTCCGCTCCGGGCCGCCCCGTTTCGACGGCGACGACCCGGCTCCGCTGCAGGAGTGTAGCTCAACTGGTCAGAGCACCGGTCTCCAAAACCGGGGGTTGGGGGTTCGAGTCCCTCCACTCCTGCCAGCAGCGGTTTGACGAAGGCGCATCCGGCGCTTTGGGTTGAGACGATTCATCCGGGCGGCGCGGGCTCTAGAAGCTTCGCGCCCGTTCGATTTGGCCGGAGCGCGCCTTGCGCCCGTCCACGACAGACGGCGCGGCCGGGCTCCCTGAGCGGGCCCGTCGGGTCAGGCGAGAGAGCGATGGCGAAGACGAACCCGTTCGAGTTCATGCAGCAGGTCCGCGCCGAGGGCGCGAAGGTCACGTGGCCGACCCGCAAGGAGACGATGATCACCACCGGCATGGTCCTGCTGATGGTGCTTCTGGCGTCGATCTTCTTCCTGCTCGTCGACCTCGTCCTGCGCTGGGGCGTGGGTCTCGTCCTCGGACTCGGCGGTTGAGGAGCGCGACACTCATGGCCAAACGCTGGTACATCGTCCACGCCTATTCGAACTTCGAGAACAAGGTCGCCCAGTCCCTCAAGGACCAGGCCGACCAGCGCGGGCTCGCGGAATTGTTCGAGGAGATCCTCGTGCCGACCGAGAAGGTCGTCGAGGTGCGTCGCGGCCGCAAGGTCGACACGGAACGCAAGTTCTTCCCGGGCTACGTTCTCGTGAAATGCGAGATGACGGACGACGTCTATCATCTGATCAAGAACACCCCGAAGGTCACGGGCTTCCTCGGCGCCGACAAGGCCAAGCCGATGCCGATCCCGGACCGCGAGGCCGAGCGCATCAAGGGTCAGGTCGCGGAGGGCGTCGAGCGTCCGAAATCCGCCCTCATCTTCGAGATCGGCGAGACCGTTCGCGTCGCCGACGGCCCCTTCGCGTCGTTCAACGGCGTGGTGGAGGAAGTCGACGAGGGGCGCTCGCGCCTCAAGGTCGCCGTCTCCATCTTCGGCCGCGCCACGCCGGTCGAACTCGAATACGCCCAGGTCGAAAAGGTCTGAGCGCATAGGGTCGGCGCCGCCGGCCCATTTCCCTTCGCGGGAGGCCCCCCGGTCGCCATCCGGGCATGCAAAGGCCGCACCGCGACCTGCAACGCAGACAACCGGACCGGCAGTCCGGGCGTCTGAATTTGGAGCAGTCCCATGGCGAAGAAAATCGCGGGATACGTCAAGCTTCAGGTCCCGGCCGGCGCGGCCAATCCGTCGCCCCCGATCGGTCCCGCGCTCGGTCAGCGCGGCCTGAACATCATGGAATTCTGCAAGGCCTTCAACGCGAAGACCCAGCAGCTCGAAAAGGGCATGCCGATCCCGGTGGTCATCACCGCCTATCAGGACCGGTCCTTCACCTTCGAGATGAAGCAGCCGCCGGTCTCCTACTTCCTGAAGAAGGCCGCGAGCGTGCCGAAGGGGTCGCAGACCCCCGGCAAGGGCGCCTTCGTCGGCAAGGTGACCGCCGAGCAGGTGCGTGAGATCGCCGAGAAGAAAATGGCGGATCTCAACTGCGACACCGTCGAGGCGGCCGCCGCGATGATCGAAGGGTCGGCCCGTTCCATGGGTCTAGAGGTTGTGGGCTGAGGAGGGCGACATGGCTAAAGAAGGCAAGCGCATCCGCACGGCCCGCGAGGGTCTCGACCCGACGAAGCTCTACGGGCTCGACGAGGCGATCGGCATCCTCAAGGACCGCGCCACGGCGAAATTCGACGAGACCGTCGAGATCGCGATGAATCTCGGGGTCGATCCCCGTCACGCCGACCAGATGGTCCGCGGCGTCTGCAACCTCCCGAACGGCTCCGGCCGCACGGTCCGCGTCGCGGTCTTCGCGCGCGGCGCCAAGGCCGACGAGGCCAAGGCCGCGGGCGCGGACATCGTCGGCGCGGAGGATCTCCTCGAGATCGTCCAGGGCGGCACGATTAACTTCGATCGCTGCATCGCGACCCCCGACCTCATGCCGCTCGTCGGCCGTCTCGGCAAGGTGCTCGGCCCGCGCGGCCTGATGCCGAACCCGAAGGTCGGCACGGTGACGATGGACGTGAAGGGCGCGGTCGAAGCAGCCAAGGGCGGCGCCGTCGAGTTCCGCGTCGAGAAGGCGGGCATCGTGCACGCCGGCATCGGCAAGATCTCGTTCGAGGCCGACAAGCTGGCCGAGAACATCCGAGCGTTCGCGGATTCGGTGTCGAAGGCCCGCCCCTCGGGGGCCAAGGGCACCTACATCCAGCGCGTCGCGCTGACCTCGACCATGGGCCCCGGCCTGAAGGTCGACGTGTCGAGCGTTCTCAACGGCTGACACGGCGGCGGCGAAATAGCGCTTGACTTTTTCGCCGCCTCCCCCTTGGCATCCGTGCGCCGACGCGCTATGGAGACCAACCGCGTCATTCACCGATCGTGCGACGCCCTTCGGGGCGCACGGTCGTTGTCGCGATTTCGCCCGGGCGACCGGGCGAAGGACGGCCGGAGAAGCGGGTTCGCCCGATCATCCGGTCATGTCCTGTCCGAGACTGCCGGCGCCGTTAAGGCTTAATCCGAAAGGGCCTGCATAGACGGGGAAAACCGAATTCCCGGCGCGTCGCCTTCGGGCGGAGTGCGCCGCTGTTAGGTTCGAACCATCTCGCCCGAACCGACGCAAGTCGGGGAAGGGGACAGGGCTTGCAAAGGCGCCGCTCCAGCGGCCCCGGCGGCCCCGGGGTTTCAGAGCGGCATGTGCAACCGGCGGAAGCGCATCGTCGCTTTCGCTAAGTCGGAGAGAGCCCAGTGGAGAGAGCAGCAAAACGCGAGCTCGTCTCGACGCTCAGCGACGTATTTTCGAATACGGGCGTTGTCGTCGTGGCCCACTATTCGGGCCTGACCGTCGCCGACATGCAGAAGCTGCGCACGCAGATGAAGCTGGCCGGCGGCACCGTCAAGGTCGCGAAGAACCGCATCGCCAAGATCGCTCTCGAAGGCACGGACGTCGCGTCCATCGCGGAATATCTGCAGGGTCCCACCCTGCTTTGCTATTCCGACGACCCGGTCGCGGCTCCGAAGGTCGCCAGTGATTTCGCCAAGGCCAACGACAAGCTCGTTATCCTCGGCGGCGCCATGGGTGCGACCGCTCTGAACGCGGACGGCGTGAAGGCCCTGGCCACACTGCCGTCCCTGGACGAACTGCGCGCGACGATCGTGGGGCTGGTCAACGCCCCCGCGACCAAGATCGCTCAGGTCGTCAACGCGCCGGCGGCGAAGCTCGCCCGCGTTTTCGGAGCCTATGCCAAATCTGAGGAAGCGGCTTGACGCCCATCCTGCAAACCAACGTTCGTTCGAACCTATCAGGGATCAAAGACCATGGCTGATCTTGCCAAGCTCGTCGACGACCTGTCGTCGCTCACCGTCCTCGAAGCCGCCGAGCTCGCGAAGATGCTCGAAGAGAAGTGGGGCGTCTCGGCCGCCGCCGCCGTCGCCGTCGCCGCTCCCGGCGCCGCCGCCGCTCCCGCCGCCGAGGAGCAGACCGAGTTCACCGTCGTTCTCGCCGCCATCGGCGACAAGAAGATCGAGGTGATCAAGGAAGTCCGCGCCATCACCGGGCTCGGCCTGAAGGAAGCCAAGGACCTCGTCGAGGGCGCTCCGAAGGCCGTCAAGGAAGGCGTGAGCAAGGACGAAGCCGCCAAGCTCAAGGAGCAGCTCGAGAAGGCCGGCGCCAAGGTCGAGCTGAAGTAATCCGGCCCGCCGCGACAGCGGCGAGGGCCTCTACAGACGACCGACGGCCCCGGGATTTCCCGGGGCCGTCGTTGCCGTCCGGCGCACCAGCCGGCGGCGGGGGAGGGCGCGATATCGCCCGAACCGGGTTGCCGGGACGCGCTCAGCGCTCCCGATTCCGTTTCAAGCCGGCGGCTTCGCGCCACCGGACGGCTGACCAGGCGTTCCGGCGCCTCGACATCGGACCGGGAGACCCGGTCAGCCGTGCATGAGGAGCAAGGTCGGACATGGCCAACACGCTGCAAGGCCGCAAGCGCATTCGCAAGTTCTTCGGCAAGATCGGTGAAGTGGCGGAGATGCCGAACCTCATCGAGGTTCAAAAGGCGTCATACGACCAGTTCCTGATCGTCGACGAGCCCAAGGGCGGACGTCCCGACGAGGGGCTGCAATCCGTCTTCAAGTCCGTGTTCCCGATTTCCGACTTCGCGGGAACCGCCTTGCTCGAGTTCGTGAAGTACACCTTCGAGGCGCCGAAATACGACGTCGACGAGTGCCGTCAGCGCGGCATGACCTACGCCGCGCCGCTCAAGGTGACGCTGCGCCTGATCGTGTTCGACGTCGATCCCGACACCCAGGCCAAATCCGTCAAGGACATCAAGGAGCAGGACGTCTACATGGGCGACATGCCGCTCATGACGGACAACGGCACCTTCATCGTCAACGGCACCGAGCGCGTCATCGTCTCGCAGATGCACCGGTCGCCCGGCGTGTTCTTCGACCACGACAAGGGCAAGACCCATTCCTCGGGCAAGCTCCTGTTCGCCGCCCGCATCATTCCCTATCGCGGCTCCTGGCTCGACATCGAGTTCGACGCCAAGGACATCGTGCACGCGCGCATCGACCGCAAGCGCAAGATCCCGGCGACGTCGCTGCTCTTCGCGCTCGGCCTCGATTCCGAGAAGATCCTCGACACGTTCTATAACCGCGTCATCTACACCCGCGACGGCGACGCCTGGCGCGTTCCCTTCAACGCGGACCGCCTGCGCGGCTTCAAGGGCACGGTCGACCTCATCGACGCCGACACCGGCGAAGTCGCGCTCGAGGCCGGCAAGCGCCTGACGGCGCGCGTCGCCAAGCAGCTCTCCGAGAAGAACGTCACGGCCCTGCGCGCGACGGACGAGGATCTCGTCGGTCAGTATTTCGCCGAGGACATCGCGGACGCCGCGACCGGCGAAATCCACGCCGAGGCCGGCGACGAGATCTCCGAGAAGCTCCTCGCCACGCTCGTCGAGGCCGGCTTCAGCGAAATCCCGGTGCTCGACATCGACCACGTCAATATCGGTCCCTACATCCGCAACACGCTGGCCGTCGACAAGAACTCCTCGCGCGAGGAAGCCCTGTTCGACATCTACCGCGTCATGCGTCCCGGCGAGCCGCCGACGATCGACACGGCGGAAGCGATGTTCCAGTCGCTGTTCTTCGATTCGGAGCGCTACGACCTGTCCGCCGTCGGCCGCGTGAAGATGAACATGCGCCTCGACCTCGACGCCGAGGACACGGTGCGCATCCTGCGCCGCGAGGACATCCTCGCGGTCGTCAGGGCGCTGGTCGGCCTGCGCGACGGCAAGGGCGAGATCGACGACATCGACCATCTCGGCAACCGCCGCGTCCGCTCGGTCGGCGAGCTGATGGAGAACCAGTATCGCCTGGGCCTCCTGCGCATGGAGCGCGCCATCAAGGAGCGCATGTCCTCGGTCGACATCGACACGGTGATGCCGCAGGACCTGATCAACGCCAAGCCCGCGGCCGCGGCCGTGCGCGAGTTCTTCGGCTCCTCGCAGCTCTCGCAGTTCATGGACCAGACGAACCCGCTCTCCGAGGTCACCCACAAGCGCCGCCTCTCGGCGCTCGGCCCCGGCGGTCTGACGCGCGAGCGCGCCGGCTTCGAGGTGCGTGACGTCCATACGACCCATTACGGCCGCATCTGCCCGATCGAGACGCCGGAAGGCCCGAACATCGGTCTGATCAACTCGCTCGCGACCTTCGCGCGGGTGAACAAGTACGGCTTCATCGAGACCCCCTTCCGCCGCGTCGTCGACAGCAAGGTCACGGGCGAGGTCGTCTATCTCTCCGCCATGGAGGAGGCCAAGTACCACGTCGCCCAGGCGAACGCCGTCTATGACGAGCAGGGGAGTCTGACCGAGGATCTGGTGATCTGCCGCAAGGCGGGCGACGTCGTCGTGGTCACGCCCGACAAGGTCGACCTCATGGACGTCAGCCCCCGCCAGCTCGTCTCGGTGGCGGCCGCGCTCATTCCGTTCCTCGAGAACGACGACGCGAACCGCGCCCTGATGGGCTCGAACATGCAGCGCCAGGCCGTGCCGCTGGTGCGCGCCGACGCGCCGTTCGTCGGCACGGGCATGGAGGCGATCGTGGCCCGGGATTCGGGCGCGGCCATCGGCGCCCGCCGGGCCGGCGTCGTCGACCAGGTCGACGCCACCCGTATCGTGCTGCGCGCGACCGAGGACACCGACGGCGGCAAGCCCGGCGTCGACATCTACCGTCTGCAGAAGTTCCAGCGCTCCAACCAGAACACCTGCATCACGCAGAAGCCGCTGGTGCGCGTGGGCGACGTCGTCTCCAAGGGCGACATCATCGCCGACGGCCCGTCGACCGAGTTCGGCGAGCTGGCGCTCGGCCGCAACGTCCTCGTCGCGTTCATGCCGTGGAACGGCTACAACTTCGAGGATTCGATCCTGCTCTCCGAGCGGATCGTCATGGACGACATCTTCACCTCGATCCATATCGAGGAATTCGAGGTGATGGCCCGCGACACCAAGCTCGGGCCCGAAGAAATCACCCGCGACATCCCCAACGTCTCGGAAGAGGCGCTGCGGAACATGGACGAAGCCGGCATCGTCTATATCGGCGCCGAGGTCCATGCGGGCGACATCCTCGTGGGCAAGATCACGCCCAAGGGCGAGAGCCCGATGACGCCGGAAGAGAAGCTCCTTCGCGCCATCTTCGGCGAGAAGGCCTCCGACGTCCGCGACACCAGCCTGCGCGTGCCCCCGGGCGTCAGCGGCACGGTCGTCGAAGTCCGCGTCTTCAACCGTCACGGCGTCGACAAGGACGAGCGCGCCCAGGCGATCGAGCGCGAGGAGATCGAACGCCTCGCCAAGGATCGTGACGACGAACAGGCGATCCTCGACCGCAACACCTATTCGCGTGTCGCTGACCTCCTCGTCGGCCAGGTCGCGATCGCCGGGCCCAAGGGCTTCCGCAAGGACACCGAACTCGCCCGCGAGTCGCTCAACGAGTATCCCCGCTCGCAATGGTGGGCCTTCGCGCTAGCCGACGACGCGCGCATGGCGGAGCTCGAGGCGATCCAGAAGCAGTACGACGAATCGAAGAAGCGCCTCGAACAGCGCTTCCTCGACAAGGTCGAGAAGCTGCAGCGCGGCGACGAACTGCCTCCGGGCGTGATGAAGATGGTCAAGGTCTTCGTCGCGGTGAAGCGCAAGATGCAGCCGGGCGACAAGATGGCCGGCCGGCACGGCAACAAGGGCGTGGTCTCGCGCATCGTCCCCGTCGAGGACATGCCGTTTCTCGACGACGGCACGCATGTCGACATCGTGCTCAACCCGCTCGGCGTGCCGAGCCGCATGAACGTCGGACAGATCCTCGAGACGCATCTGGGCTGGGCCGCGGCCGGTCTCGGCCGTCAGGTGGCGCAGGCGCTCGACGAGTATCGTCGCACGCACGACATCAAGCCGCTGCGCGGGACGCTCGACACGATCTACGGCGCGGAGGCTGAACTCGCAGACGTCGAGGACGATCGTCTCGTCGAGATGAGCGAGCATCTGCGTCGCGGCGTGCCGATGGCGACGCCGGTCTTCGACGGCGCCAAGGAAGCCGACATCGAGACGATGCTCGAACTCGCCGGGCTCGACCGTTCGGGTCAGGTGACGCTCTATGACGGGCGCACCGGCGAGCCCTTCGACCGCAAGGTCACGGTGGGCTACATCTACATGCTCAAGCTCCACCACCTCGTGGACGACAAGATCCACGCGCGCTCGATCGGTCCCTACTCGCTCGTCACCCAGCAGCCGCTGGGCGGAAAGGCGCAGTTCGGCGGACAGCGCTTCGGCGAAATGGAGGTCTGGGCGCTCGAAGCCTACGGCGCCGCCTACACCCTGCAGGAGATGCTGACGGTGAAGTCGGACGACGTCGCGGGCCGCACCAAGGTCTACGAGGCGATCGTGCGCGGCGACGACACCTTCGAATCGGGCATCCCCGAGAGCTTCAACGTGCTCGTCAAGGAGATGCGCTCGCTCGGCCTCAACGTGGAGCTCACCAGCTCGGAAGAGGCGGCGAACGCGTCGTCGCCGTCCTCCGAAGCTGCGGAGTGAGCTTTGAGCCGCGCGACTTCGACCACGAACTGAGAAAAAGCCGCGGGAGACGTCCCGCGGCGACACGCATTTTCAGGTGGGGAGACCGGTCCGGTCCTCACCTCGCGAGGAGACGGCGATGAACCAAGAGGTCATGAATCTTTTCAATGCGGCTGTCGCGCCGCAGACCTTCGACCAGATCAAAATCTCGCTGGCGAGCCCGGAGAAGATCCTGTCTTGGTCCTACGGCGAGATCAAGAAGCCGGAGACCATCAACTACCGCACCTTCAAGCCCGAGCGCGACGGGCTGTTCTGCGCCCGCATCTTCGGTCCGATCAAGGATTACGAGTGCTTGTGCGGCAAGTACAAGCGCATGAAGTACAAGGGCGTGATCTGCGAGAAGTGCGGCGTCGAGGTCACCCTCGCGCGCGTCCGGCGCGACCGCATGGGCCATATCGAACTGGCCGCGCCCGTCGCCCACATCTGGTTCCTGAAGTCGCTGCCCTCGCGCATCGGCCTCCTGCTCGACATGACGCTGAAGGATCTCGAGCGGATCCTGTACTTCGAATCCTACGTCGTCATCGAGCCGGGCCTCACCCCTCTGAAGGAGCGTCAGCTCCTCTCGGAAGAGGATCACCTGCGCGCGCAGGACGAGTACGGCGAGGATTCCTTCACGGCGATGATCGGCGCCGAGGCGATCCGCAAGCTGCTCACGGATCTCGATCTCGAGAAGATCGCGGTCGATCTGCGCCATGAGATTTCGGTCACGACCTCCGAGCTGAAGCCCAAGAAGCTGCTCAAGCGCCTCAAGATCATCGAGGCCTTCCTCCAGTCGGGCAACAAGCCCGAATGGATGATCATGACCGTCGTCCCGGTGATCCCGCCGGATCTGCGCCCGCTCGTCCCGCTGGACGGCGGCCGTTTCGCGACGTCGGATCTGAACGATCTCTACCGCCGCGTCATCAACCGCAACAACCGCCTGAAGCGCCTCATCGAGCTGCGCGCGCCCGACATCATCATCCGCAACGAGAAGCGGATGCTGCAGGAATCGGTCGACGCCCTGTTCGACAACGGCCGCCGCGGCCGCGTCATCACGGGCGCCAATAAGCGCCCGCTGAAGTCGCTCTCCGACATGCTCAAGGGCAAGCAGGGCCGCTTCCGCCAGAACCTGCTCGGCAAGCGCGTCGACTATTCCGGCCGCTCGGTGATCGTCGTCGGCCCCGAGCTGAAGCTGCACCAGTGCGGCCTGCCCAAGAAGATGGCGCTCGAGCTGTTCAAGCCGTTCATCTACGCCAAGCTCGACGCCAAGGGCTATTCGGCCACCGTCAAGCAGGCCAAGAAGCTCGTCGAGAAGGAGCGTCCCGAGGTGTGGGACATCCTCGACGAGGTCATCCGCGAGCATCCGGTCCTCCTGAACCGCGCCCCGACCCTGCACCGCCTCGGCATCCAGGCCTTCGAGCCGGTGCTGATCGAGGGCAAGGCGATCCAGCTGCATCCGCTCGTCTGCGCGGCCTTCAACGCCGACTTCGACGGCGACCAGATGGCCGTTCACGTTCCGCTGTCGCTCGAGGCCCAGCTAGAGGCCCGCGTGCTGATGATGTCGACCAACAACATCCTGCACCCGGCCTCCGGCGCGCCCATCATCGTGCCGTCGCAGGACATCGTCCTCGGGCTCTACTACCTGACGATGATGGCCGACGGCGAGCCCGGCCAGGGCATGGTCTTCGGCGACGTCGGCGAGATGGAGCACGCGATCCATCAGAAGGTCGTCACCCTGCATTCGAAGATCCGCTATCGCGCGACCAACTTCGACGAGGCCGGCGCTCCCTACCCGCAGGTCTACGAGACCACCCCCGGCCGCGTCCTGCTCGGCCAGCTCCTGCCGAAGGACGCTGCGGTCAACTTCGACGTCGTGAACAAGCTCATGACGAAGAAGGAAATCTCCGGGATGATCGACACGGTCTACCGCAACTGCGGGCAGAAAGAGGCTGTGATCTTCTGCGACCGGATCATGGGGCTCGGCTTCTATCACGCCTTCCGCGCCGGAATCTCCTTCGGCAAGGACGACATGGTCGTTCCCGAGAACAAGTGGTCGATCGTCGACGAGACCCGCACGCTCGTGAAGGATTACGAGCAGCAGTACCAGGACGGTCTCATCACGCAGGGCGAGAAGTACAACAAGGTCGTCGACGCCTGGGCGAAGTGCTCGGATCGTCTGGCGGGCGAGATGATGGCGCGCATCTCCGCCGTCCATAAGGACGACGCGGGCCGCGACAAGCAGATCAACTCGATCTACATGATGTCGCATTCCGGCGCGCGTGGGTCGCCCGCCCAGATGAAGCAGCTCGCCGCCATGCGCGGCCTGATGGCCAAGCCCTCGGGCGAGATCATCGAGACGCCGATCATCTCGAACTTCAAGGAAGGCCTCGACGTTCTCGAGTACTTCAACTCCACCCACGGCGCCCGTAAGGGCCTCGCGGACACGGCGTTGAAGACCGCGAACTCGGGTTACCTGACCCGCCGCCTCGTCGACGTCGCCCAGGACGCGGTCATCCGCGAAGTGGATTGCGGCACGGCGAAGGGCATCTCGATGCGCGCCATCATCGACGCCGGACAGGTCGTCGCCACGCTCGCCTCGCGCGTTCTCGGCCGCACGGCCGCGATCGAAGTGGTCGACGCCGACGGAAACGTCATCGTGCCCAAGGGCGTGATGATCGACGAGTCGCATATCGACCAGATCAACGCCGCCGGCGTGCAGGAAGTGAAGATCCGTTCGGCTCTCGTCTGCGAGACCAAGAACGGCGTCTGCGCAACCTGCTACGGGCGCGATCTCGCGCGCGGCACCCCGGTCAACCAGGGCGAAGCGGTCGGCGTCATCGCGGCGCAGTCCATCGGCGAGCCGGGCACGCAGCTCACCATGCGCACGTTCCACATCGGCGGCGCGGCTCAGATCGCCGACACCTCCTTCGTGGAATCGTCCTTCGAGGGCACGGTCAAGATCCGCAACCGCTACGCGGCTCGCAACACGGACGGCGATCTCGTCGCCATGGGCCGCAACCTCGCCGTGGTGATCGTCGGCAACGACGGCGTCGAGCGCGCGGTGCACCGCATCCAGTACGGCGCGCGCCTCAAGGTCGACGAGGGCGACACGATCAAGCGCGGCCAGCGCATCGCCGAGTGGGACCCGTACTCCCGTCCGATCCTCTCCGAGGTGGACGGCGTCGCGGCCTACGAGGATCTCGTCGACGGCGGCTCGATCGTCGAGACGGTCGACGACGCCACCGGCATCGCCAAGCGCGTCATCATCGACTGGCGCGGCTCGCCGCGCACGTCGGACCTGCGTCCCGCGGTCACGGTCGTCGACGAGGCCGGACAGGTGCTCAAGGCGCCGCGCGGCGGCGACGCCCGCTCGCTGCTGCCGGTCGACGCGATCATCGCGGTCGATCCGGGCGGACGAGTCAAGGCCGGCGACGTGCTCGCGCGCGTCTCCACGGAGAGCGCCAAGACCCGCGACATCACGGGCGGTCTGCCGCGCGTGGCGGAGCTGTTCGAGGCGCGTCGTCCCAAGGAAGCGGCGATCATCGCCGAGAAGTCGGGCACGATCCAGTTCGGGCGGGACTACAAGAACAAGCGTCGCCTGACGCTGACCCCGCACGACGGCACCGAGGCGGTCGAGTACCTGATCCCGAAGGGCAAGCACATCCACCTGCAGGACGGGGACGTGGTCGAGGTCGGCGACTTCATCGTCGACGGCAACCCCGCGCCCCACGACATCCTGGCGATCAAGGGCGTCGAGGAACTCGCCGCCTATCTGGTCAACGAGATCCAGGAGGTTTACCGCCTGCAGGGCGTGACGATCAACGACAAGCACATCGAGGTGATCGTCCGTCAGATGCTGCAGAAGGTCGAGATCACCGACGGCGGCGACAGCGAGCTGATTCCCGGCGAGCAGATCGATCGTCTCGAGCTCGACGAGATCAACGAGGCGCTGGCGGCCGAGCGCCGCAAGCCGGCCGAAGGGTCTCCTGTGCTGCTCGGCATCACCAAGGCGAGCCTGCAGACGCGCTCCTTCATCTCGGCGGCGTCCTTCCAGGAGACCACCCGCGTCCTCACGGAGGCGGCGGTCAACGGCAAGGTGGATACGCTCGAGGGCCTCAAGGAGAACGTCATCGTCGGCAGCCTGATTCCCGCCGGCACCGGCGCCCTGCACGCGCAGATCAAGGCCATCGCGCTTCGTCGCGACGATCTGATTCTGCAGCAGAAGGCGCAGGATTCGGCCGCGGCCGGCGAATTGCCGCCCGCCGCCGAGTGATCGCAGGGGCCGTCCGCGCCGAAAAGCGCGCGTAATATTCACGAAGGCCGCTCCGCGAGGGGCGGCCTTCGTCGTCGGGCGGCGAAAGAGGGGCGGAGGGCCGAAAGTGGCCGTTTGCCTGTTGACTTCCGGGGCTGCGAGCCTTAGACAACGCGGACTTTCCGACGGGCCGTAGGCGATGGTCGTCGAAACGACACGTTTCGACCAAGCTCCCCTAAACGCCGTCGATACTCGGAATGCACTGACTGGTGTCAGCTTTTTGGGGCAAGACCGTTCACGCGGTCCTCTGCAAAACGACGCGCTAAAGGCCGGCATCGGCCGATGGCGCGGTTTCGTTTTGTCCGAAGCCCCGAAGAACTCGCGCCCCGTTCCGGGGGCAGGAATTCGCCGTGGTCCGGTCCCGGTACGGGATCGGCGGCGGCGCAGGAATAGAACGGTCGCGCGACGCGGCCATACGAGAGGGCAGAGGATGCCGACGATTTCTCAGCTGATCCGCAAGCCGCGGACGGCCCAGAAGAGCCGGAACAAGGTCCCGGCGCTGGAAGCTTGCCCGCAGAAGCGCGGCGTCTGCACGCGCGTCTACACGACGACGCCCAAGAAGCCGAACTCGGCTCTGCGTAAGGTCGCCAAGGTGCGCCTGACGAACGGCTTCGAAGTGATCGGCTACATTCCTGGCGAGGGGCATAACCTCCAGGAGCACTCCGTGGTCATGATTCGCGGCGGCCGCGTCAAGGATTTGCCGGGCGTGCGCTACCACATCATTCGCGGCGTTCTCGACACCCAGGGCGTCAAGGACCGCAAGCAGCGTCGTTCCAAGTACGGCGCGAAGCGTCCGAAGTAATTCGGGCTTAGAAGTATTTTCAGGACGGAGCCTTCGCATGTCCCGCCGCCACCGCGCCGAAAAGCGTGAAATCATTCCCGATCCCAAGTTCGGCGACATCGTCGTGACGAAGTTCATGAACTCCGTGATGTACGACGGCAAGAAGTCGACCGCCGAGCGGATCGTCTACGGCGCTTTCGACATCATCGAAGAGAAGACCAAGACGGATCCGATAGACGTGTTCCGGCAGGCGCTCGAGAACGTGGCCCCGGCGATCGAAGTGCGGTCCCGCCGCGTCGGCGGCGCCACCTACCAGGTGCCCGTCGAGGTTCGTCTGGAGCGTCGTCAGGCGCTCGCCATCCGCTGGCTGATCACCGCCGCGCGGGCTCGTAACGACAAGACCATGGTCGAGCGACTCTCGGCCGAACTGATGGACGCCGCGAACAATCGCGGCAGCGCCGTCAAGAAGCGCGAAGACACGCACCGCATGGCGGAAGCGAACCGCGCCTTCTCGCATTACCGCTGGTAATGCGAAACAGATCGACGGAGTAAGACACGATGGCCCGTTCGCACGACATCCAGGACTACCGCAACTTCGGCATCATGGCCCACATCGATGCGGGCAAGACGACGACGACCGAGCGGATTCTGTATTACACCGGAAAGTCGCACAAGATCGGCGAAGTCCACGACGGCGCCGCGACGATGGACTGGATGACGCAGGAGCAGGAGCGCGGCATCACGATCACGTCCGCCGCGACGACGTGCTTCTGGCGTGAGAAGCGCCTCAACATCATCGACACTCCCGGCCACGTCGACTTCACGATCGAAGTCGAGCGTTCGCTGCGCGTGCTCGACGGCGCCGTGTGCGTGCTCGACGGCAACCAGGGCGTCGAGCCCCAGACCGAGACCGTGTGGCGTCAGGCCGACAAGTATGACGTGCCGCGCGTCGTGTTCGTCAACAAGATGGACAAGACCGGCGCCGACTTCTTCAAGTGCGTGCAGGACATCATCACCCGCGTCGCCGGCAAGCCCGTCTGCCTCCAGCTCCCGATCGGGGCCGAGACCGCCTTCAAGGGCGTGATCGATCTCGTCCGCATGAAAGCGATCGTGTGGGAGGAGGAGACCCTCGGCGCCAAGTTCAACGATTCCGAGATCCCGGCCGACCTTCTCGACCAGGCGAAGGAATACCGCACGAAGCTCGTCGAGGCGTGCGTCGAGCTCGACGACGAGGCAATGGGCGCCTATCTTGAGGGCGAGGAGCCCAGCGAAGAGAAGCTCGTCGAGCTGATCCGCAAGGCGGTCCAGCTGCGCGCGTTCCATCCGGTCCTGTGCGGCTCGGCCTTCAAGAACAAGGGCGTGCAGCCCCTGCTCGACGCGGTCGTCGACTACCTTCCGTCGCCGATCGGCCGCGGCGAGATCAAGGGCATCAACCCGTCTAACGAAGAGCCGATGATCCGTCTTCCGTCGGACGACGAGCCTTTCTCGATGCTCGCCTTCAAGATCATGGACGATCCGTTCGTCGGCACGATCACCTTCTGCCGCGTCTATTCGGGATCGATCGAATCCGGTTCGACCGTGATGAACTCGACGCGCGAGAAGAAGGAGCGCGTCGGCCGCATGCTCCTGATGCACGCGAACAACCGCGAGGACATCAAGGAGGCTTTCGCCGGCGACATCGTCGCTCTCGCGGGCCTCAAGGACGTCCGGACCGGCGACACGCTGTGCGATCCGCTCAAGCCCGTGATCCTCGAGAAGATGGAGTTCCCCGAGCCCGTCATCGAGATCGCGATTGAGCCGAAGTCGAAGGCCGACCAGGAGAAGCTCGGTCTGGCGCTGGCGAAGCTCGCCAACGAGGATCCGTCCTTCCGCGTCTCGACCGACAGCGAATCCGGCCAGACCATCCTCAAGGGGATGGGCGAGCTGCACCTCGACATCAAGGTCGACATCCTGCGCCGCACCTACAAGGTCGACGCGAATATCGGCGCGCCGCAGGTGGCTTATCGCGAGACGATCACGAAGAAGACTGAAATCGACTACACCCACAAGAAGCAGACCGGCGGCACCGGTCAGTTCGCCCGGGTGAAGATCGTCGTCGAGCCCAACGAAGTCGGCGCCGGTTTCGCTTTCGACGCCAAGATCGTCGGCGGCTCGGTGCCGAAGGAATACATCCCCGGCGTCCAGAAGGGCCTCGAATCGGTCATCGGAGCGGGCGTCGTCGCCGGCTTCCCCGTGGTCGACGTCAAGGTCTCGCTGATCGACGGCGCCTTCCACGAAGTCGACTCCTCGGCGCTCGCCTTCGAAATCGCCTCCCGCGCAGCGTTGCGTGAGGGCCTCCAGAAGGGCGGATCGGTTCTTCTCGAGCCGATCATGAAGGTCGAGGTCGTCACGCCGGAAGACTACACCGGTTCGGTCATCGGCGATCTCAACTCGCGCCGGGGCCAGATCCAGGGTCAGGACATGCGCGGCAACGCGGTCGTCGTCAACGCGATGGTCCCGCTCGCCAACATGTTCGGCTACGTCAATACTTTGCGCTCGATGAGCCAGGGTCGCGCGAACTACACCATGCAATTCGATCACTACGAGCAGGTGCCGTCGAACGTGGCCGCTGAGGTTCAGGCGAAATACGCCTGAGCTTCGTTTCCGAAATTTTTGAACTAACAGACTGGATGCTGCCATGGGTAAGGAAAAATTCGCTCGTACGAAGCCGCACTGCAACATCGGCACGATTGGTCACGTCGACCATGGCAAGACGTCGTTGACTGCAGCGATCACGAAGGTGCTGGCGGAAGCCGGCGGCGCGACGTTCACGGCGTACGACCAGATCGACAAGGCTCCGGAGGAGAAGGCTCGCGGGATCACGATCTCGACGTCGCACGTCGAGTACGAGACGGCGAACCGTCACTACGCGCACGTCGACTGCCCGGGCCACGCGGATTACGTGAAGAACATGATCACGGGCGCGGCGCAGATGGACGGCGCGATCCTGGTKGTGTCGGCGGCCGACGGCCCGATGCCGCAGACGCGCGAGCACATCCTGCTGGCGCGCCAGGTCGGCGTCCCGGCGCTGGTGGTGTTCCTGAACAAGGTCGACATGGTCGACGACGCGGAGCTTCTGGAGCTGGTGGAGCTCGAGGTTCGCGAGCTTCTGTCGAGCTACGAGTTCCCGGGCGACGACATTCCGATC
>JAKOMT010000063.1 GCA_022241475.1 Microvirga sp. | reverse complement strand
CTCGCGATCATCGACGACCTGCTCGCCAAGGCCGGCACGGACAAGACGAAGCTGATCTCGGCCAGCATCTGGCTGACCGACATCGCGACCTTCCAGGACATGAACGGCGTCTGGGACGCCTGGATCGCTCCCGGCTGCGCCCCCGCTCGCGCCACGGTCGAGGCGAAGCTCGCCTCGCCGCGCTACAAGGTCGAAATCGCCGTCATCGCCGGCAAGTAAGCGGGCCGACAGCGGCCGCGGCGGGTTCCGTTCAGTCTAGGACGGGCTTGCCGCGCATCGCCTTGGTCTCCCCGTGCTTCGTCTTGGAGGCGAGGCGGCGCTTCTTCGAGCCGAGCGTGGGCCGCGTCGGCCGGCGCGGACGAGGGCGCACGGCGGCGCGGCGGATCATGTCCACGAGCCGCGCCAGCGCGTCCTCGCGGTTGCGCTCCTGCGTGCGGTGGCTCTGCGCCGAGATCACGATCACGCCGTCCTTGGTCAGGCGCTGGCCGGCGATGACGGCGAGGCGCTCCTTGACCTCGTCGCTCATGGACGGCGAGCCGCGCATGTCGAAGCGCAACTGCACCGCGGTGGCGACCTTGTTGACGTTCTGTCCGCCCGGTCCGGCGGCGCGCACGAACGTCTCGTCGATCTCGTCCTCGTGAA
>JAKOMT010000062.1 GCA_022241475.1 Microvirga sp. | reverse complement strand
GCCAGTGCTCATCGCCCTTGAAGACGTCGGAGTAGCGCGTCTCGAAGAGGTCGCGCGTCACCGTTTTGCGAACGATCTCGGCGATCTCCTGCGTCGTCGGCCAGATATCCTTCAGGAAGACGTCGTTGCCGTCGGCGTCCTGACCGAGCGGATCRTTGGTCAGGTCGACGAAGAGGGAGCCGGCAATGGCGTAGGCCACCACCAGCGGTGGCGATGCCAGATAGTTGGCGCGCACGTCCGGGTTGACGCGGCCCTCGAAGTTGCGGTTGCCCGACAGGACCGAGCAGGCCACCAGGTCATGCTCGTTGATGGCGTTTGAGATGTTTTCCGGCAGGGGTCCGGAATTGCCGATGCAGGTGGTGCAGCCATAGCCCACGAGGTTGAAGCCGAGCGCGTCCAGATCCTTCTGGAGATCGGCCTTCTCGAGATATTCGGTCACCACCTGGCTGCCGGGGGCAAGCGATGTCTTGACCCAGGGTTTCACCTTCAGGCCCTTGGCGTGCGCCTTGCGGGCGACGAGGCCCGCCGCGACGAGTACGTTGGGGTTGGAGGTGTTGGTGCAGGAGGTGATAGCCGCGATCACGACGTCGCCGTCGGAAATGCCATGGTCGGTTCCGGCCACGGGGTGACGGACCGTCTGCGGCGTCTGGCCGGC
>JAKOMT010000061.1 GCA_022241475.1 Microvirga sp. | reverse complement strand
GCGACGCCGTCGATCTCGTTGCCGACCGCGCGCACTTCCTGGGCGACGACCGAGAAGCCGCGACCGTGCTCGCCCGCGCGCGTGGCCTCGATCATGGCGTTGAGCGCGAGAATCCGCATCTGGCCCGTGACCTGCTGGATGCGCCTGGTCTTCTCGGCTGCGAGGCCTCGAACCTCGCCCGTGACCTTCGCGATGTCCCGCAGCGATATGGCCTTCGGTTCGACGGTTGCAGCTGGCGACGCGCCCATGGGCTCCCCATCCTCTTTTATCTTTAGCCGGCCGAAACTATCGGGGGTTATGATTAAAAGACTATGAATTGATTATTCTTGTTTAGATTTGTCGCGTGTCGGCGCCGCGCGCCGACGAGGCGATTAAGAGCTCCATAATGCGAAAAAGCCGCCTTTCCGGCGGCTTTTCGACGGGCGGCGATGGGGCGGACCGATCAGCGCAGGCGGGCTGCGCGGGCGAGGCCGATCTCGTCCATGGCGGCCTGCTCGCGGGCTCCGGCGGCGACGCGCTCGGCGTTGCGCTCCCGGTCCTCGAGGATTTCGACCTTCTTCAACTCTTCATAAGCTTCGGCGAGCTCCTCCTGCGCTTCATTCAGCTCGCCCTTCAGATTGGCGGCGGATTGCAGCAGGTTGTCGCGACGCTGCGCGGCGGCCTTGGCGTAGGTCGGGTAGGCGAA
>JAKOMT010000060.1 GCA_022241475.1 Microvirga sp. | reverse complement strand
CCCGGCGACGCACCGAAAACTTCGGCGGCCCCGGCCAGCAGCTGCGAGCGCCACTGCGTGATCTGGTTGGGATGCACGTCGAACTGCTGCGCCAGTTCGGCCAGCGTCTTCTCGCCACGAACCGCAGCAAGGGCGATCTTCGCCTTGAAGGCAGGGCTGTGGTTCCTGCCCCGCTGTCCAGATTTCCCGAGCCACCTCTGCCTTCGATGTAGGCGAAGAGGTCCCGGCGCGCTTCGGCCCTAGTGCCATAGGTGCGATGGTGCACGCGCTCGACCTTCAGGGTGTGGAAGAAGCTTTCCATCGGCGCGTTGTCGAGGCAGTTTCCCTTTCGGCTCATCGACGGCGTTATTCCAGCCGCCGCAAGAGCTTGGCGATACTCGTCCGCGGCGTATTGGGTGGATTCAATCGGTCGTCGCAACAACTCTGTGGAGGGTGGTCGCGATGGCGGGTCGAAGGCGTTCGGATCGGTGTATTCGGGGTAAGCTGAGGTCGCCCGGTCGACCGGGGCTTGTCCGACGCGATGATCTTCGGCGGTTCTGGGCTTTTATCGCCGACGGGCTGTCGAGTGAGGACGCGGCGATGGCAATCGGGATATCGCAGCCGGTCGGCTATCGGCTGTTCCGAGCGGCGGGCGGAATGGCGCCATCTCATTTGTCGCGCTCGTCGAAGCCGCTCTCCGGGCGGTATCTCGGCTTT
>JAKOMT010000005.1 GCA_022241475.1 Microvirga sp. | reverse complement strand
CTTCGGGTCGAGGCTGGTCTGGAGATCTACTTCTGCGACCCGCACTCTCCTTGGCAGAGAGGTAGCAACGAGAACACCAACGGGCTGCTGCGGCAGTACTTCCCGAAAGGAACGGACCTGAGCCTGCACAGCGCGGAGCACCTCGAGGCCGTGGCCGCGGTTCTCAACGGCCGACCGCGTAAGACCCTCCAATGGCGAACGCCCGCCGAGGCACTGGACGCCTTCCTCAAGACTGCCCAAGATGGTGTTGCGACGACCGCTTGAGACCGGCCTCTATGTCTCGCTCGAATTGATGAAGCGCCTCGAAGGCGAGGTGCTGGAGGCGCTCGACGCGCTCGGCGACGACCAGTCCCGCCTCGCCATCGAGGGCGAGACCGTGAGCCCGCGGCAGTTTCACGGGCTGGAGGTCAACCCGCGCGCCGTGCCGATCGCCGATCTCGTCCTCTGGATCGGCTTCCTCAAGTGGCAGTTGCGCACGACGAGCCTCGCGAGCCTGCCCGAGCCGATCCTGCACGCCTACGGCACGATCAGGGCCCAGGACGCGATCCTCGCCTCGGAAGAGGCCGTCCTGCAGCGCGACGAGGCAGGGCGCCCGCTCTCGCGCTGGGACGGCGCGACGACCATGGCGCATCCCGTGACCGGCGAGCCCGTGCCCGATCCGGAGGCGCGCGTTCCCCTCTACTCTTACCGCAACCCGCGCCCCGCGCTTTGGCCCGAGGTCGATTTCATCGTCGGCAACCCGCCCTTCATCGGCGGCAAGGACATGCGCGCCGAGCTCGGAGACGGCTACGCCGAAGCCTGCTGGAAGGCGCGGCCGCACCTGCCCGGCGGGGCGGATTTCGTAATGCATTTCTGGGATGAGGCGGCGGCTCGGCTCCTGCGCAAGGGGACGAAGGGCAAGCCCAACCGGCTGCGGCGCTTCGGCTTCATCACGACGAATTCGATCACGCAGGTCTTCTCCCGTCGCGTCATCGAGCGCCATCTCGCCGCGAAGGAGCCGCTGTCGCTCGTCTACGCCGTGCCCGACCATCCCTGGCTCAAGGCCGTGGACAAGGCCGCCGTGCGCATCGCCATGACAGTGGCGGAGAAGGGCGAGCGCGACGGCGTTATCGCCGAGGTCGTCTCCGAGCAGGGTCTCGACACCGACACGCCAGAGGTCGAGCTGGAGAAGCGCGAGGGGAGGATCAGGGCCAATCTCGCCATCGGCGCGGACCTCTCGGCGGCGCGCGCGCTGATCGCCAACGAGGCGGTGTGCAGCCCCGGCGTGAAGCTCCACGGGGCCGGCTTCATCGTCACGCCGGAGAAGGCGCAGGCGCTCGGCATCGGGCGCGTTCCGGGCCTCGAGGCGCATATCCTCGATTACCGCAACGGCCGCGACCTCGCCGCCCGCCCGCGCGGCGTCAAGGTGATCGACCTCGACCCGCTCGGCGTCGACGAGGTGCGCGAGCGCTTTCCGGAGGTCTACCAGCACGTGCTGGAGACGGTGAAGCCGGAGCGGGATCACAATAACGAGGAATTCAGACGGCAATATTGGTGGTGGTTCGGCCGCAGGCATACTGAGCTACGAGACTTTCTCGCCGGCTTGCCCCGCTACATCGCGACCGTCGAGACCGCCAAACACCGCTTCTTCCAGTTCCTCGACGCCGCGATTCGGCCGGACAACATGCTGGTCGCGATCGGCGTCGACAGCCCGGAGCATCTGGCCGTCCTCTCGTCGCGGCTTCATATGGCCTGGGCCTATGCGAGCGGCGGCTGGCTGGGCGTCGGCAATGATTCGCGTTACTCGAAGACGCGGGTCTTCGACCCCTTCCCCTTCCCGGCCTGCGTCGATCCGCGCCTGCCCGACGCCCATCCGCAGGCGCCGTCGCGCGACAGGCTGCGGCGTCTCGGCGAGCGGCTCGACGCCTTCCGCAAGGAGCGGCTGGCCGAGAACGCCGGCCTCACCATGACCGGGCTCTACAACGCGCTCGAGCGCCTGCGCGGCATCGAGGCGGGGCTCGACGCGACGCCGCTCACGGATGAGGAGCGCGCGATCCACGCCGCCGGGCTCGTCTCGATCCTGAGGGAAATCCACGACGAGATCGACGCGGCCGTCTTCGAGGCCTATGGCTGGAGCGACCTCGGCGCCGATCTCGTCGGAAGGCCCGGCGCGACGACGCCCTCCGCGCTGCGCCCGCCGCCGCAGGAGGCCGCCGAGGAGGAACTGCTGGCCCGCCTCGTCGCGCTGAACGTCGAGCGCGCGGCGGAGGAAAAGCGCGGGCTCGTGCGCTGGCTGCGGCCCGATTTCCAGATCCCCCGGCTCGGCGGCAAGGTCGCAAGCCCGCAGGGCGAACAGCTTTTCGCGGAATTCGAGACCGTGGAGACGAAGGAGCGTCCGAAATGGCCGGCCGACGGGCTTGACCAGATACGCGTCGTTCGTGAATTGCTCGTCGCCGCGCCCGCGCCCGTGCCGGTCGACGCCATTGCGGCGAGTTTCGACGGAAAGCTCACCGCCAGACGCCGCGAGCGCGTGCGGGAGGTGCTCGCGACGCTGATTTCCACCGGGGCGGTTCGCGTCGGCGCAGGCGCGCGGTACTTCGCCCCGCGCTGAGGCGCAGGGTGAGTTCAGGCCGTGACGGCTGGGTTTACGACGTCGCGCCGCTGCGCGAACCGCAGCCGCTTCCGCCGCCGATCGACGAATCGCCGTCCTTCATCGCGGGCGGAGGCGGAGCGGGCGTCTGGGCGGAGGCGATCACCGGGGCGAAACCGAGCCCGAGGACGACGAGGGCGAGACCGAGAACTTTGCGCGAAACCATGAGGCGTCTCCTCACGAGGCGGCCGGCCGAAGACGCCGACGAGGAGAGGATGACGCAACTCGGGGGATAAGTAAAAAGGGCGAGCCCTGCGCGCAATCGACGCAGAGACAGCGCGCCGCTTGCTGGAGGCGCGCTCAAACGTCTGTTTTTACTGAAGAAAGAATGGTCGGAGCGAAAGGATTTGAACCTTCGACCCCTAGTCCCCCAGACTAGTGCGCTAACCGGGCTGCGCCACGCTCCGACGTCCCTTGCGGGTGACGCGTGGTCTACATTCGAGCGGGCGGGAGCGCAAGCCCTTTTCTCCCGGCGCCCGTCGCGCGCGTCAGTCGTCGCTCTCCGGATCCTCGCCCTCCCCCCGCCAGCGCCGCTCGCCGATGGCGCGCATCACGCCGCGCAGCGTCCGCACGTCCTGTTCGGTCAGTTCGCGGCGCAGGAAAATGTCGCGCAGGTTGCGCACCATGATCGCGCGCTTGTTGGGCACGAAGAAATCGACGTCGTCGAGCGCCGTCTCGAGGAATTCGAAGAAGGAGAGCGTCATGGCGCGCGGCGCCAGCGGGGAGCGGATCTCGCCGGAGAAGGGCAGCGCCTCCCCTTGCGACGTGCGGAACCATTCGTAGCCCGTGAGCAGCACGGCCTGGGCGATATTGAGCGAGGCGAAGGCGGGGTTCACGGGAAACGTCATGATCGCGTCGCAGACGGCGATCTCGTCGTTGTCGAGCCCGGAGCGCTCGCGGCCGAACAGCAGCGCTGCGCGCCCGCCGGCGGCGATCTCGCTCGCAGTCTCCCGCATCGCCTGCGCCGGCGAGGCCACGCGCTTCATCTGCCCGCGCTCGCGCGCCGTCGTGGCGAAGGCGAGCGTCACGTCGGCGAGCGCTTCGGCGAGCGTCGGGTAGACTTTCGCCTCCTCGACGATGGCGAGCGCGCCCGAGGAGGCGGCGCTCGCCTTCTCGTTCGGCCAGCCGTCGCGCGGCGCGACGAGGCGCATCTCGCGCAGGCCGAAATTCGCCATGGCGCGCGCGGCCATGCCGATGTTTTCGCCGAGTTGCGGCGCGACGAGCACGACGACTGGCCCCGGCCCGGCGAGAAATTCCTTGCTGCGATCCGTTCCCGACATGCGACGCCCTCTCCTCGCGCGCCTGTGTAGAACAGAGCCCGCGCCCGCGACACCGTTTTGGTGGGGCCGCGTGATTTCCTGTGGAGAATCGCGCGCCGGGGAAACCACGCGCGCCCCGGAGCGAGCGTTCGGACGGTCCCGCAAAAGCGGCGCGAGGCAACTCGTTCGGGCATTGGTTGCGGCTTTGTTCTTTTTGCTTGCGTGTGAGAACATTTTGAGTACATTCAAGGGGCGACGCGCGTTGAGTTCCCCCCTGTTCCCATGCATAAGGAAAGCCCGTCATGGTTCAGTCCACGTTGAGGCTGGTTGAAGGTTCTTCCATGGATAAAGACAAGACGAAGGCGCTCGATGCGGCGCTTTCCCAGATCGAGCGCGCCTTCGGCAAGGGCTCGATCATGCGTCTCGGCAAGGGGCAGCAGCCGGTCGAGATCGAAACCGTGTCGACGGGTTCGATCGGGCTCGACATCGCGCTCGGCGTCGGCGGCCTGCCGCGCGGCCGCGTCATCGAGATCTACGGCCCGGAATCGTCGGGCAAGACGACGCTCGCTCTGCACACCATCGCCGAGGCCCAGAAGAAGGGCGGCGTCTGCGCCTTCGTCGACGCGGAGCACGCGCTCGATCCGATCTACGCCCGCAAGCTCGGCGTCAATCTGGACGATCTTCTGATTTCGCAGCCCGATACGGGCGAACAGGGGCTCGAGATCGCCGACACGCTGGTGCGCTCCGGCGCGATCGACGTGCTCGTGGTCGATTCGGTGGCAGCTCTGACGCCGCGCGCGGAAATCGAGGGCGACATGGGCGACGTTCAGCCCGGCCTCCAGGCGCGCCTGATGTCGCAGGCCCTGCGCAAGCTGACGGGCTCGATCTCGCGCTCCAAGACCATGGTCATCTTCATCAACCAGATCCGCATGAAGATCGGCGTCATGTACGGCAGCCCCGAGACGACGACGGGCGGCAACGCGCTCAAGTTCTACGCCTCCGTGCGCCTCGACATCCGCCGCATCGCGACCCTGAAGGACCGTGACGAGGCGATCGGCAACAACGTCCGCGTCAAGGTGGTCAAGAACAAGGTCGCCCCGCCCTTCAAGCAGGTCGAGTTCGACATCATGTACGGCGAGGGCATCTCGAAGGTCGGCGAATTGCTCGATCTGGGCGTCAAGGGCGGCATCGTCGACAAGTCCGGCGCCTGGTTCTCCTACGACAGCCAGCGCCTCGGTCAGGGCCGCGAGAACTCCAAGACGTTCCTCAAGGAAAACCCCGACGTCGCCGAGAAGATCGAGGCCGCGATCCGCCAGAATTCCGGCGTCCTCGCCGACCGCATTCTCGAACAGGCCGAACCGACCGCCGAGGATCTCGACGAAGGCGAAGCCTGAGACGCATCGCGGCGGGCCTTTGAGGTCTGCGCGGAAAACCTCTTTCAACGCCGTCGCGCTCCCGTGCGACGGCGTTAATTTTGTCTTGCGAAGCCGTTTGCCCACACCGCCGTTCACGGGTATGTGAGGGGTTCACGGGTAGTGAGAACATGTACGGATCCGCCGAGAAACCGGTCCTGCGTCGCCTGCTCATAGCGTTCCTGACGCTGTGCCTGCTCGCGCTCGGCGTCGCGCCTCACACGCCCCGATCCGGCGCGCCCGCCTCGCCGGCGTCTCTCGCGGCTGCGTCCGGGATCGACCTCTCCCTCTACACGCTTCCCGACGGCACGATCCCCGACCTGTGCTTGACGCTTCACGCCGATGCGGCGGAGGAGACCGGCCACGGCGCGCACGAGGGCGTTCACTGTCCGGCCTGCTCTCTGACCAAGACGGTTCTCGCGACGGCGCCCGCGACGATCGCCCGCGCCGTCGCCTACGCGATCACCCGTCAGCCTCCCGCCATCGACGCGCGCGCGCTTCGTCGCGAGCGCGCGAGCCCGCATTGGGCGCGCGGCCCGCCGCAGGCGGCGCATGTCTGAACCGCCCGCCCCCTGGCGCGAACGCGGTTCCTCAGTTTGAAAACTCCAAGATCATGACGCATTCGACGCAGGCGAGGGCATGGCCCGCGCCCGGCGCGCCGTAATCGCCGAACTCTGAGACCGAGCCGGCGCGGCGCGAGGCCGCCTGCGGCAAAATACGGAAAACAGACCCCATGAAAACCATCGCCGCCATCAAGCTCGCCGCCGCCTCCATCGTCCTCGCCGTCGGCGCGGCCTCCACGGCTCAGGCTCATGTCACCCTCGAAACCCGCGAGGCCGTCGTCAACACGACCTACAAGGCCGTATTGCGCGTTCCGCACGGCTGCGGGAGCGAACCCACGCTCAAGCTGCGCGTGAGCATCCCGTCAGGCGTCACCGGCGTGAAGCCGATGCCGAAGGCGGGCTGGACGCTCGAAACCGTCTCCGGTCCGCTCGAGACGCCCTACATGGATCACGGCCGCGAGGTCACCGAGGGTATCGTCGAGATCGTCTGGACGGGCGAATTGCTCGACGCGCATTATGACGAGTTCGTCTTCCGCGGCCGCCTCACGGACGCGCTGCCCGTCGACGAGATGCTCTACATCCCCGTGGTTCAGGAATGCGCCAACGGCGCCGAGCGCTGGATCGAGATCCCGGCCGCCGGCCAGAGCACGGGCGACCTGCGCTACCCGGCTCCCGGCCTGAAGATCCTGCCGGCCGCCGGCGGCCATCGCCACTGATTACGGAGACCGTCCCGCCATGACGAGGCGCGCCCCGCCGTTCATGCTCGCCCTGATCGCGCTGCTGCTGACGCTCATATCGGCGGGCGCGGCGCTGGCCCACGCGCAGTTGCGCGGCGCCGAGCCCCGCGCGGGCGCGGTCGTCGCGAGCGCGCCGGATGCGGCGCGCCTCGTCTTCAACGAATCCGTCGCGCCGCTCCAGGCGCGATGGATCACGCCCGACGGGGCGACGCATGACGTGCAGGCGCGATCCGAGGGCGACGCCATCGTCGCGCCCCTGCCCGAGGATCCCGGTCGAGGCACCCTGGTGCTCAGCTGGCGCGTCGCTTCCGCCGACGGTCATCCGGTCGGCGGCACGCATATGTTCTCGATCGGAGCGCCCTCGGAGAACGCCGGCGCGGCTCGAGAAACGCGCGGCGCCGCGGCGATTTCCGCCGCAATCTCAAAATTCTTTCTGACGATCGCGCTCGCCTTCGGACCGGGCGTCGCGTTCGCCCTCGCCCTGTTCGCGGCGACCGGCGACGACGCGAAGCGCGCCAGACGCGCCGCGTTCCTCGGCGCGGCGCTGATCCTTCCCTCTGCGCTCGGACTGGCGGCCGCGACGGCGCTCGACCTCGCCGGCGCGCCCTTATCCGCAATCCTGCAGCCGCAGCCCTGGCGGCTTCTGGCGCAGAGCCCGGTTCTCGGCACGCTGGTGACCGCGATCCTCGCGGGCGCGCTCGCCGCCGTCAGCCTATCGGGCCGCGAGCCGCTGCTCACCGGCGCCGGCGCCGTCGGTCTGGCCGCCCTCTCGTTCGCCCTGTCCGGCCACGCCGCCACGGCCGACCCGCGATGGCTGACGACGCCCTCGATCGCTCTGCATGCTGGCGCGGCGCTGTTCTGGATCGGAGCCTTGCCGGTCCTCCTCGCGCTCGTCTCCGGCCAGAACAGCGCCGCGCCGGCCGCCTTGAAGCGATTTTCGAGCCTCGCCACAGCGCCCGTCGCGGCGCTGTTTCTCACGGGCGGAGCGCTCGCAGCCGTTCAGCTCGGCGATGCGGCGGCGCTGGTCGCGACGTCGTACGGCGGGCTGCTTTGCCTCAAGATCGCCTGCGCGCTGGCGATGCTGGCTCTTGCCGCGCTCAACCGGCTTCGCCTCGCGCCGGCTCTCGCCGCCGGCGCCCCCGGCGCTCGACGCGCGGCCTCCCGAAGCATCGCCGCCGAGATCGCGCTCGCCGTGGCGATCATCGCCCTCGCGTCCGCGTTCCGCCTCACGCCCCCGCCCCGCGCGGCCGCTCCGGACGCCGCCCCCACGGCCTACGCGCACCTGCACGGGATCCGCGTCATGGCCGATCTCGACGTCGCTCCGGGCAGGACCGGCTCCAACGCCATCGCCGTTACGGTGTTCGACGACGCGTTCGCGCCGTTCGATCCGATGGAGGTCACGCTGCTGCTCTCGCTCCCGGCTCGCGGGATCGAGGCGGTGGAGACGCGGCTCGCTCGCGGGCCGGACGGCGTCTGGATCGCAACCGACGCGGCGCTGCCGCTGTCGGGCGTCTGGACGGCGCGGATCGAAATCCTGATCAACGATTTCTCGCGGGAGATCATCGCGGGCGAGATCGAAATCGCCCCCTGAGCCTCAGCGTCGTCCGACGACCCGCGAGGCGACGAGCAGTCCGGCGGTGACGGCGAGCGACGCGGCGAGCGCGGCCGAGAGAGCGGCGGTCGCTCCCCAGGCCTCGATCGTGATCGCCGTGACGAAGCCGAAGGTCGCGATGCTGATCGTGCCGAGCGACACGGATCGCAACGTGCCGATCAGCGTCTCCGGCCCCTCGCGCTGATGGATCGTGTAGGCGATCACCGTCATGCCGACGGGATAGGCCAGCAGAATGCCCGACAGATGCGGCCCGAGGCGCGCGGAGGCGAGCGTCGTCGCGCCGACCAGCAGTCCGGCGAGTCCGGCCCGCAGCAGCAGAGAGGCCAGGCCGCCCCGACGCGGTCGCGGAAAATCGCGTACGCCCAATCGCCCGATCACGAGCCGCGTGACGATCGCCGCCCCCACGAACAGCGCGAAGGCGCCTCCGGCGTCGAGAACCACGGGATACAGAGCGAGCGCCGTCGCCGCCCACGCCGCGAACGCGCACAGAAGCGCGATGTTCGCGGACCAGCGCCGCGCCGTCAGCGCGAAGCCGAGCACGAAGGATTGCGTCGCGCTCAGCGAGACCAGCGTGAACACCGCCGCCTGCGCGACATAGGCCGGCGTCTCGTCGAGCGAGAGGAAGAACAGCCCCGGCCCGACGACGATCGGCAACCCCGCGACGACGCCGCCGATGCGGGGGCCGAGCCTCGCGACGAGCGCCGTCACCCCGAGCACGACGCCCGCGGTCGCGAGCACGCGCACGACGAAGGCGGCGACGGCGAGGCTCATCCCCCCGGCTCAGGCGATCGCGGGCAGGATGTCGGCGGCGTATTCGTGCGAGATCACGCGCCCGCTCGACGGATCGCGCAGCTCCATACGGAAATGGCGCGCCGGGCGCACGCCGCCGATCGCGCCGAAGGTGCCGCACATCATCAGCGTCCCGGCCGCCATGCGCCCGGCTTGTCCGAGCGGCGAGCCGTCGACGAGGTCGAGAAGCGGGCGGATCTTCGCCAGCGTCCCCTGCTGATAGAGCGTCCAGTCGGCGCCGGAATCGTCGCGAATCCACGAGGCCATCTCAAGGCTGTCGAGGCGATCGCGCAGTTCGTCGAAGCGCCAGAGGTCGCGGCTCACGGGCTTGGCGCAGGCCTGCTTCGAGATGGCGACCGAATAGCTTTCCGCCTTGCGATCGGTGTGGTCCGAGCCGAGCCCGAGCCACAGCGTCTCGCCGTCGTCGATGAGCACGGGTTCGACCTCGCCCGACGAATCCCCGCCCACGACCTGGATCTCGGGGCTCTGCGTCACGAGATCGGCCGCGCAACGGTAATACAGCGGAACCGTCGAGGGCGCGGGAACGCCGAGCGCGGCGAGTTCCTCGATATGATGATCGACGGCGGCGCGATCGCGCGCGGTCCAGCCGGCGACGACGAGGTTCTCGATCTCCACGGCGCGCTCGGCGCCGCTATCGGTGACGAAGACGAGTTTCTGCGACATCTGACGGGTTTCCTTCTAGCGTTTTCTTGTGAGGCGCTTGGCTGCGCCGAACGCCGAGACGGCGGCACCGAACTCGTCGAGGCCGCCGTCTGGCTTCTCCCGTTGGCGAGTAAAAGCCGCGCTACAAATTCGGCAGGAACAGAGCCAGTTGCGGGAAGAGGACGAGAACCACGACCATGAGGAACATGGCGACGACGTAGGGCAACGCTCCGACCATGACGTCGGTGAATTTGCCCCCTTTTCGAGCCGCCTGCACCACGTAGAGATTGAGGCCGACGGGCGGGGTGATGAGAGCCATCTCGACGAGCACGATCATCAGGATTCCGAACCACACCGGATCGAAGCCCAGGGCCACGATGATCGGCACGACGATCGGGATGGTCGCGATCATCAGCGCCATCGTCTCGATGAAGAAGCCGAGGACGATGTAGAGGGCGATGATGACCCACAAGGTCTCGTAGGGGCCGAGGCCGAGATTGTTGAGGAGGCTCGTCAATTCGCGGCCGAGGCCGGCGGCGGCGAGGGTGTAGTTCAGGAAGTAGGCGCCGACGATGACGAACATCACCATGGCGGTGGTGCGCACGGTGCCGACGATCGAGGCGATGATCACCGGAATGGTCAGGCCGCGATTGGCCAGAGCGATGATCGCCGAGATCGCCACGCCGATGGCCGCGGATTCGGTCGGCGTCGCCCAGCCGCCGTAGATCGAGCCGATGACCACGCCGAACAGGATGAAGAGGGGAACGATGTGGCGCAGGCCGTGGATCCGCTCCTCCCAGCTCGCCGAGCGGGTCGGACCGCCCAGAGACGGCTTCCATGCGCACAAGGCCGCCGACATGGCCATGAAGAACAGGGCCAGCGCGATTCCCGGAATAAGGCCCGCCAGGAACAGGCGCGGGATCGAGGTCTCGGTCAGGAAGCCGTAGACGATCAGGTTGATCGAGGGCGGGATCATGATGCCGAGCGTGCCGCCGGCGGCGATCGAGCCCGCGAACAGGCGCTGATCGTAGCCGAGCCGTTCGGCCTGCGGCATGGCGACCGTCGCGACCGTCGCCGCCGTCGCGACCGACGAGCCGGAGGTCGCCGAAAACATGGTCGCGGTGGCGATATTGGCGTGGATCAGGCCGCCGGGCAGCCATGAGAACCAGTTGTCGAGAGCCCGGTAGGTCCGCTCCGCGATGCCGGCGCGGACGAGAAACTCGCCGAGCAGAACAAAGAACGGGATCGCGATCAGCAATCCGCTATCCGACGAGGACCATACGACCTGGCCCAGACCGCGGATCAGCGGGAACGAGGAAAAGAACGCGTCGACGCCCAGCCCGAGCAGGAAGAGCACGACGCCGACCGGCATCGACAAGGCGAGCAGCCCAAGCAGCGCGCCACCGACAGAGAATATCATTTTTCTTCTCCCGCTTCGGAGGCGACGCCGGCTACGGCTTCCGCATCATTCCAGCTGCGCGCGATCATCAAGGCGAGCAAGCATATGGCGAGGATCACCGAAACGACGGTCAGCCACGCCCAGCCCGCCAGCCAGACCGACTGGGGTATCCACATCGGCGTTTCGAGCGGGGTGTTCGAGCGCGAGCCTCGCGTCAACGTCGTCGAAAGAACCCGCCAGCCCCAATACGTCACGAGCGTCGCGACGAAAGTGATCGAGAGGAGCGCGAGTAGATCGAAGATCGACCGTCCCGACTTGGGCAACAGCCCGGTCAGCACGTCGATCCGCACATGGGCGCGTTCGACGAGGGCGTAGGAAAAGCCCCACGCCGCGACGCCGGCCATGACGTATCCCGAGATCTCATCGGTTCCGCCGAGGCCCCGCCCCACGAACCGGCGGAGAAGGATCTCCGCCAGCACGTAGACGACGGTCACGAGCAGGGCGACGCCGCAGATGACTGCGATGCCGTAGTTGATCCGGGCGAGCGCGCCGACGACTTTCGACGGCCAGGCCGGAACGAGCGTATCCTGCATCGTGACCCCCATTTTCTCAGCGATCAGTTCGCGGCGATTTCGATATCGACGACCTGGCCGACCGTCTCGTTCCAGCGCTGCACCCACTCGGCGCCGGCGCGCGACGCCCAATCGGGCAGCACTCGCTCGCGAAGAGCGGTCTGAGCAGTCTGCATGTCTTCGTCGGACGCGTAAACGATCGTCATGTCGCCAGCCTGGCCAGCGGCGCACTCGCCGCCGGAAAGACAGGCGATGTCACGCTCGAGAGCGCCCTGCGCGTCGGCCCAGGCGGGGTCTTCGAAATTGGTCTTGACCTGCTCGGTGATGAGCTGGCGCGTCTCTTCGGAGAAGCTCTCCCAGCGCTCGAGATTGACGGCCGTTCCGACCGGATCCCAGCCGCCGAGCGGGATCACGAACAGATGCGTGGCGCTCTCCCACCAGCCGGCGCTGTATCCGGAGCCGGCGCCGGTGATCGCGCAGTCGATGACGCCGTTCTGCAGCGCGCCAGGGACTTCGCCGAAGGCCAGATTAACGCCTTCGCCGCCGAGCGCCTCGATGAACTGCGTCGTCATGCGGCCCGAACCACGGATTCGCTTACCCTGCAGATCACCGAGCGTGCTGATCTCGCTGCGGCAGAACACGACCTGCGGCGGGAACGGGGCGATGGCGAGGAGGTGGGAGTTGAAGCGCTCCTTGAAGCTTTCCGCGACCCACGGGCGCGCGGCGTCGACCGCGGCCTTCATGTCGTCGGCGTTCAGCGCGATCAGCGGAATATCGAGAGCCTCGAGCTCCGGCGCGTCGGCGACCGTATAGTCGATGACCGTCATGCCGACGTCGAACACGCCGTCGCCGAGCAGGCGGTACACGTCCGAGCCGTTCGAGCCGAGCTGGTTGAAGGCCGTCATTTCGACCGTGATCTTGCCGCCCGAAGCTTCAGGGAGCATCTGCGTCCAGAAGGGCTCTTCGAACTGGCGGTAGAGAGGCAGGCCGCTGAGCGAGCCGACGACCGAGAGCGTGACTTCATCCACCTGCGCCTGCGAGGCGGTGGACATGGCGCCGAGGCCAATGCCGGCGAGTAGGGCGATTTTGAAAGAATTTTTCATGAGAAGGCTCCTTTTTCCCCTTGATATTGACGACGCGCGGGCGCCGTTCAGATGCCGATGGATGCTCCCTCGGCAGGCACGTCCGTCACGAGCATGAAACCCGGTTCGTGCGTGATCGCGATGTCGGGCCGCGCGTTGCGGATCGCCATTTGCGGCGTCACCCCGCAGGCCCAGAAAACCGGAACGTCGCCGTCGCGCAGGACGGGCGTGTCCCCAAATTCGGGATTGAGCAGATCCTTGACGCCGATAAGGGCGGGATCGCCGAAATGAACGGGCGCGCCGTGCGCCAGCGGCTGCCGATCGGACAGCACCGTCGCGCGGATCGCGTCGGCGGGAGAGAAGGCGCGCATCGAGACGACCATCGGCCCGTGGAACGGGCCCGCGCGCCGCGTTTCGATATTCGTGACGTACATCGGGACATTCCGGCCCGCCTCGATGTGGCGCACGGGAATTTTGGCGCGCTGCAGAGATTCTTCGAACGAGAACGAGCAGCCGATCACGAACGAGACCAGATCGTCGCGCCAGACCTCGTCCAGATCCGACACCGTTTCGTGCGTTCCGTCACGGTGCAGGCGATAGAACGGAACGTCGGTCGAGATGTCGAGGTCGAGGCCGAGGGAGTCGATGCGGCGACGTCCCGGCTCCGAAACGCCGAGCAGCGGGCAGGGTTTTGGGTTACGCACACAGTAGGCGAGAAAATCGTCAGCGTATTGCTTAGGCAGGATCGCGAGGTTCCCTTGCAGGAACCCACCCGCCTGGCCAGTCGTCGGCCTGGAGAACACGCCATCTCGGACGGCGCGACGCAGCGCTGATGGCTCCGAAAACGTAGCCATACTTTTCCCTCTCTGCTGTTCCCCGCGGTTCGCTTTTGCGATCCCGCATTTCTATTTTGTTGAGCTAAGTGTTCCAAATAGAATAGTTCGCGTCAATCGATCAAATAGTGATCGAAATGATCATAAAAATCGATCAATCAAGCGCCTCGACCGCTTGCGTGGCGGCCTCCGCGATCACCTCCATCACCTCCGGCCGCTGGCCGGGGAGATAGGCGAAGTCGAAGGAGAGATCGGACATTCCCGCGTCGGCGCGGGTCTTCACGCGACGCATCTGCGCTTCGTTGAGATCGCGCGCGACCATCGGGGTCGGCAGCAATCCGATCCCGAATCCGACGCGCGTCAGATGCAGGGTCGTCGAAAGCGAGGCGCAGGCGTGCAGCAGCGGCGGCGAGAGGTCGGAAACGGGAAGCTTGTGCTCCAGCTCCGCATAGGGAAGCGTGCCGCGCGAGAACGTGATGATCGGGTAGCGGACGAGATCCGACAGCCCCAGCGGCGCCGGCGCCAGTTCGAAATCGCGCGATACGAACCATTCGAGCGGACAGGAATAGACCGGCATGCGCACCGCCAATGGCGGCACGAGCGAGGACATCATCACCGCCACGTCGAGATCGTTGTCGAGCAGGCGGGAGGCGAGAACGGGCGAGGTGTCGACCGACAGCTCCAGCCTGATCGCGGGCAGCCGGTCGCGCAGGCGCGCGAGCATGTCGCCGAGCCAGGTGTGAACGATCGTCTCGGCGACGCCGATGCGGATCGTCCCGGCGAAGCCCCCGTTCGGGGCGAGGCTCGCGACGATCTGGTTGCGCATCACCACCAGTCGCTCCGCCTGCTCGAGGAAGGCGCGGCCCTGCGGCGTCAACTGCGCGCCGCGCTTGCGACGGTCGAAGATCGTGACGCCGATGCGGTCCTCGAGGCTCGATACGCGCGCCGAGACGGCCGATTGCGTGAGATTGAGCTTGCCGGCCGCCGCGCGGAAGCCGCCCCAGCGGACGATCTCCCGCACGATCTCGGCGTCGCGTATGTCGAACATTCGTCCTCCCGCGTCAGAAGATGTTCGAGCGCTCGTATTGCTCGGGCCACCTAACATGGTCGGCGTGCAGCCGGTTCGCCGCATGCAGGGGCCAGTGCGGATTGAACAGCAGCACCCGGCCCAGCAGCACGAGATCGGCGCGCCCGCCGGCCAGTATCTCCTCCGCCTGCTCCGGCGTCGAGATCAGGCCGACCGCGCCAGTCGGGATATCGACCGCGCGGCGGATCCCTTCGGCGAAGGGAACCTGATAGCCGGGATATGGGGCGATCTTCTGGGCGTGGTGGACGCCGCCAGTCGAGCAGTCGATCAGATCGACGTCGCCGCGCGCCTTGAGCGCGCGCGCGATTTCGATGGAGGCGTTTAGATCGAGGCCGGCTTCATGCCAGTCGGTCGCCGAGATGCGCACGAAGAGCGGGAGTTCCTGCGGCCATTCCTTGCGCACGGCGTCGAGCGTCTCGTGCAGGAAGCGCATCCGGTTCTCGAGCGAGCCGCCATACTCGTCGGCGCGGAAATTCGAGAGCGGGGAGAGAAAGGAATGCAGGAGGTAACCGTGCGCGGCGTGGATCTCCAGGACTTCGAATCCCGCCTCCAGCGAGCGCCGGGTCGCAGCGCGAAACTCCTCCACCACCTGCGCGATGTCGCCCTTGTCCATGGCGCGCGGCGTCGGGGCGTCCGGACTCTGCGGCACGGCGGACGGGCCGATCACCTCCCAGCCGCCGTCCGGGACGGGAACGGGCTTCGTGCCGGTCCACGGCGTCGATACGGAGGCCTTGCGTCCGGCATGGGCGAGCTGGATCGCCGGCGTCGCGCCGAGGCTCTTCACATGCGCTACGATGCGGGCGAGCGCGTCGCGCTGGGCGTCGTTCCAGAGGCCGAGGCAATTGGGCGTGATGCGCCCGATCGGCGAGACGTGGGTCGCCTCGACGCACAGAATGCCGATCCCCCCGGCGGCGCGAGCCGCGATATGGCCGAAATGCCAATCGTTCGCGACGCCGTCCTGCGCCGAATACTGGCACATGGGGGACATCATGAGACGGTTGCGGGCCTCGACCGAGCGGAACCTGATCGGGCGGAAGAGGAAGGGATCGCGGGAGGGACGCTGAATTCGACGCTCGTTTTCGCTCATGGATTTCCCGATATTGGTTGTTGCGAACGCGGTGTCCCGCGCCCGCCGATGCTTGGTTCAAGCATGACTTATGCGCGGCCCATCGAAGCTCCGTCAATGTGCGCTGAGAGGAGGAGCTTGCGGCGACGCAAATATGTCAGGCTCGCAAGGCGGCGACGATCGCGTCCAACCCGTCCGTCAACGCGGCGGGGCCCGGCTGGAGGATCAGCGGGGACTTGATCTCGACGATACGCCCGGCCCGAACGGCGGGGATCGAATCCCAGCCGGAGCGTGCGGCGATGCGGCCGGGCGCGACCTTCTTGCCGCACCACGAGGCGAGAATGATGTCGGGCGCCGCAGCGACGACCGCCTCCGGCGAGATGATCCGATCCCGCGCAGCCTTGCATGAACGCAAGTCGGCGAACACGTCCCGGCCCCCGGCGATCTCGATCAGTTCGGATACCCAGCCGATCCCGCTGATCAGCGGATCGTCCCACTCCTCGAAATACACGCGCGGACGACCGCGCCCCGCAGCCTCGCGGGCGATCGCGTCGAGGCGCCGCTCGTAGTCCGCAGCCAGCGCCTCCGCCCGATCGCCGGCGCCGACGAGCGCGCCGAGCGTGCGGATCATGGCGAGGACGCCCGCGACGTCGCGCTGGTTGAACGCGTGGACGGCGACGCCTTCGCGGATCAGGGCGGAAGCGATATCCGCCTGGAGATCCGAGAAGGTCAGGACGAGGTCGGGATCGAGGGCGAGGATTTTCGGAATGTCGGCTGATGTGAAAGCGCCGACGCGCGGCTTCTCGCGGCGCACGCGGGCGGGGCGTATGGCGTAGCCCGTCACCCCGACGATCCGCGCCTCCTCGCCGAGCAGATACAGGGTCTCGACGGTCTCCTCGGTGAGACAAACGATCCGGCCCGGTGGAAAACTCTTCATCGTGCGCCCATCACGGATACCTTGCCCGAACGACGTCCCGGGGATATCCCCGCTATGCACAGGCGCATTGCCGACGCACACGACCGCTCCCCCGGTTCTCTCCGCCTGCGGGAGTCCCGTTCGTCGCATGCATCCTCTAGGCTAATCGCCCCAAAGCCAACGATTCGGACACGCAACAGCCATGGCCACGGCCAACGCCCTCGTGGCGCAACTCGACAATAACGAGCCGGAATATCGCGTCGCGCCGCACAACATCGACGCCGAGCAGGCTCTGCTCGGCGCGATCCTCGTCAACAACGAGGCCTATTACCGCGTCTCGGATTTCCTCCTCCCCGAGCATTTCCACGAGGACCTGCACAGGCGCATCTACGAGGTGACGTCGAGCCTCATCAAGGCGGGCAAGGTGGCGACGCCCGTCACGCTCAAGACGTTCCTCGGCGACCAGGATCTCGGCGGGATAACCGTCTCGCAATATCTCGCGCGCCTCGCCGCCGAGGCGACGACGATCATCAACGCGATGGATTACGGGCGCACGATCTACGACCTGTCGATCCGCCGCAAGCTGATCGCCATCGGCGAGGAGACCGTCAACACCGCCTTCGACGCGCCCGTCGATTCGACGCCCCGCGCCCAGATCGAAGAGGCCGAGCGCAAGCTCTTCGCGCTGGCCGAAACCGGCCGCTACGACGGAGGCTTCCAGCGATTTACGGACGCGCTCACGGCGGCCGTCGACATGGCGGCGAAGGCCTATCAGCGCGAGGGCAAGCTGTCGGGCATCTCGACGGGCCTCAACGACGTCGACCGGATGCTGGGCGGATTGCAGCCCTCCGACCTCGTGATCCTCGCGGGACGCCCGGCCATGGGCAAGACCTCGCTCGTGACGAACATCGCCTTCAACATCGCCAAGGCCTATCGCGGCGAGAAGCGGCCGGACGGGACGATCGAGACGATGAACGGAGGGATCGTCGGTTTCTTCTCCCTCGAAATGTCGTCCGAACAGCTCGCCACCCGCATCATCGCCGAGCAGTCCGGCATCCCGTCCTACAAGATCCGGCGCGGCGACATCACCGAGGACGAGTTCTACAAGCTCACGGAAGCCGCGCGAGAAATGCAGTCGATCCCCTTCTACATCGACCAGACCGGCGGCATCTCGATCGCCCAGCTCACCGCCCGCGCCCGCCGCTTGAAGCGCCAGAAGGGGCTCGACGTGCTCGTCGTCGACTACCTCCAGCTTCTCTCCGGCTCCAGCAAGAAGGGCGAGAACCGCGTTCAGGAACTGACCGAGATCACCACCGGCATGAAGGCGCTCGCCAAGGAATTGTCGGTGCCGATCATCGCCCTCTCGCAGCTTTCGCGTCAGGTCGAATCGCGCGACGACAAGCGGCCGCAGCTTTCGGATCTGCGTGAATCGGGCTCGATCGAGCAGGACGCCGACGTCGTGCTCTTCGTCTATCGCGAGGAATACTACCTGCAGAACCGGGAGCCCAAGCCCGGCACGGAAGAGCATTTCAAGTGGCAGGCGGAGATGGATCAGGCGCATGGCAAGGCCGAGCTGATCATCGGCAAGCAGCGCCACGGCCCGACGGGCGCCGTCCAGCTCGCCTTCCAGGCCAACATCACGCGCTTCACCGATCTCGCCGAAGAAGACAAGATGCCGGAGCGCATCGGTGATTGATCCCCGCCCGATCCCCGAGGCGGAGGCGGGCGCGCTGCTGACGATCGATCTCGGGGCGCTCGCCGATAACTGGCGGCAGATCCGGGACCGTTCGGGCGCGGCCGAATGCGGCGCCGTCGTCAAGGCGGACGCCTACGGGACCGGAATCGAAGCCGCCGTCCCGGCGCTCGCCAAGGCGGGCTGCCGGACGTTCTTCGTCGCGCATCTCGGCGAGGCCCGCCGCGCCCGCGCCGTCGCTCCGGACGCGGTGATCTACGTGCTCAACGGGCTCCTGCCGGGAACGGCGCCGATTTACGCCGAGCACGGGCTTCGCCCCGTGCTCGGATCACGCGAGGAGATCGCGGAATGGGCGGCCTTCGCCGCACAGGCTGGCGACGCCCCCCCTCCCGCGCTGCATGTCGACACCGGCATGAACCGGCTCGGGCTCTCGCCAGACGAGGCGCACGCGGCGGCCGGGGCCCTCCCCTTCGCGCCGGCTTTGCTGATGTCGCATTTCACGAGCGCCGAGGAGCCGGGGTCGCCGGCGACCGCCGATCAGATCGCGGCCTTCGAGCGCCTACGCGCGGCGTTTCCCGGCGCCCCCGCCTCCCTCGCCAATTCGTCGGGCTCGCTCCTCGATCCCGCGCAGGGACTTGCGCTGGCGCGCCCGGGATACGCGCTCTACGGCGGCAATCCGACGCCGGACGCCCGCAATCCGATGCGCGCCGTCGTGCGCCTGGAAGCGTCGATCATCCAGACGCGCGACGTCCCGGACGGAACCCGCGTCGGGTACAACGGGCGCTGGACCGCGCGCGGGCCGAGGCGCCTCGCGACGCTGTGCGTCGGATACGCCGACGGCTACCCGCGCTCTGCGAGCGCCACGGACGACAAGATCGCGGCCGGCGTCGAGTCCGGCGTCGCGCTGGTGGGCGGCGTGCGCTGCCCCTTCGCGGGAACGGTGTCGATGGACCTCATCATCCTCGACGTTACGGACGCGCCGCCCGGCGCGGCGCGGCGCGGCGCGCGGGCGGTCCTGATCGGCGACGGCCTCGACGTCGACGAAGTGGGAATGCGCGCGGGAACGGTCGGCTACGAAATCCTCACGAGCCTCGGGCGCCGTTACGCCCGGCGCTACGTCGGCGCCTGAAGGAGAACGCCTCTTGGCCAGGACCCGCGCGAACTTCATCTGCCAGGAATGCGGCGCCGTCTACAATCGCTGGCACGGCAAGTGCGAGGCCTGCGGCGCCTGGAGTTCGGTCGTCGAGGAGATCGGCGGCTCGGGCGACGCCGCCGCGGTCCCCGCGTCGCTGCGCAGCTCGCGCACGAAGGGTCGCGTCTTTCCGCTCGAAGGATTGCAGGGAGAATCGAAGGAGCCGCCGCGCACGCCCTCCGGCATCGCCGAACTCGACCGTGTCACGGGCGGGGGCTTCGTGCGCGGCTCGGTCATCCTGATCGGCGGCGATCCCGGCATCGGCAAGTCCACGCTCCTCATGCAGGCGACGGCCGCGCTCGCGCAAGGCGGCAATCGCGTCGTCTATATCTCGGGCGAGGAGGCGGTCGGGCAGGTGCGTCTGCGCGCCGAGCGCCTCGGCCTCGCCTCGAGCCCGGTCGAACTCGCGGCGCAGACGAACGTCGAGGACATCGTCGCGACGCTCTCGCAAGGGCGCCCCCCGGCGCTGGTGGTGATCGATTCGATCCAGACCATGTGGACGGACACCGCCGAATCCGCCCCCGGCACGGTGACGCAGGTGCGCGCCAGCGCCCAGCATCTCATCCGCTACGCCAAGACCACCGGCGCCGCCGTGATCCTCGTCGGGCACGTCACCAAGGACGGCCAGATCGCGGGCCCGCGCGTCGTCGAGCACATGGTCGACGCGGTGATCTCCTTCGAAGGAGACGGCGCGCATCACTTCCGCATCCTGCGCTCCGCCAAGAACCGCTTCGGCCCGACCGACGAGATCGGCGTCTTCGAGATGACGGGGGCTGGCCTGTCGGAAGTGCCCAATCCCTCGGCGCTCTTTCTGGAGGGCCGCGACGCGGCCGCGCCCGGCGCCGCCGTCTTCGCCGGCATGGAGGGCACGCGCCCGCTCCTCGTCGAGGTGCAGGCGCTCGTCGCGCCGAGCGCTCTGGGCAATCCACGTCGCGCAGTGGTCGGCTGGGACCCCGCGCGCCTGTCGATGGTCGTCGCGGTGCTCGAGGCCCATGCGGGGCTC
Organism: Microvirga sp.; assembly: GCA_022241475.1. Next base: position 198,298 of record JAKOMT010000005.1, on the reverse strand, counting down.
AAGCTCGGAAGCCACGACATTTATTTGAACGTCGCCGGCGGCATGCGGATCAACGAGCCGGCCTGCGACCTCGCGGCCGCCGCCGCGCTCGTCTCCTCGCTGTCGGGCTCGCCGCTGCCGCCGGACGCGGTCTATTTCGGGGAGATCGGCCTTTCGGGGGCCGTGCGGCCCGTCTCGCAGGCGGCGTCACGGGTCAAGGAGGCCGCGAAGCTCGGCTTCTCCACAGCGATCCTGCCCGCGTCGCGCGGCGAGGGCGGCGACGGCGGCGCGTTGCGCGCGCAGCCGATCGGTCATATCTCTGAACTGGTGGCCGCGGTCGCCGCGCGGCCGCGCCATCGAAAAGCCCGATCCGCGCAAGACGAGTGATGACGGATCAATCACGGCGGGATATACACCGCCTCGCGGCGGCGCCGTAAGGCTCCGCTCGTTCTTCTCCTATCGACGTTGCAGGCCAGCCAAAGCATGCCCATCGCCATTCTCGATATCGCCGTCATCGGCGTCGTCCTCGTCTCTGCGCTGCTCGCCTCGGTGCGCGGCCTCACGCGCGAGGTTCTGGCGATCGTGGCATGGGTCGCGGCGGCGGTCGCCGCCTGGTACCTGCACCCGAGCGTCCTGCCCTACGCCCAGCAATACATCGCCAACGGCACGGCGGCGCTCGCCGCAGCCATCGCCGTGGTGTTCCTCGGCACGCTCATCATCGTCTCGCTGATCACCGTCAAGATCTCCGACGTTATCCTCGATTCGAGCATCGGGGCGATCGACCGGACCCTCGGCTTCCTCTTCGGCGCCGCCCGCGGCTTTCTCATCTGCGTCGTGGGCTGGATCTTCCTGAGCTGGCTGGCCGACGGACGGCTGCCGGAATGGGCCAACGACGCGCGCACGCGTCCGATGCTCGAGAGCACGGGCGACAGCCTGATCACCATGCTTCCGGACGACCCCGAGGGGCTCCTGCAGCAGTTCCGGCCGGGCCCCGAGGGCGATCCGGTCGAACCCGCGCCGGAGGCCGCGCCGCAGCAGCGAGGCTGACGCGGAACGGAGCAATCGACGACGCGGCGGCTGTCGGGCCGTCGCATTTTTCGTTCGACGAGCCGAGGACAGGACGATGACGACGGCCAGAAGTTCCTACGAGGCGCATGCGGCGGGCGGCGTCGACGACGACGCGTTCGATCTCGACGGCGACACCCTGCGCGAAGAGTGCGGCGTCTTCGGCATCTTCGGACATCCCGACGCCGCGGCGATCACGACGCTCGGGCTGCACGCGCTCCAGCATCGCGGACAGGAGGCGGCGGGCATCGTCACCTTCGACGGCGCGCGCTTCCATGCGGAGCGCAAGCTGGGGCTCGTCGGCGATTCATTCTCTGACCGCGCGACGATCGAGCGCCTTCAGGGCGCCGCGGCCATCGGGCACGTCCGGTACTCGACGACGGGCGAGACCGTCATCCGCAACGTGCAGCCCCTCTTCGCCGAGCTCGAAGGCGGCGGCTTCGCCGTCGCGCACAACGGCAACCTCACCAACGGCCTGACCCTGCGGCGCGACCTCATCCGCGACGGCGCGATCTGCCAGTCGACGACGGATACCGAGGTGATCCTGCATCTCCTCGCCCGCAGCCGCAAGCGCCGCCTGATCGACCGCTTCATCGACGCCGTCACCGCGCTGGAAGGCGCCTACGCGCTCGTCGCGTTGTCGAACAAGAAGCTCATCGGCGCGCGCGACCCGCTCGGCATCCGACCGCTGGTGCTCGGCGAACTGGACGGGCGCTACATCCTCGCGTCCGAGAGCTGCGCGCTCGACATCATCGGCGCGCGTTTCGTGCGCGACGTCGAGAACGGCGAGATCGTCGTCATCTCCGAGACTGGCGTCGAGAGCATCCGCGCCTTCCCGAAGCAGCCGGCGCGGCCTTGCGTCTTCGAATACATCTACTTCGCCCGCCCCGACTCGATCGTGAACGGCCGCAGCGTCTACGACGCGCGCAAAGCCTTCGGCGGGCAGCTCGCAGCGGAGGCGCCCGCCGACGTCGACGTCGTGGTGCCGGTTCCGGATTCGGGCGTGCCGGCGGCGATCGGCTTCGCTCAGGCGGCCGGCATCCCCTACGAACTCGGCATCATCCGCAACCATTACGTCGGGCGCACCTTCATCCAGCCGACGCAGGCGATCCGCGAACTGGGCGTGCGCCTCAAGCACTCGGCCAACCGCGCCGCGATCGCCGGCAAGCGGATCGTGCTGATCGACGATTCGCTGGTTCGCGGCACGACGTCGGTGAAGATCGTGCGCATGATGCGCGAGGCCGGCGCGCGCGAGGTGCATTTCCGCATCGCGAGCCCGCCGATCACCCATCCCGACTTCTACGGCATCGACACGCCCGAGAGGGACAAGCTGCTCGCGGCCACGCACGATCTCGAAGCGATGCGCCGCTATATCGGAGCCGATTCCCTCGCCTTCCTCTCGGTCGAGGGGCTCTATCGCGCGCTGGGCTTCCCCGGCCGCGACGACGGCGCGCCGCAGCTGACCGATCACTGCTTCACGGGCGATTATCCGACGCCGCTATCGGACTTGTCGGTGGCGACGCCGCGCAAGCTGTCGATCCTCGCCGAAGCCGATTGAAGGACGTCATGACGAAACTATTGCAGGGCCGCATCGCGGTCGTGACGGGCGCGTCCCGCGGCGTCGGCCGCGCCGCCGCCCTCGCCTTGGCCGAGGCCGGAGCCCACATCATCGCCCTGGCCCGCACGCAAGGGGCGCTCGAGGAACTCGACGACGCGATCAAGGCCGGCGGCGGAACGACGACGCTGGTGCCGCTCGACATCGCCGACCACGAAGCGCTCGACCGGCTGGGCGCGGCGATTTTCGAGCGCTGGGGCAAACTCGACATCGTCGTTGGAGCGGGCGGAACGCTCGGTGAAATCGCGCCGATCACCCATGTCGATCCCCCGGTCTGGGACCGGGTGATGGCGGTCAACGTCACCGCGAACTGGCGCCTGATTCGCTCGTTCGATCCGCTCTTGCGCGCCTCCGACGCGGGTCGGGCGATCTTCCTCACCTCCGACGCCTCGCACGAGTGCCGCGCCTATTGGGGCCCGTACGCGATCTCGAAAGCCGCGCTCGAAGCGCTGGCGCGGACCTACGCCGCAGAGACCGAGAAGACCGCGATCCGCTGCATGCTCCTCGATCCAGGTCCCCTCGCGACGAACATGCGCCGCGCGGCGATGCCCGGCGAGGACCAGTCGACGCTCCGCAAGCCCGAGGAGGTCGCCCCCCACATCCTGCGTCTCGCCCTCCCCTCGTGGACCGAGACGGGAAAGATCTACGATCTCCGCCAGAACCGCGTGCTCACGCCGCAAATGCCGGGCTGAGCCGTTCGCGCTGTCGCGCGAAATACCCCACCCTGCCCTCCCCTGAGGGGAGGGTTCTGGCGGCGTGGTTCAAGCGCTTCGCGAACTCCCTCCCCGCAGGGTAGGGTCGGGGTGGGGCGGATAGCGCCATCGTAACCAGGATCCGGCGGCCTCAAACCGGCTCGAGCGCGATCGCCTCGCCCTCGGGAAGCGTCAGCGCGACCGCATCGCCCGGCCTCACGACCCCGCCCGCGAGGACGATCGCCATGACGCCGGACTTGCGCACGAGCGCGCCGGCCGCGTCCCTGCCGAGCACGGCCTTCATCAGGCCGGGGCGGAAATCGTCGAGCTGCCGGCAGGGGTTGCGCAAACCCGTCACTTCGACCGCCGCCTCAGCTCCGAGACGCAGCCGGGTCCCGCGCGGCAGGGAGAGGAGATCGACCCCGCGCGTCGCGACGTTCTCGCCGATGTCGCCGGGCGCGATCGCGAATCCCTTGGCGGCCAGTTCGTCGAAAAGCTCCGCATGGATCAGATGCACCTGCCGCAGATTCGGCTGCGTCGGATCGCGCGCGACGCGCGAACGGTGCTTCACCGTCTCGCCCGCATGCGCGTCGCCCTCGACGCCGAGCCCGGCGATGAGGCGGATCTCCTCGCGCGGGACCTTGCTGAAGGCGTGGGTCGAGCCCGCATTCACGGCGACGATTTCGGCTTGTGCGTTCATGTGAGGCCTCCCGTGGCGCAAGCCTCTTGCCATGGCCCGCGCGCGTCGACAACGGCTCGTGAATCGGATAGGCCTTGATCGTGCGGCGCGAGCGAGGTTTGGGACGTGATCGGGGTTTTCGATTCCGGCAGCGGCGGCCTCACGGTGCTCGCCGCCTTGCGTCGGGCGCTGCCGGAGCGGCGCTTCATGTATCTCGGCGACCACGCCCGCCACCCCTACGGCCCGCGCCCGCCCGCAGAAGTCGTTTCCTTCACGCGCGACTGCGCGCGGACGCTGTTCGCGCAGGGCTGCGACATCGTCGTCTTCGCCTGCAACACCGCCTCCGTGCTGGCGTTGCGCGAATTGCAGGAGACGTGGCTACCCGCCCGTCATCCCGACAGACGCCTCCTCGGCATCTTCGTGCCCGTCGTCGAGACGCTGACCGGCCGGGCATGGCGGCGCGACGACGATATCGCCGATCCGGCGCCAGATTTCGAGGTCGGCGTCTTCGCCACCACGGGCACCGTGCAGGCGGGCCATTTCCGCCGCGAGATCGAGCGCCTTCTTCCGAACGTGCGGGTGCGCCAGCAGGCCTGCCCCGGCCTCGCCGAAGCGATCGAGGCGGGCGCTGATCCCGAAGACACGGCCCGGATCGTGCGCGGGCATGTCGAGGCGATGCGCGAGCGGCTCGGCCGGCTGCCGACGCGGGTCATTCTGGCCTGCACGCATTACCCGCTCGTGCGCGACGCCTTCGCCGAGGCGCTGCCGGGCGACGCCACGCTGATCGAACAGGCCGACATCGTCGCGCGCAGCCTCCAGAACTACCTGATCCGCCATGATCGCGCCCGTTCGACGACGGCCGGACCGCAGGCCTCATTCCAGACGACGGGCGATCCCGAGGCGGTCGCCCGCGTCGTCGCCAGGCTCGACGCCAACCGCGCGCTCGGCTGCGACGCGCCGTGGAGCCGCGCGCCGTTCTTGACGCCGGAGCCGGCCTGACGGATTGTCGTGAGGCGCCGTGCGAAAAAAGGAACCTCGATGCGAAGCCCGATGCTCGTCCTCGCCGCCGCAGCATGCGCGGTCGCGCCGTTGTCCGCGCTCGCGCAGGACCGCTACGCGCCGCCGGCGGAGCAACGTGAAATCCCCTGGAAGGCCGAGCTCCCAGCCTGCGACGACGCGGGCGTGCTCTCGCAGATCGCCTCCAAATTCGACAGCCGCGAGGCCAAATTCTGGAACTTGTCCCTGCGGATCGCCGGATACGAGAAGATGCGCGAGCTCGCCTTCCGGCCCTGGGGCGCGTCCTATATCCCGCGCCGCTTCTGCACGGCGTCCGCCCATGTGGACGGGCCTGGCCGCACGACGCGCCGACGCGTCGATTACGTGATCCTCGACGGGCTGGGCGACATCGGGTTCGGCTGGCGGGTGCAATATTGCGTCAGCGGTCTCGAACGACACCTGCACGCGGCGCCCGATTGCCAGATGATGCGGCCCTGAGCGCGATCGGATGAACTACCGTCACGCGTTTCACGCCGGCAACTTCGCCGACGTGCTGAAGCATCTCGTCCTCACCCGCATCGTCACGCACCTCCTGCGCAAGGAGGCGCCGTTCCGCGCGATCGACACCCATGCGGGCGTCGGCCTCTATGATCTCACCGCCGACGAAGCCAGCCGCACCGGGGAGTGGCGCGACGGCGTCGGACGCCTCGACGAGCCCTTCGCCCCCGAGGTCGAGGCCGTGCTCGCGCCCTACCGCGCGGTGCTGGCCGATATTCGCGCTCGCTATGGCGAGAGCGCGTATCCCGGCTCGCCGGCGATCCTGCGCGAGATGCTGCGTCCGATCGACCGGGGCGTCTTCGTCGAACTGCATCCGGACGACCACGCCGCGCTGGCCGAGCGCTACCATCAGGTCGCCAATCTCAAGGCGCTGAGGCTCGACGCCTGGCAGGCGCTGCGGGCGATGATCCCGCCCAGGGAAAAGCGCGGCCTCGTCCTGATCGATCCGCCCTACGAGGTCCCCGGCGAGATCGACAGGCTCGTCGCCGAACTCGCCGCCGCAATCGCCAAGTGGCCCACGGGGATCTACGCCGCCTGGTATCCGATCAAGGACGTGCGCGCGATCGACCGCGCCTTGGCGCCGCTGCGCGACTGTCCGCGCCCGGCGCTGCGCATCGAGACGACGATCGCGCGTCCCGACGATACGGGACGGCTCGTCGGCTCCGGTCTGATCGTGGTCAATCCGCCCTGGACGTTGCGCGAGGAGATGGAGACCGCGCTGCCGGCGCTCGCGGAGCGCTTCGCGCGAGGGGATTACGCCGGTTACCGTTGCGAGGCGATCGGCGCGCCGGGGTAAGGTCAGCGCACGAACCGGGCGCCGCGCAGATCGGCTTCGATCGCGAGATTGGTCCCGGTCCCGAGGCGATGGCGATAGACGACGAGGTTCTCCATCACGCGCTGCACATAGGAGCGCGTCTCCGGGAACGGGATCTTCTCCACCCAGTCGATCATGTCGAGATCGCTCGCGCGCGGATCGCCGAAGCGCGTGATCCAGCGTCGGACGTGCCCGGGACCGGCGTTGTAGGCCGCGAAGGCGAGCGCGGCGGAACCGCCCCAATCCTGCATGAGATCCCCCAGATGCGCCGCGCCGAGCTTCGCCGAATAGCGCGGATCGCCGAGCAACCGGTTCGCCACGTAGGGAACGCCGTGCCGTTCGGCGGTCCGGCGCGCGGTGGCGGGCATGAACTGCATCAGGCCGCGCGCCCCGGCGGGTGACACGGCGTTGGGGTCGAAGGAGCTTTCCTGCCGCGCGATCGCGTAGACGAGGGCGCGCTCCACCCCGGAGCCGAGCGCCGGGTAGTCCGGCACGGCGCCGAGCGGATAAGCGTGGCTGTCGAGCGGCTGACCGCGCAAGAGCGCCGAGCGGGCGAGCGCGAGAAGCGCGCGCGGGTCCCCCAACTCCTCCGCGAGATCGCCGTAAGAGCGAAGCAGCGGCGCATCGTCGAGGGTGCGCCCGAGATCGCCGAGCAACGCTATTGCGAGATCGTTCGCGCCCACGTGATGCAACAGCCTGACCGCGCGGGCGAGCGGCTGGGCGTCGCGACGCGCGACGACCTCGGGGCCGGCCTCCGGCAACTCGCGCAAGGCCACCTCGCGGCCGAGGCGCTGGAGCGCGAGCTGGCCGTAATAGGTCGTCGCGTGGACGCCCGCTTCTTCATAGGCGGCGAGCGAATCCGCCTCGCGCCCGGCCGCCTCCAGCGCGCGGGCGCGCCAATAGGCGCCGCGCGAGAGCGAGATCGGCGTCGTCGCGGGGGCGCCGGCGCGCTCGAAATGCGAAAGCGCCTTCTCGGGATCGTCGAGGCTGCGCAAAGCGATCCAGCCGGCGTGGAACTCGGCGTCGATGATCTCCGACGGCGACTGCGCGGCGTGGCCGGCGACGAGTTCGTAGGCGAGCGCGGCGTCGCCGCTCTCCAGGATGTTGCGCGCGACGATGCGCCGCTCGGTCCACCAGCCGTCCCCGTCGGCGACGTCCGCGAGGGCGCGCGGCGCCCGGCGGATGACAGCGGCGGCCTCCGCCGTATCGTCGGACAGGCGGGCCCGTTTCGCCAGCGTGAACAGATAGGAGGGATCGGAACGCAGATTTTGCGGCACGGCGTTCAGCGCCCGCTGCAACCCCGCCGGCGGGCCGCCAAGAGCGCGGCGAGCATTGACGAGCGTCGGGTAGCCGTCGCCCGCAAGGGTCGCGGCGCGACGCGCGGCGGCCCAGTCCTCCGCGAACGCGCGCCGCTCCATGCGCCTGCGGTGGTCTGCGGGAGTGAAGAGATCGGGATAGGCCGCGAGCACGCGCGTTTCGAGCGTTTCGGAAAGCGCGTCGTCGCGCCACAGGTCGCGCACCAGAGCCCGCGCCGCCTCCACGTTCTCCTCTCGCGCAAGGGCTCCGGCGAGCGCGAGCGTCCCGAGCGCGGTGCGAGGCTTCTCGGAGGCGAAGAACGCGAGGATCGTCGCGTCGGAGGCGCGCCCTCCCCGCACGAGCGCCTGTTCGGCGCGCAGCCGCAGAAGCGAGCGCCCCGGCCAGTCGGGATTGTCGCGCATGAAGGTTGCGATGCGGTCGAAATCCGCGGCGGCGCCGGCGCGCAGCCCCACCCAGTCGAGAAGAATACGCGCCGCGTCGTTCGTAACCCCGCCCGCCGCGTCGCCCGTCGCCAGCGCGCCGGCCCGTGCGCGCGCCAACGCCGCGACGAAAGCCGCGCGCTCGACGCCCGGGTGGAGCTCCTCGAAACGCGGTGGGCCGAAAACGCTCTCGGCCCGGGCGTCGGGAGACGCAAAGACGATCGCCATCGCCCACAGGGCGCAAGCCAGCCCGCAAGCGAGCGCGCGCGCAAGGAGCCTGCCAGAGATGCCGCCGCGTCGCGCTTCGATCCTCGTCGCCAACCCCATCGTCGCGCCGTCTCTCCCGTGGATGATCGGTGGCGAATGGCTTGCATGGCCGGAGGGTGGAATTGTGGCGCCCGCTTTCATCCCCGTGCACCGCTCGCAGCGACTCGCTCCTTGCGATGATGGGGTTTGCGCCGCGCCCCGCCAAGGGCTATGTGAGGAAACGCCACGCGCCCGCCTCCGAACCGAGGCCGACGGCGCGCAACGACGACAACCAAGCCCGGTCCAGGAGGCCGCCGATGACCACCCCTCCCCGTTTCACGGGCTCGATCCCCGCGCTCGTCACGCCGTTTCGCGACGGCGCGCTCGACGAGGAGGCGCTGCGCGCCCTGGTGGAATGGCAGATCGAGAACGGCTCCAGCGGCCTCGTTCCCGTCGGCACCACCGGCGAAAGCCCGACGCTCAGCCATGACGAGCACAAGCGGGTGGTCGAGGCGGTCGTCGCCCAGGCGAAGGGGCGCGTTCCCGTGATCGCCGGCGCCGGCTCGAATTCCACGAGCGAGGCGATCGACTTCGCGCGGCACGCCGAGACGGTCGGCGCGGATGCGGTGCTCGTCGTCACGCCCTATTACAACAAGCCGACGCAGGGCGGCCTCTACGCGCATTTCAAGGCGATCAACGACGCGATCGGCATCCCGATCATCATCTACAACATCCCCGGCCGCTCCGTGATCGACATGTCGGTCGAGACGATGGCTCGGCTCTACGAGTTGACGAACATCGTCGGCGTGAAGGACGCGACCGCGAACATGGCCCGCGCCAGCCTGCAGCGCGAGGCGATGGGACCGGACTTCATCCAGCTTTCGGGCGAGGACGCCACCGCGCTCGGCTTCATGGCCCATGGGGGCCACGGCTGCATTTCGGTGACGGCGAACGCCGCCCCGCGGCTGTGTTCCGACTTCCAGAAGGCGTGCCTGTCGGGCGACTATGCGACGGCGCTCGCGATCCAGGACCGGCTCATGCCGCTGCACACGGCGCTCTTTGTCGAGACGAACCCCTCGCCCGTGAAGTACGCGCTCGCCGCGCAGGGCCGCATGAGCGACGAGGTCCGCCTGCCGATGGTGCCGGTCAGCGACGCGACGAAGCAGGCGGTGCGCGCGGCTCTCGCGCATGCCGGGATCAATCTCGGCTGAGGATCATGGCAAAGGGAAACGCAAACGCCCATCGCATCGTCGCCGACAACCGCAAGGCTCGGTTCCATTACGAGATCGTCGACACCTGGGAGGCCGGCATCGCGCTGTCCGGCACCGAGGTGAAGAGCCTGCGCACGGGCAAGGCGACCATCGGCGAATCCTACGCCGGCCCCTCGGGAGAAGAGTTGTTCCTGTTCAACTGCTATATCCCGGAATATCTGCAGGCGAACCGCTTCAACCACGAGCCAAAGCGCCCCCGCAAGCTGCTCATGCACCGCCGCGAGATCGACAAGCTGATCGGCGCGACGCAGCGCGAGGGCTTCACGGTCGTGCCGCTCAAGATCTATTTCAACGAGCGCGGACGCGCGAAGGTCGAGCTGGGCCTCGGGCGCGGCAAGAAGCTGCACGACAAGCGCGAGGCCGACAAGGAGCGGACGTGGAACCGCGACAAGGCGCGGCTCATGCGCGAGAAGGGCTGAGGGAGACGGCCGGGGGTCAGGCCCTCGGCGCGTCGGTTCGAGAGCGCGTCAGTCCAGCGCTGGTCAGTCTTCGGGAAGATCGTCGTCGGCGGCCGCGCCCTGCCGGATGCCGTAGCGGCGCTCGAGCGCCGGCCCCGGACGCGGCCCGCGATCGCCGTCGGAATGCACCCGAGAGGAACGGTCGGACGGATCGCGGCCGATACGCTTCTCCAGCGAGATGATGTCGACGAATTCGTCCGCCTGACGACGCAGTTCGTCGGCGATCATCGGCGGCTGGGTGGAGATCGTGGAGACCACCGTGACGCGAACGCCCCGACGCTGCAGCGCCTCGACCAGCGATCTGAAATCGCCGTCTCCGGAGAACAGGACGATGTGGTCGACATGGGGAGCGAGTTCGAGGGCGTCGATCGTCAGCTCGATATCCATGTTGCCCTTCACCTTGCGGCGACCGGAGGAGTCGACGAACTCCTTCGTGGGCTTGGTGACGACGCGATAACCGTTGTAATCGAGCCAATCGATCAGAGGCCGGATGGACGAATACTCCTGATCCTCAACGAGAGCCGTGTAATAAAAGGCCCTCAGAAGATTTCCCCGGCTTTGAAATTCTTTCAAAAGCATCTTGTAGTCAATATCAAAACCGAGCGCTCGTGTTGTTGCATAAAGATTTGCCCCATCAATAAAGAGGGCGGTTTTTTCACGATTCTGCATAAGTCACACTCTTCTTTAATTTATTCTTGGCATCGACAGCTTTGAACGACCGGAACCGATGCATTCGGCTGCGCCGTGGTCAAAAGGGGCAATCGCCTATGGAACTTAAAGTTTCCACATGGCGAAAATTTGGTCCTTTTTCCGCGTGAGGCCTCTAAATCAAGTCACCCTTCGACAATTGCTGTCAAGCAAGCTCAAGGACCCGAAACGCAATGCGGAAGACGCGTGAATTTCGTTTCCTATCCAGCCGACAGGCACTCGGCTCCAGAATTAGTCAAGTCTAAATTCCAGTCACCTGGCTGCGCTCGGCGATCGGGGCGCCGTCGACGATGCCGTCTCCCGGGTGGAGCACGATTCGTTCTCCGGCGGCCAGGCCGTCGAGCACGTGCACGTAGAGATTGTTTCTTTCGCCGACCCGGATTCGCCTGAGCGCGGCACGGCCCTCGACGGCGACGAAAACCGCCCAATCCTCGCCATTTCGGAACAGGGCCCCCACCGGCGCTGCGAGGACGTCCTCGACCCGCCAGGCCACGATCCGGACCACCACCCTGAAATTGTGCCCGAGACGCTCGCCATCGGGGAGGTCGCCCTCGAAGGCGAGCGCGGTCCGAACCCGCTGCTCCTCGATGCCGAGCGCGGATACCCGCGTGGTCGCGGTGGGCTCGACGCTGGCGACGCGGGCCGTGAGCGCCGTTTCGCCGCCCCACCCCTCGATGCGCGCTTCGGCCCCCGGCGCGATTCGCACGGCGTCGCGCGAGAGCAGGTCGACGACGACCTCGAGATCGCGAGGGTCCCCCACGTCCATCAGCGGCGTCCCCGCCTGCACGACGCGCTCGCTGTCGACATGGACCCGCAGCACGCGGCCGTCGACCGGCGAGAGCACGTTGATGCAACAGCTCGCGGCGACCTGCCCGGCGCCCCCGGGCTGGATCAGCGTCGCCTCGGCGCTGGCGAGCTCCCGGCGACGCACTTCGAGGGAGGCTTGGGCGCTCGCGACGGAGGTCGCCGCCGTCTGCGCCGCGAGCCGCGCCTGATCAAGGGCGCGTCCGGAAATCGTCTCACGGCGCGACAACTCTAAGGCGCGGGCGAGATCGCGTTCGGCGAAGACGCGCTGGGCCTCCGCCTGTCGAAGCTGCGCCTCCGCGAGCCCCACGGCTGCGCGCGCGGCCTCCAGGGCCGCCTCGCTGACGCGCTCCGTTCGCAGGTCGAGGAAGCCGGGCGCGCTCGGCTCGATCACGGCGAGGACCGTCTCGTCCGCCCGCACCTTGTCCCCGACCCGACGCGGCGTGCGCTGCACCGCGCCCGCGACCGGCGCCGAGACGGTGTATATATCGCGGATGCGCGTGACGCCGTCCTCCTCGACGAGCACTTCGAACGGGCCAGCCGCCACAGTCGCGAGGTCGACCTCGACGGGGGGCGCGCGCATCGCCCACCAGACCCCGCCCGAACCGGCGATGACGAGAAGCGCGAGGAGCGCGCGGTTCAGCCAACGACGCGTCATCCCTCACTCCCGGGTCTTGAGGACGGCGATCAGGTCGAGCCGGTCGATCCGCCGCCGCACGACCAACGCCGAAACGAGCGTGGCGCCGATCGCGACGAGGCTAGCCCAGGCGTAGACTTCGCGCCCGACGATGAGCGGCGCGCGATACAATTCGCTGTCGAATCCCGACGCCAGCATCGCCGCGAAGCCGTACCCCACGATCCAGCCGAAAGGCTGGGCCAGCAGCGTGACGACGCCGATTTCGGCGAACAGGATCGAGGAGGTCTCCGCCGGAGTGAAGCCGAGCACGCGCAGGCTCGCCAGCTCCCGCCCCTGCTCCGACAGCGAGATCCGGGCGAAATTGTAGATCACGCCGAAGGAGATGATGATTGCGAGGGTCACGTAGACGCTGATCATGATGGTGATGTTCGAGGCGAGCGTGTCGCGGAATTTCTGGAGCGTGACGCGCTGCAGCGCGACGAAGCGCGCGGCGGGGATATCCTTGACGGCCGCGAAGAACGCCTCGTTCTGCGCGGAATCGAGCAGGATATGAGCCCCGCTGACGATAGCCCCCTCTCCTATCAGGGCGTTCGCCGCCTCTAGGCGGACATGGGCGGAGAGGCCGAGATAGCCCTCGATCACCTGCGAAACGGGCATGAACAGGGTGCGGCGGTCTCCGGCGAGCAACGCCACCTCAACCATGTCGCCGCGCCGCAGGTCGAGCGCGCGCGCCAACGCGTCGGACAGGGCGAGGCCCGAATCCGGCGGATCGACCGCCGCGAGCCGGACGTCGAGAATTCGACTGAGATCGGCGTCGTCGATCCTGCCCGTGATGGCGACGCGTCGCTCGCGGGTGCCGTTGCGCAGTTTGGCGGGGATCGCGCGGTAGGGCTCGACGGAGAGGACGCCCGGCAAGCGCCCGACCTCGCGCACGGCCGCGATCGGGCGCTCCCTCACGAACGTCACCGTGGCGTCCTGCCGCTCCGCGCGGTTGAAGGTGACGTCGATCATGTATTCGACGGAGCCGTAGGTCCACAGCGAGCCGACGAGGATCGCGACGGACATCGCGGCGCCGGCGACCGCGCCCGCTGTGCGCAGCGGGCGGCGCGCGAGACTGCGGACGGCCATGACCGCCGTTGTCGAGAACCGGGCGAAGGCGATGGCGCGGTCGAACAGGCTGCTCCGGTATCGGGCCGGCGCCGGCGGGACCATGGCGACCGCCGGCGGCAGGGAAGCGACCTGCGCGGCGGCGCGCGCGGCGCCGATCCCCGCGGCCGCGAGCGTCACCGCGGCGGCGGCGAGATAGGTCTGGGGGTCCTTGCGGAAGAGCAGGAACGGAAACCGGAAGAAATCGCCGTAGAGCGTGGTCATGCCGATCCCGAGCCAGGTGCCGGCGACGGCTCCGATGGCGATCCCGACGAGCGCGATCGAGGCGGTGAATTCGAGATAATGGCGTCCGATGGCGAATCCGGTATAGCCGAGCGCCTTGAGCAGGCCGATCTGCTCGCGCTCGAGCGTGACGAGACGCGCCAGCGTCATGTTCACCAAGAGCGCCGAAACGATCAGGAAGATCGGCGGCAGGACGCGGCTCATCGCCCGCAACTGCAGCAGCTCGGCGTCGAGGAAGGCGTGGGAGGCCTGATCACGACGCCCGTAGGCCCCTTCGCCGCCATAGGGCGCGAGCAACGAGTCCAGCCGGGCGATCACCGCCGGCTCCGAGCCGCCGCGCGTGAGCCGCACGGAGACCTCGGAGAACGCGCCCTCGCGATCGAACGCCCCCGCGAGCGCGCGGCGCGACATCCAGACCACGCCGAAGCGACGGTCGTCGGGCATCAGATCGCCGGGGCCGACCGTGTAGACGAACTCGGGCGACAGGGCGATCCCGACGATGACCAGCGCGCGCTTTCGCCCGTCGAGGATGGCCTCGAAGGTCGAGCCGAGGGCGTAGCCGTGCGCGGCCGCGAACGGCTCGCTCACCATCGCCTCGCGGTCGCTTCCCGGCTCGGGAGCGCGACCCCGCCGCAACACGGGGACGTTGAGCTGCGGCTCGCCGTGATCGGGCAGGGAGAGCATCATCGCCGAGGCCGGCTCGATCATGTCGGGCAAGTCGAGCAGCGCCAGCGCCGCGATCCGCGTCTCGACGGCGGCGACGCCGGGAATCGCGGCGATCTCGTCGGAGAGAGAATTGGGAGCGCGGACGACGCGGGCGAACACGTGGGCGAAGCGATACCGGTCGTAATAGGCAGCGCGCGTCTCCTCCAGAGAGGCGTGCGCGCCCACGGCGAGCACGAAAGTCGCGACGCCCGCGGCCATGACGAGCGCGATCGCCAGCGCCTGCGGCCACAGGCGGATCAGATCGCGCAGGAGCTTGCGGCGCAGCGGGCTCACCAGGACACCTCCTGCGGGTCCTTGCGCGCGGCGTTGCGGCGGTCCGCCACGATGCGCCCGTCGCCGAACGTCACGACCCGGTCGGCGATGTCGCCCATGGCGACGTTGTGCGTGATGACGAGCGTCGTCGCGCCGAAATCGCGGTTCACCTGCGACAACGCTTCGAGCACCAGGATTCCCGTGCGCGAATCGAGCGCGCCGGTCGGCTCGTCGCAGAGCAGCACTTCCGGGCGCTTGGCGATGGCGCGCGCGATGGCGACGCGCTGCTGCTCGCCGCCTGAAAGCTCCGCTGGAAAGTGATCCATGCGCGGTCCGAGCCCGACGACCTCCAGCGCCTCCTCCGGGCGCATCGGATCGCGCGCGATCTCGGTCACGAGCGCGACGTTCTCGCGCGCCGTGAGGCTGGGAGCCAAGTTGTAGAACTGGAAGACGAAGCCGACATGATCCCGCCGGTAGAGCGTCAGTTCGCGGTCGCTCATGCCCCCGAGATCGCGGCCCGCGAAGCTCGCTTCGCCCGACGTCGCCCGATCGAGCCCGCCGACGATGTTGAGGAACGTCGACTTGCCCGATCCCGACGGGCCCAGCATGACGACGAACTCGCCCGCGCGCGCCTCGAAATCGACGCCGCGCAACGCGTGCACGGCGAGTTCTCCGGAATTGTAGACCTTCGTCAGCCCGTGCGTCCGGACGAGCGGCTGGGTCTCGTGGGCGGCGGCGTCCATGGAACCTGCGTAAACCTCATGGCTCATCGGCGACATGATTTGCATCAACGGAGCGCGTCGACACCCCAAGCGCGCGGCGCATGCGACCCGGAGGCCTTGCCCGCCACTCCCTTTTTGATTGTCAAACCCATCGAAAAGGCGCTAAGCAACCGCCGCGATGCGGCGCTTTCGGGCGACGCGACAAGGATCACAAGATGACGTCCGCGGGCGAGCGGACCGGAGCTGCGGCATGAACTCTTTCGAGCTCAACAAGATCATGGGCGCTGTCCTCGGCGCGTTGCTGTTCGTGGTCGGCATGGGGATCGTCGCCGGGATGGTGTTCGAGCCTCGCGCCGCGACTCACGGCTCCCTCGTGCTGCCCGAAGTCGAGGAGGGCGCCCCGGCCGTCGCGGATGCGCCGCAGGTAGAGCCGCTCCCGATCCGCCTCGCCAGCGCCAGTCTCGATCGCGGACAGGGCGCCGCTCGCGCTTGCGCCTCCTGCCACAGCTTCGACCAGGGCGGCGAGAACCGCATCGGCCCGAACCTCTGGGACGTCGTGACCCAGACCAAGGGCAACAACGCCGGGTTCGGCTATTCGGCCGCGCTGACCGAGCGCGCCGCCGCCGGCGAGGTCTGGGGCTACGACGAGCTCGACGGCTTCCTCGAGAACCCGCGCGGCTACATGCCCGGCACAACGATGGCCTATGCCGGCCTGCGCAACGCCCAGAGCCGCGCCGACATCATCCTGTACATGCGCTCGCTCTCCGACGCGCCGCCCGAACTGCCGGAAGTCGCCGCTGTCGAAGGCGGCGAGGCCGAGGCGGAGACGAGCCCTGAGGCCGCAGATCCGGCGCCTGCCGGCGAGCCGGCGCCCGCGGCTCAGTAACCTGTTGGCGCGCCGATCGCGCGCGCTCGGGTCCGATCGAATGAAGCAGCCGCCTCGGGGACCGGGGCGGCTGTCTTCGTTTGGCGGATCATCGTCCCCGCGGCCATCATGCTGGAGGCGAATCGCCCGGGCTCGCCGCCGACCGGAAGGACCAGATGCGAATCCTGCTCGTTCACACACATCCTTGCGGGGAATCATTCGGCGCCGCGATCCGAGATCGGGCGATCTCGGCGTTGACCGATGCCGGCCACGAGGTGGATCTCCTCGATCTCTACGCGGAAGGCTTCGACCCCGTGATGAGCACCGAAGAGCGGCGCGGCTATCACACGCCGGCGGAGAACGAGAAACCCGTCGCGGACCATCTCGCGCGATTGCGCGCGGCGGAGGGGCTGATCTTCACCTATCCGACCTGGTGGTACGGGCCGCCGGCGATGCTCAAGGGCTGGATCGACCGGGTCTGGGTGCCGCACGCGACCTTCAGGATGCCCGAGCGCGGCAAGCCGATCACGCGGGTGATGACGAACATCCGCGTCGTCGGCGCCATCTCGACGCTCGGTTCGCCGGGCTGGTGGTGGTTTTTCGTGGGGATGCCCGGACGCAGAATGCTGCTGACCGGCATATCCGTGCTGTGCGCGAAAAGCTGCAAGACCTTCTGGCTCGGATTGCACAGAATGGATTCGACGAGCGATCGCGACCGCGCGCGCTTCCTGGACAAGGTCGCGGCGCGGCTGCGGCTGATCGGTTGACGGCGCGCGGAGCTTAGTTCTTGCGCGCCTTGCGGGCGGCGTAACGCGCGTCGCGGGCCGCCTTCTTCTCGGCGGCGAGCGTTTCGACGGCTTCGGCGCTGGCGGCCTGAGCCTCGGCGCTCTCGGCGGCTTCGCGCGTCTCGCGCTCGGCCCGCTCGGACGCTTCGCGCTCGGAGGTCGCCCGGCGTTCGGCCTCGCGCTCGGCCAGCCGGGTCTCTCGGGCTGCGGCGAGCGCTGCGCGTTCGGCGTTACGGGCGATCACTTCCGGATCGTCGGCGGCGGGGCGGTCTTTGAAGCGGTCGAGCATCGCCTTGCGGGCCTGTGCGGCCTTGCCGAGGCGATCGTCGAGTCGATTGTCGGCGCGGTTATTGTCGGATCGGCTCATCGGCGAATGTCGCTTTCGCGTACCGCGCGCTCCTGGGCGCCGGCTTTGACGCGGTAGGACACCTCGCCGGTCTGGTCCGCCGGCATCAGCCGAACGATTTCGTAATGGTCAGCCGAGCTGAAACGGGGATCGGAGACCGGGGCGCGGATCAGTTGCACCAACTGGCCGACCTTGAAGGAATGGGACATGGCTTTCCCTTTCGGGCTCGCCGGCGTGAACGTCCGGCGTCGTGCTACGAAAAAAGCCGCTCCGCATATGGGAGCGGCTCTCGATTGTGGGCTCTCCCCGCGCCGCCTGACGGCTGAGGCGCAAGGGAGCGACCGCGAAAACGCGATCAGGCCGCCGAGATGTTGTTGACAGCGACCTTGCCGGTGCGGCGATCTTCAGCCGTGTCGAAGGTGACCACTTGACCTTCGACGAGGCCGCGAAGGCCTGCGCGCTCAAGAGCGGTCGCATGGACGAAAACGTCCTTCTGCCCGTCCTCAGGCTGAATGAAGCCGAAGCCCTTTTGATCGTTGTAGAACTTTACGGTGCCTTTTTTCATGGCGGTATCCTCTTCAAGGCGTAGGTGCACGTGGGCGTCCAAACGCAAAACAAAATGCGCTTGTCCGTCCGATTTAGTCGATTTTTCGGTAGAGCGTCTGAACGTGCGCCTGGCGATGCCAGAGCGATACGGCCCAATTTGTCCGGCCAAAAGTCGATGAACAGGTTTCTACGCTGCTCGGGAGACAATGTCAAATTTTTATTTGTATTCGAGTTTTACATAAGCCCGCCAAGAATTTGTCCGGAAATACTTGAGCGCCCATTTCGAATGCGTATCGCCCCTCGCGGCCCTCGCGTCCGCGCGCAGGCCCGGCCTCGCAGGCGCGCGAGCGCCGACCGAGCCCGCTTGACTATCGCGGGCGGCGCCTCTTGAGTGCGTGCCGGCGCGGGATGCTGCATCGCAATGCCGCCGATATCGAGAACGCGGCGCGACGAACGCGCCCGAATTTGAGGAGAGGATCGACGATGAAGAAAGTGCATGCGAGCGCGAAGGATGCGCTGGCCGGCGTTCTGCGCGACGGAATGACCATCATGGCCGGCGGCTTCGGCCTGTGCGGCATTCCGGGCGTCCTGATCGAGGCGATCAGGGAATCCGGCGTCAAGGACCTGACCGTAATCTCGAACAACGCCGGAATCGACGGCGTCGGCCTCGGCATGCTGCTCGAGACGCGCCAGATCCGGAAGATGATCGCGTCCTATGTCGGCGAGAACAAGACCTTCGCCCAGCAGTTCCTCGCGGGCGAGCTCGAGCTCGAATTCAACCCCCAGGGCACGCTCGCCGAGCGCATCCGCGCCGGCGGCGCCGGCATCCCCGCCTTCTTCACGAAGACGGGCGTCGGCACGCTGATCGCCGAGGGCAAGGACGTGCGCGAATTCGACGGCCACGAATACGTGATGGAGCGCGGCCTCGTCGCCGATCTCTCCATCGTCCACGCCTGGAAGGGCGACACGGAAGGCAACCTCGTCTACCGGAAGACGGCCCGCAACTTCAATCCGATGATGGCGTCGGCCGGCAAGATCACCGTGGCGCAGGTCGAGCACCTCGTCGCGCCGGGCGAGATCGACCCCGACCACATCATCACGCCGGGCATCTTCGTGAAGCGCATCATCCATGTGCCGAATGTCGAAAAGCGCATCGAACAGCGCACCGTCCGCCCGAAGACCGCCGCGTAAGGAGTAGCCCCATGGCCTGGACCCGCGAACAAATGGCGGCGCGCGCCGCCAAGGAGCTGCGCGACGGCTTCTACGTCAATCTCGGCATCGGCATTCCGACGCTGGTGTCGAATTTCATTCCCGACGGCATGAGCGTTCAGCTTCAGAGCGAAAACGGCATGCTCGGCATGGGCCCCTTCCCCATTGAGGGCGAAGAGGATCCCGACCTCATCAACGCCGGCAAGCAGACGATCACGCAATTGCCGACGACGAGCTTCTTCTCGTCCGCGGATTCGTTCGGGATGATCCGCGGCGGTCATATCGACTTGTCGATCCTCGGCGCCATGCAGGTCGCCCAGAACGGCGATCTCGCCAACTGGATGATCCCCGGCAAGATGGTGAAGGGCATGGGCGGCGCGATGGACCTCGTCGCCGGCGTCAAGAAGGTCGTCGTCGTCATGGAGCACGTGGCGAAGGGCAAGGACGGATCGGAAGCTCCGAAGCTCCTGAAGGCCTGCGACCTGCCGCTGACGGGCACGCGCGTGGTCGACCTCGTGATCACCGATCTCGGCGTCTTCTCCATCGACAAGGAAGGCGACGGCGGCATGACCCTGATCGAACTCGCCTCCGACGTCACGCAGGAAGAGATCAGGGCCAAGACGGAAGGCGACTACGCGGTCGCGCTGGCCTGAGCGCGGCGTCATGTGCTGAAGAACCACGCCGCTCCGGTCTCCTGGGCGGCGTTTTTCGTCAGGCCCCCTTCTGCAGCGCGGCCGCGATCTCGCGGAACGGATCGGCGCTGCGCGGCGAGCTCGGGTCCTGCCTGAGCGCGTCGTAAAGCCTGGGCACGATGATGACGGCCTGATCGAGATCGGGATCGTGGCCGGGCTGATACCCGCCCATCAGGCGCAGATCCCGCGTCTCCTCAAACCGGGCGACGAGCGCCAGGAAGCGGCGCACCACGCCCTGCTCGTCCCCGCTCCAGACCTTGCGCGCGAGGCGCGAGATCGAGGCGAGCGGATTGATCGCGGGAAATCGGCCCCTGTCGGCGATGACGCGGTCGAGCACGATATGCCCGTCGAGCGTGCCGCGGATGTTGTCGGCGACGGGATCGTTGTGGTCGTCCCCGTCGACGAGGACGGAGAATATCCCCGTGATCGAACCCGAGCCCTCGAAGCCGGGCCCCGCGCGCTCCAGCAGGCGCGGCAGGTCGCTGAACACGCTCGGCGGAAACCCGCGCGACACCGCCGGTTCGCCGGCCGCCAGCGAGACGTCGCGGGCGGCGTGGGCGTAGCGCGTCACCGAATCGATGATGAGCAGCACGCTCTCGCCCCGATCGCGGAAATATTCCGCGATCGCCATCGCGGTGTTGGGGGCGAGCCGGCGCATCATCGGGCTCTCGTCCCCGGTCGATACGACCATCACGGCCTTCTCGCGGGCGGCGCCGAGCGTCTCCTCGAGAAACTCCCGGACCTCGCGCCCGCGTTCGCCGACGAGCCCGATGACGACCGTATCGAATCCCTCCGCCCCCGCCAGCATCGAGAGCAGCGTCGACTTGCCGACGCCCGAGCCTGCGAAGATCCCGATGCGCTGCCCCGCGCAGAGCGGCGTGAACAGATCGATGGCGCGCACGCCCGTGCGAAAATGGCCGCCGACGCGGGCGCGGTTCATGGCGGGCGGCGGGTCGGAGAATGGAAAGACGCGGTGATCGCCCAGCGTCAGCGCGCCGCGATCGTCGACCGGCGCGCCGAGCGCGTCGAGCACGCGCCCGCGCCAGCTCAGATGCGGATGCAGCGACACGGGCTCCATGCGATGCACGAACGCGCCGAGCCGTGCGTCGATCGCGCCCTCGAAAGGCTTGACCGTCGCGCCCGACGCGTCGATGCGCACAACCTCGCCGATCTGCGCCGGTTCTCCCGGCAGCACGACGCGCTCCCCGAGCTTGAGGAATTGCGAGAGGCCCGAGACGCGGTAGAAGGCCGGCGTGACGGTCGACACGACCCCGCCCATGCGCACGAGCGGCGTGTCCTGCACGGCGTTGGCGATGGCGTCGCCTAGCCGTTCGAGGGCGTCCGGCGCGCGCTCAGCGGACATCGCGGCCGCTCATGATCCCGAGATGACGCTCGCGCAGGACTTCGAGAACGTCGCGCGGCATGCGGTTCTCGTCGGCGCGCGCGAGCGCCGCGACGTCGGGGGCGAGCGGTCGCGGCTGCTGCGCGTCGAGGCTCGCGGCGAGTTGCGCCAACTCGTCGGGCGGCGCGACGCCCCGGCTCCAGCGCATGAGATCGAGCGGGCCGTCGGGAACGGTCAGCGCGGCGGGCTCGACGCGCGGCGTCTGAGCTCGGATCACGACCGGACGCATGGGGATCGACGGCGCCGGGGGCTGGGCGACGGGAGCAGGAGCGGGCTCCGCTGGCGTAGGCGACGGCGCGGCTCGCCCCGTCTCGATCTGCGCGGCGAAATCGGGCGTCGCGTCCTCGCGCATGGCCTTGAGCGCGAAATCGAGCGCGCCCACGAGCCGCGCCGCGCGCTCGCTGCGATGAAGGACGGCGCTCGCGCTCGTCGCCGCGACGCCTGCCGGTCCGGCGACGGCGTCGGTCATCGCGCGTCGCCCAGCGTGCGGATGGCGTCCTGGCGGCTGCGGTCGTTCTGGTCGACGGCCGTCGCGGCGCTCTCGAAGGCGCGCTGGACCATGATGAGCTTCGTCATTTCGAGGACGGGATTGACGTTCGAGCCCTCGGTGTAGCCCTGCACCATGCCGGCGCCGACGAAGTCGAGCACGGGCTCGGCCGGAATGTCGGGGATGACGGCGGAATTCTCGAAGCGGCGCATGTCGGCGGCCGGATCGATCCGGAACAGCCCGACGGCCCCGACCTGCTGCCCGTCCTGCATGATCATGCCGTCGCGCGCGATCACCGGCGCGCCCGCCTCCGGGTCGAGCTGGATCGGCGCGAGCCCCGCATCGAGCACCGGATACCCGACGACGGTGCGCAACTGTCCCGCCTCGTCGATCGTGAACCGGCCGTCGCGCGTATAGGCGGGACCGCCGCCAGTCTCGATCGCGAACCAGCCGTCGCCTTCGATCGCGAGGTCGAGCGAGTTGCCGGTATGCGTCACGGCGCCGGCCTGGCGGGAGATGAAGTTGGGTCCGGTCGACGCGAAGGCGACCATGTCGCGTCCGGCTTGCGAGAGGATCGTCTCGAATTTCACCTCGTCGGCGCGATACCCGACGGTCGACAGATTGGCGACGTTGCGCGCCAGCGTCTCCATGCGCCGTTCGAGGGCCATCTGGCCGGAGAGCGCGACGTAGATTGGTCCCTGCATGGCGTTTCAGAAGCCCCCGCGTTTCATGGTCTGAATGCTCATCAGGAGATCGGCCCCGATGCCGATCGGCGCGAAGCCGCCGATCTGTATGTTGGGCGTCACCGGCGCGAAGGACGGGTTCACCAGCTCCCACATCGCCGTGAAGCGAGCGAGGAACTTCTCAAGCTTGGCCGGGTCCTTCAACTCCGCGATCTTGATCTGTCGCTCGAGCGTCGCCGCCTGCCGGTCGACATCGGCGCTCCCCGTCTGCGGCGAGAGGCCGAGCGCCGTCTGCGCGACCTTCAGAAGCGCGGGATCGGCGAGGATCTCGAACGCGTTGTTCAGCGTGGGAGCCTTGCGGGCGAAGTACAGGGCGAGGCGGACGCCCTCGTTCTGCGCGCCCGCGCTCTCCTCCAGCGTCTGGCGCACGTAGCGTTCGACGGCGCCGGATTGCGTGCGAGAGAAGGAGGTCGTCGCGGCGCCGTAGCGCTTGAAATTGAAGGCTTCGACGAATTCGCGGTAGCGCCGGTCGGCGAGCTGGTTGGCGAAGGCGTCGCGGTCGTCGGTCCCGCCTTCGAGCGCCTTGCGGATGAAGGCCTTGGCGTAGGCCATGTCCTCGAGCCCGTAGGCCTTCAGCGCGAAGCGGTAGACGCGATCGTCCGCCATGAAGTCGTCGATCGACTTGATCTGGCCGATGCGCTCTTCGTAATGCGCGATCGCGCGCGCGGTCGTCGGCGATTGCGCCGTGCGCTCGAGCGCGCGAGGCAGGTCGCGCGCCACGAGGTTGAACGACAGGGAGGTTGAGAGCATCGCCGTCTCCCGGTTGAGCGTCGCCGACGGACGATCCGCCGGACGCGCTCAAACTGATCCGCAATCCTTGCGCGGACCTTGCCGGGAGCGGCGATATGGGTGGGTCAGGAGCCGCCGAGAAGCGGGGACCAGGTCGGATCGGAGGCGAAGCTCGGCGTCGGGATCGGAACCTCGACGCGCCCCGTCACGTCGATCATGAACAGCTGGCCGCCCGACTCCCCGCCCGGCTCGCGGAAGAACACCAGATACTGCCCGTTCGGCGCCCAGGCCGGGCTCTCGTTGTGATAGCCCTCCGTCAGGATGCGTTCGCCCGAACCGTCTGGACGCATCACGCCGATGGCGAACCGGCCGTTCGCCAGCTTCGTGAAAGCGATGAGATCTCCGCGCGGGGACCAGACGGGCTGCGAGTAGACGCCCTCGCCGAAGGAGATGCGCTGCGGATTAGAGCCGTCGGCGCCCATCACGTAGAGCTGCTGGCGTCCGCCCCGATCACTCTCGAACACGATCTGCGCGCCGTCGGGCGAATAGGAGGGCGAGGTGTCGATGGCGCCCGTCGAGGTCAGACGCGTCGTGGTGCGCGAGACGAGATCGATCTCGTAGAGATTGGCGTTGCCGCCCTGCTGCAGGGCCATGACGATGCTGCCGCCCGACGGCGAGAATCGCGGGCTCGAAGTCATGTCGGGGAAGTTGCCCACCGCCTGGCGCGCGCCGGTCTCGATGTTGAGGACCTGCACGCGGGCCTGTTCGCCGCGCTGCTGCGCCATGAAGGCGATTTCCTGGGTGCGCGGCGAGAAGCGCGGCGTCACGACGGACGAATCGCCGGGCGTCAGGTAGCGCACGTTCGCGCCGTCCTGATCCATGATCGCGAGACGCTTGCGCCGGTCATCCTTGGGACCGGTCTCGTCGACGAACACGATGCGCGTGTCGAAATAGCCGCCGACGCCGGTGATCCGGGTGTAGACCGCGTCGGAAATGATGTGCGCGATGCGGCGCCAGTTGGGGGGATCGGTGAAGTACTGCTGACCGGTGATCTGCTGGCCGGTCGCGATGTCCCACAGCCGGAATTCGGCGCGCAGGCGCCCCGACGAGTCGCGCGTCACGCGCCCCGTCACGAGCCCCTGAACCTGCTGCGCGCGCCAGAGATCGAACTGCGGCGCGGCGTCGAAGGAGGGCGAGCGCTCGGGGAAGCGCGAGGGATCGACCGGGGCGAAATAACCCGACCGCTGCAGGTTGTTGGTGATGACGGTGGTGATCTCGACGCCCAGATTGCCGTCGCCCGTGAATTCGGTGATGGCGATCGGCATCGGCGTGAACTGTCCGCCGCGCACGTCGATGACGAGTTCGGCGCGCGCGGGCGGCGCGAGAATCCCGGCGACCGACGCGGCGGCCACGACGAGAAGCGCGGCGGCGCCGGCGCGAACGGCGAAGAGGAAATTGCGCATGGGTTCGGATATCCGGTGGTCGGTGGAGGAGCGCCTCTCGGGCGCCGGGGGCGTGGTTCGCGGCATCGCTGCTTGAGGCATGGCTCGGGCGTCTCCGTCAGGCGTCGCGCGGATCGAAATTCACCACGATCGATTTCCAGTCTTCGTAATAGGGCGCGAATTCGGCGGGAATGCGAAGCGGCGCGCAACGCCGCGTCGCACGCGACGCCGAATCGGCGACGGCGCGGAAGAGCCCGTCCCCGGCGTCGTTCATCACCTGCGGCGTGCCGGCGAGCGACCCGTCCGCGTTGAGCGCGATCCGCAGGGACGCGACGGGCGGATTGGGCAGGGATTGCGCCGCGATCGGCGCCTCCCAGCAGCGCCGCAGCTGCGCCTGAATGACGCCGATGAGCGCGTCGCGCTGGCTCGGATTGAGGCGCGCGGCAGTGCCGGTCGCGGTCCCCAGCGACGCGGTGCGATTGATTTCCTGCCCCGTCGCGCCCCGCGAAGCCGGCGCCTCGGTCGAACGCAGGAGGGCCGCGATTCCATCGGGATTGAAGCGCTCGGCCACTTCCGAATCCCGTCTCGCGGCGGGTGGGCGTTCGGCTTCGGCCGGAGCCTGCGTCCGAGCCTGGGCTTGCGCCTGGGCCTGCTCGCGCTGCTGCGCCTCCCGCCGTTGCGCTTCCTGCTGACGGCGCTCGGCTTCCTGACGTTCCGCCTGCTGACGCTCGGCCTGCACGCGCGCCTGCGCCTCGCGCTGCGCCTGAGCGCGAGCGGCGCGGGCGGGCGGAAGCGGCGTCGGCTCCTGCGTCACGGGCTCAGGCTGCGGTTCGGGCTCCGGCTCAGGTTCCGGCGCCGGCTCAGGCGCCGGAGCGGGTTCGGGCTCTGGCGGAGGCTCCGGCGGCGTTGGCGCGGGTGGCGGCGGCGGCGGCGCGGGCGGAGACGGCTCGGGCGGCGGCGGGGACGGCGGCGGAGGTGGTGGCGGGGGCGGCGGGGGCTCCGGGGCGACGTCGGGCTCGTCGGCCTCGGCGATTTCCTGCGGACGGGTCGGGGGCGTCGGCGAATCGAGCGTGGCCTCGCCGGTCGGGCGCAACTGCGCGATTTCCTCGACGCGATCGGCGCGAGGCTGCGGATTCTCGACCGCCTCGCTGGCGTCCGTCTCGCCGCGCGTGATCTCGGAGAACATGTTCTCCGTGATCATCTCGACGGGAATGCCCTCGTCCGCGTCCGGGAAGGGCTGAACGCTCGTGAACGCGACGAGCCCGGCCGTCAGCACGGCGACATGCGCCACGCTGCTGATCAGGAGTCCGGGTTCGCGAAACGTAAAGGCCACCATGGGCTCCGTTCAGGGGGTCATTGCTGGGAGGCGGGCAGCGTTACGAGCGCCACCCGGCGAAAGCCGCCCGACGTCACGATCGACATCACTTCGGCGACGCGGCCGTACGCGACGCTGCGGTCTCCACGCACGAAGACGCGCTCCTCCTGGCCGTCCTGCGCGAGTTCGGCGATCGCCGAGACGATCTCTTCGTCGGAGACCATCGTCTCGTCGAGATAGACCGCGCCCTCCGCGTTGATCGAGAGCGTGATCGGCTTGCGGTCGACATTGAGCGCGGAGGCGCGGCTTTCGGGCAGATCGAGGGGCACCCCCGCCGTCAACAGCGGCGCGGACACCATGAAGACGATGAGCAGAACGAGCATGACGTCGATGAACGGCGTCATGTTGATTTCATTGATCGCGCGGCTGCGCGAGCGCCGCCGCCGCCGCGATCCGCCGCCGCCCGAACCGGGGCCGCCGTGAGACATCACCATGATCGGTCCCTCACGCCGCAGCCGCGAGACGCTCGTCGACCTGGCGGACCAGAATCGCCGAGAACTCGTCCGCGAAGCCTTCGAGACGCGACTGCGCCTTGCCGACCTCCGACTGGAGCTTGTTGTAGGCGATGACCGCCGGAATCGCGGCGATCAGTCCGAGCGCGGTGGCGAACAGCGCCTCCGCGATGCCGGGCGCGACGACAGCGAGGCTCGTGTTGTTCGAGGCCGCGATCGCGACGAAGGACGTCATCACGCCCCACACCGTGCCGAACAGGCCGAGATAGGGACCGGCCGAACCGAGCGAGGCGAGAAAGATCAAGCCCGATTCCAGGCGCTCCACCTCGCGCTGGATCGTGACGTCGAGAACCTTGTCGATGCGCGCGGGAAGGCTCGTGAACGAGCGGCCAGAGCCCTCGAAGGAGCGCTTCCACTCGCGCATCGCGGCGATGAAAACCGAGGACATGCCCGTCGTCGGCCGGTCGTGCAGGGAGCGATAGAGCTCCTCGAGCGACTGGCCCGACCAGAACACCTCCTCGAACCGGTCCATCGACCGCCGGAGGCGCCTGAAGAGCAGCATCTTGTCGATGATGATCTTCCAGCTGTACAGGGACGCGAAGAACAGCCCGATCATCACGAGCTGCACGACGATATGGGCCTGCCAGAACAGACCCCAGAGCGACAGATCATGCGCGAGCGGTGCGCTCTGGATCACGTCGACGCCATTCATGAAAACATCCTCGCCGGGACTATCGGGTCTCGCCGCGCCGTCGGGCGCTCGTCCTGGCGCCCGCCGGTCGATCCGACCGCCCTGTCCCTCTCGTTCGCCGCCGATTCTGTCTAAAGTAAGGGCGGACAGGGACTTGCCGACGATCGCATCCACGCGATTCGATTAAGCCGGCGTCAGGGTTAACAGACAGTTATGATGCGGGCCGCGCGCCGCCCGCGAGGGCCGAGCCTCCGCGGACGGCGGGTCAGACGTCGAGATATTTCAGGAACAGCGCCCGCACCGCCTTGCGCGTGTCGGCGAGCTCGCGCTCGAGGCGCTTCACGTCCGGAAGCCCCGCCTCCGCTGCGAGACGCCGCAGGATGGGAGGCGGCGCGGTCGAGGGATCGAACGGGCCGTCGATGGTGAGCCGCTGCCAGTGCAGCACGTCGCCGACGAGCTTTTGCGCGGCGCAGAGCCGCTCCGCGTCGTCGGGCGATATTATGCCGAGTTCTCCCGCCACGCGCAGCACGTCGCGCGGCGCGCAATCGACGAGGGCGGGATGCTCCGAGCCGTGGCCCAGCGTGATCGCCTGCGCGAGAAAATCGAGATCGGTCAGGCCGCCGGCGGCGAGCTTCATGTCCCAGGTATCGTCCTCGCCCTTCTCCTTCGCGATCAGCCGGCGCATGGCGAGCACCTCGCCGGCTACCTCCCGGAAATCGCGCGGCATCGCGACCACGTCGCGGACGGCCTTCGCCACGCGCGGGGCGAAATCGTCGTCGCCGGCGACGACGCGGGCGCGGGTGAGCGCCATATGCTCCCACAGATCGGCGTCCTCGGCCTGATAGGCCGCAAAGCCGCGGAACTGCGTGGCGAGCGGGCCTTTGCCACCGGACGGGCGCAAACGCAGGTCGACCTCATACAGCGCCCCGCGCCGCGTCGGCGCCGTCAGCGCCGAGACGAGGCGCTGGGTCAGACGGGTGTGATAGACGGCGGCGTCGATCGATTTCGGGCCGTCGCTCTCGCGGTTTTCCGGGTCGAAATCATACACGACGACGAGATCGAGATCGGAGGTCGCGGTGAGATCGCGGGCGCCGAGCCGGCCGAGCCCGAGCACCGCCAGGCGCCCGTCGGGAACGCGGCCGTAATCGGCCTCGAAGACCTCGCGCACCCGTGCGAACGACGTCTGGATGATCGCCTGCGCCACGGCGGCGAACGATTCGCCCGCGCGCTCGGCGGAGAAGACGCCCGACAGCATCCGCGCGCCGGCGACGAAATTGAGCTGGCGCGCGGCGTCGCGCGTGCGGTCCAGAAAATCCTCGAACGAAATCGGGTCGCCGATGATGCCCCGCACCTGCTCGGCGATCACGTCCTCGTCGACGGCCGGGTCGACGAAGGCCGGATCGATGACGGCGTCGAGCACATGGGGGCGCTGCGCCACCGTGTCGGCGAGGCGAGGCGCGGTGCCGAGCAGATCTGCGAAGAGGAGAAGGAGACGCTCGTGGTTGAGCAGGATCGTCATCAGCTCGACGGCGGCCGGCATGCGCCCGAAAGCGGCGTCGAGCCGGTCGAGCGCCCCGTCGGGGTCGGCCGCGCCGCCCAGCGCGGCGAGGAGCGAGGGCGTCAGCTCGGTGAGCACTTCGCGGGCGCGCGCGCTCGTGACGGCGGAGCGGCGCCCGAAATGCCAGCCACGAACCGTCTCCGCCGCCTTCTCCGCATCGCGGAATCCCATGCGCTTGAGCGTGCCGATCGTCTCGGGGTCGATGTCGGCGCCGGTGAACACGAGGCTGCCGGCGTCCGAGGCGAGGTCGTGTCCCTCCTCGAAAAGCAGCGCGTAATGCTTCTGGACGATCCGCGCCTGACGCGTGAGCTCGTCCGAGAAGGCCTTGAGATTGCGGAACCCGCAGAACTTCGCGAAGGCGGCGATCTGCTTGTCGTCGTGCGGAAGGCGCTGCGTCTGCTCGTCGGCGACCATCTGGATGCGGTGCTCGACCATGCGCAGGAATCGATAGGCCGCGATCAGCTCGTCGCGCGCCTCGGCGTTGATCCATTTCTCGTCGTGCAGGGCGCCGAGCATGTCGATGGTGCGGCGCCCGCGCAGTTTCGGCCGGCGTCCCCCGAACACCAGCTGCTGCGTCTGCACGAAGAACTCGATCTCTCGGATGCCGCCGCGCCCGAGCTTGATGTCGTGGCCGGCGACCGCGATCTCGGAATGCCCGCGCACCGCCTGGATCTGCCGCTTCATCGCGTGAACGTCGGCGATCGCGGCGAAATCGAAATACTTGCGCCAGATGAAGGGCGCGAGATCCTTCAGGAAGGCCTCGCCGAGCGCCAGGTCGCCCGCGATCGGGCGCGCCTTGATGAAGGCGGCGCGCTCCCAGTTCTGGCCCACCGTCTCGTAATAGGCGTAGGCCGAGGGCAGGCCGACGGCGACGGGCGTCGAGCCGGGATCGGGGCGCAGGCGGTAATCGACCCGGTGGACGTAGCCGTCGCCGGTGCGCTCCTGCAGGAGCTTGGCGAGGCCTTGCGTCAGCCGCGCGTAGAACGTCGGCGCCTCCCAGGGGTCGGGCAGCGCGCGCGATTCGGGATCGAAGAAGACGACGAGGTCGATGTCGCTCGAATAATTGAGTTCGCCCGCCCCGTGCTTGCCGAGCGCCAGCACGACGAGCCCGGAGCCCGGCCCCGGATCGGCGGGGTCGGCGAGCGTGATCTTGCCGCGCGAAGCGGCGTCCGTCAGCAGGAGATCGACGCCGCCCGCGACCGACGCGTCGGCGAATTCCGAGAGTGCGGCCGTCGCCTCGTCGACGCCCCAGACGCCGCCGATATCGGCGAGCGCGACGAGCAGCGCGTGCTCGGCCCGGGCGCGGCGGAACGCGCGCGGCGCATCGGCCAGCGACGTGTCGCGAAAGCGGTGACGCTGCTCGTCGACGATGCGGCGGTGGTTTTCCTCGGGAGAGAGCGTCAGCAGCGCCGAGAGGCGCTCCGGCCTCGCGGCGAGGCGCGACAGGAAGGGAGAGTGGTCGAAGATCGCCGCGAGTAGCCCGGCCACCGGCTTCTCGCCGAGAAGCGCGACGAGATCGGAGAGCCCCTCCTCCTCAGCGCGCGCGACGAGCTCGGCGAGACGCTCGCGCGCCCTCGCGGGATCGACGAGCGGGATCGAGGCGCGGATGCGCGAGGCCAGAGTGTCGGGACCGCCCATGCTCATCCTCCCATCTGGCCCGATTCGGGCGGGATCGGCGAGGGGGCGCGCCCCGGCGGGCCTCAGTCGAACAGGCTCGACACGGAGGCCTCCGACGCCGTGCGCATGATCGCCTCGCCCATCAGGGCGTCGATCGGCAGGACGCGGATGTTGCGCGCGACCCTCACGGCCTCCGTCGGCATGATCGAATCCGTGATCACGAGTTCCTTGAGCTTGGAGCTCGCGATGCGCGAGACGGCGCCGCCCGACAGCACGCCGTGGGTGATGTAGGCGAAGACTTCGGTCGCCCCCTTCGCCAGCAGCGCCTCGGCGGCGTTGCACAAGGTGCCGCCGGAATCGACGATGTCGTCGACGAGGATGCAGGAACGCCCCGCCACGTCGCCGATGATGTTCATGACTTCCGATTCGCCGGGGCGCTCGCGCCGCTTGTCGACGATGGCGAGCTGCGCGTCGATGCGCTTGGCGAGCGACCGCGCGCGAACCACGCCGCCGACATCGGGGGAGACGACGACCATGCTCTGGTCGGCGAAGCGATTCTTGATGTCGCGGACCATGACGGGCGCGCTGAACAGGTTGTCGGTCGGGATGTCGAAGAAGCCCTGGATCTGACCCGCGTGCAAGTCGAGGGTCAGGACGCGGTCGGCGCCGGCCTCGGTGATCAGATTGGCCACGAGCTTGGCCGAGATCGGCGTGCGGCCGGCCGTTCGGCGATCCTGCCGGGCGTAGCCGAAATAGGGAACCACCGCGGTGATCCGCTTGGCCGAGGAACGGCGCAGCGCGTCGATCAGGATCAGGAGCTCCATGAGGYGATCGTTCGCCGGAAAGGACGTCGACTGCACGATGAACACGTCCTCGCCGCGCACGTTTTCCTGCAATTCGACGAATATCTCCATGTCGGCGAAGCGTTTCACCTGACATTTCGCCAGCGGCATATTGAGATAGGCGGCGATCGCTTCGGCGAGCGGACGGTTCGAATTTCCGGCGACGAGTTTCATGGGGGAAAGGCTTTCTCGGGAAGTGGGCGGGCCTTCGCGCGAACGCGAGCGGGTCTTAACAGCGTTCTTCGCGCGCGAGCAAGCGGAGTCTTCCCCCGGCTACGGACTTCTACGGGGTCAAGACTTTCAGCCCTATGGATCGGATGCGCCCGGGCCCCGGCCCGCAAGCGGCGCTGCCGCGCTTGCGCCCCCTGGAAACCCATGCTATCGCACCCCCGCTTTCCCGACGCCGGGCTCACCAGCCTTTGCGCGTCGAAGCCGTGTTTCATTGAGACCGGGCCCGATCCCGCCCCAGAGGCGGCCTGACGCGCGCCCGGTAACCGAGAAGAGAACAGCCGGTGGCAGAGACCAAACTCTCGAGCGGTTCGATCGTATCGGGCGTCGCAGGGCGCTACGCATCCGCTCTGTTCGAACTGGCCCAGGAGCAGAAGGCGATCGACGAGGTCGCCGAGAAGCTGGGGACGATCGAGGCGCTCGCCGACGAGAGCGCGGATTTCCGGCGTCTTCTCGCAAGTCCGGTCTTCGCCGCCGAGGAGCAGTTCGCGGGCGTATCGGCCATCGCCGACCGCGCCGGAGTGACTGGACTCGCCGGCAACTTCGTCCGGCTCGTCGCCTCCAAGCGGCGTCTCTTTCTCCTTCTTCCGATGATCAAGGCCTACCGCGCCCTGGTGGCGCAGGCCAAGGGCGTCGTGAACGCCGAAGTGCGCCTCGCCGAGGCGCCCTCCCCCGCCGTTCTCGAAGAAATCAAGGCGACCTTGCGTGAGGTCGCCAGCGCCGAGGTCGACGTGGACGTGAAAATCGATCCCGCGCTGATTGGCGGCATCGTCGTGAAGGTCGGCAGCCGCATGGTCGATTCCAGCCTTCGCACCAAACTCAATTCCCTCCGTCTTGCGATGAAAGAGGTCCGCTGATGGACATTCGTGCCGCTGAGATCTCCGCGATCCTCAAAGAGCAGATCAAGAACTTCGGCCAGGAAGCCGAAGTCACCGAAGTGGGCCAGGTTCTGTCCGTCGGCGACGGCATCGCCCGTTGCTACGGCCTCGACAACGTCCAGGCCGGCGAAATGGTCGAATTCGAATCGGGCGTGCGGGGCATGGCCCTGAACCTCGAAACCGACAACGTCGGCATCGTGATCTTCGGCTCCGACCGCCAGATCAAGGAAGGCCAGACGGTCAAGCGCACCGGCGCGATCGTCGACACGCCCGTCGGCAAGGGCCTGCTCGGCCGCGTCGTCGACGCGCTCGGCAATCCCATCGACGGCAAGGGCCCGATCGAGGCGGCCGAGCGTCGCCGCGTCGACGTGAAGGCCCCGGGCATCATCCCGCGCAAGTCCGTGCACGAGCCGATGGCGACGGGCCTCAAGGCCATCGACGCCCTGATCCCGATCGGCCGCGGCCAGCGCGAGCTGATCATTGGCGATCGCCAGACCGGCAAGACCGCGATCGCGCTCGACACGATCCTCAACCAGAAGCCCCTCAACGTCGAGGGCGCTCCCGAGAGCCAGAAGCTGTATTGCGTCTACGTCGCGATCGGCCAGAAGCGCTCGACGGTCGCCCAGTTCGTGAAGGTGCTCGAGGAGCAGGGCGCGCTCGAATATTCGATCATCGTCGCCGCCACCGCCTCCGACCCGGCCCCGATGCAGTTCCTGGCGCCCTTCACCGGCTGCGCCATGGGCGAGTATTTCCGCGACAACGGCATGCACGCCGTGATCATCTATGACGATCTGTCCAAGCAGGCCGTCGCCTACCGCCAGATGTCGCTGCTGCTGCGCCGCCCGCCGGGCCGCGAAGCCTATCCGGGCGACGTGTTCTATCTCCACTCGCGCCTGCTCGAGCGCGCCGCGAAGATGAACGACGAGATGGGCTCGGGCTCGCTCACGGCGCTTCCCGTCATCGAGACGCAGGCCAACGACGTGTCGGCCTACATCCCGACGAACGTGATCTCGATCACCGACGGCCAGATCTTCCTCGAGACCGACCTGTTCTACCAGGGCATCCGCCCGGCGGTGAACGTCGGCCTCTCGGTCTCGCGCGTCGGCTCCGCCGCGCAGACCAAGGCGATGAAGAAGGTCGCCGGCAAGATCAAGGGCGAGCTGGCGCAGTACCGCGAGATGGCGGCGTTCGCGCAGTTCGGTTCGGACCTCGACGCCACGACCCAGCGCCTCCTCAACCGCGGCGCGCGCCTGACCGAGCTCCTGAAGCAGCCGCAGTTCTCGCCGCTGAAGATGGAAGAGCAGGTCTGCGTGATCTGGGCCGGGACGAACGGCTATCTCGACACGCTCCCGCTCGGGAAGGTCCGCGCCTTCGAGGACGGCTTGCTCGGCGTCCTGCGCTCGAAGCACGTCGACATTCTCGACGACGTCCGCGCCAAGCGCGACCTCACGGACGAAACCGCCGCGAAGCTCAAGGAGGCCGTTCAGGCCTTCGCGAAGACCTTCGCGTGATCCTCATCGCCGGGCCCGTGACGGGCCCGGCCGACCCGTCGACAGATTGAAAGGTCGGGACGCCCCATGCCGTCTCTGAAGGATCTGCGCAACCGCATCGCCTCGGTGAAGGCGACGCAGAAGATCACCAAGGCCATGCAGATGGTGGCCGCGGCGAAGCTGCGCCGCGCCCAGTTGGCCGCGGAAGCCGCCCGGCCCTACGCCACCCGGATGGCCAGCGTGCTGGTCAATCTCGCGGCCGGCGTCGGCGGCGACGCCGACCTGCCGCGCATGCTCGGCGGCACGGGAGCCGACAGGACGCATCTCCTCGTCGTCTGCACGGCCGAGCGCGGCCTTTGCGGCGCGTTCAACTCGTCGATCGCCCGGCTGGCGCGCGATCACGCCAACCGCCTGATGGCCGAAGGCAAGACGGTCAAGATCATTTGCGTTGGCAAGAAGGGTCATGACATCCTTCGCCGGACCTTCGCCAAGCAGATCATCGAGTTCGTCGACCTGCGCGACGTCCGCTACGTCGGCTACGAGCAGGCCGACATGATCGGCCGCAAGGTCATCGAACGCTTCGCCGCCGGCGAATTCGACGTCGCCACGCTGTTCTACTCGCGCTTCCGTTCGGTGATCGCGCAGATCCCGACGGCGCAGCAGCTGATTCCGGCGCAGGTCGCCGGCGATGGCGACGGCGCGACCGAGACGGTCGGCGGCAACGCCATTTACGAATACGAGCCCTCGCAGAACGCGATCCTCGACCAGCTCCTGCCGCGCAATCTGACGGTCCAGATCTTCACCGGGCTCCTGGAGAACGCCGCCTCGGAGCAGGGAGCGCGCATGTCCGCGATGGACAGCGCCACCCGCAACGCAGGCGAGATGATCAAGAAGCAGACGCTGATCTACAACCGCTCGCGTCAGGCTCAGATCACCAAGGAACTCATCGAAATCATCTCGGGCGCCGAGGCGCTCTGAGCTTCCAAGAGGACGTTACACCATGGCCAACCCGACCGGACGCATCACCCAGGTCATCGGAGCCGTCGTCGACGTGCAGTTCGACGACGCACTGCCGGAAATCCTCAACGCGCTCGAGACCGAGAACCAGGGCGCGCGCCTCGTTCTCGAAGTCGCCCAGCAGCTCGGCGAGAGCACGGTTCGCTGCATCGCGATGGACACGACCGAAGGTCTCGTCCGCGGTCAGGTCGTGCGCGACACCGGCACGCCGATCAAGGTCCCCGTCGGCCTCGGCACGCTCGGCCGCATCATGAACGTCATCGGCGAGCCGATCGACGAAGCCGGCCCGATCCCGGCCGAAGCCATGCGCGAGATCCACCAGGAAGCGCCGAGCTACTCCGAGCAGTCCACGGAAGCGCAGATCCTCGTGACGGGCATCAAGGTCGTCGACCTGCTCGCTCCCTACGCCAAGGGCGGCAAGATCGGCCTGTTCGGCGGCGCGGGCGTCGGCAAGACCGTGCTCATCCAGGAGCTGATCAACAACATCGCCAAGGCCCACGGCGGCTACTCGGTGTTCGCCGGCGTCGGCGAGCGCACCCGCGAGGGCAACGACCTCTATCACGAGTTCATTGAATCGGGCGTGAACCAGAAGGGCGGCGGCGAAGGCTCCAAGTGCGCCCTCGTCTACGGCCAGATGAACGAGCCCCCGGGCGCCCGCGCCCGCGTCGCGCTCTCGGGCCTGACCATCGCCGAGCACTTCCGCGACCAGGGCCAGGACGTGCTGTTCTTCGTCGACAACATCTTCCGCTTCACGCAGGCGGGCTCCGAGGTGTCGGCGCTTCTCGGCCGCATTCCCTCGGCGGTGGGCTACCAGCCGACCCTGTCGACCGACATGGGCATGCTGCAGGAGCGCATCACCACGACCAACAAGGGCTCGATCACCTCGGTGCAGGCGATCTACGTCCCCGCCGACGATCTCACCGATCCGGCCCCCGCCACGTCCTTCGCCCACCTCGACGCCACGACGGTGCTGAACCGCTCGATCGCCGAGAAGGGCATCTACCCGGCGGTGGATCCGCTCGACTCGACCTCGCGCATGCTCGACGCCAACGTCATCGGCAAGGAGCATTACGACGTCGCCCGCGCCGTGCAGCAGACCCTGCAGCGCTACAAGGCGCTCCAGGACATCATCGCCATTCTCGGCATGGACGAGCTCTCGGAAGAGGACAAGCTGTCGGTGGCGCGCGCCCGCAAGATCGAGCGCTTCCTCTCTCAGCCGTTCTTCGTGGCCGAGGTCTTCACCGGCGCTCCGGGCAAGTTCGTCTCGCTCGAAGACACGATCAAGGGCTTCAAGGGCCTGGTCGAGGGTCATTACGACCACCTCCCCGAAGCCGCCTTCTACATGGTCGGCTCGATCGAGGAAGCCGTCGAGAAGGCCCAGCGCCTCGCGGCCGAAGCCGCGTAAGCCAGAGACGCTCCGATCCGGGCGGAGACCCCTCCGCCCGGCTCAAGACCCGGCCCTAGCCGATCGCGGCGCCGATCAGGAAACCAGCGATGTCCACCTTTCATTTCGAACTCGTCGCCCCGGAGCGGATCCTCTATTCCGGCGAAGTCGAGGCCGTGGGATTGCCGGCCGCGGAAGGCGACATGACCGTCCTCGCGGGCCACGCTCCGTTGATGGCGACGCTGAAGACCGGCTTCCTCGTGATCTCGGAGCCCGGCTCGACGGGCAAGCGCATCCTCGTTCAGGGCGGCTTCGCCGATATCGGCCCCAAGGGCGCGACCGTGCTCGCCGAGCGCGCGTTGTTCTCCGAGGAGTTGACCATCGACTCGCTCGACCGTGAGATCGCCCGCGCGCGCTCCGTCGCGGACGCGATCGAGGACGGCCCCGACAAGGAAGACGCGCGCGCCGCGATCGTCCGTCTCGAGGACGCGAAAGCCACGCTTCGCGCCTGAGCCCATCCACCGCCGTCCCGGATTGCGAGGCCCCTTTCTCCGGAACGGGGCCTTTCGTTTGAGCGGTCTTTCAACGGTACCGGTTGTCGTTTGCGCGCCGCGCCGCTAAACCGTTGCAGGACGGGTTTTTCGCCCGACGCACGCATCTCCAAGCCCGGAACACCGCTCCATGCTCGCCATTCTCGACGTCGTCATGCTGGCCCTGCGCCTCTACACCTGGCTCGTGATCGCCATGGTGATCGTGAGCTGGCTGGTGGCGTTCAACGTCATCAACACGCGCAACGACTTCGTTCGCATGCTCTACGACTTCCTGCACCGGGTGACCGAGCCGGCGCTGGCGCGGATCAGGCGCTTCATGCCGGATCTCGGCGGCGTCGACCTCTCGCCGATCATTCTCTTGCTCGGCATCTTCTTCATCCAGCAGGTCATCATCCGCTACCTGTACCCGATCGCCATCTGATGACCGACGACGCCCCGCGCCTTCCCTGGCGGGAGAGCGCGGAGGGCGTCGTGCTTCGGGTTCGCGTGACCCCGCGCGGGGGCCGCGACGCGGTGGAGGGCGTCGAGTCGCTTTCGGACGGCTCGCCCGTGCTGAAGGTGCGGGTGCGGGCCGCTCCCGAGGACGGCGCGGCCAACGCCGCCGCCCGCAAGGTTCTCGCGAAAGCGCTCGGCGTTCCGGCCGGCGCTTTGACACTCACGGCGGGCGCCGCCGCCCGGATCAAGACGTTCTCCGTCGCGGGAGACCCGGCCGAACTTATGCAGACCTTGGCCGAAACCCTCGCGCGCCTCTCACGGGATGCCTGACATGACAGCCGCCATCATCGACGGAAAAGCCTTCGCCGCGAACCTGCGCGCGCGCATCGCGCAGGACGTGGCGGCGCTCGCCGCGCAGGGCCGCGCGCCCGGCCTCGCGGTGGTGCTCGTCGGCGAGGACCCCGCGAGCCAGGTCTACGTGCGCAACAAGGCCGCGCAGACCAAGGAAGTCGGCATGGTCTCGATGGAGCATCGCCTCCCCGCCACGACGAGCCAGGCGGACCTGCTCGCGCTCGTCGCCGCGCTCAACGCCGATCCGGCGATCGACGGAATACTCGTGCAGCTTCCCCTGCCCGGCCATATCGACGCGCAGATCGTGATCGAAGCGATCGATCCGGACAAGGACGTCGACGGCTTCCACCCGGTCAACGCCGGACGTCTCGCCACGGGCCTTCCCGGCCTCGTGCCCTGCACGCCGCTGGGCTGCGTGATGCTGGCGAAATCCGTGCGCCCCGATCTCTCCGGACTCGACGCCGTCATCGTCGGGCGCTCGAACATCGTCGGCAAGCCCGTGGCGCAACTGCTGCTCAACGAGAACTGCACCGTCACCGTCGCCCATTCGCGCAGCCGCGACCTGCCCGGAATCTGCCGCCGCGCGGACATCCTCGTCGCGGCGGTCGGGCGGCCCGAGATGATCCGGGGCGACTGGATCAAGCCCGGCGCCATCGTCATCGACGTCGGCATCAACCGCGTCCCCAACCCCGCCGCCGGCGACGGCAAGACCCGCCTCGTCGGCGACGTCGCCTTCGACGAAGCCGCGCAGATCGCGGGCGCGATCACGCCGGTGCCGGGGGGCGTGGGGCCGATGACCATCGCTTGCTTGTTGCAGAATACGGTGAGCGCGGCGAAGCGGCGGGGGTGAGGCGCCGGGTCAGCATCCGGAGCCGGCGAGCCGGCGCCTGATCCGGGCGAAAGCCTCCTCGCCATCGGATGCGGGACCGCTCGCGACGCCCTCGTCCCACGCCCGCCCGATCGCAGACATCGCCTCTTCACGCGCCTCCTGGTCGGCGAGAGCGCCTATTGCGCCTGGGAGGCGATCTCCCTCTCCCTCGACAGCCATTGCGACGCCGTCCTTTTCAGCCTCCGGCATGACTTCCTCCCTGCCGAGGCAGCGTCCGCGAACGTGCGACCAAAGGCAAGCGCCCCTCCCCGCTGGTCCGACGCCCCTCGCCTTGCTACACATCCCCCCAAGCCGAACTTCAAAAAGAACGATGAGGACAATCATGTATCCGCAGGTCCAGCTCCACATCGCGGGCGCGTGGCGCGCCGCCTCCTCGGGGGACGCGCTCGACATTCTCAATCCCGCCACCGGCGAGGCGATCGGGGCCGTGCCCGTCGCGACGGATTCCGATCTGGACGAGGCGCTCGAATCCGCCGCGCGCGGCTTCACCGTCTGGCGGCGCACGGGCGCGTTCGAGCGCTACAAGATCATGCGCAAGGCGGCCGAGCTCCTGCGCGAGCGCGTCGACGCCGTCGCGCGGATCATGACGATGGAGCAGGGCAAGCCGCTCGCCGAGGCGCGCGTCGAGACGCTGGGCGCCGCCGACACGATCGACTGGTTCGCCGAAGAGGCGCGTCGCGCCTATGGACGCATCGTGCCGCCGCGCGCGCCGGATGTGATGCAGCTCGTCATCAAGGAGCCCGTCGGCCCCGTCGCCGCCTTCACGCCGTGGAACTTCCCGATCAATCAGGCCGTGCGCAAGGTCGCCGCCGCGCTCGCCGCCGGCTGCTCGGTGATCCTGAAAGGCCCCGAGGACACGCCGGCGAGCTGCGCCGAACTGGTGCGCGCCTTCAACGACGCGGGCGTTCCCAAGGACGTGCTCAACCTCGTCTTCGGCGAACCGGCGCATATCTCGGAATACCTGATCCCGCATCCCGTAATCCGCAAGATCTCCTTCACGGGCTCGACCGCCATCGGCAAACAGCTCTCGGCGCTGGCGGGGCTCCACATGAAGCGCGTCACCATGGAGCTCGGCGGCCATGCCCCCTCCATCGTCTTCGCCGACGCCGACGTGAAGAAGGCGCTCGCGGTGCTCTCGGCCAACAAGTACCGCAACGCCGGCCAGGTCTGCGTCGCCCCGACGCGTTTCCTCGTGCACGAGAGCGTGTTCGACGCCTTCGTCGACGGGTTCGTCTCGATCTCGAAGAACCTCGCGGTCGGCGACGGCCTCGATCCCAACACCAATATGGGACCGCTGGCGCATTCACGGCGCATCGACGCGATGGAGAGCTTCGTCGCGGACGCCGAAGCGCGCGGCGCGAAGCCGGTCACCGGCGGAAAGCGCATCGGCAATCGCGGCTTCTTCTTCGAGCCGACGGTGTTCACCGACCTGCCGCTCGATTCGAAGATCATGAACGAAGAGCCCTTCGGGCCGATCTCGGCGATCCAGCGCTTTTCCGACGACGAGGAGGCCTTCGCGGAGGCCAACCGCCTGCCCTATGGGCTCGCGGCCTACGCCTACACCCAGTCCGGCAAGACGGCGACGGCTCTGGCGCAGCGCGTCGAGAGCGGCATGATCTCAATCAACCACCACGGCCTCGCGCTGCCCGAGACGCCGTTCGGCGGCATGAAGGATTCGGGCTACGGCACCGAAGGCGGGGCCGACGCCATCGAGGCCTATCTCACCGCGAAGTTCGTGACGCAGCAGGGGCTCTGAAGCCGCCTTCAGCCGCCCGTCAGTCGGGCGTAGAGGGCTTCGACATCGGCGCGCCGGCACAACTCGGTGCCGGGCGTCATGACGGCGGCCGATCCCGCCGCGACGCCCATCAGAAACGCCTCGCGCGCGGACATGCCGTTCGCGAGCGCATAGGTGAAGCCGGCGACGAAGCTGTCGCCGGCGCCCACGGCGCTGACGACGGGCACGTCGAGCGCCGGCGCGATCTCGACGCCCTCGCGCGAGGCGAAGACCGCGCCCTCGTGGCCGAGCGTGACGGCGAGCATCGCGACCTTGCCGCTCTCGACGACCCGCATCGCGGCCGCGGCGATCGCTTCGGGGTCCTCTACGGTCTCACCGATCAGCGCGGCGAATTCGCCCCGGCTCGGCTTGGCGAAATGCACGCCGCCATGGTCGACCGCACGGCGCAGCGGCTCGCCGGAGGTGTCGAGGATGAATTTCGCGCCCTTGCGCGCCGCGACGTCGGAAACGCGGGCGTAGAAATCGGACGCGACGCCGCGCGGCAGGCTGCCGCTCGCGACGAGATAATCGAAATCCGCCTCCGCCAATGCCGCGAGGATGGACTCGACGTCGGCGCCCTCCAGCTCCGGCCCTTCCGGGACGAAGCGGTATTCATGACCCGTCGAACGTTCGTAGACGGCATGGGCGAAGCGCGTGTCGCCTGCGACCGGGATACGCCGGCCCTTCACGCCGCGAGCCTCGAGCAGCCGGTCGAGGACGTCGCCCGTCGCCCCTCCGGCGCAGTAGATCGCGAAAGCGGGCGCCCCGAGCTGGCCGAGCGCGCGCGCGACGTTGAGCCCGCCGCCGCCGGGATCGAGGCGGTCGTTGACCGTGCGCACCTTGCGGGTGTGGCGCACGACGTCCGTTTCGGCGGATCCGTCGATGGAAGGATTGAGCGTGAGCGTGACGATCGTTTTCATGCTCGCACCCTAGTGGCCGCTCCCTTCGGAGAGAAGAGCGTTCAGGCCAGACCGCCCTGCGCGATCAACACGGGGATCCGCTCGCGGAACTGGAAGAAGCCTCGCGTCGCGTGCGGCCAGGCGCGGGCGTCGAAGGGGCGCATGACGCGAACGAGCCGCACGCCCTCCTCAGCGAGCGCCGGCTCAAGTCGCGAAAGCGCCTCCGCCGTCGGCCCGACGGGAGGATAGGCGGTGACGATCGTGTCCGCCCCGGCGCCGCGCGCGAGATCGGCGAGCGCGCCGGCCGTCAGCGGAACGCCATGAGCGGGCGCGTCGAAACGCGCGCTGGCCCGCGCCGCGGCGTCGTCGAGGGCGCCCTGCGCGAACGCGTGGACATGCTCAGAGACGATGGCCGGCGACAGCCCCTCGCTGGTTCGCGCGATGCCGATGGCTGATACCCGCGCGCGCCCGAAATCGAGCGTCTCGACGAAGCAATCCTCCTCCGTGACGAGCAGCGCGACCGGGCCCTCGGGCGGCGCGTCCGGCGGCGGGAGGGGGCGCGGCGGCGGATGGGGCTCGGGCGGCGGCGGATGCGCCGTCTCGGCGAGACCCTTCGGCGAGAAGCGACCATCGGTGTAGCGGGCGATGTTGTCGGCGCGGGCGAGATAGGTCTTGCCCTGCGTCTGCAGCCCGCCGACCCAGCGCCACGAGAGCGTGTTCGAGGCGGGGTCCCCGTCGAGCAGATGGCGCATGAAGA
This sequence comes from Microvirga sp., assembly GCA_022241475.1. The sequence goes on along the minus strand of JAKOMT010000005.1, from coordinate 156,517 downwards.
AATCGGCGCCCAACTCCCACGGCAGACGCAGGGTGAAGATCCAGATCGAGGCGAACCACATCCGCGCATGATTGTGGAGATAGCCGGTGGCCACGAGTTCGCGCGCCCAGTCGTCGAAGCCCTCGATCCCCGTCGCGCCCGCCGTCGCGGCGTCGTAGCGCGCCCTCAGGCGGTCACTGTCGCGCATCTCGGCGAGCGCACGCGCAAGGCCGCGCATGTAGCGCTCGTGAACGGCGGGGCGCAGCTCGAGCCAGCCCTTCCAATAGGTGCGCCAGAAGGCCTCCTGCACGAATTTCTCAGCCGCCTGAAACGAGTGCCGTCGCAGAACGGCGGCGACGACCTCCTCCTCGGTGAGAAGCCGGCGGCGAATATAAGGGGACAGGGTCGACACGTTCTCGCGCCTGCCCGGGCCGTGATCGGCGTTGCGCGTCGCGGCGTAGTCGCGCCCGGCATGCGGAAGGAAGCGCGCAAGCCGTTCGAGCGCCTCGGCGCGCGAGGGCGGGAACAGAGTGAGGGCGTCAGGCGGCGTGCTCGTCATGGCGAAGACCAAGATAGCGCGCGCCCGCCGCACGGGGAGCCCCTCGCCGCGCTCGCCCCCGGCATGCGCCCGCCGGCCTTGTCAGCGATTGGCCACTCGTGCACACGCTTGCAACCAAGTATCATCATCGAGCAGGTCACGGCGTGACACGGCCTCCTTTCACTCTCGCCGGCGCGATTCTCGGCGCTCGGCTCGCGATCCCGCTGCTTCCGGGCGTGATCGTCTTCGGCTCCGCCTTCGGGACCGCGGCCTCGCAAAAGGGATTGACCCTGTGGGAGACGCTCGCCTTCTCGGCGTTCGTCTTCGCCGGCGCCTCGCAGATGGTGGCGCTTGAGATCTGGACCGACGTCTGGACCCTCGCCGGCCTCGTCGCGCTCGTCGTGGTGACGACGACCGTCAATGCGCGGATGATCCTCATGGGCGCGGCGATCCAGCCCTGGATGGCGGGCATGAGCCCCGCACAGGTCGCCGGCTCGACATTTCTTCTGACGGATTCGAACTGGCTCATCGGGTCGCGATACCGCTCCGAAGGGGGCTCGGACCGCGCGGTGCTGTTCGGCTCGGGGCTCGCGTTGTGGGTGTCGTGGGTGGCGGCGACGGCGCCCGGGCATCTCGCCGGCTCCTTCATCGCGAATCCGGAGGCTTACGGGCTCGACCTCGTGATGGTGATGTTCTTCGCCGCGATGATCGTGCCGATGTGGAAGGGGCCGCGCCCGGCGATCCCGTGGCTCGTCGCCGGGGCGGCGGCGCTTACGGCGCAGCAGCTCCTCGGCGGCTACTCCTTCATCATCATCGGAGCCCTGGCGGGCGCGCTGTCGGGAGCGTTCATCGATGACGATGTTTGAGAGCCTTCTCGGCCCGCCCTGGGGCGGATACGTGGCCATCCTGCTGATGACGGCGGCGACCTATCTCTGCCGCGCCTCGGGCGTGATCTTCATGAGCCGCGTCCGGATCGGCCCGCGCCTCGCGCGGGGCCTGCGGGCGCTGCCGGGCTCGATCGTCGTGGGGACGATCCTGCCCGTCGCCGCCCAGTCCGGCGCGCCCGCCTTCATCGGCGTGGCGGCGGCGATCGTGGTCATGGCGACGACGCGGATCGAGGTCGTCGCGATGGCCGCGGGCCTGGCGGGCGTCGCCGCCGCGCGCGCCCTCGGCCTGTAAGGCGCCGACGCGGCGCCACTCCCAGACCGCTTTGCGCGAATGAACTTTTGAATCGTTCTGGAAGAGGTGGATCGCGACGGCGGATTCCTTTATACCCCCGGCGTGCGCCGCGTATTTTCTCGCGCGCCTCGTCGCGTTCGCGCGGCGGGCGCGCGTCGATCGCGATGGGCGTCCGGGCGCTCCCGGAGCGGCGCGGACGGGACCTCGCAAGAGGCCTCGTCTCAGTCGAATCTGTCGCATCATCCAGATACGAGGAACGCCATGTCGCTCGATAGTTTCAAATGCCGCCGCGAACTTGTCGTCGGTGACAAGAAGTACACCTATTTCTCGCTGCTCGAGGCCGAGAAGAACGGCCTCGCCGGCGTGTCCCGCCTGCCCTTCTCGCTGAAAGTCCTTTTGGAGAACCTGCTGCGCCATGAAGACGGCCGCAGCGTCTCGAAGGACGACATTCTCTCCGTCGCCGCCTGGGTCGACAACAAGGGCAAGGAAGAGCGCGAGATCGCCTACCGCCCCGCGCGCGTCCTGATGCAGGATTTCACCGGCGTACCCGCCGTGGTCGACCTCGCCGCCATGCGCGACGGCATCCTGCGTCTGGGCGGCGATCCGGCCCGGATCAATCCGCTCGTGCCGGTCGACCTCGTGATCGACCACTCGGTCATCGTCGACGAATTCGGCACGCCGCAGGCCTTCGCGCACAACGTCGAGCTGGAATACCAGCGCAACGGCGAGCGCTACCGCTTCCTGAAGTGGGGCCAGTCGGCTTTCGACAACTTCGCCGTCGTGCCCCCCGGCACCGGCATCTGCCACCAGGTCAACCTCGAGTACATCTCGCAGACGGTCTGGACGCGCAAGGACGAGAAGACGGGCGAGATCATCGCCTATCCGGACACCCTGGTCGGCACCGACTCGCACACGACCATGGTCAACGGCCTCGCCGTGCTGGGCTGGGGCGTTGGCGGCATCGAGGCGGAGGCGGCCATGCTCGGCCAGCCCGTCTCCATGCTGATCCCGGAAGTGATCGGCTTCAAGCTCACGGGCAAGCTGCGCGAAGGCGTCACCGCGACGGATCTGGTGCTCACGGTCACGCAGATGCTGCGCGCCAAGGGCGTCGTCGGCAAGTTCGTCGAGTTCTACGGCCCCGGCCTCGCCGCCATGCCCGTCGCCGACCGTTCGACCATCGGCAACATGGCGCCGGAATACGGCGCGACCTGCGGCCTCTTCCCGATCGACGCGCGCACGATCGACTATCTCAACGTCTCCGGCCGCACTGAGGACCGCATCGGCCTCGTCGAGGCGTTCGCCAAGGCGCAGGGCATGTGGAGCGACGCCAGCACGCCCGATCCCGTCTTCACCGACACGCTCGAACTCGACATGTCGCAGGTCGTGCCGTCGCTCGCCGGCCCCAAGCGCCCGCAGGACCGCGTCCTCCTGACCGAAGCCAAGCCCGCCTTCGAAGCGGCCATGGAGAAGGAGTTCAAGAAGGCGATCGAGCTCTCCAAGCGCTTCAAGGTCGAAGGTTCGAACTTCGACATCGGCGACGGCGACGTAGTGATCGCGGCGATTACCTCCTGCACAAACACGTCGAACCCCTCCGTGATGATCGGCGCGGGGCTTCTCGCCCGCAACGCGGCGCGCAAGGGCCTCACGACCAAGCCGTGGGTGAAGACCTCCCTCGCGCCCGGATCGCAGGTGGTGGCGGATTATCTCGCGAAGGCCGACCTGCAGAAGGATCTCGACGCGATGGGGTTCAACCTCGTCGGCTTCGGCTGCACGACCTGCATCGGCAATTCCGGGCCGCTCGACCCGGCGATCTCGAAGGTGATCAACGACAACGACGTCGTCGCCGTGTCGGTGCTCTCGGGCAACCGCAACTTCGAGGGCCGCGTTAACCCGGACGTGCGCGCGAACTACCTCGCGTCGCCCCCGCTGGTCGTCGCCTACGCGATCGCCGGCTCGATGTTCGTCGACATCGTCAACGATCCGCTGGGTCATGACCCCGACGGCAAGCCCGTCTACCTGCGCGACGTGTGGCCGTCGACGACCGAGATCAACGACTTCATCGAGCAGACGGTGACGCGCGAAGTGTTCAAGACGCGCTACGCCGACGTCTTCAAGGGCGACCAGAACTGGCAGGACGTCGAAGTCGCGGGCGGCATGACCTACGCCTGGCCGGCAGGCTCGACCTACGTACAGAACCCGCCCTATTTCGACGGGATCACGAAGGAGCCGGCGCCGATCACGGACATCGAGGGCGCGCGCGTCCTCGGCCTATTCCTCGACTCGATCACGACCGACCACATCTCGCCGGCCGGCAACATCCGCGCGGCCTCGCCTGCGGGCAAGTACCTCGCCGACCGCCAGGTCGCGGTGGCCGACTTCAACCAGTACGGCACCCGTCGCGGCAATCACGAGATCATGATGCGCGGCACCTTCGCCAACATCCGCATCAAGAACCAGGTGGTTCGCGACGATGCGGGCGAGGTCGTCGAGGGCGGCTACGCCATCCACCAGCCTTCGGGCGACCGGATGTACATCTTCGACGCGGCCATGCGCTACGAGGAAGAAGGCGTTCCGCTGGTGATCTTCGCCGGCAAGGAATACGGCTCCGGCTCCTCGCGCGACTGGGCGGCGAAGGGCACGAAGCTGCTCGGCGTGCGCGCCGTGATCGTCGAGTCGTTCGAGCGCATCCACCGCTCGAACCTCGTCGGCATGGGCGTCCTGCCGCTCGTCTTCGACGAAGGTCATTCCTGGCAGTCGCTCGGCATCAAGGGCGACGAGAAGGTCTCGATCCGCGGCCTCTCGGGCGACCAGCTCAAGCCCCGCCAGAAGCTCACCGCCGAGATCACCTTCGCGGACGGCTCGACGAAGAGCGTCCCCGTGATCTGCCGCATCGATACGCTGGACGAGCTGGAGTACTTCCGCAACGGCGGCATTCTCCACTACGTGCTGCGTCAGCTCGCGGCGTAATCAGCCGTTCCGCCCCGCCCCGGTTCGCCGGGGCGGGGCTTTTCTTTCAGGCCAGACCCGTGAAGATCCTCCTCGTCGTCGCCGTCGCCCTCGTGGATTCGGACGGACGCGTGCTCATCGCGCAGCGCCCGGAGGGCAAGCAGTTGGCCGGCCTCTGGGAGTTTCCCGGCGGCAAGGTCGAGCCGGGCGAGCGCCCGGAAGAGACCCTGATCCGTGAATTGCGGGAGGAGCTGGGCATCGAGACGCAGGAAGCCTGCCTCGCCCCCCTCACCTTCGCGAGCTACGGCTATCCCGATTTCCATCTCCTGATGCCGCTCTATGTCTGCCGCCGCTGGCAAGGCGTCGTGCGGGCGCACGAGCATCAGGATCTCAAGTGGGTGCGCGCCAACAGGCTGCGCGACTTCCCCATGCCCCCCGCCGACGAGCCGCTCATTCCGGCTCTGATCGACGCTCTGAGCGGTTTCCAGGCTTAGAATCGTCCTCATCGCCCGTTTCAATGTCGTCGTCGTCGAGGATGCGCAGGGCCGCGCCCTCGAGATCCTCGTATTGGCCGCTGCGCAACGACCACAGAAACGCCACGAGGCCGAGGAGCCCGAGCCCGAGCGCGACGGGGAGAAGATAGAGGATCACGTTCACGGGCACGCCTCCGCGACGCGTAATCTCGCATTCGCCGGCGGCGAGGCGGGGACGGTCCGTGCGCCGCCGCGAGCGCGCAGGGCGTTCGCCACGACGATCAGCGAAGAGCCCGACATCGCCGCCGCCGCCACGAGCGGCGTGACGAAGCCCGCCACCGCGATCGGTACCGCGACGAGATTGTACAGCGTCGAGATCCAGAGATTCTGGCGCATGATCGCGAGCGCCTTGCGCGACACGCGCACCGCCTCGGCCACGGCGCGCAGGCCGTCGCCGAGCACGAGCGCGTCGGCGCAGGTCTGCGCGAGATGCGAGGCGCTGATCGGCGACAGCGAAGCGTGCGCGGCGGCGAGCGCGGGAGCGTCGTTGAGCCCGTCGCCCACCATCAGCGGACGGAGACCCTGCGCCTTCAGTTCGGCGAGGATGGCGGTCTTGTCGGCCGGCCGGCGCGCGGCGCGCCACTCGCTCACCCCCAGCGCCTCCGCCACGCGCCGCACCGGCCCCTCGCGATCTCCGGAAACGATCATCACTTGCACTCCCATCCCCCGAAGCGCCGCGACCGTCGCCTGCGCGTCGGGTCGCAGGGTCTGGCGCATGAGAAGCACGGCGACCATCGCGCCCCGGCGGATCACGATCGGGGTCGCGTCCGGATCGCCCGCCAGCGCCAGCGCGACATCGGCCTCGGCGCCGCAGAATTCCGCCCCGCCGAGCCGAACTTCGACTCCGTCGACGAGCGCGCGAACGCCCCGCCCCGGCTCCTCGACCACGTTGTCGATGCGCGCGCCATCCGCGTCGAGCCGGGCGAGCGCCTTCGCCAGCGGATGCGAGGAGGAGCGAGCGAGCCTCGCCGCGAGCGCGACGAGATCGGGATCGAGGAGATCGCGCCCGACGAGCCGCGCGTCGGGCGTCGTGAGCGTGCCGGTCTTGTCGAAGACGACGGTGTCGCAGGCCGCGATCCGCTCGATCGCGTCGCCCGCGGTGGCGAGCACGCCCGAGCGAAACAGCGCCCCCGCCGCGACGACCTGCACCGCCGGGACCGCCAGGCCGAGCGCGCAGGGGCAGGTGATGATGAGGACCGCGATCGCGATCAGCGCCGAGGCGTGCACGCCCGCTCCAGCCAGCATCCAGCCGACGAAGGTGAGAAGCGCGGTCGCATGGACGATGGGCGAGTAGAGCCTCGCCGCCTTGTCGGCGATGCGCACGTAGCGCGACTTCGCCGTCAGCGCCTGGTCGAGCAGCCGGTTGACCTCCGCGACGAGCGAATTCTCCGCCGCCGCGACGGCGCGCATGGTGAGCGCTCCGGCGACGTTGAGGACGCCCGAATGTAGGCTCGCGCCGGGCGAGGCCTGTTCGCGCGCGGTCTCGCCCGTGACGAGGCTGGCGTCGATCTCCGACACGCCCGAGACGACCACCCCGTCCACGGGAACCCGGTCGCCTGGCCGGATCTCGAGCATGTCGCCGATCTTTACGGCGAGTACGGGGATCTCGCAAACGCCGCCATCCGGCTCGATCCGCCGCGCCGTCTCGCCGCGTAGCGCCAGGAGGTTGCCGGCGACGGCGCGCGTGCGGCGGCGCATGGCCTGATCGAGCACGCGACCGGCGAGCAGGAACGAGAGCAGCATCGTAGCGCTGTCGAAATAAGCGTGATGGGCGGAGTTCATCGTCTCGAAGATCGAGACGCCGACCGCCAGCAGAACGCCGAGCGAGATCGGCACGTCCATGCCCAGCGTCCGGGCCTTCAGCGAGCGGATCGCGCTGCGGAAGAAGGGCTGACCGGAATAGGCGACCGTCGGCACGGCGATCAGCGCCGAGATCCAGTGGAACAAGTCGCGCGTCTCGGCGTCGATGTCGGAGACGTTGCCCGACCAGACCGACACCGAGAGCAGCATGATGTTCATCGTCGCGAAGGCGGCCGCCCCGAGACGCCTGAGAAGATCGGCGGTTTGCGCGGCCTCCATCGCCTCCTCGCGGCTCGCGGTGAAGGGATGCGCCTCGTAGCCGACGCGGCGCAGGCGCTCGACGGCGGGGCCGGGATCGGGAACGTCGTCCGCGAAGACGAGGCTCAACCGCCGCATGGCGTAATTGAGCCGCGCGCCGGCGACGTCCGGCCCGGCCGCGCCGCGCTCGACGTCGCGGATGCAGGCGGCGCAGGTGATCCCGTCGATCGCGAGATCGAGGCGGGCGCGTCCGTCCGAATCCCGCGTCAGGTAGGCGGAGTAATCGACGCGGTCGCTCATCCGGTCACCGCAGCACGACGCGGTTGCGGGAGTGGAACAGGCGCTCGCCGTCGCGCGCGAGCGTCAGGACGAGGTCCCATTGCCCCATCGGCGGATCGTCGAACCGGGCGACGTAGCCGCCGTCGCCGCGCTCCTCGATCGATCCCGCGCGGTCCATCGCGCGATCCGCAGGGCGCGCGAGAACCGCCTCGCCGGTGAGGCCGACGAGCGGCGCGCCGTTCCGGTCGCGCACGACCACTTCGGCGGCGGCCCGGCCGTCCGCCTCGCGGCGCAGGCTCGCCTCGACCCGCCATCCCCGGCCGGCTTGCGCCTCCGCCTCGGCGAGCGTGGCGTTGAAGGTCTGGCTGGCGCGATAGGCGCTGTCGGTTTCGAGGCCCCGGAAGGTCGAGATCGCATTCGGCAGCAGGACGCCGAGATTGAGGAACATGATGAGTCCGAAGAAGGCGACGAGGATCGCGAAGACCTTTCGGCCCGTCAGCGGCGAGCCCCCGGCGACATAGTCGCCCTGCAGCGGGGCTGCCTGGACGGAGCGAAACGGAGGCTTGTCGGGGGAGGTCATCTCAACTCCTCGGTCTGATGAAATTGTCGGAGGCGGTCGCCGTCTCGCCGGTTTCTGGCTCGGCGACCGCAAAGGAGACGGTATGCGTCTCGCTTCCCCGCGCGCCGGGCGCGAGCGTGACGAGGACGCGCAATTCGCGGGTCTGCGCCGGGCCCACGGCGATCGCGAGCGCGCCGTCCGGCCCCTGCCCCGCCCCGGCGGCGTCGAGGCGGGCGGCGTCGAGCCCGTCGAGGGAAACGAGGAAGCGCCGCTCCACGAGCGCCTTATTGGACAGGCGCACCGTATAGGCGTTGCGGATCGAGCCGTCGGACAAGCGCACGAAGAGCGGATTTCGGTCGTGCTGGACGGAGATGTCGAGCGATCCGCGACCGACGAGGGCGTAGACCATGATCGCCCCGACGAGGGCGATCAGCGCCACGTAAAGGATGGTGCGAGGGCGTCCCAGCCGGCTGCGGGCCTGCATGTCGCCTGCGAGCCGCCGCTCCAGATTCCATTCGCTGTCATAGGTGATGAGATTCGGCGGATAGCCGACCTTGGCCATCACCGCGTTGCACGCGTCGATGCACAGGCCGCACTGGATGCAGCCGAGTTGCGATCCCTCGCGGATGTCGACGCCCGTCGGGCAGACGGCGACGCATTGATTGCAATCGATGCAATCGCCGACGGGCTCGCCCTTTTCGCGCAACGCACGCGCCTTCTTCACGGAGCCGCGCGGTTCGCCGCGATCGGCGAGATAGGCGACGTTGTAGGCGTGTTCGTCGGTGAGCGCGGCCTGGATGCGCGGCCACGGGCACATATAGGTGCAGACCTGCTCGCGCATGAAGCCGGCGAGAACGTAGGTCGTGAAGGTGAGGATGCCGATCCAGAGATAGGCCACGAGCGGCGCCCGGAAGGTCGCGAGATCATGGACCAGCGTCGGCGCGTCGGCGAAGTAGAGCACCCAGGCGCCGCCGGTCCACCAGGCGATCATGAGCCAGACGAAGTGCTTGGCGACGAGTTTCGACACCCGCTCTCCGGTCCACGGACCGTCATAGAGCCGCATGCGCTCGCGCCGGTCGCCCTCGATGCGCCGTTCGACGGCGAGGAACAGGTCGGTCCAGACCGTCTGCGGGCAGAGATAGCCGCACCAGATCCGGCCAGCGACCGCGTTCATGAGAAAGAGTGTGAGCGACGCCAGGACGAGCAGGCCCGTGAGGTAGTAGACCTCCTGCGGCCAGATCTCGATGAAGAAGAAATAGAAGCGCCGCGCCGGCAGGTCGACCAGCACCGCCTGGTCCGGCGCGTTCGGGCCGCGATCCCAGCGCACGAAGGGCAGGAGATAGTAGACGCCGAGCGTCGCGATCAGGATAGCCCACTTGATCCTGCGGAAGCGGCCCGCGACGCTCTGGACGAAAAGCTGACGCCGCGCGACGTACAGGGGCTCGTCGAGCGCCTCTTCGGGAGGCGGCGCCGGCTGCGTGCCGCGGGCGAGGGCTGCTGCGTCTGACATCGGCGGACCTGATCGACGGCCCGCCGGGGGATCGGATGTGAATCGGGCCAACCGACTTCTAGGGCGCGGCCCCGAGCGTCGCCTTGATCCGTATCAACGCTGGCGCGCGCCGCGTTCCGTTCGGCGCCGCAACTGCGAAAAGAACCGCCCGCGCCCCGTTGCGCGATGCTGCGATGCATATACAACTTTCAGCATCTGAAGCCGAACCAAGGTGAGCCGCCGCATGCGTCCGTCCTCGCTCAAGCCGATCGCCAAGCTCCTCGTCGCCAATCGCTCCGAAATCGCCATTCGCGTCTTTCGCGCGGCGAACGAACTCGGGATCAAGACGGTCGCGATCTGGGCGGAGGAAGACAAATACGCGCTGCATCGCTTCAAGGCGGACGAATCCTATCAGGTCGGGCGCGGCCAACATCTGGCGCGCGATCTCGGCCCCATCGAGAGTTATCTCTCCATCGAGGAGATCATCCGCGTCGCGAAGCTCTCGGGCGCCGACGCGATCCATCCGGGCTATGGCCTTCTTTCGGAAAGCCCCGAATTCGCGCAGGCCTGCGCCGACGCCGGGATCGTCTTCGTCGGCCCCTCGCCCGAGACGATGCGCCGCCTCGGCAACAAGGTCGCCGCGCGCCAGCTCGCGATCGAAGTCGGCGTCCCGGTCGTGCCGGCGACCGATCCCCTGCCCGACGACGCGGCGCGCGTGCGCGAGATGGCGGAGACGATCGGCTATCCGGTGATGCTCAAGGCCTCGTGGGGCGGCGGCGGGCGCGGCATGCGCGCAATCCGCTCGGCGGACACGCTCGAGCGCGAGGTGATCGAGTCCAAGCGCGAGGCGCGCGCGGCGTTCGGCAAGGACGAAGTCTATCTCGAGAAGCTCGTCGAGCGAGCCCGCCACGTCGAAGTGCAGATCCTCGGCGATCGCCACGGACAGGCGGTGCATCTGTTCGAGCGCGACTGCTCGATCCAGCGCCGCAACCAGAAGGTCGTCGAGCGCGCGCCGGCCCCGTATCTCGACGATGCGCGCCGCCGCGAGTTGTCGGATTACGCCCTGCGCATCGCCCGCGCCACCGATTATGTCGGGGCCGGCACGGTCGAGTTCCTGATGGATTCGGATTCGGGCGAATTCTACTTCATCGAGGTCAACCCGCGCATCCAGGTCGAGCACACGGTCACCGAAGAGGTGACGGGCGTCGACATCGTCAAGGCGCAGATCCACATCGCGGAGGGCGCGGCGATCGGGACGCCGGAATCGGGCGTGCCCGCGCAAGGCGATATCCGCCTCAACGGCCACGCCCTGCAATGCCGGATCACGACCGAAGACCCCGAACAGAACTTCATCCCCGATTACGGCCGCATCACCGCCTATCGCGGCGCGACGGGCTTCGGCATACGCCTCGACGGCGGCACGGCCTATTCGGGCGCGGTGATCACGCGCTTCTACGATCCGCTGCTGGAGAAGGTCACTGCGTGGGCGCCCTCGGCGGAAGAGGCGATCCTGCGCATGGACCGGGCGCTGCGCGAATTCCGCATCCGGGGCGTGGCGACGAACCTCACCTTCCTCGAAGCGGTGATCGGGCATCCCGACTTTCGCGGCCTGCGATACACGACGCGCTTCATCGACGAGACGCCGGAGTTGTTCACGCAGGTGAAGCGGCGCGACCGGGCGACGAAGCTCCTGAACTACCTCGCCGACGTCAGCGTCAACGGCCATCCCGAGACGCGCGGGCGCGCGCGGCCAAACCCCGACGCCGCCTGTCCCGTCATCCCCTTCCATCCGGGCGAGCCGCCCGCAGGCGCCAAGCAGCGGCTCGACGAATTGGGACCCGAGAAATTCGCCGCCTGGATGCGCGCTGAGAAGCGCGTGCTCGTCACCGACACGACGATGCGCGACGCGCATCAATCGCTGCTCGCCACGCGCATGCGCACGCACGACATGGCGAAGATCGCGGGGACCTACGCGCGCGCCCTGCCCGATCTCCTCGCCCTCGAATGCTGGGGCGGCGCGACCTTCGACGTCGCGATGCGCTTTCTCGCGGAGGATCCGTGGGAGCGCCTGGCGCTGATCCGCGAGGGCGCGCCCAACATCCTGCTCCAGATGCTGCTGCGCGGCTCGAACGGCGTCGGCTACACGAACTACCCCGACAACGTCGTGCGGGCCTTCGTGCGCGAGGCTGCGGCCGGCGGCGTCGACCTGTTCCGCGTGTTCGACTGCCTGAACTGGGTCGAGAACATGCGCGTCTCGATGGACGCGGTGCGCGAGGCGGGCGGGCTCTGCGAGGCCGCGATCTGCTACACGGGCGACGTGCTCGATCCTGCGCGCGCAAAATACGATCTGCGTTATTACGTCTCGCTGGCGCAGGAACTGGAGACGGCCGGCGCGCATATCATCGCCGTCAAGGACATGGCGGGGCTCCTCAAACCCGCCGGCGCGCGTGCGCTATTCAAGGCGCTGCGCGAGGCGACGGACCTGCCGCTGCATTTCCACACGCACGACACGTCGGGCATTTCGGCCGCGACCGTGCTCGCGGCGGTCGAGGCCGGCGTCGACGCGATCGACGCGGCGATGGACGCCTTCTCGGGCGGCACGTCGCAGCCCTGTCTAGGCTCGCTCGCCGAGGCGCTGCGCGGCGACCCGCGCGATCCGGGCCTCGATCCCGAATGGATCCGGCGCATCTCCTTCTACTGGGAAGCCGTGCGCAACCAGTACGCGGCGTTCGAGAGCGACCTCAAGGGGCCGGCCTCGGAGGTCTATCTGCACGAGATGCCGGGCGGTCAGTTCACGAACCTCAAGGAGCAGGCGCGCTCGATGGGGCTGGAGAGCCGCTGGCACGAGGTCGCGCGCACGTATCACGACGTGAACCTGCTCTTCGGAGACATCGTCAAGGTGACGCCCTCCTCGAAGGTCGTCGGCGACATGGCGCTGATGATGGTGGCGCAGGACCTCACCGTCGCCGACGTCGAGAACCCGGAGAAGGAGATCGTCTTCCCCGATTCCGTCGTCTCGATGCTGCGCGGCGATCTCGGACAACCGCCCGGCGGCTGGCCGGAAGCGATCGCGCGCAAGGCGCTGAAGGGCGAGGTGCCCCACACCGAACGCCCGGGCGCCCTGCTTGCGCCGGCCGACCTCCCCGCCGAGCGCGGGCGCGTCGAGGCCGAGCTCGAACAGCCGCTCGACGACAAGGAATTCGCCTCCTGGCTGATGTATCCGAAGGTCTTCGCCGACTTCGCCCGCACGCGCGAGGAATACGGGCCGGTGAGCGCGCTGCCGACGCCCGAATTCTTCTACGGCATGAAGCCCGAGGACGAGATCCTGATCGAGATAGAGCGCGGCAAGACGCTCGTCGTGCGCTGCCTCGCCATCGGCGAGACGGACGATAAGGGCATGGTGACCGTGTTCTTCGAACTGAACGGCCAGCCCCGCCGCGTGAAGGCGCCCGACCGGGCGCACGGCGCCGGCGCGGCGAAAGCCCGCCGCAAGGCGACGCCGGGCGACGCGTCCCACCTCGCCGCCCCGATGCCGGGCGTCGTCTCGACGCTCGCCGTCGCGGCCGGCCAGAAGGTCGAGGCCGGCGACGTGCTTCTCTCCATCGAGGCCATGAAGATGGAGACGGCGCTCCACGCCGAGCGCGACGGCGTGATCGCGGAGGTGCTTGTGCAGCGGGGCGACCAGATCGACGCGAAGGACCTTCTGATCGTCTACGCGTGACGTTCGCCTGCGGTGGTTGCCGGACAGGGAGAAGTATTTTAGCTTCCTGAAGGGAAGCCCCGGACGAGCGAGTTATGCGGCGGCGAAGATCAAGCAATGACGCCAGAGGCCGCCATCACCATCCCGATCATCAATCGCTCCCGACGCGACGGCGCGCCCGACTCCGGGAGCCGTGACGCGCCTCATGGCGCGTCCTCGCCGCGCGAGGGCTGCGGCCTGCCGCCGCTCGCGCGCGGTCCGCTCTATCCGACGTTCAAGCGCCGACTCTCGGATCAGGTGTTCTACATCGTTCCGGCGATCATGTGGTGCGCGCTCGCCCTCCGCCATGGGGGTCTCACGACGCCGACCGCCGCCAATCCCTCGATGGAGGCTGGAGGCCTCTGGGGTGAATCGAAGAGCCAATGCCTTTCGCTCTTCGGGCCGCATGCGCGCAGCCGCGTCGCTCCGTGGATTCTCGTCGAGCGCGCCGACGGCGACGCCTTCGACGACGCCCGAATGGCCGGTATCTGCGCCGCCCTGGCGGAGGCTGGCGTCGACTTCCCGCTCGTGGCGAAACCCGATCGCGGTTATCAGGGCTGGGGCGTGAAGCTCGCCCATTCTCCCGCCGATCTCGCCGCCTATCTCGCCGCCCTGCCGGAGGGCGCGGGCCTCGTCTTGCAAGCCTACGTGCCCTACGCGGGCGAAGCCGGGGTGTTCTACGTCCGGCGACCCGGCGAGCGCCGCGGACGCATCGCCTCGATGGCGCTGACCTACGCCCCCCATGTCGTGGGCGACGGTCGCCGCACGCTGTCCGAACTCGTTCGCGACGACGCGGTTCTGCGCAAATCCGCCTCGATCTACCAGGCGCGCCACGGATCCGAATGGGATCGCGTTCAGGAGGCCGGCCGCGTCGCGCCGCTGACCGGGACGCGGGCGGCGCGGGTCGGGGCGGTCTATCGCGACGCCTGCGCGCTCGTCACCCCGGCGCTCGAGGAGCGCATCGACGCAATCGCCAGGGACGTCGACGGCTTCCATTTCGGCCGCTTCGATCTGCGCTTCGACACGTTCGAGCGCTTTCTCGAGGGCGAGGATTTTCTCATCCTCGAACTCAACGGCGCGGGAGCCGAGATGCTCCACATCTGGGACGGCGAAACGACATTGCGTCAGGCCTATGGAGCTCTGTGGCGGCAATACGCTTGTCTTTTCGAGATCGCGACCCAAAACATCCGCAACGGAGTTCGTCCGCTCGGCTTGCGCGAGATGATCCGGCTGCAGATGCGTCAGGAGCGTCTGCGGAAATGCTACCCGCCGACGACGTGACAACGACGCGGGCCATGCGGAGAGAGCCATGTGGGGTTCCCGGAGCAGGCGCGCCGCGAGTGAAAAGAGGCGCCGGATGTTCTTCGACCTCGCCGCCTGCAACCCGCCGGCCGCCGTCATCGTCATCGAGAACCCGGAGAGGGCGGCGGGCGACGGCGTTCTGAGATCCCTTCTGGAGCCGCTCAGTCCTTTGCGTGAGCAGTTCGTCGCCGTGACGGGGCTCGGCCTCGACGGCGTCGACGAGGAGGACGAGACGCGCCTCCTCCGGCGCGCGACGCGCAATCCGAATACGGACGAGGACGGTTCGTTGAGTTTTCTCACCGTCGGGCCCGCCTCGGGGCAGCGGGTCGTCTTCCTTCACGGCAGTCCGGGCGAGGCGATCGAGTGGGGGCCTATCCTAGCGGACGCGCCAGAGGGCCAGTATCGACTGGCGCCCGATCGGCCCGGGTTCGGCGAGACGCGTCCGGCGGAGGCCGTCACGTCGCTCTCGGACCAGGCGGAGGCGATCGCCCCGCTCATGCGCGACCCGCGCGGGGGCAAGGCGATCGTCGTGGGCTATTCCTACGGCGGCGCCGTCGCCTTGCGCGCCGCGCTGGACATGCCCGACGAGATCGGCGGCCTCGTCCTCGTCGGCTCCGCCGCCGATCCCGCGCGCGAGGAGGTTCATCCGCTTCAGGCGATCGCGTCGCTCGACGCATTCTCCTGGATGCTGCCGAGCGACCTCTCCAACTCGAACGCCGAATTGCTCGCCCTGCAGCCCGAACTCGAAGCGCTGCGCGAGCGGCTGCCGGAGTTGCGCGCTCCGGTCACGATCGTGCACGGCCTCGACGACAATCTGGTGCCTGTCGAGAACGTGTTGTATCTGCGCGAGAGGCTGTCCGCGTCGTCGCAGGTCCGCCTGATCCTCGTCGAGGACGGCGACCATTTTCTGCCCTGGACGCATCCCGAGCAGATCGAGGCGGCCGTCGCCTGCGCGATCGAAGACATGAAAGCCGCCGATGGCGACGGGCGCTAGAGCTTCTCGCGCGCCGCGTAACGTTTCGCCGCCATGCGGCCGAAGACGACGAGCGCCGCGACCGCAAGCACGATGACCGGCCACGCCCACGCGTCGAGCCATGCGAAGAGGAACAGGTCGAGGCCGTAGAGGCTCCAGAACAGCGCGTTCGTGTAAATCGCCGCGATCACCGCGTTGAGCGCCGCGAATTTCAGAAAGCCCGCGCCCACGAATCCGCAACCGGCGAAGATCGGAAACAATAGCCAGGGCACGAGACGCGCCGTCAGGTAGGCGACGAGCGCGCCGCGCTGCAGCATGCGCCGGCCGTAGGCGATCTTGTCTTCCCCGACGAACGAGCGCACCCGGGCGGAACGGCCGGCGAGCGCGCCGAGGGCGTAGACCAGCCAGTCGCTGACGACCATGCCGAGATAGAGCGCCAGAAGCGCGGCGGCGGGAGACAGCTCTCCGGCTGCGGCAAGCGTCGCGCCGCCCAGAAGCGCCGCCTCCTCCAGTATGAAGGGGCCGACGAAGAGAGCCGCGAGCTGGATCGCGGGATTGCCCGCGTGCTCGATCAGGAAGTCTTGCATCGGGGCGTCCCGCTGCCGGAGGTCTCCGCCGCGCCGTTCGGCGCGCCGTCGGTCAGTTCGCCGGAAGCTCCGACGCGCCGCCGTGCGCCGCCGACCACTCGGTCGGGTTGGTGAGGAACGCCTCGACTTCGGCCAGCGTGGCCGGGTCGAAATAGCCGAGCGTCTTCGCCACGCGCAGCACGTCCCACCAGGTGGCGAGCGCGTGCATGGCGACGCCGTTCTCGCGCAGCATCACCTTCGTCTGCGGGAAGATGTCGTAGTGGAAGACGACGAAGGCGTGCTCGACGATCAGGCCGCTCTTGCGCATGGCGTCGACGAACTTGATCTTCGAGCGGCCGTCGGTCGTCAGATCCTCAACGAGAAGAACTCGCGAGCCCTCGATGAAATGCCCCTCGATCTGCGCGTCGCGCCCGAAGCCCTTGGGCTTCTTGCGGACGTACTGCATCGGCATCGACAGGCGGTCCGCGATCCAGGCGGCGAAGGGAATGCCCGCCGTCTCGCCGCCGGCGATCGCGTCGAGCGTTTCGAAGCCGACTTCGCGCAGGATCACCGAGGACGCGAAATCCATCAGCGTGTTGCGCACGCGCGGATAGGAGATCAGCTTGCGGCAATCGATATAGACCGGGCTCGCCCAGCCGGAGGTGAAGCGAAAGGGCTCGTCCGCGCGGAAATGAACCGCCTGAACCTCGAGAAGCATCTTCGCCGTCATGTCGGCGATCAGGGTCCTGTCGGGAAAGCTGGTCATCGCGAACCTCGTCTGGCTTTGGGAGCGTGTCTGGGCGGCATTCGTGTGGCAGATGCCCCATGAAGGCGCAAGCCCGAAACGCCGCCGGCCCCCTTACGCAGCCTCCTTCACGCCGCCCTGCAATCCTTCGATATCCGCGCCTTGCGCACAGCCTCCTGCTCGCCCTTGAGACGCGCGATCTCGGGCGCGATGTTGTCGCCCGACAGCGAGGAGACCGGCAGGCCGATCAGGATCACGCCCATGACGTCGTTGCTTCGCGCCTGCTCCTGACGGGTCGAGGCGGCGGCGAGCGCGGAGGAGAGCCGCTGCGTCTCCTCGCCGAGCTGCGCGCAGCTCCAGCTCTGATAGCCGACCTCACTGACATAAGACGGCGCTATCGAATCGGGATGCTTGGCGCAGGCCGCGAGCGCGAGACCGGCCGCGCAGAAGACGATGGCGAAGGACTTCATGGAGGCGTTCCGCTTGAGCGCCGGATGGCGCGGAGACAGCCACTTTAGATTGCTGTTAAGTTCGTGAAGCACCCGATTGCAAGCCTGTCCACATCAAATGTTTCGGTCAGAGCAAGGCGCGCGCGCTGGCGTCGTCCACGCCAGCCGCTATGCTGCCGGACCTGCTCGCGCTTCCCGACGGATTTCATGACCGAACCACGCCCGACCCTCCCCCGCTCACGCTTTTCCGCCAACCTCGGGACGCTCTTCACCGAATTCCCCCTGCCCCGCCGCCTCGCGGAGGCGAAGGCCTGCGGCTTCGATGTGGTCGAACTGCAATTTCCATACGGTCATTCGATCGCCGAACTGAAGGACGCGATCGACGCGGCCGGGCTGCGGGTGAACAACATCAACGCCCCGCCGGGCGCCGCGGCGCGGGGGGACGCGGGACTCGCCGGCATGCCGGGCCGCGAGGACGATTTCCGGCGCAGCTTCGAGCAGGCCGCCGAATACGCGCTCGGTCTCGGCGCGGGGCTGATCCACGTCATGAGCGGCGCGCCCGACCCGGCCGACCGCGAGGGCGCGCTCGCGACCTATATCGCCAATATTCGCCGCGCCGCGCGTGAGGCGGCGGGCGTCGGGCTGACGCTCATGCTCGAACCGCTCAACCACCACGATCGGCCCGGCAACCTCGTCTCGCGCTCGGACGAGATCGTCGAGCATCTGGGCGAGATCGGGGAGCCCAACGTCAAGCTGCTCTTCGATTTCTACCATATCCAGATCATGGAGGGCGACCTCCTGCGCCGCTTCGAGCGCCACCTCCCGCATATCGGCCACGTCCAGATCGCCAACGCTCCGCACCGCACGGCGCCCGACGTCGGAGAGATCAATTTCCCCGCGATCTTTGAGGCCATCGCCGCCTCGACCTACGCGGGGCCGATCGGCCTGGAGTACAAGCCGCGTGGCGCGACGGCCGAGGATTTCGGCTGGATGGAGCGCTTCGGAATACGCTGAGCGCGAGCGCCGGACACGAATGCGTGACGACCCTGCCGGGCCTCTGGGGTTTGGCGGCGCACGCGCTAGAGTGGCGACCCTGCGGCGCGTCTTGCGCCGGAACGACGAGCGAGGCGACATGGCCGAAACCTTCGACATCTGCGTCATCGGAGCCGGCTCGGGGGGCTTGAGCGTCGCGGCGGGAGCCGCGCAGATGGGGGCGCGGGTCGTCCTCATCGAGAAGGGCGAGATGGGCGGCGATTGCCTGAACACGGGCTGCGTCCCGTCCAAGGCGCTGATCGCGGCCGCTCATGCAGCCCATGCCGGCCGCGAGGCCGCGCGGTTCGGCGTCGATTACGATCCGCCGCGCGTCGATTTCGCCCGCGTCCACGCCCATATCCACGGCGTCATCGCAGGAATCGCGCCGCATGACAGCGTCGAGCGCTTCGAAGGCCTCGGCGTGCGGGTGATCCGGGGTCATGCGCGCTTCGTCGACGCTGCGCATGTCGACGTCGACGGCCTGCGGATCAAGGCGCGTCGCTTCGTCGTCGCGACGGGTTCGCGCGCCGCGCTCCCGCCCGTGCCGGGTCTCGCGCTGACGCCGCATCTGACCAACGAAACCGTGTTTTCGCTCACGCAGGCCCCCGATCGGCTCGCCGTCATCGGCGGCGGCCCGATCGGCGTCGAGCTGGCGCAGGCCTTCGCGAGGCTCGGGGCCCGGGTCACGCTTCTGGAGCGCTTCACGATCCTGCCGCGCGACGAGCCCGAGGCCGTGGCGATGCTGCGCGCGCGGCTCGCCGCCGAGGGCGTCGACATCCGCGAGAACGTCGAGATCGAGAGCGTCGCGGGACGCGAGGGCGATGTGCGCGTGGCGCTGAAGGGCGGCGAGCTACTTCGCGTGACGCATCTCCTCGTCGCCGCCGGTCGCTCTCCCAACGTCGAGGATCTTGGCCTCGAGGCCGCGGGGATCGAATACGATGCGAAAAAGGGCGTCGCGGTCGACGCGCGGCTGCGGACGTCGAACCGCAGCGTCTTCGCGATTGGCGACGTGGCGGGCGGCCCGCAATTCACGCATATCGCCGGCTATCACGCCGGAATCGTCATCCGCAACGCGCTCTTCATGCTGCCGGCGAAGGTCGATTACAGCGCCCTGCCCTGGGTGACCTACGCCGATCCGGAACTCGCGCATGTGGGACTGACCGAGGCGCAGGCGCGCGAGGCGGGCCATGAGGTGCGCACGCTCACCGAACCGCTCGCCGGCAACGACCGCGCGCGCGCGGAAGCCCGGACCGAGGGTCTGACGAAGATCGTGCTCGACAAAGGCGGAAGAATACTCGGCGCGACGATCCTCGCGCCCGGCGCCGGCGAGCAGATCGGCGTCTGGGGTCTCGCGATCTCGCGGCGCATGAAGATTTCGGCGATCGCGGGACTGATCCTGCCCTATCCGACGATGGCCGAGACTGGAAAGCGCGCCGCCGGCTCGTGGTTCACGCCCTCCCTCTACGGGCCGCGCGTGCGCCGCCTCGTGGGGCTGACGCAGCGCTTTCTGCCGTGAGGCGATTCTTGCCCTGAGGCGCGTCAGCCCCGGATCCGCTCGACCATCGCGCCGCAGCGGGTGAGCTTGGCTTCCAAAGCCTCGAAGCCCCGGTCGAGATGGTAGACGCGGTTGATCGTCGTCTCGCCTTCGGCCACGAGCCCGGCGATGACGAGGGACACCGACGCGCGCAGGTCGGTCGCCATGACGGGCGCGCCCGTCAGCCGCTCGACGCCCTCGACGATGGCGAGATCGCCGTCGAGGCGGATCTTCGCGCCGAGACGGGCGAGTTCCTGCACGTGCATGAAGCGGTTCTCGAAGATCGTCTCGCGGATGCGCGAGACCCCGCCGGCGCGGGTCATGAGCGCCATGAACTGCGCCTGAAGGTCGGTGGCGAAGCCCGGAAACGGCGCCGTCGTCACGTCGACCGGGTTGATGCCGGAGCCGTTGCGCCGCACGCGCAGGCCGGAGTTCGTCGGCGTGATCTCGACGCCCGCCTGCTCCATCACGGTGATCGCGGAGCGCAGCAATTCGATGTTCGTGTTCTCGAGCGTCACGTCGCCGCCGGCCATGGCCACGGCCATCGCGTAGGTGCCGGTCTCGATGCGGTCGGGCAGGACCTCGTGGCGCGCGCCGTTGAGACGGGCGACGCCCTCGATCTCGATGCGGCGCGTGCCGGCGCCCGTGATCTTCGCGCCCATCTTGTTGAGGCAATCGGCGAGATCGACGATCTCGGGCTCGCAGGCCGCGTTCTCGATCAGCGTCGAGCCGTGCGCGAGCGTCGCCGCCATCATGGCGACGTGGGTTCCGCTCACCGTCACTTTGGGGAAGACGATTTCGGCCCCGCGCAGGCCCTTGGGCGCGCGCGCCACGACATAGCCCGCGTCGATGTCGATGTCGGCTCCGAGCGTCGTCAGCGCGTCGAGGAGGAGATCGACCGGCCGCGTGCCGATGGCGCAGCCGCCCGGCAGCGAGACCCGCGCCTCCCCGAAGCGCGCGAGCAGCGGCGCCACGACCCAGAAGCTCGCCCGCATGCGCGAGACGAGATCGTAGGGAGCGGTCGTGTCGATGATCGAGGCGGCCTGCAGCCGAAGCGTCTGGCCGGTCTCGGCGCTCTCGCCGGGACGGCGTCCGACGATGGTGTGGTCGACGCCGTGATTGGTCAGGATGCGCAGGAGAAGCGACACGTCCGCGAGGCGCGGGACGTTGACGAGTTCGAGCGTCTCGCCGGTCAGCAAGCTCGCCGTCATCAGCGGAAGCGCGGCGTTCTTGGCTCCCGAGATCGGGATCACCCCGTTGAGGGGCCCGCCGCCCTTGATGATGATGCGATCCATGAGTGCGTTCCTGTTCGAATTCGGTGGCGTGGGTTCTGCGATGGACGAAGGGAAGACGGCTGTTTCAAGACGGCTCCGCCTCGTCCGCGGCGCGCTCGCCGGCCGCTGTCTCGCGCCCGGTCGCGTCCGCGTCACGGGGTGACGACTTTCGCAGGCGCGCCTGCGCCTTGCGGCGCTTGAGGTTCTCCCGCAAGGCCGCCTTCAGTCGCTCTTCCCGCGTCGGTCCGGCCATCGCGCTCCAGATCCGTCAAGTCGCTTTCGCGTCGTCTCTCATTTGCGACGCTTCGTCGCCTCAGGGTCGAATAGGGCTTTACAGGGGCGCGCTCAAGCGGAATGAGATATATTAGAACCATTCGTATTGACGGATCGCAATGCGCGGCGGCGCGGGACGGTCCCAACGTCCACCAGCCGCATCGCGACCTGATGCCGATCTTCCGGTGACCGACATGGACTATACGCAGTTCTTCGAAAGCGCCCTCGAGGCCCTCAAATCCGAGAGGCGCTACCGCGTCTTCACGGATCTGGAGCGGATCGCGGGCGAGTTTCCGAGAGCTGTCTGGCATTCGCCGCAAGGTCCGCGCGAGATCACCGTGTGGTGCTCGAACGATTACCTCGGCATGGGCCAGAACCCGACCGTCATCGCCGCCATGGCCGACGCCGCGCGGCGCTACGGCGCGGGCGCGGGCGGCACGCGCAACATCTCCGGCAACAGCCATCCGATCGTCGAGCTCGAAGTGGAGTTGTCCGACCTGCACGGAAAGGAAGACGCCCTCGTCTTCACCTCCGGCTACATCTCCAACCAGACCGGCATCTCGACGATCGCCAAGCTCATCCCCGGCTGCGTCATCATCTCCGACGCGCTCAACCACAATTCGATGATCGAAGGCGTGCGCCAGGCCGGCTGCGACAAGGCGATCTTCCGTCACAACGACCTCGCGCATCTCGAAGAGCTCCTGATCCGCGCCGGCGACCGGCCGAAGCTGATCGTCTTCGAGAGCGTCTACTCGATGGACGGCGACATCTCGCCCGTCGAGGCGATTTGCGACCTCGCGGAGCGCTACGGCGCGATGACCTATCTCGACGAGGTCCATGCGGTGGGCATGTACGGAGAGCGCGGCGCCGGCATCGCCGAGCGCGACGGCGTGATGGAGCGCATCGACGTGATCGAGGGCACGCTCGGCAAGGCCTTCGGCGTCGTCGGCGGCTACATCGCCGGCAAGCGCGCCGTGATCGACGCCGTGCGTTCGCACGCGCCGGGCTTCATCTTCACCACCGCCCTGCCCCCGGCGATCTGCGTCGCGGCGGCGACCTCCGTGCGCCACCTCAAGTCCTCGCGCATCGAGCGCGACGGCCAGCAGCGTCAGGCCGCGCGGGTCAAGCAGGCCCTGACCGAGGCGGGGCTGCCCGTCCTGCCGACGCCGACGCATATCGTGCCCGTGATGGTGCGCGACGCGCAGGCCTGCAAGGCGGCCTCCGACCGCCTGCTCGAGCGCCACGGCATCTACATCCAGCCGATCAACTATCCGACCGTGCCGCGCGGCGCCGAGCGTCTGCGCATCACCCCGACGCCGCTCCACGACGAGAGCCGCATCACCGCCCTTCGGGACGCTTTGGTCGAGACCTGGGCGGCGCTCGACCTGCCCTTCGCGACGCTCCGCCACGCGGCGGAGTGAGGGCCGACGCGAGAGTGCGCGGGGCGGCGAGAACGCCCCAGATGATTTTGCCGCGATTTTCCCCGCCCCATCTTGCCACGCCGCCCGCGATCCGATATCCCCCGCACGTCGAGACGCCCGAAAGCGCGCCTCCGCTGCGGTAGCTCAGTGGTAGAGCACTCCATTGGTAATGGAGAGGTCGAGAGTTCAATCCTCTCTCGCAGCACCAGACGACATCATGCTCTTCCAGCGGCTCTATCATTGAGATCCGGTCCTTGCGCCGGGCTCGCCCGGGCGTCTGCGCGTCATTCCGCAAGACGCCGACCCGGCCTTCGAAAGCCCGCTCGAAATCCATGGACGCAAGCGTATACACGCGCATATCGCGATGCTATCCGGGACGCGAGGGGCGCGAGCGGAGGATACGGGCGATGCAGGCGGAAATGCGCGACAGGCTGGTCTCGCTTCTGGAGGATCGGGTCGCGGGGCGGTCGCCGTGGCGAGACATCCTGGCGGATGAGCCGGGCCTCTCGATCGACGACGCCTACCTTCTCCAGTCGTCGTTGATGCGAAAGCTCACCGCCGCCGGAGATCCCATCTTCGGTTACAAAGCCGCCTCGACGAGCCTCGCGATCCAGGCGGCTCGGGGAACCGGCGGGCCTGTCGCGGGCGGGCTGCTGGCCTCGTGCGTGCGGGACGACGATTCCGCCATCGCCGTCGTGCCCGGCGCGAGGAACGCCGCGGAGGCGGAGGTCGCATTGCTGCTCGGCTCCGACATCGTCGGCCCGAACGTGACGCCGCTCGATGTCCGGCGCGCGACCGTGGCGCTCCTGCCCGCGATCGAGATCGCCATCGGCCCGCCCGGCGGCGTCGATCGCAGCCAGCAGATGGCGATCGCGACGCAAAAGACCTCGGGCTCGGTGATCATCGGCTGCCCCGGCCGCTCGCCGGACGGGATAGATCTGCTCCTCGAAGGCGCGGTGATCACGGTCAATGGCGTTCACAAGGCCTCGGCCACGGCCGTCGAGGTGATGGGCGACCCCTACCGGGCGGGCGCGTTCATCGCCAATCGCATGCTCGCCTCGGGCGACCGCTTGCGCGCCGGTATGATCCTGATGACCGGCTCGATCACGCTGGCCGTTCCCGTCGCGGCCGGCGACGTCGTGCGCGTCGACTTCACGCGGCTGGGCTCGGTGAACATCCGGATGACGTAACGTCGTCGGCAAGCGATGTCGGCGCGACGCCGAATGGCGCGATCCGTCGTCGCCAGCCTCGCGTATCCAGATCGAGGCCCAGACGCCGGCCCCGAACGGAGACGCCCCATGCAGACCCTCGCGCTTCTGACGACGGCGCTCCTGTTCGGCGGGACGGCGCTCTTCGCCTTCGGCTTCGCGGCGTTCATCTTCCACGCGCTGCCCGCCGGCGAGGCGGGGCCGGTGATCAGGCGCGCGTTTCCCTGGTTCTATCTCTTCGTGCTCGGCGCCTCTGCGGTCGCCGCCGGGCTGGCGCTCGCGAGCGACGCCGTCTCGGCGGGAGCGCTCGCGGCGATCGCGGTCACGACGGTCTACGCCCGCCAGAGCCTGATGCCCGCGATCAACCGGGCGACGGATTCCGGCGACAAGGGGCTGTTCCGGCGGCTGCACGGCGTCTCTGTCGCGATCACGCTCGCCCATATCGCCGGGGCCGGCTGGGTCCTGACCCGGCTCGCCTCCTGAACGTCGCAAGGCTCCTCGGGCTTCGCACCCCTGTCTTGCTGGCAGGCGATCCTGGGAACGAGGAGCGGCCTCATTCTTTCCGATGGGCGGATCCGCCGGGGTTTGTCGGCACGCAGCGCATGCCGTAAGAGTTCGACGTTTGCGACGCCCTCGGGCCGACGCATCCGCGCAGCGCCCCCCATTCTCCGAAGAATCCGCCCCTCACGGTTTGCTCACGAAGGCTCCCTCCCATGGCGACGCAGCCCCCGCCCAAACCCATGCGCGACCCGAACCAGCCCGATCCCGGCGCCCCCGATTTCGACGTCGCCATCATCGGCGGCGGGTTGGCCGGGCTTGCGGCGGCTTGGCGCCTGCGCGGGCGCAATTGCGTGGTGCTGGAAGCCGGGAACCGCGCCGGCGGGCGAATTCATTCCGTGATTTCCGAAAGCACGCCGCTCAATCTCGGCGCGCACATGGTCGGCGGGCCCGAAAGCGTCGTCGGCGAACTCGTGGCGCAGACGTCGCTCGCGACGCGCCCGCTTCCGGAACGGCTGTTCGGCCTGCAATACGACGGCCGCCGACATCTGCGCGGTTCGCCCTCGCTGCTGCCGTTGACTATGCGGCTCTCGCCGGTCGAGCGAATAGCCTTTATGCGGCTCGGCATGACGCTTCGCCTCGGCGCCTGGCGCAGCACGCGCGCGGGCCGCGCCGGCGAAACCGGGCAGGCGCATCGCGAGCGACTGTTCGCCTTCGAAGGCGACCGGACCTTGCGCGAGGTCGTCGGCCCGCTGCCCGAGCGCATGGAGGAGATCCTGCGCGGGCTGACCGAGCGCAACGGCGCGGACCCGTCCGAGATGTCGGCCGGCCACGCCTTTCGCTCCTTCGCCAATGTCTGGGCGAAAACCGCGCCGGGCTCCAACCTCGTGGGCGGAACCGCCGCCCTGCCCGACGCGCTGGCGCGCGGCCTCGGCGAGGCGTTGCGGCCGGGCCATTACGTCTCGCGCGTGCGGCGCGTCGCGGAGAATCGCGTCGAGGTCTCCTACGAGACGGACGCCGGTCCCGGCTCGTTGACGGCGCGGGCCTGCATTCTGGCCACCCCCGCCTTCTCGACCCTGGCCATCGCGCCCGATCTCGCGCAGGCCACGCGCGAGGCGCTCTCGCGGATCCGGTACGGGTCGTTTCTCTCCGTCGGCGTGCGGCTCGATCGCGCCGCGACGATCCCATGGCGCGACACCTACGCCGTCGCGACGCCCGATCTCGGCTTCTCGGTGCTCTTCAATCACGATCACATGCGGCCGGAGACGGGCGAGGATTCCGATCACGCGATCATGCTCTTCGCCGGGGCGGCGCGGGCGGCGCGCTGGATCGCGGCCGGCGACAGGGCGACGCTCGATCGCTGGATCGCCGATCTGGAGACGCATTTCCCCGAGACGCGCGGATATGTCCGGGACGCGACGTTCATGCCATGGTCGGCCGGAGCGCCCTACGCGTTCCCGGGCCGCGCGCGTCTGCAGGCCGATCTGGAGCGCGACGACCCGCCCTTCGTCCTCGCGGGCGATTATCTCGAATTCCCCAACATGGACGCCGCCGCAGGGGCCGGTCGTCGGGCGGCGCAGCGCGTGGAGAACTGGCTCGATCGATAGACGCAAAGTCCCGCGCGATCTTGCCTGGACAAACCCGGGGCGAGATGATCGGGCGACGGGAGAGAGCTCGAGGAGTGCGGCGCGTTGACGGCGACGATTCTGACGCTGACCGAGGCCGACGTCATGCAGAGGCTCGGCGAGCTGTCGTCGATCCTCACGGATACGGTGGCCGACGGCGCGGCGGTGAGCTTCATGGCGCCGCTCTCGCGCGAGGACGCCTCAGCCTTCTGGGCGCGCGACGTCGCGCCCGAGATCGGCGCCGGGCGCAGGCGGCTGTTCGTGGCGGAGATCGAGGGCGCGACGGTCGGAACCGCGCAACTGATCACCGCCATGCCGCCCAACCAGCCGCACCGCTGCGAGATCGCCAAGATGCTCGTCCACCCCCGCGCCCGTCGGCGCGGCGTGGCGCGCGCGCTTATGCGACGCGCGATCGACGAGGCGCGAGCGCTCGGCAAGACGCTCGTGACGCTCGACACCCGCACCGGCGACGTCTCGCAGGATCTCTACCGCTCCCTGGGCTTCGAGGAGGCGGGAACGATCCCCGATTTCGCCTTCGACCCTTACGGCTGCGCGCTGCACTCGACGACGTACATGTTCCTGCGGCTCGGCGCGCGCGCCTGAGCCGCCCGAATGGAGCGAGGATCCCGATGCCAATCACCGGCCTGAGCCACATGACGTTCGTCGTGAAGGATCTCGACGCGATGGCGCGCTTTCTCTGCGACGGGCTCGGCGCGCGCGAGATCTACGACAGCGGTGAGCGCTGCTTCTCGCTGTCGCGCGAGAAGTTCTTCGATCTCGCCGGGCTCTGGATCGTGGCGATGGAGGGCGACGCGCCGATCGCGCCGTCCTACAGGCACATCGCCTTCTCCGCGCCGCGCGAGGCGCTGCCGGAGCTGGAGACGCGGCTGCGGGCGCTCGGCGTGACGTTCCGGGAGGCGCGCGGGCGGGTCGAGGGCGAGGGAGATTCGGTCTACGTCTACGACTTTGAAGGCCACCTCTTCGAAATCCATGCAGGCGAGCGCGACGAGCGCCTGGCGCGTTATGCGCAACCACCGTCCTCGGCTGGACGCTAGCCCCCGAATCGAGAAAGGCCCCGGCGCAGTCGCGTCCGGAGCCTCTCGCCGATCAGGCGCGGTTGCGCCTTGTTTCGCAGACGCTTCGCGTCACTGGGCGTTGAGCGAATCGAACCACTTCTTCCATTCCGGCACGGCGGTGGCGTAGGTTCCGCGATGGCTCGTGGGGCCGGTCGAGACGGCCTCGACCGTGTCGTTTCCGATGGATTGCTGGTACGTCATCGCCAGCCGTCCGAGCTCGATGCGGATCGCCTCGTCGGTTTCGCCGTAATAGTTGCGCGTCGGGGTCTTGATGACCCAGCGATAAGTCTGCGCGTCCTGGGTGAGACGACCGAAGGCCGAGCTGGCGTAAAAGTTGGTGTCGACGTAGTCGTCGGAAATGAGCGCGCGCACGTCCGTCGGGATGTCGGCGATATTCACCGGCTCCTTCAGATAGGCCTTGTGCGCGATATCGTAAACTTCCGGCTTGATCAGGGAGCGCGCGAGCCCCGGAACGCCGTAGTAGTTCTCGAACGAGAAGGCCGACAGGATGAAGATCGTCGTGATCCAGTCCGCGTCGATCGGGCGCGGGAAATTCAGGAAGCCGTTGAAGGCGACGAAGGCGTCCATCGGAGCGCTCGCCGTCGCCGCAGCCTTGACGTCGAGGCCGACGGTCTCGAGCTTTTCGAGCAGCGCCATCGTGACGAAGCCGCCCTGCGACCAGCCGGAGATGTAGAGGTCGGGCGTCGTGATCTCTTTATGATCGAGCACGGCCTGCGCCGCGCGGATCATGTCGAGGGTGGCCTGCTGATGGCTGCCCTTGACCATGTAGCCTTCGAGCTCCGGCGAGATTCCCATGCCGAAATAATCGGCCCCGATCAGGACGTAGCCCTGACCGGCGAACTGCGCGATCATCAACTGCGTCTCGGGCGACTGGTCGGGGAACGAGGGAACCTGCTGCTTCTCGTAAACGGTTCCGTGCTGGTAGGAGACCATCGGGAACGATGTTCCCTCCGTGTCGGGGATCGCGATCAGCCCGGAGGCGATCGTCGGCTTGTCGCCCATCTCGGGAATGACCGACGGATAGGTCACGCGATAGAGATTCACGGCGTGCTGGGCCGGCGTGTACTCGACCTCGACGCCGAAGAATTTCGGCGTGTCGACCGTAAGGATCTCGTTGAGCTTGTCGACGTCCCAGCGCTCGATCAGCTGGTAACTGACGCCCGACGACACCGGCGTGGGGTCGGTTTCCTGGGCGCCGGCCGAGCCGGCCGCAAACGCGGCGAAACACGCCGCAGCGGCGAGCGTGGTGGAATGGGAGAACAGGGACATCGGAGGCTCCGGCGAGAAAAAAAACCAAAGCCAAGCTACGCCGTCCGCCTTAATACTTCCTCTCGCAGCGTATTTGACCAACCGAGATAGTTTCCAAAACGCTCATTCCACCTCGATCAGACGACGCGCGATGACCTGCGCCTGGATCTCCGCCGCGCCCTCGAAAATCGAGAGGATGCGCGCGTCGCAGAGAACGCGGCTGATCGGATATTCGAGCGCGAAACCGTTGCCGCCGTGGATCTGGAGGGCGGCGTCGGCCGCGGCCCAGGCCACGCGCGCGGCGAGGAGCTTCGCCATCCCCGCCTCGAGGTCGCAGCGCTCCCCCGCGTCCTTCTCTCGCGCCGCGAAGTAGGTGATCAGGCGCGAGAGATGCGTCTCGGCGGCGATCATCGCGAGCTTGTCGGAGACGCGCGGGAAGGAGACGAGCGGCTTCCCGAACTGGACGCGCTCCTGAGCGTAACGAAGTCCGAGATCGAGCGCGGATTGCGCCACGCCCACCGCCCGAGCCGCCGTCTGGATACGCGCCGATTCGAAGGTCTGCATGAGCTGGCGAAAGCCCTGGCCCTCGACGCCTCCGAGCAGATTGCGGCCTGCGACCTCGAAGCCGTCGAAGGACAATTCGAATTCCTTCATGCCGCGATAGCCGAGCACCTCGATCTCGCCGCCCGTGAGCCCGGCGACGGGGAACGGCTCCTCGTCGCTCCCGCGCGGCTTCTCGGCGAGCAGGAGCGAGAGCCCGCGATGGCCCGGCTCCTCGGGCCGGGTGCGCACGAGCATCAACATGAGGTCGGCTCGCACGGGATGCGTGATCCAGGTCTTCGCCCCGTGGACGCGCCAGACGTCGCCGTCGCGCACGGCGCGCGTGCGCAGGGACGCGAGGTCGGAGCCGGAATCGGGCTCCGTGAAGACGGCCGTGGGGATGATCTCGCCGGAGGCGAGACCCGGCAGAAGACGCTCCTTCTGCTCCTGCGTGCCGGCGAGAAGAACGAGCTCGGCGGCGATCTCGGAGCGCGTTCCGAGCGAGCCGACGCCGATATAGCCGCGCGACAATTCCTCGGAGACGACGCACATCGCCACCTTCGAGAGGCCGAGCCCGCCGTGCTCCTCGGGGATCGTCAGCCCGAACACGCCGAGATCGCCGAGGCGCCGCACCGTCTCGATCGGGATGTACGAGTTCTCGCGGTGCCAGCCGTGCGCATGCGGTTCGACCTCCGCGATCGAGAACCGTCGCATCTCCTCGCGCATCGCCTCCATGGTCTCGTCGAGGCCGGGATCCCCGAAGATCGTCGCCCCTTCCGACTGGCGCATCAGCGCGACGAGGCGCGAGCGCTCGGCCGGCCCCGCGGACGCGATCAGCGCCTCGATCGCCGGCGTGCGGGCGCGGTCGACGTCCTCGTGCGAGAACCCGAACGCGGACAGCCTCACGGTCTCGACCTGGCTCATGGGAAGCCCGCCGAAGATCTGCGCGACGTATTCGCCCGCCCCGATCCGCGCCAGCAGATCCTCCACGGCGCCGAGCCGGCCGTCCTCGCCGAGGCGCTCGGCCCAGGTCGCCAGCTCGCGCAGGACGCAGGCGTAGGTCGCGATCCAGGCCAGCCCGTGCGCGGCGTGCTGCTCCACTTCGAGCGCCTGCGCGAGCGGCGCGCCCGACGCCGAGAGACGTTTCCGCAGCCGGCCCCGCGCATCCTCGACGAGCGCGTCGACATCCATGCTCGCGGCGCGCAGCAGCACGGCCGTCGGGGCGTCGGCGTAGGATTCGGCGGTTTTTGACAGGGCTGACATGGCTTCTCCAGGAGCGGCGAGCCCGCCCTCATTCGCGGTTCGGGATAGACGATACTGACCGTATTTGTCCCACATATTTTGACCAGAGATTTTTGTCCTGACGAACAGTCAGCAATGCTATGGAGCGGACATTGGGCGGGCGAGGCGCCTCTCTGATTTCACTCAACCCGGGTTGAATTTGTCGATGACAGCCTCGACAAAACAGGCCGATAATCGCTTCGACCATAGCGGCTTCCAACGTCCGATAGCACATGTTAGCGTCGCTTGTTCAGAACGGCAGTCGCCGAGGGATACCGACTTGGAGGTATTGTTTGAAAGTCTTCATCAGTTGGAGTGGAGCGAGAAGCAAGGCGGTTGCAATCGCGTTGCGAGATTGGCTTCCAATGACACTGAGTTACGTCAAGCCATGGGTTTCAGATAAAGACATTGGTGCCGGTGATCGGTGGGCGCAGTCCATTGCGGGTGAGCTGGAAACTTCGAATTTTGGAATAATCTGTATCACCCCAGAGAACTTGCGATCAGAATGGATTCTCTTCGAAGCGGGCGCGCTTTCAAAGTCCATGCTTGACGCAAAGGTAATACCTTTGCTTTTCGGACTTGAGTTAAGAGACTTAAGCGGTCCACTCTCCCAATTCCAAGCACAAAAAGTTGAGATGGAAGGGATGATGGAAGTTGTTCGAGCGATTAACAGAGTCTCTGATGGCGCGGTAAACGATGGCATCGTCTCTCGGTCTGTTCCAGCTCTTTGGCCAACACTTCAATCAGAACTTAACGTAATCACGGATTCTTTGCCAGAAGAAAAACATCTGCGGCCCCAAACTGAAATTCTTGAAGAGCTTGTTTCTGGCGTGCGTGGGCTAAACGCACGTATGCGGGACTTTGATCCTGAAATGATGGATCGTGAACGCTTCGCAAGACGACGCCG
This sequence comes from Microvirga sp., assembly GCA_022241475.1. The sequence continues at coordinate 125,245 of JAKOMT010000005.1, read as the reverse complement.
AATGCGACTACATCCAAGGATGTTCGATGAGCTGTTTTTCGTTTCCCGCGAAACAGGTGACGCGCCAACCGCTCTGTTGATGATGGCGGGCTATTTGAGAGAAGATTTCCCTTGGCTGGCGGAAATATTCGCAGAATCCTACCGTGAAATTCGCGATGGCGGCCCTGACGTAGCAGAAGTTATCCTGCAGAGACTTCAAAGATCTGTAAAGAATTTATCGCGAGGCGGCATGATGCGCGAAATGATGGGCGGCTCAAAAGAGGCCATAATGATGATTGAGGAGCTTCCAATGCTCATTGACATGACGTTACACCATCTAATCGAAAGAAAAAATTCAATGCCATTCGACAAGGATGAAAGCGACGAGAACTAAACCTAAAACACTCCTAAGGAATGTAACGTCCATTGTGACGAGACAAAATCTCGTAAAGAACATTTAATCTCTGGGTCGGGCCACCTGAATCGCCTCCAGTCAGCACCAGATCGCGATCCTTTGCACGATAAGAGCCGACGAACAGCACGTGACTCGTATCAGATTACAGGTGAGACGCGGAAAATGTTTAGCGCAGACTTATGACCGTTAGCGGCTCCTCGCGTGGCAGTAAGGAACAAAACTCAAGTGGTTTCTGCATTCGACGATATCGGCCGATTTCCGGCTGCGCCAGAGCGGTGGGCGCCCTAGACATGTGGGGCGAATGCACAGGCTGAAGAAGGGACGCGGCATGGGAAACGGCGAGGCGGATGGCGGATGGCGGCCGGTCGAGGGACCATTGAGCGGTTTGCGGATCATCGAATCGACGGCCTTCATCGCCGCGCCGCTCTCGACGATGAGCCTCGCCCAGCTCGGCGCCGAGGTGATCCGCCTCGACGCGCCCACGGGCGGCCTCGACTATCGGCGCTGGCCGCATTCGCAGGACGGCGCGAGCCTCTACTGGACCTTCCTCAACCGGGGCAAACGCTCGGTGCGGCTCGACCTGCGCCGCGACGAGGATCGTGAACGCGCCGCCGAACTCATCTGCACGCCGGGCGAGGGCTCCGGGATCTTCGTGACGAACCTTCCGCAGAAGGCTCCCCTCACCTACGAGGCTCTGAAAGCGCGGCGCGAGGACGTGATCGTCATCTCGCTGGACGGCAGCCCCGACGGCGCCACGGCGATCGACTACACGGTCAACGCCGCCTGCGGCGTCGCCATGCTGACGGGACCGGCAGGACTCTCCGGCCCGGTCAACAACGCCATGCCGTTCTGGGACGTGATCTGCGGCCGCACGCTCGCCATGGGGCTCCTCGCGGCCGAGCGCCAGCGTCGCCTCACCGGGCGCGGGGCGCATGTCTCGCTCAGCCTGTCGGACGTGGCGATGGCGGCGGTGGCGGATGTCGGCATCATGGCCGAGGCGGAATTGACCGGCGCCGCCCGCCCGCGCGACGGCAACTGGATCTACGGCACCTTCGGCACGGATTTCGCGACGCGGGACGGCGAACGAATCATCCTCGTCGCGGTGACCGACAAGCAATGGCGCGCGCTTCTGGACGCGATGGACCTTCGCGAACGCATGGACGGTCTGGCGCGCGTCTTCGAGGCCGATCTCTCGCGCGAGGAGGAGCGCTATCGGGTTCGCGCGCCGATCGCGGCGCTGTTCTCGCAATGGACCGAAGCCCGCACGCTCGTGGAGATCGAGACGGCGCTCGCCGGCGCGGGCGTCTGCTGGAGCCCCTTCCGCGACGTCGCGCAGATGCTCGCCGAGGACTGGAGAGCGAGCGAGCGAAACCCGCTGTTTCGACGCATCGCCCATCCCGGCGTGCCGCCAGTGCTCACCCCGGACACCCCCCTGCGCTTCGCCGGCCACGCCCGCGACGGCGTCCGCCCCGCGCCGGCGCTCGGCGCGGACGACGCCGCGATCCTGGGGACGCCGCCGGCGGCATGAAGCGCGTCTTGTCTGGAAACGATGGCGCTATCCGCCCCACCCCCGCCCTCCCCTACCGGGAGGGAGTTCGGTTTGCGCCTGAACCACGCGGAAATTCCCTCCCCTCAGGGGAGGGCCAGGGCGGGGTGTTTCGCGCGAAAGCGCGAAGCTCACAGGGCGCTGCTTTCGAACGGTCGACGCGCCCGCGCCTCTCCCGTCACGGGCGGCCAACACTCGTATAAGCGAAGCCCGCCCGGCGGGCGTCCTCGGGGCGATAGACGTTGCGCAGGTCGACGAGAACCGCGTTCGCCATGGCGGACTTGAGGCGCGGCAGGTCGAGAGCGCGGAAGGCGTCCCATTCGGTGACGATCACCAGCGCGTGCGCCCCGGCGGCGCAGGAATAGGGGTCGGCGGCGAACTCGAGTCCGTCGAAGAGGCCCCGCGCCTGCTCCATGCCCTCGGGATCGTAGGCGCGAACTTTCGCGCCCGCGTCCTGCAGGGCCGTGACGATCGCGATGGAGGGCGCGTCGCGCATGTCGTCGGTGTTCGGCTTGAAGGTGAGGCCGAGCACGGCGATCGTTCGGCCGCGCACGTCGCCGCCGCAGGCCGCGATCACCTTGCGGCCCATGGCGCGCTTGCGCTGCTCGTTGACCGAGGCGACGGTCTCGACGATGCGCACCGGCGCGCCCTCGTCCTGCGCGGTCTTGATCAGCGCCAGCGTGTCCTTGGGGAAACACGAGCCCCCGTAGCCCGGGCCGGCGTGGAGAAATTTCGAGCCGATGCGGTTGTCGAGCCCGATGCCGCGCGCGACCTGCTGAACGTCCGCCCCGACCTTTTCGCACAGGTCCGCGATCTCGTTGATGAAGGTGATCTTGGTGGCGAGGAAGGCGTTGCCGGCGTACTTGATCAGCTCGGCCGTGCGCCGCGAGGTGAATAGCAGCGGCGACTGGTTCAGGTACAGCGGCCGGTAGGCTTCCGTCATCACATCGCGGGCCCGCTCGTCCTCGATCCCGATGACGATGCGGTCGGGACGCTTGAAATCGCCGATCGCCGCGCCTTCGCGCAGGAATTCCGGGTTCGAGACGACGCAGACATCGGCGTCCGGGCGCTCCTCGCGGATGATGCGCTCGACCTCGTCGCCCGTGCCGACGGGCACCGTCGATTTCGTCACCACCACGGTGAAGCCGTCGAGCGCGCGGGCGGTCTCGCGCGTGGCGGCGTAGACGTAGGAGAGGTCCGCATGACCGTCGCCGCGGCGCGAGGGGGTGCCGACGCCGATGAAGACGGCGCTCGCCCCGGCGACCGCGTCGGTGAGATCGGTCTCGAAGCGCAGCCGCCCCTGCGACGCGTTGCGGGCCACGAGCTCCTCGAGCCCCGGCTCGAAGATCGGGATACGGCCCTCGCGCAGGCCCGCGATCTTGGCTTCGTCCTTGTCGACGCAGACGACGTCGTGTCCGAAATCGGCGAAACAGGCCCCCGAGACGAGGCCGACATATCCGGTACCGATCATCGCGATGCGCATGGAACCCTCTCGCCGGCGTCGTCGCTCGCCGCGTCGGCCGGACCTATAGCGCGCCGCAGCGACGCGCGAAACCCGGCGACTCGGCCTCGCTTCGCCCGACCACCCTGCCCCGGCTGTTTGACGGCGCGATTACAGAGCGCGCGTCACGCCGTTTACCGCCCCGCCGCCAGCGACTAAGGTCCCCCGCGACGGGGTTGGCGGGGGAACGGGCGAATGAGCGAGAGCCGTGAATCAGGACGGCCGGTGAAGAAGCGGCCGCCGCTGCTGCGCGCGCTCGGGAGCGCCGAGCCGCCGCAGACGATCGAGGTGGCGGGCCGGGAGTGGCGTCTCGACGAAACCTTCAAGCACGATTCCTGGGCCGCGACGGCGACGTACGTCGCCGGCGAGGATCGGCTGATCTGCAAGTTCAACCGCGCGCAGCCCGTATTCTTCATCCCCATGCGCTGGCTCGGCAGGGCGCTGGCGCGGCGCGAGATCGGCTTTCTGGAGCGCCTGCGCGACGTCGCGCTCGTGCCGACGCCCTATGGCGAGGTGCGGGCGGGCGGCGTCCTCCTCGACAACGCCGCCGCGCGCGTCTTCATTCCGGGCGAGGCCTTCCACGGTCCGGAACAGGTGACGCCGGCGTTCTTTGACGATCTCTACGCCCTGCTGCGCGAGGTCCACGCCCGCGACATGGCCTATGTCGACCTCCACAAGCGCGAGAACGTCATCGTTGGGCCGGGCGGGCGTCCCTACCTGATCGATTTCCAGGTGAGCTTCGGCGTCGCGCCCGGCGCGGGCCGAATAAATCGCGCCGTCCTGACGCGGCTCCAGGAGACCGACCTCTATCACATCCGCAAGCACCATCTGCGCTGCTTCCCGGAGACGCTCAGCCCCGAGCAGATCGCGGCGTTTCGCGAACCTCCGGGGATCATTTCGATCCACAGGCGCATCACGAAGCCCCTGCGGAGCCTTCGCCGCAAGCTCCTCGTCAAGCTCGGCGTGCGCGACGCGAGCGGCATGGCGCGCTCCGAGGCCGATCCGGAGATCGCGTTCCGCGAGCGCGACGACTCGAACAGCCCCAAGGCCTGAGCGGGGCGCGGTCAAGGCTCCTCGATCGCGCGCTGCTGCTGGATGCGCCGGACGACGGCGTCCTCGGGATAGCCGAGCTGCGCGAGCAGACGTCCGGCGAGTTGCAGGCTGGCCTCCAGCGATTCGGGTATGACGCTCGTCGCGCCCGAATCGCGCAGCGCAGTCGCGTGCCGCGCATCTCGCGCCCGCGCGAAGATGGGGATGTCGGGCCGTTCGCGGCGGATTTCCTCAACGACTCTGCGCGCCGCCTCGGGCTGGTCCATCGTCACGGCGACCGCCTGCGCGCGTCCGAGCCCGGCCCGGTTCAGCATTTCCAGCCGGGCCGCGTCGCCAAAATAAACGGGCAAGCCCTCCTTGCGCGCTTCGGCGACCGCGACTGGGTCGAGATCGAGCGCCACATACGGCGTTCGCTCGGCGTCGAGCACGCCGGCCAGCACGCGGCCGACGCGGCCGAACCCGGCGATGACGACGTGATCGGCGAGCCCTTCGATCTCGTCCGTCTCACCCTCGTGAGCCCGGGTGACGTCGCGACTTTCGAGCCGAGCCACGAGCCGTCGCGCCGCGCCGGCGACGAGCGGGGTGACGAGCATCGAAAGGCCGGCGACGATGAGCATGAACTGGCCGACATCCGGCTGCAGCAGGGACAGACTCATCGCCAGACCGACGACGATGAAGGCGAATTCGCCGCCCTGCCCGAGCAGCAGCCCGGTTTCGAGCGCCGTCAGGCGCGGAATGCGGAAAGCGATGCACAGAAGCGTCGTCACACTGGCCTTGATGACGAACAATCCGACGAGGGCGGCGGCGATCCAGAACGGCTGGTCGGCGACGACGCGCCAGTCGATTCCCATGCCGACGGACACGAAGAACAGGCCGAGCATCAGCCCCTTGAACGGCTCGATGTCGACCTCGACCTCGTGGCGATATTCGGTCTCGGCGAGGAGCAGTCCCGCGAGGAAGGCGCCGAGCGCCGTCGATAGCCCGGCGAGGCCCGTGATCGCCGCCGCCCCGATCACGGTGAGCAGGATCGCCGCCATGAACATTTCGGGGCTTCGCGCCTGCGCCACGAGGCGCAGCGTCGGACGCAGAACCAGCCGCCCGACGAGGTAAATCGCGCAGACGACGAGCGCCGCCTTGCCGACGGCGAAGGCGAAAGCGGGGCCGATCGCGCCCTCCGTCTGCGCGCCGAGCACGCCGACGGCGAAGAGAATCGGCACGACGGCGAGATCCTGCATCAACAGGATCGAGAAACTGGAGCGCCCGAGCGGGCTGGCGAGCCGCCGGCTCTGCATGAGCATCTGCATCACGATCGCGGTCGAGGAGAGCGACAGGCACGCGCCCAGCACGATGGAGGCCGGTATGGAGTTGCCGAACTCCCAGGCCACGAGGCCGATCACGAGCGCGGTCACGACGACCTGGAGACTGCCGAGACCGAAGACGAGCCGACGCATGGCCCAGAGCCGATCGAGGGACAGCTCCAGCCCGATCATGAAGAGCAGGAAGATGACGCCGAGCTCGGCGAAATGCCGCACGCCCTCGAGATCCTGGATCACGGCGTAGCCGAGCGCCGGGACGGTCTCGACCCAGAGGCCGAGCCCATAGGGACCGATCAGCCCTCCGACGACGAGATAGCCGAGCACCGGACTGACGCGCAGACGATGCAACGCCGGAACGATCACGCCGGCGGCGATCAGAAAGACGACCGCCTCGCGCAGGTAGGGAATGGCGACGTGTTCTTCCATGTCGGTCTCCGCGGACGCACCCCCCTGGTCCGCCGGCGCTTGGTCACATCGGCCACACGATGAGCAGCATCGGCACTGCGACCGCAAGGACCACGATCTCCAGCGGCAGGCCGAGACGCCAGTAATCGCTGAAGCCGAATCCGCCCGGCCCGAGGATCAGCGTATTGTTCTGGTGCCCGATCGGCGTCAGGAACGCGCAGGACGCCCCCACCGCGACCGCCATGAGGAAGGGGTCGGCGCTCACGTCCAGCGACCGCGCCGCGCCGACCGCGATCGGACACATGACGGCGGCCGTCGCCGCGTTGTTCATGAAGTCCGACAGCGTCATCGTCACGATGAGGATCAGGGTCAGCGCCACGACGGCGTTGCCGCGGGCGGCGAATTCGAGGAGCGTCTGCGCGATCAGGTCCGCCGTGCCGGTCGTCGCCATCGCGCCGGCGACCGGTATCAACGCGCCGAGAAGCACGACGACCGGCCAGTCGACCGCGGTATAGACGACGCGCGGCGGCACCAGGCGCAAGGCCATCACCGCGAGCACGCCCGCCGCGAAGGCGATCGCGGCGGAGAGCAAGCCGAAGGCTGCGCTCGCGACGGCGGCGCCCATTACGCCGAGGGCCAGCGTGGCCTCGCGCGGATTGGGAATGCGCAGGGGCCGCTCGGCGAGCGGCACGAGTCCGAACTGGCCGGCGAAATCCGAGAGACGTTGCCCCGAACCCTGCATCAGGAGAACGTCGCCGGCGCTGATCGCCAGAGTGCGCAGGCGGGCGCGCGAGCGCCGACCCTGCCGCGAGACGGCCAGCATGTTGATGGCGAACCGGTCGCGCAGTCGAATGTCGGCGACCGAACGTCCGATCAGCGTCGAATTGGGCAGCACCACGAGCTCGAGAAGCGCGGTTTCGTCGTCTTCGCTCCGCGCGGGCTTCGAATTCTCGGCCGCCGCCTCCTCCTCCCCTTCGTCGTCCGACTTTCGCGGCTTGTCCTCTTCGAGAACGAGCCCCAGGCTCGACAACGACGAGGCCAGCGCGTTCGGCTCCGCCTCGATCACGAGGATGTCGCCCTCCTGCAGGCGCCGCCACGGGTCCGGCGCCGTCATGCGCACGTCGTTGCGCACCATGCCGACGATGAGGCCGTCGGTCTCGTCGAGCGCGACTTCGAGTTCCTTGAGAGTTTTTCCGACCGCCTTCGACTCCTTCGGAACGCGCGCCTCGGTCATGTACGCGTCGATCTCGAAAGCCTCGCCGCCCGCCTGCTTGCGCTCCGGAACGAGCCTCCAGCCCACGAGCAGGATGAAGGCCAGACCGGCGATCGCGACGGCGATCCCCACGGGGGCGAAGTCGAACATGACGAAACCGGCGCCGCTCGTCTCGGCGCGAAAGCCCGCGACGATCAGGTTCGGCGGCGTGCCGATCAACGTCGTCATGCCGCCCAGGATCGATCCGAAGGCGACGGGCATGAGCACGCGTCCAGGAGGAATCCCGTGGCGCGACGCCACCTGGATCGCGACGGGCATCAGGAGCGCCAGCGCCCCGACGTTGTTCATGAAGGCCGACAAGGTCGCGGCGAGAAGCGTCAACGCGGCGAGGGTCACGACGAAGCCGGCGTTGGCGGGGATCACCCTGCGCGCCACCGCGTCGACGGCTCCGGAGACCTGAAGCGCGCGGCTGAGCACGAGCACGCAGGCGACCGTGATCACCGCCGGGTGGCCGAATCCCGCAAACGCCTGCTCGGCCGGCACGAGACCGGCGAAGACGCACAAGAGCAGTGAGCCGACGGCCACCATGTCGTGGCGCCAGCGCCCCAAGAGAAACATCGCGATGGTCGCCGCGAGAATGGCGAGGAAAATCGCCTGGTCCTGTGTCATGGAACTTGGATCTCCGGCAGTGCTGTTTCATCGCCGGGCGCGAGGCGCCGGCGCCGGCTTGATCAGGCGATACCAACGACGAGCCGGGACACAATCATTTCGCGCGCTCCCCGCACGGACGTCGTGTTCCCGCCACAGAATCCGCCAGTCCGGCGTCCTTTGTGGCGCGGCGCGCAGACCGCCGCAAGCCCGCGAAAACCGGAGCGGCGTGGAGCGAAATCACACGCGGTTTGCACAAATCGCCGGGCGCTCTATCTATGGGCCGAACGATCGGGCGGGACGCGCCGCCCGGCCCCTGTCTGACCGGAAATCGAGTGTCATGAACGAAGCCGTGAACCCCCTCGCCGTCGTCGTCGATCCCGCCCGGGAGGCCGAGTATCGGGCCATCCGCACGCCGTCGGACCATCCGCCCGTCCGCGCCGGACGAATCGGGGTGCTTCTCATGAATCTCGGAACGCCCGAGGCCACCGATTACTGGTCGATGCGCGCGTATCTGAAGGAGTTTCTCTCCGACCGGCGGGTGATCGATACGTCGCGCTGGCTGTGGTGGCCGGTCCTCAACCTCATCATCCTGCAGACGCGTCCGAAGAAGAAGGGGCGCGACTACGACACGATCTGGAATCACGAGAAGGGCGAAGGCCCGCTCAAGACCATCACCCGCTCGCAGGCCGAGCAGGCTCAAGCATCGCTCGCGGCCGTCGGGGGCGAGCGCGTCAGCGTCGACTGGGCGATGCGCTACGGCAAGCCGCCGGTGAAGGACGTGCTGGAGAAGCTTCTGGCGGAAGGCTGCGACCGCATCCTGCTCGTGCCGCTCTATCCGCAATATTCCGCCGCGACCTCGGCGACGGCCTGCGACAAGGCGTTCGAGGCCCTGATGCAGATGCGCTGGCAGCCGAGCGTGCGCGTCGCTCCGCCCTATCACGACGACCCGGTCTACATCGACGCGCTGGCCGATTCGATGCAGGCTTCGCTCGCGAAGCTCGATTTCGAGCCCGACGTGATCCTGACCTCATTCCACGGCGTGCCCAAATCCTACCTCATGAAGGGCGACCCCTATCACTGCCAGTGCGCCAAGACCTCGCGGCTCCTGCGCGAGCGCATGGGCTGGACCAGCGAGCGCTGGAAACTGACCTTCCAGTCGCGGTTCGGGCCGGAGGAATGGCTCCAGCCCTACACCGACGAGACGGTGAAGAGCCTTGCGGAAGGGGGCGTGAAGAAGATCGCGATCGTCGCGCCGGGATTCACCGCCGATTGCCTGGAGACGCTCGAGGAGCTCGACGGCGAGAATCGCGAGATTTTCATGGAGCACGGCGGGGAGAAATTCGCCTATCTGCCCTGCCTCAACGACAGCGCGGAAGGGATGCGGGTCATCAACCATGTGATCGCGCGCGAATTGCAGGGCTGGCTCTGACGTTTTCGAGGGCGAAAGCCGCGCCTTCGCACTTGCGGGGCGCGCCGGCGGTGTCCAAGATCGACGCCGTTCGCGGCGAAGGGGGAGCGTCCCGTCGGGCCGCCATCGGGAGCGCCTCGCGTTGGATTGGGACAAGGTCCGCGTCTTCTACACGGTCGCCGAGGCCGGCTCGTTCACGCGCGCCGGCGAGGAGCTGGGCCTGAGCCAGTCCGCCGTGAGCCGGCAGATCAGCGCGCTCGAACGGGAGTTGCGCGCGCCGCTGTTCCATCGCCATGCGCGCGGGCTGATCCTGACCGAACACGGGGACCTGCTCTTCCGCGCGGCGCGCGACATGAAGATGCGGCTCGAGACGACGCGCGCGCGCCTGTCAGAGACCAGCGAACGCCCCTCCGGGCTGCTCAAGGTCACGACGACGGTCGGGCTGGGGTCCTTGTGGCTCACGCAGCGCATCGCCGAATTTCTCGACCTCTACCCGGATATCAACGTCGAGCTTCTCCTCTCCAACGAGGAGCTCGACCTCGCCATGCGCGAGGCCGACGTCGCGATCCGGCTGCGGCAACCGACCCAGCCCGATCTGATCCAGCGCCGGCTCTTCACCGTGCATTTCCACGTCTACGCGTCGGCCGACTACATCAAGCGTTTCGGCGAGCCCAAGACTCTGGAGGATCTCGACAATCATCGCCTGCTCTCTTTCGGAGGCGACCAGCCGTCGTACCTTCTCTCGGTGCACTGGCTTTCCACAGCCGGGCGCGATCTGCGCAATCCCCGGCCCTATCGCGCCGTGATCAACAACATCAGCGGTCTCAAGACGGCGGTCGAGAGCGGGGCCGGCATCGCCGTGTTGCCCGATTACGTAACCGACGAGAACACGCAACTCGTGCAGATCCTGCGCGACGTCGAAATGCCCGCGCTCGAATCCTACCTCGTCTACGCCGAGGAGATGAGATCCGTCGCGCGCGTTCAGGTCTTCCGGGATTTTCTGATTTCAAAAGCCCAGCGCTGGACATATTGACGGCGCGAATCGCCGCGAGCGGCGCCCGTCGGAGAAAGCGCGCACCGCCCGGAAATATCGTCGAAATGTGACGTCGCCATGCGCCCCGCGCATATCTGACGCGGCGTTTGCCGCATTGCCAAATCAGCGGGCCAGATCCATATCACCCGTGGCTGAAGGCGATGGAGCCGCCACCCTCCCGGCGGTTTCCATTTCGGCCGTTCCCCTCTGGAAGGCTTCGACTCTCCCAGTCGAAGCCGGACAAACTTTCAGGCCGGTTCCCTTCGTGGAACCGGCCTTTTTTCTGTCTCGCCGCTCCGCCGGAGCCGCGAAAGGCGAACTATCGATACTTTGTATAGATTTCGCAAAAAAATCTAATTAATATAATTTGTAATTTTTTTTTGTTATATTTAGATGGCGAAGTCATGTATTTTGATGGTGTTCATGTCGGTCGGGCTCGCGGACAGATGTCGGCTGCGCTCGCGCCCTCCCCCGGCTTCTCCCTTCGCGCGTCGTCGGTGACCGGGGTTTCGTCCGCGTCGCTGCTGGCGTTCGCGCCGCCGACGGCTCCGGCGGGGGCCGAGCTCGAGCTGGCGCGGCAGGCTCTGGAGCGGGTGTTCAACCTGCCGTCGGCGCCACCGCCGCCGCCCCCCGCGGGACTTGGGGCGCGCGCGCTCAACATGCTGGGCAATATCGGCCGGCTCGGCCTCGCCTTCGTCGCCGGCCGCTACCTCACCTCCGCCATGGGAGCGGACGGAGAAATCGCGGGGCTCGCAACGTTCTATCCGCGCAAGCTCTCCGGCCATCTTCACGTCAACGAGTTGATGGTCGATCCGTCGCAGCGTGGCGGGGGCTTCGGCGAGGCGCTGATGCAGGAGCTATGGCGGCGGGCGCAGGCCGAGGGGCTCGACCGGATCCGGCTGGAGCCGACCTCCGACGCGTTCGGCTTCTACGAACGCCTCGGAGGCAGGCGCATCCCTCAGCCCGCAGGCCCGGACATGATCGAATTCGATCAGATGCCCACCCGCGGCGCGTCCTCGCCATGATCGACGTCGGCCGCAACGCCTCTCGCCTCGAATGGACGTTCTTGATCTGTCGATCCATTCAGACGAATTTGACATCCAGCGGGAAGCCGCTCGAGGAATGATGGGCGAGTGAGCAGCCAATGAACCCGACACAGACGCGTGATATCACTCCGCTGCGGTTCAGCCTGGACGAGACCATGGCGGTGCGTGCGCAATGGCTGCATCTCGCGCGGTTCCGCGCTTGGGCGATCTGGGTCATTCTCGGCTTGTCCATACTGGCTTCCAGCACCATTTTCCTGCGCCTTGGCCAGTGGGAATTGGCGCGCATCCTGCGCGAATTCATTCAGACCGCATTCATCAGCTCGGCGCTCGCGCTCGCGTTGATCTGGGGTCTTTATCGGTTCTTCATCCCCTTCGTCGCGCGCAGGAATTTCCGTCAGCAAAAGGCCTTGGCGGAGAGCATGGAGCTGTCATGGAGCGATGATGGGTTCTGCTACGCGTCTGGCCCGTCGCGCACCGTCATGGGTTTTGGCGATCTGTACGGCTATCGCATGTCCGACGACCTGCTGCTGCTCTACCTGTCCAACGTGCTGTATCTGATCGTGCCGATCACGGCGTTCGACGGCGCGGACCAGCGGGCGGCGTTTGTCGCGAGGCTCGACGCGGCCAGCGTCCGGCGTCTGTGATCTGAAGGCTCCGGCGGCTCGCCCGTCGTTCGCCATGCGACGCTGGGGGCTCTTGGTGTCCAGCGATTCAAGCCTTATCGAGAGGCTGAAGCGGCGAAGCCTTGGCGAAGCCGCACGCCCCTGCTATCTCCGCGCTTCGTATCGTGATAGGCGCGGGGTGCGCTTCCGCAGACATACTGGACAGACATGAGCTCCGAGCCGATCGAGAACATCCGCAACTTCTCCATCGTCGCCCATATCGACCATGGAAAGTCAACGCTGGCGGATCGACTGATCCAGTTCACCGGCACGCTCTCCGAACGCGAGATGCAGGAGCAGGTGCTCGATTCGATGGATATCGAGCGCGAGCGCGGCATCACGATCAAGGCGCAGACCGTGCGGCTGGAATATCCGGCCAAGGACGGCAAGACCTACATCCTCAATCTGATGGACACGCCCGGCCACGTCGACTTCGCCTATGAGGTCTCGCGTTCGCTGCAGGCCTGCGAGGGCTCGCTCCTCGTCGTGGACGCCTCGCAGGGCGTCGAGGCGCAGACGCTGGCCAACGTGTATCAGGCGCTCGACGCCAACCATGAGATCGTTCCCGTCCTCAACAAGGTCGACCTTCCCGCCGCCGAACCGGAGCGCGTCAAGGAGCAGATCGAGGAGGTGATCGGCCTCGACGCGTCGCAGGCGGTCGAGATCTCTGCGAAGACCGGCCTCAACATCGAGGCCGTGCTCGAGGCGATCGTCACGCGGCTGCCTCCGCCCAAGGGCGACCGCAAGGCGCCCCTCAAGGCCATGCTCGTCGACAGCTGGTACGACGCCTATCTCGGCGTCGTCGTGCTCATCCGCGTCGTCGACGGCGTGATGAAGAAGGGCATGAACATCCGGATGATGGGCACGGACGCCGTGCACGGCGTCGACAAGATCGGCGTCTTCCGGCCGAAGATGCAGGACGTGGCCGAGCTCGGCCCCGGCGAGGTAGGCTTCTTCACGGGCTCGATCAAGGAGGTCGCGGATACGCGGGTCGGCGACACCATCACCGAGGACAAGCGCCCCTGCGCGCAGATGCTGCCCGGCTTCAAGCCGGTCCAGCCTGTCGTGTTCTGCGGCCTGTTCCCGGTCGACGCCGCCGATTTCGACGACCTGCGCGCGGCGATGGGCAAACTGAGGCTCAACGACGCCAGCTTCTCCTACGAGATGGAGAGCTCCGCGGCGCTCGGGTTCGGCTTCCGCTGCGGGTTCCTGGGATTGCTCCATCTCGAGATCATCCAGGAGCGGCTCGAGCGCGAATTCAACCTCGACCTGATCTCGACCGCTCCGTCGGTCGTCTATCAGCTCCATCTTCGCGACGGTTCGCTCGTCGAGTTGCACAACCCGGCCGACATGCCGGACGTGATGAAGATCGAGAGCATCGCCGAACCGTGGATCCGCGCAACGATCCTGACGCCCGACGAATATCTCGGCGCCGTGCTCAAGCTCTGCCAGGATCGCCGGGGTGTGCAGATCGACCTCAACTACGTCGGCAAGCGCGCCATGGTCGTCTACGACCTGCCTTTGAACGAGGTGGTGTTCGATTTCTACGACCGTCTCAAGTCGATCTCGAAGGGCTACGCCTCGTTCGACTACGCCATCACGGATTACCGCGAGGGCGATCTCGTGAAGATGTCGCTGCTGGTCAACGCCGAGCCGGTGGACGCGCTCTCGATGCTCGTCCACCGCAACCGCGCGGAGAACCGGGGCCGCGCGATGTGCGAGAAGCTGAAGGAACTGATCCCGCCGCACATGTTCCAGATCCCCGTCCAGGCGGCGATCGGCGGCAAGATCATCGCCCGCGAAACGATCCGGGCCCTTCGCAAGGACGTGACGGCCAAGTGCTACGGCGGCGACGCCACCCGAAAGCGCAAGCTGCTCGAGAAGCAGAAGAGGGGCAAGAAGCGCATGCGCCAGTTCGGCAAGGTGGAGATTCCGCAGGAAGCCTTCATCGCCGCGCTCAAGATGGAAGACTGAGGAGGCCGCGCCCCGACGGTTCGGGACGCGCCCGTCGAGGCGCGCCCGGGCAGAGGATCAGGCGCGCGCGGCGACTCGAAGCGGGGCAGGCGTCGAAGCCGCCTGCGCGGAGGGCCTGTTGGGCACGTAGAGCCCGCGCTGCTGGGCATGCGGCGACAGGGCGTCGGTCAATCCGATCACGGTTTCGGCCGCTCCCAGCAGCAGCAGGCCGTCCGGCGCGAGCGCGGCGGAGAGGCGACGAAGCACGTCGGCCTTGGTCGGCTGATCGAAATAGATCAGCACGTTGCGGCAATAGATGACGTCGAACTGCCCGAGGCTCGCGAAATCCTTGATCAGGTTGAGCTGACGGTAGTTCACCATCGACTTGATCTTCGGCGAAATGTGCCAGCTCTCGCCCTTCTGCTCGAAATATTTCAGCAGCATCTGGATCGGCAGGCCGCGCTGCACTTCGAACTGGCTGTAGATTCCGGCCTGCGCCTTGTCCAGAACCTCGGTGGAGATGTCGGTCGCGACGATCTCGATCTGCCAGCCGGCGAGGCGGGCGCGCGCTTCGTCGAGGATCATCGCCAGCGAGTAAGGCTCCTGCCCCGTCGATGCGGCGGCGCACCAGATGCGCAGCTTGCGCCTCGTCGAGCGCGCGGCGAGCATCTGCGGCAGGATCACGTCGCTGAACAGCGTGAACGGCGTCTTGTCGCGAAAGAAGAAAGTCTCGTTCGTCGTCATCGCCTCGACGACGGCCTTCTCGATCGTGACGTCGCGCGAGGCGCGCAGCTTCGCCACCAGTTCGCTCACGCCGGCGAAGCCGAAGCGCCGGCAGATCGGGCTCAGGCGGCTGTCGACGAGGTAGCGCTTCTCGGGCGCGAGGGCGAGTCCGGAGCGGTCCTTCAGATAGCTGCGCAGGAATTCGAAGTCAGGATCGAGCATCAATAGCTCCCGCCCATGTATTTCTTGGCCGCCAGGGCGAGGCCCTGAAGCGGTAGGATTTCGTGGGCCAGGCCCGCCTTCGCGATCGATCCGGGCATGCCCCAGACCGTGCTCGTCGCCTCGTCCTGGACGAGGATCGCGCCGCCGGCTTCGCCGATCGCGCGGGCGCCGTGGGTTCCGTCGGAGCCCATTCCGGTGAGCACGACGGCGAGCGTCGCGCTTCCGAACAGCGCGGCGGCGTCGTGGAAGAGGACGTCGACCGCGGGCTTGCAGAAGTTGACGGGCGGGCCGTCTCCGAGGCGCAGTTTCATGGCGCCGCCGCCGTCCCGGCGCAAGCCCATATGCTTGCCGCCGGGCGCGACATAGATCCGGCCGGCCTGGAGGACCTCGCCGTCCTTGCCTTCCGCCGCCTGCAGCCCGGTCTGGCTTCCCAGATGCTCGGCGAAGACCGCCGTGAAGATCGGGGGCATGTGCTGGACGACGCAGATCGGCATGGCCTTCAGCGCCGGGCCGAGGCCGGCGAGGAACTCGCCGACGGCGCGCGGACCGCCCGTCGAGGCGCCGACGACGAGAATGCGCTTGGGAACGTTCGCCGCGACCGGCCGCAGTCGCGGCGGAGAGACGGGCGCCGCGCCGGGCCGCGCGGCCGGCGCCGCCGCGCCCGGCATGGGCGCCCGATAGAGCCGGCTGCCGCCCGCCGGAGCCGCGACGGCGGCGCCCGCCGAGCCGACGGCGACCCGCGCGGCCGACGCTCCCGCCTGTGACGCCGCCGCCCCCGCCTGAGGGCGGCGGTGACGGCTGGAAAGCCCCTGGATCTTGAGAAGGAGGTCCTGCCGAAACGTCATCGACGTCGACACGCCGCGATGGCTCTCGGGCTTGGCGAGATAATCGACGGCCCCGAGCGCGAGGCATTTCAGCGAGGTCTGCGCATTGCGCTGCGTCAGCGTCGAGACCACGACGATCGAGACGCGCGGGCAAGCCGCGAGCAGGAGGGGCAGCGCCGTGATGCCGTCCATCTCCGGCATTTCGATGTCGAGCAGCACGATTTCCGGCTGGGCGCGCGCGATCTGCTCGACGGCGATACGCCCGTTTGAGGCCGTGCCGACGACGATATGCCCCGCTTCCTCCAGCCAGCGCGCCGTCAGCCCGCGGATCACGACGCTGTCGTCGACCACCATGATCCGCATGGGATTGGCGGTCGTAGTCGCGGGGTTCGGGGCGAGGACGCTCGTCATGCGGGATCCAGATTCGAGAGACGGCGGGCGGGAGGCCGTGGATGCGGCTCGATGCGACGGGCTGGCTGGGCGGGGGCCTCAGACGAGGCCCACCTCCTGCAGCTTGGCCACCATGATCTCCTTGTCGAAAGGCTTCATGATGTACTCGTCGGCGCCGGCGCGCATGGCGCGGGCGATCGCCCCGACGTCGTTCTCGGTCGTGCAGAACACGACTTTCGGCGCGTCTCCCCCCGGAAGGGCGCGAAGCGCCGTCAGGAAGGCGAAGCCGTCCATCACGGGCATGTTCCAGTCGAGCAAGACCGCGTCGGGCATCTTCTGGCGGCAACGGCCGAGCGCCTGCTCGCCGTCCTCGGCTTCGGTGATCTCGAAGGACAGACCTTCGAGGATACGGCGCGCGACTTTCCGGATGACGGCGGAATCGTCGACGATGAGACAATGTTTCATGGCGCCCTCCCGGCCTCAGGCCGCGCGTGCTTCGACATCGAAGGACAGGACCGCGTCCACGTCGAGAATGATCAGGAGCTTGTCGTCGAGCCTGTGAACGCCGCGCGAGAGCTTGACCCAGGCCTGGTCCATGTGGACCGGGTTGGGCTCGTGCGTGTCGGCGCCGAGCTTCATCACCTCGCCGACGGAATCCACGAGAAGACCGTAGGATTCGCCGTTGCGCTCGAGGCCCACGGCCATCTCCTGCCCGCTTTCATCGCGCTCGCACAGACCGAGTCGACGGCGCAGGCACATGGCGGTCACGACGCGCCCGCGCAGATTGAGCAGCCCGACGATCTCGCGCGGCGCAAGCGGCACCTTGGTCAGCGAGCTGGCGATGAAGACGTCGTGCACCCGGTCGATCGGCAGGCCGAAGATCTGATCGGCGACCACGACGGTGACGAATTCCTCGTAATCCTGAACGGAGCGCCCGTCACGGCCGGCGCTGTTGGTGTTGGCGGCGATCATGCGGCTTCTCCGAGCTCGGCCTGGGTCTCAGCAAGCGCGGCGACGAGGCCGCTGCGGTCGAATTTGGCGACGAATTCCGAAATCCCGAGCTTGCGGGCGAGATCGAGCGATTCCGTCGTCACGCCGGAGGACAGCGCGATGACGGGCAGACGCGCGAGGCGCGACTGCGCGCGCACCGCGCGGATCAGCTCGAAGCCGTCGCGGCCCGGCATTTCCACATCCGCGATCATGACGTCGATCCGCCGGTCGGAGGCGAGCGCGGCAAGCGCCTGCTCCGTTCCGGAGACCGGGATCACCCGGTAGCCGGCGGCCTTGAGAACGGGGGTCAGCATTTCGCGGAAGAAGGGCGAATCGTCCACGAGCAGGACGTTGCGCGAGACCTTGGTGGATCGTGCGGGCGCGCCGCTCGTCCAGTCCTCGTGCGCCATCGGCAGATAATGCGTGATGTTGACGATTTCCGTGGCGCGGCCGCGGATGACGGCGGAGCCCACGAGGTCGGAGCGATCGTCGACGAGCTCGATGTCGAGCATCTCGTCGACGATGTCCACGATCTCGTCGACCACGAGGCCCATCGCCCGGTCTCCGTCGGAGAAGACGACGAGGGCCTGCATGCCTTCGGTCTTGATCGAGATCGCCGGATCGGCGGGAACGAGCGGCATGAGCTTGCCGCGATACTGGATCAGAGGCCGGCCGCCGACCCACTCGATCTTGGTGGCGTCGACTTCCTCGAGGCGCGTCACGAGCGACAGCGGCACGGCCTTGTGCGTCTGGCCCCCGCCCCGGAACACGAGCAGGGTCGTCGTCTCGTTGTCGTTGGCCTCGCTGGTCTCCTCGGTCGCCTCGACGCCGAACTGGTTGTCCGCCGTGCCCTGGCCGACCATTTTGGCGATCCCGTTGGGATCGATGATCAGCACCACGGCGCCGTCGCCCAGGATGGTGTTGCCCGAGAAGACCGAGATGTGCCGCAATTTCGTGGCCATCGGCTTGACCACGATTTCCTCGGTGTGGAACACGCCGTCGACCAGAATGCCAAAGCGCTGGCGCCCGACCTGGCTGACCACGACGAAGCCCTCGTCGCCGGCGTCCGCTTCCGCGCCGTCAAGGCCGAGAACCTTCGAGATCGGAACGATCGGCAGCAGCCGGTCGCGCAGGCGCAGAACCGGCGAGCCGTTGATGCGCTCGATCTGGTGATCGGAGCCGTTCTTGACGCGCACGAGCTCGAGGACCGAGACCTGCGGGATGGCGAAGCGCTGGTTGCGCACCGAGACGATCAGCGCCGCGACGATGGCGAGCGTCAGCGGGATCTTGATCGTGAAGGCGGTGCCCTTGCCCTCCTCCGACTTGATCTCGACCGTGCCGCCGATGAGTTCGATATTGGTCTTGACGACGTCCATGCCGACGCCGCGTCCGGAAACGGACGTGACGGCCGCCGCTGTCGAGAAGCCGGGATGGAAGATAAACTTGGCGATCTGCGCCTCGCTCATCCGGTCCATCTCGACCTCGGTGGCGAGGCCGCGCTCGACGATCTTGCGGCGGATCGCCTCGAAATTCAGGCCTTTGCCGTCGTCGGTGATCTCGATCGTGATCGTCCCGCCTTCGTGATAGGCGTTGAGACGGATCATGCCGCGCTCGGGCTTGCCGGCGGCGCGGCGCGCCTCGGGCGACTCGATGCCGTGATCCGCCGAGTTGCGGATCATGTGCGTGAGCGGATCCTTGATGACCTCGAGCACCTGCCGGTCGAGTTCGGTCTCGGCGCCCTGCATCACGAGCTCGATCTTCTTGCCGAGTTCGGAAGAGAGATCGCGGATGACGCGCGGCAATTTCTGCCAGGCGGTGCCGATCGGCTGCATGCGCGTCTTCATGACGCCCTCCTGCAGCTCGGCGGTGACGTGGGACAGACGCTGCAGCGGCACCTTATAGCCGCTGTCCTCCTCGCGGCGGGCGATCTCGAGCAACTGGTTGCGGGTCAGCACCAGCTCGGACACCATCGTCATGAGGTGCTCGAGCGTGTCGACGTTGACCCGGATGGTCTGAACCTTGGAGACCGCGTTCTCGGCCGAAGCCCCCTCGCCCGCATCCTTGACGGGCGCCTTGGAGGCCTCCTTCCCGTGCTCCTTGCCGTGCTCCTTGACGGGCTCCTTGCGAGCTTCGATCCGCGCCGGAGCCGGCGCCGTAGCCGCGACCGCCTGGGGCTCGAACTCGATGTCGGCGGCCGATGCGAACGTCATGAGATCGTCCGACTGGGCGGACGCGGGATCCTCGTCGTCGGGGCCCGGCGCCTCCATGAAGGCGCGCTCGAGATCGTCGAGAGAGACTTCGCCGGGAAGCAGATCGCGTTCGAGAATCTGGATGCCGGGCTCCGCCACCGCCGACGCCGCGGCGGCCTCGGCTTCGGACTGCAATTGGGCGCGGGCTTCGGCCTGTGCTTCGGCACGTGCGTCAGCTTGCGCTTCGGCCTGCTTGGCCGTCACGAGCGTGGCCGGGTCGGCTTCGGACATGCGCTCGAGCGCGCCGATGAGATCCTGATCCACGCCTTCCGGCTCGGACGCGGTGCGCTCCAGCTCGGCGACGATTTCCTTGATCCGGTCGAGCGTCGCGAGGATGAGCGTCACGGCGTCGGTGGTGACCGGATGCCCGTCGCGGAACTTGCCCATCAAGGTTTCGGCGGCGTGGGCCAGAGCCTCGAGCCGCGGCAGGCCCAGGAACCCGCAAGTGCCCTTGATCGTATGGACGAGCCGGAAGATGTTGCGCAGGATCGTCTCGTTGTTCGGGTCTTGCTCGAAGCGAACGAGCTCAACGTCGACCGTATCCAGATGTTCTCCGGTCTCCGTCAGAAATTCGCGCAGCAGGTCATCCATGACGTCACTCTATTCTCGCAGGGCCAGCCTTCTAAGAGCGAGTGTCGCCGGAAGTCCTTTATGTTCCGTTTCAAAAAGGTATGTGAATTGTAAAGCACGCCGAAGTTATACTTAATGAAATGCAAACGCGCCTCACGCGGCGGCGGCGGTACGCGCGCGGATGGTGAAGGCGTCGCCGTCGAGGGCGAGGTCGACGTCCATCGACGCGGCCCGGGCGACGAGGCCGGCGTAGAAGAACTGGATGCCGTGTGCGTCGACGGTCCCGCCTTCCGGCTCGCCGCTCAGCAGGGCGACGGCGTGCGGCGGGATGCGGGCGTTGATGCCGCGCGCGACGATCTCAAAGGTCGAAGCGCTCTCGTCGCCCTCGACGGTCGCCGTGATCTCGCCTCCGCGGGGAATGCCCTGCGAGGCGAGGACGAGCAGATTGAGAAGCAACTTCACGCGGTTCTTCGGCAGAAGCTGGCGCGGCGCGTTCCAGACGAGCTTCGTCTTGTCGTCCTGGAAGAAGCCGGTCGCGACGTTCTGGGCGTCGCCGAGATCGATCGAGGCGCCGGCGGATCCGGCCGCGCCGAAGGCGATGCGGGCGAATTGCAGACGGGCCGAGGCTTGGCGCGCGCTCTTGCGGATCAGATCGAGCGCGAACTCCTTCATGGAAGCGTCGCTCTCGTCCTCCATCACCTCCAGACCGTTGACGATGGCGCCCACCGGGCTGATCACGTCGTGGCAGACGCGCGAGCACAGGAGCGCGGCGAGGTCGAGAGAGTCGAGGTCGAGCTTGGCCATGGGGGGCACTCCGTGTGCTGCGACGCGGAAAGGCGTCGAAGGGCTCCGCCCGTGACGCGATTCGCGCCGGCGCAGCGGATGCGCAGCTCTCACTACCGGACCCGGGGGCGATTGAGAAGAGCGCGAGGCGTCAGAGGCGCTCGAGACGCGCCCGCTCGTTGAGCCAGACCGACTCGGCCTGGAGGACGGCTTGCGGATTGTCGAGGAAGGCGTCGCGCGCCTCGCGCGTCCGGAAGAGATAGAGACGCTTGTCGACGATCGCCGCGAACCGCGAAGCCGCTTCGACGAGCCGGCCCTGAGCCATGGCGAGCGCGTCGAAGCCGCCCAGACGCGGCGAATAGGCCTCGGGGCGCGACAGGAACGCGGCGCGATTGGCCGCGCTCGCGAACCGCCAGGCGACGCCGTTCCAGACTACTTCGTAGGATGCGTCGCCCGGCCTCGGACCCGCGGCGAGAAAATAGCTCACGGGGTCGTAGCCTTCGAGAGCGACGCCAGACCAGCCGTGCGGGCGCGCGTCCTGCGTCGCGCCGACCAGCGGGGGCAGAAGCGCGACGCGCCGCAGGCCCTCGACGTCGGCCTCGGAGGCGGCGGCGACTGGAATGACCGACCCGGCGACCAGGGCGGCCACGAGGACGAAGCGGGACGGAATCAGTCTCGTTAACGACATATTACCCTTCGAGATTGATGCTCGTTCAGAATCGAATCGCCCCTTAGAATCAGGGCGCGAGCAAAGTGGTAGCAGGGACCGCTGAAGTCGCGGTTCACGCGATCCTTCGAATTTTACGCAACCCGCCAAATGGCGGGGGCGGCAACGGGAGACCGGGCATGCGCTCCTCAAGTATTCGTCAGTTCTTCGCGGGCGCGCTGCGCCCACTCGCCGCCGCCGTCGCGCTCGCGATCGGGCTCGCGGCCTCTCCCGCCACGGCGCAGCAAGCGCCGGCGCCGCAATCGCCGGAGACGTTCCGCGTGGAGGAGATCGTCGAGCAGGGCCACGCCCTCTTCGGATCGATCTCGCGCGGGCTGGCGTTGACGGTGCAGGAGGCGTTCAACCGGTGGGGCGAGCCGAACGGCTACATCCTCGGCCAGGAGGCGGGCGGCGCCTTCATCGGCGGGCTGCGATACGGCGAAGGGGTTCTCTACACCCGCAACGCCGGCAACCAGCGCGTATTCTGGCAGGGGCCGACGGTCGGCATCGATTTCGGCGGCGAAGGCTCGCGCACGATGATGCTCGTCTATCAGCTGCCCTCGACCAACGCGATGTACCAGCGCTTCGGCGGCATGGACGGATCGGCCTATCTCGTCGGCGGTTTCGGGATGACGGCGCTCACCGCGAGCAATATCATCGTCGTGCCGATCCGTTCTGGCGTCGGCGCGAGACTCGGCGTCAATATCGGCTATCTGAAGTTCACGCCCGAGGCGACCTGGAATCCGTTCTGACCGGAACGGGCGCCGGCCGACCCGGGATCGGGTCGGCGCTGGCGAGCGGGAGTAGGACGTCGCGTGGTCGAAAGCCTGATGATCTTCGCGTTGGGATTTTTCGTCTCGACGCTGCTGGCGCTGCTGATCGTTCCCGCGCTCGCCGAGCGCGCGGACCGGCTCGCGCGGCGGCGCGTCGAGGCCCAACTTCCCGTTTCAGTCGCCGAGTTCAACGCCGAGCGTGATCGGCTGCGCGCGGATCTCGCCGTGCGAGAGCGACGCATGGAGACGCGGCTCGAGGAGGCGCAGGCCAGGAACGCGGCTCTGATGGCGGAATCGGGCGCGCGCGCCATGCGCATCGACGCCGTCGAGGCCGAGCGCGACGCGGCCCAGACGCACGGCGCGGCGCTCCAGGCCGACTTGGACGAGACCCGGGCGCGCCTCGAGACGGCGCTGAGCGAGCGCGACGCCACGCGTGACGATCTGGCGCGAACGCGCGATGAGCTTGCCGCGCGCGAAGCCGCCTACGCCGATCTCGACGCCAGGCACGATCGGGAATTGTCCGACGCCGACGCGCGGCGCATCCGCATCAGCGACCTCGAAACGCGCCTCGAAACCGAGACGGGCCGCGCGCGGGAGCAGGAACGCGTCGCGGCGGCGCGCTCCGAGACCATCGCTTCGCTGGAACGCGAGGGCGAACGCCTGCGCAAGGCTCTCGCGGACGAGGAGGCGCGCGGCGGCGCGCTCGAACGGCGCGCGGCGCTGATCACTCGCGAGCGCGATTCGGCCGCGTCGCGCATCGAGAATCTCGACATCGCCCTGTCCGAAATGACGCGCGCCCGCGAGAACCTGCTCGACGAGGTGGCGCGGCGCGACAATCTCGAAGTCTCGGCGCGCATGAGGACGGAAGCCCTCGAAGCCCGGATCGAAAGCGCGCGGGCGGCGCAGGCGGCCCACGATGCGGAGAACCGCAAGCGCATCGACGCGCTCAAGGCGGAGATCGCCGAATTGAGCGCCGAACGCTCGGCGCTCAAAGGCGAGCTTTCGCAGGCGCGCGCCGAACGCAAGCGCCTCGAACGCGATCTCGCCAAGGCGGTGAAGGACGCCGGAACGTCCGGAGCGGCGCGCGGGGCCGGAACCGTCGACCTGTTGGCGTGCATCGACGCGGTGACCGATATGATCATGGCGGCCGGGCGGGAGCGCGCGCCTGACGCCCGCGAGCCGAAAGCCGCCGTCCCCCCTGTCAAGACGACCGGGATACAGGGAGACAAGCTTCCCGATCCGGGGAGCCGCGCCCCCAGGAAACCGTCCCCCGCGAAACGCCGCCCCCCCGCCGCCGCCAAGCCGCGCTGAGGTCAAGCCGCGCTGAGGTCAAGCCGCGCTGAGGGCAAGCCGCGCTGAGGGCAAGCCGCGCTGAGGTCAAGCCGCGCTGACGCAAAGCCGCGCTTACGCCAAGCCACCCTGACGCCAAGCCACCCTGACGCCAAGCCACCCTGACGCCAAGCCACCCTGACGCCGAGCCATGCTGACGCTTCGCCCTCTCTCGGCCGAAACGCCCGGATGACGGACGCGCTTCAATATACAGCGACAGGACGCTCTCGCTGCGTCGAGGCCAGGACGCCGCCCCTCTGTCTTATCGATAAATCATCAACAAACCGGACAAACATCATTCCCGTTTCGTTGACAATATGACGACAAGAAGGCAGCATTGAGTCCGCGCGCTACAAATTCATGGGGACGCGCCCCCAGAGCGGGAGACTAAGAATGAACATCGTTTCCAAGGTTACGTTGGGTTTCGGCGTCGCGATCGGCATGTCCGCCGGCGTCGTTGCTCAGGAATGGAACATGCCCACCCCCTACCCGGACGGCAACTTCCACACGCGCAACATCGCCCAGTTCGCCCAGGACGTCGACGCGGCGACCAGCGGCGCGCTCAAGATCACCGTGCATTCGGCCGGTTCGCTGATCCGTCATCCCGAGATCAAGCGCGCGGTCCGCGACGGCATCGCCCCGATCGGCGAGGTCCTGATCTCGCTGCACGCCAACGAAGCGCCGATCTACGGCATGGACTCGATCCCCTTCCTCGCCGCGAGCTATCCGGACGCCCGCACGCTCTACGAGGCGCAGAAGCCCGCGCTCGAGGCTCAGCTCGCCGAAGAGGGTCTGCAGCTGCTGTTCTCGGTTCCGTGGCCGCCGCAGGGCATCTACGCGAAGTCCGAGATCGCCTCGATGGAGAACATGCAGGGCCTGCGTTTCCGCACCTATAACCCGGGCACCGGCCGCATCGCGGCGCTCACCGGCGCGACCCCGGTGCAGGTCGAGGTCTCCGATCTGCCGACCGCCTTCGCGACCGGCCGCGTCGAGGCCACGATCACGTCGCCGTCGACCGGCGTCGATTCCCAGTTCTGGGACTTCCTCGAGTACTACCACGACACCCGCGCCTGGCTCCCGCGCAACATGGTGTTCGTGAACAAGGCCGCCTTCGACGCCCTCGACGACGGCGTGCGGGCCTCGCTGCTCGAAGCCGCCGCCTCCGCCGAAGAGCGCGGCTGGGCCTCTTCCGAGCAAGAGACCGACACCGCGACCCAGGCGCTCGCCGACAACGGCATCAACGTGATCGTGCCGTCCGACGCCCTGCGTGAAGGCTTCGAGGCCATCGGCGCGCAGATCGCGACCGAGTGGGCCGAGAGCGCCGGCGACGCCGGCAAGGGCGCGCTCGACGCGTACAACGCCGCGCGCCAGTAAGCCGGCCCGGGACAAGGCGACGGGGTCCCGCTCCCCGAGACGGGACCCTCCCTCCCTGCCCGTTCGAGCGCGCCCGCAGCGCAGATGCTGCGGGCGCGCTCGCGCCGTATCCGGACCCCTCATTCAGCGGAACAACGCCATGCGCAGCGCTCTCGACGCCTGCTATGCGATCGCACTTTGGGTTGCGATCATCTGTTTCTCACTCATCGCGATCCTCGTCGGCCTCCAGGTCAGCGGCCGGCTTCTCGACGCGATCCTGAAGGCCGTCGGCGCGAGGCCGACCGGTTTCGTCATCCTCTCTTTGTCGGAGATGGCGGGCTACCTGCTCGCGACCGCAAGCTTCATGGGCCTCGCGGGCACCCTCAAATCGGGCGTGCACATCCGCGTGACGATGCTCATCAACAACGTCCCGCTGAAGGTGCGCTCGGCGCTCGAGGGCGGCGCGTTGTTCTTCGGCGGCGTCGCGTCCTCCTATGCGGCCTGGCAGCTCGGTAAGTACGCCTACGCCAGCTGGCGCTTCAATGAATTGTCGCCGGGCCTGCTGCCGATCCAGCTCTTCTATCCGCAAGGCGCGATGGTTGTCGGAGCTGCGCTCCTTGCCGTGGCCTTCTTCGACGAATTCCTGATCACCCTGCGCACCGGCCGCCCGAGCTTTTCGGCGGCGGAAGAGGCGATCAGCCTCGGCAAGGAGGCCTGAGCCATGGATATGCTTCCTCTCAGCTTCGCGCTCATCGGACTGCTTTTTCTGATCATCGGCCTCGGCGTCTGGATCGGCGTCGCGCTCGCGACGCTCGGCTTCGTCGCGCTGGTGATCCAGCTTCCGATTCCTCCGGGAACAATCCTCGCGACGTCGGTCTGGCAAGGTTCGAAATCGTGGGACCTCACGGCCCTTCCGATGTTCATCCTGATGGGCGACATCCTCTTCCGGACGCGCCTCTCCCAGGACATGTTCGACGGGCTCGCGCCGTGGCTGTCGCGCCTGCCGGGCCGTCTCCTGCACGTCAACATCGTGGGCAGCACGGTCTTCGCGGCGGTTTCCGGATCGTCCGCGGCGACGTGCGCCACGATCGGCCGCATTTCGCTCGGCGAGCTCAAGAAGCGCGGCTATTCCGACGCGCTGTCGACGGGAACGCTGGCGGGGTCGGGAACGATCGGCCTGATGATTCCGCCCTCGATCATCCTGATCGTCTACGCCTCGGCGACGGAACTGTCGGTCGCCCGCCTGTTCATCGCGGGCGTCGTGCCCGGGCTGATGCTCACCGCCATGTTCATGGCCTTCGTGATCATCTGGGCGCTGCTCAACAAGTCGAAGATGCCGCCTCCCGACGCGCCGATGCCGTTCATCGATCGCGTGAAGGCGCTTCGTCGTCTGATGCCGATCCTGCTTCTGATCTTCGGCGTAATCGGTTCGATCTACACCGGCATCGCGTCGCCGACCGAGGCGGCCGTCGTCGGCGTCTTCCTGTCGCTGTTCATCGCCTGGCGCACCGGGACGCTCAACCTCCCGAACCTGCGCGACGCGCTGGTGGCGTCGACGAAGACGAGCTGCATGATCATCTTCATTCTGGCGGGCGCGGCGTTCCTCACGACGGCGATGGGCTTCACGGGCATTCCGCGCGTGATCGCCGAGTGGATCGGCAGTTTCGGCCTAAGCCAGGCCATGCTGCTGCTCGTCCTGACGGTGTTCTTCATCATCATGGGCTGCTTCCTCGACGGCATCTCGATGGTCGTCCTGACCACGTCGATCATCCTGCCTCTCGTCACGGCGGCCGGTTTCGACCTGATCTGGTTCGGCATCTACATCGTTCTCGTCGTGGAAATGGCGCAGATTACACCGCCCGTCGGCTTCAATTTGTATGTGCTTCAATCGTTGACCGGGCGTAATATCTTCACATTGGGATGGTACGCACTCCCGTTCTTCCTTTTGATGTGCTTGGCGGCGTTGCTGTTGGCGATGTTTCCGGATATCGCCCTATGGCTACCCCGCACGATGCTGGAGTCATAATGAGCGCGAAGAGCCTGAACCCCGCCGGAATCGGACCGATCGTGTCCTCGGCTCATCTCGCGGAGGGGGCCTTCCCGGCCCTCTCCGAATTCGAGTTCGGCCTGATCCTCGCCAGCCACGCCTTCCACCGCTGGATGTTGCGATGCATCAGCGCGGCCGGGGTCAGCGACCTCTCTCCGCTCGACGTGCTCATTCTGCACACGGTCAACCACCGCGGCCGCGCCAAGCGGCTGGCGGACATCTGTCTCGTGCTCAGCATCGAGGAGACGCACCTCGTCAGCTACGGGGTGAAGAAGCTCGAAGGGGCGGGTCTCGTCGCGTCGGGTCGCCTCGGCAAGGAAAAGACGGTGGTCATCACCGATAAGGGCCGCGAGATCTGCACCAAATACGGTGAGATCCGCAACACCCTGCTCGTGAAGCCGCTCGCCTCGACCAATGTCGACAAGGATCAGTTGTCCGAGATCGCGGCGATGATGCGCGCGCTCTCGGGCCATTACGACCAGGCCGCCCGGGCAGCAGCCTCGCTCTGAGGGCTCGCGTCGGGCCGCCGCCCGGGAGGCGCGCCGCTCTGGAGGCGCGCTTCCCGCGTGAGCTTTTTCGCCTGTCGCGCGCGCTGCGCGCAGTCTAGCCTTTCGCGCGTCCCAACCGGAGAACGCGCGCCTTGACCGAACCCCTGACCGCTATCCTCGCCTGGCTCGACGAGCGCCGCCCCGACATGCTCGCGCTGCTCGAGGAGGTCGTGAACATCGATTCCGGATCTTACGACAAGGCGGGCGTCGACGCCGTCGGCGAGCGTTTCGCGCGCTTCTTCGCCGAGCACGGCGTCCCCGTCGAAACCATCGCCAACGCCGATTACGGCGACGCCGTCCGCGCGGTGGCGCAGGGTCCGGGCGGCGCCAACCGTCCGATCGTGCTGCTCGGCCACCGCGACACCGTCTTCCCCAAGGGCGAGGCCGGGCGCCGGCCGTTCACGATCCGCGACGGCCGCGCTTACGGTCCGGGCGTCTGCGACATGAAGGGCGGGCTGGTGATCAACGCCTTCGTTCTCGTCGCCTTCCATCGGTTCGGCGGCGCGCCGGCGCCCCTCGTCGCCCTGATGACGAGCGACGAGGAGATCGGGTCCCCCGCTTGCCGTCCGCTGATCGAGGAGACCGCGCGGGGCGCGAGGGCAGTATTCAATTCCGAGCCCGGCCGGCCGAACGGCGACGTCGTGACGGGGCGCAAGGGCGGCGTCTTCATGCGTCTCGAGGTGTTCGGCAAGGCGGCGCATTCAGGCGGCAACTTCGCGGAGGGCGTATCCGCCATCGGCGAGCTGGCGCACAAGATCGTCGCGCTCCACGGGCTTACCGATCTCGCGGCCGGTGTGAGCGTGAATGTCGGGCTGATCGGAGGGGGGCAGTCGGTCAACACGATCGCCCCTCTGGCCGAAGCTGAAATCGACCTGCGCTACGTGACGCCGGACCAGCGCGAGGCGGCCATGGCGCGCATCGCGACGATCGTCGACGGGACGTCGACGCCGGGCGCGACGGCGCGCCTGTCGATCAAGGGGGAGTTTCTCCCGCTCGTGCCGGACGAGGGCTCACGCGCCTTGTTCGACGCCTATCGGCGCGCCATGGCCGAGGCGGGCGTCTCCGTCGACGGTCAGTTCGCGGGCGGCTGCGCGGATTCGGGCTTCACCGCGAGCGTGGGCTGCCCGACGATCTGCGCCGTCGGTCCGATCGGCGGCAAGGCGCACTCGCCGGAGGAATATCTGGAGGTGGATTCGATCATCCCGCGCGCGCAGGCGCTGGCGCGGTCGATCGCCAGGCTGGGCGGTGCCTGAGGCTCGCTCACTCCACCGGTGTGCGCGGCGCGAGCGCCGAAAGCGGCGTGATGCGCAGCGAGGTGATGCGGTTTCGCGCCTTGCGCAGCACCTGGAAGCGGAAGCCGTGGAAGGTGAAGGCCTGACCGGGATCCGGGATGAGCTGCGCCTCGTGGATCACGAGCCCGGCGATCGTCGTCGCCTCCTCGTCGGGCAGTTTCCAGTCCATCACGCGGTTCAGGTCGCGGATCGGCACCGAGCCTTCGACGGTGACGGAGCCGTCGGGCTGGACGCGCAATCCCTGCACGGCGAGATCGTGCTCGTCCTTGATGTCGCCGACGATCTCCTCGAGGATGTCCTCGAGGGTCACGAGCCCCTGCACTTCGCCGTATTCGTCGACAACGAGCGCGAAGTGCGTCTTTTTGTGTAGGAAGGCGCGCAGCTGCTCGCGCAGGCCCGTCATGTCGGGCACGAACCACGGCTCGGCCGCGATCTGATCGATCTTCAGCTTGTCCGCCTCGCCGCCGGCGGCGTCGAGCGCGCGCAGAAGGTCCTTGGCGTGCAGCACGCCGACGATGTTTTCATGCTTCTCCCGCCACAGCGGCATCCGCGTAAAGGGCGAGGCGAGCACCTCGCGCACGATTTCGGACGGGGGCAGGTCGGCGTTGATCACGCGCATCTTCGTGCGATGGATCATGATGTCGGCGACGGCGAGATCATTGAGGTCGAGCAGACCGCCGAGCATGTCCCGGTCGTGTTTTCCGACGCCGCCCTCCTTGTGGAGCAGATCGACCTGTCCGCGCAATTCCTCGGTGGCCGAGAGAACATTGCTGAGCGACCCCAGTTCGAAGCCGAGCATACGCAGGAGCCATCGGATGAAGGCCTCGATCGCCATCGTCAACGGGCCGAAGACGAAGACGATCCACGAGATCGGCTTGGCGACGACGAGCGCGAAACGGTCCGGATTGTTGATCGCGATGGTCTTGGGCAGGATCTCCGAGAAGACGATGACCACGGCCGATACGACGATCGTGGCGTAGACGATGCCCACCTCGCCGAAGATCGAAAGAAGCACTCCCGTCGTCAGCGACGCGGCGAGCGTATTGACGATGTTGTTGCCGATCAGGATGCCGCCGATCAGCCGCTCCCGCATCGTCAGCATGCGATTGACGATCGCCGCCCGGTGATCCCCGCCGTTCTGGAGGCTCAGCATCCTCGCTCTGGAGGACGCCGTGAGCGCGGTCTCGCTGCCGGAGAAGAACGCCGACGACAGGAGACAGCACGCGACCGCAACGAGCGGGATCCAGATATTCTCCATGGGCTCAGTCCTTGACGGATTCTGCGACGAGGAACGCGCGGATCTCGTCCACCGGCACGCTCTTCGCGATGTAGCTTCGACCGACGCCGCGCGCGAGGATGAACGTCAGCGCGCCCGCCACGACCTTCTTGTCCTGCGCCATCGCGTCGACGAGCGCTTCGACGCTTCCGTAGCCGCCGGGAATCTCCGCGAGCCGCGTCGGCAGCCCGACGCTCCTCAGATGCGTCTCGACGGCGTCGGCGTCCGCCTGCGGGCACAGCCCCTGCGCGGCTGAGAAGCGAAAGGCCTGCGCCATGCCGATCGCCACGGCCTCGCCGTGAATCAGGCGGGAGGGATCGTAGCCCACGACGCGTTCGAGCGCGTGGCCGAAGGTGTGGCCGAGATTGAGCAGGGCCCGATCGCCCGTCTCGCGCTCGTCGCGCGCCACGATCGCCGCCTTCGCGCGGCAGGATACGGCGACGGCGTGGTCGCGCTCCGGACCGCCTTCGAACACGGCGCGCCAGTTGACGTCGCACCAGGCGAAGAAGGCGGGATCGTCGATGAGCCCGTATTTCACGGTCTCGGCCCAGCCCGCGCGGAACTCGCGCGCCGGCAGCGTGTCGAGGAGCGCCGTGTCGGCGAGGACCAGCTCCGGCTGGTGGAAGGCGCCGACGAGGTTCTTGCCGTGGACGGAATTGATACCCGTCTTGCCGCCGACGGAGGAATCGACCTGCGCGAGGAGCGTCGTCGGAGCCTGCACGAAGCGGACGCCGCGCCGGACGATGGCGGCGGCGAAACCCGCGAGATCGCCGACGACGCCGCCGCCGAGCGCGACGACCAGATCGCCGCGTTCGATGCGGGCGGCGAGAATTCCGTCACAGACGCGCGCGAGCGTCGCATAGCTCTTGGAGCCCTCACCCGGCGGGATGGAGATGCGCTCGACGCGCAGACCCGCACGCGACAGCCCGGCCGCGAGGCGTTCGCCGTACAGCGCGCCGACCGTGTCGTCGGTGACGATCGCCGCGGCGCGGGCGCCCAATGCGCCGACGCGCGCGCCCGCCTCGTCGATGCCCCCGCGCCCGATGACGATATCGTACGCGCGCTCCCCGAGAGCCACGTTTACGATCTGCGCGTCGCTCGTCGCGATGGTCACGGGCCGGTCTCCTCGTTCGCGGCGCTCGCGCCGGATAGATGCCTGTCGAGCGCCTCGACGATGGCGTCGACCACCTGGTCGTGCGGCCCCTCGCGGGACTCGACCGTGACGTCGGCCAGCCCATAGACGGGATACCGGCGCTCCATCAGGCCGCGCATGGTGCCCTCGGGATCGGGGTTTTGCAGCAGGGGCCGGTTCGAGCGCTTGCGCACGCGGCGCATCAGCGTCTCGAGATCGGCGCGCAGCCAGACCGAGACGCCGCATTCCGCGATCGCCGCGCGCGTGACCTCGTCCATATAGGCCCCGCCGCCCGTCGCGAGCACGATCGGCTCGTCGCGCAGGATGCGATCGATGACCCGGCGTTCCCCGTCCCGGAAATAGGCCTCGCCGTAAGTCGAGAAAATGTCGGGGATGGTCATGCCCGCCGCGATCTCGATTTCGTCGTCGGCGTCGCGGAAACGCATCCCGAGCCGCGCGGCGAGGCGCCGGCCGACCGTGCTCTTGCCCGCGCCCATCAGGCCGACCAGCACGACGCAGCGGCGCCCGAGCGCGCGCTTGACGCGCCCCTCGGTCGTCTCGAAGGCGGCGTCCGGTCCGGCGGAACCGGACGGCTTGCGGCTGTTTGGAGCAGGCTCGGTCATCTCGGCTGTCTCCCTAGCACCGCCGCGCGCGCCTGTCATCGACCGCGCGGGGCGAGGCGTCGGATGCCGGGGGTCTAGATGTTGGCGGAGACCCGCTGCAGCGCGTTGAAGCAATCCGGATCGAACGCCGTCCCGATGTCCCGGCGCATGACCCCGAGCGCCTCCCCGAACGACATCGCGGCGCGGTAAGGCCGGTCGGCGGTGAGCGCGTCGAACACATCCGCCGTCGTCACGATCCGGGTCTCCAGATCCAGAGCGGCCTCGCCGAGCCCGTGAGGGTACCCCTTGCCGTCGAGACGTTCGTGATGCGCCTCCGCGAGGCGGGCGAGGTACGCGAAGGAATCGACCGCTCCGAGGATCGCGCAGCCATCGACCGGATGCGCGCGGATGGCGCGCCATTCGGCCTCGTCGAGCTTGCCCGGCTTGTCGAGAACCTGGTTCGACACCCCGAGCTTGCCGATGTCATGCAGCAGCGCGCCACGACCGAGCACGGCTCGGCGGCCGGCGTCGAGGCCCAGTTCCACCGCGATCAGGTCCGCGTAGAGGGCGACCCGGGCGCTGTGACCGGCGGTAAAGGGGCTCTTGGCGTCGACGACTTCCGCGAAACCCGTCGCGATGTCGTCGACATTGACGTCGGCGTCGATCGCGGCGGCCTGAAACGCTGGCGAACGCAGCGCCCCCTCATCGGTCGGCGCCGCCGAGACGGAGGCCCAAAAGCCCGGGCCGGACAGATCGCAGAGCGCGTCGACGACTTTGGGCTCGAACCACGTCCCGCGACGGGCGCGCAGTTCCCGGATCGCGGCGTCCGGGCCGCCGCTCGTGAAGAACACGTCCGCCACCTGCGCCGCGAGCGCGATGCGGGCGAAGGGAGAAATCGCCTCGCCGGCCAGTCCCGCCGGCCGGCCGGAGCCGTCCCAATGCTCGTCGAGGTCGCGCACGCCCTCCGCGACGGCTTGCGAGAACCCCATCCGCAGCGCGATCGCCGCGCCACGCTGGCAGCGCGTCTCAATGAGCTCGTGGGCTATGCGCCCGCCGGAGCCGACGACCTGGATCAGCGCCCGAAAGCGCTCCGCGAGGCCGGATTGAAGGCCGGTATGATTGAGAACGAAACGCAACGCCTGCGGCAGGCTGTCGCCGACGACCTTGAAGTCGCGCTTGAAGCTGAGGTCGTCCGTCAGATAGAGCGCGCAGATGCGGGCGGCGTTGCTCGAACAGCCGAGATCCTTCAACAGCACCGCGTGGAACAACTCGCTCAGCGCCGGCTCGCGGTAGCCGAGCGCGCGGCCCAGCTCGTGGCTGATCAGGCCGCAGCGCAACGCATGTCCGGCAGGCTGGCCCTCGGTGACGTCAAGCGCGCGACTGAGCGCGAGGAGCACCTCGTTGACGCGCAAGGGCAGCCGCGCGCAGGCCTCCCGATCCGCTTGGGCGAAACGGGGACCGCCTTCCAACGTGGATGGTCGGGGCGCGAGCATGCCGGAGCATGCAACGCGAGACCTTTAGATTGCGTTGAGCGAGGTCGCCGGGGGTCTTACAGCAGCCCGAGTTCCGCGAGTTCGCGACGCATCTCCTCCGGCATGTCGCCGATCTCGGCCCCTCCGCCCGCTCCGAGATCGGCGGGGGCGTCCTTCGCGTCGAGATAGCGCCAGCCCTGGAACGGGCGGCACGGCCGTGGCGCGACCGGGATCACGACGGGCTCCAGCACGAGCCGGCAGCGCCCGATCCCGTCGGCGTCGGTGAAGGGCTCGATCGCGGAGACCTGCTGCCTGCAGGCGATCTGCCCCTTGATCACCCAGTAGAGCGAGCCCGCGCCCACGATCTCGTCGGCCCGCTTGGGAACCATGCGGGTCGTGTGCGCCTGAGCGAAGGGCCGCCCGAGACGGCGCATGAGGAGGCGGTTCTCCTCGATCCAGTCTTCGAGGTCGCGGATCGATTGAGCGCCGACGCAGAGCTTGAGCAAATTGAGAGCCATGGCGTCAGATCTAGCGCCTTCTTGCGTAGAGGGGAGCCCGGGATACGCGCGTATCCCCTGATTCCGCATGCGCCCGCTCGCAGATCCGTTTCATCACGGCTTAACTGTCCGGCGCGATTGGATCCCTCGCCGGCTATCCGGCGGCTCGAGCAGGAGCTATTCCGGAGGCGAGGCGAAGACACGCGACCGCAACCCCTAAAATGCCGGTCGAAATTGTATCGAACACGCGGTGCAATTGAGGCGCATTGCACCGCCCGCTGCAATCCCCCCTGAACCTTGGCAGTATTTCTTAATAGGAATTAATATCTTTTAATTTGCGCTTCGAACCCGCCCCATTACGAATATCGACACCACAAAAAACCGGGGGTTGTCGATGTATGTGATCGTTGATGAACGCGAGCTCGTCACGACGGGGTATCGAACGGGTTTCGATCGCGAAGGCGTCGCGGCCATGGGCTTCGCGCCGATGGATTTTTCGGATTGGATCAGCGCCGCCGACGATCCGGATCTTTCCGCGGTCGAGGCCATCTTGCTGGGAGACTGCGCCGAGCGGGAAGCTTATCCGAAGCTCGTCAAGAGCCGCTGCCAGGCGCCTGTGATCGCGATGAACGACGCCAACTCGCTTGAGCAGACGCTCGGCCTGTTCGCCGCCGGCGTCGACGACGTGGTGCGCAAGCCGATCCACGTGAAGGAGATCATGGCGCGGGTCGGGGCCTTCAACCGCCGCGCCATCGAGCGATCCGAGGTGACCGAGATCGACGACATGCGGGTCTACTTCGACGGCCGTGACCCCGAAGTCAGGGGTGAAACGCTGATCCTGCCGCGCCGAGAGCGCCGAATTCTCGAGTATCTCGTTCGCAACCGCGGCAAACGCGTCCAGCGCGCCCAGATCTTCAATGCGATTTACGGCGTCTTCAACGCCGATGTCGACGAATGCGTCGTCGAGAGCCACATCAGCAAGCTGCGCAAGAAACTGCGCGCGGAACTCGGCCACGATCCGATCGACTCGAAGCGCTACCTTGGGTACATGTTCGCCTGAGCGACGTCGTGCATTGAGCCGGACGATATTTTAAGATCGGCTGCCGACATTATTAATAATTCCGATTGCGTATCCCAACTGGTTTTCCGGCAATCCGGCCGAGGACGAACCTGCCGTCCGTCAACCGCGATCGCCTTTCCTGACGCCACGAGAACGGCTCAGCACGGGAGTGTTCCCCTCCGCGCCGAAGGCGCCGGACGGGGCGATGGATTCGTTCGGCAACGACGGCATCCCGTCATGCGAGGTGCGGTCATCCGGAATCTGAGAGCCGGCGCTGTCCTGTTTCATCGCCAGCGCCTTTTCCATATTCTTGGTGAGCTGGCTTTTTCCCTGGTCGTTCGCTTGGTCCATACGCTTGTCGCCGCCCGTCTGGTCGGAGGCATGGTCTTTCGCGGGATCTTTCGCCATGAGCCGGCTCCTCAATTTTCATGGAGCGCACGGCTTCGCGCGCCCGGAGAGTTCAACTCTGTCAACGCGGTCGCGGCCTCTTCGTTCCGGAAAAGCGCGACGGCGGGACGGCGGGCCTTGTGTGGCTGAAGCGCCACATTAGATCAGGGTAGCGGCGGCTTCCGGGAAGTGTCGCAAGAGCATGTAGCGCCCTTCGACGCGCCCTTGGCGGGCGTCGGGGGGTTGGCCGGAGAGGATCAACCCAGATGAACATCGAGAAATACACCGAGCGCGCCCGCGGCTTCCTGCAGTCGGCCCAGTCGCTCGCCCTGCGCGACGGCCACCAGCAATTCGCGCCCGAACATATCCTGAAAGTATTGCTCGACGATTCCGAGGGCATGGCCTCCGGCCTGATCACGCGCGCCGGCGGCGACGCGAAGCTCGCGCTTCAGCTGACCGAGCAGGCGCTCGCACGCCTGCCCAAGGTGCAGGGCGGCGGCGGCCAGCTCTATCTCCAGCCCGCGACCGCGCGCGTGTTCGACGCCGCCGAGAAGGCGGCCGACAAGGCGGGCGACAGTTTCGTCACGGTCGAGCGCCTGCTGCTGGCTCTCGTGATCGAAAAGGACAGCGAGGCCGGCAAGGCGCTCGCGCGCGCCGGGCTCTCCGCCCAGAACCTCAACGCCGCGATCGAGGCCCTGCGCCAGGGCCGCACCGCCGACAGCGCGAGCGCGGAGAACGCCTACGAGGCGCTGAAGAAATACGCCCGCGACCTCACCGAGGCCGCCCGCGACGGGAAGCTCGACCCCGTGATCGGCCGCGACGAGGAAATCCGCCGCACCATCCAGGTGCTCTCCCGGCGCACGAAGAACAACCCCGTCCTGATCGGGGAGCCGGGCGTCGGCAAGACCGCGATCGTCGAGGGGCTGGCCCTGCGCATCGTCAACGGCGACGTGCCCGAGAGCCTGCGCGACAAGCAGCTGCTGGCCCTCGACCTCGGCTCTCTCATCGCCGGCGCGAAATATCGCGGCGAGTTCGAGGAGCGCCTGAAGGCGATCCTGCAGGAAGTGACGGCGGCGGACGGCGGCATCATCCTGTTCATCGACGAGATGCACACGCTCGTAGGGGCCGGCAAGGCGGACGGCGCGATGGACGCATCGAACCTGCTCAAGCCCGCGCTCGCGCGCGGCGAACTGCATTGCGTGGGCGCGACGACGCTCGACGAATACCGCAAGCACGTCGAAAAGGACGCTGCGCTCGCCCGCCGCTTCCAGCCGGTCTTCGTCTCCGAGCCGACGGTCGAGGACACGGTCTCGATCCTGCGCGGCCTCAAGGAGAAGTACGAGCAGCATCACGGCGTGCGCATCGCCGACTCGGCGCTCGTGGCGGCCGCGACGCTGTCCAACCGCTACATCACCGACCGCTTCCTGCCCGACAAGGCCATCGACCTCGTCGACGAGGCCGGCTCGCGACTGCGCATGCAGGTCGATTCAAAGCCCGAGGAGCTCGACTCCATCGACCGCGAGATCATCCGCCTGAAGATCGAGGGCGAAGCGCTCAAGAAGGAGACCGACGCAGCGTCGCGCGATCGTCTCGCCCGGCTCGAAAAGGAGTTGGTCGACCTCGAAGAGCGCTCCGCCGCGATCACCGCTCTCTGGAAGGCGGAGAAGGACAAGCTCGGCCACGCTGCCGATCTCAAGCGCCGCCTCGACGAGGCGCGCAACGAACTCGCGCAGGCGCAGCGGCAGGGCCAGTATCAGCGCGCCGGAGAACTCTCCTATGGGGTCATCCCCGATCTGGAGAAGCAGCTCGCCGACACCGAAGGCGCCGAGGCCGGTCCCTCCGCCCTGATGGAGGAGGCGGTGACGCCCGCGCATATCGCCGGCGTCGTCTCACGCTGGACGGGCATCCCCGTCGACAAGATGCTGGAGGGCGAGCGTGAGAAACTCCTCTCCATGGAGGGTGCGTTGGCGAAACGCGTCGTCGGACAGCGCGAGGCGGTTCACGCCGTCGCGACGGCCGTCCGACGCGCCCGCGCCGGGCTGCAGGACCCCAACCGTCCGATCGGCTCGTTCATGTTCCTCGGCCCCACGGGGGTGGGCAAGACCGAGCTGACGAAGGCGCTGGCGAGCTTCCTCTTCGACGACGAGAGCGCGATGGTTCGTCTCGACATGTCGGAATACATGGAGAAGCATTCCGTCTCGCGCCTGATCGGCGCCCCTCCCGGCTACGTCGGCTACGATGAGGGCGGCGCCCTCACCGAGGCCGTTCGCAGGCGGCCCTATCAGGTCGTGCTGTTCGACGAGATCGAGAAGGCTCATCCGGACGTCTTCAACGTGCTCCTGCAGGTGCTCGACGACGGTCGCCTCACGGACGGCCAGGGCCGCACGGTCGATTTCCGCAACACGCTGATCGTGATGACCTCGAACCTCGGCTCCGAATACCTCGTCAACCAGCCCGAGGGGCAGGATACGGACGCTGTGCGCGGTGAGGTGATGAGCGTCGTGCGCGGGCATTTCCGGCCCGAATTCCTCAACCGCGTCGACGAGATCATCCTCTTCCACCGGCTGAGGCGCGATCAGATGGGCGCCATCGTCGACATCCAGCTCCTGCGCCTGCAGAAGCTGCTCGAAGAGCGCAAG
This sequence comes from Microvirga sp., assembly GCA_022241475.1. The sequence continues at coordinate 87,203 of JAKOMT010000005.1, read as the reverse complement.
ATCACGCTCGAGGTCTCGGATCAGGCGCGGGTCTGGTTGGGCGAGAAAGGCTACGACGCCGCGTATGGGGCGCGCCCGCTCAAGCGCGTGATCCAGAAGGCGGTGCAGGACCCGCTGGCGGAGGCGATCCTGTCCGGCGTCGTCAAGGACGGGGAGACGGTTCCGGTCGAGGTCGGGCCGCTCGGGCTCGCCATCGGGGGCTATGGGGTCGCCGAGGAACCGGACTCGGCGCTCACGACCCGTGGCGACGAAAATCACGGCGGAACGGCGCTCCATTGAGCGCCGTTCCGGCGGGAGAAGAAAGTTTTTTGTCAACGCTTGCGGAACCTTTCGCATTGCAGCACGTTAGCATTGCACTGCGAAAAGTCGGAGGATGACATGAACCTCTTCAAGTTCGCCAACAGTGACCTGACGCCCATCGCGGGCGCCGCTCTAGCGTTTGTTTCGATCGGGCTTGCTGCGGCGATCGCGCTCGTGGCGCTCGCGGGTCCTGCCTTCAGTCTGGCGTCGTTGCTGCCCTGACGAACGTTTCTGCGACCCCAGCCGGGCGTCGCGTCTGCGGACATGGGAGTTCCGGGACCCGGGGCTCTGACGGCGGCTCCGCCGTTCGGGCGGCCAGCTCTTTCCTGTCGAAGCGATTAGCCGGCTTTTCGAGCCGGGCAGTTTCCCCTCACAGCCGAAAATTCTTACGCCTTCGCGTCGATCAACGTCTTCGCCATGTCCGACGCGACGGTGAAGACCTTCACGTTCGCCTGGAACATCGCGACGGCCATGATCTGGTCGGTGATTTCACGGGCGAGATCGACGTTCGGCGCAGCGACGAGGCCGTCTTCGTTCGCGTCGACCGAGGTGGGGTCGTAGACGGGCTCATAGGCCGGCAGGCGCTCCGTGAGGCGCGCGGCGACGCCGCCGCCGGACATCGAGACCTGCACCACGTCGACCGGCTGATACACCGAACGCACGTCGTCCGCGCGCTGCACGGGGCGGTTCGGCGGCGTGTCGGGAAGCGGGCCGTTGGTCCGGGCGTTCGCGACGTTCGACGCGCTCGCTTCGATGCTCTTGGCGGCGGCGTGCATTCCGGTCGTGGCGATGGCGAGGCTTGCGAACATGGCGCGAGCGTGCGCCGTCGCGGATTGCGGCCGCGTTAGATGGATCGATCGGATTTTACGTAACGGCGGGATTTCACCCGACGAGGAGGAAAACACCCGCGGCGGCGACGCCGGCGCCGGCCAGTCTGCTCGCCCAGAGGCCTGACGCACGGCCGATCGCCATGCCGAGGACGATTCCCGCCGCGTGAAGCAGCGCCGTGGCGATCGCGAAGCCGGCGATGTAGCCGAAGGAGTCGGCGCCGTGCGGCAGCTCCGCGCCATGGGCGGCCCCGTGGAAGATCGCGAAGACGCCGCAAAGAGCCGCGCCCATCATGAGAGCCGGGCGCAGGCCGAGCGCGACGGCGGCGCCGAGCGCGACGACGGAGAGCGCGATTCCCGTCTCGAGAAGCGGCGGGACGAAGCCCGCCATGCTTGCGCCCGCTGCGAGGACCATCGTCGCGACGAAGGCGGCCGGAAGGGCGAAGACGGCGCGTCCGCCGAGCATGGCCGCCCAGATTCCCACGGCGACCATCGCCAGAATGTGGTCAAGGCCTGTCAGAGGGTGCAGCAGCCCGTAGGCGAAACCGCCCTCGTGGTGATGTCCGGGATGCGCGAGCGCGGGCAGCGGCGCGAGGATAGCGGCGGCGATGAGAGCGAGGCGGTTCATAGTTCTTCCCTGGTCTTATTGCTCATGAGGCGGGTTCAGGCCGCCCGGGCGCGCAGGCCGCCATACTCCTCGATGAAGCGGGCGATGGGCTCGACGCCCTCGCCGGTGCGCATGTTGGTCATGACGAAGGGGCGCTTGGGCCGCATGCGCAGCGTGTCCGCCTCCATCACCTTGAGATCCGCGCCGACATGGGGCGCGAGGTCGATCTTGTTGATGACGAAGAGATCCGAGCGCGTGATGCCCGGCCCGCCCTTGCGCGGGATCTTCTCGCCGCCGGCGACGTCGATGACGTAGATCGTCAGGTCGGCGAGTTCGGGCGAGAAGGTCGCGGCGAGATTGTCGCCGCCCGATTCGACGAGGATCAGCTCGAGCGCCGGGAAACGCCGCTTCATCGTCTCGATGGCCGCGAGGTTGAGCGAGCAATCTTCGCGGATCGCCGTATGCGGGCAGCCGCCCGTCTCGACGCCCATGATCCGCTCCTCGGGGAGCGCATCGGCGACGGTCAGAAGGCGTGCGTCCTCCTTGGTGTAGATGTCGTTCGTGATGGCGCACAGATCGTAGATCCCGCGAAAGCGCTTGCACAGCGCCTCCATCAGGGCGGTCTTGCCGGAACCGACGGGACCGCCGATGCCGACGCGGAGGGGACCGTGGGGTGATGGCGTCATGGCGACCTCCAGACTACGACTCGAACATCCTAAACCCGCCTGCAAAGACCGACAATCGAGCGGGCGCGGGCGCCGGCGCGAACCGCGTTCACGAAACGCCCGTTCTTGAGGCAGGCGCCGCTTCGCGCGGCAATCGCATGCATTTCATTGCGGTTCGGCGAGAACCCCGCCCGTGAGCGGCGCCGGCGCGCCGGTCGTTCCGGGATAGGTCAGCGGCAGGCCGCGCAACGAGCGCACGGCGAGAAAGGCGAAGGCCTGCGCCTCCAGATAGCCGCTCGACCAGCCGACCGCCTCGGCGTCCGTGAGGTGTGTCTGGAGCGTTCGCCGCAAGGTTTCGAGCAAAGCCCCGTTCCGTGCGCCGCCGCCCGCGACGATCCAGCGCGCGGGCTTTTCGCGAGCGTGGTCGAGGGAGGCGGCGATCGCGCGGGCGGTGAAGGCCATCAGCGTCGCGGCCGCGTCGGGCGTCGAAAGATGGCCGGCGATGCGGTGGGAGAACCAGTTCCGGTCGAGCGATTTCGGCGGCGTTCGCGCGAAATAGGGATGCGCAAGAAGCCAGTCCAGCAAAGGCTCCTCGGGCGCGCCCGAGGCGGCGATGCGCCCGCCGTCGTCGAATTCGGCGCTCATGCGCTCGCGCATCAGATCGTCGATCAGCGCGTTGCCCGGGCCGGTGTCGAAAGCCAGCATCTCGCCATTCGAGAAGATGAAGGTGACGTTGGCGACGCCGCCGATATTGAGGATCGCGAGCGGGAGCGCCATTCCGGATGAGCGGGCGAGCGCCCGGTGGAAGACGGGCACGAGCGGCGCCCCCTGCCCTCCCGCCGCGACGTCGGCGGCGCGGAAATCATGGACGACGCGCAGTCCGAGCCGGCCCGCGAGGCCCGGCCCGTCGCCGATCTGGATCGTGAGCCCGAGCGCCGGACGATGCAGCACGGTCTGCCCGTGAAAACCGACGACGTCGATCGTCGCGGGCTCGACGCCATTGTCCGTGATCAGCGTCTCGACCGCCTCCGCGTGCGCGCGGGTGACGATCTCTTCGGCTTGGGCGAGAACGCCCGGCCGGGCCTCGCGGGACGAAAGACCCGCGCCGTCGACGAGCGCCTGCGCCAGAAGCGACCGCTCGCCTTCGTCATACGGGCGATAAGACGTTGGCCCGAAAGAGAAAATTGTCTCGCCGTCGGTCTCGATCAGAGCCGCGTCGACTCCGTCGAGCGACGTCCCGCTCATCAAACCTACGGCGCGCATGGCCGCCATGTCGCGAATCCCCGTGAAATTCTCGATCCAAGCTGATACATCGCCCCGTCGCCGACTGAAACGCCGGCCGCCACGAAGAAAGCGAAAAGAGAACCGCGATGACCGCGCTGCGATCGGATTTCCTGCGAATCCTCACCGAACGAGGGTTCATCCACCAATGCTCCGACCTCGAAGGGCTCGACGCGAAAGCGGCGGCCGGCGAGCACGTGGCGTATGTGGGCTATGATTGCACCGCGTCGTCGCTGCATGTCGGGCATCTGCTCTCGATCATGATGCTGCACTGGCTCCAGCAGACCGGCGGCAAGCCGATCACGCTGATGGGCGGCGGCACGACGCGCGTCGGCGATCCCTCCGGCAAGGACGAGGCGCGCAAGCTGCTCACGGTCGAGCAGATCGACGCCAACAAGGAGAGCATCAAAGGCACGTTCTCGCGCTTCGTCGCCTTCGGCGACGGCGAGACAGACGCCGTGATGGTCGACAACGCCGACTGGCTGACGAAGCTCAACTACATCGAGTTCCTGCGCGACGTCGGCCGGCACTTCTCGGTCAACCGCATGCTGAGCTTCGATTCGGTGAAGATGCGGCTGGAGCGCGAACACGAGCTGTCCTTCCTCGAATTCAACTACATGATCCTGCAGGCCTACGATTTCGCCGAGCTGGCCAAGCGTCACGGCTGCATCCTGCAGATGGGCGGCTCGGATCAGTGGGGCAACATCGTCAACGGCATCGATCTCGGCCGCCGGCTCGGCACGCATCAGCTCTACGCGCTCACCTGCCCGCTTCTGACGACCTCCTCGGGCGCCAAGATGGGCAAGACCGCCGCCGGCGCGGTGTGGCTCAACGCCGACATGCTGAGCCCCTGGGATTACTGGCAGTTCTGGCGCAACACGGAAGACGGCGACGTCGCGCGCTTCCTGAAGCTGTTCACGCTGCTGCCAATGGACGAAATCGCCCGGCTCGAAGCGCTCCAGGGCGCCGACGTCAACGAGGCGAAGAAGATCCTCGCCAACGAGGCGACCGCCCTGATGCACGGCCGCGAGGCGGCGGACGAGGCGGCGGAGACGGCGCGCAAGACCTTCGAGCAGGGCGCGATCGCCGAAACGCTCCCGACCGTCACGGTCCCGCCCTCCGTGCTCGACGCCGGCATCGGCGTGCTCACGGCCTTCGGGCCGGAATACGCGAAGCTTCTGCCCTCGATGAGCGAAGCGCGGCGCCAGGTGCGGTCGGGGGGCTTGCGCGTCAACGACGTCGTCGTCACCGACGAGCGGGCCGTCCTGCGCACGGCCGAGCTGCGCGAGGGCGTGATCAAGCTCTCCTTCGGCAAGAAGCGCCACGTGCTCCTGCGCTCCGCCTGAGGATCAGGCTGGACGGCCGACGCGCCGGATCTCCCATTCGAGCTCGACGCCGCTCGTCTCGCGCACGCGGCGGCGCACCTCCTCGCCCAGCGCCTCGATCTCGGTCGAGGTGGCGGCGCCGTGGTTGATCAGGAAATTGCAGTGAAGCTCCGACACCTGCGCGTCGCCGATGCGCAGGCCACGGCATCCCGCGCGATCGACCAGCTCCCAAGCGCGCGCATCCGGCGGGTTCTTGAAGGTCGAGCCGCCCGTGCGCGTGTTGACGGGCTGCGTCGCCGAGCGCTGCTCGGTGATGGCGTTCATGCGCGCGAGGATATCGTCCGGCTCGCCGGGAAAGCCTTCGAGCAGCGCCTGCGTGAAGATGAGATCGGCGGGCGCGCCGCAATGGCGGTAGGAGAAATCCATCGCCGCATGGTCCAGAACGTGCAGCCCGCCCGCGGCGTCGAGCGCGCGGGCTTCCACGAACACGTCCCTGGTCTCGCCGCCATAGGCGCCGCCGTTCATGCGCAGCGCGCCACCGATCGCGCCGGGAATGCCGCGCAAGAACGTCATTCCGTCGATGCCGGCTTCGGCTGCTGCGCGCGCGACCTTGACGTCGGGCGCGCCGGCGCCGGCGCGCACGCGCGATCCCGGCTCGATCGCGATTCCCGTGAAGCCTTTCCCCGAGAGCCGGATCAAGACGCCGGGCAGACCGCCGTCGCGGATGAGGAGGTTCGAGCCGAGCCCGACGACGAGCCTCGGCATATCGCCGGGGAGAGCCGCCAGAAAGTGCGCCAGATCCTCCTCGTCGACGGGCGTGAAGAGAAGCTGGGCCGGGCCGCCCGTGCGAAACCACGAAAGCGGCGCCGCCGGCGCGTTGGCGCGCATCTCTCCGCGCAGGGCCGGCGCGCGAGCGCGGATCTCGGGCGCAATGTCCGGAAAGAGCGTCACGCCGGCGTCCCGCTACGCTCCGCCAGCTGTGCGGGCAGCGCGTAGGCCCATTGCGTGATGCTGCCGGCGCCGAGGAAGACGACGTAGTCGCCGGGCTTGGCGATGTCGCCGACGAGAGCCGGAATGTCGTCGGGCGATGCGAGGGCGATGGCGTTTCGATGCCCGCGCGCCTTCAGGCCGGCGACGAGGCCGTCGCGGTCGGCGCCGGGGATCGGGTCCTCGCCGGCCGTGTAGACGGGCGCCACCATCACGGTGTCGGCGTCGTTGAAGCAGGTGCAGAAATCCTCGAACAGCGCGCTCAGCCGCGTATAGCGGTGCGGCTGCACGATCGCGATGACCTTGCCGTCCGTCGAGGCGCGCGCCGCCTTCAGCACGGCGGAGATCTCCACCGGATGGTGGCCGTAATCGTCGAAGATCGCCGCGCCGTTCCATTCGCCGGTGCGCGTGAACCGCCGCTTGACGCCGCCGAAGCCGGCGAGCGCCTTGCGGATGGCGTCCGGCGTCATGCCGAGTTCGTAGGCGAGCGCCAGCGCACCCACCGCGTTGAGCGCGTTGTGGTGGCCGGGCATCGGCATGACGAGATCGTCGATTTCGACGCTGCCGCCCTTCTTCCGGTCGTGGATGACGACGGAGAAGCGGCTGACGCCCCCGGTCAGGTCGACGTCGCGGATTCGCACGTCGGCCTGCGGGTTGGCGCCGTAGGTGATCACCCGCCGGTCCTCGATCCGCCCGACGAGATCCTGCACCACGGGATGGTCGATGCACATCACCGCGAAGCCGTAGAAGGGGAGGTTCTCGATGAAGGTGCGGAAGGCCGCCTTGATGGCGTCGAAGGTCTTGAAGTGGTCGAGATGCTCGGGATCGATGTTGGTGACGATGGCGTAGTCGCAAGGCAGCTTGAGGAAGGTGCCGTCCGATTCGTCCGCCTCGACGACCATCCAGTCGCCCTTGCCCATGCGCGCGTTGGTGCCGTAGGCGTTGATGATGCCGCCGTTGATGACGGTGGGGTCGAAGCCGCCGCCTTCGAGCAGGGTCGCGACGATCGAGGTCGTCGTCGTCTTGCCGTGCGTGCCCGCGATCGCGATCGAGGTCTTGAGGCGCATCAGTTCGGCGAGCATCTCGGCGCGGCGCACCACGGGCAGGCGCAGTTCGCGCGCGGCGACGAGCTCGGGATTGTCGCGGCGGATCGCCGTCGAGACCACGACGACTTCCGCGTCGCGCACGTTCTCGGCCGCGTGCCCGGCGAAGGTGCGCACGCCCTTCTCGCGCAGGCGCTTGACGTTGTAATTGTCGGCCGCCGCGTCGGAGCCCTGAACCGTGTAGCCGAGATTGTGCATCACCTCGGCGATGCCCGACATGCCGATGCCCCCGATGCCGATGAAGTGGATGGGGCCGAGTTTGGGGGGCAGCTTCATGGCGTCTTCAGCTTTCAGGAATGTCAGGCGTCAACGGATGGCCTGCGCCCGCGCGCAGTCCAGGACGAGGTCGGCGAGTTTCTCCGCCGCGTCGGGAATGCCTGCGCTCTTGGCCGCCGCGGCCGCTTTCGTCAAGCGGTCGGGCTCGTCGAGGCGCGCCTTCAATTCCCGCGCGAGCCGCTCCGGGGTGAAGTAGCTTTGTGGAAGCATCAAGGCGGCGTCGATCAATGCGAGGCTCTGCGCGTTCGCCGCCTGGTCCTGATCGAGCGCTCCCGGCAGGGGCACGAGGATCGAGGGACGCCCGATGACGGCGAGTTCCGAAACGGTCGAGGCGCCCGAGCGCGAGACGACGAGATGGGCCTCCGCGATGCGCTTGGGCAGATCGCGAAAGAAGGGCGCGATCTCCGCCTCGACGGGCAGTCCTGCGCAGGCTTCGCGCACGCGCGCCTCGTCCTCGCCACGCGCCTGCTGGACGAGGCGGATGCGCGCGAGATCGGCTGGCGCGAGCAGCCGCAGGGCCTGCGGGACCACGTCCGACATCACTCGAGCGCCCTGGCTGCCGCCGAAGACGAGAAGGCGCAGGACGCCGCCCGGCTCTGGAGGGGAATACGGGATCGCCGCCGCCGCGATGACTTCGTCGCGCACGGGATTGCCGGTGAGCGCGATCTTCGCTTTTGCGACGTCCGGCGCGCCGCGCAACTCGGGCACGCTCGTCGCGAGTTTCGTGACGTAGCGCGAGAGGAAGCGGTTCGCGCGGCCGATGACGCCGTTCTGCTCGTGCACGATCGTCGCCGCGCCCGAATGCGCCGCCGCGAGGACGGGCGGCACGGTCGGATAGCCGCCGAAGCCGATGACGACGTCGGGCTTGGTCTCGCGGATCAGGCGTCGCGCCGCGATGTAGCCGCGCCCGAGCTTGATGATCGCGCGCATGGCTTCGAGTGGCGAGCGCTTCGAGGGCGTTCCGGCGGGAAGCGAAACGATGCGCTCGGCCGGAAAGGTTTCGGCGAGCGCTCCGATGCGTCCGTCCGTGACGAGGATCACGCGGGCGCCCCGCGCGCGCAGAACGCTGGCGAGCGCCTGCGCCGGAAACAGGTGTCCGCCGGTGCCGCCGGCTGCGATCATCACGAGCGGGGCCATGCTCAGGCTCCCGCCGGACGCGGCGCGTAGTCACGCTCGTAGAGGCGTGAGCGCGGCCGACGGCGCGTGAGCGCGATCAGGAAGCCCATGGTGAGCGCCAGCGAGAACAGCGACGAGCCGCCGTAGGAGATGAAGGGAAGGGTCATGCCCTTGGCCGGAAGAAGCTGCACGTTGACCATCATGTTGATCATGGCCTGAAGGCCGAACAGCAGCAACAGGCCCGACACGGCGAGCCGGGTGAAGGAATCCTCCGCCCGCCCGGCGAGCAGCAGCCCGCGCAGCACGATCAGCGCGTAGATCGCGACGATGAACAGGCAGACCGCGATGCCGAACTCCTCGCCGGTGACCGCGAAGATGAAATCCGTATGCGCGTCGGGCAGGATGCGCTTCACCGTGCCCTCGCCCGGCCCCCGGCCGAGCCAGCCGCCGCTTGTGAAGGACTGCATCGCGGCGTCGACCTGAAAGCTGTCGCCCGAATCCTTGTCGAGGAAGCGCTCGATGCGCTCGCGCACGTGCGGAAGGAGGCTGTAGGCGGCGAAGATGCCGAGCCCGCCGGCGGCGCCGAGCCCGAGCACCCAGAACAGGTGCAACCCGGCGATGAAGAACATGCCCGCCCAGACGAGCGTCACGAGCATCGTCTGTCCGAAATCGGGCTGCAGGATCAACGGCGTGATCGTGATCGGCAGGATCAGCAACGCGACCCACACGGCCGGCACGTCGCGTCGCCGCGTCGCCTCGGAGAACGCCCAGGCCGTGAGCACGACGAAGGCGGGCTTCACGAATTCCGAGGGCTGCACGCTCAGGCCCATGATCGCGATCCAGCGATGCGCGCCCTTGATCTCGGGACCGTACTGGATCGCGGCGAGGACGAGCGCCATGGCGATGACGTAGGTGAGGAGCGCGAGCCGGCGCACATAGCGCGGCGAGAGGAACGAAACGACGAAGGTGGCGAACAGGGCCGGCGCGAGAAACAGGCTCTGGCGCGTCACGAAATGAAAGGTTTCGAGCCCGAGCCGCGAGGCGACCGGAGGCCCCCCCGCCATCAGCATGACGAGGCCGACCACCATCAAGGTGCCGAGCGCCGCGAGCAGCGCCCGATCCACCGTCAACCACCAATCACCGACCAGCGATCGTTGCGCGCGCGAGACCATACCGAGACCTTTTCGCGAGTACCGTCGCCCCCGTTCGAACGACTGCGCCAGTGTGGTGAACGGGTGGTTAAGGGAGGCTTTAAAAAGCCCGCGGCGTCCACGGCCTTTTGGAAAATTTCAGATCGCCGCATCTTGCTGATAGAGAATAATTTCCTATCTAGAGCTCTTCGATCCCATAGCAGGAGCGCCGAGGGAATGCAGAAACAGATCGCCATCCTCCACGGCTGGAGCGACGATTCGCGCTCGTTCCGGCCCTTGCGCGACTTCCTCGCAAGTCACGGCTTCGCGCCGAGCGCGATCTGGCTCGGCGATTACGTGTCGCGGGACGACGACGTGCGCGTCGAGGACGCGGCGCGGCGCATGCAGGAGGTGGTGGCGGCCAAAATCGACGCCGGCGAACTGACGCCGCCCTTCGATCTCATCGTCCATTCGACGGGCGGCCTCGTGGCGCGCGAATGGCTTGCGCAACACTATCCCGACGGGCGGGGCGCCCCCGTGAAGCGGCTCGTGATGCTCGCTCCGGCGAATTTCGGGTCGCGGCTGGCGAGTCTGGGCAAGAGCATGATCGGCCGCATCGGCAAGGGCTGGAACAACTGGTTCGAGACCGGCAGGGGCTTGCTCGACGCGCTCGAACCCGCCTCCCCCTACCAGCGCCGCCTCGCCCTGCGCGACCTCTTCGACGAGACTGGCGGCGGCGCCCGGGGACCCTACGGCGCCGACCGGGTCTGGCCGTTCGTGATCACCGGCACGCGCGGCTATTCGAGCCTGATGCGCCAGATCGTGAACGAAGCGGGAGCGGACGGCGTCATCCGCGCGGCGGCGGCCAATCTCAACGCCGTCGGGCTGACGCTCGATTTCAGCGCAAACGCGCGGACGCCCGAGATCCGCGCCTGGACTCCGCGCGCAGGGAGCCTCGCCTTCCCTTTCGCGGCCCTGCCCGATCGCGACCACACGACGATCACGCGCCCCGACAGGTCGATCGGAGCGCCGGAACAGGCGTCGGGCCGCCTCGGGGACCTGCTGCTGGAAGCGCTCTCCTGCGAGAGCGCGGAGCAGTATCGCGCGATCGAAAATCGCTGGCGGGCCGTGAGCGAGGAGACGGCGGCGCTGTCGCGCGATCCCGCCGAACGCGCGGCGTTTTTCGGCGGGCGACCACCGGCGGGCGAAAGTTTCCGCCAACACATGCAGATCGTGACGCATGTGCGCGACGATTACGGCGCGCCGGCGGGCGATTATTTCATCGAGTTCTTCTCGCCCGATCAGGGCGGCGTTCAGGACATCGTCCTGTTCCAGCGCAAGGTGCTGCGCCACGTGCACGTGAACGCGCTCGATCCCTCGGCGCGCTGTCTGTATGTCGATCGGGAGGCGCTCGCGAGCGTGTTCTACCAACGCTATCGCCGCCTGGCGGTTAGCCTGTCGGCGACGGCGCCGGGGCGCAACGTCGCCTATTTCGACGCGGAGCGGGAAGGAGCGAAGGGCGAACTCGTCATCCACGCGCGCGACGCGGAGGCGCGCCGCGAGCTCGGCCCGGAGCGGCTCCTGCGGAACACGACGCATTTCGTCGACATCGTGATCCCGCGCCGACCGAAGCGCGACGTGTTCCGGCTCGCCCGCTGAGAGATCAGTCGCCCGAGGGAAGAGCGCGCACCAGCTCGCGGAAAACGTCGCCGCGATGTTCGAAGCTGCGGAACTGGTCGTAGGAGGCGCAGGCCGGCGAGAACAGCACCACGGGCGCCTCCTCGTCAGAGCGAGCCGCGTCCCCGGCCGCGCGCGCCACGGCGACGTCGAGCGTGCCGCAGGCCTCATAGGGAACCTTGCCGTCGAGCGTCGCTGCGAATTCCGCGCTCGCCGCGCCGATGAGATACGCCTTCGCCACGCGGCCGAAGAGCGGTTCGAGCGAGACGATCCCCCCGGCCTTCGGCTTGCCGCCGAGGATCCAGTGGACGCGCGGATAGGATTCGAGCGCGAACAGCGTCGAATCCGCATTGGTGGCCTTGGAATCGTTGACGAACAGCGTCCTGCCGATGCGCCCGACCTGCTCCATCCGGTGGGCCAGACCCGGGAAGGACGGCATGGCGGCGGCGATGGCTTCGGGCGCAACGCCCGCATGCCAGGCCGCGGCGCATGCGAAGGCGGCGTTCTGCGCGTTGTGGCGACCGCGCAGCGTCTCGACGCCCTCGATGTCGCCGAGCGCCAGCGCCTCGTCGAGCGCCTCCCCGGCGTTGCGGGCGACGACGAGGCCCTCATGCGTGAAGTAGCCCCAGCGCAGTTCCTTGCCCCCTGAGACCGGATAGACGTCCGATCCCTCGACCTGGGATAGCCGCCGGCCGATTTCGTCGCAGAGCGGATCGTCGACGCCGATCAGGGCGAGTTTCGATTGCGCGACGAGCCGCTCCTTGATCGCCGCGTAGTTCTCCATCGTGCCGTGACGGTCGAGATGGTCGGGCGAGAGATTGAGGAGGAGGCCGATCGAGGGGGCGATCGACGGCGCAAGATCGATCTGGAAGGTCGAGACCTCGACGACGTGGATGCGGTTCGGCGACGGCGGCTCGAGCGAGAGGATCGCCGGCCCGATATTGCCGCCGAGTTGCACGTCGCGTCCCGCCGCGCTCAGGATATGGGCGATGAGCGCCGTCGTGGTCGACTTTCCGTTGGTGCCGGTGATGGCGATGAAGGGCGCGTCTGGCGCGATCCTGGCCCGCTCGCGGCAGAACAGCTCGATGTCGCCGATGATCTCGACGCCGGCGTCTTTCGCCTTCGCCGCGCTCCAGTGGGGCTCGGGATGGGTGAGCGGGACGCCGGGGGAGAGGACGAGCGCGGCGAAGCGCGAGAAATCGGCCTCGCGCAAGTCTTCCGTTCCGATCCCCTCCGCCGCCGCGGCGGCGACGCGCTCGGCGCTGTCGTCGAAGGCGAAGACCCTCGCTCCACCGGCCTTCAACGCCCGCGCGGTGGCGAGCCCCGATCCGCCGAGGCCGAACAGGGCGACGTCGCGCCCGGCGAAGACCGTCGAGGGCGTCATCGGCCGCTCACCTGAGCTTGAGGGTGGCGAGGCCGATCATCGCGAGGACGACCGCGATGATCCAGAAGCGGATGACGATCTGCGGCTCGGTCCAGCCCATCTTCTCGAAATGGTGGTGGATCGGCGCCATCCGGAAGATTCGCCTGCCCGTCAGCTTGAACGAGGCGACCTGGATGATCACCGACAGCGCCTCGAGCACGAACAGACCGCCGACGATGGCGAGCACGATCTCGTGCTTCGTCACGACGGCGATCGCGCCGATCATGCCGCCGAGCGCGAGGGAGCCGGTGTCGCCCATGAAGACCTGCGCCGGCGGGGCGTTGAACCACAGGAAGCCGAGCCCGGCTCCGATCAGCGCGCCACAGACCACGGCGAGTTCGCCGGTGCCGAGGACGAAATGGATCTGGAGGTAGTTCGCGAAGACCGCGTTGCCGACGAGATACGCGATGAAGCCGAACGTCGCCGTGGCGATCATCACCGGGACGATGGCGAGCCCGTCGAGTCCGTCGGTGAGATTGACCGAGTTGCCCGCCGCCACGATCACGAAGGCGCCGAACGCGAGGAAGAACCAGCCGAAATCGATCAGGACGTCCTTGAAGAACGGCAGCGCGAGCTTGTTGGCGAGGTCGGGCGTCGAATAATACGAGATCACGAAACAGGCGATCAGCGCGATGACGCCCTCCAGCGCGAGGCGCGAGCGGCCCGAAAATCCCTTGTGGGACTGGCGCGTCACCTTGAGGAAATCATCGTAGAAGCCGATCGCGCCAAAGCCGACGGTGACGAAGAGCACCGCCCAGATGAAAGGATTCGTCAGATTGGCCCAGAGCAGCGTCGAGACGAGGACGCCGGCGAGGATCATCAGCCCGCCCATGGTCGGCGTGCCGCGCTTGGTCAGAAGGTGCGATTCCGGCCCGTCCTCGCGGATCGGCTGGCCCTTGCCCTGGCGCAGGCGCAGCGTCGCGATGATGGCCGGACCGAACCAGATGACGAATAGAAACGCCGTCGCCGTCGCCATTCCGGTGCGGAAGGTAATGTAGCGCAGGACGTTGAGGACGTTGAAATAGGCCGCGAAATCGGCAAGCCAGGTCAACATTGGCGCATCACCCTTCCTGAAGCCCCCGCGACGCCGCCGCGCGACGCCTAACCGCCTCGACGACCGTCTCCATGCGAACGCCGCGCGAGCCCTTGACCATGACCACGTCGCCCGGACGCAGCGCGGAGAGGACAGCCGGCTCGATCGCGACGGCGGCTTTCGCGTAGCCTCCCCTGCGCTCCGGGGGAAGGGCCGACATCAGATTTTTCATCAACGGTCCCGCGCCGAATACGAGATCGACCGCGTTCGACGTGATCGACGCCGCGAGATCGGCGTGCAGGCGCGGCCCGTCGTCGCCGAGCTCCAGCATGTCGCCGAGGACGGCGACGCGCCGGCCCCGAAAGCCGATCTCAGTCTGTCCGAGCGTCTCCAGCGCGGCGCGCACGGAGGCGGGATTGGCGTTGTAGGTTTCGTCGACGAGCGTGATCTCGCCCGCGCCGAAGGGCAGCGCCTCGCGCGCCCCACGTCCGGTCGGCGGGGTCATGTCGCCGAGAGCCAGAGCGGCGACGGCGAGATCGAGCCCGAGCGCCTTCACGGCGGCGATGAGGCCGAGCGAATTGATCGCCACGTGCCGGCCGATCATGCCGATGCGGTAGGTCAGCGGCTCGCCGAAGACGCGGGCGTCGACGATGGTCATGTCCTGGCGCAGGATGATGCGCTCGGCGCGCACGTCCGCGCCCTCACCCTCGCCGAAACTGACGACGCGGCCCGCGTTCGAGGCCAGCGCGTGCGCCTTGAGGCGCTCGAAATGCGGGTTGTCGCAGTTCAGCACCGCGATGCCGCCCGGCTCGAGCCCGAGGAAGATCTCGCCCTTGGCGTCGGCGATTCCGGACACCGAGCGGAAATGCTCGATATGCACCGCCTCGACCGTCGTCACGATGGCGACGTGCGGGCGCACCATGCGGGTCAGCGGAGCGATCTCGCCGGCATGGTTCATGCCGATTTCGAACACCCCAAACCGGGCCTCGCGCGGCATGCGCGCCAGCGTCAGCGGCACGCCCCAGTGATTGTTGTAGGAGGCGACCGAGGCGTGCGTGCGGCCCTCGCGCGACAGCAGCAGCCGCATGGCCTCCTTAGAGCCCGTCTTGCCGACGGAGCCCGTGATGGCGATCACGCGCGCGTCCGAACGCTCGCGCGCGGCGCGGCCGAGCGCCTCCATCGCATGCAGCGTGTCCTCGGCGGCGAAGAGCGGGCCTGCGTCCGCAAGATCCTCGGCCCGGTCGGCGGCGACGAGCGCGGCGGCGGCGCCCTTCTCGAAGGCGGCTCGCACGAAGTCATGACCGTCGCGCGCCTCGCCGCGCAACGCGACGAAGAGATCGCCCGGACGAAGGGTTCGGGTGTCGATGGAGACGCCGTCGATGCGCGCGGGCGGCTCGCCGACGGCGCGCGCCGCCATCGCGTTGAGGGCTTCTCGTCCGGTCCAGAGGGGGGATGTCATGCGGTCAACTCCGCGATCGCCGCGCGAACGGCCTCGTGATCGGAAAAAGGCAGGATGCGATCGCCGATGATCTGGCCGGTTTCATGGCCTTTTCCGGCGACGAGAAGCACGTCCCCGTCGCGCAATTCGCGGATCGTCTCGCGGATCGCCTGCGCGCGGTCGCCGATCTCGCGCGCGCCGGGCGCCGCCGCGAGGATCGCGGCGCGGATCGCGGAGGGTTCTTCGCCGCGCGGATTGTCGTCGGTGACGACGACGAGGTCGGCCTTCTCGGCGGCGATGCGCCCCATGATCGAACGCTTGCCCGGATCGCGGTCGCCGCCGCAGCCGAAGACGCAGACGAGCCGCCCCCGCGTGAACGGACGCAACGCGTCGAGCGCATGGGCGAGCGCTTCGGGCTTGTGGGCGTAATCGACGACGCAGAGCGCGCCGCGCGCGTCGCCGACGGCCTCGAGCCGGCCGGGCACGCCCTTCAATCCTTCGAGCGCGGCGAAAACGTCCGCCGGCTCGCATCCCGTCGCGATGGCGAGCCCGGCCGCGACGAGCGCGTTCTCGGCCTGGAATTCGCCGATCAGCGGCAAAAGCACGTCGTATTCCGCGCCCTCGTGAACGAGCGTCAGCCGCTGCCCGCCGCTCTCGACCCGGCGCGCGGCGAGCGTGATCGCCTCGCCCTTCACGCCAACGCTGAGGAGCCTGCGGCCGGCGGCGACGATCGCCCGGGCGGCGTCGTCCGCATGATCGCCGTCGGCGTTGACCACCGCCGGCGCGCCGGGCGGAAGCAATTCCGAAAACAGGCGCACCTTCGCCGCGAGATAGGCGTCCATCGTGACATGGTAGTCGAGGTGGTCGCGCCCGAGATTGGTGAACGCCGCCGCAGCCAGCCGCGCGCCGTCGAGCCGGCGCTGGTCGAGCCCGTGCGAGGAGGCCTCCATCGCCACGCGCGTGACGCCCGAGCGCGCCAGCAGATCGAGAGTTTCGTGCAGGGCGACGGGATCGGGGGTCGTCAGCGAACCATAGGAAGCCCCGTCCGTCGTCACGACGCCGAGCGTGCCGATGCTCGCCGCCCGCGCCCCCAGCGCTCCCGAAATCTGGCGAAAGAAATCGGCCACCGAGCTTTTCCCCGCCGTGCCCGTGACGGCGACGATGATGGCGGGCTGGCGCGGATGCAGACGCGCGGCCGCCTGCGCGAGCGCCAGACGCGCGTTCGGGACCCGCCGGTAGGCGACGCCGGCCGGCAGGTCGGCAGGCCGCTCTCCCTCGCCCGCGACGGCGACCGCGCCCCGCGCGACCGCGTCCGGAATGAAGCGCGCGCCATCCGCTTTCGCGCCGGCTATGGCGAAGAACAAAGACCCGGCCGCGACGGCGCGGCTGTCCGCCGTCGCTCCGGTCACGCCGAGCGCGTCGTCGCCGGCGCCGGTCGCGCCGAGCAGCGCGCCGAGGGTCACGATCCGTCCATCCACTGTCGCGCCCGAAGGCGCCGCCTCGGTCATCGTTGCGTGCCCCAGGCCCCCAACCGGGTCATGAGCGGGAAAGGCCTCTCGGGAGGGTTGGACTTCACCGGGATGTCGAGCAAGTGCGCCGTGCGCTCGATGATGTTGCCAGCCAGCGGCGCGGCGTTCCAGCCGGCGGTGGCGAAGCCGTGCGTCTCGGGCAGGCCCTTGGGCTCGTCGAGGATCGTCAGGAAGAGATAGCGCGGGTCGTCCGACGGCGAGACGGCGAAGAAGGTCGTCAGCAGCGTCCCCTTCTGATAGCGGCCGTTCACGACCTTCTCGGCGCTGCCCGTCTTGCCGCCCACGTAGAAGCCCGCGATCGACGCCCGCGCCGCCGAGCCGGTCTCCGCGTTGAGGCGCATCATGTAGCGCATGGCCTCGCTGGTTTCGGGCTTGATCACCCGTTGCGCGATTTCGCGGGCCTGCTCCTCGGTGCGATGCAGGAAGGTCGGGGTGATGAGATAACCGCCGTTCATCAGCGAGGCCGTCGCCATGGCGGCCTGAAGAGGCGCCATCGCGAGACCGTGGCCGAATGCGATGGTCGCCGTGTTGATCTCGCCCCAACGCGCGGGAACGATCGGCATGGCGTTCTCGGGAAGCTCCGTTCGCAGGCGGTCGAGCTGGCCCATGCGGCGCAGGAATTCGCGATGCCCCTCGACGCCGACGCCGAGCGCCATGCGCGCGGTGCCGATATTCGAGGAATGAACGAACACTTCCGGCACGGTCAGGACGCGGCCCTGCCCGCGATAATCGCCGATCGAGTGGCGGCCGAACCGGAGATTGGAGCGGGCGTCGAGCGTCGAGTTGACCGTGTACTTGCCGCTATCGAGCCCCATCGCGATGGTCAAGGCCTTGAGCGTCGAGCCCATCTCGTAAACGCCGACGTTGATGCGGTTGATATTGTCCGGCTTGAGCGCGTCGGCGGGGATGTTGGGATCGTAATCCGGCAGCGACGCGAGCGCGACCACTTCGCCGGTGCGCACGTCGAGGATGGCGCCGGCGGCGGCGATCGCCTTGAACTTCTCCTTGGATTTCAGAAGTTCGTCGCGCATCGCGTGCTGGACCCGCAGGTCGATCGACAGGCGAACGGGAGCGAGCGCCGCCCCGCCTCCGGCCACGCCGACGCCCTCCGGGTCCGTCAGCCCCTGCTCGTCGATCCATTTTTCGATGCCGGCGATGCCCTGATTGTCGATATTCGCGAAGCCGAGGACGTGCGCGGCGGCGACGCCGTTGGGATAGACGCGCTTGTGCTCCGGAAGGAACCCGACGCCGGGAATGCCGAGCCGATGCACCTCCGCGCGCTGGCGCGGCGAGATCTCGCGCTTGACCCAGATGAATCCGAGTTCGGTGCTCAGCCGGTCCCGCAGATCGCGGGCGTTGAGATCGGGAAAGACGGCGGTGAGGAGTTCGGTCGCCTCATCGGGATCGATGATGTTGCGCGGTTCGGCGAAGACCGAATAGCTCATCACGTCGGTCGCCAGAATCTCGCCGTTGCGGTCGACGATGTCGGGGCGCGCGCCGCCGAGCGAGGAGGCGGCGGCGCGGCGAGGAGTCTCGACCCCGTCCGCTGCGACGCCGAGCTGGACGAGCCGCCCGCCGATCAGGCCGAAACAGACGACGAAGGCGATCGCCGCGAGCCCGATCCGGCCGCGCCCCTTGTCGCCGCGCAGGCGAAAGAGTTCGCGCATGCCGTCGACGAACCCTGCGGGCTTGCCTCCGCCTTCGGGCCTGGCGACGTCGGGTTCAGCTGTTTTCCTGGACACGGAAGCTCACCTCAACGATCCGGTGGTGGAGGGCGTCGCGCCGCCGGAGCGCGCGGCTGCGCCGGGCGTGGCGGTCGGAGCGGCGAGACCGAGCGCCTCGAGCTTGCGGCCGATGTCGTCGCTGTGCTCGGGACGGTCGGGCAGATCCGAGAAGCGGACGAAGCGGTGGGGATCGACCGGCACGATCGCATCGAGATGCGCGTCGGCGAGCGCCTGGACGCGGTCGGGCCTGTTGAGCAACGCCCATTCGGCGCGCAATACGGCGATGGCGTCGCGCTCCACGGCGATTTCCGCCCGCACGCGGGCGAGCTGTTCGGCGTGGACGATCGTGTCGTACTTGATCGAATAGGCGTACACGGCCGATCCGATCACGGCCGCGACGGCGATGACGTTGACGAACCTGATCATCGCCGACCCCTGTCTTTGGCGGTGCGAGGCAACGCGGCCAGCGTTTCGACGGCTCCCGCCGGCGGCTGTGGCGGCGCATACGTGCGCTCGCCGGCGCGCAGCTTGGCCGAGCGCGAGCGCGGATTGGCGTAGAGCTCCACGTCGCCCGGGACCACGGGCCCCTTGGTGGCGAGCGTGAAGGTCGGATCGGGCTCGGGGCCGGCGACCGGCGTGTGACGCGAGGCTCCCGCCGCACGTCCCGACCGCATCGCGAGGAACTGCTTGACGATGCGGTCCTCCAGCGAATGGAAGGTCACCACGACCAGCCGACCGCCTGGCCTGAGCACGCGCTCGGCGGCGTGAAGCGCGCGAGACAATTCCCCGAGTTCGTCGTTCACGGCGATGCGAAGCGCCTGGAAGGTCCGCGTCGCCGGATGCGGCCCATGAGGGTCGGCCCGCACCATGCTCGAGACGAGATCGGCCAGGTCGCGCGTCGTCTCGAAGCGGGCGCGGCGGCGACGCTCGACGATCGCGCGGGCGACCGCGCGGGCCCGGCGCTCCTCGCCGTAATGGAAGATGATGTCGGCCAAAAGCGCCTCGTCCCCGTCGTTCACGAGGTCGGCGGCGCTTTCGCCCTGCGCCTCCATGCGCATGTCGAGCGGTCCGTCGTTGCGGAAGGAGAAGCCGCGCTCGGGCTGGTCGAGTTGCATCGAGGAGACGCCGATGTCGAGAACGACGCCGTCGAGCTTGCCCTCGAGCCCAGCCTCGCGAACGATCTCCTCGAGATCGCCGAAGCGGCCTTCGACGAGCGAGAGCCGGCCGCCGTGCTCGGCGACGAGCGCCTGCCCTCCGGCGATGGCGGTCGGATCCCGGTCGACTGCTACGAGTCGATTGGCGCGATTGGCCTTGAGGATCGCGCGGGAATAGCCGCCGGCGCCGAACGTGCCGTCGACGAACAGGCCGCCCTCGTCGGCCCTCAGGGTCGCGAGAACCTCCGCGAGGAGCACGGGCGAATGAAGAGCCGGTCCGCCTGCGGCTTGGGACGTCCCGTCGCCGCGACCCGTCATTGCTCCCGTGCTCCTGGCGGTGTGGCGCGCGCCGTCGGCGCGCGCGTATCGGGATCCGGCGCGACACCGCGTAACCCGAAGGTCCGCTTGAAGTCCCGCACCTTCGCGCGCGCCGCCTCCAGGTGCGCGCGAAAGCCTTCCGGCTCCCAGATCTGAAACTTGTGCCCAAGGCCGACGAACGTCACCTGGTCGGCGATGCCGGCATGGAGCTTGACGCTCTCGGTCAGGATGACGCGGCCCTCCGTATCGACCTTCAGAATTTCGCTCGTCCCGAACAGGGCCGTCGAAAGTTGATCCCGCTCGTCCGAATAGGGCGAAAGGGTCGAAAGAAAGGCGTCGATCTCTTTCAGGAGCGTGTTGCCGCCCGCGTCGAGCGCCGGGGCGTCCAGCGCGGGGTGAACGTAGAGCCCCTCGAATCCGTCCTTCGCCATGACCGATCGGAAGGTCGCGGGGATCGAGACCCGCCCCTTCGAGTCCAACCGGTTGGTGAAATTGGACACGAAGCGATCCATCGCCAGCGCAATCCCCCCCTATGCACAGCCCCACGGCGGATCCGCCGCCCGGCGCGCCCGGATGACGCGCCTCCCCGACGCGGATGCGCGACGCCGCACGCGAGCGATCGCTGACGCATCCGCCGCGACCGTCCGACAGAGCGTTTTGCATCCTGAACGGGATGATTTGGGATAGCATGGGCATAAATGGGCGTCAACGGAGTCAGCGCGGGAGCGGGGCCTCGCTTCCTGCTCGCCCATCAGACGCTCTCTTGGTTAACGAAGGCTCAACGGCGCGGCGCGGCGCGCGCGTTTTCCGTTGCTGCGCAAAGCCTGCGCGCGCCGCTTGCGACGAGGGAAGGAAGGAGCGTCAGCCGGCCTGTAAGCCGGGTTCTGTATGGCCCGGACCGCGAGCGGTCCGAACGTGGCGGCCATTCATCTGGGACGATCGTCGCCGATCGCCTCGTGCAACCAACCCGGACGGCGGGCTGGAGAAGCCCTGTCCCGCGCTTTCGCACGGTCCGCGCCGTCCCTATTCGGTTTTGCTCCCGGTGGGGCTTGCCGTGCCGTCCGCGTCGCCGCGTCCGCGGTGCGCTCTTACCGCACCCTTTCACCCTTACCACTTGCGTGGCGGTCTGCTCTCTGTGGCGCTTTCCCTGGGGTCGCCCCCGCCGGACGTTATCCGGCACCGTCTCTCCATGGAGCCCGGACTTTCCTCTCCCGCGCGAGGCGAGAGCGGCCGCCCGGCCGACTGACGGCTGCGATGTGGGGGAGCGCCGCCCCCTGCGTCAAGCTCAAAACGGGCGAGCCGGCGGAGCGAATCACAATAGAGGCGAGATTGTGTGGAACCCGAACGCAGGATGCGAGTTGGAGTACTGCGCAGTTCAGGATACAAGATGCGCTTGGCCGGAGACGGTCGCCGCAACGATCACGATCGAGGATATCAGCATGAAGAAAATTGCAGCTTTCGCGGCCGTCGCCGCTCTCGCTTTCTCGGTTTCGGCCTGTAACACGCCCGGCGAACGCGCCGTTGGCGGGGCGCTCATCGGCGGCGGCGCCGGCGCGGCTGTCGGCGCGGTCGCAGGCGGCGGACGCGGCGCGCTCCTCGGCGCAGGCATCGGCGCGGCGTCCGGCGCGATCATCGGCGCCGCTACGACGCCGACCAGCGGCGGCTGCCCGCGCGGCTACTACCTGGCCCGCGACGGCTACTGCTACCCGGTCTGATCGACGCGGCCGGCCCGCCGGCGCGCTTCTTCGGAACGAAACCCCCGTGTCAGCCGACACGGGGGTTTTTTATTGAATTGCGCGGGCCGCAAACGCCAGAGACTACATTCAGGGAGCGGTTCGCAGCACCCAATCAACAATTGCTTCAATCGTAGGAAATTTATCATTTATTAATATGGGGGAACGATTCTTTTCTCCAATCGAAGAGCCAGTGAGCTGGCCGCCCCAATTGAAGACAATCTCCCTTTGGAAGGAAATCCGTTATGACTGCCTTGCTTGCCGGTGGCTCCATACGAGCACGGATTACGATTGCTTTTGCCCTCATCCTGCTCATTTTCGCCGGCGTTTCCGGCTCCTCAACCTGGTCCCTTCTGCGCGCCGACGGCATGTTCAACGAATACCGTGAAGTCGCGCGCGTCTCCAGCGGACTCAACGTGCTGCGCGGCGACATGCTGTCTGCGCGCATTTCGGCCGAATCGTTCCTGCGCTCTCGCGATCAGGCCGCGCTCGTACAGACGCGGGAGCGGTTCACGGACGCCGCGCACTCTCTCGAAGCCGCTCGCGACGCCGCACAGACGCCCGCGCTCGCCGAGTTGATGGCCGGTCTCGGCGGATCGGTCCGCAGCTATGTCACGGCGTTCGAAACCGCGAGCGCCGGAGCCGAAACGAACGCACCGGAGGCTGCGGAATTCCGCCGTCTCGGGGGCGAGGTCACAACCGCCATCACCCGGGCGGCGGACGACGCGGGAGCTCGGCGCGACGAGATCGGTCCCGTTATCGACACGACGCTGCGAACGGCGGCGACGACGGCCATCTGGACGACTCTCGGCGGACTCGCGCTCGGCGCGGTGTTCGCGTTTCTGCTCGCGCGCTCGATCGTCGGCCCGGTCAGTTCCCTGACCGGCGCCATGAAGAGGGTGTCCGACGGCGACCTCGACACCGAAATTCCCGCGCTCGCCCGCAAGGACGAGGTCGGCGCGATGGCCGCCGCGCTCGCCGTGTTCCGCGACGCGCTCGCCGAAAACCGCGCGCTCGAGGAAGAGGCGAAGCAGCGCGAGCAGGAATCGGAGATAGAAAAGCGGCGCGCGCTGGCCGCGCTCGCGGACGATTTCGAAGCGAAGGTCGGCGGCCTCGTGCGCCAGCTCTCCGCCTCCTCGACCGAACTCGAGGCGACGGCTCGCTCGCTCTCGTCGACGGCGGAAGAGGGCAACGTGCAGTCGGCCTCCGTCGCCTCCGCCGCCGAACAGACCGCCTCGAACGTGCAGGCGGTCGCCACCGCCACCGAGGAGCTTGCGGCCTCCGCGCAGGAAATCGGATCCCAGGTCTCGCAGACCGCGACGAGATCGGCCGCGGCTGTCGATCAGGCGCGCGCCACGGACGCGCTGGTGCGCGATCTGTCGGGCGCGGCCCAGCGCATCGGCGACGTGATCAACATGATCAGCGCCATCGCCGAGCAGACCAACCTGCTGGCGCTGAACGCCACGATCGAGGCTGCGCGCGCGGGCGAAGCGGGCAAGGGTTTCGCCGTCGTCGCCGCCGAAGTGAAGGGCCTCGCCACCCAGACCGCCAAGGCGACCGACGAGATCGCCCAGCAGATCGCCCAGGTCCAGGACACGACCGGCAAATCCGCCGCCGCCATCGCCGAGATCGCGCGTCAGATCGAGGAGATGAGCACGCTCGCCACCTCCGTGGCGGCTGCGGTCGAAGAGCAGCAGGCGGCGACCGGCGAGATCGCCCGCAACGTCGCGGAGGCCGCGCGCGGCACGCAGGACGTGACGAGCAACATCGCCCAGATCAGCGAAACCGCCTCGCATACCGGCAGCGCCGCGACGCAACTTCTCACCTCGGCGAACGAGCTGTCCCAGAACGCCAGCCTGCTCGAGCGCGAGGTCGGCAGCTTCCTCGCCAACGTCCGCACGGGGTGACGCCCGAAGGCGCATTCGACAACCGAAAGGGCCGGAGCGATCCGGCTCTTTTGTTGTTCGCCTCAGGTGCCGCACGTGGTGCGCAGGCTCCAGTCTCCCGGGCGCGGGGGCTCGGCATAGCGGGCGAAGAGCGGCTGTTCGCGGAAGGGGCGCGCGAGGACGACGAGCATTTCGTCGAACATCGTGAAGTCGTCGCGCTCCACCGCAGCCGCGATCATCTGCTCGACGAGATGATTTCGCGGAATGAACGCCGGGTTGACCCGGCGCATGGCGAGCCCCGCCTCGACCGGCGAGCGGTTCTCGCGCGCGAGCCGGGCGCGCCAGCGCTGCGCCCAGACGCCGAAGGCCTGAGGGTTTCCGAAAAGGGCCGCCGCGGCGGCTTCGCCGATCCCGCCCTCGACGGCGCCCCCGAGCGCGCGGAATACGAGCGTGTAATCAGCCCGACCCTCGTGCATGACGGCGAGCAGCGCCTCGACCAGCGCGTCGTCCTCCGGCTCGGCGCGCGCGAGTCCGATCTTCGCGCGCATCTCCTCGAGCCAGAACCTCCGGAAAAGGTCGGGGAAAGCGACCAGCGCCTCGCCCAGACGCTCGACAGAGCGATCGACGTCGTCGTCGACGAGCGGCGCCAGCGTCTCGGCGAGGCGTGCGAGATTCCAGGGCGCGACGCGCGGCTGATTGACATAGGCGTAGCGGCCCCATTCATCGATCGCGCTGAAGACGGTCGCCGGATCGAAGGAATCCATGAAGGCGCAGGGGCCGTAATCGATCGTTTCGCCCGAGACCGTCATGTTGTCCGTGTTCATCACGCCGTGGATGAAGCCGATCGCCATCCAGCGCGCCACGAGCCGCGCCTGCGCGTCGCGAACCGCCTCGAAAAGGCGCAGGTAAGGATCGGCGACGTCAAGCAATTCGGGGTAGTGGCGCTCGATCGTGTAGTCGGCGAGGATCCGCACGCCGTCGCGATCGCCGGCGGCGGCGAAATACTGGAACGTGCCGATCCGGATATGGCTCGCCGCGACGCGGGTGAGCACGGCGCCGGGCAGCATCGTCTCCCGCGCCACCTGGTCGCCCGTCGCGACGGCGGCGAGCGCGCGGGTCGTCGGGACTCCGAGCGCGTGCATCGCCTCGCTGACGACGTACTCCCGCAGCACAGGCCCTAGCGCCGAGCGCCCGTCGCCGCCGCGCGAGAACGGCGTGCGGCCCGAACCCTTGAGCTGGACGTCGCGCCGGCGACCGGCCCGATCGAGGACCTCGCCCAGCAACATCGCGCGACCGTCCCCGAGCCTCGGAGAATAGCCGCCGAACTGATGTCCCGCATAGGCGAGCGCGATCGGCTGCGCGCCTTGCGGGATCACGTTTCCGGCGAATATCGCCGCGCCGTCGGCGCTGTCGAGCGCATCCGCGTCGAGACCGAGCTCCTCCGCGAGCGCATGGTTCAGGCGCAAAAGCCGGGGCGCCGACGCCGGTTGCGGCGCGACCGACGCATAGAAGCGGTCGGGCAGGCGCGCATAGCTGTTGTCGAAGCGAAACGCCGGTAGCCCCGCCGCTTGCGCCTGCGCCAGATGCGATGTCGGCGCCATTCGGATCCGTCCCAATCGTACGACGCGGGGGAATCGGCGTCGCTTCTCGACTCTAGATAGTCGCTCCGGCTCGCAGTTAAACCCGGGGGGCGAACGGCGGCTGGCGAATTCCGTTCGGCGCGGCGCCGTTAATCAATAATCGTATACCCATGTTAATACATCTTATAATTGCATTTACTCGGCTCTCGCTCTATCAAAGGTGGGCCGGCGACAACCGGCGACGCCCCCTTGATGAGGAGCTATCGATGGTCAATCTCGATCATTCGTCCATCCGCGCCATTCACACGCTCGGCCCCACCGGAACGAACTGCGAGGCGGCTGCGCGCCATTACATCGCGCAAAACGGCCTCGACGCCGACGTGGTTCTCCACGAGACGCTCGAGCGCGGCATGCAGGACGTGCTGGGCGACGACGCCGCCGTGCTGCTCGGCTGCGTGGTCTATCCCGACCTGCACAACCTCGTCTTCCCGTATCTCGACAGGCTCGTCCTCGCCGATCAGTTCATTTTCCCGACGTTCCCGATGATCCTAGCGGCGCGCGATCCCGACGTCGTGATCCGCACGGTGGCGACGCATCCAGCCCCGCGCGCGCTCGTGCCGGCCGGCGCCGAGGCGACGCTCGTGACGAGCAACGCCGAGGCCGCGCGGCTCTGCGCGCTCGGGCGGTTCGACGCCTGCATCACGACCTCCGCCGCCGCCCGGAAAGAGGGCCTCGTCACGCTCAAGGACAACGGCCCCGTGCCGATGGGCTTCACGATCCACGCGGCGCACGCCATCGCGAGGCTCGCGGCATGAACGGCGATGGCGCCGGCCACGTCGCCAGCGATCCGCAGATCGCGGATCTGATCGCGGCGACGAGCCTTCTCGCGCAGACTCAGACCATGTCGGGCGGGCTGATCGACGGCGCCCCGGCGCGCAAGGCGGCCGCTCTTGCGGGACGCCTCGCCGCGCAGGTCGCAAGCCGCTTCGGCGCTGACGATTACGGCGCCGCGATCCTCGCCGACATCGACGGCTGGCTCGCGGCGGGAGCGGACGCGAAGCCGGATTTCTCGCGCTCGCGCGATGCGTTGCGCGCGCCCGAGGACGGCGCACCGTTCTTTTTCTTCGGGCCGCTGCGGCTCGCCAATGGCGGACGCGCAGGCTGGCGCTTCGAGACCTTTCTCGCCCTGCGCGACGAGCCGCAGGACGCGCCCTACCGGGCGATGTACGCGCGCTACCCGCATCCCAAGAACATCTGCCAGTCCTCGCATCTGCTCGCGGGGACGGAGGGGCTGGCGCGCGGCAACAACATCGTGTTTTTCCCCGAGAACATCGCCGCGCCCGACACGCCCTCGGCGCAAGCCTATGCGGTGTTCTTCTTCAACAAGTTCCAGGACATCTTCCACGGGCTCACCATCCCGAGCTGGGACGCCGTCGGCGACCCCGCGCAGCTCACGGCGTCTCGAACCACGGACCGGCGGCGCTATTACGAGGCGCGCTGCGTCTGGGGCTATCTGCACGATTACCATCACCATCGGGGCGCCCGTCCCTTCGACGAGCATATCGCCACCAAGACGCGATGGTTCACAGGACTTCTGGAGGAGCTGAAGGTCGATCTCGCGAGCTATCTCAACTGCCGGGCGGGGGACGTTCCCTGCGCCGACATGGTGGCCGAGTTCATCGTCTTCGACCGCATGTTCCGCTACCCGACCGAAGCCGACTGGGCGCGCAATTTCGACGCCGGAACCGGGCTCCTCCTCGCTTCGTTCCTGCACGATCGCGGCGCGCTACGGCTCGTCGGCGGGCGGCTCTCGCTCGATTTCGACGCGCTCGACGAGGCGGCGGCGGAGTTCATCCGCCGCGTCGAGACGATCGAGGCGCTCGACGACGACGCCTATATCGCCGCAGCGAAGGCGCTGGTGCGCGAACACCTGCCCGAGAGCACGATCGAGGGCGCGCGCTTCGACGCGCCGGCCATCCTCGCGCGCTCGCCGTTCGCCGGGCGGATCGGGCGCGCGCCGACGATCGCCTTCCGTTTCGACGGGCGGGCGCTGGGGGCTCAGGCGCCGGTCCCGGCGTGACGGACGTGCTGCTCGCCTCCTAAAAAGGCGCGCGACCCCGTCAAAAGCGACGGATTGCGGCGCGCCCCCCTCCGGCTATCATGCGCATCCGGCCGCTCGCCCTCGCGGTCGCCTATCCCGCCCTGTTTCGGAAGATCGTCGCCCATGGAGACGCAAACCCTCGTGATCGCGGCGTTCCTGTTTGCGATTTCGGCGTCATTTTCGCCAGGCCCCAACAACTTCATGCTCGTGACCTCGGGCGCGAAGTTCGGGCTCGGGCGGACCTGGGCGCATATCGCGGGCGTCGCGCTCGGCTTCCCGCTGATGATCGTCGCCGTCGGCGTGGCGCTCGGCGGGGTGTTTCTGGCTATTCCAGTCCTCCACGACGTGCTCGCGATTGTGGGCGGGCTCTACATGCTCTGGCTCGCCTGGACGCTGATCGGTCCGAGCCTGCGCGGCGATCCGGGAAGCGTCGAGGGGTCGGCGGTCGGGCGTCCCATCGGCTTCGTCGAGGCGGCGCTGTTCCAGTGGGTCAACCCCAAGGCCTGGGTGATCGCGACGGGCGCAGTCGCGGCGTACACGACGCAGGATGGGTTCGCCGTCGAACTCGCGGTGTTCGCCGCCGCCTTCTGCATCGTCGGCTTCGCCTCGAGCATCACCTGGGCCTCCCTCGGCCAGCTGATCGCTCGCTTCCTCGACACGCCGCTCAAGATGCGGATCTTCAACTGGACCCTCGCCGCGCTCCTCGTCGCGTCCATCGTCCCGGTGTTGTGGAGCCGGGCGGGATAGGCGCTCAGCGCCGCCCGAACAGCTTCTCGACGTCCGAGAGCTTCAGTTCGACGTAGGTCGGGCGGCCGTGGTTGCATTGGCCGGAGAGCGGGGTAGCCTCCATTTCGCGCAGGAGCGCGTCCATCTCCTGCGGGCGCAGGCGCCGTCCGGCGCGGATCGAGCCGTGGCAGGACATGCGCGAGAGCGCGGCGTCGAGGCGGCGCGCGAGAGGCGCGGCCTCGCCGGTCTCACCGAGAGCGTCGGCGACGTCTCGCACGAGCGCGCGCATGTCGGCCCCCGCCAGCGCGGACGGAACCTCGCGCACGGCGACCGCGCCGGGGCCGAAGGGCTCGATGGCGAGGCCGAGTTCCTCCAGAGCCGGCGCCGCCTCGACGAGGCGGGCGACGTCGAGCGTATCGAGTTCGACGATCTCGGGGATGAGCAGCATCTGGCGCGCGACGCCCGTCTCCGCGCGCTCGCGCTTGAGCCGCTCGTAGACGAGGCGCTCATGCGCCGCATGCTGGTCGACGATCACGAGCCCGTCGCGGGTCTGGGCCACGATGTAGGTTTCGTGCAATTGCGCCCGCGCCGCGCCGAGCGGATGGTCGAGCCGGTCGGGATCGGGCGCCGAGGCGTCGCCGCGCGCGTCGGCCGAGGGCGCGACGACAGAGAACGCCGCCTGCGCGGTTTCCGCGAAACCCGTAGCGGGCGTGGGCGCCCAGCCGTCCGGCGCCTGCCAGCTGTCGGAGAACGGAACCGCCGGGGCCGGGGCGGGCCGATAGCCGCCGCGATAGCCGTAGCCCTGCCCGTAGCTCCCGCCGTTCGGACGCAAGGCCGCGATGACGCCGTCCCCGCCCGTCGTCGCGGCGCGGTGGCCGGCGCGGGCGAGCGCGTCGCGGATCGCGGAGACGACGAGGGCGCGCACCAGTCCGGATTCGCGGAAGCGGACCTCGGTCTTGGCCGGATGCACGTTCACGTCGACGATCGCCGGATCGCAGGCGATGAAGAGAGCCAGCACGGGATGACGGTCCGAGGCCATCACGTCGGCGTAGCCGCCGCGCACGGCCGAGAGGAGAAGTTTGTCGCGCACGGGCCGTCCGTTGACGACGAAGTGGATATGCGCGCCAACGCCGCGATGATAGGTCGGCAGACCCACGAGCCCGGACAGGGCGAAACCCTCGCGCGACGCGTCGATGGCGACGGCGTTCTCCGCGAAATCCGCCCCGAGCGCCCGGGCGAGCCGTCGCGCGAGCCCCGCCTCGCCCGGCTCCTCGGCGGGCCAGGAGAAATCCGTAACGTGCTCGCCCGAGAGCGAGAAGCGGATCTGCGGATGCGCGACGGCCAGACGACGGATGATCTCGGCGACGGCCTGCGCCTCGGCCCGATCGGTCTTGAGAAATTTCAGCCGCGCCGGCGTCGCGGCGAACAGATCCGTCACCTCGATGCGCGTCCCCTTCGCCGCCGGCGCGGGACGGATCGCGCGCTTCAGGCCCGCCTCGACCAACAGCGAAAGCCCCGTTTCGGCGCCCTCGGTCCGCGTCACGATCGACAGCCGGCTCACCGCCGCGATGGAGGGCAAAGCCTCGCCGCGAAAGCCGAGGGTGCGGATGTCGGTGAGATCGCCGTCGGGGAGTTTCGAGGTGGCGTGGCGCTCGACCGCGAGCGTCAGATCGTCCTCGCCCATGCCGATCCCGTCGTCGACCACCCGGATCAGCCGGCGCCCTCCCCCCTCGATCTCGACCGAAATCGCATGCGCGCCCGCGTCGATGGCGTTCTCGACGAGCTCCTTCACGGCCGCAGCCGGCCGCTCCACCACTTCGCCGGCGGCGATGCGGTCGATCAGGATCGGGTCGAGGCGGCGGATCGCGGGCATGGACCGTCGGAGGCTGCGGAGAATCGGGCGCTCACTATAGGCGAGCGCGGGGTGGCGCGCATCGGGCGCGCTGGCCGCGCATGTGGATCGCGCGAGGCTCAGGCGTTGTAGGTGACGATCCCGAACGTCGAGACGTCGTAGCCGCCGAGCGTCTCGGCCCGGCGCGCGAAGGCGTGGTCGCGGCCGAAGGCGAGGATCTTCTGGACCGGCGGCTCGAAATAGTCGCGCCGGCGCATGACGAGGTCGAATTCCTCGTCGATTCCGATCGGGATGAAGTCGAGCCCGGAATGCCGCGCGGCGGCCGCGACGCCGAGACCGCAATCGGCGCCGCCTTCGGCGATCGTGACGGCGAGATCGTCCTGCGTCTGCGCCTCGTGCGCGACGATGTCGAGCGCGTCAATGGATAGTGCGCGCTCCTCGAGCAACGCGTCGAGAAGCTGCCGGGTCCCCGTCGATCCCGGCCGCATGACGAAACGCGGGCGACGCGCCACGCAATCGTCGAAGGAGGCGAGCCCGAGCGGATTGCCTCTCGGGACGATCAGTCCGACGCGGCGCACCGCAAACCGAATAGCGACGATGTCCGGAAATGGCAGCCGGCGGCGGATGGCGGTGGCGTTATAGCTGCTCGTGGCGGGATCGAAGATATGTGTTCCGGCCAGCGTAGCCTCCCCGCGCGCCAGCCGCTCGACGCCCTCCGCGCTCCCGGCGGTGAGGGTGGCCAGGCCGGAGCCCGATTCGCGCAAGGCCCATTCGAGCAGGGGGTCGCTCGATCCTGCGTAGATCGGCGGCGGCGCGGAATCGTAGCCGGTGGGA
Source organism: Microvirga sp. (assembly GCA_022241475.1). Next base: position 56,578 of record JAKOMT010000005.1, on the reverse strand, counting down.
GCCTCCGTATGAGCCTCGACCCAGCGCTCGATCAGCCTGCGGGAGAAGAGCAACTTGCCCGTGGCGCGCGTGCAGGGGAGCTGACGCTTGCCGGCCATCTCGTAGACGGTCCGCTCCTTGAGCCGGAGATATTCGGCGACCTCGCCAGTCGTCATCAAGTCCACTGCGTAATCTCCCGTTTTCATGCAATTTTTCCATGATTGCCGTTCATGGATGTTATGTCCATATTTACCTCCACTATCTATTCTTTTCAGAAGGATTTCCATGGAGGCCGGTCCCTTCGCGACAGCGTTTCACCTGCTGGCCACGTTCGACGCGGTTTTGGCGCAGATCGTCGGGCTGTCGCTGAGGGTGACGCTCAGCGCCGTCGCCCTCGCCGCGCTCATCGGACTGCCGCTCGGGGCGTGCCTCGCACTGGCCAGGTTTCCGGGGCGTTCGGCGGTGATCGTCGTCGTGAACGCGCTGATGGGTCTGCCGCCCGTCGTCGCGGGGCTCGTCGTCTATCTCATGCTGTCGCGTTCAGGTCCGCTCGGCGCGCTCGGCCTCCTGTTCACGCCAACCGCCATGATCATGGCGCAGACCACGCTGATTCTGCCGATCGTGATATCGCTGACTCGTCAGGTGATCGAGGATCTCTGGGGCGAGTACGAAGAGCAGCTGCGCTCGCTCGGCTCCTCGCGGCTGCGCGCCGTGCCGACGCTCCTCTTCGACGCGCGCTTCGCGCTGACCACGGTGCTGCTGGCGGGCCTCGGCCGCGCCATCGCAGAGGTGGGCGCGGTTCTGATCGTGGGCGGCAACATCGCGGGCCACACCCGCACCATGACGACCGCCATCGCGCTCGAGACGAGCCGCGGCGATCTCGCGCTGGCGCTCGCGCTCGGGATCATCCTCATCGGCCTGACGATCCTGCTCAACGGCGCAGCCTTCGCCGCGAGCCGGCTCGGCCGGCGGACGGCGGGGTGACGGCGATGCGCGGAACGCCCTCCATCCTGCCGCTGCGCGTGCGCGGATTAGGCCATGCCATCGGCGGCGCGCGGCTCCTGGACGACGTGTCCTTCGACATCCGCGCCGGCTCGCGCGTCGTCGTCATGGGACCCAACGGCGCGGGCAAGAGCCTCCTGATGCGGCTTTGCCACGGGCTTCTCTCCCCCACGGAGGGAAGCGTCTCCTGGAGCGCGCCGACGACGACCGGGGCCGGCAAGCGCCATGCGATGGTGTTCCAGCGCCCCGTGATGCTGCGCCGCACGGCGCTCGCGAACGTCACGCACGCGCTGGCGCTCGCCGGATTTTCGCGGCGGGAGCGCGTCGCCCGCGCCGACGAGGCGCTGGAGCGCTTCGGGCTGTCGGCGCTCGCGGGCCGTCCGGCGCGCGTCCTGTCGGGGGGCGAGCAGCAGCGTCTCGCCATCGCGCGGGCCTGGTCGCTTCGTCCCGAGCTACTCTTCCTCGACGAGCCGACCTCGGCGCTCGACCCAGCCGCGACGCGTTCGATCGAAGCCATGATCGAGACGATCCACGCCGAGGGCGTGACGATCGTGATGACGACGCACGATCTCGGGCAGGCGCGACGCCATGCCGACGAGGTTTTCTTCCTTCACCGCGGACGCCTCGTCGAACAAACGCCGGCGTTGGCCTTTTTCGAAGGACCGACGACGCGCGAGGCCCAGGCCTTCGTCGCGGGTGAACTGGTCTGGTGAAGCGACGCGGCGCGCATACACCGCACAGGGAAAGGAAACGACCATGAGGATCGGACAGAAATTCGCGACGACGGCGTTCCTGGCGCTCGCCGCTTTCGCGGCCCAGCCCGCAGTTGCGCAAGAGTTCATCACCGTCGCCTCGACGACCTCGACGGAGCAATCCGGCCTGTTCGGACATATCCTGCCGATCTTTCAGGAGAAAACGGGCATCGAGGTGCGCGTCGTGTCGCAGGGCACCGGCCAGGCGCTGGAGACCGGCCGTCGCGGCGACGCCGACGTCGTCTTCGTGCACGCCCGCTCGCAGGAAGAGCGGTTCGTCTCCGAGGGCTACGGCGTCGAGCGCTTTGGCGTGATGTACAACGACTTCGTCATCGTCGGCCCGTCCGACGATCCGGCGGGAATCAAGGGCGGCGAGGACGCGGTGGCGGCATTCGCGACGATCGCGCAGGCGGGCGCCAATTTCGCGTCGCGCGGCGACAATTCGGGAACGCACACCGCCGAGAAAGCGCTCTGGGAAGCGGCCGGCGTCGCTCCGTCCGGCGACTGGTATCGTGAACTCGGCTCCGGCATGGGCCCGACCCTCAACACATCGGCGGAGCTTCCGGCTTATACGCTCACCGACCGCGGCACCTGGATCAGCTTCTCCAATCGCGGCCCGCTCGAAATCGTGGTCGAAGGCGATCAGCGCCTGTTCAACCAGTACGGCGTCATCCTCGTTTCGCCAGAGCGCCATCCGAGCGTGAAGGCCGACGCCGGGCAGGCCTTCGTCGACTGGCTCGTCTCGGACGAGGGGCAGGAGGCGATCGCAAGCTACGAGCTGAACGGCGAGCAGCTCTTCTTCCCGAACGCGAACGACCCGGCGTCCTGATCGACGAGCCCTGTCACCGCTTCTTCTTGCGACAATACAACTCCATGCGGTGGCGCACGACTTCGTAGCCGTGCTCCGCCGCGATTTCGGCCTGTAGCCGCTCGATCCGATCCGAGCAGAACTCGATCACGTCGCCCGAATCGAGGTCGATGATGTGGTCGTGATGCGGCGCGTCGGCCGTCTCGAACCGCGCCGGCGCGCCCTCGAAGACGTGGCGCTGCACGACTGACTGGTCCTGAAGCAGCGTCAGCGTGCGGTAGACCGTCGCCAGCGACACGGACGGGTCGATCGCGCGCGCCCGGCGATGCACTTCGTTGGCGTCGGGATGATCCTCGGCGCTGGCGAGAACCGTGAGCAGCGCCGCGCGCTGTCGCGTGATCCGCACGCCGCGCGCGCGCAGAGCCTGTTCGAGCTCCCCGACTTTCTGATCCGCGCCCGTCCCATCCACGTCCGTCATGGCGCCACCCTACCCAATTGCGACGCATGTGCAAAGACACAGATGAGAATCATTCGCAATCTCTTGACTTCTTGCAAATCATTCTCATAATCATTTTCAAGTGATCAAGACTCTCGGAAGAGATGCAAAGGAGCCTTTTCGTGCGCATGACCCGCCGACGCCTGTCCGCACTCGCCGTTTCGAGCCTGGCCATAGCCGCCGTTGCGGCGTCGCTGACGCTCGGCTCGACCGCGCCCGCCGGAGCGCGCGACGCGCCGCTCTCGGTCGTCACGACGACGGGCATGCTCGCGGACGCTGCGGAGCGCATCGGCGGCGAGCTCGTCGAGGTCCGCGCGCTGATGGGCCCCGGCGTCGATCCGCACGGCTATCGCCAGACGCGCACCGACATCGTCGCGCTCACGCGCGCGGATCTCGTTCTCTGGCACGGGCTCGGCCTCGAAGCCCAGATGACGGATCTTTTCGGCGATCTGTCCGGGCGCCTCCCCGTCGTCGCCGTGGGCGAGGCGATCCCGACCGATCTGTTGCTGGCGGGCGAATATGAAGCGGCCCTTCCCGATCCGCATGTCTGGATGGTTCCGACGATCTGGACGCATGCGGTGGAGGCGGTCCGCGACGCGCTGATCGAGGTCGCGCCCGAGTCGGAGGACGAACTGCGCGAACGCGCCGACCTCCATCTCGAGGAGATCGCGGCGCTCGCGGATTACGCCGAACGGGCTCTTGGAAGCGTCCCGGCAGAGCGCCGCCTGTTGCTGACGGCGCATGACGCGTTCCGCTATTTCGGCGAGGCCTACGCCTACGAGGTCGTCGGCGTGCAGGGCGTGTCCACCGAGAGCGAGGCGGGGCTCGCGCGGATCGGCGAACTCGTCGATCTCGTCGTCGAGCGCGAGATTCCCGCCGTTTTCGTCGAAACCTCCGTCGCCGATCGCAACGTGCGGGCGCTGATCGAGGGCGCCGCCGCGCGCGGCTGGCGGGTCAGCGTCGGCGGCGAACTGTTCTCCGACGCCATGGGCGAGGCCGGCACGTATGAAGGCTCCTATATCGGCATGATCGATCACAACGTGACCACGATCACCCGGGCTTTGGGCGGCGAAGCGCCCGAACGGGGGCTGAACGGACAACTCGGCGCGTCGATGTGAAGCTCGGACCCGAACGAGGCGACCAGACCATGACGCGACCCCTGACGGCGGCCGTGGCGGCGCGCCCGCCCTCCGTCACGCCGGATCCGGGCGCCCGACAGAGCCCGCTCGTCGTGTCGGGCCTGAGCGTTTCGTATGGGGGAACGCCGGCGCTGATCGGCGTCGATCTCGCCGTCGCTCCCGCTTCGATGACCGCGATCGTCGGGCCGAACGGCGCCGGCAAGTCGACGCTGCTCAGGGCGGTGATCGGCGTCGCGCCCGTGCTGGCGGGCGAGATCGCCGTCTTCGGCGAACCGCTGGATCGTGTCCGCGACCGCGTGGCCTACGTGCCTCAGCGCGCCAGCGTCGACTGGGACTTCCCGGCCCTCGTCATCGACGTCGTGACAATGGGGCTGTATCGCGAACTGGGGGCCTTCGGCTTCGTGCGGCGCCGCCATCGGGAGGCGGCTCTGGCCCATCTCGATCGCGTCGGCATGGCCGATTTCGCCGAACGCCAGATCGGCAAGCTCTCCGGCGGCCAGCAGCAGCGCGTGTTTCTCGCGCGCGCCCTCGCGCAGAAGGCGGATCTCTATCTCCTCGACGAGCCGCTCGCCGGCGTTGACGCCGCGACGGAGCGCGCGGTCGTCGCCGTCCTGCAGGGCCTGCGCGACGAGGGGGCCTGCATCGTCGCCGTGCACCACGACCTCGCGACGCTCGGCGACTATTTCGACGCTGTCATTCTGATCAACCGCCGTCTCGTGGCGCAGGGTCCGACGGCCGAGACCCTGACGCCGGACAACCTGCAGCGGACCTATGGCGGGCGCCTCGGCGGCGCGCAGATCGAGCTGATCGGCGCTCGCGCCTGGGAGCGCTGAGGCCATGGACGTCTTCCTCGCGGCGTTGACCCTGCGGGCCGGCTACAACGCCGCACTCGTAGCGACGGGCGCCGCGCTGCTCGGCTTCGCCGCCGGGCTCGTCGGCAATTACCTTTTCCTGCGCAAGCGCGCGCTCGTCGCCGACGCCCTCGCCCACGCGACGCTTCCCGGCGTCGCGATCGCCTTCCTGCTCATGGTGGCTCTCGGCGGCGACGGGCGCAATCTCGTCGGGCTGCTCGCGGGCTCGGCCGCGACCGCGGGCCTCGGCCTTCTCGCGGTGGACTGGATCGCCCGGCGCACGCGCCTCACCGAAGACGCGGCGATCGGGGCGGTGCTCTCGGCCTTCTTCGGCTTCGGCGTCGTGCTGATGACCGTGATCCAGACGCTACCGCGAGGCCGGCAGGCGGGGCTCGAGAGCTTCCTGCTCGGATCGACGGCCGGGATGCTCTATCTCGACGCGCTCGTTATCGCCGGCGGCGGGGCGGTTTGCGTCGCTCTCGCCCTCCTGCTGCGCCGTCCGATGACGATGGTCTCCTTCGACCCGGAATACGCGCGCTCGCGCGGCCTCGATCTGCGCGCCGTCGATCTCGCCATGCTCGGACTCGTCATGGCCGTGACGGTGATCGGCCTCAAGCTCGTCGGCCTCGTGCTGATCGTCGCGCTGCTCGTCATCCCGCCCGCGGCCGCCCGCTTCTGGACCGAGCGGGGCGAGCGCCTGCCGTGGATCGCGGGGGCCACCGGCGCGGGCGCGGGGTATATCGGCGCCGCGCTGTCGGCGTCCGCGCCCGATCTGCCGACGGGGCCGGTGATCGTGCTGATCTGTTTCGCCCTGTTCTGCGTCTCCCTGCTTTTCGCCCCGGAGCGGGGCCTCCTGGCGTCGACCCTGCGTCGGCGCGCGCTCGGTCGGGCGCTCATGCGGCGCGAGGGCCTGCTCGCCCTGGCGCATGGACGCGCCCCGACGCAGGCGTCGCGACGCGCGCTCCTCGCCGACGGCCTGATCGGTCCGGACGGCGCGGCGACGCCGGCGGGAGCTGCGGCTGCTGCGGCGGCGCTGCGCGACGAGCGGCGCTGGGAGCTGGCGCGCGCGCTGTTCGACGCCGATTCGGCCGTCGCCGGCCATGACGGCGTTTCGCCCGTCGAGGCCGCGCTCACCGCCGACGCGATCGCCGAGATCGACCGACGACTGGCGGAGGCCTGAGCATGCTCGCCGAGTTCCTCTCTCCGCAGTTCGTGCAGTTGAGCCTGCCGCCGATCCTGATTGGCGCGCTCGCGGCGATCGCCTGCGCGCTACCGGGGAATTTCCTCGTCCTGCGCCGGCAGGCGCTGATCGGCGACGCGATCAGCCACGTCGTCCTGCCGGGCATCGTCGTCGCCTTCCTGCTGACGGGCCGGGTCTCGACCTTTGCGATGATGGCGGGCGCGATGGCGGCGGCTTTGTTCGCTGCGGTGCTGATCGAGGCGATCCGGCGCGCGGGACGCATGGAGCCCGGCGCTGCGATGGGCGTCGTGTTCACCGCGCTCTTCGCCTTCGGGGTCCTGCTCCTCGAACAGAGCGGATCGCGCAACGTCCATCTCGACGTCGAACACGCTCTCTACGGCAATCTGGAAAGCCTGATCTGGCTCGACGCCGACGGCTGGGGCTCGCTCTTCGATGCGCAGGCGCTCGCCGGCCTGCCGCCGGAACTGCCACGCCTCGCCATCGTCACGGCGCTGATCGCGGCGGCGACCGCGCTGTTCTGGCGCCCGTTGGCGATCTCGACCTTCGACGAGGGCTACGCGCGCTCGATCGGCCTGCCGACGCGGCTGATCGCCTTCGGCCTCGTCGCGGCTTCGGCCGTCGCGGCGGTCGCGGCGTTCGACGCCGTCGGCTCGATCATCGTCATCGCCATGTTCGTCTGCCCGCCGGCCGCCGCGCGGCTGATGACGGACAATCTCGCAGCCCAGGTCGGCTGGAGCCTCGCCTTCGCCGTATCCGCGGCGATCACGGGCTACGTGATCGCCGGCTACGGCCCGCTCTGGCTCGGCCTTCCCGACGCGGTGAGCGCCGCCGGCATGATCGCGACGGTCTCCGGGCTGATCCTCGCGGCGGCCTGCGTCTGGGGGCCGAGGCGCGTCGGAGCGGGAATGGCCGTCTAGAGCGCGGATCGCGCCGAGCCCCGCCGACATGCCTCTTTCGCGCCCCCCTCCCCCCTGCTAAACCGCGCGCACGATCCACCGCGCTCAAGCTCCCATGTCCGATCCGCTGATCCTCATTCCCGCCCGCATGGCCGCGACGCGCCTGCCCGGCAAGCCGCTCGCCGACATCGCGGGCGAGCCGATGATCGTGCATGTCTGGCGTCGCGCCATCGAGGCCGGGCTCGGCCCGGTGGCCGTCGCGACGGACGCACCCGAGATCGCCGCCGCGATCGAAGCGGTCGGAGGGCGGGCGGTGATGACCCGAGCCGACCACCCGTCGGGCTCCGACCGCATCCACGAGGCCATGGAGGCGCTCGATCCGCAGGGGCTGCACGACGTCGTGGTCAACGTGCAGGGCGACTTCCCGACGATCGACCCTCGCGCCATCGCCGCCTCCATCCTGCCGCTCGCCGATCCGGCGGTCGCCATCGCCACGCTCGCCTGCGAGATCACGCGCGACGACGAGAAGACCGATCCGAACGTGGTGAAGGTCGTGGGCGCGATGATCGCGCCGGGGCGCCTGCGCGCGCTCTACTTCACCCGCGCGACCGCCCCCTGGGGCGAGGGCCCGCTCTATCATCACGTCGGTCTCTACGCCTATCGCCGCGCCGCGCTCAGGCGCTTCGTCGCGCTGCCCCCCTCCCCGCTGGAGAGCCGCGAGCGGCTCGAGCAGCTTCGCGCGCTGGAGGACGGGATGCGCATCGACGTGACGATCGTCGAGGACGCGCCCTTCGGCGTCGACACGCCGCAATCGCTGGCCATGGCCCGCGCCATTCTCGGAGAGAAGACATGACCGGTCGTATCGCATTCCAGGGCGAGCCCGGGGCGAATTCGCACATCGCCTGCAACGCGGTCTATCCCGACTGGACGCCGATGCCCTGCCCGACCTTCGAGGACGCCTTCGCGGCGCTGTCGGAGGGCGAGGCGCAGCTCGCGATGATCCCGATCGAGAATTCGGTCGCGGGCCGCGTGGCCGACATCCACCATCTGCTGCCGACTTCGGGGCTGCACATCATCGGCGAGTTCTTCCTGCCGATCCATCACCAGTTGATGGCGATCAAGGGCGCCAATCTCGCGACGATCAAGACCGTGCAGAGCCACGTCCAGGCTCTCGGCCAGTGCCGGCGCACGACGCGCAAGCTCGGCCTGACCTCGATCGTCGGAGCCGACACCGCCGGCTCCGCCCGCCAGATCGCGGAAGCGGGCGACCCGACCCGCGCGGCGATCGCTCCGAGACTGGCCTCCGAGGTCTACGGACTCGAGATTCTGGCTGAAAACATCGAGGACGAATCGCACAACACCACGCGCTTCATCATCCTCGCGCGCGAGCCGGCGGACATCGCGCCCGGCGCCGCCGATTGCGTGACGAGCTTCGTCTTCCGCGTGCGCAACATTCCCGCCGCGCTCTACAAGGCGATGGGCGGATTCGCGACGAACGGCGTCAACATGACGAAGCTCGAGAGCTACATGATCGAGGGCCAGTTCACGGCGACGCAGTTCTACGCCGAGGTCGACGGCCATCGCGACGAGCCGCATCTGCGGCGCGCCTTCGAGGAGCTGGCGTTCTTCTCGCGCGAGCTCACCATTCTCGGCGTCTATCCGGCCCATCCGTTCCGCCGCAATCTGCGCGACAGCGAACCGGCGGAGTAACCCTCCACCGGTTCGCTCGCCCTCAGGGCCGGTAGCGGTGGACGTTTGCGTTGAATTCCGGCGCGAGGCGCGGCGCGCCCCGCTCGCGCTCGACCTGACCGAGCGCCGCGCCCAGTTCCGGCACTCCGAAATTCAGCGGCCAGCCCGCCTCGTGCAGCGCGACCGCGGTCTCGCGAATGCGTCGGCCGTATTCGGCCTCGCCGAGACGCTCGCGCTGTAGCGAGAACGCGTTGGCGATCTGCCGCGCCTGAAGCACGCCCTCGTCTCCCTCCGCGCCCGCCGGAAGCGAGATCCGGTCCTCGCCGGAGCGGAACATGGTGCTGAACAGCACGCGCGCCGGAGCCAGTTCGGGGCGGTGGTACAGCACGCCGATATTGCGCTTCTCTTCCTCCCCGACCCCCGCCTCGTTATACCGGTCGACGAGGTAATCGCCGATGACGACGAGGCTGGCGTTGGGGTTCGCGGTCTTCCAGCGCTCGAAGAGCGCGTCGAGGCGGGCGCGGTTCGCTTCGCCTTCCTCGGGCGGAAGCTGGATGATCTCCGAGATGGTGCCTCGCGGCGGGTCGGCGACGAAGCTGTCGCTCATCTGTCCGGACGCCAGCGCCCGGCGGACATGATCGATCGACGCCTGGCGGTCGTTGCGCACGGACTCCGGCAATTCGTAATGCTGTGAATTGTCCGAGTGCTTCAAGGCCACGTAGTAGAGGCCGCCGTTCTCGTCATCGCGGGCGGTCAGGCGGATCTTGCGCCATTCGCCGTCGGGTCCCGTCGCGTCCACGACTTCGTCCCGGCGCGCTTCGCGGCCGAGAAGGCGCAGCTGCATGAGTTCCGTGCTGCCGACCCCGCGCAGGGCCACCGCGAGCCCTTCGCCCGAATAATCGGGAATGGGATCGCCGAGCGCCGTGGCGATCTCGCCCGCCTTCTCGAATTCGCCGATGACGAGATTGGACAGCATCACGCGCTGGGCGCCGACGCGGTCGGAGGTCGACCAGGGCTTTTCCGCAGCCTCGGTCCAGGTCTGCAGGAGCGCCTCGGGACTGGACGCGCCGGACCGAATGGCGTGGTCGACCGTCAACCCGAGGACGTGCCCCATATGCGTCACCTCGTCGGTGGAGCGCAATTCGGGGAGCAAGCCCTCGAGCGCGACGCTCGGATCATGCATCCCGCGCGCGACCATCGCCCCGGCGAGTTGCTCGTTCGACCAATCCTCGATCGCGCCGACGCCGCGGCCGACGAGACCGAGGCCGGCGAGAATCCCGAGCAGCGGATGAAGCTTGGCCGCGGACGCCACGCCCGCCGCCTCGAGGCCCCATCCGGCGACCGAGAACGCCGATTCGCCCGCCTCCGCAGCCCGCGACAGCGCTTCGGGCGAGACGCCGAGGCGGTTCGCGAACTCAGAAAGGTCGGTCTGCTGGAGATTGATCGGCGAATTGGCGCCCGTGAGACCGTTCATGATCATCGCGAGCGGCGCCGGCAGATCGGCTTCAGTTCCGTCGCCGAGCCGCACGCGCCACGGCGCGTTGGGGTCGAAATTGTCGGTGCGGATCCCGGTGCCGACGCCGACATTCGCCGTCTGCGAGGTGCGCGGGATCGGCACATTGAGCCCGGTGACGCCGAAGTTGAAATTGCGCGACGTCGGCAGATCTTCGCCCCGCCGAGCGGCCTCGAGCGCTTCGTTGACGAGGATGCGGCTGTTGGCGAAGAAGGCGACGCCGTCGCCGGCGGGGCCGCCCTTTTTCTCGGCGCCCGCGACCACCGTCATTCCGATGCCCAAACTGGCGTTCGGAGCCGCCTCGACGCCGCCCGTCATAAGGCCGGCGAGTTCGTGCGAGGGAATGGTCATGACGATCTGGGGGATAACCTTCACGCCCGGCGGCAGCACGCTGCGGAAACGGTCGCTCTTGAGAGTCTGCTCGATTTGCCGGTACTGACGGAGCAACTGACCGGCGAGCAGATCCGTCGTCGCGCCTCCGCCGATCGCCGTGCTCAAGGCGGCGCTGATGGACGCGGCGTTCACGCCGGTCTCCGACAGCGGAATTCCTACGAAGAGGCCCGGATTTCCGGCCGTCGCCGAACCCGGCGTCAGGGTGTCGATGTTCCCGAACACGTACACGGACGGGGGACCGCTCGCTCCGGGCAGGGTGAAGCCCATGGGAGCCGCCTTGCCAACGAACACGGAGGTGCGCGTCGGATCGGGGATCGAGATCGTGTTCGGCCGCTCGGCACGCTCGGTTTCGGCCTGCGCGATCCGCGTCGTCGCCGCCGTCGGCAGCGGACGGAATTCGGGGGCAGGCGTGCGGAGCAAGCCAATCGGATTTCTGGACGACGCCACATCGCCGATATTCGCGCCCTGAACCATCTCTTCCCTCCGGTCACGTCTCCAGGACAAAAACGCCGGGATAGGGAGCTATAGCCCCTTCGACCCGGCGCCGGGCCTAGTCCGCTAAGGCCCGGCGCTGCGAATTCGCACACCGGACGCCGCGGATCTTTCATTTGAAAAAAGATTAAAATCGATAAACTTCATTTAGTAAAATTATTTTACATAATCTGAAATTACTCAATTACATAAAATATATTACTTACATTTATGACAGCCGTCGTTTATCCGCCGGGGCGGCACGGTCGAGCCTTGCGGTGACGTCAGCAGCTCAGGGGCGGTGCAGAAATGCGCGGACGAGGTGGTGAGCGATCGCGACGGAAGGCGGCGTGCGAACGCCGTCCGGATGCGCGTCGCGCAGCATCAACTCGAGATCTCCACGATCGAACCAACGCGCGTCCTCGAGTTCTTCGCGATCGAAATTGATTGCATCGTCGAGCGCTTCGCCGCGGCACCCGATCATCAGCGACGACGGGAAAGGCCAGGGCTGCGACATCATGTACGTCACCGCCCCCACGCGCACCCCCGCCTCCTCGAAGGTCTCGCGGCGCACGGCGTCCTCGATCGTCTCGCCGGGCTCGACGAACCCCGCGAGGCAGGAATAGTTGCCCGTCGGAAAGCGCGCCTGGCGCCCGAGCAGAATGCGATCCCCATGCGTGATCAGCATGATGACCACGGGGTCCGTGCGCGGGAAATGCTGCGCTCCGCAGGCGTCGCAATCGCGGCGGAAGCCCGAGCGCGTCGCGCGCGTCGGCCCGCCGCAGCGGGCGCAGAAGCGATGGTTCGCATGCCACGAGAGCAACGACTTGGCCTCGGCGAGCATGCCCGCCTCGCGCTCGGCGACGAGCCCCTGCGTCGCGATCGCGCGCAGGTCGAGCACGACGAGATCCGGCCGCGAGCCCCATTCCTCGACGAGCGCGTGCTCTCCCTGAAACGCGAGCACGTGCCGTCCGTCGATGGAGCCGAGATAGATGCGCTCCGCCACGGCGATTCCGTCGAGCTCGGATCGCGGATGGAGCGATGTGGCGACCGGGCCGTCGCCGCCGGGCATTCGTCGCAGAACGGGGATTTCGCCGGCCAGCAACACGACGAGGGCGTCCGGATCGTCTCCGTGACGCGCGAGCGCTTCGTCCCCGTTTTCGCTGGTGTGGCGCGTCAGGCCGTTCACGGCGAAGCCGAGCGGGGGAGAATGCGGCGTCATGCGGGAGCTCCGTGTCAGGCGTCGGCGAAGTCAGGCGTCGGCGAAGGCTTGCGCGAATCGGTCGATCAGGCTTTGCGCGGCGTGGGGCGGATAGGCCCGGCGCTCGCCGACGCCCCAGACGGGGCCGGGCCAGGCGGGATCGGACCTGAAGCGGCCGACGACGTGCATATGGAGCTGGGCGACGACATTGCCCAAAATCGCGACGTTGACCTTGTCCGGGCGGGCCACCGAAAGCATCACCTGCGTGGCGAGCCGCGCTTCGCGCATCAGTTGCGCGGCGTCAAGCTCGGAGAGGTCGATGATCTCGGACGCGCCTTTCCTTTGCGGAACGAGTATGAGCCACGGAAAGCGGGCGTCGTTCATCAAGACGACGCTGCACAGATTGAGGTCGCCGACCGGCAGCGTGTCGGCGAGGATCCGAGGGTCGATCGAGAAAGCGCTCATTACGTCTTGTATCGCCGGATACGATGTCGGGAAACGCCGAAACGCGCGAAATCGCGACGCAAAATCTCGCGTTCGAGCGCGGCGCGTCACAACGCAGAATATTTTTTCGACGGAAAAGCGATATTTGGTACACCGGTGAAACTTCGGATAAACAATTACTGATCTATCTGTGAGCTCCAGGCAACGTATGGCGCCCCGCGCGCAGGACTCACGGTCGGACGATGATGAACTCATTTCGCAAGCCGCCGTTCGCGCGCTGCGCTCGCGGCAACGTGGGCATGATCTTCGGCCTGATTTTGATACCGATCGCGGTCGCGGCGGGAAGCGCGCTCGATTATTCGAGCGCGTCGCAGATGCGCGCCAAGCTGCAGGCGGCCAGCGACGCGGCGGCCATCGCCGGCGACATGGCGACCCCCTGGAGCGTCGCGGCCTGCGAGGCGCAGGCCCGGAATTACTTCGTCAATAATACAACGCCCGGGCGTCTCGAGAGCGATCCGAATCCCGTCGTCACGTGCGGACCCGGAGGCACGACGGTCTCCGTCGCGGCGCGCGTCCGGACCAGCCTGCTCGGCGTCGTCGGCGTGACCGCCATCGACATCGAAACGTTCTCGCGAACGACGTGTCTCGCAAACGGGAGCGCGTCCGGATCGGGCGAACCTCTCATGTGGCGGCAGGAGAGCGGCCTCCCGAACATGACGCGCATCGTGACCCTCGGCGAATTTCAGAACGGTGCGCCGCGATACCTGATAACGCCCGACGGCCGACCCATCGTTCGTCTGGACAATCCGTTCGACGGCCCCGCCACGATCACGATCCGCGCGGCCCCGAGCGCGCCGATGGGAAACATCTCCTTCGACGTGCCCGAGGGTGGGCAGTTCATCGTCGTGATGCCCTGGGCCCCCGCCGCGCAGGCCACCTTCTTCGTCGAAGAGGGTCCTGCGCCGAGAACCAACGGCTCCGCGACGTGGAGCAACGTCCATCGCCTTGAGACGCGCATCGAAGACATTCCCGGTACCCCGATCCATGAACCGACGGGAGAACGCGCCTGCTGGATGAGCCAGTAGCTCGGCGAAATCAATCCCTCGCAATTTCGTCGACAAACGACCTCCGGGCGGGCAATCTCGACCTACCGCATGCGGTCGCAGCAATCGTGGCGGTAGCGGAGGATGAAAGGGCATGACCGATCGCGACCCGCCGGCTGCGCCGGTGGACGAGGTTGAAGCGTTTCAGACGGAGCGCCCGTGGCTGTCGCATTATCCCGCCGACACGCCTCACGAGATCGATCACGGCGCCGTCACAACGCTGGTCGCGCTCTTCGACGACGCGGTGACGCGGTTCGGCCCGCGCGCGGCTTTTCAAAGCTTCGGCAAGTCCCTCACCTTCGCGCAGATCGGCGCCCAGGCGAACGCCGTGGCGGCGTTTCTTCAATCGCGGGGGCTTTCGCGCGGAGAGCGTGTGGCGATCATGGCGCCGAACGTGATGGCGTATCCGGCGATCCTGTTCGGGATCCTGAAGGCCGGCTGCACGGTCGTGAACGTCAACCCGCTCTATACGCCGCGCGAATTCGCCGCCCAGATTCGGGATTCGGGCGCGAAGGCGCTGTTCGTGCTGGAGAATTTCGCGCACACCGTGGACGCTTCGGGCGACGCGGCCGCTCTCGATCCGATCGTAATCGTCAAGCCGGGCGATCTGCTCGGTCTCAAGGGCGCGCTGGTCAACCTCGTCTCGCGCCATCTGAAAAAGGGCGTTCCCGCCTACGACCTGCCGCAGGCGGTTTCGTTCGCGCGCGCCGTCGCGCAGCCTGGCGCGAGCGCCTTCGAGCCGGTCGCGATCGATCGTGAGGACGTCGCCTTCCTGCAATATACGGGCGGAACGACCGGCGCGGCCAAGGGCGCCATGCTCCTGCACCGCAACGTCGCCGCCAACGTCGCCCAACTCGACGGCTGGATGGGCCGCACGATCGAATCGAGCAGCGAAAACGTGATCATCACGGCGCTGCCGCTTTATCACATCTTCTCGCTGACGGCCTGCTGCCTGTTCTTCCATTTCGGCGCGACGCAAGTGCTCGTCACCAATCCGCGCGACATTCCCGGCTTCGTGAAGACGCTGAAGAGCGTGAGATTCACCTGCACCGTCGGCGTGAACACGCTCTACAACGCGCTCGCCAACCATCCCGCCATCGGCGAGGTCGATTTCTCCCGACTGACGCTGTGCGTCTCGGGCGGGATGGCCACGCAGAAGGCCGTCGCCGCGCGCTGGAAGGCGCTCACCGGCCGCGCGATCATCGAGGGCTACGGGCTCTCGGAGACCTCGCCCGTCGTCTGCGCCAATCCGATGGATCTCGACGAGTTCTCTGGCACGATCGGCTACCCCATCCCCTCGACGGAGGTTTCGATCCGCGACACGCAGGGCGCGCCGCTGCCGATCGGCGGCGAAGGCGAGTTGTGCGTGCGCGGCCCGCAGGTGATGGCGGGCTACTGGAACAGTCCCGAAGAGACCGCGCGCGTCATGACGGCGGACGGGTTCTTCCGCACCGGCGACATCGCCGTCATCCAGCCCGACGGACAGGTGCGCATCGTCGACCGGATCAAGGACATGATCCTCGTCTCGGGATTCAACGTCTATCCCAACGAGGTCGAGGACGTGATCGCGCTGCACCCCAAGGTGCGGGAGGCCGCCGTGATCGGCGTCCCCGACGCTCATTCCGGCGAGGCGGTGGCCGCCTTCATCGTGAAGAAGGACCCGAGCCTCACGGCGGACGAGATCCGCGAGCATTGCCGCGCCGGTCTCGCGCCCTACAAACTGCCGCGGCGCATCGAGTTTCGCGAGAGCCTGCCGAAGACCAACGTCGGCAAGATGCTGAGGCGGCAGCTGCGCGCCGAATTCCTCGGCGATGGGGTCGGCGAGGCCTGACGTCGTTCAGGATCGCAGGGCTTCGCCCAGACGCCAGCCCGCCGCGCAGGCCGGGATCCACGTCGCGAGCGACACGAGCGCGTAGAGCGCTGCCGTCGCCGGCGAGCCGGCGCGATAGAACGTCAGCGCCTCGAGGCTGAACAGCGAGAACGTCGTGAAGCCGCCGCAGAACCCCGCCATGACGAAGGCCGTCGCGAGGGGCCGCGCCGGCGCGTCCTCCCGCAGAAGCGTCGCGCCCGCCCAACCGATCAGGAACGATCCGACGACGTTCGCCGTGAGCGTCGCCCATGGAAACGCCGCGCCGAGCGCGAGAAGCGCGAGCCCGTATCTGGCGCTCGCTCCGAGCGCTCCGCCCGCCGCGACGGCGGCGAAGACCGGCAAGGCGGCCCCGCTCATACGAACCTCCCCGCGAGCGTGTCGCCGATCGCCAGTCCGCCGCCCGCGGCCGCGAGGCAAAGCGCGACGGAGCCCGCGACGTTCGCGGAGGCGCGGCTCCAGTCGCCCCCCCGGATCAGCAGCAGCGTTTGGAGCGAGAAGGTCGAGACCGTCGTATAGCTGCCGAGCAGTCCGGCGACGAACAGGGGCGCGAAGCCGCTGACCCCCGTCGGCACGTCGCGCGCGAGAAACGGGACGATCAGACCGAGCAGCGTCGCACCCGTGACGTTGACGACGAGCGTGCCGTAGGGAAACGAGGCGCCGAGGACGCGCGTCGCCCGATCGGCCACGACGACGCGCAGCACGCTTCCCACGGCCCCCCCGGCTGCGACGAGGCCGAAATCCGCCAGCGCGGCCGCGGCGACCATGTTCAGACGCTCCCGACCGTCCGCAACCGCGCGCGCGTGTGGATTTCGCCCTGGCTCATGACCGGCGTCTCGCGGCGGAAACGCTCGATGATCGAGCGCACGAAGGGCCGGCTCTGGATCGAGGTGACGAGCACGGGCATCTCGCCCCGTCGCGCGGCGTCCTCGAACGCGTCGCGCACCGCGCCGACGAATTCGGAGAGCCGCGAAGGCTGCATGGCGAGGTGGCGCTCCTCGCCCTGGCCGACGATCGACTCCATGAAGGCCTGCTCCCAGGCGGGCGAGAGCGTGACGATCGGCAATTGTCCGTTCGGAGCCGCGTATTGGGCGCAGATCTGGCGTCCGAGCCGCATGCGGACGTGCTCGACGATGTCGCGCGGGCTCTTCACCGAGCCCACGACCTCGGAAATGGCCTCGAGGATGGCGCCGAGATCGCGGATCGAGACGCGCTCGGCCAGCAGCAGCTGGAGGACGCGCTGCACGCCCGTGGTCGTGATCTGCGCCGGCACGATCTCCTTGAGGAGATCGGCGTGATCCTTGGGCAGGTCGCCGAGCAGCTTCTGCACCTCGATATGGGTGAGAAGGTCGGGCATATGAGCCTTGATGATTTCGGTCAAATGCGTCGAGAGCACGGTCGCCGCGTCGACGACGGTGTAGCCTCGCAGCTGCGCCTGCTCGCGAAGACCCGCGTCGATCCAGGTCGCCGGCAGACCGAACGTCGGCTCCAGCATGTGCTGGCCCGGAAGCTGGACCTGGCCGCCCATCGGATCGATCGCCATGAACTGGCCGGGGAAAATCGCGCCGCCTCCCGATTCGATCTCCTTCACGCGGATGACGTAAGCGTTCGACTCTAGCTGCACGTTGTCGAGGATGCGCACGCTCGGCATGACGAAGCCCATCTCGGAGGCGAGCTGGCGACGCAGGGCCTTGATCTGGTCGGTGAGTCGCTCGCCGTTCTCCGGGCCGTTGACGAGGGGCAGGAGCGCGTAGCCGATCTCGACCTTGAGGTCGTCGATGCGCAGAACGTCCGAGATCGGCTCTTCGACCGGCGCGGCCGGCGCCGCTTCGACGGCCTTGCCGTCGGCGTCGACGGGGTTCGCCGCTCGCTCCTTCGCCTGTTTGTCGACGTATCGGGCCAGGAACGCGGCGCCGACGGCCAGTCCCATGAACGGGATGAAGGGTATGCCCGGAAGAAGCGCCAACGCAGCCATGACCAGCGCCGACATGCCAAGCGCCTTGGGATAGTGCGCGAGCTGCTTGCCGAGCGTCTTGTCCGCCGCGCCCCGGACGCCGGCCTTCGAGACGAGGAGGCCCGCCGCCGTCGACACGATCAGCGCCGGGATCTGCGAGACGAGGCCGTCGCCGACGGTGAGCATCGTGTAGGTCTCGGCCGCCTCGCCGAAGGTCAGGCCCATCTGCGCGACGCCGATGATGATGCCGCCGATGACGTTGATCAGGGTGACGAGCAGGCCGGCGATGGCGTCGCCGCGCACGAATTTCGAGGCGCCGTCCATGGAGCCGAAGAACGAGCTTTCGTCCTCGAGCTTGGTGCGGCGGCGGCGCGCCTCGTTCTCGTCGATCAGGCCGGCCGAGAGATCGGCGTCGATCGCCATCTGCTTGCCGGGCATGGCGTCGAGCGTGAAGCGCGCGGCGACTTCCGCGATGCGGCCCGAGCCCTTGGTGATGACGACGAAGTTCACCAGAACGAGGATGGCGAAGACGATCACGCCGATGACGAAATTGCCGCCCATCACGAAGCCGCCGAAGGCTTCGATGACGTAGCCGGCTGCGTCGGGGCCCTCGTGGCCGTGCGACAGGATGAGGCGCGTCGAGGCGAGGTTGAGCGCGAGCCTGAGCATCGTCGCGATCAGCAGGACCGTCGGAAAGGACGAGAATTCCAGCGGCTCCTCGATGAAGAGCGCCGTCATCAGGATCAGGACGGAGAAGATGATCGAGACCGCGAGCAGCAGATCGAGAATGATCGCCGGCAGCGGGAAGATGAGCACCACGAGGATGCCCATGACCCCGAAAGCGAGCAGCAGGTCGGGCCTTCGCGCGTAAATCGATATGCCGCGCAGGCCGCCGAAGCCCATGCTCCCGCCGGCGGCACCGCCCGCAACGCCCGCTGTTTCGCTCATCGACGCCCTCGCACCCTCACCCGGCAAGTTTTGCCGGGCGCATGGTTAGCGAAGCGTTAACGGCGGCTCAGACTCCCCTCAAAACGGCCGAATCGACCGGCAGCGAGCGCACCCGACGGCCGATCGCGGCGAAGATCGCGTTCGCGATCGCCGGCGCGAGCGTCGGGACGGCCGGCTCGCCCATTCCCGTCGGCTCCGCGTCGGAGGCGACGATATGCGTCTCGACGACCGGCATCTCCGAGAATCGCGTGGGTTCGAAGGCGTCGAAATTCGTTTCCTGCACGACGCCGTCGACGAGGGTCATGCGGTTTCGCAAGACGGACGAGAGCGCGAACCCGACGGAGCCTTCGACCTGCGAGCGGATGTTGTCGGGGTTGATCGGCAGGCCGCAATCGACCGCCGCGACGATCCGCTCGACCGTCACGACCTCCCCGGAAACCGAGACCTCCGCGACCATCGCCACGACGGTGCCGAAGGAGCGATGCACGGCGATCCCGCGCGCGATCCCCGGCGGCGGAGGCTCGCTCCACCCCGCCTTCTCGGCGGCGAGGCGCAGGACCGCGGCCTCGCGCGGAGCGTTCTCCATCAGCGAGAGCCGATAGGCGAGCGGGTCCTCTCCGGCGAGCCCGGCGAGTTCATCGATCATCGTCTCGAGCACGTGCGCCGTATGGCTGTGCCCGACCGACCGCCACCAGAGGACGGGCGTCTGCTCGCGCGCGTTGTGAACCTCGAGCCGCATGTTGGGGACGGCGTAGGGCGGTTCGCTCGCGCCCTCGAAGGTCGTGGAATCGAGCCCGTCGATGATGAAGGATTCCATCACCGTGCCGATCAGGATCGACTTCGCGACGACGCTCTGCTCCCAGGCGAGGGGGCGGCCGCGCTCGTCGACTCCGACCTTGACGCGATGATGCACGAGCGGGCGGAAATAGCCGGCCCGCATATCGTCCTCGCGCGTCCAGACGAGGTGGATCGGCGCCGCCTCCCCGCTCGCCTTCAGAATGTGGGCGGCCTCCGCGATCCAGTCCGCCTGCGGAGTCGCGCGCCGGCCGAACGAGCCCCCGGCGACGAGCGTGTTGAGGCGCACGCGGTCCGTCGTCACGCCCATGATCGCCGCCACGACCGCCTGATCGATGGTCTGGATCTGGAACGCGCCCCAGGCCTCGTAACCACCGTCCTCGCTCTTCTCGATGACGCCGCTGATCGGCTCCATCGCCGCGTGGGCGAGATAGGGGAAATCGTATTCCGCCTCGATCACCCGCGCCGCGCGCGCCATCGCGCCGGCCGCGTCGCCGCGATCGACCGCTCTGGCGCCGCGCGTTCTCGCCATGTCGCGATACTCGCTCGCCATATCCTGCGTCGAGCGCCTTTCGGCGCGGCTCTCATCCCATTCGACGACGAGCGCCTCGCGCCCCTTCATGGCGGACCAGGTGTCGCTGGCGATGACGGCGACGCCCGTCGGGATCGCCACGACGTCGACGACGCCCGCGACGGCGCGAGCTTGCGCGTCGTCGAACCGGACGAGCCGCCCACCGAAGCGCGGAGGGCGCGCGACCATCGCCGTGAGCATGCCCGGACGGCGCACGTCGAACGAGTACAGCGCCCGGCCCGTGGTTTTCGCGCGCGCGTCGAGGCGGGGCGCCGTCTTTCCGATATAGATCCAGCGATCGGGCGTCTTGAGCTGGGGATTCTCGGGCACGGGCAAGACCGCGGCCCGCTCGGCGAACGCGCCGAAGCCACTTTCCCGGCTGCTTGCGACATGCCGGATGAGCCCGCGCTCGACGGTGATCTCGCTCTCAGGAACGCCCCATTCCGAGGCCGCCGCCGCGACCAGCATCGCGCGCGCGGCCGCGCCCGCCTTGCGGAGCTGGGTGAAGGAGTTCGCGATGCCGCTCGATCCGCCGGTGCCCTGGACGGGCCCCCAGCTGAAGTTGTTGTAGAGCGCGGCGTTGGCCGGGGCGAAGGCGAAATCCATCTGCGCCCAGTCCGCGTCGAGTTCGTCGGCGACGATGGTGGCGAGGCCGGTCGAGATGCCCTGGCCCATGTCGAGATGCTTGACCATCACGGTGACGACATCGTCGGCGCCGATGCGCACGAAGGCGTTCGGCGCGGCCGGCGGATTGGGTCCGACGACGGGCTCGGCCGCCATGGCCCGGTTGCCGAAGCGCGCGGAGACGCCGATGACGAGCGCGCCGCCGATCGCGGCTCCGCCCTGCAGGAAGCGCCGGCGCGACAGCGCGGGAGAGAGCGTCGAAGACGACGCGGGGAGCGGTCGAAACAGCATGGCGCGTCTCCTCAGCCCAGGGCCCGGGCGGCGTCGCGCACGGCGGCGGCGATGCGCTGGTAGGTTCCGCAGCGACAGATGTTCATGTCCATCGCGTCCGCGATCTCGGCGTCGCTCGGCGCGCGGTTGTTCTGCAGCAGGTCGATCGCCCGGATCACCTGCCCGGGCTGGCAATAGCCGCATTGGGCGACGTCGTGGCGGGTCCAGGCGTCGATCACCGCCTCCGCCACGGCGCCCGCGACGCCCTCGATCGTCGTGACCGACGCGCCCGCGACATCTGCGATCTGCACCGCGCAGGCCGGCATGGCGACGCCGTCGACGAGCACGAGGCAGGCGCCGCATCGCGCGATCCCGCAGGAATATTTCGCCCCGGTGAGCCCGACATGGTCTCGCAACGCCCAGAGAAGCGGCGTCTCGGGGTCGATGTCGAGCGAGCGAGGCTCGCCGTTCACCGTCAGGGTGATCATCGGGGCGTCTCCAAATGTCCGGCCGTCGTGGTCAATCTAGCGCGGCGCGCGGCGCGATCCAGCCCGGCTACAGGCCATAGCTGCGCACGAGCGATCCCGCGACCAGCGTCCAGCCGTCGACGAGCACGAAGAAGATGAGCTTGAAAGGAAGCGAAACCGTGATCGGCGGCAGCATCATCATGCCGACCGACATTAAAATCGAGGCGACCACGAGATCGATGATGAGAAACGGCACGAAGAGCAGGAAGCCGATCTCGAAGGCGCGGCGAAGCTCGGAAATCATGAAAGCCGGCGTCAGGACATGCAGCGGCACGTCCTCAGGGCCGGCGATGTCGGTGCGGCCCGACATGTCGATGAACAATTCGAGATCCTTCTCTCGCACATGCGCCAGCATGAAGATCTTGAACGGGCCGGAACCCCGGGAGAACGCCTCCTCCTGCGTGATCTCGCCGGCGAGCAGCGGCGCGACGCCCTGCTCGTAGGCTTCCTGGAAGGTCGGCGCCATCACGAAGGCGGTGAGGAAGAGCGCGAGCCCGATGATGACGCCGTTGGGCGGCGCCGTCTGCGTGCCGATCGCCGAGCGCAGGAGCGATAGCACGACGACGATCCGGGTGAACGAGGTCACCATCACGAGGATCGACGGCGCGAGCGACAGCACCGTGATCAGCGCGATGAGCTGGAGCGCGCGCTCGGTGACGCCCCCCTCCGGCCCGAGATCGAGCGTCAACGACTGGGAGAGCGCCGGCGGGCCGTAGACGACGCCGGCGAGTGCCGCGAGACAGGCGAGCGGAGCGCGGAGCGCGGCGAGGCGCGCGCGGGGGCGGTCTCCCGCCATGCGCGCGGCGTGCGTGTCGAGACTCGCCCTGTCAGGATCCATGCCGCTGATTCGCCCCATCCGTTCGAGGGACGGTGCGACGCGGGGTCGGACGGCGCAAGCGCCGGGCTGTCGCGCCCGGCGGCCTATCAAGAGCTTTTCGCGTCCTTCTCGACCGAGCGGCCCAAGAGGCGTGCGAATTCGGCTTCGATTTCGTCGACGGAGAAGGGATCGACCTTCGGCTTCTCTGCGGCCGGTTCCGGCGCGGGGGCGGGTTCCGCCCGGACAGGCTCGTTCCTCGCAGGCTCGGGCGCGGGCGCGGAAGCCTCCGGCGCGACGTCCTGCTGCGCAACGTCCTGCTGCGCGGCGTCCGGCTTGGGCGCGGGAATCTCCGTCGTGTCCGGAGCGATGTCGGCCAGCGAGAAGGGGGACAGGTCGACCGGCTCGGCGCGCGGCTCGGGAGCCGGCGCGGGCCTTGCGACGGGCGTCGCGGGCGTGACGGGCGCAGTCCGCGGCGCGAATTCACCGGACGGACGGAACGCCTCCGGCGGGGTCGACCGGGACGGGACGGGCCGGGGCGGGGCGGCAGGGGTCGCGCCGGTTGGAGCGCCGGTCGGAGCGGGGTTCGGCGCCGGCCGGTTCGGCGCGCCGGGCTGACGGAACGCCGCCTCGAGTTGCTTGGCCATGTCCGACAAGATCGCGTCGTCGACCGCGCGCGACGGCCTCGGCTGCGGAGCCGCCGCGGCGGACTGCGCTACAGGCTCCCTCGGTTCGGGCGCAACGGCGGCCGCCGGCTTCGGGGCGACGTCCGGAACGGGCCTGGATGAGACTTTCGGGGCGGGAGCATCCTGCGGCGCTGGCCGGATCTGCTGCGCGGAAGGGGTTTGCGGCGCGGGCTCCGGCGCCCGACGCACGGGGAAGGCCGGAACCGCTTCGGCCGCGACCGGCGTCGCGCGCGGGCGAGGCGGATAGGCGGGAGCAGCCGGCTTCTCGGTAACGCGGTCCAGCGCCTTCTCGAAGACCTTTCCAAGGCCGAAAAGGCCGCGCTTCGGCTCCTCGGCGGAGGGCGTCGCGGGCTGCGCGCCCGGCGCAGCGTCGAGCCTGCGCTGGGCGGGCGCGGCCGGGGGCGCGGAGACTGAAACGGGAGAGGGAGCGGCGGGCGCGGGGACGAACGTCGGCGTCGGAGCCGGCTCGGGAGCCTGCCCCCGACGCTCCATCGCCGGCGCGGGCGAAGCGTTCGGGACGGGCTGGGGAGCCCTCTCCTGCGGACGCGGCTCGGGACGCGGCGCAGATTGCGGCGGCTGGGCCTGCGCGCGCGCAGGAGCGGCTGACATCGCGGGCTCGGCGGGCTGACGCGGCGGCGGAACCGGCGCGGCGGCGACCGGCTCGAAGGGGATCTCGGCCTGCGCCGATCGCTCCGTCGCGAAATCCGCCACCGCCGACGCGGCGGGCGCCTGCGCGCGGCCGGGAGCGACGCGCACGATGTTGGATTCGACGACGAGGTCGTTGGGACCGCCCAGCATCACGAGATGCTCGACGTTGTCGCGACGCAGGAGAACGAGCTGGCGCTGACGGTCGAGATCGTAGACGTCCACGATGCCGAGGCGCGGCTGGCGCGCCCTGCCCCGGTCCTGTCCGGCCAGCGCGAAGCGCCGTCCGCCGATGCGCTTGAGCACGACCGCGAAAAGGGCGAGCAGGGCCGCGATGATCGCGAAGGCGATCACGTACTGGACGACCGGGGAGACTTCGACGCCGAGCATTGACGCACTCACGCTTTCTGAGCCGGCGCGAAGAAACGGCGCGCAAGCCGATGGAACCACGCGACTTTATCGCCTTCAATCCGATATGGCGCAACCGCTCTGTGGATTCCAATCCCGGAAAAGCGGCTTTTGCAGGGCTTTCTTAACCGGGCGTTAACCATGAGGACGGCAATTTTTGCCGGGTAACGCCCGGAGAATCGCCCGTGTCCGTCGCAGGCCTGCCGCTCATCGAGATGCTCAAGACGCGCATGCACTGGCATCAAGCGCGCCAGAAGGTGATCGCCGAGAACGTCGCGAACGCCGACACGCCGAGCTTTCGGCCGAGCGACATGGCCCAGCCGGTGTTCGATTCACGCGGCCGCGCCGGCGGCGGCTCGATCGGCGTGACGCGAACGAACGGCGCGCATCTCGCCCTCAAGGCGCAGCGCGCGGGGCTCGACGAACGCGAGGCGAACCGCTTCGAGGTCCGGCCCAGCGGCAACGCGGTCAACCTCGAGGAAGAGATGCTGCGCGCGGCCGACAACCAGTCCGACTTCCAGCTGGCGGCGTCGCTCTACCAGAAAAGCCTGCAGCTGATGCGCACCGCCATCGGCCGTCGCTGACGCGAAAAGGATCTGAGCCATGGACCTCCTGAGAACCATCTCGATCGCCGCTTCCGGCCTGAAGGCGCAATCGGGCCGCATGCGGGTGATCGCCGAAAACATCGCCAACGCGGATTCGACCGCGACGACGCCCGGCGCCGACCCCTATCGCCGCAAGATGCCGACCTTCGTCAACGGCTTCGACCGCGAACTCGGCGCGCACACGGTCACGCTCGGGCGCATCCGGGCCGACCAGAGCGATTTCCGCACCCGCTACGACCCCGCCCACCCGGCGGCCGACGCAGAGGGCGTGGTGAAGCTGCCCAACGTCAACTCTCTGATCGAGCAGATGGACATGCGCGAGGCGCAGCGGAGCTACGAGGCCAACCTGAACCTCGTCACCGCCACGCGCCGCATGATCTCGCGCACGATCGAAATTCTGCGCGCCTGAGGATCTGAACCATGGCCACCAACGCATTCGCCGCCGGCGCATACGCCGCCGTCCAGGGCCTCGGCCCCAGCGCCGGACAGGCGGGCCGCCTCGCGCGCCCTCAGGAATCCGGGCTCCCCGACTTCTCCGCCATGCTCGGCTCGGCGATCGGCGGCGTGCGCGAAAGCGGGCGCGCCGCCGAGGCGCAGGCCGCCTCGGTCGCGATGGGCAAGGCCGACGTCGTCGACGTCGTCACCGCCGTCGCCGAGAGCGAAGCGGCTATCGAAACCCTCGTGGCGGTGCGCGATCGCGTCATCCAGGCCTACGAGGAAATCATGCGCATGCCGATCTGACGGAGCGGAAGATCATGAACGGGGCCCTAATTCTCGACATCGCTCGCGACGGCATTTTCACGTTCCTCAAAGTCGGCGCGCCAGCCATGCTGGTCGCGCTGGCGGTGGGTTTCGCGATCTCGCTGGTGCAGGCGCTCACCCAGATCCAGGAACAGACGCTCGTCTTCGTGCCGAAGATCATCGCGGTCTTCGGCTCGCTCCTGTTTTTCCTCCCATTCATGAGCGACGGGCTCGCCTCCTACATGGCGCGCATCGCCGAACGCATCGCGACGGGAGGCTGACGTGCGCGCCCCGGCGCTCGCGCGTCCGGGCCGCTCCGATTTTTCCACGACGGCCTCGCGCATCGCGATCGGCTTATGGTTAACATCGCGGTCGATGAATCTGCTGATTCCCGAGATCGCGGCCGCTTTCCTGCTCAGTTTCGCGCGGGTCGGCACGCTGGTTATGCTGCTGCCGGGAATCGGCGAGCAGGCCCTGTCGTCGCGCGCCCGGCTCGGCTTCGCGCTTCTGCTGACGCTCGTGATGTTTCCTGCGACGCAGGCCGCGCTGCCGCTGGGCGAGGGCGGACCCGGGCTGATCCAGCTCCTGATCTCCGAAATCCTCGTCGGCTTCGTCATCGGGCTCGCGACGCGCCTCGTCGTCGGCGCGTTGCAGACGGCCGGCACGATCGTCGCGCAGCAGGCCGGGCTCGGCTTCGCCATGCAGGTCGATCCCTCCATGGGCGGCCAGCAGGCGGCGATCGGCAATTTTCTGACGCTGCTCGGCGTCACCCTCATCTTCGCGACCGACCTGCACCACCTCGCCATCGGCGCGATCGGCGCGAGCTATTCCCTGCTTCCGCCGGGAGGGCTGCCCTCCCCCGGCGACGCGGCGACGCTCGGCGTTCAGGCGGCGGCGCGCGGATTTTCGCTGGCGGTTCAGATCTCCGCGCCCTTCATCGTCTTCGCGATCCTGTTCAATCTCGGGCTCGGCGTCCTCGCGCGGCTGATGCCGCAGATGCCCGTCTTCTTCCTCGGGCTGCCGGCGACGATTCTCATCGGCATGGTCATCCTCTTCGCCGTCGTCGGCGTGATGATGGGCGTTTTTCTCACCGATCTGCGGGACTTCCTCGCAGAAATCTCCGGTCTGTGAGGAGCGGGCATGTCCGAGCAGACGGAGGAACAGGATCGCACCGAAGAACCGACCCAGCGAAAACTCGACGAGGCCGTCCGCAAGGGCGACGTGCCGAAGAGCCAGGAGTTGAACACCTTCTTCGTGCTCAGCGGCCTGGCCCTCGTCATCATGGTCCTCGGCAAGCCCGTCGCCGCCGATTTCATAACCGGCATGAAGGGCTTCCTGATGAACGCGCATCAGGTCCCCGCCGACGCCGCCGGCTTCTACCGGGTCGGGCGCGAGGCGCTTCTGGCGACGCTCGCGGCGCTGGCGATGCCGTTCCTGTTCCTGATGATCGCGGGGTTCGCGGGCGGCGCCGTCCAGCACCGGCTGCTCTGGACGGTCGAGCCGATGCAGCCCAAGCTCGAGCGCATCTCGCCGCTGGCGGGCGCCAAGCGCCTGTTCGGAAAAGAGGCGCTGGTCAACTTCGTCAAGGGTCTCGTCAAGATCCTGATCGTCGGAACGCTGGCGTCGGCGATCCTGTGGAGCGAGCGCTTCACGCTCGATCTCGTGACGCAGATGGACCCCGCCCTGATGGGGGCGGCGATCCAGAGCGCGTCGGTGAAGCTCCTGCTCGGCGTGCTCGCCCTGTTCTTCTTCGTCGCGGTCGCGGATCTGCTCTACCAGCGCTTCACCTGGCACCGTCGCCAGCGGATGACGCGCAAGGAGCTGCGCGACGAGTACAAGCAGACCGAGGGCAATCCCGAGATGAAGGCGAAGATGCGTCAGATCCGCATCTCGCGGGTGCGGCGGCGCATGATGGCGGCGGTGCCGGGCGCCACCGTGATCGTCACGAACCCGACCCACTACGCCGTGGCGCTGAAATTCGAGCAGGGCATGCAGGCGCCCGTCTGCGTCGCCAAGGGCGTCGACAGTCTGGCCCTGCGCATCCGCAAGCTCGCCGGCGAGCACGACGTGCCGATCATCGAGAACCCGCCGCTCGCGCGCGCGCTTCACGCCAGCGTCGACATCGACGAGGAGATCCCCGTCGAGCACTACAAGGCGGTCGCCGAAGTCATCGGTTACGTCTTGCGGCTGCGGCGCTATAAGGCATAACAACCCAGTTCCAAGGCGGTCCCCCTCTCATGGCTCAGACGAGCGAAAAGCCCCGCAGCGCGATCGACAGATCCGAGAAGGCCGGCAACATGTGGCTGCTGGCGCTGCTGGCGCTGGCGCTTCCGGCCGCCTTTCTCGCTCTCGGCGTCGTCGGCGGGGATCAGGCGCGCATGCTCATCACCGGGCTGCTCGCGCTGCTCGCGGTCGCGGGCGTGTTCTTCGTCGCGGCCTACGCCATCGGCGCGTTGCGCTTCTCGGGCGACGCGGCGCGCAACGATCTGACGAAGCTCGTCGCCGACACCGCCTCGGAGGGCCTGCTCGTCGTCGAGGACGGGGGCCGCGTCGTCTACGCGAACGAGGCCTATCTCGCCTTCGCCGTTGCGACCGACGTCGGCGATCTGCGCACGGTCGAGCGGCTGTTCGTGGGCGCGCCGGAGGTCTCGGAAGCGATCTACCGTCTCGCGCAGGCGGCGCGGGAGCAGCGCGCGCTCGCCGAAGAAATCCGTCTGTCTCCGGCGCTCGCGGGCGCGGCGGAATTCGGCTGGTACCGCGTGCGCGTGCGGCCTCTGCCGCGGCCGGGCGGGGCGACGGCGGTCCTGTGGAGCGTCGCCGACGTGACGCACGAGCGCGAGCGCCACGAGAACGTGTTCCAGGAGTTGCAGCACGCGATCGATTATCTCGACCATGCGCCGGCCGGCTTCTTCTCGATCGAGCCCGACGGTTCCGTGGCCTACATGAACGCGACCCTGGCGGCCTGGCTCGGGCACGACCTCGCCAAGGTCGGCTCGGGCGGCCTGCGGCTCGAGGACGTCCTGCCGACGAACGTCGTGGCGATCATGACGACGATCACCGGCGCGCCGGGCGAGGTCCGCACCGAGACCTTCGATCTCGACATGCGCCGCGCCGACGGCCAGGCGCTCCCGGTTCGCATCTATCACCGGCTCGCCTTCGGGCAGAACGGCGAGCCCGGCTCGTCGCGCACCCTCGTCCTCAACCGCTCCCCCGGCGAGGAGGCCGGCTCCGAAGGCCAGCGCGCGGCGGAGGTGCGTTTCGCCCGCTTCTTCAACAACACGCCGGTCGCCATCGCGACCCTCCAGCGCAACGGCCGCATCCTGCGCACCAACGCCTCGTTCGCGCGCCTGTTCGGCCCCGCCCAGCGCGGCGATGAGGACGGGCCCAACCTCATCGACCAGATCGTGGAGAGCGACCGCGAGGCGCTCGCCGCAGCGTTCCAGGCGGCGGCGGACGCGAAGCCCGGCCTCGCCCCGGTCGAAGCGGCGCTCGCGGGCGACGGAGCGCGCTCGGCGCGCATCTGGCTGAGCCCGGCCGAGGACGGCGAGAACGAGGACGGCGAGGCGGTCATCGTCTACGCGCTCGACACCAGCGAGCAGCGCCAGCTCGAGCGGCAATTCGCGCAGGCCCAGAAGATGCAGGCCGTCGGCCAGCTCGCGGGCGGCGTGGCGCACGATTTCAACAACGTCCTGCAGGCCATCATCGGCTATTCGGATCTGCTTCTGGCCAATCACCGCCAGACCGATCCGGCCTTCCAGGACATCATGCAGATCAAGCAGAACGCGAATCGCGCGGCGAGCCTCGTGCGCCAGCTCCTCGCGTTCTCGCGCCGCCAGACGCTGCGCCCGGAAGTGCTCGACCTGCGCGAGGCGGTGTCCGATCTCTACCTGCTGCTCAAGCGGCTTCTGGGCGAGCGCGTCGAGCTCGACCTGCGCCACGGCCGCGACCTCTGGCCGATCCGGGCCGACGTGCACCAGCTCGAGCAGGTCATCGTCAATCTCGCGGTGAACGCCCGCGACGCCATGCCCGACGGCGGCAAGCTGACGATCCGCACGGCGAACGTCGACGCGGCGGAGGCCGGCGGCCTCGCGCTCACCGGAATGCCTGCCGCCGATTACGTCGTGATCGAGGTGGGGGACACGGGCTCCGGCATCCCGCCCGACGTCATGGACAAGATCTTCGAGCCGTTCTTCACCACGAAGGAAATCGGCAAGGGCACCGGGCTCGGGCTCTCGACGGTGTTCGGCATCGTCAAGCAGTCGGGCGGATTCATTTACGTCGACTCGGAGGTCGGCAAGGGAACCTCGTTCCGGGTGTTCCTGCCCCGCCACGTGCCGAGCGAGGCGGAAATCGAGGAAGCGGCGCCGGTCGCGACGGCGAAGAAGCCCGAGCGCGATCTCTCCGGCGAGGGCGTCATCCTGCTCGTCGAGGACGAGGATCCCGTGCGCGCGGTCAATTCGCGCGCGCTCTCCGCGCGCGGCTACACCGTGCTGGAGGCCGCGTCGGGCGTCGAGGCGCTCGAGATCATGGCCGCTCGACAGGAACGGCCGGTGGACCTCGTCGTCTCCGATGTCGTGATGCCGGAAATGGACGGGCCGACGCTGCTGCGCGAACTGCGCGGCGAGCATCCGCACCTGAAGGTGATATTCGTCTCGGGCTACGCCGAGGACGCCTTCCGCAAGAACCTGCCCGAGGGCGAGGAGTTCAACTTCCTGCCCAAGCCCTTCTCGCTGAAACAGCTCGTCGAGACCGTCAAGGACGTGATGGCGCGCTGAACGGGCGGCCCGTCACGCCGCGTCGCCGCGCCCCGCCGCCAGCGCGCGCCACACCGCCTGCGGAGTCGCGGGCATGTCGATATGCGTCACGCCGAGCGCGTCGACGAGGGCGTTCATGATCGAGGGCAGCGATCCGGCGCAACCCGCCTCGCCGCAACCCTTGACGCCGAGCACGTTCGTCGTCGCGGGAGAGGCGTGGTTCTCGACCCGGAAGAACGGCACGTCCTCGGCGCGCGGCATGGCGTAGTCCATGAACGAGCCGGTGACGAGCTGGCCGCTTTCGTCGTAGCGGGCGTGCTCCATGATCGCCTGCCCGAAGCCCTGCACGACGCCGCCGTGAAGCTGTCCCTCGACGAGCATCGGATTGACGACCACGCCGAAATCATTGACCGCGACATAGCCCACGATGCGCGTCTCGCCGGTCTGGGGATCGACCTCGACCTCGGCGACGTGGCAGCCGTTGGGATAGGCCGACGGCGCGCTCTCGTGCACATGATCAACGTCGAGGCTCGCCGGCTCGCCGCCGGGCATGACGAGCCCGGAATTGACGCGCTCGGCGAGCTCCATGATGCCGACGCCCCGATCCGTTCCCACGATGGAGAAGCGTCCGGCTTCGAACTCGACGTCCACGGGCGCCGCTTCGAGCACGTGGGCGGCGACCGCCCGGCCCTTCGCGATGACTTTCTCGCTCGCCTCGACGATCGCGGCGCCGCTCGCCATCAGCGATTTCGAGCCGCCGGTGCCGCCGCCGGCGATCAGCCTGTCGCTGTCGGCCTGGAACAGATTGATCTTGTCGAAGGGCACGCCGAGGCGGCTGGACAGCA
The DNA here is from genome assembly GCA_022241475.1 of Microvirga sp. The sequence goes on along the minus strand of JAKOMT010000005.1, from coordinate 25,586 downwards.
CCTGCGCGAAGGGGGTGGCGTGGCCCTGTCCGTAATCGAGCGTCCCGGTGACGATCGTGACCGTGCCGTCCGTCTCGAAGTGGACGCCGCCCATTTCCTTCATCGGGGGGGCGGTGACTTCGAGATACTGGCCGATCCCGATCCCGCGCAGCAGGCCGCGCTTGCGGCTCTCGCGGCGCCGTTTGGCGAAGCCCTTCCAGTCGGCCGCCTCGAGCGCCTTGTCGAGCAGGACGGTGAAATCGCCGCTCTCGTATTCGGTCTGTGAGGGCGTGGAGTACGGGATGTCCTTCGGGCGGATGTGGTTGCGCCGGCGCAAAGACGCCCGGTCGACGCCCATCTGCGCGGCGGCGGTGTCGATCAGCCGTTCCATGACGTAGTTGGCGTCCGGGCGCCCCGCGCCGCGATAGGGGCCGACGGGGGTGGTGTTGGTGAGCACCGCGCGCACGTCCACTTCGATCAGGGGAGTGCGGTAGACGCTCGGCGCGTTCTTGGCGAGGTTGAGCGTCGCGTAGAGCGGCGCCACGTGGCAGAGATAAGCGCCGATATCGGCGAACCCCTCCATGCGCAGGGCGAGGAAGCGCCCCTTGGCGTCGAGGGCGAGCGAGGCCGACAGCTGGATCGCGCGGCCGTGCATGTCCGAGACGAAGCTCTCCGAGCGCGTATCGGTCCATTTCACCGGCCGCCCGAGGTCGCGCGCCGCATGCAGCAGCGGCACGTATTCAGGATAGACGGCCGACTTCATGCCGAAGGAGCCGCCGACGTTGCGCGTCACGATGCGCAACCTCTCCGCAGGCTCGCCGAGCGCGATGGCGAGGAGCCCCCGCATCCCGATCACGCCCTGGCTGCCCAGATGCATCGTCCAGCGTCCGCTGGAGGCGTCGTGCTCGGCGATCGCAGAGCGCGGCTCCAGCGGCGCGACCACGATGCGGTTCGAGAGAATCGGCAGGCTCACGACATGCGCCGCGCCGGCGAAGGCTTTCGCCACCGCGTCCGAATCGCCGTGATGGAAATGCAGCACGAGGTTCCCGGGCACCTCGTCATAAATCTGCGGCGCGTCCGGATCCGTCGCCCGCGCGGGATCGACCACGGCGTCCAGGGGGTCGATGTCGACCACGACGGCCTCGATCGCGTCGCGCGCCTGGGCCGCAGTCTCGGCCACCACCATCGCGACCGGATCGCCGATGAAGCGCACCTTGTCCGCGGCGAGCGACGCGCGCGCCACGTTGTTCATGGGCGCTCCGTCACGACCGCGCATCTTCAGCGTCGAGGAAATCGCCCCGTACCCGGCGGCGGCCAGATCGGCGCCCGTATACGCCGCGACGACGCCCGGCATCGCCAGCGCGGCGGAGACGTCGACGCGCCGGATCACGCCGTGGGCGTGCTGGCTGCGGACCATCACCGCGTGGAGCTGCCCGTCGAGATCGACGTCGTCGGAATAGCGCCCCTGCCCGCGCACGAGGATCGGGTCCTCCTTGCGGGGAACGCTCTGGCCGACGCCGAATTTCATGGTGGAGACGGCGTCGGGATCGAGAGGTTTGTTCATCGGGCGGCCGGGGGTGCGTTGCGGATGGCCTTTAACTTGGCGGAGCGAGCCCCTCGCCACAACCGCTTTGGCGCCATTCCCACCTTGCCGTTTCCCCCCTGCGGCGATCGACCGCGCGCGTCAGGCGATCATGCGGCTCTGCCCGGGCTCGGGAACCGCGAGGCCGGCAGCGGTGTATTCGTTGAGCTTGTTGCGCAGGGTCCGGATCGAGATGCCGAGGATCTTGGCGGCGTGGGTGCGGTTGCCGAGGCAATGGTCGAGGGTGTCGAGGATGAGGTCCTGCTCCACCTCGGCGACGGTGCGCCCGACGAGCGAGCGCGTCACGGCCTCCGCGGTGCGCGCCGCGCGGATGGCGGGATCGGCCGCGACGGACAGACTGTCGCCGTCGGGCGTGCGCAGCGAATCGGCGTCGATCGTCACCCCCGACGAGAGGAGCACGGCGCGATGGATCGCGTTCTCCAGCTCGCGCACGTTGCCGCGCCACGGATTGGCGACGACGACGCGACGCGCGTCGTCGGAGAGCGGCCGGGCCGGCAGGCCGTTCAGCTCGGCGTATTTTCCGGCGAAGAAGTCGGCGAGCGCGATCACGTCGGCCGGGCGCTCGCGCAGGGCCGGCAGGCGCAGATGCACGACGTTGAGGCGATAGAACAGATCCTCGCGGAACGAACCTTCCTTCACAGCGTCGGCGAGGTTGCGGTTCGACGTGGCGATGATGCGGATGTCGACGGGCACGGGCTTGGACCCGCCCACGCGGTCGATCACCCGCTCCTGGATGGCGCGCAGGAGCTTGGCCTGTAGCCGCACGTCCATCTCCGAGACCTCGTCGAGGAGAAGCGTGCCGCCGTTGGCCTCCTCGAACTTGCCGATGCGGCGGGCGACCGCCCCGGTGAAGGAGCCTTTCTCGTGCCCGAACAGCTCCGATTCGAGCAGGTTGTCGGGGATCGCCGCGCAGTTGACCGAAACGAACGGCTTGTCGCGACGGGCCGAGCGCTGGTGCACGTGCCGGGCGATGACCTCCTTGCCGGTGCCGCTCTCTCCCGTGACGAGGATCGAGGCTTCCGAGCGCGCGACCTGCTCGGCGAGCTTGACGACGCGCTCCATCGCCGGATCCCGCCAGATGAAGGCGCGGTTGTCGGCGGCGACCGCCTCGATCACGGCGGCGATCAGTTCGGCGTCGGGGGGAAGCGGGATGTATTCCTTGGCCCCGGCCTGGATGGCCGCGACGGCGGCGCGCGCGTCGGCGCTCGCGCCGCAGGCGACCACGGGGGTGCGGATGCGCTCGATCGAAAGCGCCGAAACGAGATCCGCGATGGAGAGCGCCACGTCGATCATGATCAGATCGGCGCCCTTGGCGCGCAGGACGTTCATCCCCTGATCCACGCTCTCGGCATGCGTGACGGCGGCGCCGCGATTCATCGCGATGCGCGAGGCGTCGATCAATTCGCCATTCAGTCGGCCGATGATCAGAAGGCGCATTGACATGGTTCAGTTCCCCGAAAGTTTCGTGTCGTCGTCGCGTGACCGGCGCCGCCGCCGGTCAGCTGTCGCTCTTGATGATTTCCGTCATGGTGACGCCCAGCCGGTCCTCGACGAGCACGACCTCGCCGCGCGCCACGAGGCGGTTGTTCACGAAGATGTCGATCGCCTCGCCGACCTTGCGGTCGAGCTCCAGCACGGCGCCGGGGCCGAGCTGCAGGAGGTCCCCGACCGGCATTCTCGACGAACCGAGGATCGCCGAGACGGTGACGGGGACGTCGAAGATCTGTTCGAGATCGGCTGCCGTGCGCTGGACGACCGGCGCGTCGCGCGTCGAGAGCGGGGCGGCGGCCGGGTCGAAATCGATCTCGGACGGGTCGAGTTTCGGAAGGGTGTAGTCGTCGGTCATCACATGTCTTTCCGCTTGCCGTCAGCTTTCGGTGATCCGCGAAGCCACTTCTCGTCCGATCCGGGCGCCGTCGCGCGCGACGCCCCCGTCGGCCCATTCGAATCGCGCGTCTCCCGGCGCGACGTCCGGCTCGCCCATGATGACGAGCCGCCCCTCGAAGCCGCGCTCGCGCGCCATCTTCTTCATCAGCGCGTCGGTCTTCTCGACGAGCGCCTCGTTCACGCGCACGACGAGATGCGGCACCCCGCGCAGGTGCTCGAAGGAGGCGCGCGCCACTTCGGCGATCGCGTCCATCGGGTAGCGTTCGAGCGCGTCGCCGGCGAGCTTTCGCGCCAGAGCTTCGGCGAACGCAAACGCCTCGCGCTGGTAGACCTCGCGCTCCTCGTCGGCGCCGGCGAGGAGCGCCTGCGCCGCGTCCGCGACCCGCGCGAGCGTGCGTGCGAGGGCGGCGTCCTGCTCGGCCTGCGCCGCCGCGCGTCCCGACGCGAAGCCCTCGTCGCGCGCCCGCGCCTCGGCGTCCGCGATCGCCGCCTTCTCGCGCGGGGACGTCTCGCCGCCGGGCGCGCCGAAATCCTGCTGGAAGAGAAACTTCCGCGCCCTGAGAGGATCGGTTTCGCCCATGCCCGCCTCCTCAGCCTCGCTCGTGGATCCACTGGCGCAGCACCGAGACGGTCTCCGTCGGGCTCTGCTTCACCAGCTCGCCGACCCGGTCGAGCGACTGCTGATGGACCTGACCATTGACCTTGGCCATCTCGATCATCTTCGACGCCATGCTCTCGGGAGGCGGTCCGAGCGCCTCGATGACGGGCGCCGCCCCGCCCGTCATGCGCGCCACCAGAGCCGCCGCCGGCTCGTTCGTCGCGAGGATCTGGCGAACCAGCGGACGCACGACGGTCAAGAGGACGACGAGCGTGAGGAGCGCGATGACCGCGATCTCGGCCGCCCGCAAAATGTCCTCGCGGGTCGGATTGAGCAGGTTTTCGACGAAGGTCTGCTCCACGAATTCGACGGGAGCCGGCGTGTCCGCGAAGCGCAGGTTGACGACCTCGACCTGATCGCCGCGATTGCTGTCGAAGCCGATCGCCGTGCGAACGAGCGTCGCGATCTGGTCGAGCTCCTCTTGGGAACGGGGCTCGTAGGCGACCACGCCGTCGGCGCCCTGCGCATAACGGCCGTCGACCAGAACGGCGACGGAGACGCGCTTCAGGCGCCCGCCCTCGATGGTCTCGACCCGGGTGGTCGAGGAAATCTCGTAATTGACCACTTCCTCCGAGCGAGCGGTCTCGTCGCGGTCGCCCGCGCCCTCGGCTCCCGGCTGGGCCCCCGGCAGCTCGGCGCCGACCGTCACCTCGCCGCCGCGCGCCGCGGTCGTGCTGGTCTCGTTGGTCGACTGCGTCGAGCGGATGACCCGGCCGTCGGGATCGAAGGTCTGGGCGCGGCTCTCGACGCGATTGAAGTCGAATTCGGCCGCAACCTGAACGCGGGCGCGATCGCGGCCGACGATCCCGGCGACGATGTCCTCGACCTGGCGCTGGAGGCGACGCTCGGTCTGCGTCTGGCGCTCGTCCGCGGCGAGCCCGCCGGCGAGGCCCTCGCCGTCGCCGGCCCCGTCGGCGAGCAGGCGGCCGTTTTCGTCGACGATCGAGATGCGCTCGGGGCTCATTCCCTGCACCGCCGAGGCGACGAGATGGCGGATGGCCCGCACGTGGCCGGCCTCGAGCTCGCCGCGCAGTTTCAGCACGATGGAGGCGCGCGGCCCCTCGTTGTCCCGCTCGAACAGGCGTCGCTCGGGGATGGCGAGATGCACCCGGGCCGACTCGATGCGCTGGAGCGCGCCGATGGTGCGGGCGAGCTCGCCCTCGAGCGCGCGCAGATGGTTGATGTTCTGGACGAAGCTCGTGGCGGAGAAGGAATCGCCGCGATCGAAGATCTCGTAGCCGACGCCGCCGCCGACCGGAATGCCCTTGCCGGCGAGATCCATGCGAAGCCGCGCCAGTTCGGCGCGCGGCGCCAGGATCGTCGCGCCGTCGCCGCGCATCTCGAAAGGCACGCCGCGCGCTTCCAGATCGCGAATGATCGCGCTCGAATCCTGCATCGACAGATCGGAATAGAGCACGCCCATCGACGGCTGCGTCACGCGCAACATGACGAAGGCGAAGAATATGACGAGGGCCAGCGTCACCGCGCCCATGGCCGCGATGCGCTGTGGTCCCAGTCGTCCGACGAATTCGAAGGTCGGGTTCACGCTTGCTGATCCTACTACGCCGACTCGCCGGACGATGCGCCCGGACAGCTAGGCAATAATTTCCCGGTTCAGGGTTAGCAGGTGGTTAACAGCGCGCGCGAAACCCGCCCCGAAACGAGAAAACGCGCCGGCGCAGGGCGCCGGCGCGTCGATATGAAAGAACTTCGAACGAGGTCAGTTACGATAATGCTGGATGCGCGTCGTGCGCAGGCCCGCCAGACCGTGCTGGTCGATCGATTGCTGCCAGCTCAGGAATTCCTCGGTTGTCAGCGTGTAGCGCTGACAAGCCTCCTCGAGACTCAAGAGTCCGCCGCGGACTGCGGCGACGACTTCCGCCTTCCGTCGGATCACCCAGCGTCGGGTGTTCGTCGGAGGCAGGTCGGCGACCGTCAGGGGACTCCCGTCCGGGCCGATTACGTATTTCGCCCGGGGGCGATGTAACTCGGTCATGATACTCTCACACTCGACTGACCAACGTCTTCATGGAGCGTATCCCGTTTCCTTTAAGAATTACCTAAGTCGACGGGGCGGCAATTTAGTCATTTATTAATAAATTCAACGACTTTCAGCGCGTCGCTCCCTTGATCTGGGTGAGCGGAACTCGGTTGCTTCCAATCACCAGAATCGGCTCCGACCCGGACAAGTCGAGGGAGTCGACGACGCCGTCGATCTCGGTCGAAACCGGAACCTGCGCGCCGGAGCCGTCGATCGCGGTGACGCGCAGCGTGTAGGCGCCTGGGGGGGCGAAGAGGCCCGTCGAGGTCATTCCGTCCCAGGAGAATATCTGCCGGCCGGCGTCGAGCGATCCGCTGTTCGTCGCCACGACGTTTCCGCTCTGGTCGCGGATCTCGATCGTCGCGCGCGAGGCGGAACGCGGGACGTCGAGGGTCCATTCGGCCTGGCCGTCGACGAGTTGCGCCGTCTCCCCGGAGGCCTGCACGCGCATGCCGACGAAGCTCGCGGCGGTGGCGATGTTGGCGGCGCGCGAGGTGGCGAGGAGCGCTTCGAGCGCGGTGTTCGACTTGATCTGCTGCTCGACGGACGCGAACTGCACGAGTTGTTGCGTGAATTCGTTGGCGTTGAGCGGCTCGAGCGGGCTCTGGTTCTTGAGCTGCGTCGTCAGCAACATCAGGAAGGCGTCGAAATTATCGGCGATCCCGCGCGCCGAACTCGTCGAGGCAGCCTGTTCGGCGCCCTGGGCGCTCGTCGTCGTACCGATGCCTGCAGCCATGGCCCGAGCCCTTCCCGATCAAATTCGTAAATCGACGCCGCCCAAGGCGCGCCGCAAGGCTGCCTGGGCGATCAGCGTCTGGGAGGCGCCCGGATCGAGCGCTCCCGTCTCGTCGCCGGAAGCGGAGGACCGCCCGTAGGCCCCCCCGCGCCGTTCCTCGAAGGCTTCACGCCCGCTCTGTCTGTCGCCGCCGCCGGAATCGCGCAGAGACAGATCGAGCCCCCCTTCGGAGGGCTTGAGCCCCGCCTGTTCGAAGGCGCGCTCCAGCGTGCGCGCGTCGCGCTGCAGGAGTTGCAGCGTCTCGACGCGGTCGACGACGAGCTTCGCGTTCACGGTCCCCTCCCCGTCGATCTCGAGGCTGACGTCTATGCGCCCGAGTTCGGCTGGGTCGAGACGGATCTGAAAATTGCTCACGCCGTTGAGCGCCTTGAGGCCGATCGCCACCGGCACGGCGGCGAGCGCGGTCTGCGGCACGACGACCGTCGGCTGCTGCGCGGCCGCCGCACGGGCGGCTTCCGCCTGCAGGGCCGCGGATTGAAGCGAGCCCGACTGGGCCGATCCGGCCTGCKGGATMACCTGCTCCGCAGCGTCCCCGCCGGCGGCTGCGCTCGCGAGGCCGAAACTCTGCCCGTTGTTTCCGCTCAACGCCACCATGGCGCGCGCGCGGGCGTCCTCCAGGTCGACAGGGGCGGAGCGCGCCGCGTCGGCGGAGGGGGGCGGCGAGGGCCGGCCGTCGTCGCCGGCGGCGGACGGATCCGATCCGGCTTCGGCTTTGGCGTCGGCTTCGGCTTCGGCGTCGGAGGCGACGTCGTCCGCATCCCCGGTCGGCGCGGCGCTGGCTGTGGCGAGCCCCCGCATCGCCCGGACGGCCTCGGCGACGGCCTGACCATCTACGGGCGTCTCACCGGACGAACCGCGCCCCGGCTTGGCCGCGTTCTCGGCCCCGACGAGCCCGGCGGCGGCGCGCGGCGCATCGGCGGAGCTTTCGGTCTCCGTGACCTGTGTATCGTCGGATGGCGCGTCCGCGTCGATCTCGAGTTCTTGCAAGGCGATGGGCGCAAACGGCGCCGTCGCGCTCGGGGCGGCGGCGACCTCGGACTGATCCGACGTTCCGGCCTGCTCGTCGCTCCGCTGGTCGCCGTCGGGCGCTGCGGCGCTTTCGGCCTCGCCTTCACCGGCCGCGGCTTTCGGGAAGAGCGCCTGATCGATCGGCGCGATATCGGATTCAGCCTCCGTCGACGCATCCGGCTTCTGGACGAGCGCTTCCTCGCGCCGCAGCGCCGAGGCTTCGGCGAGCGCCTGCGCGGCGACGGCCGTCGCGCGATCGACTCCGGACCCGGCCGAGGCGTCGGGCGCGCGAACGGGCGCCGCCGCCTCGCGGGGGGCCGGGTCGCCGGACGCGGCGCGTCGATCTGCGGGCTCTGATGGCAGCGTGAAACGCTCCTTTGGTTCGACGGCCGGTCCGGCGCCGGCGCGCATGGGCGCCCCCCTGCCGGACGGCTGAAAATCGGCGATCTCGATACGCATTACGCAAAGCCTCAGAAGAGAGCCGCAGTCGCGCCGCAAGACCCGCGCCAGCGGGGACGCCCGATCGTCAAGATCGGCGCCGCTCCGCAAAAACCGTTTTTGATCAGGGCTTTGACGGCTCGGGACTTATTCCTGCGACGAGGGCGGCGAACCCGCCCGCGCGTTGCGCCCGGCAGATTCTGATCGGCGTCGGGGGCCGGAACGGCAGGAATTGCCGGGGGACCATTCAGATCACGGATGCTCGCCGTCGCCGGCGCGGCGGGAACGGCCAGTCGCGTCACCGTATGCGGCGGCGCAACTTCAGGAGGGGGCTCACGATGGCCCAGGCCAGCATCAGCAGGGCGATCGTCAGGATCGTCGCGCTGATGGGACGACTGAAGAACGTCAACAGGTCGCCGTCGGAAATCAGAAGCGATCGCCTGAACTGGGTCTCCATCAGCGGACCGAGCACGAAGCCCAGGATCATCGGCGCGGCGGGCAACTCGAACACGCGCATCATGTATCCGACCACGCCGAAGAACAGCACGATCCAGACGTCGAAGCTGTTCTGGTTGAGGCTGTACACCCCGAGGCACACGAACATCAGGATCGCCGGATAGAGCAGGCGATATGGTATCGAGAGCAGCTTGACCCACAGTCCGATCATCGGAATGTTGATGATCAGAAGCAACAGATTGCCGATCCAGAAGCTCATCACGAGCCCCCAGAACAGTTCCGGCTGCTGGGTCACGAGCAGAGGCCCGGGCGTTATCCCGTGGATGATCAGAACGCCGAGGATGATCGCCATCGTGGCGCTGCCGGGAATGCCGAGCGTCAGCGTGGGAATGAAGGCGGTCTGATCGGCGGCGTTGTTGGCGGTCTCGGGCGCCATGATGCCTTCGATCGCGCCGTTTCCGAACCGCGAGGGGTCGCGCGCCACGCGTTTTTCCGTCGCATAGGCCATGAACGAGGCGATCAGCCCGCCCGTGCCCGGCAACGCGCCGAAGAACGAGCCGATGACCGAGCCCCGCGCCATCGGCATGATGGACCGTCGCACGTCGTCGCGGGTCGGCATCATCGAGCGCAGCGTGATGTCTTCACGGCGCAATTGCTGCCCGTGCAGTTTCCGAATGCTTTCGATCACCTCGGCGATGCCGAAGATGCCCATGGCGATCGCGACGATGCTGATCCCGTCGATCAGGCCGATGATCTGGAAGGTAAAGCGCGAAATCCCGGTGTTGACGTCGGCGCCGACGATCCCGAAAACGATCCCGAGCGTCACCATCGCCAGCGCCTTGATCGGCGAGCCGACCGATATCGTCGACGCCGCCACGAGCCCGAGCAGCATCAGCGCGAAATATTCGCGCGCTCCGAACAGGAGGGCGTTGTTGGCGATGACGGGCGAAAACAGCGTCATGACCACGATTCCGACGGTGCCGCCCACGAACGACGCCACCGTCGTCATCAGAAGCGCGACGCCGGCGCGCCCCTGCTTCGACATCGGATGGCCGTCGAGGCAGGTCACGGCGTTGGCCGGCGTTCCGGGCAGGTTCAGGAGAATCGAGGCCGTCGAGCCCCCGTACGTCGTCCCGTAATAAATCCCGGCCAGCATGATGATCCCCGCCGTGGGATCGAGGTGGAACGTCAGCGGGAACAGCAGAGAGATCGACACGAGCACGCCGATGCCCGGGATCACTCCCAGCAAGGTGCCCAGAAAGACGCCGACGAAACAATAGAAGAGGTTGGAGGGCGTCGTCGCCGTCGCCAACCCGATCATGAGGTTGCTGGAGAGATCCGCGAGACTGCTCATGACATTGGCCAGCGAATGAGAGTGAAGGGCAAGCCGAGCAAAACCGTGAAGATGACCGCCGCGCTCGCAGCGAGGATCGCGGCGAGAAGCAACGTCTCGAGAACGTTCCGGTTTGGCGTGGCGAAGGCGGAGACGATCGTCATCAGCATGATCGCCGGCACGATCCCGACATGATCGACGGTCAGCGCGAAGGATGCGAGCGAGGCGACGACGAGGAGGAAGGGCGCGACGTCCATCGCGAGTTTCACATGCGCCTGCAGCATGCCGGAAACCGCGATCAGCACGCCGAACGCGCTCAAGACGCAGCCCAGCGCCAAGGGGAAAAATCCGGGCCCCGGCTGAGCCAGATCGCCGAGTGGATACAGGGTGACGGCGTACAGAGCGATCGAAACGCCCACGACCAGAAGAATGAGCCCGCCGACCACGTCGCGGCTCGTAATCCTCGACAGATTCATCGCAACCGCCCCCTCGAGTCCATATGCCTCATGACGTGAACGAGGGCGGAGCGTCGCTCCGCCCTCGTTCAACGCGAGACGTCAATCGCCCTTGTAGACGCCGGCCGCGCGGCCGGCCTTGCGAAAGCGCTCCTGATCGGCCTTGTAGAACCGGGTCAACTCCGCCGCGTCGGGAACGACGACCGTCGCGCCGTTGTTTGCGAAGAAGGTGAGGACCGCTTCGGATTCGAGGGCCTTCTTCAGGGCCTCGCGGATGATGTCCAGCCGATCTTCGGGAGTTCCCGCAGGCGCGACCATCGTCACGCGCGCGTCAAAGACGAGATCCGGATATCCCTGCTCGACCGTGGTCGAGACGTCGGGAAGCACGGCGACGCGGTCTTCGCCCGTGATCGCGATCGCGCGCAGCGCGCCGCTTTCGATATGCGGCAGAACGGGATTGAACGAGCTCTGCGCGAACTGCACCTCGCCCGAGAGCAGCGCCGGGATGACTTCGCCGAGCCCCTGATAGGGAATATGCGAAATCTCCATGCCGTCGGACATGGCCTCGAGAAGGGCGGGGCCGAGGTGCTGGAAGCTTCCGACGCCGGTCGACCCATAGCGCAACTGCCTAGGGTTCTCGCGAGCGTAGGCGACGAGATCGTCGAGGTCCTCGATCGGCAGATCCGAACGAACCACGATGACGTTGGGAGCCGAATACATCATCCCGATCGGCGCGAACTCGGTGAAGATGTCGTATCCTGCGGCCGCCGGATCGAGCGCCGGCAGCACGGAGAGATTGGACGGCCCTCCAACCATCAGCGTGTAGCCGTCGGGCGTCGCGCGGGCCACGTACTGCGTCCCGATCGCCGTGGCGCCGCCGGTGCGATTCTCCACGATCATGGTCTGACCCAGCACCTCGGACAGCGCCGACGTGACGACGCGCGCGATGGCGTCCGTGCCGCCGCCAGCCGCGTAAGGCACGACGACGCGGATCGTCTGCGACGGATAATCTTGCGCGGACGCGCCATTGACGCCGAGCAACACTCCCGTTGCGACAAATGTCGCAGCTATGTTCTTGAGTAACTTTCTCATCATGTTCCCCTGCTGTGTGTTTTTATGCCTCCGACTGTTTCACGCTTTAAATTTATACGCAATAAATATTTCTCATATACATAATATTTTAATTCATTGATCATAATTTTTATATTTTGTGTACAAATTGTTGATCTAATTTATTTTCATATATCTTGCGACAAGCCTCTCGAAGCTTATAGAGATTTTGAAGCTCCAATGAAATCTCGTTTTTTTCGGCCGCGTGGACCATATCCACAAGCATTCTCAGCAACGGAAGCTGGATGCCGTGGCGCATTCCGATCTCATCGACGATGCCCAGCATGTAATCGACCTCGGTCTCCGTCCCCCTGACCGCAAGATCGATCCAGATGCCGCTCTTCGGCTTGGTCGAACGGGACGTCGTCTCGGAGACCGAGCGCCAACTGTCGTGGATCGCGGGCCAGTCGCGCTGCTCCGAAAAACGCATGATGTTGGGGTCGAACCCGTCGAAGCCGTCGCAGCGGGCGCCCTCGGCGTCGGCGACGCTCATCACCTCCGCGACGAGGTTCGTCATGAGAGCTCTGTTCTCAGGATCGCCGGTGATCGTCGCCATCGTCTCGTCCGCGATCGCGGACACGAAGAATATGTTTCCGTAGGCGGCCTTGCCCCAGAGATTGCCGATGATGTTGTCCGTCACCGTGACGACCTTGGCGAACCCGTCGCGCAGCAACCGCGCCAGCTCCTCGACGCGGGGCGACGGCGCGCCGGACAGTTCGCCGAGATAGACGCGCGCCGGTCCGCCGAAGACGATTCTTCCAGGTTCTGTCGAATATGCGCCCATCGTGTTCAGGAAGGCGCCGACGATCCGGTCGCTTCCGTACGTCTCGGCCAGGGCGTAAGGATTGAGACCGTTCTGCATGGAGACGATGAAGCTGGCGTCGTCCATCAGCGGACCGACGGCCGACAGCGCCTGACCCGTGTGCTGGGATTTCACCGCGAGGATGACGCATTCAGGCGAGCGCCCGCCGAGCGCGCTGCGCAATTCACCGGGGCCGACGATCTCGGCGGGGATCGTGTAGCTCTCCTTGCCGGTGACGATCAGCCCGTCGCGACGGATCGCGTCGATCTTCGCGACGTCGGATTCGACGATCAGGACATCCTGACCGCTCCTGATCAGATGAGCGCCGACGGCCCCTCCGATCGCGCCCGCCCCGAAGATGGTGTAGCGCATCCTTCCCATCCTAGTACGCGGACCGCCCGCCGTCCGCGGCGATGGACGCGCCGGTGATCATGCGGGACTCGTCGCTGGCGAGGAACAGCGCGATGTTGGCGATGTCCTCCGGCTCGCCGACCCAGAACGGATACTCCTTCACGCGCCCGGACGCGTCCTGGAGATCCTTCAGGGGGCCGGGTTCGCCCGGCCGGCCGACGGTCCGCAGGATGCGCTCCGTCAGAATCCGCCCGGAGCAGATGCTGTTCACCCGGATGTTGTGCCGGGCGTAGGCGCCGGCCATGCCGCGCGTCAGCGCGTCGATCGCGCCCTTGGACGCGGTGTAGATATGCTTGGGACTGCTGCCGCGTCGGCCGGCCCCCGACGACATGTTGACGACCGCGCCGCCGCCGGCGGCGATCATCCTGGGGATGGCGTGGCGGCTGCACAGGATCGCGCCGAGCACGTTCACGCCCATCGTCAGGTCCCATACCGACATGTCGACCTCGGTGACGAGGCCGTCGTTGGACGACGAGCCGCCGGCGACGTTGTAGAGGATGTCGATCCCGCCGAAGGTCTTTTCGACCTGGTCCACGGCGGCGGCCACGGATCCCTCGTTGGTCACGTCCGTTTCGATGAAGACGGCGTTCCCGCCGGCCTCGACGATCGTCGCGGCCTGCCGCGAACCGTTCGCGGCGTCGATGTCCATCAGGGCGACTTTCGCGCCGTTTCGAGCAAACAGGGCCGCCGACGCGGCGCCGATGCCCGCGCTTGCTCCCGTGATCAGGGCGACTTTACCGGAGATGCGCAAGGCTCACGTCCTTTCGAGAATTTGTGCGGTTTCGTCCGCATTTCGAGTGTCGCCGCCGCGCGCGCTCTGCGTGCGCATCGCCGCCTCGAGCCCTGCGCCGTGCGCGGGCGCCGACAGGCCGAGATTGTCGCGGAAGGTCGCTCCCGTGTATTCGCGCCTGAGACGGCCACGCTTCTGCAGTTCGGGGACCACCAGGGCGTTGAAGTCCTTCAGGCCATCGGGGAAATAGGGAACCCGGAGAACGAACCCGTCCGCCGCGTCATTGTCGAGCCAGCGTTCCATTTCGTCGACGATCGTCGTGGGGCTGCCTGAAATCACGAGATGCCCGAACCCGTCGGCGTATCGCAACGCCGTCTGCCGCAAGGTCAATCCGTCGCGCTCGGCTTCGTCGCAGACGAGATTGCGTCGCGACTTGCTGCGATCGAGAAGCAGATGGCGCGGTATCGGCTCGTCGGGCGGATACTGCGACATGTCTTCCTGCATCAGATACGACAGATACTGAACGCCCAGGTCGATATGGATGCAGGATTCCAGAAACGCGCGCTTTTCCCTCGCCTCCGCGTCGGTGGCGCCCACGATGACCATGGCGCCGAAGATGATCGCGAGATCGTCCGGGTCACGCCCGAAGGCCTTGGCGCGCGCCTTGACGTCCGCGTAGTACGACTGCCCGTCCTCCATGACGGTCTTGGCGGCGAAGATCATGTCGGCGGTGCGCGCGCCGAGATCGCGCCCGTGATCGGATTCGGCGGCGACGCAGATCACGGGGTGTCCCTGCGGCGAGCGCGGGACGTTGAGCGGCCCGCGCACGGCGAAGCGGTCGCTGCGGTAGTTCAGGACGTGCATTTTCTCCGGATCGGCGTAGATTCCGCTCTCCCTGTCGGCGATGAAGGCGTCGTCCTCCCAGCTGTCCCAGAGGCCCCTGACGACGTCGACGAACTCCTCGGCGCGGTCGTAGCGATCCGCCTTGGCGTAGTGCGCTTCGAGATTGAAGTTCTTGGCCGCGTAATCGTTCGTGGTGGTCACCACGTTCCAGCACGCGCGCCCCTCGCTGAGGTGATCGAGCGACGAGAACATCCGGGCGACGTTGTAAGGCTCGTTGAACGACGTCGACATCGTCGCGACGAGGCCCACATGCTGCGACGCCGGCGCCAGCGCCGCCAGAAGCGTCATCGGCTCCAGATGGTACATCAACGGAACGTGGGTGAGCATCTTGGGCTGATACTGATAGGCGAGCGACGGCGAGTCCGCGATGAACACGAAGTCCATCTTGCCCTCCTCCGTCAGCCGCACGATCTCGGCGTATTGCTTCAGACTGGTCGCCTGATCGAGCGGAACGGAGGGATGGCGCCAACCGGCGATGTGGTTGCCCGCGCCCTTCATGATGACGCCGAGTCTGATCTGCTTTTTCCGAACGGCCATGGTCGCGCCCCTAAGGATCGGATTGCGAGATAACGTATCTCGAAGCAAATCCGCCTTGAAACTTAGGGACGGAAGAATTGACGCGCAAACGAGAATACTTATGCTGCTTGTAGTTTTTCTCATACCGGTGTCGCGCCGTGAAGAAGTTCGACCCGCCCCTCAATCCGCTGAAAACCTTCGAGACCACCGCGCGCTGCCGGAGCTTCTCCGCCGCAGCGGACGCGTTGAACGTGACGCCCTCTGCCGTAAGTAAACAGATCAAGGTGCTGGAGGAATATCTCGGGGCGAGCCTGTTCGAACGAGGCTCGAACGGCGCGAGACTGACCACCATCGGCAACGAATACTTTTCGAAGATCGCCTCGGCGTTCAACCAGATTTCACTGGCGACCGAGGATATCCAGAAGTTCGTTTCGTCGAAACCGTTCTATATCCGCGTGCCATATACTTTCGGCGACAAGTTCCTGATACCATTGCTGAACAACTTTCGGATCATTCATCCGGGAATTAACATTCAGATCGTCGCCGGCATCGAGCGGATGGATTTCTCTCGAAGCAGAGTGGATCTCTCGATCCAGAATGATGTCGAGGACGAGTTTCAAAATTCGTCGAAGAGGCTGTTTCCCACGTGGAGGCAGCCGGTCTGCAGCCCGAAAATGCTTCGGGAGCGCGGAGACATCCGTGACCTCGACGACATGAAGCGCTATCCGCTTCTCTTCTCGCGCTATTTTCCCCGGCAATGGGACGCCTGGTTCGCCGCTGTCGGGCGCCCGGACATTACCGTGGAGGCGTTCGAACATATCGAATTGCCCAGTTCCGCAATGGCGTATCAGGGCGCCGTTCAGGGCCTCGGCCTCGCGCTTGGACAGCTCCCGATCCTCTCCCGCGACATCGAGGAAAAGCGGCTGACCGGGCTCTTCGACCTCATCCGCGACAGCGACTATTACGCGGTGTGGAATCCGGAGCTCGGGCCGAGCGCGAAAGTGCGCCTCATCCTCAAATGGCTCGAAATTCAGATCCAGCGCGAATACGCCGGATTGATCGTCGACCTCGAGCGGCGGCCCGGGCGCCCGGCTCACGAGTGACGGGAGGCCGATACCGTCGCACGAAGAACCGCGACTTGTGGGCGGCCGCCGCCCTGCGTATTCAGGATGCGCACAAGGAGAAGACCATGGATCTGAAACTTCGGGGTCGGACGGCGCTGGTTTCGGGCGGCAGCCAGGGCCTCGGGCTCGCCATCGCGCGGGCGCTCGCGGGCGAAGGCTGCGAGATCATCCTGACCGCGCGCGACGAAAGCCGGCTCGCCGACGCGGCGCGCGATATCCGGCAAGAGCACGGCGTCGCGGTGACGATCCATCCCGCCGACCTGACCCAGCCCGGCGCGTCCCGGACTTTGTCGGAGGCCTTCCCGGACATCGACATCCTCGTCAACAACGCGGGCGCGATCCGGCGCGGCGCGCTCGAGGACATCGACGACCCGACATGGCGGGATTACTGGGAACTCAAGGTGTTCGGCTACATCAACCTCACCCGGGCCTATTACGCGCGCATGAAGCAGGCCGGGAGGGGCGTGATCATCAACGTCATCGGCGCGGCCGCAGAGCGTCCCGATCCGGAATACATCGCCGGCGCGACCGGAAACGCGGCGCTCGTCGCGCTGACGCGCGCCTTGGGCAGCGTGTCGGCCGACCATAACGTGCGGGTCGTGGGCATCAATCCCGGGGCCGTGCTCACGGACAAGCAGCGCCAGACGCTGCAGCATCGCGCCGCACGCGAACTGGGCGACGAGGCTCGCTGGCGGGAATTGATGTCCGCCTTTCCGTTCGGGCGAACGGCGCGGCTGGAGGAGGTCGGCGCGGCGGCGGCGTTTCTCGCCTCCGATCTGTCCGGCTACACGACGGGCGCCATCCTGACCATCGACGGCGGATACTCGCACCGCCGCGCGCTCGCCTGACATTCCGCGCCGCCGCGCGCGTCGCTCTCGAGCGCGCGCGACGGCCTCGGAACGGGCTCAGACGTAGCCGGCGGCCGAGTGCGGCCCCTGCGCCGAGCGGTAGACGAGAAGCTTGCGCTCGTAGGAGCAGACTTCCACTCCGGCTCTGGTGACGCCCCGCGTCGCCACGTGAACGACGCCCTGATCGGGTCGCGAACGCGACTCGCGCTTGTCCAGGATGGTCGATTCCGCGAAGACGACGTCGCCGTCATGCGCTGCGGCCGGAAAGCGGACCTTCTCCCAGGCGAGATTGGCGACGACGCGGCCGAAGGCGCGCGTGGTCGCCGCCGCGAAGGCGCCGACGAGCCACGTCTCGGAGATCGCCGCCTCGCCGCCGCCGGCGACCGCCGCGACCGCCGGGTCGAGCAGAGCCGGCGCATGATCGCCGGCGAAGCGCGAGCGCTCGTGCGCCTCGTTCCACGAAAAGCGGAAGCCGGGCCTGTGCTCGATCACCAGGCCGACGCGCAGGTCGTCGAACTCGACGCCGATGGTCTCGACGAGGCTGCCTTCGAGGCCCGGATAATAGGCGGGAAACGCGCCGTGGCCGTTGTTTTCGCCCCCATATCCGAGGCTTTCGAGGGGGCCCATCCCGCGGCGATAGATCAGCGCCGTATAGCGCAGCACGGCGACGTCGACTCCGTCCGCCCGCGACACGCTCGTCTCGATCTCCACTTCTCCGCAATCCGGCTCCGACGCGCTCGGACGCGCGTCGAGCACGGTCGAGCGCGAATACAGCGTATCCCCGCCGAATACCGGCGCGATCATGCGGATCGACTCGAAGCCGAGAATGCGGCGGCGGCGGCCGAAGGTCTTCCAGCTCATGCCGATCGCCCGCTGGAGCGTGAGGGTGCTCACCATCAATGGTTTGCCGAACTCCGTCGCGCCAGCGTAGCTGTCGTCGTAATGCAGCATCGCCTGATTCAGCGTGGCGAGAGCCTCGTCGATGTTGTCCTGCTGCGTCAGCGTGATGCCCGGACGGTGATGAAAAATCTGTCCGGACCGGAAATCTTCGAAGGCGAGGCCGACGGATTCACGGACGCGGTTCTCCGCGACGGAGTTGAATGCGGGAAAGGTCATTGTCTTGGCTCCGCTTCTTGACGTTCTTGGCGTTCTTGGCGTTGTCGTTGTTTATCGGGCGGCGAGGCGCGCCGCGCGCGCGAGCAGCGCTTCGGCCGCAGCCGCGACGGGGGCGTCGATCATGCGACCGTCGACGGCGACTGCGCCGCCGTCAGCCTTCATCGCGGCGACGATCTTCTCCGCCCGCGTCACCTCGTCGGCTGTCGGGGCGTAGGCGGTCCGGATCGGGCCGACCTGCGCGGGATGGATCGCGAGCTTGCCGGTGAAGCCGAGCGCCTTGACCCTGCGCGTCTCCTCGGCCAGCCCGGCCTCGTCGCGAAGGTCGAGATAGGGAACGTCCAGCGCCGCCACCCGCCCGATCGCCGCCGCCTGCACGATGGCGGAGCGCGCCGCCAGCAGGGGCTCGTAGGCGAAGGCGCAGCCGAGATTGGCCGAAAGGTCCGCCGCCCCGAGCGCGAGCGCGTCGCAGGGCGCGAGCGCGCGGGCGATCGCGTTGGCCTGTTCGAGCCCCGTCGCCGTCTCGATCGCGACGATGAGGGGGAGACCGGCGGGAATGTGGGCGCGCAGGATCGCGATGTCGCGCGGATGCTCGACCATGGGAGCGAAGAGGCCGTCGGGCGCGAGCCCGCCATCGGCGAGCGCGGCGAGATCGTCCAGACCCGCGCGGGCGTCGAGGGCGTTGATGCGCACGAAGACGGGCGGCCCATCGGCGTCGCGCGTGGCGAGAGCGTCAACGGCGAATCCGCGCGCGCGCTCCTTGTCTGCGGGAGGCGTCGCGTCCTCGAGATCGATCACGATCCCGTCCGGCGAGGCCGCGAGCGCCTTCCCGAACCGCTCGGGCCTGTTGCCCGGAACGAAGAGAAGGGTCGCGATCTCGTGCAGTCGGAGCGCGCGGGAGTTCAGCGGGGCCCGAAGACCAGGTCTGGAAGCCATGTTGCGATTTCCGGAATGAAGATGACCAGGAGGAGGAGGATGACCATCGCTGCGAGGAATGGCAGCACGCCGCGGATCACCTCCGAGACCGGCGCTCGCGCCACCTCCGCCATAACGAAGAGGTTCAGCCCGACCGGCGGCGTCAGCATCGCCAC
The DNA here is from genome assembly GCA_022241475.1 of Microvirga sp. The sequence continues at coordinate 6,284 of JAKOMT010000005.1, read as the reverse complement.
CTCGATCGCGATCGTGATCACGATGGCGTAATGGACGAGACTGATGTCGAGGGCGGCGAGGATGGGCAGGGTCAGCGGAAGCGTGATCAGGATGATCGCGATCCCTTCGAGGATCGTGCCCAGAGCGAGCAGGATCAACGCCATGACGAGGAGGAACTGCCAGGGGGCGAGGTCGAAGCCGATCACCCAGTCGACGAGATCGTTGGGCAGGCCCGACCGCGTGATCCAGTGCGAGAGCAGTCCCGCGCCGGCGACGATCACGAGGATCGCGGCGGTGCGCGACATTCCGTCCGTCAGAAGGCGCGGTATCTCGACGAAGCGCAGGGCGCGATAGATGAACACGCCGACGAGCAGCGCCACTGCGGCGGAGAGGGCCGCGGCCTCGGTGACCGTGACGATCCCGCCATAGATGCCGCCGAGGACGATGATCGGCACCACGAGCGCCGGAGCGGCCCGGACGTTGGCGCGCGCGAAAGTCGACCAGCCCGGGAACGGCTCCGGCCGCCCACCGTAACGCCGCGCGAGAACCATGACGATGGTCGCGAACATGACGACCTGGATCAGTCCAGGCACGACGCCAGCCAGGAACAGGCGCGGTATCGATTCTTCGGCGATCAGCCCGTACAGGACGAGCGGCATGCTCGGCGGGATGAGAATGCCGAGCGTGCCGGCCGCGGCGGTCAGCCCGAGCGCGAAGGAGCGCTGGTAGCCGCGCTTCATCATCTCGGGGACGATCAGCGTGCCCATGGCGAGCGCGGTCGCGACCGACGAGCCGTTGATCGCGGCGAACACGGCGGTCGCGAGCACGGCCGCGACGGGGACGCCGCCGGGAAGGCGGCCGACCCAGACTGCGGCCATGTCGATCAGCGCCTTCGCCATGCCGCCGCCCTGGATGAAGCCGGCGGCGAGCACGAAGAACGGCACGGCCATCAGCGTGGCCGAATTCATATGGTCGAGGATGCTCTGGCCGATCCCGGCGATCGAGCCGCCTTCGAGCAGAATGAGGACGGCGGCGACGCCGATGAGCGACACGTAGATCGGCACGCCGACGGCGAGGAGGACGAGAAAGGCCGCGAAAGCGGTGAGCGCGAGCATTGCCATGACGTCACCCAGCCGGAGAATGGTCAGAGGAATCGATCTGGCGGCCGGTGAAGAGACGGAATATCTGCGCGACGAGGCGTATGGCCAGCAGCGCGGCCCCAGTCGGCAGGCTCGCGTAGTAAACCCACAGCGGAAGACGCAGGGTGCTCGACGTATACTCCCGCCAGCGGACTGCTTCCTCGACGACCGTCCAGCCCGACCAGAACAGCAGCAACGCCACCACAAGTCCGAGCAGCGCCGCAATCAGCGCGAGCACGCGACGCGTCGCAGGGGAGACCATCGAGAGAACGATGTCGATGCGGATATGGCCGCCCCGGTCGATCAGTCGCGCCGCCGCGAGAAACATCGCCCAGATGATCAGGAAGATGATGACCTCGAAGGCCCAGTCCACGGAAATGGCGGGCATCAGATAGCGCGTGCCCATCGAGTAGCAGGCAAGAACCAGCGCGAAGCCGGTCAGGGACGCGATGAGCCCACGCTCGATCGCATCCAGTGCGTTGAGCACTCTGGACATCTTGGACGCTCCGGTGAGGCCGGTGGGGATGCGTCGCGGCCGCACTCGGTGCGGCCGCGCGTCGCGTCTCAGTTGAGCTTTTCGATCTCGGACCGGGCGAGATCGACCATCGCCGGGTCGACGTCGAGCTGCGCGGCGATCTCGGGCAGGAGACCCAGAAGCCGCTCATTGACCTCGGCCAGCTCGGCCGCGTCGGGCTCGTGATAGACGACGCCGTTACGGGCGTTGTCCTCGGCGGCTTCGGCCTGGCGACGAATGGCCTCGGTGCGCTCTTCGTCGATGACCGAGTCCCAAGCCTCGAGGAAGGCCGTGCGGTGCTCTTCGCTCAAGCCCGCGAGGAAGGCCTTGTTCACGAGCGGAATGTAATAAAGGACCGAGACCTGATCGACGAAGGCGGACTTGACGCCGGCTTCGTAGAGCTTGGCCGAGCGCAGCGTCTCGTTCGTGGTCAGCATCGCGTCGATGGTGCCCTGCGAGAGCGCCAGCGGCACGTCGGCGAAGGGGATCGAGATGCCCTCGGCGCCCAGCGCCCGGTAACGCGCGATGAAGCCGGCGCCGCCCGGAACGCGAATGCGCGCGCCTTCGAAATCCGCGAAGCTCGTCATGTCGCGGCCCGCGCCGAACGTGCTCGCGAAGCCCAGGAGGAACCAGCGTCCCGGCACGACGACGTCGAGACGCTCTTCGATCGAAGCCGAGAGGCGCTGGCCAAGTTCGCCGTCGACGAGAGCGTTGACCTGCTCGGGCGAGCGGCCGGAGAACAGCGGAAGATCGAGCAAATTGAGATCGGAGACAAAGGCCGAGACGAACGCGTTGGTCGTGACGGACATCTGCACGTCGCCGCGCGCCACGGCGCGGGGCTCGTCGCGAGCCGTGTAGAGCTGGCCGGATTCGAACAATTCGCCGACGAGTTCGCCGTTCGTCGCAGCGCTCAGGCGCTCCATGAAGGTGCGCAGGGTGATGTTGCGAACGTGGTTCGGGCCGGTGTCGACCGTGATCGAGAATTTCGTCTGGGCGTACGCGCCGCTGGAGGCGGCGGCGACGAGTGCGGCGGCGGCGACCGCGACGGACATGGCGCGCAATGGGCGCGCGAAAAGCGGATGCATCGATGTTCCTCCCTGGCGTCGTTTCGGACGGCTTCTGTGAGCCGATTGTTCGACCGAGCGCCATTGCGGCGTCGACCTGCCTTGACGTTGTACGGATAACTGGACAAAGTCAAGCACGCTGTCCGGCGCTCAAGACCGGGACGAGCGAGGGAGAAAACGATGAACGTCCTGTCAGGGCTGAGAGTCCTCGCGGTCGAGCAATATGGCGCCGGGCCCTTCGGCACCCAGGCTCTCGCCGATCTCGGCGCGGAAGTGATCAAGATCGAAAACGTTCGCGACGGAGGCGACGTGACCCGGTCGCTCGGCCCCTTCTTCGACGAGACGCTCGGCGAAACGGCGGAGAGCCTGTTCTTCCAGTCGATCAACCGGAACAAGAAGAGCGTCGGCATCGACCTCGCCAGCCCCGAGGGCCAGGCGGTCTTCCACGATCTGGTGCGCACCGCCGACGCGGTGGCCTGCAATCTGCGCGGAGACGTGCCCGACCGGCTCGGCCTGACCTACGAGACGCTTCGCGCCGTCAAGGAGGAGATCGTCTGCTGTCATCTGACCGCCTACGGCCGCGACAACGAGCGCGCGGCCTGGCCGGGCTACGACTACCTGATCCAGGCGGAGGCGGGCTACTTTTCGCTGAACGGGGAGCCGGACGCGCCGCCCTCGCGGTTCGGCCTCTCCATCGTCGACTTCATGACGGGCTACTGCCTCGCCCTGTCTGTCGTGTCGGGCGTGATGGACGCGCGACGCCGCGGACGGGGCCGCGACATCGACGTGTCGCTGTACGACGTCGGGCTGGCCAATCTGAACTATCAGGCGGCGTGGACGCTCAACCGGGGCTACGAGCCGCAGCGCGCGCCGCGCTCGGGCCATCCCTCGCTCGTCCCCTGCCAGTTGTTCCGCACGGCCGACGGCTGGATCTACGTCATGGCGAACAAGGAGAAATTCTTTCCTGCGTTGTGCGAGCGGGTGGGAGCCCCCGAATTGGCGCAGGACGATCGGTTCAGGACGTTTTCCGACAGGTTGCGCAACCGCGCGATCTTGTCCGATATCCTCGACGAGCTGCTCATGAAGGACACGACGCAGAACTGGATCGAGAAGCTCGCGGGCGCCGTGCCGATCGCGCCGGTCTTCAACATGAGCGAGGCGCTCGCATCGCCCTTCGCCGAAGAGCGCGGGATGATCATCGACGCGAAGACGGCGACGGGGGCGACCCTCAAGCTGATCGGCTCTCCCTTCCGAACGGGCGAACCGGCCGCGGAAAACGGGGCGCCGACGCTGGGCGCCGACACCGACTCACTGCTGGACGATTGCGGATATTCACAGGACCGCATCGCAAAACTGCGAGGAGATGGCGTCATCCGTTGACGGACCATGGCGCCATAGCGGATTTTCCCGCCATGAATCTGTCAGGCTCAGGCCCTCTCTTCAGACGCCTCGCGCAAAACCTCGTCGCCTCGATCGAGCGGGGCGATCCGCCCGTGGGATCGCTCATGCCGACGGAGGCGGTTCTGGCCCAGCATTTCGGGGTCAGCCGCCATACCGTGCGGCAGGCGCTCGGGGAATTGCGCTCGCAAGGTCTGATCGAGAGCAAGCAGGGGGTCGGGAGCGTCGTGGTGCGCCAACGCGCCTCGAACAGCTACACGGAAGCCTATTCGTCCATCGAGGAGCTCACGCGGTTCGCCAAGGGCACCCCGATTCGCGCCTACGGCGTCGACGACGTCGTCACGGACGAGGCCCTCGCCACGGAGTTGCGGGGGCGGGCCGGACAATCCTACGTCCGCATCACCGGATTGCGCTTCGCCGGCAGCGAGATCGAGCGCCCGATCGGGCATGTCGTCGTCCATGTCGACGCGAGTTACGGCGACATCCGCCACGACGCCTGGACGCTGCGCGTCTCGATCGTCGAGCGACTGATCGCGCTGTACGGCGTCGAGATCTCCGCGATCGAACAGGAAGTCTCCGTCCAGCGCCTCTCCGACGATCTGGCGGCGAGATTGCGCGACGAGCCCGGAGCGCCGGCGCTGTCGATCAAGCGCTGGTACGCGGACGCGGACGGGCGCATCTTCGAGACCTCGCACAGCGTCTACCCGATGGGGCGCTTCGCCTATCGCAACGTGCTCACCCGCCGCAGCTCGCGCTGACGCGGAGAGGCGTCGCGAGGCGTTCGATCGGCGTCGGGAGACCGGCGGAGATGGTAGCGGAGGAGGGATCCGCTACCCCGATCATTCGCAAACCCTTGCGAAGCAACGCTTGTTTAATGACACAACGTAAGACAATTCACGTCTCCTAGATACATATGTGCCGCGAAAAGGGCAAGAGCTGGGGCGTGCGGACGTTATGCGACACCTTTACTCTGCTTATCGCAGCGCCGAGCCCCCGACCACAAACGAGCGGGGGCTCGGCCGCCAATTGATGAATTCCCAGACTGTGGCGGCGGCCTCTCCGCGCCCGCGTCCGGACACCGGGCCGTCCCGTTCCGCTCTTCATTCCGTGACGCGAAAGTTTTCGTGAACATCCGTTCGAAGATTAGGTCGTGTGGACAAACTTGATCCAGCACCGGATTGTTGCGAGCTGGACGAACCCGAGGAAACTGGACGCGAGCTTGTCGTAGCGGGTCGCCACGCGGCGTGAGTGCTTGATCTTGTTGAAGAAGCGCTCGATACGATTGCGCATGGCGTAGGTCTCTGCGTCCGGCTATTACGCTTGGCGCGGCAGGCCCGCCTCGGCGCGGGCGACGGCCGATCTCGACCAGACGCGCAGGATCCGCACGATCCATGCGGCATCGGGCGGAACCTACGGCGCGCCCTGCGTCCATGCGGAGTTCAAGGCCGAAAGGGTCGCCATCGGCAAGAAGCGCGTCGCCGCCGCGGACCGCCGGGCTCGTCGGCGCCAGCCGGCGCAGAAGCGTGACGACGACAAGGCGCGATCCCGAGCATCGCCCCGCTCATGATCTGGTCCGCCGGAACTTCTTCGCGGAGAAGCCGAGCGAACGGTGGGTCGCGGACATCACCTTCGTGCCCACGCTCGTCGGCTTCCTGTTCCTGGCTGGCGTACTGAGAGGTGGCTCGGTTTGTTTGAACAGGCTCGGACGCTCGCTGAGTGGATCGCCTGCCTTGGTTACGCGGCAACCGGGATTGGCTGCCGCAGGGTGAAGTAAGCGTCGTCGGGCGTTCTTCGGTCAAGGCTGGAATGCGGTCTCCGGACGTTGTAGAAGCCGTCGATGTAACGGCCGATGGATGCGCGGGCTTCCGGGACGTTCGCGTAGGCCCGCAGATAGACCTCTTCGTATTTGATGCTGCGCCAGAGTGAACCGCCCCGGGTTTGCCGGAGGCTCCAACTCCTGAGAAGGTGGAGCCATCATGAGCAAGACGACGAACAAATATTCTCCCGAAGTGCGCCAGCGCGCCGTGCGGCTGGTGTTGGATCACGAGCATGAACATCCCTCGCGGTGGGCGGCGATCATGTCGATCGCGTCCAAGATCGGCTGCACGGGCCAGACGCTGAACGAGTGGGTGAAGAAGGCCGAGGTCGATGCCGGCAGGCGGGCCGGGGTGCCGACGGACATGGCGGCG
>JAKOMT010000059.1 GCA_022241475.1 Microvirga sp. | reverse complement strand
AACGGCCTTGCCCACGCCCGTCTCGATCGCCTGACGCACGTCGCGTTCGACGATGCGGCCATGCGGGCCTGAGCCCGTCACGGCGGCGATGTCCAGACCGGAATCCTTGGCGATGCGGCGCGCCAGCGGCGACGCGAACACGCGCTCGCCCTTTGCGCTTGCCGGAGCTTGCGCGGCTGCGGCCGGGGCGGACTCCGTCTTGGCTTGGGACTTTGCCTCTGGCTTGGATTCCGATTTGGCCTCGGGCTTGGCTTCCAATTTGGCCGCGGGCTCGGGAGCCTGCGCAGGCGCGGCGGCGGGCGCAGATTTGGCCGGAGCCGACACCGATGCGGCGTCTTCGCCCTCCTCGGCGATCAGCGCGATCAGCTCATTGACCGGAACGTCGGCCGTTCCCTCGGGCACCACGATCTTGGCGAGGACGCCTTCGTCGACGGCCTCCACCTCCATGGTGGCCTTGTCCGTCTCGATCTCGGCGAGGATATCGCCGGACTTGACGGCGTCGCCTTCTTTCTTGAGCCACTTGGCGAGATTGCCCTTTTCCATCGTCGGCGACAGGGCGGGCATCAGGACGTTGATCGGCATGCGTATGATCCTGAGCTGGTGTCAGTTTACGGAGCGGGCGTGCCCTTTTCCATCGTCGGCGACAGGGCGGGCATCAGGACGTTGATCGGCATGCGTATGATCCTGAGCTGGTGTCAGTTTACGGAGCGGGCG
>JAKOMT010000058.1 GCA_022241475.1 Microvirga sp. | reverse complement strand
CGGCGTATCGCCGCGCGCTGCGCGCCCGGCGTCAAGCGGCTGGTCATGGAACTCGGCGGCCATGCGCCCTTCATCGTCTTCGACGACGCGGATATCGAGCGGGCCGTCGAGATTGCCATGGCTGCAAAATTTGCCACCTCCGGTCAGGACTGTCTCGCCGCCAACCGCATCTATGTGCAGCGTCCTGCCTATGCCGCCTTCGTCCGGCGCTTCGCCGAACGCACCAGGGCACTGAAGGTCGGCAACGGGCTGGATGCCGGAGTGGACATCGGCCCCCTGATGCATGAGCGCGCCGTTGCCAAGGCTGGCGAGCATGTCAGCGACGCCTGCGCCCGCGGCGCCCGGCTTCTGGCCGGCGGCGCTGCAGGGCATCCGGGGCCGCTCTTCTTCGCGCCGACCGTTCTGGCCGATGTTCCGGACGACGCGTTGATCATGCATGAGGAAACCTTCGCCCCCGTTGCCGCGATCGCCGCCTTCGACACCGAAGATGAAGTCGTCCGACGCGCCAATGACAGCGAATACGGCCTTGTCGCCTATGTGGTGACCCGCGATGGCGCACGCGCCGCGCGCCTTTCGGCCGCGCTTGAATACGGCATGGTGGCCGTCAACCGCGTCAAGATCACCGGCGCGCCCGTACCCTTCGGCGGCGTCAAGCAGAGCGGGCTCGGGCGCGAAGGCTCGCGTCATGGGCTCGAAGCCTTCACCGACCTCAAATATGTCTGCCTCG
>JAKOMT010000057.1 GCA_022241475.1 Microvirga sp. | reverse complement strand
CAGACCGAGACCGAGCCCTACGGCTTCTTCGTGCTTAAGAACATCGTCCTGTTTTCGGTGATTACCTATTTCACCTATCTTCTGGCCTCGCTACGCGGCCTGCCCAACGTGCTCATCATCATGGTGGCGCTGATCGCGCTCTATGCCTTCGTCGCCAACCGCACCACCATCGGGCGGCAGATCTATGCCGTGGGCGGCAACGAGAAAGCGGCAAAGCTTTCCGGCGTCATGACGGAGCGCCTGACGTTTTTGACCTTCGTCAACATGGGCGTCCTGGCGGCGCTGGCCGGCCTCATCTTCGCGGCGCGGCTGAACACGGCGACGCCGAAGGCCGGCCTCGGCTTCGAGCTCGATGTGATCGCCGCCTGCTTCATCGGCGGGGCATCGGCCTATGGCGGCGTCGGCAAGGTGGTGGGAGCGGTCATCGGCGCCTTCATCATGGGCGTCATGAACAATGGCATGTCCATCCTCGGCATCGGCATCGATTACCAGCAGGTCATCAAGGGCATCGTGCTTCTGGGGGCCGTCTGCATCGACGTCTACAACCAGCGCCGCTGATACCTTTTACGCGGTTTGCGGACGGGCATGGATGATTTATAGGCGGTGCAGCATCCGTTCCGGGGAGTCGCCGCCATGCCCGACCAGTATGTCCTTTCGCTATCCTGCCCGAACAAGCCGGGCATCGTGGCCTCTGTGTCGCGCCATCTTTACGAGCATGGCGCCGACATC
>JAKOMT010000056.1 GCA_022241475.1 Microvirga sp. | reverse complement strand
GCCCGGGTGAAGGGCGTGCCGGAATGGCGGGTCGTCTGGGTCCACGCGCTGGGCAACGCCATGGTGCCGCTAATCACCGTCATCGCGCTGTCCTACGCCTCGCTTCTCGAAGGCTCGGTGCTGACGGAAACCGTCTTCGCGTGGCCGGGGCTCGGCCTGTACATCACGCAGGCACTGTTTGCGGCCGATTTCAACGCCGTGCTGGGCGGTACGCTGGTGATCGGCGCGGTCTTTATCGTCATCAACCTGATGTCCGACATTCTCTACACCATCGTTGATCCGAGGGCGCGWTGAGCCGGGACACAACACGACCGACCCTTCGCGAATGGCTTGGCACCGATACGCCGCGCTCGCGCCTGCAGGCGCGCTGCATATCGGCATGGCACGGCTGGCTGGCGGTGCGCTCCAACTGGCTGGCCATGYTGGGCCTCGCCATCATCCTCACGCTCGTGCTGGCGGCCATCTTCGCGCCGTTCATCGCCACCCACCCGCCCAATGCGCAGAACCTTGCCGGGCGGCTGAACCCTCCCGGCTGGCAGGGACATCTCCTGGGCACCGACGAGCTTGGCCGCGACATCTTCTCGCGCCTCGTCTACGGCTCTCGCGTGACGCTCTACATCGTCGCGCTGGTGGCCCTGACGGCACCCGTCTTCGGCCTCATCGTGGGCACGCTGGCCGGCACGCTCGGCGGCTGGACGGACCGCATCCTGATGCGCTGCACCGACATCTTCCTGG
>JAKOMT010000055.1 GCA_022241475.1 Microvirga sp. | reverse complement strand
GCGACGCTGGCCACCTGGTTCAAGATCAAGGGAGTCAACTATTCCATCTCGTCCGCCTGCGCGACGTCCAACCATTGCATCGGCAATGCCTATGAGACGATCCAGGCCGGCCGTCAGGACATCATCTTCGCCGGCGGCTGCGAAGAGCTGGACTGGACGCTGTCGGCGCTGTTCGACGCCATGGGCGCGATGTCGTCCGGCTTCAACGACCGGCCGTCGGAGGCCTCGCGCGCCTACGACAAGGATCGGGACGGCTTCGTGATCGCCGGCGGTGCCGGCGTTCTGGTGCTGGAAGAATACGAGCACGCAAAGGCCCGCGGCGCCCGCATCCTTGCCGAGATTGTCGGCTATGGCGCGACCTCCGACGGCTACGACATGGTGGCCCCCTCGGGCGAGGGCGCCGTGCGCTGCATGCAGCAGGCGCTCGCAAGCGTCGATACGCCGATCGACTACATCAACCCGCACGCCACCTCCACGCCGGTCGGCGATCGGCAGGAAATCGCGGCGATCCGCGAAGTGTTCGGGAACGCCATTCCGCCGATTTCCGCGACCAAATCCCTGACCGGGCACTCCCTCGGCGCAACCGGCGTGCAGGAGGCAATCTACAGCCTTCTCATGATGCGCGACAACTTCATCGCCAAGAGCGCGCATATCGACGAGATCGACCCTGAATTTGCGGATATTCCCATCGTCCGCGAGCGGGTCGACAATGCGAAGATCGATACCGTCCTGTCCAACTCCTTCGGATTCGGCGGCACCAACG
>JAKOMT010000054.1 GCA_022241475.1 Microvirga sp. | reverse complement strand
GCATCCGGCCCGTTGGTGATCCACATCTTGGTGCCGTTCAGCACATAGGAATCACCCTGTTTTTCGGCGCGCAGGCGCATGGAGACGACGTCCGAGCCGGATCCGCTCTCCGACATGGCCAGCGCGCCGACATGCTCGCCGCTGATCAGCTTGGGCAGATAGGTGCGCTTCTGCTCTTCCGTGCCGTTGCGCCGGATCTGGTTGACGCACAGGTTGGAATGCGCCCCGTAGGACAGGCCTACCGAGGCCGATGCGCGGCTGATCTCCTCCACTGCCACGCAATGGGCGAGATAGCCGAGGCCCGAGCCGCCATACGCTTCCTCGACGGTGAGGCCGAGAAGGCCGAGTTCGCCCATCTCGGTCCAGAGTTCGTTCGGAAAGGCATTGCTGCGGTCGATCTCTTCCGCGCGCGGGGCGATGCGATCCTGCGCAAAGCGCCGCACCATCTCGCGCAGGGCCGCGATGTCCTCGCCATGTCCGAACTGCAATCCGCCCTCATACATGTCCGATCTCCTCCCGAATGTTTCGGCTTTCGTCGGGGAGGGCCGTCAAGCCCACGCTCCGGCGCGCCATGTTGATGTAGATCGCCTCGATTTCAGCGATGCCGAGGCGCCCGCCGGCACGAAACCAGGTCGTCACGCCCGTCAGCATCGCAATCAGGGCGCGGGTCGCCACGGCTTCGTCCTCGACGGCGAAGATGCCGCGCCCCGCCGTCAGGATTGCCCGCAGGCGGCCTTCATAGGTGCGCCGAAGAGTTTCCACGGCGGCAAAGTTTGCCGGCTCCAGGTTGCGCAGTTCCAT
>JAKOMT010000053.1 GCA_022241475.1 Microvirga sp. | reverse complement strand
CGCGCATGCAGCGTTCCGCGCCCTCGCCCGTCTCGGACGGGGCGGTGATGTGATACGCATCACCGGAAAGGCCGTAGCCGACCACCTCGGCGTAGATTTTCGCGCCGCGCGCCTTGGCGTGCTCGTATTCTTCCAGCACCACGATGCCCGCGCCCTCGCCCATGACGAAGCCGTCGCGATCCGAATCATAGGGCCGGGATGCCTTGGTGGGCTCGTCGTTGCGGTCGGTGGACAGGGCCTTGCAGGCCGCGAAACCGGCAAGCGCCATCCGACAGATCGGAGATTCCGTACCGCCGGCCACCATCACGTCGGCATCGTCGAGGGCGATCAGGCGGGCGGCATCGCCGATGGCGTGCGCCCCCGTCGAGCAGGCCGTGACGACGGAATGGTTGGGGCCGCGCAGATGGTGGCGGATCGAGACATGGCCCGATGCCAGATTGATCAGGCGCCCGGGAATGAAGAACGGAGAAATGCGGCGCGGGCCCTTGTCACGCAGGGTATAGCCTGCTTCGACGATGCCCTCGAGGCCGCCGATGCCGGAGCCGATCAACACGCCGGTGCGGACCTGGTCTTCCTCGCTCTCGGGTGCCCATGCGGCATCCTTGAGAGCCTCGTCTGCGGCTGCAACCGCGTAGACGATGAAGGGATCGACCTTGCGCTGTTCCTTCGGCTCCATGACGAGGTCGGCGTTGAAGGTGCCGCCGGTACCGTCGCCCAGCGGAATCTGGCAGGCGATCTGGCAGGCGAGGTCGTCGACCTCGAAAATCGTAACCCGGGCTGCGCCGCTCTCGCCGGCCAAAAG
>JAKOMT010000052.1 GCA_022241475.1 Microvirga sp. | reverse complement strand
TGCGCCCCGCGCGATTCCTGCCGGGCCAACGCGGAATCCATGGTAACGACCGCCTGGCAGATCAGGTTGTCGTATTCCAGCGTCTCGACCAGGTCGGTGTTCCAGATGAGCGATCGGTCGGTCACCTGCACGTCTTCGGAACCGGCCCAGACCTCGTGGATCTTGTGATGCCCTTCCTCCAGCACCTCGCCGGTGCGGAAGACGGCGCAGTTGTTTTGCATCGTCTTCTGCATGGCAAGGCGAAGCTGCGCCGTGGGCGTGCCGCCCCTGGCGTTGCGGAAGCGGTCGAGGCGCGAGACGGCAAGGTCGCCGGCATCGGCCGGCAGGGGCGCCTGCGAGGCGCCCGCCTCGACCGTCTCGGCGCAGCGCAGCGCAGCGGCGCGACCGAAGACGACAAGGTCGATCAGCGAATTGGAGCCGAGGCGGTTGGCGCCATGCACCGACACGCAGGCCGCCTCGCCGACGGCCATTAGGCCGGGAACGACCGTATCCGGATCGCCGTTCTTCAGCGTCAGGACTTCGCCATGATAATTGGTCGGGATACCCCCCATGTTGTAGTGCACGGTCGGCAGCACCGGGATCGGCTCCCGGGTCACGTCGACGCCGGCAAAGATGCGCGCGCTCTCCGAGATGCCGGGCAGCCGCTCATGCAGGATCTTCGGGTCCAGATGGTCGAGATGCAGGAAGATGTGGTCCTTGCCCTTGCCGACGCCGCGCCCCTCGCGGATTTCCATCGTCATCGAGCGGGAGACGACATCGCGCGAGGCAAGATCCTTGGCGGACGGCGCATAGCGCTCCATGAAGCGCTCGCCTTCCGAATTGGTCAGGTAGCCG
>JAKOMT010000051.1 GCA_022241475.1 Microvirga sp. | reverse complement strand
CAAATCGAAGGGGCCGATGAAAACGCCGTCGACGCCGGACACCGCCAGGATGTCCTCCATGAGGGCGAGCGCCTCACGTGTCTCGATCATCGCGAAGGCGACACTGAAATCGTTCGAAGCGCGGAAATAGGCGTCCGCCGTCAGGCCCGACAGCGACAGCGCCCCGTGAGGCCCCCAGCTACGCTCGCCCAGCGGCGGGAATTTCATGTAGCCGGCGAAGCGACGCGCGTCCTCGACCGTGTTGATCATCGGCGCGATCACGCCCGCCGCGCCGGCGTCGAGAAGCCGCGAGGCGGAGGCGAAGTCGCCGACGGGGATGCGCGCGACGAACGGCTTGCCGGCCGCCGCGACGAGCGGGATCGCTGCGAAGCAATCRGCGAGGCTTCCCGACCCGTGCTGCAGGTCGATCGTGACCGCGTCGAACGCCTCCGCCGCCAGAAGCGCGGCGAGCGGCGCGCCCGGCAGGCCGCACCAGGCCGACAGTTGCGGACGCCCGGCCGCGATCGCCTCGCGCAGGGCCGCGACCGGCGACGGCGCGAGGCTCACCGCGACTGGACTTCTTGCACGGCCCGCGCGAGCAGGCTGGACATCTGCAAGCGGATATCCGCGTCCGTCACCGACGGGTCGAGGTCCCCGCGCACCTTGCGGAACACGTCCTCGTCGCCCGGCTCGGTGAAATCGGACATCAGCACCGCCTGGGCGTAGGCCTCGGCCTCGGCGCCGGTCCTGCCGAGCTTTTCGGCGGCCCAGGCCCGGCTCGGTGAAATCGGACATCAGCACCGCCTGGGCGTAGGCCTCGGCCTCGGCGCCGGTCCTGCCGAGCTTTTCGGCGGCCCAG
>JAKOMT010000050.1 GCA_022241475.1 Microvirga sp. | reverse complement strand
TTGTGGAAATCGCTTCAAATGTCTCCCAAAATCAACCGGGAGACACTATATATGGCGTCGGTCCGCTTTACAGGACACAAGGTTTAGTTAATCAAAACGGTGCAACATGATCTCGGCGCCAGGAGCGGCGAGCTTGCCGTGCCAGCGTTTTCACCGTTTCTCGAAAGGTTCGAAGTCATGGGCATGAAGGTCGAGCGCCGCTACACCAAGGCAGGCGAAAGCCCCTACGCTTCCGTTGAATTCCGCAAGGCGACGAGCGAGATTCGCAACCCGGACGGCTCCATCGTCTTCCGGCTCGAAGGCATCGACGTGCCGGCACAGTTCAGCCAGGTGGCAAGCGATATCCTTGCGCAGAAGTATTTCCGCAAGGCCGGGGTGCCCAAGCATCTGAAGAAGGTGGAAGAGAACGACGTGCCCTCATGGCTGTGGCGCGGCACGGCCGACGAGGCCGCTCTGGCCAGCCTGCCCGAGAGCGAGCGGACAGGATCGGAGCTGGACGCCCGGCAGGTGTTCGACCGGCTGGCCGGCACATGGACCTACTGGGGCTGGAAGGGCGGCTACTTCGCCACCGAAGATGACGCCCTCGCCTTCCGCGACGAGCTGGCCTACATGCTCGCCACCCAGAAGGTGGCGCCCAACTCACCGCAATGGTTCAATACCGGGTTGCATTGGGCCTATGGTATCGACGGGCCGGGCCAGGGCCATTTCTATGTCGATTACCGTACCGGCGAATTGACGCGTTCGGCATCCTCTTATGAGCATCCCCAGCCGCATGCCTGCTTTATCCAGTCGGTCGGCGACGACCTCGTGAACGAGGGCGGCATCATGGACCTGTGGGTG
>JAKOMT010000049.1 GCA_022241475.1 Microvirga sp. | reverse complement strand
GCCCTGGCCCACCAGAGCGCCATCGAGGCCCTGATCGCTCACCTCAAGCTGCAGATCGCCAAGCTCAAGCGTGAGCAGTATGGCCCCAGCGCCGAGCGCCGCCGCCTGCTCGACCAGATGGAGCTGCAGCTCGAAGATCTCGAGGCCGACGCTGCCGAAGACGATCTGATCGCTGAGAAAGCGGCAGCTAAGACCACCACGGTCACCGCCTTCGAGCGCAAGCGGCCCGCAAGGAAGGCGTTCCCCGAGCACCTGCCGCGCGAGCGCGTCGTGGTGCCTGCGCCCTGTTCCTGCCCGGCCTGCGGCGGCGGTCGGCTCTCCAAGCTTGGCGAGGACGTCACCGAGACGCTCGAGGTGATCCCGCGCTCATGGAAGGTGATCCAGACGGTTCGGGAGAAGTTCTCGTGCCGGGACTGCGAGAAGATCGCACAGGCCCCGGCACCCTTCCACGTTGTTCCGCGCGGATGGGCCGGGCCCAGCTTCCTCGCAATGCTGCTTTTCGAGAAGTATGGGCAGCACCAACCGCTCAACCGCCAGGCCGACCGCTTCGCCCGCGAAGGCGTGCCGCTTAGCGTCTCGACCCTCGCCGATCAGGTCGGTGCCGCTGCATTTGCGCTGATGCCACTCTATAAGTTGATCGAAGCCCATGTTCTGGCCGCAACCAGGCTCCACGGAGATGACACCACCGTGCCGGTCATGGCGAAGGGCAAGACCGATACCGCTCGATTATGGGTCTATGTGCGCGATGACTGTCCATTCGCAGGCGCCGATCCACCCGCAGCCCTATTCCATTACTCGCGCGACCGGCGCGGCGAACATCCGCGATCCCATCTCGCCGCTTGGTC
>JAKOMT010000048.1 GCA_022241475.1 Microvirga sp. | reverse complement strand
TCGATGGGCTCGCAAGCCGCGTGAAACCCTTCCGCCGCCAGCGCGCCCGCCATCACACCGTTCATGGCCGCCTGCCCCACCTGCCAGCGCTTGTTCCAGCCGCCATTCTGCAGGAACTGCAGCGAGCCCGCCGCCTGGCTGCCGGAAACGCCGAAGGCGCGGGCGATGCCCTCGGCATCGAGCCCGTAGAGTTTCGCCGCCGCTGCCGCCGCTCCGAAGGTGCCGGCCGTCGCCGTCGGGTGGAAACCACGTGCGTAATGCGCCGTCGGGTCCAGCGCCAGACCGAGCCGGCAGCAAACCTCGTATCCGGCGATAATTGCCGTAACGACTTCCGCGCCGCTTGCCCCGACAGCCTCGCCCACGGCCAGCGCAGCCGGCACGACGGGCGCCGAGGGGTGCAATGAGGAATCGGCATGCGTATCGTCGAAATCGAGCGAGTGGCCGAGCGCGCCGTTCAGGAGCGCCGCGACAGGCGGCGCATACAGGCGGCCCGTGCCGACAACGCCCGCGTTGCCCGGCCCGTCCAGCCCCATCCGGTGCACGGCGGCAAGGATGGCGGGCGTCGAATCCGCCTCGCTGCCGGCGCGCACGATGGAGCCCGCCAGATCGAGCGACAGTTCCTTGGCGCGCGTCACCACCTCCGGTGGCAAGGTGTCGAAACGGAGTTCGGCCACGAAACGGGCCAGCGTCATCGTCAGGTCGTGCATCCTGTTCCTCCCTTGCGCGGCACAATCGCTGCGGTCGCGTACAGGCTCCAATACAGCTTAGCGATGGCGGCCAGAGCGTTTAGCGCTGGCCCTCGACTTCAAGCGGACGGTAGGACATAGGAAAGCCGTGCAGTTCATGACACCGC
>JAKOMT010000047.1 GCA_022241475.1 Microvirga sp. | reverse complement strand
GGTTCGGCGGGGTCTCGGGAAGCGGGCCGTTGGTCCGGGCGTTGGCGACGTTCGACGCGCTCGCTTCGATGCTCTTGGCGGCGGCGTGCATTCCGGTCGTGGCGATGGCGAGGCTTGCGAACATACAGCAAGCCTGCATCCCCGCGATTGCGCCCGCGTTAGGCGGAACGCTCGGATTTTATCGATCGTCCGCTTTACAGGACGAGCAGCGCGATACCCGCCGCCGCGACGCCCGCGCCGGTGAGCCTCGTCGCCCACAAGCCCGGCGCGCGCCCGATCGCCGTTCCGGTCACGATACCGGCGGCGTGCAGAAGCGCAGTCGCCACGGCGAACCCGACGATATAGCCGAACGCGTCGGCCCCGTGCGGCAGCTCAGCTCCGTGCGCGGCCCCGTGGAAGATCGCGAAGACGCCGCAGATCGCCGCCCCGACGATGATGGCGGGACGCAGGCCGAACGCGACGGCCAGCCCGAGCGCGGCGACCGACGACGCGAWGCCGATCTCGAGCATCGGCGGGGCGAAGCCGGCCATACCCGCCAGCGCGGCGGCGACCATGGCGGCCACGAAGGCGGCGGGAAGCGCGAAAACGGCGCGGCCGCCCAGCATGGCGGCCCAGATCCCGACCGCCGCCATCGCCAGAACGTGGTCGAGACCCGTCAGCGGGTGCAGGAGCCCCGAGGCGAAGCCGCCGACATGGTCATGCCCGCCCGGATGAGCCAGCGCCGGCTGGGCGAGAATGGCTCCGGCGAGGATTGCGGCAGCGGTGAGTGCGAGGCGGTGCATGGGTTCTTCCCTGAAGCGACGTTCGGCGGGGCGCGCGGCCGGCGGATCAGGCCGCCCGGGCGCGGAGCCCGC
>JAKOMT010000046.1 GCA_022241475.1 Microvirga sp. | reverse complement strand
GAAATCCTTGCCGCGGCGCAACTGGAATTCGGCGCAGACTGATCCGTCCGGGTTTGCATCCTGCTTCTTTTGGTGAGACGATCATCTCTTCGGGCCGGCACAGGGGACGGAACGGCCCATCGACAGGGGATGGATTTGGACGACCAGACGTCACGGCACTCGGCGGACCTCCTGACTTTTCCGACGACCCGGCCCGCCAGCGCATGTCCAGTCGTGTCCTTCGACCGGCGCGAACTGTCGCAAATCCTGCATATATACGGACGCATGGTGGCGGCAGGCGAATGGCGCGACTACGCCATCGATACGCTCAAGGACAGGGCGGTCTTTTCGATCTTCCGTCGCACCAGCGAGATGCCGCTGTTCCGTGTCGAAAAAGATCCGCGCCTTGCGCGCCGGCAGGGTGCCTACAGCGTTATCGGCGCCGGCGGCACCGTCCTGAAGCGCGGCCATGAACTGGCCAACGTATTGCGCGTCTTCGACAAGGCGCTCAAGGGCTAATCGTTTCCAACGTTTGGATGGACAGGCCAGATGCAAGGGATTAAGTTATCACTCGGTATCACCAAGTGATAAAAGGCGATCGCTATGGCTACATCCCTTAAAATCGACGATGGCCTCAAAAGCCGTGTCCAGCAGCTCGCGAGCCACCGCAGGCGTTCAGCGCATTGGATCATGCTGGAGGCGATCCAGCAGTATGTCGATCGTGAGGAAGCACGCGAGAGCTTCAAGCAGGAAGCGCTGGCCTCATGGGAATCCTACAGGGAGACGGGCCGGCATCTGACCGGAAATGAAGTTCGCACCTGGCTTGGCACTTGGGGCACCGATGATGAAGAGACAATGCCCAAGTGCCACAAGTAATCGTTAC
>JAKOMT010000045.1 GCA_022241475.1 Microvirga sp. | reverse complement strand
AAGACTAAGCAGGCGCTGAAGCAGCTCAGCAAATGGCAGGTTGCGCGGTCTCTCCCGGCGCTTCTGCGGCTGCGCCGTCAGGGCAAGGTCGTGCATCAGGCAATCGGCAACGGCGCCGGCAAAAGCGGCTCGACCCGCCAGGCGATCCAATATCATTACGATGTCTCGAATGATTTCTACCGGCTCTTCCTGGATGAACGCATGCTTTATTCCTGCGCCTATTTCGACGGCTGGCACGACGATATCGACAAGGCGCAGGTCGACAAACTCGACATGATCTGCCGCAAGCTCCGGCTAAAGCCGGGCGACAGGATGCTCGATATCGGCAGCGGCTGGGGCGCGCTGCTGATCCATGCCGTGTCCAATTACGGCGTCGTCGGGCAGGGTGTGACGCTGAGCCAGGCGCAGTTCGACCTTTCCCGGGAGCGGATCGCCGAGGCAGGGTTGAGCGACAGGATCACCATCGAGTTGAAGCCGTTTCAGGAGTTGTCGGGGACTTTCGACAAGATCTCGTCTATCGGCATGTTCGAGCATGTGGGCTTTGCCCATCACGACGAATATTTCGGTGCCGTCCATCGCCTGATGAAGCCGGGTGGCCTGTATCTGCATCACGCCATCACGCGTCCGGCGAAGAAAACTATCCGCCAGTTCCATCGCAAGTCCGCCGAGTATAAGGCGCTCACGCGTTACATCTTCCCGGGCGGAGAGCTGGACTACATCGGCCACTCGCTGCAAAAGCTCGAAGCGTTCCGCTTCGAGATCCACGACGTCGAAGGCTGGCGGGAACATTATGCTCATACGCTGCGCCTTTGGGCGACCCGTCTCCAGCACAGTTTCGATGCCGCCATAGAAATGATCGGCGAGCCT
>JAKOMT010000044.1 GCA_022241475.1 Microvirga sp. | reverse complement strand
CCGATCGTAGATGTCGAGTTGGGGCACGACGTCGGTCAGGTCGATATTGGCCTGCCAGTAGGCGTCCACCGTACCGACGTCGCGCCAGTAGGCATCCGCCTCATTGGACGAGCGCACCACCGAGCGGTTGAAGGAATGCGCATAGGCCGAGCCATGCCGCACGATATAGGGGATGATGTCCTTGCCGAAATCGCGGGCCGACTTCAGGTCGGCAGCATCGCGCCGGAGTTGTTCCGCCAAAAAGGCGGTGGAGAAGACATAGATGCCCATCGAGGCGAGGGCGGTGTCCGGCCGTCCGGGGATTGCGGGCGGGTCTTCCGGCTTTTCGATGAAGTCGGTGACGCGGCCTTTCTCGTCCACATGCATGACGCCGAAGCCGCGCGCTTCCATGCGAGGCACTTCCAGGCAGCCGATGGTCACGTCGGCGCCGGTGTCCACATGCTGTTGCAGCATGATCTCGTAATCCATCTTGTAGACGTGGTCGCCCGCAAGGATGACGATGTACCGGGGGTCGTAGGCCTCGATGATGTCGAGGTTCTGGTAAACGGCATCGGCGGTGCCCGCATACCACTGGTCTTCGGACACACGCTGCGAGGCCGGCAACACGTCGAAGCTTTCGTTGCGGCCCGGTCGCAGGAAGTTCCAGCCGCGATGCAGATGCCGGATCAGGCTGTGCGCCTTGTACTGCGTGGCGACGCCGATGCGGCGGATGCCCGAATTGACGGCGTTGGACAAGGCGAAATCGATGATCCGCGACTTGCCCCCGAAATAGACGGCCGGCTTGGCGCGGCTGTCCGTCAGTTCCATCAGGCGGCTGCCACGCCCCCCGGCAAGCACGTAAGCCATCGTATCGCGCGAAATCGGAGCCATA